>NZ_JAZHSH010000001.1:0-1200000 GCF_040100845.1 Chengkuizengella sp. SCS-71B | reverse complement strand
GCTGCACCCTTTTTGTTAATTGGTGGATTTTTGTTTCAAGCAACAGGATTAATCTTAGCAGGTGTAATTTTCTTCTCAGTAGCTGTTGCCTTTCAATTGGTTACATTACCTGTAGAGTTTAATGCTAGTAACAGAGCAAGGGCCATTATGGTCTCTGAAGGCTATATTGGCAACCAAGAAGAGAGTGGTGTTGCAAAGGTATTAAATGCCGCGGCTTTAACTTATGTTGCATCTGCATTGGTTGCTTTACTCGAATTGCTTAAATACATTTTAATATTATTCAATAATAGAGAATAGTTCGGAAACTAAAAACCGCTCATTTGAGCGGTTTTTTTTACTTGAATTGAACTAATAAAACTCTAAAGATTTAGTTTGATCCTTTAAAATTATCTGTGATAAAACGTTTAAAAAATTCGGCAACAAGGGGAAGTTTTTCCTCTTTGCGGTGGATAATACCGATAGTACGATCTACAACTGGATCAATGACTTTTATTTTTGCAGGTTGTAAAGAGGTTAAGCTATTTTTTAAAGCAATTTCTGGTAGCAAGCTTACGCCCATTCCCGCAGCCACCAAACCTCTAATCGTATCTGTTTCCTCTCCCTCAAACCCTATATTGGGTGTGAATCCAGCAATTTCACAAGCATTCCATACGATAGTACGTAAAGAATACTCCTCATTAAACAAAACAAAAGAATCATCTTTCAGTTGATCTAATCGAATTTCTTTTTCATTAGACAAAATATGATCTGGAGGAAGTATTGCAAAAAGTTCTTCAGTAAGCAATATCTCACCTGTAACACAATCATCATCTTCTGGAAAGGGGGAAATCAAAGCTAAGTCGATTTCACCCTTCTTTAAAGATTTTATTAATGTATTATATTTTCCTTGCTTAAACCTAAATTTCACATTAGGATGAGTCTTTTTAAATTTTGATACCAATAGGGGGACAAAATCCACCCCTAAACTATGAGGAAATCCCAACCGTATTTCACCTAATTCAGGGTCCATAAACTCATGAACTTCCTCAACCGCTTTATCAAATTGACTAATAATTGATTCCATTCTTCTTAAAAAAAGTTTACCTACAGGGGTTAATTGCAAATTTCTTCCTTTAGGAATAAACAGTTTAACACCTAATTCCTCTTCTAATTGATGGATTTGACGACTCACTGCTGATTGAGCTACATGAAGCTCTTCCGCAGCTTTTGTAACATGTTGTTTGTTTGCGACTTTCACAAAGTATATTAATTGTCTAAGTTCCAAAATCAATCTCTCCAAAGTTTAATTCAAATTTTTAAATTTTTAATAAATATAGAATGAATTTCTTAAATATGATTTTTTCTTATCAGTAATGAAAAAGTTACAAAACCAGCAGCTAATCCCCCTAAATGTGCAGATATGTTTACACTTTCACTGAAAAAGGAATAAACCATGCCTACTGATAATATAACAATGACGGTAGTTCTTGATTGAGGGTCGATTCTATGCTTTAAATATACAACTATAAATAAATAAGCCCCTAATAGTCCATAAATTGCTCCGGAGGCACCTACTGAAAATAATTCTGTACCATAAACTGCAATACTAATGATATTCCCAATAATACCACTACAAAAATATAACACAATATATTTCAATTTACCTAATAATCTTTCTAATGCAGGTCCAAATAAAAACAAAGAAAATCCATTAAAAAGAAAATGCTCAAAACCTCCATGCAAAAACATTGAACTGATGATTCTCCACAGATCTGAAATTTCAGACGGATATATTAAAGCACCTAATAAATACAATGACACAACTTCACCATAAAATAATGAAAAAATAAAAGTAATGAAAAACATGATTAAATTGAGCCCTAGAAGGGTAGCAGTTACAGGATAGAATTTTAAATATTCACGAAAACTTTCAAAACGCAAAAATATCATTATTTTGCTCCTTTTTTATTGGACAAACGTTATTTAGAATGTTTATAATTAAGAAGATGTTTTTCTACTACATATTATAAGGAGGAATTGATTGTGACGCAAGAACGTACTGGAATTGCTACAGTTAAAGGGAACCCACTTACATTAATTGGACCTGAATTAAAAGTTGGAGATAAAGCACCAGATTTTAAAGTGAATAAAGATTTATTTACCGAGGTTTCACTTTCAGAATATGATGGAAAAGTGAAATTAATTAGTGTAGTTCCATCTATAGATACTGGAGTTTGCGATGCTCAAACTCGTAAATTTAATGAGGCAGCAGCTGAACTTGGTGACAATGTTATTATCTTAACCATTAGTGCAGACACTCCAATGGCTCAAGCACGCTGGTGTGGGGCTGCTGGTGTGGATAAGGTTGTGACTTTATCCGACTATAAAACCAATTCATTTGGTGAAGCTTTCGGCGTACTAATTAAAGAAATTCGTTTAGATATGAGATCCATCTTTGTACTTGATGAAAATAATACAATTCAATATACAGAGTATTTAAAAGAAATGACGGACCATCCAAATTACGAAGAAGCAATTAACGCTGTTAAAAAATTAGTATAACTTTAAATATAATAAAACAGCTAGAAGGATTTTCACCTCTAGCTGTTACATTTTTCATCATTCCTTAAATTGTGCGAATTTTTGATCAATTATTTTTAAAAGATCCAATATTGTTCGATAATTAGAACCCAAATCCCCAAAATTTCCTCTTGATGCTGAATAAATATCAATCGCTGTTTTTATTGGGTTAATATCATATAAAGTAATTGTTACGTCCTGCACTCTTCCTGATATTGTTCTTTTTTCTATAATCAATTCTCCAACACTTTTCACTTCATGAACGACTTTAATTTTATGCTGTTTCAAAACATAAATGAGCTCGTCCCATAATTTATCTTTAGAAACTTTAAAAGTTCTAGTCTCAAGACCTGGATATTTTGCCTTATCACCAGTTTGCTCAAAACTTCTAAATAAACCTATTAAATTTCTTTTTATCATTATACATTTCCCCCGTTCCTATTTCTATCATCTTATCAGACTTCAGAACGAAGAAAAAGTGGAAAATCAATAAGCAAAAATATGACTATCAATTTTCTTAATTTGCGGACGACTCCAAATCCATTCACTAGTGGCAGTATCAGGATTGAAATAATAGATAGCTTCTTTGGTTGGGTCCAAACCATTAATCGCATCATATACAGCTTTATATGCTTCCGCATCCGGTTCTAACCAGATTTGCCCATCAGCTACAGCTGTAAATGCTCTTGTTTCAAATATTACACCTTTAACAGTATTAGGAAAATCAGGATGTTCAACACGGTTTAAAATAACTGCCGCAACAGCAACTTTACCTTCATACGATTCCCCTCTAGCTTCACCATATACAGCTTGTGCCATATACTGGATATCTTGTGAACTAAATTCTGTATTTAATTCGGGTCCTGCTGGAGTAAGATATAAATCTTTAGATGCTTTTAAAAGCATCTCTTTTGTTTTCTCACCAGCAATACCATCTACCTGTTCTAAACCAAATTTCGTTTGAAAATTCCTAACTGCTTCTTTTGTTACTGTACCGTAAATACCATCAATTTCTCCTGCATAAAAACCAATATATTTTAAACGTTTCTGCAAATCAATTACGTTTTGACCTTTAGCTCCAACATCCATAATTTGTTCAGTAAAAGCATGGGATTGAGTGGACATGAATGGACTGAACAAAAGCGAAAAGCTTAGGAATGCTGAGAAGCTGACTTTAAGAATGTAATTCATTCTAGCACCTCCATATTTTTTTGCGTTTATTCAGCAACTTAAAGATAGGACCATATGAACAAATAATCACCTTGATTAAATGGTCTAAAAATACTTTTTTTAGTATTTTTGGGGATAATTTACAGTTTTTGCTTGAGAAAATACCCGCTTATGCCGTACGATTCCTGTGTTTCATGAACCCGCTCTCGCAGGTGGGTTTCCTCACTAATACTTTTGAAGTCCCCTGAATTGGGGCATGACAGCCATATTATTTATTGGGATCCCGTGAAACAGTCATTGGTTCAAAACAACTTAGAATCTGAACGAACATCGCAGGATTTTGTTGTAACTTAATTATATCATTTTAGGTAAGAAAGTAAACCTATAGGGATGAATTAACAAAACAGAACTATTTGATGCAGCGTAGCCATATCATGGATAACAGATGCCTGTGACTATTTACTATCGCTGTTTTCCTCTAGACTATGTATTTTTTGAATAAGCATATTGAAATAATAATAAGTACAAAATGCCATCGCACTTCCCATAAAAATAACAATAAGAAAAGTGAAATATTGGAAGCTTATATACAATATCAAAAAGTTTGTCAATGCTAACCCTAGCGAATATAGTGGTTTACCTATAGTTAAAACAAAAGTATTTTTAAGTAACACATTAAGTTTCAAATGCAAATGAACCATCAATGGGAAAAAATAAAATAATGATATGATTAATATTACTAAAAGAATCAAAATAAATATGGATAAAAACTGTAAATTGTTAGAGTAATTATTATAAAAATCAATATTAACGATCATAACCGTAAATAAAATACAATAAAAGAATCCACCTAACATACTTTGCAAATAATTTTCTTTATATCCTTTAAAATATGTTTTAAATAATGGCGCATCTTCTGCACCAGTTAACCATTTTCTAACTACCACAAACATCGCAGCTGTAGCTGGGAATAGTGTGAATGGCGAGATTATGGCTATAATAATAAAATTCATAATGACTTGACTTGTTTCTTCCATGAGTAAAGATGTTAAAACAAAAAACACAACAGGTAAAGAGCACAACAACCATAAAAGATTAATAACAGAAAATCTCATGATCCATTCAGATACTCTATAAAGCCCACTCATTATACCATTAGTTTCCATATCCTTACCTCCCTTAACTACAATATCACAACCTTATGTATTTTTGCTTCAAAATAAGGCCATTGAGTATGAACTCAACAGCCAATTTTAGTTTAAATATGTTTTCCTGCTTTTTGATATTGTTTTTTATCGCCCTTCTCATTAAAACGAGCAGAACGAGATGATTTTGAATTAGCATTGCTGCCTTTATACCCACTACCTTTGTAACTGTTACCTTTATAACCGCTGCTTTTGTATCCTCCACCGCTTTTTGAACCGCCATTATTTGAACTTGTAACACGTCTTCTAAATGGTTGTCTCTTTTTCTTTCCTCGTATTGGTTCCTCAGGAGTTAATTGAATTCTTACTTCTTGTTTATCATCACCGGTTAGAAGTTTAAATGCTGCGGCTAAAACATCAACTGAATCATATTCCTCTAAAAGCTGGATGGAGATTCCTTTATATTGTGTAAATTCTTTAGATTGAATCACATTTAATAATCTCTCAGCCATAATCTTTTGTTTACCTTCAAGTGCTTCAGAGAAGCTAGGTAAAGGCTTTTTGAATATTTTATGTCTTGTCACTTTTTCAATAAAATGAAGATGATCCGTTTCCCTTGGAGTTACAAAGGTCCATGCAGATCCTTCCTTACCTGCACGACCAGTACGACCAATTCTATGCACATAACTTTCTGGATCCTGCGGCAAATCAAAATTTATTACGTGACTAACACCAGAAACATCTAATCCACGAGCAGCTACATCTGTAGCTACTAATACATCTATACTTCCATCACGGAACTTTCTCATGACTTGATCACGTTGATTTTGTGTTAAATCACCATGTAATCCCTCCGCTGGATAACCTCTTTTTTTAAGAGCTTCTGATAGCTCATCAACACGTCGCTTCGTACGACCAAATACGATGGCTAAATCAGGGGATTCCATATCAAGCAATCTACCTAAAGCTTCAAATTTTTGTCTTTCATGAAGTTCAATATAATACTGAGATATGTTAGGTGAACTTACTTTCTTAGGTGCTACAGATATATGTTTTGGATCTGTTAAAAATTGCTGTGCAAGTTTCTTAATGTTAGGAGGCATCGTTGCAGAGAATAACATCGTTTGACGCTCCTCTGGCACCAATTTTAATATGGATTGAATATCCTCCATAAATCCCATATCTAACATTTCATCGGCTTCATCTAAAATTACAGTATGAACATCACTTAGTTTTATCGTTTTTCGACGAATATGATCTAATAACCTTCCTGGTGTACCGATAATAATTTGTGGCTTTTTCTTTAAGGCACGAATCTGCTTCACAATATCCTGCCCGCCGTAAATAGGTAAGGAACGAATGCCCTTGAACTTGGATAACTTATTGATTTCCTCAGCAACCTGTATGGCTAGTTCACGGGTTGGAGCCATTATGAGGGAAACAATTTTTTGCTCTTCTTTTTCAATCTTTTGAATTAAAGGTATGGAAAACGCAGCTGTTTTTCCCGTTCCAGTCTGTGCTTGACCAATTAAATCCGTTCCTGATAAAGCTTCTGGAATAGTTTGGGCTTGTATTGGTGTTGCTTCTTCAAACCCTAAATCTTGTATTGCTTGAATGACTGATCGTTCAAGCTTGAAATCATTGAATGTTGTCAAAACTAGTTCAAACTCCTTTGCAAATACGTTTTTTTCATAAATAACCGACAAATTCAGTAAGTCATTTAGATATCCCAAAAAAATGACGAAGCGCTCTAACAAAATCCGACTTCTATTAGGGACCGAAACAAACTTACTACTTTATGTTTCTGATTATTCATGAGCCGACTTGAGTAGAAATCACACTTTTCTATCATTAAAAAAAGCATTTCCCTTTAAGCAAGGAAACACTTGCCATCATCTTTTTTAGATATATACAATCATATCACAGTTTTATAAAAGAATACAAATGATGAATTACATTTATTATCTACAATTTTCCAAATAAAATAAAGAATTAAACTTTTAAAAGAAATTTCTGAAACGTAGTCAAAACCATCTTAAAAAAAGGAAAAAAAACAAAAAAATTACTCTGTTCGATTACACAGAAGTATCATATAATTATACTAGTACATCAATGAATTGGGGGAAGATAATGGAACTTATATTTGCACTTTTATTCACATTATGGGGAAATGTTAACGACAACACACAGCAAAATCAATCTGTAGCACAATTGTTAGAAAATGCAATGCATTTTAGAAATTCAATTGTTGAAGAAGAATCAATGACTTATCCTAAGGACGAAAACATTGGTACCGCTGAATGGATAAAGAAAGACCCCCAACCAGAAGGAATTCCTGACATTAAAGGCGTATATTCTACAGCATACACTGCTAACGGAGGAAGCAAGTTTGACACCATATTACAACTTATGGACGAAACAGAACTTAACTCCATTGTTGTAGATATTAAAGATGATTACGGATATGTTACATACAAGTCAGAGAATCCTGAAATCGTAAAGTATGGAAATACCAAACCATTTATTAAAGATGTAAATGATTTAATGTCTACATTAGAAGCTCATGATGTATACCCTATTGCAAGAGTTGTTGTTTTTAAAGATTCCGTCCTTGCCAAACAACGACCTGATTTATCTTTTTTAAATACAAATGGGTCTGTTTGGTTTAATGGAAAGGGAGATGGATTTGTAAATCCATATGTACAAGAAGTTTGGGAATACAATGTTGAAGTTGCTAAAGAAGCTGCAAAGTTAGGGTTTAAAGAAATTCAATTTGATTATGTTCGTTTTCCTGAAGGTTTTGAGAAGAGAGCAGATATTTTAACCTATCATCAAACAGACATCTCACGAACGGATGTTGTCGCAGATTTTGTGAAATACGCTCGTGAACAGCTTAATCCATTAGGTGTCCGTATTTCTGTTGATATTTTTGGATATGCAGCTTCAGTTCCAGCAGCTGAAGGAATTGGCCAGGATTTTAATAAAATCTCAAAATATGTTGATGTCATCAGTCCCATGGTATATCCAAGTCACTACTCTACAGGTTGGTTTGGTTCTACAGTTCCAGATGCTGCTCCTTACACAACCATTTATGGTTCAATGATTGACACTCATAAAAAACTTGAGGAAATTCAGGAATATAAACCAGTGATCCGACCATGGATTCAAGATTTTACAGCAACATGGGTTAAAGGATACATTCCTTATGGTAAAAAAGAAGTGGAAGAGCAAATAAGAGCTTTACATGATTCAGGCGTAAACGAATTCCTACTTTGGAATGCTGGAAATAGATTCTCACCAGACGTTAATTATGATTTACAATAATCACCAGAGGTTTTCAATATAATGTATAGAAACAAAAAAGTTACCGAAAATATTAAAACTCGGTAACTTTTTTGTTGCAATGCATTTCCACAGCATATTTGTTACTAAGTTTCACTTCCAAACCAACTGTGTTATAGTATGGTTTGGATTATTGTTCTATCTTAACAAGTTTTTAGTATAAAATGGATGTGTGACAGAAATCTATTTCAATTTAAACATTTGGGGGTAAAAAAATGAAAAAAAGAATGACAATTGCGTTATCTTTTCTTATTGTTATCGCAATGATAATAACAGCTTGCGGACAGTCAGATGAAAATAATGAATCCACAGAGGAGAATGAAATTCCATCTGAAGAACAGACAGACTTGCTAGCCAACATTCAAGAAAGTGGTGTTTTAAAAGTAGGTACTGAGGGTACATATCCGCCATTTACGTTCCATGATGATAGTGGTCAATTGACAGGGTTTGACGTAGAAATTGCTCGTGAAATTGCTGCTCGTTTAGGGGTTGAAGCAGAGTTTCTAGAAACACAATGGGATGGTATTATGGCAGGATTAGATGCTAAACGTTTTGATGTGATTGCGAATCAAGTAGGAATTAGGGCAGATCGTAAAGAAAAGTATGATTTTTCAATTCCCTATATTACTTCTTCTGCTGTCATTGTAACAAAAGCAGATAATGATGCTGTCAATAGTGTTGAGGATATCAAAGGACTAACTTCTGCACAATCTTTAACAAGTAACTATGAAAGTATAGCTCTAGAATATGGCGCTGTTATTGAACCTGTGGAAGGATTTACACAAGCCATATCACTTATACAATCAAATAGAGTAGATATCACGATAAATGATCGACTAACCGTGTTGGATTACATAACACAAAAAGGTGAGGAAAACATCAAAGTCATTCCTACGATTGAAGAGAAATCACCGAGTGGTATTTTGATAAGAAAAGGAAACGAGACATTAGTAGAAGCCATCAACAAAGCTATAGAAGAAATGATGGAGGACGGCACATATTTAGAAATTTCAATGAAATGGTTTGGTGAAGATGTATCTAAATAATTCGTTTATAAATTTGGAATTCACTGAATTGTATGACTTAGCACAAAGCTCCCTAATTCCATTATTAGAGGGAGCTTTGTATTACACAATTCCATTAACCATCATTTCATTTATTATTGGATTAACTTTGGCTGTTCTATCCGCAGTTGCAAGAATTTCTACAATTAAGTTTTTACAAACTATATCTAGAATTTATGTTTCTATTATAAGAGGTACCCCTTTACTCGTTCAGTTATTTATTATATTTTATGGATTACCTAATATTGGAGTTACACTTGATCCATTTCCTTCGGCCATTATTGGATTTTCTTTAAATGTAGGGGCATACGGTTCAGAAATTATTAGAGCTTCTATTCTCTCTATTCCTAAAGGACAATGGGAGGCTGGTTACTCCATTGGAATGTCCTACACTAAAACTTTACAAAGAATCATCTTACCACAAGCAGCCCGGGTATCTGTTCCGCCATTATCTAACACATTCATAAGTCTAGTTAAAGATACATCGTTAGCCTCTTTAGTTCTTGTAACAGAATTGTTTCGTAAGGCTCAACAAATTGCAGCAAAAGAATATGAATTTTTATTATTATATATAGAAGCAGCCATTATTTATTGGGTTATTTGTTTTATATTGTCTCTGTTGCAAAATAAAATTGAAAATAGATTAGAAAGATATATTTCATAGTAAGTAATCTTGAGGAGTTAACTATATGATAAGTATAAACGGTTTAGTTAAGAACTTTGGTGAGCTAGAGGTAATCAAAGGGATTGACCTTAACATAGAGAAAGGTAAAATCGTGGTTCTAATCGGTCCTTCTGGATCAGGTAAAACTACTTTTTTAAGGTGTTTAAACGTATTAGAGACACCAACAGAAGGCAAAATACAAATTGATGGAAATGTTTTAGATTTTTCAAGATCTGTTTCTAAAAAATCAGTGACACAATTTCGTTCTTTAACTGGGATGGTATTTCAAAGTTATAACTTATTTCCTCATATGACCGCTTTAGGAAATGTAATGGAAGGACCAGTTACAGTGAAAAAAATCCCAAATGCTGAAGCAAGAAAAAAGGCTGAAGATCTCCTTCAAAAAGTAGGCTTAGCAGATAAAATAGATTACTATCCTTTTCAATTATCAGGTGGACAGCAACAACGAGTTGGGATTGCACGAGCTTTGGCAATGGAACCAAAAGTGATGTTATTTGATGAACCGACCTCAGCACTTGATCCTGAGCTTGTGGGTGAAGTTTTAAGAGTAATGGAAAACCTTGCAAATGAAGGAATGACGATGATAGTTGTCACACATGAAATGCGTTTCGCTAAGGATGTAGCTGATGAGGTTATTTTTATAGACGGTGGTTATATAGTAGAACGCGGGCATCCAGATCAAATATTTAATCATCCAAAAGAGGAACGTACCAAACAATTTTTAAGCGTATTTGAATAATTTTCAAAGTCTAGGACATAAGTTTAAAACTAATTAATTATTGCACAATATGCATAAATAATACCGTATGAAATCAAGGTTTATAAATTTGACTTCATGCGGTTTATTCATTTTGTAACTTTAAATGCTTTTTATAACTTTTGTTCATGTTTCAAATTTCTCTCCCCATTCAACTTCTCATTTTAGAAATAATGATATCTCAAACTATTTACCATAGAAAGCATATTATCTTTCACAAAGTATTTTTATTAAATAATACCTTGCATTATAAAGTAATATATTATATTATGTTTGTAGGAGGGTAATAACAGTTAAATAACAATTATGAAAGTCTATAAAACTCTTTATCTTTTTTATACTATAGTTGGTATAATTAGGATAAGGAGTTGATAGATTTGAAATACTACTCAATAGGCCAATTTGCAAAGTTAATTGGAAAAACAAAGGATACATTGCGAAATTGGGATAAACAAGGAAAATTTAAGCCTGATCACGTGTCAGTTAGTGGTTATCGATATTATTCTCAAGAACAACTTAATCACTTCTTAGGTATTAAAGGAGAAAAGCAATTAAACAAAAAAGTCATAGGTTATTGTAGAGTGTCCTCCCATAAGCAAAAAGATGATCTTGAAAGACAGATAGAAAACGTAAGAACCTATATGTTAGCAAAAGGTTATCAATTTGAAATCATTTCTGATATTGGCAGTGGGATTAACTACAATAAAAAGGGATTAAATCAACTCATAGATAAGATTACGAATTCAGAAGTAGAGAAAGTAGTCATCCTTTATAAAGATCGTTTAATTCGATTTGGTTTTGAATTAATAGAAAATCTATGTGACAAATATGGAACAACAATTGAAATTATAGATCACACGGAAAAAACCGAAGAACAAGAATTAGTTGAGGATTTAATTCAAATTGTGACTGTGTTTAGTTGCAGACTTCAAGGTAAAAGAGCCAACAAAGCTAAGAAAATGATTAAGGAGTTAGTTGAAGATGATCCTAGCCAAGAAAATTAGAATCAAGCCGAATGAAGAGCAAGAGCAGAAGCTTTGGCAATCCGTTGGTACAGCAAGATTCATCTACAACTGGACATTGGCAAGACAAGAAGAAAACTACAACAACGGTGGGAAGTTTATCTTAGATGGTACGTTGAGGAAAGAACTAACCCAATTAAAGAAAACTGAGTTGCAATGGCTAAATGAAGTGTCAAATAACGTGGCTAAACAAGCTGTTAAAGATGCTTGTAATGCTTATAAACGTTTCTTTAAAGGTCTGGCTGACAAACCAAAGTTTAAGAGCAGACGTAAAAGTAAACCATCGTTTTACAATGACACGGAAAAGTTGAAAGTAAAGCCAATGAAAGTGTTGATCGAAAAGGTAGGATGGGTTAACACAACTGAACAAATTCCGATGGAAGTGAAATACATGAACCCTAGAGTAAGTTTTGACGGAAAGTACTGGTATTTATCCGTTGGAGTGGAAGAAGAACAATCGAAAATTGAATTAACAGATGAAGTTATCGGTGTTGATGTAGGTATTAAAGATTTAGCTGTATGTAGTAATGGAATGACGTTTAAAAATATAAACAAAACAAAAAGAATCAAAAAGATGGAAAAGAAGTTGCGTAGGTTGCAACGCACCCTATCAAAAAAATATGAAATGAATAAGGAGGGAAACCGTTTCGTCAAAACATGCAACATTATAAAACTCGAAAAGAAAATAAAGTTAGTACACCGTAAATTAGCAAATATAAGAAACAATTATTTGCATCAAACAACGAATGAGATCGTGAAAACCAAGCCATCTAAAGTTGTTATGGAAGATTTGAATATTAAAGGCATGATGAAAAACAAACATTTATCCAAAGCGATTGCAAAACAATGTTTACATGAGTTTAAAAAACAAATGGAGTACAAATGTAAGTTTTATGGAATTGAATTAATACTCGCTGATAAATGGTATCCATCTTCTAAGACATGTAGTTGTTGTGGAGAAGTAAAAAAAGACCTTAAACTATCAGATCGTACATACCAATGTAATTCATGTGGTTTGGTGATAGATCGAGACTATAATGCAAGTCTGAATCTATCAAACTATCAACAAATCAGCGTAATATCACTTTAAAAGATATCGTTGATGTGTACCATTCGTTGTATGGGAATTTACGCCCTTGGATGTGTTATATCAAACGAGAGTAGCCATGGCAAAATCGGACACGATGAACAGGGAAATAAACATGACTTTATAGAGTTTTATAAGGTTTTGGCAACGGTGAACTATATTGGAACCCACAATTTAATGATGAATCAGTGAACTCGTTTAAGCAAAACTTAAACATCGAGAAATCAGATGGAGACTCTACTCCACCTGATTTGAAGATACCACCTAGAGAGGTGGGCGTCTGTACGCAAAATATTTTTGGATAAATACATGAGCCTTAAAAAGAAGAGATATTTAAATAAAATGAAAAATACGGAGGATTTTAAAATGTTTAAAAAAACGTCATTAAAAAAATCTATTACAATGACTGCATTAGCTGTAGGATTTGGTTTAGTCGGATTAATGGGTGCATCTTTAGCGGGGGGTGAAAAATCTTATTACATATCTCAGGAAACTAAAGAAGCAAAATTATTTGAACAGGCAAGAACATTAGACCTAAAAACCGATGGAAAGTCTTTTGATGAATTACTTTCAGAAGTACAGGCTGCTCAACTTTTTAAGGATGCAGAAACATTAGGGATAGAAAAATATGGAAAATCCATTGATGAATTAAGCGATGAAGTTTGGGAGGCTAAACTTGTAAAATATGTAGGTTCATTAGACATAAGTATAGAAACCGACGGAAAATCTTTTGACGAAGTCTATAAAGAATTTAAAGTTATTCGCTTTTTAAAACAAGCAGAAACATTAGGCATAGAAGTAAATGAAAAATCTTTTAATGAAGTAATAGAAGCATACCAAAAAGCCTTTCCAGAAGTAGTAGCACTAGATAACATTACAACAACAGAAGGTTTCTTAGAATATTACTCTCCTAGTTTCCGTACAGATGGATTAAAATTGACATCAAGTGCTAATGTTTTACCATCGCAGCAGACTGTAGAGGGCATGGGTATAGATTTCGACACTTTGTTATATGGTCCTTGGTATGGAGTATGGGCTGAATAATTAGAAAAAATTTACTTTTTTAAGTAGCCAGTAACCCTTGTCTAAATGTAGGGATAACAAATCTACGAAGTCAGAAAGTAGCGAAAAGACAAAATGATATGTTACGATCATTTGAATAGAGTAAAGGGCAGTTAACACACTGCCCTTTATTCATGAGGTAGTTTCATTTTCTATCTCTTTAATCTCTTCATCAGTTAAGTTAAATTGTTTCTTAAACTCTTCCACAAGACTAACTGTAATTCCTATATCTTCAGGTAAGGTCTCTATCCAGTCATAAAATTCCTCTTCACCTACATGTCTAATTACTGCTATTGAAATTGAATCATTTTCAAAACGATCGTAAACAAAATCTGGATCCGTATTATGGAAAGTTCCATACTTCTCATAAAGTTCTTTCTCTTTTTTAATAAAATCATTATTTTTTTCTGCATCTTCTATGGTTTCTACATCAGAACAAGCCGAAAAAATAAGCGTGCATAATAAAAGAATGAAATAAAGTACATATTTCATATGTGAATCCTTCCCCCTTATCTGATACAAATAATTTTATCCAATAATATACTGTTTACTACATTTAGTAATAGTCATCAATTTGAAAAATACGACGAACCGCATACATTAATGGGGAAAATTCTTAAATGATAAAAAAAACTCGCCTTTGGCGAGCCTTGTAGTGAAAATATAGAAATCGTTGTCATTACAATATGTGTTGATTTCTAGGAAAAGAACTGGTTTGCTACTCAATTTTTATTGCTTTGTCTCAATTACATATCCGGAACCTTTATTTAAACGTTTCTTTTCAATTATACAACTCTCTAACACTTTTGGCATTTTCACAAAATGCACAGCTAGTGATGATTCTGCATAATCAAAAGCTTTCTCATCAGATTCAGCGATGACTACTATATAAGTCAACTGATCTTCCAATTGAATTTCCAGTTTATATAAAAACATAAATACCCTACTTCCTTTTAAAGCATCCTACTCAATGACTCCATTCCATAAGATTATTATTTTGACAAACGTAATGCTAATTCAAAAAGTTCGTGATTAAATTCTTTTTTTGTAGTTACAACGGTATCGATGTCTGTAGCAACTAATTCATTTTTAATAATGCCACATCCTTTACCAGATTCCCCTGCAATGAGTTGACTTACAGCAAAATCTCCTAAACGACTAGCAAGGATACGATCATTATGAGTTGGAGTCCCACCTCTTTGTATATGTCCTAATACAGTGACTCTAGGTTCCATTCCACAATGTCCTGAGATTATTTTACAAAAGTCTTCTCCTTTTCCTACACCTTCAGCTAAAACAATAATACTGTGCCTTTTCCCATGGGCAAAATTATTTTCCATTCTTGCTGCAACCTTTTCTAAATCAAATGGTATTTCAGGAACTAAAATCGTTTCAGCTCCACTTGCAAGTCCAGCATACAAAGCTATATCCCCTGAGGAACGCCCCATAACTTCTACAAGTGAAGCTCTCTGATGTGAGGTCATTGTGTCCCTTAATTTATTAATAGCATCTACAACAATGCTGACTGCTGTATCAAAACCTATCGTAAAATCAGTAAATGGGATGTCATTATCTATTGTTCCTGGCAGTCCCATTGTTTTAATGCCAAGTTTACTTAATTTTTGTGCACCTTTATATGATCCATCGCCACCAATAACTACAAGACCATCTATCCCTCTTTTTCTAAGATTTTCTGCTGCGAGTTTTTGGCCTTCTTCAGTTTTAAACTCTAAACATCTTGCAGTTTGTAATATTGTACCGCCACGATGGAGGATATCACCAACACTTCTTAGATCCATTTTTCGAATGTCATCGTTAATCAAACCTGTATATCCTTTTTGCACACCATATACTTCTAAACCGTTAAATAATGCACTTCGTACAACTGCACGAACCGCAGCATTCATCCCTTGGGAATCTCCGCCACTTGTTAATACTGCTATTGATTTTACAGCTGTCATGTCATATTCCTCCTTATATGTTCCTTACTTTAATTTTCTAATCCACACACTATTCAGCCTAAAAAATAGTCGCATAAACGAACTTTTTTTCATTAATTTTTTTGAAATCAATTTCACTTCAGATTGGTTCTTTATTTTTGGATCAGATAAATAAAGAGCTAAGAGCCCTTCAATAATCATTTGATGAAAAGATGAGTTTGGCAATAGATGCAGACCTCGATTCGCTTCTTCAAAAATAAACTCTATTCTGTTAATCGTCATTTCATTACTTTCATAATAACTGCAAAAATTTAAATCTCCGCCCTTTTCATCTTCTTCCTGATCAATCAAATAATCTAATAAAATATGTAAACCACATATGTGTGGAAAATAACTCTTTTTAATGTTTTCAACGGTTTCAACACTCAAATTTTCATCTGTTGCGGCTAAAAAAAGCATAAATACACCTAAAGTTGAACCCGTTGCTGCTGCAAATTCATTCCATTGTAGATTTGGATAAGAATGACTATATGATCCCCACCATTGTAATAATTGATCCTCACGCAAATCATGCCTAATGTGTTTATAAACTTGTAAGTCACAATAATATGAAACTAATTCTTTTATATATGGTTTTACTAAATCATATCTTGGCAATAAACATATACAAGATTGACAAGTTTTCACTAATTGATGTAAATAGCCCCCATCATTTTGATCCGTTCGATTTGCATAATAGTTTTGTAATGAAGCAGAAGGATCTATCGCATCTAACATTGATTGATGCAACAAACGAAAATCATCTGCATCCATAGAAACACTGCGATCACAAAGGTTGTCCAAATAATCGCTAATGGTTTGAAAAGCCACAATGAGTGGAATAAGCACATGCCGTTGTGGTAAATTAGCCACAGCATAAACAGAACCGCCTTGGCAATGAAATTGTTTTGTTGTCATGCTAGCAATCGCTTGTCTTTTCAACTCATCATTTGGAATTTGATCTGCAACTACTCTCCACTGTTTAAGTTGATCTTTTACTTCAGGCAAGACATAACGATAGACCCTAAACATTAAACTCAATGGATAACTTGGAACCATCGTTTGTTTTGTTTTTAATCTACTCAAAACTTACCTCCATATATGCTTGTCAAAATTTATTTCTTCTCATTATAATACAAAATAAGGCTTGATGCGATTGAATCTTTAGAATTTCACAGATCATTAACTTATTTAAAATTTATGATTATTCCAAATTAATTTTGTAAATAAAGTACTATATAAAGTTAGTACTATTTTTTTTATCAATTTTAATTAAAATAAAAGTATAAAATTCTTTTGTAAATACTAAGTTTCTGGAGGTGTATCCTTTGGCTCATTCAACTGTACTTGAAGTAATAAATGTAACTAAAAAAATAAACAATCGAACGATTATTGATCAAATCTCTTTTAGTGTAAATAAAGGTGAAATTTTTGGATTTTTAGGACCAAATGGTGCTGGGAAAACAACTACGATCCGAATGATCGTTGGCCTTATGTCAATAAACGAAGGAGACATAATAATCAATGGAACTAGTATTTCTAAAAACTTTGAAAAAGCGATGCTTTCCATTGGGGCAATTGTTGAAAACCCAGAGATGTATAAATATTTAACAGGCTATCAAAATTTAGTTCATTACGCTAGGATGATTCCTGGAATAACGAATGCTCGTATAGATGAAGTAACTGAGCTTGTTGGTTTAAAAGATCGTATTCGTGATAAGGTAAAAAGGTATTCACTTGGAATGCGACAACGTTTAGGAATTGCACAAGCCCTATTACATAAACCCACTATCCTTATTCTAGATGAACCTACAAATGGGTTGGATCCAGCCGGAATTAGAGAATTAAGAGACTATTTAAGAATTCTCGCTAATGAAGGGACATCTACCCTTGTATCCAGTCATTTACTCTCAGAAATGGAGTTAATGTGTGATCGTGTAGCTATTATTAAAGAAGGAAAAATCATTGATGTAAAGTCTTTAAAGGAACCAACACAGCAACTAAATCAAGTTGTTTTCGAGGTGGATCAACCAGAAAAAGCAATCCAATTCATAACACAACAATATGAAGATAATGAAATAGAAAAACTTAAAAATGGATTTATTATTCAAATAAATCGTGAGGATGTTCCAAAAATCAATATGGTTCTAGTACAAGAAGGAGTTTTAGTATACAGTATTCACTCCACTTCTAAATCATTGGAAGATCAATTTTTAGAATTAACAAATTAATTTGATAAGAAGATAGTATTCTTAAGTTATAAAGGAGTTATTCAAAAATGCTTAATCTTGTT
This sequence comes from Chengkuizengella sp. SCS-71B, assembly GCF_040100845.1. NCBI lineage: Bacteria > Bacillati > Bacillota > Bacilli > Caryophanales > Paenibacillaceae > Chengkuizengella > Chengkuizengella sp. SCS-71B. Next base: position 1,181,835 of record NZ_JAZHSH010000001.1, on the reverse strand, counting down.
CGTAATGAAAACATGAAATTATATAAAAAAGTTCAGACTTGGGTAATGATAGGGTTGCTACTTTTTATACAACTAATTATGGCTCTAGTAGTAAGAGACTTTGGGTTTAGTTGGGTAGCTTTTGCAGACTTAAGCAGTATTCTTACTTCCATTATTGCCATCTATGCTATTGTTGTTGCTTCAAGTATTGTTGCTTCTGAATTTTCAAACGGGACAATCAAATTATTATTAATTAGACCAGTTAGCAGAACAAAAATATTAGCATCTAAATATGTAGCCATTTTATTATACATTGCGTTTCTAATCTTATTAAATCTCATCTCTTCTATTATGATTGGATATCTTTTTCTCGGATCAGCATCAGCAAATAGTGAAATTTCATTAGGTTCTATTTTACAAAACTATGGATTTACAAGTATTGAATTGATCATGACCGTTACGTTTTCATTCATGATTTCATCTATTTTTAGAAGTAGCGTTTTATCAATTATTTTGTCTATTGTTATCCACTTTTTTAGTTCTTCAGTGGTGAGTATTCTAAGTCAATTAAATTATCAATTTGGAAAATATTTTTTATACTCTAACACTGATTTAAGACAATATTTAAATGGAAATGATCCCAAGTTTGAAGGAATGAGTTTAGGTTTCTCTATCGGAGTTTTAGTTGTATATTTTATTTTGTTTATATTTATTTCACAATATGTCTTCAAAAAAAGAGATGTTGCGGTATAGAGCAAACTATAAAAGTGAAATACAAAAAAACAGCAATGAACGAACATTCAAAGCTGTTTTTTTCGCTAGAACATTGTATTTTATATAAGCATGGCTTCGACTTATGCTCTTTTTGTGAAATGCATCCTGTTATTCACTCTTCCATACTTCTAATACTTTTAATTAAGTAATTATATGTTTATTTAAAGTGACTAACGGATAAAACGCCTTCCTCGAAGCTCCTAACATTACTTATAACTTAACAACGTTAGCTGCTTGAGGACCACGGTCACCTTCAGTAATTTCGAATTCAACTTCTTGACCTTCATCTAAAGTTTTAAATCCGTCGCCTTGAATTGCAGAGAAATGTACAAAAACATCGTCTCCACCTTCAACTTGAATAAAACCATAACCTTTTTCTGCGTTAAACCATTTAACTGAACCTTTCAAATTGCATACCTCCATAAAACGTAAAAAGTGTTTCGTCACCTAGGACGATTAAGTCAATTATACAGATATAATTTTCAGTTTTCAATATATATTTCCAATTTCTAGTGCTTTTTCTTAGCCAGAAATGAAGGTTTTGTTTGGGGTAGAAAAGTAAATTTAATTCCAATTTTTGCAATCCAAATATGCATTTAAAAAACAATCGTGATATAATAATGCTCAAGTTTATTAGAATGGAGATATCCCTTATGATAAAAAAACACCAAATTTATAAAAAAGATAAATGGAATATGATGAATGTTGAAGTTAACGGCAGACATATCATCTTACGTGAAATTTCCGATCAATGGGGCGAGGATACGCATGACTTTTTAAGCAGACCTGCTTTAATGGATTGGGTGAATAAGCGTTTTTCTTCACAAAATTTTGAAGGTTCAGAAGAAGAAAGAAAAGAAATCATTGAAAAATTTAAAGAAATTTAAATAAAGTATAAAAAATAAATAATCATTAACGATCATTACCATATATTTAGGTAGATGATCGTTTTTTATTTGGACAAACTAAATTAACAATTGAAATAAGTTTCAAGGAGTGTTATACATGGAACTGTTTACTCCAGATTTTTGGACTGTATTATTAAGTATCATTATCATTGATTTAGTACTTGCAGGCGATAATGCCATTGTCATTGGGCTAGCTGCAAGAAATGTTCCCAAAGAACATCAAAAAAAGGTCATTATCTGGGGAACTGCAGGTGCTATCATCGTTAGAGCAATAGGCACATTATTAGTTGTTTGGCTGTTAAAAATCCCTGGTTTGCTGCTCATTGGAGGACTGTTGCTTATTTGGATTGCTTATAAATTATTAACACAAAAAAAATCACACGACAATATTAAATCAGGAACAAGCCTGTGGTCAGCGATACAAACAATTATTATTGCAGATGCTGTAATGGGATTAGACAATGTATTAGCTATTGCTGGAGCTTCGCATGGAAGTTTTTTAATGGTCATTATCGGATTGATGATCAGTGTTCCTTTTGTTGTATGGGGAAGCACTGTAATTCTAAAATTCATCGAACGTTTTCCTGCCATTATTTATATCGGATCTGGAGTCCTTGCTTTTACTGCCGGGAAGATGATAACGGATGAAACTTGGTTTAAAGCTTTTTTTGAGGAAAATGTATGGATTAAATGGGCGTTTATCACTGTGATTATTGTCGGAGTCATTATTGCAGGAAGAATGAAAAATAGAGGGCAACGGGGATTAACTGCATAGTTGATCCAAAAATATTTTGCATACAGACACCCACCTCCATAGGTGGGATCTTCAAATCAGGTGGAGTAGAGTCTCCATCTGATTTCTCGATGTTTAAGCAAAGCTTAAACGAGTTCACTATCTAACACTTGTAAATATATTATACAATCTGTCCAAAAGGACAGGTTGTTTTTATTTCTTTTTGATCAATTTAAACAGAGTTCATTTCGGTCTTTTTCTTTTTGTTTTCTGATATAATATTACTAATTTTAATCATTATAATTGTCTTTAATGAAAGGTGGCATCTTTATGGAAAATACAGAGTCCTTAGTCATTTTTATCATTGTATCCTTTGCGCTTGCATTGGTATTAATTCTTAAAAAAGATTCAATATCACAACCTCTTCGTAAATATTTAGCGATTTTTGCTTTATTTATGGTCATATGTTCATTCGTTTTATTGGTCATTTCGTTTTTTGGATAGACTAGAAAAATCATAATATCATTTTGATAAGGTCATACTAATCAAAACTTTGTAAAGAACTGATATAGGTTACAGGGGTGTGATTACATTGAAACGTTTGACCTTCTTTCTAATGATTGTTATCTTAACAATAGTACCATTATTTTCATCTATGAATTATGCTAATAACAATAAAATTTATAAAGATCATAGGAGGAGTCCCATGAGTGAAGTATTAAAAAGAATTGATGTTTCAGAAGAAAACAAATGGAAATTAGAGGATATATTCAAAAACCAAAAAACTTGGGATGAAGAATACAAAGAAGTTCAAAAGAAAGTACAAGAAATTAAAAAATTTCAAGGAAAACTATCAGATGCCGATAACATAAAAAAATGTTTTGCTCTGGAAGATGAGATCTCATTACATACAGAAAGACTTTATGTTTATGCCAACATGAAACACCATGAAGATACAACTGAATCTACCTATCAAGCCTTGTCTGATAAGGCACAAAAATTAAGCGTAGAAATTAATGGCTCACTGTCCTTTATTACCCCGGAAATATTAAGTTTATCTGATGAACAATTAAAAAAGTTTATTGACAACCCTGAGTTAAGTGATTATAAACGAACGTTAGAAGAAATGTTACGTCAAAAAGCACATATTCTTTCACAATCGGAAGAAGCCATATTAGCTCAAGTTGGAAGCTTATCTCAGGCACCTCAAAACATTTTTGGTATGTTAAACAATGCGGATATGACATTCCCTAAAATTAAAAATGATAAAGGGGAAGAAGTGGAGCTCACACATGGAAATTATATTCAATTCCTAGAAAGTGACAATCAAGAAGTTCGTAAAAACGCGTTTAAAGCAATGTACGAAACTTACAGTCGACATAAAAATACGATTGGCGCAACTTTAAATGCAAATATCAATAAAAATAACTTTTATGCAAAAACTAGGAAATACCCTTCTATTTTAAATATGGCACTATATGGAGATAACATTCCAAAAGAAGTTTATACGAATCTAATTGATACAATACATGAGCACTTACCTTTAATGCATCGTTACATGGAGTTACGTAAGAAATTATTAAAAGTAGATGAGCTGCATATGTATGATTTGTTTTCTCCTCTTGTGGATGAGTTTAGAATGGAAATCACTTTTGAAGAAGCCAAGAAAAAAGTCGCTGAAAGCCTAAAACCATTAGGTGAAGACTACTTAGCTATATTGAATGATGGATTTAATAACGGATGGATTGATGTTTATGAAAACAAAGGAAAGAGAAGTGGTGCCTATAGTTGGGGTGCATACGGCACTCATCCTTATGTACTTTTAAATCATAAAGACAACCTAAACAGTATGTTTACTTTAACACATGAAATGGGTCATGCCATTCATTCGTATTTATCAGATGAAAAACAAAAATATCGTGATGCGCAATATACGATATTTTTGGCTGAAGTAGCTTCTACTTTAAATGAAGCACTACTTATGGATCACTTATTGAAAAATACATCAGACGAAAAAGAAAAATTGTATTTACTTACTTATTATGCAGATCAATTTAGAACAACGGTGTTCAGACAAACGATGTTTGCTGAATTTGAAAAAATTATCCATGAGAAAGCGGAAGCTGGGGAATCATTAACTCCACAAGATTTAAGTGAAATTTATTACGATCTAAATGTAAAATATCATGGTGATGGGATGACTGTAGATAAAGATATCGAAATGGAATGGGCACGTATTCCGCATTTTTATTCCAGCTTTTATGTTTTTAAATATGCAACTGGGTTCTCGGCAGCAACAAGCTTTTCAAAACAAATATTAGATGAAGGCCAACCTGCCGTGGATCGATACAAAGGTTTCTTAAAAAGTGGTGGCAGCGATTATTCCATCAACATTTTGAAACGTGCCGGTGTGGATATGTCCTCTCCTGAGCCGATTCGTCAAGCGATGAGTGTGTTTGAGGAAGTGATTTCAGAGATGGAGAAACTAAGTCAATAAAGTGAACTCGTTTAAGCTGAGCTTAAACATCGAGAAATCAGATGGAGACTACACTCCACCTGATTAGAGAGGAACCACCTATAGAGGTGAGCGTCTTAACACTAAAAACCATTAGATAAATTTAACTGCTTAAAATCACCTATAAGAACAGCATTGGAAAGCCAAATGCTGTTCTTATTTTTTTAATTAAATATTTTTCCTCATCTTATTCCAGCAATCTTATTTTTCGTCTCACATTCTTCAGTAGTAAAATAATCTATTAATCATTAATTTTCATTCTAATATATTAAGTGAGTGATGACATCCTCATCATCATAACCTGTAAAGGCCTATTATAATATGCTACAATATCAGTGAACTGATTTAAGCAAAGCTTAAACATCGTGAAATCAGATGGAGGCTCTACTCCACCTGATTAGAGAAAAACCACCTATAGAGGTAGGCGTCTTAACGCTAAAAATTATAGGATAAATTCATTCATACAATTTATTGGAGGACCAATCATGAAATTTCTAGAAAATATTAACCCTGAAAACATCAATATTTGGGAGCAATTTCAAACATGGGAATTTTGGAGGGAACAACTATTATTTTTAACTGAAAAATCACTTATTTTATTATTAATAATTGGACTGACTTGGGTTGCTTTAAAAGCTAGGACTTTAATCATCCGAAGAGTATTTAATATTACTAGATTAGATGAAAAAAAAGAAGAGACTTTAAAATCATTACTTCATTCACTTACTAGATATGTGATATTTATAATTTCAATACTTATGATTTTAGACAATTTGGGTCTAGATGTCGCTCCTATCATTGCTGGAGCTGGAGTACTCGGCTTAGCAGTTGGTTTTGGTGCACAAACGTTAGTAAAAGATTTAATCACAGGATTTTTTATCATTTTTGAAGATCAATTCTCAGTTGGTGATTATGTTTCCATAAATAATGGTGAAATAAATGGAACTATCGTAGATGTAGGGCTTCGTGCTACCAAAATACGAACATGGGGACAGCATTCTGTTGTTATTCAAAACTCTGAAATTAGAACAAGTCAAAACTATAATCGTGAACGAATGCGTGCAATCATTAATGTGACCGTACCTTATGAAATAGATCCGTCAGAAATTGAACAAGCTATCAATGAAGTATCCAATGAACTTATAATGAATCAGAAACATTTATTTCTCCTAGATGATAAAGGAGAAGTCATGGAAGCTCCTCAATTGTATGGAATTACAGATGTTGAAAACAATGCGTTAGGTGCAAAATATACTGTCATTAGTATGGTTAAAGATGTTCATTATTGGACAGCAGCTAAAGAAATTCGTAAAGGATTGCTAAAGCAATTAAACAAAAGTGGAATTCAAATCTCCTATCCTCGACGTATTGAAAGACATGAAAATGGTTTTGAAGGTTTTAGCGACTTATAAAAATATATTTAAATTAAATAACTGAACCCCATCCAACTTGATAGGATGGGGTTCTTAATAACTGCTGAGAAACTAAGATCTTTACCTGTGATAAGCAGTCCAAATATTACACCTACAGTTGTTGCTGTTGGCAATGAAAACATAATAATAAATGCGTAATAAGAGGCTCAAATTGTACTGCCATGACTGTATATACAAAGAATATAGCTAACGAACAGTTAGCATTAAAGGGTATATAAATTGGGCAAGTTATGTTTAAGAAATACCACCTGAATAAATCATCTGAAGATCCTTTAATGTACTAACCGAAACATGAGTGCCGATATAAGTCGTTTCAATTTCCAGTCAAATTCCTTTCTACATTCATTTTTGTATTATTAATCTAAAAAATAAAGGGAATAAACGGTCTTATTCTCCTCGTACTTAAAGAATTTCATAAAATAAAGGGAAATTATGGTCTTAAATAGCTGTTTTAAGCGCAGATATGGCAGTTTGATGTGAATATGGACGATATTAGACCACATATTCCCGCTAATTATTTTTTTGAGCTGATTTTGTAAGAGATAAGACCAAAAATTCCCGCTATTTCATATCTAATTCAAATTTCTGGAGGGCAACTACGATTCTATCTACGTTAAACACTTAGCATTTACCGAATTTTAGTGATGGCTTTGCTATTAGAAAAATAAACTTATAGATTCTTAAGTTTCAAAAAAATAGACACTGGAGATATCTCCAGCGCCCATTACTTAAAACCCTTAGGTTATTTAGTTATTAAGACAAAAATTATCTTATTTATCTACGGTAGAAATCCTTCTTTAAATAATTCAAACTCTTCTTTTAATAATGCGTAATCAATTTCTGCATTCAGTAATTCTACTTTTGCATTTAATACACCTACACGACTTTTTTCTAAGTCTGTAGCTGTCATAAAGCCTTCTTCAAAGCGTACCTGCTGCATTTTATATAATTCTTCTTGCTTTTTCACATTATCTTCTAGCGTATTTAATTTTAAATGAGAAATTTCAAACTCATCTGCAAATTGATAAGCTTTTAGTTCTAATAAATCCATTTGATCAAACAAATCTAACTGAGCTTTGTCTTTTTCTTGTTCGTAATATTCTGGGATATCGTCTTTTGCTTTTCTTCTGTCGTTATTTGCTAAGTTTTGAAAGTACGGTATTAATACTGATTTTTCCTCTTTTAATCCTCTTAGTAAAATTAATTCTTCAGATGGAGGATCGCCATCAGGCAAACCTGCTTCTAAAATCGCAATCTGTACTTCTAATTCTGCAACCTCAGCTTCTAATTTACTTATTTGCCCAGCATAACTGCCATAACCCGTTAGCTCCTCTGCTTCTTCAATAATTTCTTCATACGTGTCCATTACAAAGCGATAATACGCAAGAGATTCATGACCAAGTTTCATTTGATCAGCAATCTTTTCAGCGTTATATTCAGAAGACTTTAAACGTGTTATATCACCTAATTCATCGATGTGTAACGTAGTTAATAAATCCTGATCCAACATTTGATTCAATTCATATTTTAAAGATTTTAAATTTTGTTTAGTAGATTCTAAAGAAAGTTTAGCATTGGATACACTCATCTCGGCTTGAATAAGATCTTGTTTTGAAGCTAATCCCTCATCATATTTCATGCCTACGATATTTTCATCTTTATTAGTAATTGCTAAATTCTCTTCTTGCAATTTCACTGTTTCTTCCAATTTTAAATAATTGTAAAGCATTGAATAAGCTTTATATTCAACTCCCCACTGAGTAGAATGTTCAGCATATTCCTGCTGAACTTCCTGTAATTCTTCCAACTCATCAGAGAAACTACCCATAAAGGCATTTGCTGCACTAGTTAGTTTGACTTCATCTAAATCAAATTTTTCTAGGCTTGTATCCTTTTCTAGGATTTCATCCACCGCTCCAGAAACAGATAGTCTGACTGTTTCACTTGCTAGTGCTGTCATTGCTGGAATTGCTAAAGCTAAGCAAACGATCAAAATTCTTTTTTTCATAGGTTTCACCTCTCCTTAACTACTCACTACTGATTGGTCTTTTGGTTCTGTACTTTTATTTTTTCTGCGGAAAAATCCAGTAAATTTACGACTTACATCATCAATAATTGTATACATAACTGGTATCAATAATAGGGTGAAAGCCATTGAGACTAATAAACCAAAGATAACTACAACCCCAATTGGTTGTTGTGTTTCACTACCTTCACCTATTCCTAATGCAATAGGCAACATCCCCAATGCGGTCGTAAAACTTGTCATAAGAATAGGTCTCAGACGACTTTTCCCTGCTTCAATAATGGCTTCATTCCGTTCTTTACCCCTTCGTTTTAATTGATTAACATAATCAATTAAAACGATAGCATTATTCACCACAATCCCAGATAAAACAATTAATCCGATCAATGCTGGAAAGCTTAATTCAGTGCCAGTTACTAATAGTCCAAATATAACACCAACAATTGTTGTTGGCAATGAAAACATGACAATAAATGGATATGAGAATGATTCAAATTGTACAGCCATAACAGTGTAAACTAGGAATATGGCTAGTGCTAATATGAGCAATAAATCAACTGCAGATTCGTTAAAGTCCGCTTGTATCCCACCAGTAGTTACATCATATCCTTTAGGTACTGGTATTTGAGATAATACCTGATCTACTTGTGCAGTCACTTCACGTACATCTGCTCCTTCAACAATATCAGCAGTAACAGAATATTCCTGCTTCTGATCTACACGTTGAATTGAAACAGGTCCTAACGTTTGATCAATCGTTGATACTGAGATCAATGGGACGTGTCCACCAGTAGGTGTAGTCAGTAAAAATGCATTTAAAGATTCAATCGTTTCTCTTTCTGATTCAGGGAGCTGAACAATAACATCAAACTCATCTCCGTTTTCACGGAATTTTGTAGCTGTTGATCCTTTAAATGTCTCATTTAACTGTCCCATAATTTGACCTTGACTTAAATTATACTGTCCAGCTAATTCATCGTTCACTGTGACAGTAAGTTGAGGCTGGCCACTTAACCCAGGAACCTCAATATTTTCAATAGAAGGAATACCAGATAATAATAGATCCACTTGATCCGTTAATGTTTCAAGCACATCTTGTTCTGGTCCAGATATCGATACGTTTATATCAGAATCTGATCCACCAACTGAACTCATTTGTTGTACAGCCTTCACTTCAATTCCTACAATAGATGAATTTAGATCATCTTGTATTGCTTCTGATATATCTGCATTATTTATTTCTCTTTCACTTTCATCTATTAAAAGGATGATTGCAGTAATACTCGTAGAACTTAATTCTGTATATTGTATATCAATATTATCCTCATATTTGCTCAGTACTTTATCGATTTGATCACCATACTCTTGAACCACTGAAAATTCTACGCCGTTATCAAATTCGGCAGATAATTGAATTTGATTCTGACCAGAAGAAGGGAAAGTAGTGATGTTCAATAGTGCAATTGAAAATAAACTACCGACTATAATTATAAAAGTGGATAAAACAACTATCCATCTACGTTTTAAACTCCACCTTAGAAGCTTATTATAGATTTGATTTATAAACTGTAACCATTTCGCTTCTTTTGCTAATTTCTCATGAGCATTCGTTTTAAGAAAACCTGCTGCTAACATTGGAACTAATGTGAGTGAAACAAGTAATGCTGCAAGTAATGCAAAGGCAACAACCATTGCTAATGGCAGGAATATTTGTGATAGGATGCCTGCGTCAATAATCATCAAAGGTACAAATACAACAACAGTCGTAGTAGTAGATGCGATAACCGCAGAAATTAATTCACTGCCACCTTTAATAGCTGCCTCTTTGGGCTCCATACCATTTTGCCTGTACTTGACGATATTCTCCAATATTACAATAGAGCTATCCACCATCATACCTATCCCTAAGGCTAGTCCAGATAAAGTAATGATATTTAAAGTTTGATCAAAACGATCTACTAAAATAAACGTAGAAATAATCGCAAATGGAATAGACAAAGCTATAACTGCAGTTGCTCTAATACTTCTTAGGAAAAATAGCAATACTAAGATTGCAAAAAATCCACCTGCTAATAAACTTACAACAACACCACTTATGGAATCCCTAATAAAAGTAGATGTATCAAAAACAACTTCTAATTCAACACCTTCACTAAGGTCATTCTGAATGCTCTCTACTTCTGCAAGAATTAAGTTACTAATCTCTATGGTATTTGTTCCTGATTGTTTAGAAATAGATAGTATAACTGCAGGTTCAGAATTTATTTTTGATTGTGATTGTACATCACTAATTGTATCTTCTAAAACACCTACATCCTCCACTGATATCGTTGTTCCATTTTGAAGCGGTATTGCTGTATTTCTAATCTCGTCTAAAGTGTCATATTCTCCATCCACTCTAACTTGTACTTCAGTATCACCTTGTAACACATCTCCAACAGTTGAAGCCGAGTTTTTATTTCTTATCGAATTGACTACATCTGTTGCAGTTAAGTTATACTGCTCAAGTAAAATCGGATCAAGTGTGATTTGAATTTCTCGATCTGTCCCACCTGTAATATCAACCGATGCAACCCCTTCTAGCTTCTCAAAATTAGCAGATAAATCGTCAGCAATACTTTCTAATGTAGTAGTGTCCTTGCCTGTTAACCCTAAATAAATAATGGGTTGACTATTAATATCAAACTTTAAAACATTAGGTGTATCTACATCATCAGGTAGTGCCGCTTTATTTATCTTTTCCTGCAAATCTGTAACAGCTTGATCAAAATCAATGCTTGTAGCAAACTCAACAAGAATAAAAGAGAGGCCTGCACTTGACTGTGAGTTTATAGATTCAACTCCATTTAATGATGCAATTTGCTCCTCTAATGGTCTTGTAACGAGTTTCTCCATCTCTTGTGGAGATACGCCGCTATATGAAGCTTGAACTGTCACTACATTCACTTCAACTTCTGGAAAAAGATCAATTGGAATATTACGTAAAGAAATTGTTCCAATAATCAGTACGCAGATGACCAGCATAATGACACTAACTGGACGCTGTACCGCTGTTTTTATAAGATGCATTAATTGCCACCTCCAGCGGCTGCATTATCATCAGATTTTCCTTGCTCAGAATTTGTTTCATCATCAATTTTTCCATCAGACGAAGTTATTTCTTCATCGGCAGTTTTTTCTTCTGAAGGAGTATCGTTATTTGAATGCTGTTCACCTGGCAACAATAAGAGCATTCCATCAGAAACTAACTTATGTCCATTAACAATAAGATCTTCTCCTGCCTTAAGATCACCTTTAACTGCAGTCCATTCTGATTGCATACTTAAAATTTCTACATTTTTTTTAATAGCCTTACCTTCTTTTGCTAGAAATACGTAAGCATCATTCCCTTTTTGAATAATCGCATGAGTGGGAACTACAACTTCATCTTCCACTAACGTATTACTGAAAACAAGCTGTACAACTTCACCTGTTGTTAATTGATTATCTGTTTCAATGAAACGCAGTTCCGCATCAAATAAACCAATATCATTTCTCGTTGGGGCTACATAAATCATTTCTGCTTTATATCCATCTTTCATTGATGAATGTACTTCAACTTCTGTTCCAAGTGGTACTAGTCTTTTTTGTTCAGCGGTAATTTGCGTAGTAATAATAAATTCAGATACGTTTGTTATCGTCAATAAAGGTTGTTGAGTTGATACATTTTCTCTCACTTCAAAATTCAAGCCCTCTACTACACCAGAAATAGGTGCATATACAGTAGTATCTTCCACATTCTGTTCAGCTTGCGATAATCTTAATTGAGCTTGATCTAATGAGATTTGGCTTTGCTGTACTCCAACCTCTGCTTTTTCTAAATCTAATTGTAATTGTTCAATATTACTGCCTGTATTCAACTGTGCCTTTTTGAGTGAAATTTCTGCTTGTGTTTCTTGTTGGCGTGCTCTTTCTAGATCCTGTAACGAAACAGCCCCTTCTTCATATAAACGTTCGAGTCTTTCTCGATTTGTCCTTGCATCTTCCAAAGCAATTGTTAAATTCTCTAAATCTAAATCAGTTGAAGAATTCCCTTCCTCACTAGATTGTGCATCTTGCAATCTTTGAGCTGCCTGCGCTCTCGTAAGTTTTGCATTTTCCAATTGCTGTTTTGCACTTTCAACTGATTTTTGTTCAAGTTGTAAACTATCCTTTTGATTTTCCCCATCCAAGATAGCTATGATTTGACCCGCTTCAACTTGATCTCCATTTTTTACTTGGAGAGTCACTAATTCCCCAGTCATATCTGGAAAAACCTCAATTTCTGATGCAGATTCAATGTTCCCAATTAATTTTTTACTTTCTTGTATATCCCCATTTTTGATGGTTTCAATCTCAACAGCTACTTTGGGTACATTCACCATATCCTGAGGGGAACCACTTTGAGGACCACCTCCTGCTGAACAACCAGCAACCACCAACAATGCTAATAAAATTCCGAGACTTTTTTTCATTTTTCTATACATTCCCTTCGTGAAACAAAAATTGATGCAATGATTCTCCACTCCCACTGCTTATTAAAGATGTTGTCAACTCACCATAGACATCATGTTTATATTCAAGCATACACTAACCTAGCCTATGTATAAATGACTAGCCTTAAAATAGTTTAATTTATAAATATGAACTGAATATGAACAAATAAAGTGGAGTGTCAGTAAATTGCATACATAAAAAAAACTCTTCCAAATATAAAGAGTTATCATGTAATATATGAATCAAACTCTAAACATCTAAAAGAGATTTAAACTACTAAATTATTAATAATTTTAATATGAAAATGATTCAATTAACGTTGACCTACACTATATTTTGGGGGAATATAAGTACAATATGGTTCACTTTCCAAATAATCTCCAGTCATGGCATAAGCTCTAGACCGAGAGCCCCCACATACAAATCGAAAATCACAAACCCCACACTTTCCTTTATATTGGTTAGGATCACGTAATTGTTTAAAAATTTTAGATTCACGATAAATTTCTGATAGCGAACTTTCTCTTACATTTCCAGCTTTTACAGGTAATAATCCACTAGGATATACATCACCAATATGAGAGATAAAAACAAATCCATTCCCGTCATTTACACCCTTAGGAGCTCGTCCTAAACCATCTATTGTGCCTGTCAGTCCACTCCTTATGGATTGGGAATAATGGATGTTATCCTTTCGACTATTTTTTTCCTTTTGTTTATTCTGAATTACAACTCTGCGATAATGCTGGGCTGCTGTTGTTTTTATATCAAAAGGTGCTTTATTACTTAATTCATATAACCATTGGAAAACCTCTTCATGTTGATCTGGTGTGATCATATCAGAATTCTTCCCTCTACCCGTTGGCACTAAGAAGAATACACTCCATAAGACACAATTTAATTCCTCAACTAATCGAGCCATATCTTCTAATACATCTAAATTATACCTTGAAACAACAGTATTGATTTGAAGTGGTAGTTTTAGTTCATTCATTGTTTCAATCGCTCTCATAGTTAAATCAAAAGAACCATTTGTCCCTCTAAAATGATCATGGATACTTGCATTGGGACCATCTAAGCTAAACGCCCATCGTGATAAGCCAATTTCTTTTGCTTTTTTTATAGCTTCTGTTGTCACATTTGGGGTTGCACTAGGTGTCATTGATACTCTTACACCTTTTTGAATAGCATATTCTGCTATGTCATATACATCATCTCTTTCTAGTGGATCTCCTCCTGTAAAAACTAATAAAGGATTGTCCATATCGTAAATTTGATCGATTAATTTTTTCCCTTCCTCTAGTGAAAGCTCTCTAGGATCTCTTTTATATTGTGCTTCTGCACGACAATGCAAACATTTTAATCCACAAGCTCTTGTTAGTTCCCAAATAACAATAAACGGATTTTTATGATAATCACGATTGATCATGTTATAAACCTCCTTATAGTTCGTGTTCAGAAACCTTATACAGGCTGATATCCTTTTTGTTTTATTATAGTTACAATTTCATCCACACTACGTACATCAGAGATATCAAACTGATGGTTTGCTGTATACTTCTGATTTTGACTTGTATATCCGCCTACTGCAGTGCAAGAGGCAGCTGACATGTTGGTAACACCATATGATAATAACTCATCTCTTAAAGTTGGACTTTCTCTTGTAGATAAATTCATATTACATTCAGGCAAAAATAAACGCATAGCTAACATCATTTGAATTAGATGTCGATCCGTTACATCGACCACAGGTTTAAAATCACCTAAATGAGGTTTAATTCTAGGAAAAAATAACCCAATCTGTGTGGTATAATATTTTTCTTGCAAGTATTTTACATGCATCGCTAAATAACAGGCTTCTTTTCTCCAATCTGCTAATCCTAACAAAACACCCATATTCACTTTTGCCATACCAGCTTTACATGCTCTTTCAGGAGTATTGATTCTATATTGATAATTTCTTTTAGGACCTCTAACATGAACTTTTTTATACATTTCTTCATCATACACTTCTTGATATACCGTAACTCCATCTACTCCACCTGCAACTAAGTCCTTGTATTCAGTAGTATCCATAGGTTGAATTATTTTTTTATTAAAATGTTGAAAAGTGTTCTCATGTGCTTTTTGTGCCATGATATCTAAATAAGGTACAGCAGCTGGAGACAATAAAACTAAAAAATCAAATTCATTAAGCTTGTTCTTTTGTAAAACCTTTTTTATCTCCTCTGATGTTACGGTTGGAAAAATATCTTCAATTGATATATTTTTTAATTTCTTAAAAGTTTCATAAAAACTCATAAAACAACTCCTCATCATGATCATACAAAACAATATTTAAACTAGTATAATAAATATTACTTTAATAAAGAGAGGTTGTGCTATGATGTTTGTCACACATTAAAAACTCGCCACTAAATAAATGGCGAGTAATAGTATTTTTATTTAATTAGTCTTTTTCTTCTAACTGACGATCCATATACCCTTCTAATACTTCAGTTACTGCAAAAACAGTATGGGCTAAATCCGTATTTTCAAATGCATGTTTACATTCATCTTTATATGACATATCTTCATTGTAATGTTTAAAGTGGAAATCTATAATTTCTTGACTTACACCTAAAGCTTTTTGGCGTTCAATAATTACATCGCGATCTACATATATAAAGATTCTGCTTACCTTTTCACCAAATAGCTTTTTTAAAGTTCTAGCGCCATCTGAATTTAATATAAGATAAATAAAATCATTATTTTTAAACTCTTGTTCAATATCAAACCCTTTGATACCATAAAAATTTCCATCAATTTCAGTAACTTCTACAAATTCTTTATTATTTATACCATCTTCAAATTGTTTGCGTGAAATAAAATGATAATCCTGACCATCTACTTCGCTTGGACGTTTTGCTCTTGAAGTATAAGAGATTACTTTTTTAATCCCTAATGTCGTACCAACCATATCTGCCACTGTTTTTCTTCCTGATCCATCTGGGCCTGTAAAAACAAAAATCATTTCCTTTTCTTTTAATTGATACATTAAATCCCTCCTTTTAATATAAAACCAAGAAAACTGAGGTAATTAAACAAACACTCACCGCTAGTTAATTGAACTAACTTTAGCAGGCTTATCTGAGATAAGAAAATTCATGATATTTCATTAATTTGAATTGTTGATGTGAAAGAAAGCAATGTTTGATATGAATTACAATTTTGAATCCATCCTTATTCTATTTAATGATTTCTTCATAAGTTGACTGATCTGTTGTTTTCACTAACTTTATTAACAACTCCTTGGCTGCTTCGTAATCATCCACATGTAAGATGGAAGACGAAGTATGAATATACCTAGAACAAACACCAATGACTGCGGATGGAACCCCAATCCCATTCAAATGCACATTACCTGCGTCTGTACCTCCAGCAGATATAAAATACTGGTATGGAATATCATTAGACTCTGCAGTATCTAGTATAAATTCCTTTAATCCTTGATGTGTTACCATTGATCTATCTAAAATACGAAGCAAAGTACCTTTACCAAGTTGACCAAACTCACTTTTATCACCAGTAGTATCATTTGCTGGACTTGCATCCAAAGCGTAGAAAATATCAGGTTTCACCAAATTAGATGCTGTCACTGCACCTCTTAATCCCACTTCTTCTTGTACTGTGGCACCTGTAAATAAAATATTTGGAAGTTGTTCGTTATGTACTTCTTTAAGTAATTCAATTGCTAAACCAACACCATAACGATTATCCCAAGCTTTAGCTAAGATCTTTTTAGGATTGGATAGTACAGTAAGAGGACAAATCGGAACAACTTGCAGTCCAGGATGAATGCCCATGTTTTCAGCATCTTGTCGATCATCTGCCCCTACATCTATAAACATTTGATTTATATCTGCTGGTTTTGTACGTTGTGTTTCATTTAACAAATGTGGTGGTGTGGAACCAATTACTCCTATCACAGGACCATTTTGTGTTATGATTTGTACTCGTTGAGCTAATAGTACTTGACTCCACCAACCCCCTAGAGGTTGAAATCGAATCATACCGTTATCCGTTATTTTTGTAACCATAAAACCAACTTCATCTAAATGACCAGCAACCATTACTCTTGGACCATTTTCATTTCCTCGAACGACACCAAAAATACTACCCAATCGATCTTGAATGATCTCATTTGTATATTTTTCTAACTCTGATCTAACATAAGCTCTAATATCCTTTTCAAAACCAGGCGCAGCTGGCATTTCTGTTAATGTTTTAAATAGTTCTAATGTTTCCGCATTCATTTCTATCACTTCCATATATTTATATTCTTAGTTTACCAAAATTTTGTACAAATGAAAATAAAACTTTCAAAGATTACATCCATAAAGTTCCTATTAATATCGCAATCATTCCACCAACGATAGAACTAATCATATTCACTCTATCATTATTCATCCATCTCCACCCTCGTTTCATACGAGCAGGGTGTAAACAATGTTTAGAACTCTCAACTTCTTTTCCACAATGCTCACAATCGTACATGACTTGCCATTTTGCTCCAATAAACGAATCTGTTAACGCCCCTATAAAGCCACTGACTATACCTATAATTAAATAAAAAAACAACATTCCCAAATCATTTTCTTTAGACAAGAGCCAGGCGGTAATTCCGATAAACCCTCCCCCAAGTATACTTGATATTAAACCTAAACTTGATACGCCGCCTGAAGAACCAGGAGTTACAGTTTTAAAAGTGACAATAGAACGAGGTGGTTTTTTACTTAAGCTACCGATTTCAGTCGCCCAAGTATCCGCATTTACAGTTGCCAATATACCAATAAAACCCCACCAAATCATAGGTTGCTGCCAAACATAAAAAGCCACGGCTAATAATAGTGCTATTCCACCATTCGCCCACACTTGGCCTGCATCTCTATTTCCTGTTTTTTCATAACTATGTTCTATCATTTTTTTTCTGTTCTGTTTCCATTTTGTAAGAAGAGAGGAAGAAATAAAAAAGGCAATTAGTGTACCATACCAAGCTAAACTAACTAAGGCATACATTAAAGTACCTATACAAATAGCCATTAGAGAACCTGATAAAGACAATGATTTTTTCCAAAACGCTAATCCTGCAATCATGAAACTCCCTAAAAAACCTATGATCCACTCTGTCATGAATGATACAGTTCTCCTTACCTACTCCATATTTAATAAATGTAAATGATAATTAGATGAATAGGGTATAAATCATATTATACACAATATTGACCAGTGGAAGAAGGTATGATTATGTAAGGAGTTAGGCACTTTCAATTTACTCGAGAAAATGCCCTTTATTCATTTTTATTGATAAATGTTTTGTTGTACAGGCTTGTAGCTATGAAGATAAGTTTTAGCGGTATGATCTTCCATTGTAGGAACTTGATAGTACCCCTGTTGATTCATAAATAAAAACACTTCATAAGCTTGATTAGCACAGTTTACTGCGCCATGAATCAACATTTCCCTTACATTAGGATCAGCACATTCAAGAGAAGCTGCAATATGATTTTTTGCAGAACCTTTGTGGAGGCATAACATCCCTGCAATAATTTGTTGGTCATTAAGTTGTCCTTGTGTCTGTGGCACATGAGATTGAGGCTGATGTAAGCCATATCGAACTTGCTGAGGTTGGATGTTAGGTTGTGAATAAGGTTGCATTGATCTGTTTGCTGCATTATAGTCATGTGTATACGCAACTAATTGATCATAACCTTCAACCGCTGTCTGGATATGATTGTGAATCATTTGGCGTAGGTTATGATCTTGGCATTGACTCGCATAAAGAGAAAAATGATTAATCATATTAATACTTCCATTTAATATTTCATGAACTTCCATCGTTTCATGAGCACCGAAAGGCATATTTATCATCTCCCTTAAATTGTGTGTGTAAAGGTGATACAAATTTAATGTAACCATATTGAAAACAAGTATACATAATATAAGTCAATCCTAATTTAACATTTTTCATTTTGAAAGAAGGAAACTATTTTGCCTCGTTGGAAAACTAATCTTATTGTGTTGTGGTTTGGTCAATTTATGGCAACATCAGGAATGAGTATGATCATACCGTTTTTACCTTTATATATACAGGAATTAGGAATATCTGATCCAAATGAGATCGCCATCTGGACAAGCATTATTTTTGCAGGAAATTTTTTAACTTCATTTTTATTTCAGCCTTTGTGGGGGAAATTAGGAGATCGATACGGTAGAAAAATCATGATCCTCCGATCAGGTTTTGGAATGTCTATTGTAGTTACATTAATGGGATTTGCGACAAATACTTGGCAATTATTATTTTTACGATTATTAAATGGAACCATCTCAGGTTATATACCAGCCTCCACTTCTTTAGTATCCACAAATACACCTCGTGAACATATTGGTTTTGCAATGGGGATGATGCAATCAGGTGCTGTAGCTGGTACAATTCTTGGACCTTTTATTGGTGGATTATTAGCAAATTTCGTGCCCTTTCAAACTATATTTTTTATAACAGGGGGGTTACTGTGCATTGCTTCTTTGTTAGCTCTCTTTTTAGTTAAGGAAAAATTTGATAA
The DNA here is from genome assembly GCF_040100845.1 of Chengkuizengella sp. SCS-71B. NCBI lineage: Bacteria > Bacillati > Bacillota > Bacilli > Caryophanales > Paenibacillaceae > Chengkuizengella > Chengkuizengella sp. SCS-71B. The sequence continues at coordinate 1,162,350 of NZ_JAZHSH010000001.1, read as the reverse complement.
GAAAAAAGCTGCTAATAAAACAAACATTTCTGTATTACAGGGTTTTAAAGACTTAAGGAAAGTGCCGCAAATCCCTGCTTTATTTTCAGTCACTTTTATCATCCAATTTTCATTACTAAGTGTAATGCCCTTGATGGCTATATTTGTGCAAGGGATGCATGGGAACTCTGAGTGGTTAGCATTTTACGTAGGATTGGTTAGTTCCATAACAGGATTTTCAAATATGATAGCATCTCCTATATTAGGAAGACTAAGTGATCGTATTGGCTCAGAAAAGATTCTATTCATTGCCCTTTTGGGTGCCGCGTTGACTTCATTCCCACAAGCATTTGTTAACAACGTTTGGCAGCTTCTCGTACTGAGATTTTTTATGGGGATATTTATAGGTGGCTTGCTTCCATCAGTAAACTCCTTGCTTAGAAAGTTTATACCTGAAGGGATGGAAAGTCGTGCCTATGGATTTAATACAAGTGCGCTGGCTTTAGGTAATATGTTGGGGCCAATTACTGGAGGATTTATTGCTGGTTTCATCACCATACCGGGATTATTCATCATGTCAAGTGTGTTATTGAGTTTAAATATGATATGGGTGAGAAAAACATTAATCGCACCTAAAAGTAAAAACAGCTGTGAATAAAAAACACCTATGAGTTTTAACGAACTAAAAACTCACAGGTGTTTTTTTTGAAATATTTCTCTTGTATTTTGACATATTCATCGTCGTGATTCGTAATTTCCCCACCGTAATCCACAGTGACACCATATTGTCTAACTATGACTCTTAGTCTGTTTTCAATAGCATAATCAAAGTCATTTTCTTTGGATAATACTTGCTCTTCTTTTAGAATCATCTCAATCCTCCTAACTTTTATTATTTTTTATGACTCCCTTTTTTCATTCTATATAGTAAACCATCCTTCTTTAAAAATCTAATGCCATTATGATATGATAATTTTCTCTATCCAAGATGAGTTGAAGATCGATGACAATATTGGTATTGTAAGGCTTTGCAAATGAATTATCATTGGACTTGCATTATTGGATTTTTATATAATATTCTATATGAGATCATTTTTTATTTTGAATAATGGGAGGGGATAGTTATGGTAGAACAACCAGCTGGCTTTTGGATTCGATTTGCAGCAAATATTCTAGATTCGATATTTATAGCAATCTTTTTCACATTCATTTTCGGGTATGTCATTGGAATTGGAGATCTCAGTCAAATTCTTGATTTTTTATATTTGATTATTGTACCTGTTGTTTGGTATGGATATACTATAGGAAAAAGAATATGTGGCATTAGAATTGTAAAAATGAATGGTGAAAATGTTGGAATAGGCACAATGTTACTTCGTCATTTAGTTGGAGGCATAGTTTACGCTATTACTTTCGGAATTGCAATTATTGTAAGCATTATCATGGTTGTTGTGAGAGAAGATAAACGTTCGGTACATGATTTCATTGCAGGAACTTACGTTACTTATAATGAACCATAAGAAAATGAATTTAGTTATTCAAAAAATCAAAAAAATTGCCCCTAAAAAAACCTGATGGAAATCCATCAGGTTCATTTTTTGCTCAGAGACTCTATTAACTATATATTTTTTTACCTTTATCAGAAAATTCCTGTGCTTTTTCCTTTAATCCTTCTGTAATTGCCTTTTCATCCGTTAGTCCTTTTTCCTTGGCATATTCACGAATATCCTGAGTAATTCTCATACTGCAAAACTTCGGACCACACATTGAGCAGAAATGAGCTGTTTTTGCTCCTTCTGCTGGAAGTGTTTCATCGTGAAATGAAAGAGCTCTTTCTGGATCAAGAGAAAGATTAAATTGATCACGCCAACGGAATTCAAAGCGGGCTTTTGACAATGCATCATCTCGAATTTGTGCACCGGGATGCCCTTTTGCAAGATCTGCAGCGTGAGCCGCAATTTTATACGTAATTACTCCTTCACGAACATCATCTTTATTCGGTAAACCTAAATGCTCTTTTGGTGTAACATAACACAACATAGCCGTACCATACCACCCTATCATGGCTGCTCCAATCGCTGAAGTAATATGATCGTATCCAGGCGCTATATCCGTTGTTAATGGACCCAAAGTATAAAATGGTGCTTCATGACATATATCAAGCTGTTTATCCATATTTTCCTTTATTTTATGCATCGGCACGTGACCAGGTCCTTCAATCATAACCTGAACGTCATGTTTCCATGCTATTTTAGTTAGTTCACCTAATGTTTCCAGCTCTGCAAACTGAGCTTCATCATTAGCGTCTGCGATGGAACCTGGTCTCAAACCATCTCCTAATGAAATTGAAATATCATAAGTTCTAAGAATTTCACAAATTTCTTCAAAATGAGTGTATAGAAAACTTTCTTCATGATGAGCTAAACACCATGCAGCCATAATAGAACCGCCACGAGATACGATACCTGTTACTCTGTTAGCGGTCATAGGTACATATCTTAATAATACGCCCGCATGTATCGTGAAATAGTCAACACCTTGTTCCGCCTGCTCAATTAAGGTATCTCTATATACTTCCCATGTTAAGTCTTGAGCTTCGCCGTTTACTTTTTCCAATGCTTGATAAATTGGGACTGTACCAATTGGAACAGGAGAATTACGAATAATCCATTCACGTGTTGTATGTATGTCTTTTCCTGTAGATAAATCCATGATATTATCTGCACCCCAGCGAGTTGCCCAAGTCATTTTTTCTACTTCTTCTTCAATAGATGAAGTGACAGCTGAGTTTCCGATATTTGCATTAATTTTCACATGAAAATTACGTCCAATAATCATGGGTTCACTTTCAGGATGATTAATATTTGAAGGAATAATTGCCCTACCGTTTGCCACTTCGTCACGGACAAATTCAGGAGAAACATTTTCACGGATCGCAATAAACTCCATTTCTGGTGTAATCAGCCCTTTTTTAGCATAATGCATTTGAGTAACATTTTTACCTGTTTTTGCTCGTAGTGGTTTACGTTTCAACCCAGGAAATACATCCACGTTTTTAACGGATTCTTCATTTAGATAACCATTGTCTTCAGGTTTTATATTTCTCCCTTCGTACTCCTCTACATCATTTCTTTCTTTAATCCAATTCCCTCTAAGTGATGGCAGACCTTTTCGAATATCCGTTTCATAAGCTGAATCGGTATAAGGTCCACTAGTATCATAAACTCTCACTGGTTCATTTACTTCTTCACCATAATCTGATGTAGTTGAACTCAATGCAATTTCTCGCATCGGCACTTTAATATCCTCTCTAGATCCAGTAACATATACTTTTTTGCTCCCTGGAAACGAGGAGACAGAAATTTGATTCGTTTGATTTGACATAAGAAACCTCCTAATAGAAATGTATAAAAACATGAAAAAATTGCTTTATGCATGGGGGCAGAAGGTGATCAATTCTATTTGTTGAATTTGTGAAATAGATTTTTAGAAATTTCGCCATAAGTAGGTTCTGTCATTTTGGAAAAGCAGTGGAAATAAAAGATATCGTGGAATCATTCTTTTGTGGTCATTAAGAAAAGTTGAACGTACATTTTCTTGAGTATACAATTTTGCATGATTTTATTCTTTGTTATCCAATAAAAAAATAACTACTTAAGGAAATAAGCAGTCATGAATGGAACATTCAAGAATAGACATCTTTCCTACGCTGGCATTACCCAGATCAGGTTCAACAGTCGACAGCAGAACAGCCATCCTCTCAGCCTGGTCTTCCAAGCTCCCTGCATTTATTAACTTAATATAAATTTACCATGAACTGATTCACTTTACAATAAGTTTCCAATATTCCTTTCATTAGAGATATTAGGTATAAATCTAGTTTTATATTAAAAATGGGTGTTTGTTATAAAAAAACAGACGTTTTCATCATTTCGAATCCCATATTACAAGAATAAAATATTACATCATATAAGAAAGGAGTAAAAACATGAGTAAATGTTGTAAAAACTTTGATCCCAACTATTTATTGTGGAATGAAGTTCCATATGCAGGTGAAGATAGTCCACCTACAAATCCTGAAGACCCTCTATCTGGTTCATGGCCTATGTATTATTACAGACGATGCGGGCAGAAATTTCAGATTAAACAAACTGGAGAACATGTCTATTTCACGATCAAACATCCTAATTTTATAGATTGGGGTGGAGCGCAATTAGATGCTGTATATGAAGCTGCTAACAACTTAGATGAATTCAAAAAACAAGTAGCAACTTACTGGGGAACAGGTGTAGCTACGAAACAATGGCTGCCTGTATTGGATATATTAGTAGATACGTATGGAGTAACCGCTCCTCATGCCGCACGAATAGAAGCTGCAGTATTAGCAGCTGCTAACGATGCATTTGTGATCAGTTGGTATTACAAATTTTTGTGGTTAGTGGCCAGACCTGATCAGTATGATCAAACTTTTGCTACTCTATTATGCACCCCTCGTCATCCAACCTATCCGTCTGGACATGCAGCTGTGGCAGGTTCTGTTACTACTATGCTTAAATACTTTTTCCCAGGGGAAGCTGCTAGGTTAGATGAATTAGGTGAAGAATGTGCTTTATCTCGTTTGTATGCACTTGTCCATTTCCCAGTCGATAATGATGAAGGTTTAAAATTAGGTAGACAAGTTGCAGAACATATCACTTCAATTTTATTTAGTGAAACGGATTCATCAGGGAAACCAGTTGATATTCCTTATACAGGAAATAAACATGCAGATTTGCCTCCACCACCTTATGAACAAGTTATACCGTTTGACTTTCCAGATAACTGCACTTCGCTCACTCTTCCACCAGATGACTGTTAAAAAATATAAAGATCATGGACACCCATCCATGATCTCTTTAATATAGAATTATTTTTCTAGCCACCAAAAGTCTCAAAGAAACCTATAAGAACAGGTCCCAATATGACGATAAATAAACATGGGAATATAAAAAACACAAGAGGGAACAACATTTTAATCGGAGCTTTCATTGCCTGCTCCTCAGCACGTTGTTTTCTTTGTTGACGAACTTCCTCGGATAAAACTCTCATTACCTTTACCATACCAACCCCTAATTTCTCAGCTTGTAAAATGTTACTTACAAATGTTTTTACTTCTTTTACTGATAATCTTTCTTTAATGCCTAACATAGCTTCACGCCTTGTTTTACCTAAACGTATTTCCTCTAAACAATGTTCTAATTCACTTGACAAAACGCCTTTCTTTTTAGAAACTAATTTGCTCAGTGCTGCATCAAACCCTAATCCAGCTTCCAAACTTACCGTTAATAAATCTAATACATCTGGGAGTTCACGCAGAGCCTTCTTGTTACGTTTATTTATTTTACTTTTTAAAAATAAATGAGGAATGATTAGGCTACTCACAAAAGAAAAAAATATTGAAACTATCATTATAGGAGTAGGAAAATCCAATAAAGTTAAATATATACCTGAAATAGTTGGAAACAAAATAATACATCCGACTTGAAGTAACCGGAAATCAACCGGGTTCATTTCAAAAGGTCTACCAGCTTGCATTAATTTCAATTCAATTTTAGCTACTTTTTTCTCCTTCATATTACGTTTGAACATTTTTTTCACTTTGAGTAGTAATGATTCTACCCATTTTTTCAAGAAAAATTGGGGTTTATCATTTTCCTTAATGATTACATTTGTGTCAACCAACTTTTTCTGTTCACCTTTAATGAAAGAGATTCTTTTCTTTATTTTATCTTTACGTTCTCTACGTAGCAAAAAAACGCTATATATGATTAAGGTGATTGTGAAAAAAAATGAAATATAAACCATAACATCACACCTCAATTGTAGTTATCTTCTTAATTATTAAAAACCCTACCGTACCAGATATGACTCCTGCAATAACAAGTCCAATCCCAATAGGATGGTTAAATAGATTAGAGAAATATTCAGGCTCTATCAAAAATAAAACTAAACCTACACCAATAGGTAGGCCTCCTAAAACCCATCCAGATAATCTTCCTTGGGCAGTTAACGTTGTGATCTGACCTTGAATTTTCGTTCTGTCTCGAATCGTTTGTTCAATCGTTTCCAAAATAACAGATAAATTTCCTCCAATTTGCCTTTGAATTAAAATAGACTGGATCATTAAATCTAAATCTTCACTGGGCATTCTTTCTTTTAATTGATACAGCGATTCTTCCAGTGAACTTCCGTATTGCATTTGTTTAATCATTAGTTCTATTTCCTCTTTCATAGGTGATTCAGATTCTTCTACTACAGATTGTAATGATTGCAGCAAACTAAAACCCGCTCGAAGTGAGCTAATTAAGGTAGTAATCATATCAGATAAACTATCGTTAAACATATTTATTCGTTTTTTATGTTTGATTTTAACCCAAAAATTTGCAGCAATGTGAAGGAGGCAGAATCCCAATATGACCATAAACCATATATTAAAAACCATATATAAAATCAATCCCGATAAAATGGAAAGAATAAATCTAAAAATAATAAACTCTTCAGCACTTAATGAGATTCCTGCACTAATTAATCTTTGTTCAAGATTTAGATTATTTTTCCTCTTTTTCAACCTTTCCAGTACATGTTTTTGAAATAATTTCATCCTTACTAAAAGATTGAAGGTTCGCTTGTCCAAAGCTTTCTCATCATTCACATTTAAAAAAAACTTCATTCTTTTTTCCATTTTTTTATCTGAATTAAAAAAAATCTGCAGCAAACTAAAAAATAAAAATATACATGACATCATAAACAAAACTACGATCAAAAATTTCAATTGTTAGAACCCCCTCTTTTATCAATATTCATTTTCTACAAAAACAGTTGGAGGAATATAAATTCCGGAGGTTTCTAATCTTTCATAAAATTTAGGGCGTATTCCTGTCGGTTTAAGTTCTCCTATGATTTTCCCTTCTTCATTAATCCCATATTGTTCAAATACAAATATATCCTGTAAAACAATCACATCACCTTCCAAACCTTGCACTTCAGTGATATGTGTTATTCTTCTCGTCCCGTCTTTCATTCTTGATTGATGAATAATCACATCAATCGCCCCAGCAATTTGCTCTCTTATCGCTTTCACAGGCAGATCAATTCCAACCATTAACACCATCGTTTCCAAACGAGAAATCATATCCCTAGGACTATTGGAGTGACCTGTAGCTAAAGAGCCGTCATGACCTGTATTCATCGCTTGCAGCATATCCAGTGCTTCTCCTGAGCGCACCTCTCCAATAATAATTCGTTCAGGTCTCATTCTTAATGCATTTTTCACAAGATCACGGATACTGATTTCACCTTTTCCTTCTAAATTAGAAGGCCTAGACTCAAGGGATACAACATGCTCTTGCCAAAGCTGCAATTCTGCAGCGTCTTCTATTGTAATGATTCTTTCATCACTAGGAATACAAGAAGATAAAACATTTAGCGTTGTTGTTTTACCTGAACCCGTTCCTCCACTAACAAAAACATTTAACTTCGCTTTTACACATGCATCTATAAAAACTGCCATATCATCAGTTAGAGTGCCGAACTTAATCAAATCTTCCATCTTATAAGGGTCCTTTGAGAATTTCCTGATCGTTAAAGTTGGCCCTTTCAAAGCAAGAGGCGGTATGATCGCATTTACCCTTGAACCATCTGGTAATCTAGCATCTACCATTGGACTGCTTTCATCTATTCTTCTTCCAATTGGGGCTACGATTTTTTCTATGATGCTCATAATGTGTTCATCATCTCGAAATTGAACCTCTGTTTTTATGATTTTTCCAGCCTTTTCAACATATATTTGTTCAGGCCCATTGACCATGACCTCTGTAATCGTTGGATCTAATAGCAATGGATTTATGGGACCATAACCAGTTAAATCATTGATTAGTTCATCCACTACTATTTTACGATTAATAACCCCTCTAAATTTTTCATTCTCTTTCATAATTTCGACAGCCATGCTATCAATTTGCGGAATGATTTTCTTCACGTCATCATTCTTCACTCGATCCATGATTTTTTTATGTAATAGTTTCTTTAAATCCTGCTGCAAAACTGTTTTAGGGTCTTTTTCCTTTTTTGCATCTACGTTATTGTCAGTTTTACGATAGGAAGATAAAATATCTATTTTGGCCGATGTTATTGCTCCATTAGAATCAGATTGATTTTTAGATTTTTCATCTTTTTTTGCTTGAATTTTATTTAATAAACTCATATGTTTCACTCCTGTCTAAAATATGGATCTGACAGCTTTTCCTTTTTGAAAAATGGACTGTAAAATTGAATTTGAATTTGTTTTTGTTTCCGTTGCTGAGTCACCCCTGTTAGCTAACAATTGTTCTGCTATTTTAAAATAAGATTTTCCTAAATCTGTCTTTCCATGATTTGAGACAAAAGGAACACCTACATTTAAAGATTGCAAAACAAGCTGAGGTTGATTAGGGATATGGAATATGTTATCTGTTTCGAGAATATCTGGAACGTCTGCTGCTTTGATCACATTATCAACAGAGGATTTATTTATCACAACACGAACCTTCTCTTTTTGTCCTAATATATCAAACGTTTCTAACATCATTTTTGTATTTTTCATCACGATCATATCTAAGGTAGACAATAAAAATATCTCATCTGACTTTTCAATAAAAAAGAGACTTAAATCTTGTAGCCCAGCTTCAGTATCTACAATCAAATAATCAAATTGATTCATAAGCAATTTATGAACTTTTTCTAATACAGTAGTTGTAATTAACTCTGCATACTCTGGTCGTTCAGGAGCTGCTAATATTTTCACACCACTGCTGTGATTCACCAAAAAATTAGCTAGTGTATCTTCATCCATTTGATCTAACTCTTCAACAATATCCTTAATTGAAAAAGTAGGTCTTAAATCTAGTGATAAACAAATATCGCCAAATTGGAAATTGCCATCTATGTTGCAAACTCGCATATTATTTTTTGCCAGAGCAACAGCTAGATTTACAGACATTACAGTCCTGCCTATACCTCCATTTGCACTACAGATGGTAATCATTTCACCTTTTCTATTCTTGTTTGCCCTCGCCTCTCTTGCCTCTTTCAGTTGTTTTAATTCATTCTTCATCTTTATTCACATCCTCTTCATCAATTCGACTATGAAGGATGAGCTGAATCTCACCACTATTCGCAGCGTTGACAAGTTTTAAAGCATTCTCTGGTGATAGTTCTAAAGTACTTGAGGTATATTCTACAAATTCCGTATCGGTGGTAGATTCGATCATTCTTCTTCCTACAGCTAAAACACGAACCTCTTTTAGTAAAATTTCTGAACTTACTTCTGGATTGTCTATACGCTCTCCTGTTTCTGGATTGCTTATAACCTCTATATTTTCACTCGTCAATATGACATCAACAATATCTTCTGGTTCAATTAGGTTAGAGACAGAAGTAACAAAATTGACACCAATAGATACTGCACGGAATCCTTCTGTAATTTTTCTTGATATGAATAACGATTCCTCTGCTTCGCTCCCTATATGATGAGGCAAGATAACCTGTCCACTCACAAAATCAGCAAGTGCTATCTTTCCAACTACTTCTTGAGTATTTCTTATCGCTTGTGGGTGTGCACCACCTTCGGGTACTTTTTTGAGCTCTATTAGGTCATTCGTTATCACTTGATTTTCTGGAATTAACTGCTTGGAAGAAACAACTTCTACAAACTTTGTACTTTCTTCGGTACTGGTATTCATATCATTTATATATTTGTAAAATAGTAGAGTTGTCACCAAACCCATAACTACTGCTAATATTAATGTTATCTTCGACCTCATTACATTCACCTTTTCGTAGAATTATTCTGCCAATCTTATTTTATAAACAATTTCACTAACCTCTTCATTTCCTTCCTTTTCAGTTCCTTCATTTTTACTTATTTCATTTCCATCTCCTTCTTCACCATTGCCAACATCTTCAGGCGGAATAAAATACCCAATTATTTTAAAATTAAGTTTGAAGTTGTTAAAATCCCAAGACTTAAAATCATGACCATTAAGTTTCAAGACATTCGTGATTTTAAAATAATCATATCCTAGAATTTCTCCGCTTCCACTTATTTTAGGAATATATATAATCTCTCCTATTTTTGCTTTAAGTATTTTAGCTACTTCTCCTTTATGATAAATTTTAACCCCTAAATTATTAATCTCATTTTTATCAACACCATTCTCAAGGTCATTAACAGAACCTTCACCTGTTAAATCTAGTGTTCTGAAATATAGTTCATTTTGATTACAACTTTGTAAATAAGAAAATATAGTATATTCTGTATTATAATCTGTATCCACAGGACCAGGTGGGTCGTTAGGGTCATCAACTCCTAAAGGAGTAACATATTTTACCTCTTTAATAAGTTCTGCTTTAGCACGAACTGGAACTTCTATATTTTCAAATCCAAATATTTTTGAAAAGGTCAGAGGAACTTCTTCACTTAATTCAACTATTACATTATTTTCCATATTAATCTCGGTTTTTGCTAACTTATCTTGTTGACCATGTTCATCTAAAATTTTATTTACAACTTCGCTTACATTTGCTTGATCATTCATTAATTCTTGAGCTCCAGATAACACCGCAGCATTGGCTGTTTTTTTCAAGTCCGCTTTTACAACATAAACTTTTCCAAAATCAACAACTAATCCAACAAATGCGATTAAAACTGCCATTGAAATTGACATCATAACCATTGAGCTTCCTTTTTGCTCATTTATAAATTGTTTAAGTTTCTTCAATTTATTCACCTCATTTAATTACAATTTTAGTTATATATTTGCATTAAACTAAGAAGTAAAATTATTCTATTAACCTTATACCATAAGCACCATAGTCAACATCTTCATCATCGTTAATAGAACCCGTGCCTGTATGTTTAATAAACATGCCAGTTATAGAAGTATCTTGATCATCCTCTTGATTCATGATATAAAAATAGGCAAATCCAACAACCTCTATTTCTTTTAATTGATTACCTGGAGCACTAAGCGGACGATATACAGGTACTAATATAATTCTAGAACAATCCCTAGGGATCTCTCTTCCAGATTCAAAATCATGCTCACAACCGTTGATTCTTTCTTGAATTGGACGAATCGTTGGTTGCGCCATATTCCCTGTTTTTGTTTCTATTATGTCCCCAATCTTAATCACGCCATTATAACCATGTCTTAAATTATTTTCATAATTACTTGCCCCATGCCTCCCTAAATCTAAAGCACCAAAAAAACCGCTTCCAAAATTATTTTCGTCTCCATTTCCGTTTCCACCACTTTGACCGTTTGGTCCAACTTTTAAAGTGTAAGTTTCAAAATAATTTAATCCTACACTCTCATCAATGCCTAATGGAGCAACTCCTGTTGCACTTCCAATTGATTTAATTTCTGCTTTTGCACGAACTGGAACATCTATATTTGTAAGTCCAAATATTTTTAAAAAGAAAAGTGGAACTTTTTCACTTAATAGGACTGTAACATCCTGATGTATATTAATCTCAGTAGCTTCTAAATTATTTTGTTGACCATGTTTATCTAAAATAATTCCTACAACTTCCTCCACTTTTGTTTCATCATTTATCAATTCTTGAGCTCCAGATAGTGCTGCTGCATTAGCTGTTTTTTGCAAATCAGTTTTGATGACATATATTTTTCCAAAATCAACAACTAATCCGGTAAATCCTAGTAAAAGTACTATTGAAATTGACACAAATACTAGAGAACTTCCTTTTTGATCATGCATGAATTGTTTAAGTTTTATCATTAATTTCACCTCACTCTACTCTAATTGTAGAGTTAGTAGATATTTGCATTGAATCAGGAAAAAATATATCCATTAACGGTGTTGCAGCTTCAAATGGAGAGGTAAGTGTAACTGTTACATAATCACCTGAGTCCCTAATAGAATCATCAGGTACTATAGTTACTTGAAGACTTTCAGGGTCTTTGATTTGAATATAACCTTTTGCAAATGTTTCAATTTCTGTGTCCGAGTTTCCTAATCCTGCTTTCCTAACTGCCTCCTGTGTTGTTAAATGCTGGTTCATGTAATTGAACCCAAGCCTTCCAAAATCAATAATTCCACATAACATTAACAATAATATAGGCAACACCAAGGCAAATTCAGTTAGAGACTGACCTTTTTCACTTTTAATCATTTCATTAGATCCCTCCCTTTAACCAATTCCACACGACACCACCTGCTATTGCTAAACCGTATGGTACTGTTCCAGAAATAGAGTCTTTTTTTAAATTTAATTGGATACGAATCCCGTTTTTTAACCCATATAAAAAATACAAAATGAGCTTTAACTTTTGTTTTGCTCCTTTTCTAAACATGAGGACACATAAAGATAAAATAGCACCTATAATTCCCATATATATAGCTGTAAAAAATACAAATGTAATTCCTTTAAATGCCCCGATCAATGCTAATAGTTTCACATCACCTGCTCCCATGCCTCCCATAAAATACGGAATCAACAGGATTAATAATCCAACAAAACAACTTAATAAGGAATAAAGGAAAGGATCTATACCACCTGAAATTAAGTAATAGAAAAAAGCTAATAAAATACCTGGAAATATTACAACATTATAAATCTTTCTGCTTTTTAAATCAGTAATAACACAAATAATTAAAATAACAAATAAGCATACATTTAAAAACATAGTAACGAGCCTCTTTCGAAGTGAAAATTCTCCTACACGTTTATAAAATATTGAGTAGATATAAGGTGAGAAGGTCAACAAATTTGTTAACCTTCTCATGAAATTATTTAATCATTAATTCCTACTTGTCCTTCTGTTGGTGGTGTTGCACCATCTCTACCTAAAACAGCTTGATAAGCATCATTAAATAAATCGAAGATCTGATTTCTTAATCCTATAATAACACCAACAACAGCTACAGCAATAATACCTAACACCAAACCATACTCAGTTAAACCTTGTCCTTTTTCCTCTTTAACTAAACCTACTAATTTGTTTTTTAACATAATAAACACTCCTCTAATTTTTTTTAAAATAAATGGTATCCCCAGTATTTAATCCTGTCTTTTCAACAGTTCCTGGTGATAGCTCAATGACAGATTTTACGTGTTTGAATTTTTTCCCCAATTTCCATGGAGGTAAATTTTGTTCAATCCCTACAACTTTAAAATCCACATTAAGATAAACAACATCGATTGGAAATTTCATAAAATATGTATGTATTTGGGAACAGGGTGTAATATGAAGAGCATCATCATGAAAAAAATGTTTTTTGAACATAAGTCCTTTAAATCGAGATGTAAAAGTATGTGCTGATCGAACTTGTTTCGCAATGACAACATCATTTTCTTGATTGATAACCCTCATTTTTTAGCCACCTCCCTATGGATATTACCCTATGTTCTACCGAAAGCAGGATAATGAATGAAATCCGCTAAATTTCGGCAGCTGGCTAGCATAGTGTCTTCACTTTAGCCCCTATAGCTTTGCGTCTCTGATTTTCATCAGGTTTGCCCTTGTCTTTAAGTCTCAGAAGATTTCACTCATAATCGATTGCGTTGCTCTTTAATAATCATAGCCTGTTCGAATTGAATTTGAACATCCACCAAATTTACCAAAATTTCCACGTAATTCCATGACTTTCGACATATATTCCCCCTGCAAATCGACATGGTTCTTTCTTGAATTTGGAATAGTACAATAGAATCAAAGGGACTGTTGAAATGAATCTATAGTTTCATATGCATCAGTCAAAAGATTTACAGGCATGATTATTAGTACCTACACATAAACTAGTGATAGGTTTGTGAACAAAATGTGAGGAAATTGTGAAAAAAGTCATTGACACTAGGTGTTAACTATGAAAAAATTAAATAAATTTATAAAGGAGGAATTTATGCATGGAAAATCGTGAGCAATGGGGATCGCGTGTTGGTTTTATATTAGCAGCGATCGGTTCTGCCATTGGTTTAGGTAACATTTGGCGTTTCCCTTATGTGGCATATGAAAATGGAGGAGGAGCTTTTCTTATCCCTTACTTCTTTGCTCTCCTAACAGCAGGTATTCCTATACTAATACTAGAATTTGGTGTTGGTAGATCAAAACGTGGATCAGCTCCATTATCATTCAGTAGACTTTCAAAACGTTTCGAATGGTTAGGCTGGTTTCAAACCTTCTTGTCTTTTGGAATCATTACTTTCTACTCCGTTGTAATCGCTTGGGCAATCAACTATACAATTTTCTCATTTAATTTAAAATGGGGAGATGATACAGAATCATACTTTTTTGGAGATTTTTTAAATGCTACTGCACCAAGTGGGTTTGATTTCGGTGGTATTCAGTGGCACATTTTCATTCCGCTTATTATAGTATGGGCATTACTCTTTATCACTATAACGAGAGGGATTAAAAAAGGGATTGAAAAATTAAGTCTTATTTTTATGCCTATCCTCTTAATTTTAATGGTTATTATTGTATTTAGAGCAATTACTTTACCAGGTGCTTTAAATGGACTTAATCACCTATTCACACCTGATTTTGCACATATTTTGCCTTCCTTCCTAGGTGGAGATAATCCAGATTGGGATCAAGTATGGATTGCAGCATACGGGCAAATATTCTTTAGTTTATCTATAGCATTCGCAATTATGATTACATATTCTAGTTACTTACCAAAAGAAAAAGACGTAAATAATAGTGCATTCATCACAGCATTTTCTAACAGTGGTTTTTCCTTTCTAGCAGCTATTGGAGTTTTTGCAGCATTAGGCTTCATGGCAAATCAGTCTGGTTCTGAAGTTGGAGATGTAGTAAGTGGTGGACTTGGTTTAGCTTTTGTTGCATTTCCAACAATTATATCCGAGTTCCCAGCCTTTAATTCATTTTTCGGTGTGCTTTTCTTTATGACGCTTGTAATTGCAGGATTCACATCAGCAATTTCAATTGTTGAAGTTGTTGTTTCATCAATTACAGATAAACTTAAAGTTTCTCGTACAAAAGCAACACTATGGATTTGTTTAATTGGGTTTTTAATTAGTATGATCTTTATTACAGGCACTGGTTTATTTTTCTTTGATACATTAGATCATTTCATTAATAGTTTTGGAATTGCAATTTCCGGATTCTTGGAATTAATTCTACTGGGTTGGTTCATTAAGCTAGCTACAATTAGAGAAGAAAATAACTTAGTATCTGATTTTAAAATAGGTTACTGGTGGGACATTATGATTAAAATAGTAACACCTATCATGTTAGGTTATATGATTATTTTAAACATTATAAGTGAATCAACTGGACTATACGGAGGATACCCATTACCAGTCATCTTAATTTTTGGTTGGGGTGCTTTACTTGCAATGATCATTGTTGCAGCAATAATGAGCAAATTACAATGGAATGATAATCAGGAAGCAACAATACCTAAAACTAAGTCTGTTACAAAGTGAGGAGGTTTGCTAATGAGCGCAGGAGCAATTACCATGATGGTTTTTGGAGCTGTATTGCTTTGGGGCGGAGCAGCCTTAACCATCTCCATTGCATTGAAAAAACAAAATAAATAATATAAAAACATTCTTTTTTGAACCCTTTGATATTTTTATCAAAGGGTTCTTTCTATTTTAATTTGTTTAAAGGTAATTTTTTTGTAATTTACGTATGAAGATATTTGTCTTGGCAAAAAATAAATTATATTTATTACTTGATTTTAAAGTAATGATGATGTATATTAATATATGAACAAATGATCATATATTAATATACAGGTTAAGGAGGAGAGTTACAAATGCACACACATTATGATCACACCTACACCCATAATCACAGTAATAATCATACATCCAATAATAAAAAAGGGTTAACTATTGCTTTAATTATTACAAGTACAATTATGTTATTAGAATTTTTTGGAGGATTAATCACAAATAGTCTTGCGTTACTATCAGATTCTGGTCATATGTTAAGTGATGCAGCATCACTAGCTTTGAGTCTTGTTGCAATGTGGATCGCAACCAAACCTGTTCGTTCCAGTAAAACTTATGGATTCCATCGATTTGAAATATTAGCTGCTTTATTTAATGGAGTGACTTTATTTATAATTGCTGGTTTTATTATTTCTGAAGCTTATGCACGTTTTTGGGAACCCCCAACTGTTGCAAGTGGATCAATGATGATCATTGCAACGATTGGATTACTTGCAAATATAATGAGCGCTTGGGTTCTAATGAGAAAAGGTGATGTAAAAGACAACATTAATGTTCGAAGCGCATATTTGCACATTATTGGAGATGCATTGGGATCAGTTGGAGCTATAATCGCTGGATTCATTATGTTAGTATTTGGATGGTATGTTGCAGATCCAATTATCAGTGTGATTGTAGCAATTCTCATTCTAAAAAGTGCTTGGGGAATTATAAAACATGCTATTCATATTCTAATGGAAGGAACACCGCTCACTATAGATTATGATAAAGTAATCAAGACTTTAATAGGAATAGAAGGAGTTAAGAACGTTCATGATTTGCACATTTGGACGATTACCTCTAATCTACATTCATTAACCTGTCATATTTTAATAGAAGATCTTAAAAATGAACAAGAGATTTTAAATGAAGCAATATTGGTTCTTGAAGAAAAATTTAATATCAAACACGTTACAATTCAAGTGGAAAAATCAGATACTATTCATTCTAAATTAGAAGTTTAAGATTTACCTTCTAAAGTGAATCTATGAAGCATATGCAAAATATACAATTAAAAGCCTCAGATGTAATTTCACATCTTGAGGCTTTTTGCAGTTTGTTAATAAATTTAACTACTTTACATATTTCTTTGCTTTTTCAATCGCTTGATCTTCATCTTTACCTGTCACATATCTTCCATTAATAAAAATAAATGCACTGCGAGTACATGGACCACAATATGATTTACAACCTACGTTAATCGTTGCATCTGGTGCAATTTTTTTTAACTTAGGCATAATTGTCTTCATTTTCATATGTTTACATTTATCACAAACTTGAATTGTATTTGGCATTTTATGAAAAATCCTTTCAATAAGTTCAGCTATTAACCTGTACTTATTGTAATGAAAGGTTCGTCAGAAATCAATAATTATGCTAAGATATCCTCAATTTCTTGTAAGTCTTCCGCGGATAAATCTACACCAGAACCTTTTACATTTTCATTTACTTGATCAGGTCTAGATGCACCAACGATACAGCTTGAAATATTGTCTAAACGTAAAATCCAAGCAAGAGCTAGTTGAGCGACACTAATCTCATTTCTTTCAGCAACTACCTTTAGTTGTTCAACCTTTTGCAGTTGTTCTTCTTTTAATACATATTCCATCCACATATTAGACTTAGGATCTGTGGCTCTTGATCCTTCCGGTAATGGTGCGCCTGGTTTATACTTACCAGTTAAAACACCTTGAGCTAAAGGAGAAAAGACTACTTGACCAATCCCTTCTTGTTCAGACAATGGAACGATTTCTTTTTCAATATCACGATGGAACATGTTATATAAAGGCTGATTAGAAGCAATTTGATCTAAATTATATTTTTGAGATAAACGAACTGCATCATTTAATTGAACTGCACTCCACTCACTTACTCCTGCATACAATATCTTTCCTTGTGAAACTAAATCATCTAATGCACGTAATGTTTCCTCGAGTGGTGTTTCTGGATCATAACGATGACATTGATACATATCTATGTAATCTACACCTAATCTTTTTAAGCTGGCATCACACTGCTCCATAATATGTTTTCGAGATAAACCATTATCGTTTGGACCTTCTCCCATTGGGAAAAATACTTTGGTCGCTAAAACATAAGAATGTCGAGGATATTTACTCAATGCTCTTCCTACTACTTCTTCAGCTGCCCCATTGTAATAAGCGTTAGCTGTATCAAAAAAGTTAATTCCTAATTCATACGCTCTATCTACAATCGCTTCTGCATTATTATCTCCTACTGAACCTCCATAGGTTAACCAACTACCTAAACCTATTTCACTAACTTTTATTCCTGCTCTACCTAAACGACGATATTTCAATAAATTTCCCTCCTTAGATATTCAACTAATACTTATTGCTATTTTAGTCTTTATTCTTCAAAATGGAAAGTGAAAAAAATGATTGGTAAATTACAAAAAAGTACATAACCTACTGTACCAGTAACTGTAGAATATTCCTTTACTCCAAAAGGGGATGATTTACATCTCATTATTAAACAAATGAAGTTCTGGGCAGCGAAATGGACTTAGGGACTTATCGAGGTATTTATCAAACTACTTTTAATCCTTTGACCATAATTCCAATCACTTCATTATAAATTCTAGGGAAATCGGCAATGGGGAGTGGATTAATTCCTCTTCCTGCTTCAACAGTATAACCAGGTCTTCTAAAATCTTGAATAAACCAGTCCTTATATCCAGCATCACTTCCTGTTAGTTTAATAGGTCTATATCCACTTACTGATTGAAAATGGTTTGCAATTTCTTCTGAAATAGGTGGTTCTAAGTCACGATAGTTCCAATAGATTTCCTCACCTTGTGTATGGAAAGCTATGACCATATCAAAATTATTATTTCTTGTAAAATTAGCTATGGTTTTCGCTTCAGGTTCACTTAAAGGATATGGACCAACCCAATCTCTTGGACCTGGACCTGTTGCTGCACGCCTCTCTTTTTCCTCTTCCCAATTAGCTGGGAACTGATCATTTAAATCAACACCTCGAATATTTGCCTTCCAACCACTAAAATTAAAAGATCCATTATTCCATTCTAATAGCTGCTTGTAATAAGGATGTTGCTCAGTTATACCTTCTTGTACAAGCTCCACTCCATCTGGATTAACCATAGGTACAATCCATAAAGAGGTATTGTTAAACCACTTTTTCATATCTGAACCTCTTAATTTTCCATCAGTGCTGTAAGCTTTTGCATAATCCTCGATGAATTTCATTAATAAAACCGTTGTAATCCATTCATTTGCATGAAAAGAGCCATTATAATGTACTTTTTTTGGTCCTTCACCATTTTTAATTGCCCAAATATCTTTGCCCATGACACTTTTTCCAAGACTAACAACTTCTAAAAATGGATATTTCTTTTTTAAAGCATCGATATCTTCTACCATTTCCTTATACCCATACTCTGATGTTGTATCTACAATACTATTACCGGAACTATTAGGTAAAACAATCCTTTGACCAATGAGTAAACGTTGTGGGTTAACATTCGGATTGGCAGAAATAAGATCATTTATTTGAATATTAAACTTCTGGGATATTCCATAAAATGTGTCTCCTGCCTGAATCACATAATATTGAGTTGAGGCATTTGGTATTTGTAATACTTGACCAGGGATAATATAATCCATATTTGCTAGCTGTGGATTTGCATTTATAATAGAACTAACCGTAACCCCAAATCGTTTTGCTATTCTTGATAAGGTATCTCCTGATTGAACGATGTACGATCTCATTCGTGAACCTCCCTAAAAAATATCTCATCTAAATAATTATGTGTTTATAACTTGTCTCATGAAAAAAACCATCCACAATGATCAGAAGATCAACATGGATAGTTTCAAATATTGTAATTTAAATTCAAACTAATATTTTCATTTTAAATCTAACGTACTAATGAAGTATGTTTCACTTCTACATATTCATCTAACCAATTCTGCGCAATTTTTTGAAATAGCTCCTTGTCACCACTACAGTAAAACTCATGTTGTGGTAACGAAAGAGCTGTTGAGTTTAATTGACCTCTATCAAATAAAATCGCACTTACTTCTCTAGCTGTTTCTTCTGCAGAATTAATCAATTTCACTTCTGGTCCCATCACTTCAGATATAAGATCAGTTAAAAAAGGATAATGAGTACAACCTAAAATTAAACAATCCAATAATTCATTCATTATAGGTTCAAGTGATCGTCTTACGATATCCAATGATTCCTGATGCATAAATAATCCTTTTTCAACTAATGGGACAAATGCTGGACAAGCTTGACTTACCACATTGATTTCTGGTGATATCATATGAATTGCTTCTTGATAAGCTCTACTCCTAATAGTACCGTCTGTTCCAATCACTCCAATGGAACCTATTTTTGTATTTTTAATGGAAGTTCTAACGCCTGGATGAATCACTCCAACTACGGGTATAGGTAATATTGTTTTTATATCTTCCAACGCAACTGCTGTTGCAGTATTGCACGCTATGACTATCATCTTTGGATTAAATTTAAATAAATAATTAACAATTTGAAGTGCATATGAACGTACTTCTTCAGCTGATCTTGGACCATACGGTGCTCTTGCGGTATCTCCGAAATATATGATTTTTTCCTTAGGGAGCTGACGTTTAATTTCTTTAGCAACAGTCAGACCACCAACACCTGAATCAAATATGCCAATCGCTTGCTGCACATGAACCGCTTCCTTCACAATAATAAAATGTTGTTATACAATGATTAAGATATGTTTATATGTAAGAAAGCGTACCTAAACTCTTTTCTCAATTTACGCCTTTACATTAGATGAGTTTTTTTGAATATACAATAAAATAATAGATATAAGAGTAAATGCAGTAAATGAAAGAAACGGAATGGTTATAAAGTTCAACCAGTTAATATAACTTACGTTACATGGAACAATACCACAACTGCTGCCCGCTTCCTGAAATAATGATGTTTTTTGAATGATATAATGATAACCGGATATTAACATACCAAGAAGTGTCATAGGTAAAGTGTAGAAAACAATCTTATGATCTTTTCTTATCGCTGCTATTCCTAACAATATTACTAATGGATACATTAAAATACGCTGATACCAACAAAATGTACATGGAATATACTCTCTAATTTCAGAAAAATATAAACTTCCTAATGTTGCGATGAGGGAAACAGACCAGCTAACATATAAACCGTCTGAAAGCATAAACCTTTTTAGCTTCATAAAACCACCTTTTCATTCAAATAACTATTATTTTACCATATATTAATTTAAAAAATGAAATAAACCATAATTTAAAATTTTTTTTCGAAAGTGAGTGATCTAACTGTCATGAAAAAACTATCACTAGTTTATGAGATTTCCTTGCTCATATTAGCCATTACATCTGTATCTTTGACTTTTGTAACAGAAAATGAAACTTTATTACTTGTAGATTGGATTGTATGGGGAATTTTTGTTATTGATGTTTCTATTCGTTTTTATACTGCAGAAAAAAAATGGGAATATGTTAAAAAAAATCCTTTTGATATTATAGCTATTATTCCATTTGACGCTATTTTCCAACTTGCAAGATTTGTTCGTTTATTTCGTGTTATTAGAGCGGTTGCCATATTATCTAGATTATTCAAGCCTTCTATTAGAGAGATTTTAGAAATCAATGGATTGAATAAAGTTATTGCAGCCGTTTTTGCTTTAATTTTCATTGCTTCCATCCCAATTTACTTTGTTGAACCTTCCGTTGAAAGTTATGATGACGCTATTTGGTATAGTATTGTGACTGCAACAACTGTAGGTTATGGTGACTTCTCACCTGAAACACCATGGGGGAGAATGATTGCTGTTATTCTCATGGTATTCGGAATAGGTTTAATAGGTATGGTTACAGGATCTATAGCAACCTATTTTATGGAAGGAAATAAACAAGAAAATCCAAAAATAGACTATTTAAAAAAAGAACTCGATCGTTTGGATGAACTGACTAATGAAGAGATTGATACGATGATTGATATGTTAAATAAACTAAAGATTAAAGATCAAGCAGAGAAGGTCAGCCCATAAAAAATATGCTATCTAAACCCCAAGGAGTTAGGTTAACACTATTAACTTTTGGGGTTCTTTTTTATTCATTTATTTGTTGCATGCTGTTTATTTTGTAATTTTCTATTTGGTTGCCCTTTGCCATAATGTTTTTTATTTTTTTCATTTTTTTCTTGTGTCTCATTAATTTTATTTACAAATTGACTTAAATCATCCATTTCATCACCCCCAATTTGATCTTAAATAAAACTATAAAAAAAGAGTGTCCAATTTTGTAAAGGTGACATAAAAAGGTCCCAATGAAGGGACCTCTTTTGACGGTGTTAGTTAAGCACCCATTCTAAATATAACGAGAAGAAACATTTGTCTTATTGTTACACAACAACTCAACTTTTTACTTGTGTTTTGGTTTTTAAGCAAATTCACAAGGATTAGCTTCTTACATCGAATCAGAAAGAATCACTTTGGCTGATTCGTTGAATTGGTTGTCCAACGGAACCACACCTCTCTTTCACCGTCAATAGTAGTATAGACTGATTTTTCTTTTTTATTCAGGCAATTTTTAACGCCTAGAAATGAAAAAAAGAAGGTCCCAATAAAGGAACCTTCTCTTGACGGTGATTAATTAAGAACTCATTCCAAATATGACGAGGAGAAATTGTCTTATTATTGATATACAATAACTTAACTTTTAACTTGTGTTTAAGGTTTTTAAACTTACTCACAAGGATTGTCTTCTACATCGAATCAGAAAGAATCACTTTGGCTGATTCGTTGAATTGGTTGTCCAACGGAACCACACCTCTCTTTCACCGTCAATAGTAGTATGAGCAGAAATTACATTTTATATTCATCAAATTCAGTTTTGACCCTCAGTGATCAGTAAATTAGTAAAAGAAAAAAACTGGCACATAAAAATTAAGTGATGTTTATGGTCCAAAATTATATAGCGCAACCTTATCTCATCTCTTTACGTCTATGGGGGAAAGGAGGAGTTTTTTTAAAAAAATGTATTAATCATCATTTCTTCTTTGTTGTTTTAGGATTAGACATATTGATACCTATAAACAACGTGTGATTAGTTTAGAAGTGATGCATGCGTATATGATTTTCTCTATAGAAGAAAAGCTTAAAGCATATGATAAAAGGGGCGATCGAAGTGAAAAACAATATATTTATAACAGGAGTAGTATTATTAGCTGTTGTTTTAACAGGATGTACTGGAGATCAATATGGAAATCAACATGAGAATCAATATGAAACAATAGGTAGATTTGTTGAATTTAAAGAAAATACTGTTGTTGTAAAAACTGGAGATATAACTAAGGAATTTAAAGTGGATAAGGAAAGCAAGGAGGATTTCTTCTGGAATGGTGAGAAAGTAAGGGTTAAAAAAGTTGATGAGAATAAATTTGAATTAGAGAGTTATTATGAAAATGTAGGTGAAATAGGTGGATTTAACGATAAAGAAAATACTGTTACTATAGTAAATGATGATATATTGACGGATTATAAAGTTGATAAAGACAGCATAAAGAACTTCTACGTAGGTGAGACAGCAGGGGTTAAAAAAGTTGGTGAGAATAAATTTGAATTAGAGAAATATGATGTTTTTTATCATAACGATGACATTGTAAGGTCTTTAGGAGAAGGAAGAATAATTGCTACAAATACTGGTGAAGTAAAGGAAGTTAATAACAATTCATCTATTCTAAAAACAGATAATGGAGATTTAAAACTTTATTCGTTTATTCTTAGAACAGATAAGGAAGATTTAGAACTTTATTCGAAAGAATTATTAGAAAAAGGATCTGAAGTAGTTGTAGAATATGAATATTTAAATGATGCAAAAGTTGTAGTTGACATCTATAAGGAGAAGGTTGACTTAACTGTTAAAAACATAAGAAGAGAAGCGGGAACAGGCGTAATGATATTAGATACTGAAAATGAAGAGGGTTTGAAAAACGTAGTATATGTAACTGAATATACTACTCTATATTTTAACCACTATGATTTAAAAGAAAATGATAATATTTCAGTATACTCTGGAAATATAGATGAAATTAATTCTGGAAGTATAAATGCTAGAATAATTATGTGGTATTAAATAGTCATCTAGGTCAATCACCTAATGAAAAAATTCCTAAAACACTCTGAATTATAGAAAAACCTCACTTAAATAATGGTGAGGTTTTTCTATTTCCCTTGACAAATTCATTTGTGATTGCGTGTCTTATTACAGCAGATAACAAAATGACACCAACAAATGCGGATTTTTTGTAACCTAAGATATATGTCCAATCATGTATCAAATCTAATTCATAAGATATATCATTAAATGAAATTTATTTAGGGGGGTGTTTTCAAATGTCTTTTAAAAAAGAACCTTTTATTGTGTGTGATCAATCAACACAATCAAAAAGCTTGGACCCAGATACAGAAATTACAGTCCTTACAGTTGAAGTATGTGTGCCACAACCTCAAATCACACAGGTGAAATTAGATTCTACTGTAGAAATTATTAGAATCCCATCAACTACTTTCTTTTTTTCTCAAGTAGACTATAGATTGTATAAAAATGGAATGACATTAGCAAGTCAATCAGATATCGCTAGTCAAGACCTTACTGTTATCCTTCCTGTAAATACAATTGATGCATTAACATGGTGTGATAATAACCCAGATCCTGGGTTAAACATTTACGAAATTAGAATGGAGCGTATTACGAATGATGAGGCAAACATTTCATCAGTAGAAGCTCGTACTAGAGGGTTAAATGCTAGCGTGTTATTCCTAAAATAATGTAAAATAAGTTCCATTCGTACTACTAAATCATAAATTTTCGTATATGGACTTAAATTCAAAGATTGTTGTTTTGGAATCATCTTATTTCAAATTGATAACCTTAATTAAACAGAAAAAAAGGTATGTTCCTTCATATTTTGAAGAAATATACCTTTTATTAATTAGGGAGGACTTTTCAGTGGCCTCCTATATGTTCCCTTTCTTGACCGTATGCCCCAACAACTCTTCCCTTAATTTTTCTCTGCTTTCCATTATGCATCTCTCCTATTGTATTCGTTTAAAATTGCATACCAGCTTCCCATTCTGGTCTTTCTGATCTTGGAACATATTGTTTGTCTGGATCATATTCTGGATTTAGCTCTTGTCTTTTTTCGATTCGCTCAGGAAATATGATTTACTAAATGCCAAGAGTTATCTTCAACCGCTTGACCTGATCGTCCCATAATATGCGCATTCACCCTATTATTTGTATCTGTTCCGTTTCCTTCAGCATGGGAACATTCACCTGAAGCAATCGTATTACAACCTTCCGCATGAGACGCTAATCCTTCAGCTCTAGTACCATCTCCTTCTGCGTGAGAACAATCATCTAAAGCTACCGTATTACAACCTTCCGCATGAGACGCTAATCCTTCAGCTCTAGTACCATCTCCTTCTGCGTGAGAACAATCATCTAAAGCTACCGTATTACAACCTTCCGCATGAGACGCTAATCCTTCCGTTCTTGTTCCATCGCTATTGTATTTCTCCCTTCGGAGTGTGAAGCGTCTCCGCTTGACATTGTATCTCTTCCCTCGGAATGAGAATTCTCTCCGCTTGATCTCGTACTTCTACCTTCAGCAAGAGAATTGTCTCCACTAGCTACCGTATTTCTACCTAACGCTGTGGTGCATTCTCCCGTTGCTTCTCGATTACAATTTTTTCTATCCATTCATATAATTTTCTAATATAAATGACTCTCTAGAGCACTATATGAAGTAAATTGTATAGATGAGTGGACTCCAACCTACCCTCTTAAAAAAAGGTGTTTACCTATGAAAATTAATTCATATATCAGATATTAAGAATTAAGGATTGTGAATACTAAAACAATTGCAACACCTGTGGCGAACCACTGTTTAGAACCTATTTATGTAGTGGGGTTTTAATATATAAAAAAATGTGCTCTTGCATCAATTAAATAACCCCACTATAACTAATAGTGAGGTTTCCGTAGAAGGATTCTATGAGCGGACACCCTCCTATTACTAGGAGGTTATATACATTCTATGTTCAAACCCTTCATTTGGTATAGACAACTGACTTGTTTGTTTGAAAATGTGTTCCAACCCAAGTCCCCATACATAAAAATAGAACCTATACTGTGTATGGTTCTTAACAACTCATTATAAGCAGTAATGAAGGATAGCTCCTCGTTTTTATATATAGTTAAATTCTAATTCTAGATTGAATTAGATATACAGTTAAACCTAAAATAGGAAAAAAGATTGCTCCAAATAATACAATAATCGCATATTGTTTAGAATTTCCTCTTCTTCTAGCATCTCTATATGCGTAAACACTTAGAATGGTATTTAGAATAAATATGATATAAATACCTATTGAATTTATACCTGCTACAAAAAATTCTAAAAGTTCCACTTTGATGACCTCCCCAATCTCAATGTTCGTTTCTTGATTAAGAATCCTAAGGTAAGTACATAATCAGAACATTAGTCCTTATTATACACTAATAAAACATATGATGGATTAAAAGTATAAATAATACTTGAACAATTCAGACACCTGTAGTAAACCGTAAATCGACTGTAAAGAACCTCACTAATTAAGTTAGTGAGGTTTTAAAATATAAAATTGTGTACTCGCACTAGGTTGTTAGTCCAATCAAAATAGATGTTCTTAACGTAGTATGTATTGTGAAAGGAGGAAGTAAATATGGATCATAGAAAACGAAATTGTGTATTCCTGAGTTTGGCCACCCGTGTAGATTGCCGTTGTAAAGATGATTCTGGGAACTATAGCTATTCAATAGAAGATGATATTCTAGATTTAGAAAAGGTTGATATTAGAAATCATGTAGAAGATTTGCTTGACGCCGTTCCAAAAGATCAATGTGTATTCCTGAGTTTGGTCACTCGTGTAAACTGTGGTTGTAAAGATTAAGAATACTATAAAAACCTTGAATTTAGGAACAGTAAATAATTTTTGTATTTAATCTAACTCAGTAGAAAAAATCACTAACCATTATAATTATAAATAATTGGGGATAAAATACTAAATTTAAATATTCTATCCCCGATTCATATTTAACAATCTTCACAAAGCCCAACAGGAATAAATTTTTTGACATTTATTTTCATCAATAACGTTATCTGTACCTTGGTCAATAATATCCGGTGTATTTCCTATTAAACAATTGGAACGAACTTTGTTATTATTGGTGTTATTTTCTAACAAAATTTCTGTTAAATCATTTTTGACGATATTCCTTCGTGCTTGTTCCCTTTAATTACATTTTTAAAGCTAAGCTGTTTTCCTCAGCGAAAATAATTCCATCAATTTCATTATACCTTAACTTTATGAATAATATTTTCCGTAGTACTAATTTAAATACAAAATTACGAACCGATAGATTTTCAAATCGTTATAAATCCCAATCCCTGACCCTATTATTCGTATGCAATCCAATCCTGCACTATCGTGATCGATTCATTACAGGTATGCATAAAAGAAAATTTAATTATATAAATATGGGTTGTTATTCATAGTTCCTCAACCTTTAGAGGGTTGTCCTACTATAATACTTAAAAAAAGAAAAGAACTGATATATATATAATATCAGCACGCTTCCATTTTAGTTAAGATACCTTCTTCTTTAAATCGATGTGAGTGTCCAAGGGGGTATCCATTAAACTTTTATTGCTCTACCTCATTAATCGACTCCACCGAAGTTTTCTATTTTACAACTAGATATGGCTACTGTAGACATAAATTCCCCTTCTTCAGTACCAATGACAATTCCTTCTCCAACATCTTTAATTGTCACATCTCTAAAAAAACTTCCAGCTAGAAGGGGTGTCTCCTCCCCTATCATAGATTGTGCTATATTTGTTGCTGGATCTTCAACACATGAACATTCTCCAATGTTTTTTCTAATTGGTTTTAATTTGAAATCAAAATCTCCTACTATTTGAACAACACAAATTTTATGAATTGGAATTTTATTAACAATGGAACCATCATCAAAAAAAGCAATAAAATTATCAACAGCAATTATAGTACCCTGATTAGTCACTGCGCTAAGAAGAAATATAGTAATGTTCTCCTCCCCTACCAACTGCTCCAAAATACATTGCATTGGACAAACGCAGCAATTACAGGTAGTTTCATCAAAATGACCCATAGATATCACCTCCTTCTTACTTTATTTGATGAGATATTTTATGTATTAAATGGTCTGCATGATTGGACTTATGTCTTAGGTGATACAAAATCCGCATTTGTCGGTGTCAGTGGATGCAAGATGTATGCAGTACAAGTACCGCCTCTATGAAGAGACGGCACATAAAGTTTAAATATAAAATTTTATTTTTAAACTGGTATTTAGAATTCAAGTACTGTTGCTATTAAGCTTCGAGAGTCAACATTAATAACGATGTTCCTACTAAGATTCCAGTGTACATTGGAGGATATAAGTATTGATACCACCATTTGAATTATTATCTACTACAGGGAAGTTTGGAAAGTTGTTAAACTTACCTCCTAACTTCTTAATTTAAAATAACATTTCACATTATCTTATGTGTCATCTCATATATCTGCTTGGACTGATATCTGTAGACATTCACACAAAAAACCAAGGAACTGCAAAAACTCCTTGGTAAAGGAGGAAGTCAATGGGGTTGTGTTTCAATGAAAAGGAAAACCGGATTTACAATACCTTCACAAATTCGTTGACCATTACAAGGGAATATTACCTCAACCGATTGTTTTATTTTATTAAATAGGTTTTAGATTAACTTCCACTAGATGGATGAAAGGAGCTTTTTTATTTCATTTAGGTGAACCAATAGGCATTTCGACAATTAAACAAAGAACCTCAAAGGGTAAATGATATTTAATCTACCCATCCTCTTTAACAATAAAAAACCCTGCTATTAGGTAGCGAATCTACAATTGTCATGATTCCATAGTATTATAATAAATAACAGAATGAATAGCACTAAAACAATCGCAGCTCCACTACTAGAGCGTCTTCCATAAGCACTCATGTTAACCCCTCCTTTCTGTATATGATGTAATATAATATGAAAGGAAAATCTATTCTGTCTGGACAGATGTCCTAGGGCAAGTACACTTTTTTCATAGATTAAAACCCCACTACATAAATAGTGAGGTTTCAGTAGAGGAGATATATGAGCTAATCGCCAGGTATTATATTTCAATTAATTATTTTTATTTATACAAAAGTCGCAGCTGCTAAAATGATAACTAAAAGAATGAATAGCACTAAAACAATCACAGCTCCACTACCAGAACGTCTACCGTAACAACTCATTATAATGCACCTCCTAAACTATTGAGATAATATATATTTATGTTTAGTTAAATGAATTTGTATAGTCGAGTGTCCTAGGGCAAGTACACATTTTTCATAGATTAAAACCTTCATTTGGTATAGATAAGTGACTTGCTTGTTTGAAACGGTTATATTTTGCCAAAATTATTTTTAGTATTGCTGCTATATTAAAACATAAAAAAAGAACCAATAATGTCATTGGTTCTAACCGTTATCCAATATAACCGATTAACAATAGAGTTTTATTTTCAAACTGGTATCTCACATTATAATACTGTGGCTTTTAGGCTTCGAGAGCCAACAAACGTAAGAGATGGACCTGATACGTTTGTACAAACCAGATCATACGTATTGATTCCACCAATTGGATTATTATCTAGTATAGGGAAGTTTGGAAAGTTTGTATGTCTTCCACCATCTGGGAATGTTCCAGTTGGAACATAATCCATTTCATCATTAATTATTGCAAGAGTAGTACCATTACGAATAATCTCATATTTCACTTCAAATGTTAAACTTGTAGCACCAGTATTTATATTAGCTACGGCAATTTGAGCCATTGAATCCAACGATACTTGTGTTCTCTGTGGTTGTTCAACACACACATCGACAGTAGCTACGGTTATAGGGTCGTTTGTATCAAGTTGAATCATATTTGGATCAGTAGTATCATATGGATCATCTACCGAAACCGTATCATCTACAACAAAAGCTCCTTTCTTTAATCCCATAAACTTACCTCCTAACTTATTAAATTAAAATATCAGTTTATATTATTTTATGTACAATCTAATGTAGTTGCTTGGACTCTTATCTATGGGCTGGAATGTAAAAATGAACGCTGCATGCTGCATGCGCCCTTCCATTATATCTCCTAACTTTGTGATTTCGCATTTTTACGTCCCACTTGCCAATACGCCTTTCTAAAACGCCTGTACCCTGTGTCTCTATGAATCCAACCGTAGATATTTCCGAATATGAACACTTGAATCTCATGGGGTTCAATTCGTTTCCCTCTAAGTATGCCTTTTGTATGTCTAAATAAGTGCATCCATTTGAAAAAACGAATCGCCTTATCTTCGTTAAAAACATAAGGAAAATCATCTGTTCCCTCCTTCTCTATATCTCGTAAGAATCATACAAGACCATTTATGTTTTTGGCAAGCGACAACCTCACCTTTTATGACATCGTGACAATAGTGGATCATCCATTGCTTCAGGTTTAACATTAAACATCTCCCCCAAAATCTTTTTCTAGCTTTGTTTGTTCTTTCACTTCCTGCTTGGGGATCACTAATTTACACCTAGTGGAAATCGTAAGACCAAGATCAGAAGCTGCAGCACGACATTGTGAAAAGTATTTATCTTGGCTTTTAGTTAAGGACGCAAACAATCCACTAGGGTATTCTTCTATTCTCGTACCGATCTCGTTACCCTCATCATCCTTAATCGGGATTTCCATTTGTGATATAGGATCTCTTTCTAAAAGCTGTTCCGATATTTTCAAATACAATTTCTTAGAAATTAAATTCTTTAATCTGTTCTTTCGTTAAATTTTTATTCCCTTTGTAGAGAAGCAAGTCTACGGGTTGCCTTGGTCTTGCCATACTATTTCCTCCTCTCAAAAAAATTTCATTTAGGGAATTTTATATAAAGAAAAGGGGCAGTCGGTTTAGAAGCCTTATTATAGAGACTTTTTCATCCCCCCTATCCCCTTACAGACACACTTCTAACGCTTCTTAATTAGTATTGGTAACACGTGATTTATAAATAACGCTATAAGTATAACCTCCTTCAATCACATTTGGATTTATCAAATGACACCCATAGAAAAAAGCTTCTTCCGTAAAAAGGAGAAGCTTTTGCTATGTGTTTAACTTAGGTAGCTAGTGAGGATGTAGCTTTTTTAGACTGTTCGAAACTTAAAAGACTTTGATTTGTTAATTTGTTGTTGGGTAAGTGGTGTAATCCTTGTTATTGCACAAGAAGAAAAGAAGTCAGTTTCATTAAGATCACCAAGATTTCTACCAACGACAATACCTTCACCAACATTTATTATTTCAACTTCAAATGTCTCTACATTACCGATAAAATCAAATTCAACCATTTCACCAATCATTGACTTAGCTAAATTTGTAATGGTTCTTCACAACATGCGCATTCTCCCTTGCTTTTCCTTATCGGTTTTATATTTACTGGGATGTTAGGATCAAAGGTTGAAACTAAAAAAATTTGACAAATTGGGAAATCACCTACATTTGTGAATGCTATAAAATCTTTTACTTGTTCAATTATAACTCCATCATCAAAAAATGTCGGAGTTACAATACCTACATCATCAATACCCACCAACTGTTCCAAGATACATTGTATTGGACACACGCAGCAGTCGCAAATGGATTTATCAAACGTTCCCATCGGGATCATCTCCTTCTTATTTTATTGATAAAATATCTTATGAATGGAGTGGCATCCATAATTGAGGCATATGCACAGATACAGAGATGAACGTCTTGTACGTGCATCTGGTGGTGATATTGCGATAGGGGGTACTCCTTACGGAGCTGCTCTGCAGCAGGAATTGTTCTAGTACTATTCATTCTTCTTGTTATTATTTTAATTGCTGCAAGTGGACATTCGGGATATCTTACATTTCCTGTCAGAGTAGGTAAGTGTTTTAGTCAGCAATTATGCTAGTCCTTTTCATCCTTTTAGTTATTATTTTAGTTGCTGCAAAGTGGACGTTCGAAATATGGTTCATCTTTTCAAGGTGATCACCTTCTTTCATCTTTTCCACGTAGATTAGATTTGCCGATCGCTGAACATAGAATATATTGGCAACCACTATTAAGCACTCATAAAATCTCTCTACGGTGTAAACCTCACTATTTATGTAGTGGGGTTTTAATCTATGAAAAATGTGTACTTGCACAAGGACACCTGTCCAAACAAAATAGATTTTTTAAACATATTATATACTACATCATAATATAGAAAGGAGGGATTAACATGGGGGCAGTTATAGTTTTGGTTTTATTCATTCTATTAGTTATTATTTTAATTGCTAGTTGGGGGGTCCACGTGGTGGGGAGGTGTCCAGATACCGCTTTTTAACTACTGGATAAACTCAAAAATAGCACGGTTCTTTACTGTTATGTTATTAGCAGAAGACCACTTTCAATTTGGTGTAAACCTCACTATTTACATAGTGGGGGTTTAAACTATGAAAAATGTGTACTTGTATCAGAGCATTAACCCAAGCAGTTTAGATTTTCCTTTCATAGAATATATTACATCAAATAGAAAGGAGGGATAAACATGAGTGGACACAGTGGTTCTGCAGCAGGAATTGTTCTAGTACTATTCATTCTTTTGGTTATTATTCTTATTGCAGCAAGTGAACGTTCGAGATATGAACGAAATGAGTGCTTTGCCTGCCAGTGCACTAATGTATCGGTGATATTCTAACTAATAATAAATTCAAATCCCTGCCTATTTAAAGCAGGGTTCTTTATTGTTAAGGAGGGTGGATAGACTGGAATTAAATCATTCACCCCTTACGAACTTATATAATTTAAAATTGGTATAATAGCACATTTCTAACCAAGCAAGTCACTTGTCTATACGAAATGAAGAGTATGAACATAGAATATATGGCAGAACTATAATGCTCTCATAGAATCCTTCTACGGAAAACCTCACTATTTATATAGTGGGGTTTTAAACTATGAAAAATGTGCGCTTGTATCAGAGCATTAACCCAAGCAGTTTAGATTTTCCTTTCATAATATATAGTACATCATGTATAGATAGGAGGAATTCGAATGAGTGATTATGGAAGACGCTCTGGTAGTGGAGCAGCTTTAGTTCTAGTCCTTTTCATTCTGTTAATTATTGGTTTTTGGACTGCCACTGATGCAAGTGTTGGAAAATATTAGCTTCAAAGCCCTGCCTGTTTAAAGCAGGGTTTTTTAATGTTATGGTATAATAGCACATTTTCAAACAAGCAAGTCATTTGTCTATACCAAAATGAAGGGTTTAAACATAGAATATAAGGTAGAACTATTTATCCACTCATAGAATCCTTCTACGGAAAACCTCACTATTTATCTAGTGGGGTTTTAAACTATTAAAAATGTGTACTTGCACTAGGGTACCAGTCCAATCATATTAGATTATTTAACATAGTATATAGTACATCAAATTGATTGGAGGTGATTTTTATGGGTAGTTATAGTGGTTCTGCTACAGGCGCTGCTATAGTATTAGTGTTATTTATACTTTTAGTTATTATTTTAATTGCTTCAAGAAGACCTACTTATTCAAAAGGAGTAACTATAACTTTTGAGGAACCGGATGCGCGAGATGTTTTTTTGGGTGATGTAAGCCTGGATTTTTTTTGATAATGTAAGCCTGGATATATAATGAGTGGACACAGTGGTTCTGCTACAGGAGCAGCATTAGTTTTAGTGCTCTTCATTCTTTTGGTTATTATTCTTATAGCAGCAAGTGGACATTCGAGATATGATTCACTTAATCCATTACCAAAATAAAATTAGCAATTACTTCAGGATTAAGACGCTCAGAAATTCTGGGTTTAGAAAGTAAACATATAAATTTTGATGAGGGAACAATTACAATAAATCAAGCTGTTACATATACTAAGATTAATGGATATGTCATTGACAAACCTAAAACAAAGAAGAGTAAGAGAACCATCTCATATCCCTCCTCGTTAGAGCAGGATTTAAAAAAGCTAATTCATCAAAAAAACAAAAATCGTCTTGCAGCAGAAGAACTTTGGAGTGATGGAAATAACAATTTCTTTTTTCTGATTGGAAAGGTAAACCTTTGAATCCTTCAAGTTTAACTACTTGGTGGAGGAGGTTTATCAAAAAGAATAATCTTCCTAATGTTACAATGCACGGATTAAGACATACTTCTGCAACACTTTTAATAAACCAAGGAATCCATGCTAAAATCATAGCAGAAAGATTAGGACACTCTGATATTAGAGTAACAATGAATACCTATGGTCATGTTTTAAAATCTGCCGATAAAACTGCATCAAGCAAATTTGACGATATTCTAAAATCAAAAAAAAGAACAATTTTAATTTGTCCTATTTCTTCCTATTTTATTCAGTTTAAAATGATTAAGTGTGGACAAGTATGCAAAGATATGTCGGCAAAATGTGGGTTTTAATTTAGTAGATGTAATTTTAAAATACTAATATTTCTCAAAAACCCTTGCCACTTCAACGTTTTATATGGTGGAGCCAAGGGGGATCGAACCCCTGACCTCTACGCTGCCAGAGCTGAGAGGGGTATTTACCTTGGTATCCATAAGTGACATCCCTTATTCTACTGCGGTTTGTTCTTACTTAACTTCTTTAAAATTACCCTTCTGCAAAGACTGTGTTGTCAAATTGGTTGTCAAAAGGTATTTATCTAACATTGATATAGCAACGAAAAAAGACCTTTTAAATTACTCTAAGGTCTTTTTTTCTTAAATTTTTTATTTAAAAAAATCTTTATCCGATAATATTTTTTCGTGTTCTTGTGCTTGATGAATTATATTACGGAGCTGATTCATGATTTTAGTTGGGTTATTAACTATGGAGATAATTTTTTCTAATTCAACTTTTTCATTCATATAAAATACTCCCCTTAATTAATTATTATGTTAATTCTATTATACACCAAATTTAGTATTTTTACGAACATATGTTCCTAATTTAATAATTTTCATATAAAATTTGATCTAAAATTTTTAAAAGTGACTTATCAATCAAAGTCGTTTATAATTAGTTTGAATTTTTAATTTTTTATTTGTCCCTGGTGATTGCTGTGAACAATTATCAGGGATGTTCTATGTATCACCATCCTAGATATACAGAACTTAGAGTACCTACTTATACAATTTAAAAGGAAAAAGGTTTCAGTTTATGGAAGAACTTGCAAAAAAAAATCATTTTTCTTCAATATACGAAAGTTTTATCTCCTCATATTTTACCTCCTGCTTCTTTTAGATTTACCATTTACCAAGACAATAATGGTTATAGAGAACTGATTTAAAGAGATACAGTATACGGCTTGGTAAATTGTTTATAACTATCAGACAATTTATATTTTAATATAATTTGTTATATATAGTATTTTTGAAAAATAACAGCATATTCCTTTTTTACATAACAAAACCATCCACTAATAAAGTAGGATGGTTTTGTATATTTATAGCTACTTTTTCTACCAACCTGTATCCATCTCATTAAGTAATGTCATAACCGTAATGATTTCCGGTGTGATTACTACTGCAAAGGCAAAATAAGCTAAAGACTTGAATATTTTTTTCATAATATTAACCTTCTTTCTTTGTTAAATGAATTTTTAATTTTTCTATAGTTTTAAAAACATCTATTTCTCTATTGGATTCATGGGTATTCATAATTTCCCGTAAACATTCTTTTTCTTTCTCGATCAAGTCAATCATAGCATATCTATTTGCTGCTTCTAAATAAAATTTAATTCCTTCCTCTACTCTATTCCTTAAGATATAATAATCCCCTTTGAGTCTGAAATAGTAGGCTAGTTCAGATTTTTTAAACGGAGTAACTTGCTTTATGGATAATATTTTTTCTTCTAGCTGTAAAAGTTCTTCAATTGCTGATAGGTTTTTAATTTGTAAGTATATTTTAATTAATTGGTTTACTACATGTAACAAGGCGTTATCTCCAAAGTGCAGTAAATTTTCTTGTAAGATTGCAATAGCCAACTGATGATTTCCATTGGCTGAGTGCAACATTGATTCGTTTAACTTTGTATTATCTTTTACTTCAGGAAGGGGAAATGTCTTATATTTATCTAAATATGCTTTTGATTGTTTATAATCACCTAAACGATAGTAACCATTGGATAAAGAACCAATAGTGTTTGCCAACATTCTAGTGTCAGTTATTTTTTCCTCTAATGCCTTTTTATTTAATTCTACGCTCTCCTCAAATAGACATATGTAATAAGCATGAACCCCTAGTTTACAATAGATCAAACCCTTTTCTTCGCTTGTAAGAAAATCCTCAAAAAATAAAACACTTTTACCTGAAGAAAAAGTTGACCTTAATTTAGTAAAATCGTCTCTCTCAATAAAGTATGACTGCATTAATCCTTTTGCAATATAAGGCATGATCCCATGGGCTCTTGAATAACTAATAACCAATTTATATAGCGATAACCTAACAGATGGTTCTTTAATACTCTTTGTCTTTTCGAATAATATTTCTACTAAATCTATGCTATTC
The DNA here is from genome assembly GCF_040100845.1 of Chengkuizengella sp. SCS-71B. Classification (NCBI taxonomy): domain Bacteria; kingdom Bacillati; phylum Bacillota; class Bacilli; order Caryophanales; family Paenibacillaceae; genus Chengkuizengella; species Chengkuizengella sp. SCS-71B. The sequence goes on along the minus strand of NZ_JAZHSH010000001.1, from coordinate 1,125,860 downwards.
TCTGTCGGCGAGCTAAGAATTTTCTCCCCTAATTTAGTAATTAAGCCAAAATTACTCTCCTGAATAAAATCATTTAACACAGAAAATAAAACTTCTAATCTTTCCTCGTTATCAATATATAGATCCATTATCTTTTCATATGGTATTTTCAATATTACCCCAATCTTCAGGATATTCTCCAAGTTTGGACGTTTTGTTTGTCCGGTTTCGATTCTAGATATGACAGCCTTGTCAACGTTAGTTAATTGTTCTAATTGTACTATTGTCATTTCTGCTTGTTTCCGATGATATCGAATGAGCTCCCCTAATGATGAATAAGTTGTGGTAATCATTACTTTCACCCTTTTTTTGAGTCAATATTTTAATTGCTATATTTAAACAAATTGTGGTATTAGATAGGGTTATTATAACAAAAACTGGTTCTTTTTGTGTTGGGAAACATGTTTTGAAAAACGTTTTTAATTTAATAAAAGAAAGATTTATTAATGCAACTCTTGGATAAATATAACATTTGCGATAAACATAGAAAGCCACTGTGTTTAACACCAGTGACTTTTTTATTCAATCTACTTGCATCACTCAATTTAATTTCCCCATCATAAAACCTTTAACCATATTTATTAGCCTCAAATATCCTGTATTAATGATATGGATATAAAACCTAAAATTAACCTTTACTATAAGTTCACCTTTCATTTATAAAACCTCCCTGGCGTGTATTTGTTAGAGTGTATGTGACATGGATTGTACACTATGTCAGGAGTTTGACAAATTTAATTTTGGAAATAGTATATTTTTTAATTAACCTGTCCATCATGATCATTAAAAGGAGTGTGATGGAAATGGTTTGGGGTAAAGGTTTAGGACGTAGGAGAACAAGACTTGGAAAATATTTAGATGATAATGAAGTGACTCAACAAACTATTGTAAAAAAGTCTGGCATTAGTAGAGATACAATGTCTAAATTATGCGGGGATAAAAATTACTCTCCTACCGAAAACACGAAACAAAAAGTTGTTAAAGCCTTGAAAGAAAAAGACAAAAATGCAGATATTAATACATTTTGGTAATTGTAAAATATTTGATATAATAGAGTTACCTTTTCTTTAATCATTAATAGATTAGTTTATGGGCTAATGGTCTCATTAGGGATGAGATCGAACCACTGACTTTAAGTTGGTGGTTTTTTATATATAAAACTTCCATTAAACAAGGTTCGTAAATTTCATATCAACCTAATCTCTAAAAAAGAAAAAAACCACAAGTAGAATGAACTCTTCTTGTGGTTTCATTACCTAGTCTTCTAAGACTTATTCAAGATTAGTTTTTTAGTTTCTCAAAAAATGGTGTAGAATAATAAAAAAAGAGGTGAATTTCCATTGTTCAAAAGGCGTTGGTTGGTAATTATAGTAATAATCATATCGGGTTTTATTTATTTAAATGGACAATCAACGACTTCAGCAGTTGCATTCGTTGTTGATATTAATGATAGTGATAGTACAATTATTGTTGAAAATCTAGATAAAGAACGGACAACAGTTCGTGTTCCTAGATCAACTATAAAGCTGATAGAAACAGATTCTGAATATTTTGTAGTTTATAAGTATAATAAATGGACAAATTGGATAACAACTCCAAAATTGAGTTCCATTGAACCTTAATAATAAACTACCAGTTATTTGAATGCTGCTTATCTTCCTTTAATATACTTTGCAAAACAAAGGAGACTTAGATTTAAAAACTTCATTATTTAAATTTAGTTGGAATTTAATTCACTTAGGGCTTAAATTTGCGTTTTCTCATTTAAACGGTGAATCATAATCCCTAGAATATATAATCTTTATATCTTGTGTATCTCCATTATCGCATTCTATATACCCACCTCTAACAAGTCCGTTTAATACTGAACGGACTGTTTTCTCATCTTTACCTGTTTTGATTTCTAGTTCAGGAATGGTTGGCATTCTACGTTTTGAATGAGAAAAGTTATACAAAATTCGTAATACCTTTCGTTCAAGGTCGGTAAGCATCACGAAACCCCCACGATATCATCAAACTTAATCCACTCATATTCACTCTCAAACTCTAGTTTAATTTGTTTTAATTGGGTATCAAATTTAGTTACTGTTCCAGTTTTAAATTCATTCTTACCAAATGAAGTAAACAATTCAATTGTTATTTCTGACTCTTCCATCATGGATTGGGATAACTGCTCTGATATAACATTAACTTCTTCCTCTGCAAGTTCAGGTTTCGACTTTCTGGTTAATTCATGTTGAAAATCATTTATACGTTCTTTATGTTCAGGAAGCATCATTCTGCTTGATTCCCATAGCATATTAGAACCAGGTGTTAGTTTATTTTCTTTCATTCTTATCACCTTTAATGGAGCATTTGTTCTTATTATATAAGAGGTACAAGAGGATATGCAATAGCACAATTTCTTAAAATAGGTACACGTCCAATCAAAACACTAATAAAAACATATGATAGATTAAGAGCACTAGAACAATTGCTGCTCCTGTAATAATTCCACTTTAGAGAACCTCACTATTATATAGTGGGGTTTTAATCTATTAAAAATGTGTACTTGCCCTAGGATACCAGTCCAAACAAAATATTTTTCTGATCATAGAATATATTACATCTTAGTATAGAAAGGAGGGGATATCATGAGCGGAATTATTACAGGCGCTGCTATAGTATTAGTTCTCTTCATTCTTCTTGTGATCATTTTAAAGAGTTCTAGGGGAGGTTCTAGGGGAAGTTCTTGGGGAAGTTCTTGGGGAAGTTCTGATGAAGAAAGATTAGCGGAATTAAATGCAGAATTAAGATTTCTTGAAGCAACTAATTTTCTAGGACAAAACAACGTTCTAATTGCTGCAATTCGGGCTGAAATATTTGCAATTGAGAGTATGATGTAAAGAATTTTGTGTATTTAGAAGAATTCCAGTAGAAAACTACTAACAATAAGTTAGGGATAGAATTTTAGACTATATTCTATCCCAATTCACTCACTTCTGTACTATATTCTTTGCTCCACTCCATAACCCACTAGCAGCCAATCCCATTACTATGCCTACTAGAATAGCTTTTTTTGGATCACCAGGAGCCACATAAAAAATACCAGTTGCTACCCCTAATATTAGAGAAAAAACTGGTAATAATTTAGCTCCTAACCCTAATTGTTTTGCGAGATGCACGAGTGCCACAATAATAGGTACGACTGCAAAATCATAAACTTGAAATTCCATATTTTATATTCCACCTTCCAATGTTTTATTTGATAATCGATCTAACATAACAAAGAATAACCAAGGCATATCCTGTAAAACCTCGTCAGGCTTGTCCTCTACTTTCTTTTTCCATTCATCAACATCAAGTAGCAATTCTTTCTCATTTATGTTTTTAATAGATTGATGAGCCATTTCTATCTGCCATTTTTTTAACTTCAAAATCAATTCCTCCCTCGGTAAACAATCATAATATTCTTTCACTACATCCTGTAATAACCGGTCATATGATTTCCCCATTTTTGATAAAGCGTTTTGTGGGTCTGTTTTACGCTGTGGATCAAGAATGTGATGTCCAATAATCGCTTTGACAGGATCTAATCCAAACTTAAAACAGATACAAGCAATTACCCATATATACCTTTTATAAGCTTCTTCATTATTAATACTGCCTCTCTTATGAGAAAAACAAAGCTCAACACCTGCTGCTATATCATTCGCATCATCACCAAATATCTGATTATCCAAAGGTTTTTGATATAGCACATGCCAAGCCTTTTCTGGTGTATCTGTAAGTAAAGGAATACACTCATAAATACCTGTGTCATCAACAAATATATGAGCTGAAGCATACATGACATTATTTGAATTCTCGTAATAGGTAATGTTTTGTAAAGCTGTAGAACCATCATTTCCTGTATCGTGAGCAACGATAAACCCCACTTCTGGCATCTTAATTCCTGATCGTCTTTTTGTGCCTTTAGTGAGGTATTTCTTCGTGATGGGATATTTTACTTTGAAGGTCATATTTTCACTTCCTTCCTGACATTTTCTCTTTCAATTCACGTAATTCATCAATAATCATGTCGTACTTTTCACTAAACTTTTCTAATGTACTAATCAACTGACCTTCCCTTTCCTTATGTGACTCAATTAGTTTATCCTCTCTTTCTTTGCTATTTCTCATTACATAAATAAGTAACCATACAAAAAGGACCGCAAAGGGTCCCTGAGTTAAAAAATATTGAATGATATTTAATTCCAATCTCTCCACCCTCCTTAACAATAAAAAACCCTGCTTTAAATAGGCAGGGATTTGAATTTACTATATAACTTATCTCTTTAGAAGAAAAAAATTCTTCTGGAAAATTCCCTTCAAGAAAACCATTAACGTGGACCACCGAAATGGAATAACTCTGCTTGTACCTCTGTACATCCGTATCTCGAACGTCCACTTGCAGCAACTAAAATAATAACTAAAAGAATGAATAGTACTAATACAATTGCAGCTCCACTACCAGAACGTCTTCCATAATCACTCATTCGAATTCCTCCTTTCTATATATAATGTAATATATATTATGAAAGGATAATCTAAACTGCTTGGGTTAATACTCTGATACAAGCGCACATTTTTCATAGATTAAAACCCCACTACATAAATAGTGAGGTTTTCCGTTGAGGAATTCTATGAGTGGTAATAGTTCTACTTCATATTCTATGTTTAAACCCTTCATTTGGTATAGACAACTGACTTGCATGTTTGAAAATGTGCTATTTTACCAATTCAAACAAAAAGGACCGCAAAAGGTCCCTGAGTTAAAAAGTATTGAATTATATTTAATTCCAATCTATCCACCCTCCTTAACAATCGAGTAGGAGGGGGCGGCTAGCCCCCGACCTCTCACACCACCACACGTACCGATCGGTATGCGGCGGTTCATGTCATATTCCGTAAGTATTTGTATCTATCCATTAAACTTCGCAAACCTTGATTTGACCAGAATTTATTATTCATGGTTCTATGAAGAATTGGACTACAGGCAATTCTCCAGTATTTCTTTCTCGAGTTACCCCATTCATATGCCTTCTCTCTAGGGATACCTAAACCTGTAAGTTTCCTTACTTTCGTTTTCGGTTTCTTCCATTGTTTCCAAAGACACATCCTTAATCTTCTTCGTATCCATTCATCCAATTCTCGAAAGATCGTAGGTGTATCTATTAATGCGTAATAGCCACACCATCCTGTTAGATATTGATTGAGTTTCTTAATTCGCATCTCCATAGCTACGGGACTTCTCCTTGATGTAATCTCTCGTATCTTTGCTTTCACTCGTTGCATGGATACTTTGGATATCCTCACTTTTGGATTCTTCTTGTCCCAACTAAAGGTGAAACCTAGAAACTTTCGTTTCCATGGTCGGTCTATCGCGCTTTTCTCTTGGTTTACCTTCAACTTTAGCTTGTTTTCGATGAATTCTGTTACTGAACGCTTCACTCGTAATCCTGACTTCCACGTTTTAACATAGATGTTGCAGTCGTCCGCATAGCGTACGAATCTCAGGTTTCGCTTTTCTAGTTCCTTATCTAGTTCATCTAATACGATATTTGATAATATTGGACTTAATGGTCCACCTTGCGGCGCTCCTTCTGTCGTAGGTTTAACGAGTCCATTTACCATCACGCCAGATTGGAGGTATTTTCGTATAAGTTTTAATAAGGTTTTATCTGGGATTCGTTCTGCTAACTTTGCCATGAGACGATCATGATGCACTCGATCAAAGAATTTCTCTAAATCAATATCCACTACAATACGGTATCCTTCTTGCATGAATCGTCTTGCTTTCCTCACTGCATCATGTCCTCGTCTCTTTGGACGAAAACCATAGCTTTGTTCAGAAAACATAGGATCAAATATTGGGGTTAATACTTGCGTTATTGCTTGTTGAATGAATCGATCTATCACAGTGGGGATACCAAGAAAGCGAGTTCCACCGTTCGGTTTCGGGATTTCGACCCGACGGACTGGACTCGGTTCATAAGCCCCCTTTTCCAACTGCTCACGAAGAATATGCCAGTTTTGTAGAATATGTGTCCGTATCTCTTTGACAGACATGCCGTCTACTCCATGGCTTCCTTTGTTCGCTTCCACTCGCTTGAGTGCTGTAATTAAATTTTCCTGTGACAATAATGACTCCATCATTCTTAGATACGCTCCTTACGTGAATTGTTCTCCTGTTCATGCCATGAGTAAATTCAGCCCTTCTGAGTACCCTCATGGATTCACCATTACTTTCCTCAGATAAGTCCGTACTGGATTGTCTGCTTTCATCACTTACTCTTGAAATTCCAGTCGTTCAATTCCTATTTCATGTTCAGCCCTTCCGTTTACTGTCGTCACAGCTCACGTACTATGGCGTCTGCTGACTTCTGTATGTTCAGCCTGCTTTCACAAGCAGGGTTACGAAGTTTACTTCGCATTTCATACAGATCTCCCCAGGTAAGAATGCAGTCTTTCCTTCCATCTATCTGCTCCATTTACTCTGTACCATCTTTGGCAGAAAGGGCTTTGTTTTGTTAAGCAAACTCACCCAATGATACCTAGCCTTATATGAAGTTCGTGTTCCTCAGACCGGAAGTTTGCCGCTCGCTTCCTTCAGATTCCGCATCACTACGGACACCCTTGCGTTGAGCTAACTGCTACTTCTGCCTTCACAGCTCGGGACTTTCACCCTATAGACTGCACCCATGCTGGGCGCACTTAAAGAAACCCTGCTGTAATAGACAGGGTTTTGACTGTATAACTTTATCTATTCATAGTTGATAAATACTTAGATTATAATAATGTTTGGGACTCAAGGACTCCCGCACCAGTTAGAGGTCCAGCTCCTAATTGTTGAAAAGCAAAACCTAGAGGAGCACCAGCACCAGTTCCTGAACCGACACCATTCCAACTACTCGAACGTCCATTTGCAGCAATTAAAATGATAACTAAAAGAATGAATAGTACTAGAACAATTCCTGCTGCAGAACCATTATATCCACTCATGTTAATCCCTCCTTTCTATATAAAGTACTATATATTATGTTCAAAAATGTAAACTGCTTGGGTTAATGCTCTGATACAAGCGCACATTTTTCATAGATTAAAACCCCACTATATATAGTGAGGTTTCACCGTAGAGAGATTATACGAGCTGATCTATAGATATTATGTTTCAATTTTTATTGCAATTATTTTATTCATTTATTTAAACAAAGATTGCAGCTGCTAAAATAATAACTAGAAGAATAAATAGCACTAAGACTATCACAGCTCCACTACCAGAGCGTCTGTAACCACCGTAACAACTCATAAATATCACCTCCTCTATACTTGGAATAGTACATAATATGTTTAGAAAACCTATTTGGGTTGGACGTGTGTCCTAGGTAAGTACACATTTTTCATAGAATAAACCCCACTGTATAAATAGTGAGGTTTCCTTAGAGATATATATGAGTTTACAGGGCTAATATATTCTATGTTCAGCCTCTTCATTTGATATAGACAAGTGACATGATTGTTAAAAAATGTGCTATTTTCTTATGAGTTCCTATATTTGTATATTTTTGGTTTATTTCAACATTTGCAAATTGTTCTCTTATATTTCCCTAATCCACCCCCACCACCTCGGAACTGAATTTACCTCATCAGTTCTAATCTTTCGACAAGTTGGACTGTCAACACTAAACTAGACAACTTTTTTAAGGTCAGCTAGTAAGAATGTAATACGCTACTTTAAATCTTCTCAACCCCTAGCACAACCCATTTATTTATTAGTCGGAGGCTTTTATTGAAACCAGCTCAACTATGATGTCAATCAATAATTCATTAACAAAATCTATAAATCCTTTAAGTAAAAAAAAGATTATTACCCCTATTAAAATCATACATCTCACCTCCGGCTATCCTTTATGTTCAGAGAACTTCATCCTTATGGACTAAATTTTTAGTGTAAATACATATTTATGATAGAAACATACATAAAAAAAGTCTATACTTGTCATATTTGTATATGTCAAGATATATTAGGGGTAAAAATTTATAAGCTTTTTTCTACAAATTTCTTAGATAGTAGTCTTATACAATGTTAGTTAAATGAATTTGTATAGACTAGTATTCTAGTACATTTTGCATAGTGGCTAGTGAAGCATACAGTATAGAAATTAGTGTGATTCCCCACTAGTTACTTTAAATAATCGGTGAGGAAGTGTCTTTTTTAAATGTCCGAAACCTAAAAGACTACATAATAGCATGGTCTAATATCTCTCATGCATCTGGATTTTCTTTAGGCATTGCTGGTTGAGACCCTCTAAAATATCATCTCTAAAAACAACAGATGTACTACACCCTAAACCCCATGAGCCTGTTAATAATAACCAGTACAATAGCTGCACCTGTAGCAGAACCACTATAAATATCCATAAAAATCTTTCCTTTCAATAATATGTAATATATACTATGTTAAATAATCTACTTTGTCTGGACGGGTGTCCTAGGGCAAGTACACATTTTTCATAGATAAAACCCCACTATATAAATAGTGGGGTTTACACCGTAGAGAGACTTTATGAGTGGTAATAGTGGCTGCTATTATATTATATATTCAAACTCTTCATTTTAGTATAGACAAGTGACATGATTGACTGAAAATGTACTATTATACCATTTCAAAATATAAGTTCTATTTAGCCTTAAACCCTACTTTAAATAGGCAGGGTTTTGAATTTACTGTATAAAACGTTATCTATTCTCAGTATATTCCTAGAAAAGGCATTCACATTGGATACAATCCCCAAGGAGAGAACATCCCCTGGAATAACCTCTACTTGCTGCAACTAAAATGATAACTAAGAGAATAAATAGTACTAGTACAATTACTGCACCCATAAAAACGCCTCCTTTCTATATTTGATGTACTATATACTATGTTCAGAAATCTACTTTGACTGGACGGTTGTCCTTGTGCTAGTACACATTTTTCATAGTTTAAAACCCCACTACATTAAATAGTGAGGTTTCCGTAGAAGGATTCTATGAGTGCATAATAGTAGGCTGCAATATATTCTATGTTCTACCCCTTCATTTGGTATAGACAAATGACTTGATTGTTTGAAAATGTGCTATTATACCAATTCAAATATATAAGTTCATAAAAGGGAATGATATTTAATTCCAATCTATCCACCCTCCTTAACATTAAAAAACCCTGCTGTTAACATAAGCAGAGTTTTGAATTTACTATATAATTTTGCTCATGAAGTTCTCCGTTAGTGGAGATGCTTCACTGGGATGCCTGCATAAGTGGTGGTTCAATTGGAAAAGGAATTTTTACAGCACATCATTGTATTATACATACCCCACGGCAAATTACATCCATTGATTGTAAATTACGATTACGATTATAGGTTCTAATTGAAGCTAACAAGATTATTACAAGTAGTATAAATAAAACTAGAACTAAAGCAGCTCCAGTAGCAGAACTATGTCCGCTCATGTAAATCCCTCCTTTCTATAATATGATGTAATATATACTATGAAAGGCAAAAGGGATCAATTACACATGCCTCGCAACATGTAGCTCTAGCTCCCCCCCAAGAAGCAATTAAAATGATAACTAAAAGTATGAATAGTACTAGAACAATTCCTGCTGCTGAACTATGTCCGCTCATGTAAATCCCTCCTTTCTATATATAATGTAATATATACTATGAAAGGAAAATCTAAACTGCTTGGGTTGATGTTCTGATACAAGCGCACATTTTTCATAGTTTAAAACCTCACTACATTAAATAGTGAGGTTTCCGTAGAAGGATTCTATGAGTGCGTAATAGTTCTACCTTATATTCTATGTTTAAACCCTTCATTTTGGTATAGACAAGTGACTTGATTGTTTGAAAATGTGTTTTAACCCAAGTCCATACATAAAAATAGAACCTATACTGTGTATGGTTCCCCTTACTAAGCGTTATCTATCATTGTTTGAACTTCTGTTCTCCATCTAGTAGGTACATCGCCAATCGTTCTTAATCCCTTTTGGATTAAACTGAAATAAATTTTCGCCATATTATACACCTCCCCCTGCTGATAATTCTGCCAACTCTGCTAATGCTAATTGAGTTTGTGTATTCTCTGTTTCCTGCGCCTCTGCCATTTCAGCTAACCCTAACATAAGTTCAGTGTTTTGTGTTTCTAAGAATTGGTTTCGTTCTGTTAAAGTTAATACCTCGCTCTGTAAAGACTCGATAATTTGAGTATGAGGTCTTACGTATTCAGGGAACTCAAATAATACCTCATTGGTCTCAAGATCAATTCTAAAGCCACTAGCCTTTTCAAAATCACCACGATTTTCACCAAATTCAAGTTGTACAAAATCTACTTGTTCAGGATTTCTTGCTGCTAGTATGTCATACATAGCAAAATCCTGTTCTTTTGTTGTTTCAACAACGAATTGACCAATTTTTTCATCAATATGAAGAATGACCTCCCCTGTTAGAATATCAAAATATAGCTTTCTTCCTATCATTTTTACATTCTCCTTTTTCAAAAATTAAGCATACATTAGTTCACCATCTATTCTGCTACTCGCTCCAAATTCTCTATTTAAACTATAAACGTAAAATTCTAGATAAAATCCTTCGGAATTTCTGAAATCCCATGTATGACTTGTTAATGAATGTCTGAGTTCCTCATACGCATCATCCTCTTCTTTATAAATTCTTGCTAATTTTGTAGTAGAATCATCGATCTTTACCATAGAAAAAGAGTGTAAGTATTCACGTGCTACAGTTGAAGTGCTTTGTTCGCCAGTTGCTGCTAACACAATCCTCCCTGTCCCTCCAATATTTCTAAGTAATATCTGAGAGCTTGCAGAGTCACTTGTGGAGGTAAAGACATCAGAATGAAACCCAACGTAAGTATATGCTTCATCGGGATCAGCAATACTATTATTAAAGTCCGTTGCAAAACTAATCATGGACACTTTCTTATCAACTCGAATAATTTCTTCATTAAAACTCGCTCCATCCTCGGGTTTTGTAGGTGAATTATAAATCTTATATAACGTTGCATGATTAGGTTGTGCTTCTACAAGAGTACCGCCAACACCAAAAACATTGATCTCTTCTCGAATATTTTCCGCAGTTAAATTCACATCCCCTACAACATACCCTAAACCATTATGATAACCCCCTGGTATGGCTTGATTTACTGTACTAGGTGTTATAATTCTTTGTCCATTATTAGGCATAGAACCTGTTTGTTCACCTTCATCATTTGAAAATGAACTACCACTCAAAACTTGGTTTGATTGCGCGTTCCCACTCCCCCCTTCACCCTGTAAGATAAAATTTCCATTGTTATATCTAAATGTGTAAACTCCATTAGCTTTAAGATGCGTTGCGTCGTTTCCATTTGCTTTTTTTAGTGTTTTTGCACCAAGCCCATTAACATTTAGTGTTGGAGTCCCTATTGAATCTGCGTGTATGGCTACAACTATACCCAATCCGTCAGTATATTCAGTTGGTGCAGGTTCTAACATAACAATATAATTATCAGCAGTTCCAGTTGTTACTGCGAATGCAGGATGTTTTGTGTAATTTGTATGATGAGTGTTAAAATTATCTGTAATATCATTAATCTCATTTAATAGATTTCCTGCTACATCACCACTCAATGTGTCTTTAGCTGTGTCAAACCACGAACTAAATTCAGCATCATATTGAGCGAATAAACCTGTTGTGTCAATTTGATCTACAGTACCTTTGACGATTCCACACAAATCATCATTAAACCGTAAATCTGTTATTAGATTCTGTGAAATGGACGTTGTACCTTGTGTTATTTCAATATCCGCAAGTGCTAACTCAAATATATCTGCATCCCTCTGTACATCATTTGCAACTGGATTGGAAGCAAATTCACCCTTTTTGATTTTTGTTGTGATCTGTCTATTGAGAAAATCTAATTGAACAACTACACGATCAATACGGTTTAAAATCCCATCAGCAACATCAACGGTTAAAATAAGATCATCTGTGTTCTGATACATATATCCGTTGATCCACGCAACACCAGTTTTAACCCTAATTGTCATATCTCCACCATCGGCTATGATTTGTAAATTGTCAGCTACATTTGGGAATACTCCGTTTGTAATAAATTTTGAAAAGTATTCCGCAAAATCATCTGCCTTGTACTTCCGATCCCCATTCACGCTATTAAAAAAACTACTTTTTTCCATTTAATCACCCCATTCTGCTCTTTATATTATCTATCAAAGTTGGAATGTTGTTTCCAAAGTTAACTCGAATATCTACAACATCATTTTCATACACTTCTTCAATTGACGTAATACGTGTATTTAGTTGAATACCCCAGCGTTTGTTTTTAATCGTAACCAGATCTCCTAAACCAAAATCCTGCTTGTATACAAGGTTTGAGTACAAAGAAATGCCAGCTTCAAATGTTTTAATGCTCTGTAGTTCTGCAAGCTTACTAAGTCCACGCTCTTTTAACAACTCCTGGTATTCTGAATTAGACAATACTTGACCATCAATTTCACTTTGTAAATCTCTAGCATCTACATAATGTTCGACTCTATCAAAGCCTGTCATATCATCATTCATCGAATAAATTTTCCTATCTGATCCTTCACCCTCACCTGCAACAAGAGCCATGTTTTTATAGTTCCTAACACTATCTGAATACGTCTGATTAAGAATATTTTCATACTCTAAGGCAAAGATGGCTCTAGGATTCTCAAACTGTTCATCAGTTCGGTTAAAACCATCGAATACGTCAAAAATGTATTGTTTGTTCGTTATATCAAAGAGTATTCTCCAACCTACATCATGTTTATTTGCTAGTGTTTCCATAAACTCAGCAAGATTTTTATATGATACTGATTCATTCGCATGTGTTTCTATACTTCTGTTTTGAGAAAGTACCAAGTTTGGAATGACACGATTTACGTTTTCTGGTTCAATGCAATTTTGACTAACGTAATACTTCATTACTTCTTCCACTGATCCACTTTTATTTTGAGTACCCCAAACAATTCTTTGACCAATTAATTGATCTATAAAAAATCCTTGAACAATGCCTTTTTCTAATTCATCATCTTCAAGTAGGATAGAATCAATATAAGCTGCTTCTTCCGAGCTGTCGGACTTAACTAGAAGGTTGCCTTTTTGAAGCAGTTGAAGGGTTCTGATAGCTTCATCATCTGTCTGTGGTAAATTTACATGAAGTTCAACTGTTCCTGCCTTATAGTAGTTTCTAGTCCAAATCAAAGAGATGAACGAATCAATAATACCAATCATTTCAAACTGCTTATTAAAAACATACAATTCCATCTCTACACCCCCAAAAACTGTGCAGTATGATATATTGTGACTTCTAGGTTTTCAACTCTTTCCTCTGCATTCGATTGAAAGAGGTTATCTCCAACATCTAACTGCATAAATGCACTGTTAAAGTCCATGTAATTGAAGATGTTTGTTGTTACATTGTTGAGTAGTGACTCCACTCGTTTTTGTCCTTGATTGGTATTGATTGTTATGACCTCCCCTGCAACCATATCTTTGTTCAGTTTGAAATACTCCCTTGTGTTAACATTCAGAATTGAAGGATTTAAAAGCGTTCCTACAGCTCTAAATTGAATTATCATACCTGTTGGTGTTTGACCATCATTATAGACATTGACAATCAAGGACGGCACTCTCTCACCTAATTCAATTCCACCCGCGCCAAACTCTAATTCAAATTCAAACATCGGTGTCCAGGTCGCTATATCGGTTTTTACTTTTACTGTGTTTTGATAAAATGGGTTTCCTGCTGAGAGTTGAACAAGACATTTTTGCCAAGTGGAATTATTATTCTCAATTCCTTTCTCAAAATATGGTGTTGTCTCAACATTAGCTTCAATATACACACTTATCTCTGTTTTAAACTCTATTCGTACGGGGTTATATATGGGATTAAAAACTTTAAATACTCGATTTCTTTGCCTTTGAATCCAATCAGATTGTTTACTTTCTACTAGCATATAAAAAAGCAAAGAAAAATCTCTTTGCTCTAATTTAGATGATATAGGAATGGCACCATGCATTCGATGATTCGTAGCATAATTAGTAACTGCACTCAATCCACTTGTTTCTATGTCTTCCACTAACTTAAAATTGCTTGATTTAGATATAGTCAAAGTGTCTCCATTTTGATTTGTACATACCACTTCATGAATCCTCATCATACCCTCAACCCCATTGCCATCTGCTGAAGCATGATTTTGTTCTGCCTAGCTGTCTCATATGGTGATAATGGAGATGGACTATTTATCGTCACGTTTTGTACAAGGGATGTGGATTTCACAGGTATAGTTGATTCAGATTTCATGTTTGATGATGGTGTGTTTATATTTGGAATCGTAGCTTGTGCCATATTGTTTGTAGCTGCAATAACAGAGTTGATGTTGTTTTCCATACCTTCAGCTAGACCAATAGGAATCCACTTTCCTACATCCATCATAACCCTTGATGGAGAATGAATATCTAAGGCATCTTCCATCGTTCTCTTGACTACGTTAGCTATTTCTCTTGCTTTGCTAATGACTTTGGATTTCATTGTATTCATTCCATCAATTAAACCCTGCATTGCATCTTCACCAACACTTGGCAACTGCTCTTTTAAAGCTACAAATTCAGTTTTCACATCATTACGGATTTCTTGTGTTTTAGTTGTAAATTCACCTTTCAACTCTACCAATTTCTGTGTGGTTTTCTCATTTAATAATTGAAGATTTAACGATGTATCATCACGTAAACCAGCAAATGTTGTGTTAGTACCTCCGCGAATTTCACTCACTTTTAAAGCAAATTCATTTCTTACGTCTTCAAGTTGCTGTGAAGATGTATAATGTAGTTGTTGGATCTGTGTCTCAGTATCAGAGCGTAAACCACTCAGTTCAGCATGTGCTTGTTTCCTTGCTAGACTACTCTTCTCTTTCCACAATGCCTCGTATTTGACTAATTCTTCATCCGTTAAATTCAATAACGCTGCAATTTCTGGTGCTGCATTGGGACCCATTTGTCTTAATTCTTCCAGGAGTCCTTCATCTATTCCACGTTTGACTAGTTGGCCTATATTATCCGACCAAGTTTCTAAATGATTCACTTGACCTTCTAAATTTTTAATCAGTTCTTTTCCTGTAATATCTGCTGTAGTCACTACTTCTTCAAATAACCCTTTGAAATCATAAATAGATTTGGATCTTTCTTTAACTGCTTTTTCATATACTTCATTTAAGCGTTGTTCTTCTTCTTCGATGTTCGTGTTAATTTCTTGAGTCTGTTTTAAAAACGCTTCACTAGCTGTATTTAACTTTGAATAGATTTCTTTACGTACATCAAAGACATTTTGTTCGGCTAGTATTCTTTCATCTGTACCCTCTTTAAAAAGCCTTGTCGCTTCACTCCATATGGCAGCTTCTTCAGTTAGTGTTAACTGTTCTAGTTTGACTTCTTGATCTACCCATTTTTTAATGTTTTTGTATCTATCTTCGGCTGATCCCTCAACAATGGATTCTAACTTTTTTAAATTCTTTTCAGTGATTTTAACAGGTCCTAAAATGTCTGGAATAATGGCCTTAGAAAGTAGCTCTCCTTGATCTTCAATATCCTCTTGTGTATTTCCAATGCCATCCACAAACCCTTTCCCTGCCCATTCTCCTAATTCTCTCATGACTCTGGATGGTGAGTTAATTCCTAGAAGGTCTTTAACCCAATTCGGCAATGTTTCAGCTAATTCTTTAGCCTTTTCGATCACCTTATCTTTCAAGCCACCAATCCCATCAATAAACCCTTGAATAGCATCTTTTCCCATTTCAAACAAAGTGTCACCTAACCCTGAAAAATACTCATTGATGTTATCCCATACGTTCCAAAAGGTTTCCTTTACAGTTTCCCAAGCACCTTCCCAATCCCCTTGAAAAAGCTTTATAAAGGTTTGGATAATACCCATAATAATATCAGTGACATTATTGATCGTGAGTTTAATACCTTCCCACGCTATTTCAACAATGCCTTTGATGATGGGCCAGACCGTTTGAAAAACTGCTTGGATATATGACATGGCTACTTCTATCGCCTCAGAGATATAAGTAGTGAAAACATTAACTATTTCCATAATACTCTCGCCATTTTCATCCCAAAAGCCTTTTATTTTCTCAAGTTGTTCGTTGAAAAATCCAGTTACCGCACCCATGACTTGTCGAACTATATAACTTATAAATCCTAATGCTGTACTAAAAGCACTCTTGATTCTATCCCATATTTTTTTTACACCATCTCTGAAGGTTTCATTCTTTTTATACAAGGTTACAAATATAGCAATCAATCCTGCTATGGCTGCCACTGCAATACCAATAGGTCCTGTGATTGCTGCTAATACAGCAGAAAATCCTCCTGCACCACCAATAGCAGAAATAGCAGGTGTGATGACCGAAAGAATAGATCCAATTGACCTTACTAAAGTCCCTATTATGACAAGAATAGGCCCTATAGCTGCCGCAATACCAGCTAAAACTAATATTAATTTTTGTGTCCCTGAGTCCATTTCACCAAATTTACGAATCATATTCGTTACCGATTCTAAAACCTTATTTATGTGAGGTAGTATATAATCTGAAAGGGTTATCGCTAGGCCTTCTAAAGCTGATTGAAATTCCTTAAATCCTCCCTTCGTATTATCGCTCATGGTCTCCGCCATTTTACGAGCTGCACCATCTGCGTTAATCAGCATTTGTGTATTTTTACCAAGGGTATTTGACCCTGCTTCAAGTAACACCGCCCAATGTTTATATGCTTCTGAACCAAAAATCGTAGCCAGTGTTGCTGCTTTTTGTTCTTCACTCATTTCATGGGTTGCATTCTGCAAATCTCCAACTAAATCAGGAAGTGGTTTCATCTTTCCTTCAGTATCAAAAAAGTTCAAACTTAATACTTCCATTAACCCAGACATTTTTCCAGTTGGTTTTGCTAAACGCGTTAAGCTGGTTGAAAATGCAGCACCTGCTTTTTGTCCTTGAATCCCTGCATCCGAAAGTGACATGACTGCGGCTGTGGATTCCTCAATCGACCATCCAAGTGATTGTGCAGACGGAGCTAGATAAACCATGGCTTCACCTAGTTGTTCAACACTCGTATTGGCTGATGATGCTGCTTTTGCGATTACATCTGAAACATGTCCCGTTTGAGATGCTTCTATTGCAAAAGCACTCATGATATTTGACGTTATATCTGCGGCAGCACCTAAATCTAAGGCACCGGCTGCTGCAAGATCGAGTAGCCCAGGCATAGACGATAGTATCTCCTGTGTTTCAAATCCGGCCATCGATAAAAACTGCATACCTTCCGCTGCCTCTGTAGCTGAAAATTTAGTGGTTGACCCCAATTCTTTTGCTTGGTTTTTAAGTTTCAATACATCATTTTCAGTCGCTACAGATATCGCTTTTACTTTTGACATTGCTTCTTCAAAATTCGCACCTGCTACTACGATGCCAGTAGCCATAGCTGAAATGGGAGCCGTTAGTTTTAGCGATAAATCTTTGCCAATACTGCCCAATGAACTTCCTGCTTTTTTTAGAGAGTTCGATACTTCATCCATATGTTTCTTTAATTTTTTCCATGTGTTGGTTTGGTCTTCGATCTTTGCATTAACTTTATCTAATTCTTTTCGAGTGCTGTTCATGGCAGAAACGGTTTTGTTATATCGAATTAGAAGATTTTCAGTTTCTCTAGCTTCTTTTCCCTTTGTCTTTACGCTTTCTTCGTATTTATCACGAAGAGTTCTTACTTTTTCAGACTGCAATTGAAGTTTGGTAGAAAGATTATCCGATATAACTTTCAAGTCATCAACACTTGATCCAAACCCATCTACACTCGTACTTGCAACCTTAAATTCGCTTTCTACAGCTTTTAATTTTCTATTTATGTCTGTAATACTTTTTGTAAATTCAGCACTATCCAATCCGAGATTAACCTTTAGCGCTCCTACTTCTTCCATCTGTCCACCCCCTTACCATACCTGATCAATGAAACCTGTTTGTTCTTGTCGATCCTGACTCTTAGAGTTATGAATTCTAATGTGTACTTCTATAAGTCCATATATTTTTCTCAATGTACATTTCCAAAATGTCTTTTCATCCATCCCTAAAAGAACCGTTCCACAATAATATAGCCAGTCCCAATCTATTTGTTTTTGAGACTGGCTTGCTTGTTTTTTGAATCATTCGTTTCTGGTAATGAACTTTCAAATGCTTCTGTTATTTTTGACATTACGGTTGACATGTTAGACATATCAATCAGGCTTCCTACTTCCGTTTCTGTTAAATTCTCATGTGCTAATGCTGCATGGAGTAATTTGCGAGTCGCTTTAAAACTCATTTTCTGTAACTGATTGAATGCTTCTTGTATATCACCATAATGTTCTTCCAATTCAACAAGACTGTTCAAATCAAATAATAATTTTCGTTCTTTCCCACCTAATTCAATTTTTACCCCTTTTTGAGTCACGTTCTTTCCCATTTTTAACCCTCCTTATATTAAAAAGAGACTATGAAATCATAGCCTCTTACGCTGTTTCTTTATATACGCCAGTAAACCAATTCGTAATCACTGTTGCACTAACACCTGCATCCCCACTCATCACTGTTGCTTTCCATGCGTTGTCAAATTCACGTTTAATGAACTTACCTGTAATGGTGGGTGTTTGATATTCGATGTTTTCTCCTTTTGTTTTATAGTTTGCTTCCGGTAATTCAAACTTTCCTTTATACAACCACACAAATTGATTGTTTCCATCACTTGTGGGTGAATTAAATCCTAACGCAACATAAGGAGCTTGATCATCTGACTTTTTAATCAACACTCCCTCAGCATTTACTTCATGACCTAAAAGAAATTCCTGCATTTCAGTCGATAGAGAATCAATGTTTAATTCTACTTCAATATCACCTAAACTACTGTCTGTAGCTGCAGGACCATCATCAGCATATAAAGTCGCTGTGTTCACATTCGGTTTTATTTTCGCTTCAATCGCTAATGCAAGTCGCTTTGGTGTATCGTATGTTGCCTCTGTTTCATTATCTGTTTGCAATTCAGCAACATGAATGTTCTTTAATCCAATAATAATTGCACTCATTAAATTTCCCCCTTAAATCGTATTACTTTGTGAAAAATACCTGTTTCTTTTTCATATAAATCTGCTTCGCTTGTTCTTGTAAATCCATTTGATTTTATAGCCTGTTTTACTTGGCTTACTATCTCTGTATAGTCTGTATTACTCCACACATCAATCTGTATGAAGTGTGTTGTTCTTTGTTCTTCATCATCAGCATTGAGTCCTGATTTTTGGTTATATTCAAAGAATGAAATGTATGTTTTTTGACTTCCTGAGTAGTTTTGAAAACCTACAGGTACCCCGATATCTTTTAAAGAGTTTATGATGATTGCATTGATACTCATAGTTTCAACCTACTTTTAATGACGCTGGACATAACCTGTTGTATTTCATCTTTACAAGATTCAAATGCCGGCTGTACAAAAGGTTGCGGATCCATTTTAGATGTTCCAAACTCCAAAAAATGAGCGTAAAAAAAGTCCTGTGTAGGACCCACGTTTAACTTTCCATCTTTAATGGCAGAGATTATAATATTATCGGCTAGATGTTCTTTGTTGTAAGTAGATCGTGGTGCCAACTCTTCAATTTTTGCTCTTAAAACTTTCGCCCCTGCTTTCAATGCTTCATCTGCTATCTCTTGACTTTGGTTACTCATTTGCTCTAGTTTTTTAACTAGGTCATTCATTCCTTGCAATTCAAAACCCACCACATCACTTCCTTACGGTTTTTCATCGTATGTTTTACAAATGAGTTCAATATATCTTCCTTTTTCATAAGTGCGAACAATCTCGTATGTCTTACCTTCATACTCAAGATGTTTTTGTGATCCGTACTCTAAAGTATGAACCTCAAACATAATTTCCAACTCATATCCACTTTGTGCTGCAGAGTAAAATTCATTACTTTTGACACTTCTCTTTGCTGCTAGAATCTCTTTTTGATCCACAACAATCTTTTCAGGGAAGCCATTATCATTTATTCCATCTTCAATCTTCAATAGTTTTATGACTTGATCTAATCTCATTCCTCCACCACCTCGTCATAAGTCAATTGAGTCAATAACGTATTAAAGGCAGGAGAAAATTTAACTTCCCCACTATCTATTTGCCAAAGATCACCTACACCCATAACGATAACACTTACTGCTAGAGGATCATCCATTTTTGATTCTGATACTCCTGCATTTCTCATGAAAGATTGAACCGCTAATAATTTCTGAGTCAAAATACTATCAAATTCTGTACTCTCAAATGATAGGTTCAAACCTATTTTACATTGATTAAGTAATTCCTCATTTGCCATCACCAGCACCGACTTTCAAGTCAACACTATGAGGTACCAAGACAATGTTTAATCCTGTTTGTTCATTTTCAAAACGTACTTTTTGGGATAGCTGCTCATGCTCTGCTTTAGATAATGCTTTTTTAGCTTGAAAGTAAATAATATCATCTGCTTGTTTAACTGTATTTGCTTTCTTATTTTCTACTATCTCAGGTTTCTCTTTTTGTGGTTCTGACTGTTTGGTTTCAATTGTTTCTGTCTTTTCTTTATCATTATTTTTGGCTTTTGCCATTGTTTATCACCTCGTCACATAAGATTTAAAAAAGAGAGAGGACTTATATCCTCTCTCTTAGGTCGCTACTCCCTTTTTGATAATAACGACTCCATTTGGGTCGATAAGTTTACCATCAGCAATTAAGATTGCTTTATCCACCCATTCATTTGTATCATGATCGAAATAACGGTACATCATCATTTGCATGTTGCTATTGAAACCATAATTGCTTAAATTACAATAGACAGCAACAACTTCATTGTCTGCAGCATCATCATATGGTGAGATAACGTCATCCTCAACTTGAATAACTTCTTTCCCACCAAACCTTTCTTGAGGGCCGTTAGTAATACCATAGTTTATACGTCCTACAGGTTGTCCGTTAGCATCAGTCATACCATCAATGTAGCCTTCAAACGTACCTGAAGCCATTAAAAATGTTGCCCCTGCTTTATAACTTAAAGGCATCTTTGCAAAAACTTTCTTTTTCCAAGCACTCCAACTTTCAAACTCGCTCGAAGAAAGGGTGATAACTTGTGTGTTTGGCACGCGACTATCCAAAGTGATTCCAAGCGCCTTTCCTGTTCCGTCACCTTTAATAATGGCAAAATCTAATGCTTTAACCATTGCTTCTGTAATAAGATCAGTAATCGTATTTTCAAATCCAGTTAATGTTACAGTGTCAGCTAATAAAGAAGTTGAAACTTTGCATTCCAATCCGTAATAACTAAATGAAATGTTACTATTAGCTTGAACTTTTTTCTTATCAGATGAATTATTCTCACCTATCCAAGTAGCCTGCGGTTTAAGCGATAAAACAGGAATGGTAGTTCCACCTTTGATACTCAATTTCCTAACACGACTAAACACCTGTCCATAAGAAGTTACTTTTTTAATAATTTCATTAAGAATAGTAGAAGGGATCACTGCAGATACATCCCCGGTAGTTGTAGTAGCACCGGCTCTAAGTTCAGGTGATATGTTTCCAGTCTTAGCAAACTCCATAAATGCTTTTCGATATTCAATGGTTGCGTAATGATCTTCTGGTTCAGCAGCTCTTTGTTGTGCTTGTTGTTGACCTATACCATATGTGGCAAGTGGATTTAATTGACCTTGTGGTGTAGTTCTTTGTTCTCTCTCTGGATTAGATCCGCTATTAGGAATCTGAGTTCCATTATCCTCTGGGATAGCTTCTAACTGCATTCTAAATTCAGTAATTTCATTATTCAATGCCTCAATTTGCTCCCCAATGCTTCTCACTTCCTCAATGCTCTCGCTGTTCTTTCCCTTTTCTTTTAATGCTGCTCTTGCTTCTTCTTTTGCCTTTATTTGTTTTAATAAGAAATCTTTCATTTAATTCACTTACCTTTCTATTAATATAATGTTTCTAGTCTTAATTTTTCTAACTCAAGTTGCTCGTTTTCCGAATTATCCAATTCTTTTGACCTAACATTATCCAATGCTAGTTTGGCATTATCCAATGCCTCTTTGTCTCGAGCATGTATATCAGTTCCAGAGTAAGCTGGAAACGTGACAGCAGAAACTTCTATAACCTTCTTAATCTTTTGAATACGTCTAGTTGGCATATCACTATCTAGGTCCTCCCATTTTTCCTCCTGAACATAAAAAATGAAACTCATGCCATCCAGATCCCCTCTTTCAACTGAAGAATATAAGCTTTTAGCATCAGCGTTGTTTTCAGTATCAAGATTCGCACGCATAAACAAACCTTGATCATCAACACTTAATTGCATTGTTGAGTTACTGTTGTTTCGTCTACTTCGCGCTAAAGGAATCTTCCTTAAGTCATGATTTGTGCTAAATAAAACATCGTCAAAGTCTGTACCATCAAATGCCCCTTTCTCAATCACTTCATTGAACCACCCCCCTATATTCGTTTTTTGATCATATACAGCAGCATGACCTTCTATAGTGTTTTGTCCTTCGCCAGCTCTAACATCTGGCATTCCAAAACTACGGATTACCTTTTCATTCTTATTCGGTAACTTTTTTTCACCCACTCAAATCCCTCCTTGAAAAATAAAAAAACACCCATTTGGATGCTTATTGCTATGATGTTTCTCCTTCTGAATTTGTGTTTCCGTTTTTAGCCCTTCCCATCTGGTAGGAGTTAACCAAATCTACATCAATGTAATTCAACGACATTGTCCTCTTCTCGCCACCTTTAATTGGAGGATAGCCTATTAATGCTAGTTTTTGATTATCTGTTAATAACCCTTGTTCTCCTGCTGTTTTAAGTAGGTCCAACTTAGCTGACGTACTCAAATACATCATGTCTTTTTGATAAAAAATAATTTCATTCCCATGATTTAGCTGGCTACTAGTAAAAAGGGTTTTACTAAATGCTTGTCCCAAACTAATAATGATAGGTTCAAGTGTTTTTTCATAAAATGCTTGGTACTGTTCATCGGTAAAATCACCACTGAGTATTGGAATTGGAACACCATAATATCGAAGGACCTTATTGTCTAAGAATTGTAACGTATCTTTGTCGATAATCTTAGGATTTGCTTTAATATCGGTATAATCACCTTTTAAATCTAAGGCGATTATTCCTGATTCATTATTTTTTATAGCTGCTTCAAACTTTTTTCGCTCTTCCTCCTGTTTCTTATCTTCTAGCATAGTTTTTATATTTAAAATACCTGTAACCGATAAACTCTTTTTAATTGCTTTATCTAATCCTTGTAATACAGTGTCGTTAATCTCTAATACTTTCAATATAGCTGAGTTATCTGCTTGACCGTTCATTCCACCTCCCATGACTTCATTTACTGAAAACTTTTTACGCAAGTGAATAACATCACTATATGGCAAGGTATATTCTTGACCATTGGAGAAAGAGAACTTTGCAAAGAATTTACTAGTAGAATCCTGCAGGAACGTCACTTGTGCTGGGTTTATCGGATAAAAGCCAGTGTATTCCCTATTTTCCGTACCTTCATAACGTACAAGATCGTAAGTCGGATAAATAAAGGCATTATTATTCATATATAGAAGCCATATCACTTTCTCTATGAAATCTCTTGTAGTCATTAACTCATTTGGACTGAACTTAAACAAACGATTTATACTTCCTTTTACAATTGTCTGCATACCATTACTGTCCATTCTAATATGCTTTGGTTGTAACTTACTGCATTCAGTAGCTATACAATCGATGGCTGACTGTATAACGTCAGAAGCATATATATCAGTTCCAAATTGATTAAAGATAGGTGTATAACCATTTAAAAGTTTAGCTTGCTGCATATATTTATTATTTTTGTTTAAAAAACCTTTCATTGAGTTAAAAAAACCCAATTCATCACCTCCCTACTAACGACAAAAATTCAGTGCGGTTGTCAATATATACTCTATAAACAATAACTTTCGTAACCGCACCATCTATTTTCTGATCCTCTTTGCCTTGAACCTTAACCGGCATCATATCCATTTTTGAATTTAGCTTTAATGCAGTATTTTCAAGACACCATTTATCAACTGGGTTGTTGTTATAAACGATTAGATTACTTTTCAAATCTGCTTCTACTAACTTCATAGGTTCCGACATGCTCCCAAATTCTTGAGCTACTCTAACGCAATCGAATCCAAATTCATCCATTTCTTTAGCCCAATAAACAGCCGACCATTTATCGTAGCCTGTCTTAAATACTCTGATTCCATAATCCTTATACAATCTCACAAACCAATTTGTAACCAAACTAAAGTCATTCTCATTTCCTTCAGACACTTCTATATAGCCCTGTTTTATCCATCCTTCAAATCTTTCACGATCTGTTTTTGATAAATCATTGAGTTTAGATTCTGGAATGAAGTATTTTTGATACATATATTTCTTTTGACTACCAGGTTTCATCATCAGAATTCTTGCACTGGCCAAATCTCCTGATTTAGAGAGATCCACTGCTCCTATAGCAAAAGAGTTTCGAAAATCTTCTATATCAAAAGTCTCTTCATTTACAATGTCCTCTGTAGTTAACCATGCTGTAGCATTATTTTGTTTAATGTTGAAATCTTTCGATAAAACAAATACTCGCATAGACTTACTAGTTTTAGCTTCATCAATCATCTTTTTCAAGAAACTTCTTTTCTTTATGACTCCTAGACCTGGATTAGATTTAACCCAAGTGTTTTCAACCTGCCATACCTCTTGTTCATTGTCTTGTGTATAAAGCCAAATTAACCAACGAGGTCTATCAAGTTCCCCGTCCAGTACTTGTCTAGCTTCAACCATTCTCTCGTCTAAATACCCATCATTAACAACCCCTTCCGTTGTAAGTTCGATGTAAAGGGGTTCATCTTGCGTCGATACAGCTTGACGAATTGGCATGGTTGAAGTGTTGTCTTTCAATTCATGCACTTCATCAACTGCCCCGACTTTAATGTTTTTTCCTTCTTTTGCTCCTGTTTTTGCAGATATCTTCTTGATTTGACCTTTGTTCTTATAACTGAACTTCCCTTTTTTCTTTGGTCTTTTTGGATTCCCGAAGAAAATCCCCTTGATATTGCTCCTTGTTCTTTTCTCTAGGGAACTGCTTTCCTCTCGCATCGAATCAATGGCCTGAAACATTAAATCTGCTTGCTCGTAGTCGTTGCTTGAACATAAAATCCTAGTACCTAATTCACCACAAAAAAACTCAGCTAGACAAAGCGCTGAGATTAGTGGTGTTTTACCGTTTTTCCTTGCAACCAAAAAAAGAATATCTTGATAGAGTCTTACCCATCGATTAATTTCATCATCATAAATTTTAAAAATATATATTGCTTCAACAAACGCTTTTTGAAACAACTCTAAAATAAATGGTTTTCCTGCAAATGGAGCTTCAAAATGCTTACACTTTGTTTCTATAAACTTAATCCTTTTATGTCCATCTTCAAATTCTATTTTAATTTCAGGATCATCAAAATGTGAAAGTAGTTTATCCAGCATTAACATGAGTTCATGACCGATCAGGATTTCACCTGACTTACATTTACGGATATATTCCAATAAGTGAGAGTGAGTCCCATTGTACTCAGTCTGAATAACGTTATAAGGATAATTATTCATTCAAACTCATCCATATCATCGTCTTCATCTATAACATTCTTTTGAAGAACCCCACTCAGTGTTTTAATAGCTACAGCATAACTATTAATGTTTTGTCTGTATTGTTTAGCAGCTTCTACAGGCTTTTGAAGTTCTGGACGTTCTGGGTGAACCTTAACCATGCCTGTTTTCAATAACACTTTTTTAAGAACGGAATTTTCCGCTTTGAGATATGCAGCATCATCAATCAAACCTTCAACTAACTTCCTTTTAGATTCTTCAACATCTTTGAATATATCGGTTAATTTCTCATGTTCTCTCTTATAAATTTCCCTTTTCGTATCCATTCAAAAAACCTCCAGTCAATTTCAAAATTTTAGGTCTGTGTGTAAATTGTGTGCACAGTACGGTCATTTAGCTGTATAGTCTTAAAATCTAATGGGGGGGCCTCAACAAAAAGAAACTAAAATAAACCATTGAATGAACAACGGCTTATAGCTTTCATATTTAACAATTTTCACAAAGTCCATCAGGAATACTCGTTTGACATTTGTTTTCATCAATAATACTGTTTGTACCTTGGTCATTAATATCTAGATTGTTTCCTATTAAACAATTGGAACGGACTTTGTTATTATCTCCTAGTATCAATATACCTTCTTGTGAATTGTTTATTATGGTATTGTTGTCAATGATATTGAAATCATCAAAAGGTCTAATTCTTATTCCTCGTGCTCCATTGTTCTTTATGATATTGTGTATAATTCTATTGTTATCTTCTTGAATAAAGATTCCATCACGTTCATTATTGCTGCAAATATTTCCCCAAACTAAATTATTACTATCTTCTACATCAATTCCATCACGGTTATTATTACATGCTTTGTTCCAAAGGAATAAATTGAAATCACGCTCTGCTTCAATACCATCCTCATTATTTAATACACAATTACTAATAATAAAATTATTTTCGCCAGCCGGCTCTATTCCTTCAAGATTTCCATCACAAAAATTATGAAATGCCAGGTTAAACTCACTCTGATTAAATCTTATACCCTCTAAGCTATTTCTATTACACTGACTACAAATGATATAGTTGTGATCGCCGTCTACTGAAATTCCCAAACCATTATTTCCACTCGAATCGCAATTCATGATCATATTTCGTTCGCTTAATCCCGTTATGAACATACCATCGTTTAAATTTCCAAACACAGTTACACAATGTAGTATATTATCACTAGTATTAATTCGTATTCCAGAGCTATCACAATTTTTAACGGTTAAATTTTCTATGGTCACAAAAGAAGACTCATCAATATTAATTCCTATTCCACCTAGACCTACTCCATCTATGATCGTTTTTCCTTGTCCAGCACCGATGATGCGGATGCGATCTTTCCCTAGAGCAATATTGAGGATTTCAGGAAATGTTCCTGCACCTACTCGAATTGTAAAACCTTCAGTTGTTGTCACAGCATTAATGGCAGCTTGAATACTCTCACCTTCATTTACTATCACTTCATTATTTATTTGACATAAACCCGCTGGATCACTCGTTCTACATTTGTTGTTGTCAAATAACGTATTCATCCCTTCATTATCTATATCTGGAGTATTACCTGCTAATTTATTAGATCGGATGACGTTATCAATAGAATTTGGATTAATTAGTATTCCTTGATTTGTATTATTTTCAATACAGTTATTGTCTACTATATTCCCATTTCCATTAATCTCAACTCCGTTAAATCCATTTCCTACGACTTTATTTTGGATCATCTGATTATTGTTCAATGCAATAATTCCAATTCCATTATTACACTTCACTTCATTGCCCCAAAGAAGATTTTCATTATTATTGAGTTCAAATCCATTACCACCATTAAGTAGCGATTTGCACCACAAACACAAATTTCTATTTGAGTCTATATCATAACCTTCCTCTTTATTTTTAACCGCCTGACAGCATATAAACATATTGAATTCATCAACAAAGTTTACGTCAAAACCATCGTCACCATTCTCTTTTGCAAGACATAAATACAAAAAGTTATTGGAGCCTTCCAAATCATATCCATCATCTAAATTTCCAACGCACTTGCATTTGACCATATAATTATGATTTCCATTCACTTCAATTCCATTTATGAATGGATTTACATCGCTTGAATTGAAACTGGCTTCCGAGTCAATAATTAAATTCCTTTCAGCCTCTATGTCTATTTCCATTCCATTGTTTTGATTATTTTGTGATTTTACTTGATTTATGATATTATCACTTGTTTGAATCAAAATCCCTCTACCTTCAAAATTTTGAACAGTAATCTTTTCAAGTGTAACCATTGATGAATCTTGTATATCTATACCATTAACCACTCCTAAACCTGTTCCGTCTATAATTGTTTTTCCTATCCCTGCTCCTATAATTCGGATGCAATCCAACCCTGTTCCTATTGTTATTGATTCATTACAGGTAGTAGCTGCTACTCTGATGGTATCCCCAGCACTTGCTACTGCCAATGCGGCATTAATCGTCGGCTGATCTGCTGGAACGTTAATGACCATGTTGTTCACTCCTCACCATTTTTTCGAAATCGTTTATGATAGCATATTCGCGAAATCATAAATTGGATTGGACGGATGCATAAAAGAAAATTTAATCATGAAAATATAGGTTGTTATTCATAGTCCCTCATCTCTAGAAGATGATTTAATAACCTCCTCCTTATTCAGTATAATAATCAAACCAATTCTCAATGTATCCTTGCCATTCATCCTGCCTGTATTGTCTTTCTTCATCTACTGCTAAACGTTGTAAGCATTCCTCTTTACTCACATCTAGGAATATAGGTTCAGCACCTAAATCATTTACAACCTTCTCTCGCTTATACTTATCTGCATACCCTCCTATGATCCAAGCGTTATGCCATTTACCATGCCTTACTTTGATGTTGTCTAGTAGTTGGTTGTATATCCCTCTTACGTTCATCAAGAGATTGTCAGGCTTATCAAAAAAAGGTTGCATCGATACAGCAGAATATAACATATCCATATCAACGACAAGATCCCCTCTTATGGCTCTTTCTTTTACAAACGTTGTCTTCCCTGATAGTGGTGGACCATATACCAGGTAAACTTTCTTTTCTGCCTTATATCCAAATCGGTGATGCACTAAGTTATGGCAATCAAAGCACACTAAGTCTACTAACTCAGGGTTTAAGCTTATGTTGTGATCATGTACATTCTCAGGTATAAGTTCTACTTTGTGGTGTCCTATAAGGTCTTTTGATTTTGCTATGATCTGATTACACCTTGAACATGTATTCCCTCGTTCGTTGATTAAACCTAATCTGAAAGTGACCCACTTATCCGAATTATAAAACCGCTTTAATACTTCATGTTTAGCCATGCTACCACACATCACTCTCCTGTTGTTTCTCTCTTAATTCCACTATTCGTTTATCTAGTTCGTATTTCTTCTGATCCAACTCTGATTTTGCAGTTTCTAACATTCTCTTATGCTGATCTGGTAATAGATCAAAATACTTTTCTAGTTTCTCTAAGGCCTTCATTTTATCGTGGAGTTTGATAGAGATACCGTCCTTACTTTTCTTCACTTCACTGATCATTCTTCCATCTACTTGGTCCATGTCTTTAAAGTAGACCTCATTTGATGATTGCAGCATTGGAACGATGTCCTTAACACTTAGATCTGAATTCAGAAGTGCTTCGACATTTCCTGTGACAATGTCTTTTCTAAAGAAAGTGATAAAGTCTGTTATATCCGCAAAAGCGATTTTAATATATTCATTTAAGACATCCATTCCATCTAAGAACACTTCTTCAACCATGGCACCTTTTAGACGTTTAATTTCTTGTGAAACCTTAACATTTCTTAACTGTCTATTACCTTCTACATGTGCACTATCTGCCGCATACCCTGCATTGATAGCTGCTTGGGTTGCATTGAAGGATTTAACATAGTGAATACAAAAAAGCCTTTGTTTATCGGTTAATTGATCCGATTCAACTAGGCTCTTTACTGCTTTATTTTTCTTGGATGCATCCTTTGCAACCTTTTTCTTTATGGTTGCATCCTTCTTCCACTTTTCTCTGCTCTTTCTACTCTTTAAAGTACCGAGTTTAAGATTATGCTTCTCAGCTAAGTCCTTTAAGGTGATATCTGTTGTTTCATATTCTTTCCTTATTTCTTCCCAATTCATTTACGTCATCACCCCACCTCCAAATATTGGTTTGAGTTTGTTTTTGTAGACATAATAAAAAGCACTACTATGAGTGCTTAAAGGAATCTAATATAAAATTTATTTTTTCTTTTTTGCCATTATTCAGCAACTCTAATAACAAAACGCCATTTTAAACAAATAAAAAAGGAAACACATTATCCTCGATTCCAAAATTATCTTGAGTATCATCTTTTATATCAGCATCAATTGTATTTGTTGTGCTCACAAAATTATTCGTTCTTGGTAAATCTCCTCTATTAAAACAACCACTACCAGCATATGCTTTTGTGTATTCTACAGGTGTGATCTGAACTGAATCTCCTGCACGTACTTTACTTCCACCCGAAACATTAATGATTTTGGCAACACCTAATATTGATGGCATATCTTCCACCTCTTTTAAATGGTTTTACTTTTAAATTCTATCTTGTAATCTTTTTATTGATTGTTCACTTCGCTCTTCAACTCTTTGAATGAGCTCATCTATTCGCTTACGTCTCTTTTCTATACGTTCTTTACTCACTTTTGAATCTTTCATTCTTTCTTCATATTTATCCATAGAACTTTTTAGTTCTTCAATGATTTCTTTCTTTCTGTCCTTTTCTCGAGCCATGACTTCTGATAACTCTTCTCTTAACCGTTCTCTTCTATTTTCCATTGTTTTATGATCTCTGGTTTTATCCTTTGCTCTTTCTAACAACTCTTCCCTTAACTTTTCTCTGCTTTCCATTAAACAGCTCTCCTTTGATGTTAATTTATAATAATTAAAATTTGGTCTTCATCTGTTCGTTCTATCACTCGATAACCACTATGAGCTCTTGTGGCAATTCCATCAGCGTTAGGTTTACAATATCCATCTACTTCACATGTCCCGTCGTCTCTTACTAATAATTGTCCAACTAATCCAACAGCTTCCCATTCTGGTCTTTTTGCTCTTGGAACATACTGTTGATCTGGATCATATTCTGGATTTAGCTTTTGTCTTTTTTCGATTCGCTCAGGTGAGATGATGTTACCCTTATCATCTTTTTCCGCTGGAATGGTCACCTCTTCATATAACACTCGACCCCATCTATCTGTCATAAAACGCTTATTCCATTCATAACCCGAACTACCTGCTAAGAAACCAGGGACAGCACTGGTTACACCTAAAATATAATTATCTTTATCAGAAGCTCTCCTTATTTTCTTTCCTTCCATTGTGACAAAATATCCAACATCAATGGGTTTACCGTCCAACGTTTCAAATAGTTCAGCGAAATCGCATCCTCTGCCTGAAGTAATTTCACCTGCAAAACATGCATCTCCTGTGTTTCCGTTAATAAGAGCCATTAAAGTATCATTCACTAAATGCCAGGAGTTATCTTCAACCGCTTGACCTGAACGTCCCATAATATGCGCATTTACTCTATTATTTGTATCTGTACCATTTCCCTCAGCATGAGAGCATTCGCCTGAGGCAATTGTGTTACAACCTTCGGCGTGGGAGGCTAATCCTTCCGCTCTTGTATTGCTTCCTTCGGCGTGAGAGCAATCATCTAAAGCTACCGTATCACAACCTTCAGCATGAGAAGCAAAGCCTTCCGCTCTTGTATTGCTTCCTTCGGCGTGAGAACAATCTCCTAAAGCTACAGTATTACAGCCTTCAGCATGACTACTGAAACCCGTACTTTCTGAAAAGAAACCCTCAGCATGAGATTGTGTACCATTGGCAATTGTAAGGGCTCCCTCTGCATGAGAACGAAGACCATTCGCTTGTGTTCGAAATCCTTCCGCATGGGAACTATCTCCTAATGCGTCTGTATCGCTACCTTCCCCATGGGATGCAGTTCCAAAGGCCATAGAACCCTCACCTTCAGCATGAGCGTTTATACCTCGAGCATTTGTATTCCTACCTTCAGCGTGAGAACATTCTTCAAAAGCCACAGTGTTACAACCTTCAGTATGAGAAAAATTTCCATTCGCTTGTGTTCGAAACCCTTCAGCATGAGAAGAATCGCCCAATGCCTCTGTAGCATCACCTTCAGCATGACTACTGAAACCCGTACTTTCTGAAAAGAAACCTTCAGCATGAGATTGTGTGCCATTAGCAATTGTAAGGGCTCCCTCAGCGTGGGAACGAAGACCATTCGCTTGTGTTCGAAATCCTTCAGCATGTGAGTCATTTGCTAATGCATTCGTTGAATTTCCCTCAGCATGAGCATTATCTCCTTGGGCTGTGGTTGCCTCTCCTTCTGCGTGGGAACGAAGACCATTCGCTTGTGTTTCAAATCCTTCGGCATGAGCATTATCTCCTTGGGCTGTGGTTGCCTCTCCTTCTGCATGAGAAGCTTCGCCTATGGCTTCTGTTAAAAATCCTTCAGCATGAGAAGCTTCGCCTATGGCTTCTGTTAAAAATCCTTCAGCATGAGACTGAGCACCATTAGCAATTGTAACAGCCCCCTCGGAATGGGAAAAATCTCCAAATGCTTCGGTAGCATTGCCTTCAGCATGGGAGCACTCACCGGAAGCAATCGTATTACGGCCTTCGGCGTGGGAGGCTAATCCTATGGCTTCTGTTAAAAATCCTTCAGCATGAGAATTAATTCCCTCGGCTCTCGTTCTCTGTCCTTCGGCATGAGAATTATCAACAAAGGCTATTGTATTGCGTCCTTCAGTATGAGAATTATCTCCTAGAGCTCTCGTTTCGTTTCCTTCGGCATGGGAGGTTAATCCATTGGCTAGTGTTAAAAATCCTTCAGCATGAGAATTAATTCCATCGGCCATCGTTCTAAATCCTTCGGCATGACATGCATCTTGAGTAGCTCTTGTAACGCGTCCTTCCGCATGAGAAAAATCTCCTTGTGCAAACGTTACACTACCTTCCGCATGGGAACGAAGACCATTCGCTTCTGTTCGAAATCCTTCCGCATGTGAAAAATCTCCACTGGCTATTGTATCTATTCCTTCTGCATGAGACTGTTCACCAGAAGCAACTGTATTTGTTCCCTCTGCATGCGCACCAATACCCGTTGCCATCGTCCCTTCTCCTTCGGCATGGGAATTATCTCCTTGTGCAAGTGTGTCTCTACCTTCGGCATGGGAATTATCTCCTGTTGCTTTCGAGTTCCGCCCTTCAGCATGCGCGTTTTCTCCATCCGCCTGTGTAATATATCCTTCCGAGTGGCTATTTAATCCTCTAGCAAGAGAACCTAATCCCTCAGCGGTGGAATTATCCCCTTGGGCTACGGTGTCTCGATTTTGCGCATGGGCATAATCTCCACTAGCTGTCGTATTTCTTCCTTCCGAATGGGAAGCTTCACCTTCAGCATCCGTTTTAGTTCCCTCTGAGTGTGAGTAGCTTCCTGATGCCGTAGTACAATCTCCTTCGGAATGGGATTGAAGCCCCTTCGCTTTTGAGTTTGTTCCTTCCGCATGGGAAGCTGTTCCAATCGCTTGAGTTCCCTCTCCTTCCGCATGAGAGTTATCTCCTTGGGCTACGGTGTCTTTTCCTTCCGAATGGGAAGCATCACCGCTAGCTGTGGTATTTCTGCCTTCTGTATGAGATGCATCACCACTCGCCATTGTGTTTCTGCCCTCAGAGTGTGAGGCATCTCCACTTGACATGGTATCTCTTCCCTCGGAATGAGAATTTTCCCCACTTGATCGTGTACTTCTACCTTCAGCAAGAGAGTTGTCACCACTAGCTACCGTATTTCTACCTAACGCTGTGGCGCAATCTCCTGGTGCTTCACGGTTACATTTTTTACTATCCATTTATTCACATCCTTATTGTTAAAAAATCATAGTTAAATGACCCTATCACAAAATATGAAGTCATTAGCCTAAACGAGTGGGCATCTACCTATGAAAATTAATTTTTATTAGAAAATGTGAAGTAGTTTAATTATAAGAATTTCTGTTCCTTTTTATCATCCTGCTTCCCTCCCCTAGCACAATGGATGATATTTTCCCAACAAAAAAAGAACGCATTTCTACGCCCTTTCTGTTAACCGTTTAATCATAAAATTTTATTTTTAAACTTTAGTTCTATATTGTTATTACTGTGGCTTTAAGACTTCTAGAGCCAGCAAAGATAGAATTCACACCGAAGAATGATAAAAATGTACATCTAAGATCATACTTATTGATTCCAGGATCCGGATCTTCATCTACTAAAGGAAAGTTTGGAAAGTTTGTATGTCTAAATTCAATAGAATTAGGTTTTGCATAATCCATTTCATCATTTATTGTTGCAATGGTAGTGCCATTTCGCAAGATCTCATATTTCACTTCAAAAGATATAGAATCAAGTCCTGGATTACCTATAACAGCAATTTGGGTCATTGAATCAATTGATACTTGAGTTTTCTGTGGTTGTTGGACACAAACATCAACTGTAGCTACAACCACAGGAACTTCATCAGGATCAGGAAAGGGAAGTTCGATTGATCCTTCACCACCATATGGGTTCTCTACCGAAAAACTTTGAGCTACTACAAAAGGTCCTTTGTTTAATCCCATAATCTTACCTCCCAACTCATTAAACTATCTTATATCTTATGAACAATCTAATGAAGTTGCTTGGACTCTTATCTATGGGCTGGAATGGAAAAAGAGCGCTTATGTGCGCCCTTTCTTTATATCTCATAATATAATAATACTATGGTTTAACCGTCAGTTGACCGTCTAATTACCGTCAATTTACCGTCAATATTTCCACTCTCTTTCTAATACTCCCCAAAGTTTTAATGTGTTAGTTACTGAAACTAACCCTTCTGTCAATCTCCGATCAAATGTTTTTGAGCTTACAGAGTAAGGCATGAAATTCATAGCTTCTTTGTAGCTGTATCCTCTCATATGTCTATAGTACATTGCTTTCCGTTCTTCTTCGTCTATAATTAAGGCTACAGCCCTTTCAATGGCTTCAGTAAGGATTTTATATTCCAAGTATATCAACCGTCTTTTCTCGTCAAACACTACAGTATTAGCAGTCTTATTTGAATAGTATTCCTCGTTACTTTCCTTTTTTGCTGTTTCACCTTCAACATCCGTCTGGTACATATCGACAGCATGTTTTTCATAGTCTTTCATTAAGCTTTTCATATCAGGGTACTTTTTTAGGTAAAATTTCGTTTGTTCTTTATCTTGTTCAGTGATACTTGGAAATAACTCTATCATTTTCCCACCCCCAATGAGCGCTTATTCTTTTGATTTCTCCTTATCTCGAAGTCTTTTTTCAAACCTCTCATTAACCCATCCCGACAACTCTTCAAAACGAAATCCTCGGTTACAATTCGGACATCTAGGAATCATTTGTTCGCCACGTCTTTTACGGTATTGTCGTTCGAGATTTTTAAATACAACCATATGCGGTTTATAATTAGTGATCTGCTTTCGTTGCTCTAATAGATGTTCTGTCTCTTCTTGTAGACGTTCTCTGTGTGCTGCTAAGTAATATAAGGCTTCAAATGGATCTTCTTGAGCTCCGCATTGGCAATGTACTAAACGATTTCTTGTATCTACTACAAAATGTTTTTTTCTACATTTGCATTTTTTATCTGCACTTCTATTAACGCGGATGGTATCCAAGTTAATTATTTTGTCAGGTAACTTGTCCATTTCCATTCCCTCACCTTCTTGTTTTAATGAATATCTGTTTCGCCATAATCTCCTAAGGCTTTATCAATTAAATCTGCAGTTGTTTTAATAGTTATTATCTTTTGTATTCGTTCTATCGTTTTATGAAAATCATCTTCTGGTATATCCAGTATTGCGATTATTAAAAATATTAATTGAGCTCTATCTCTGTTGTTATCCACTTTCCTTGTTTCTTTATATTTATTAAGTGCAGTTTTCAATTGTTGTGTTTCTTTAGGTAGTTCTTTATTTTCAATCAATAACAAAACATCATTTGTTATATCACCCAACCTCTTTCACTCCTTCCAAAGCTTCCAACAAGCGTAAAGCATCAACCTGAGTTCCCTCGAAGTTCCTTACTCTCTCCCTTAATACACCATCTATGGGACCCCATAGAACGAATTTTCCATATTCATAGTTATCTGCATAACCTCCGTTAAATGCTAAGGCTATAGTACAAAAGAATGCTTCGTCTGCTGCATTGTCTATTTCTTTATTTGTTACACCTACATCATTTAATCGTTTGCGGTTTTCTTCATTGTTTTCTACTAAGATATAGGCATCTTCTCCACCAGATTGTTCATAAACTTCAAAACTATTAAATACATCTAATACTGCTTGTTTATCTTTAATTGTTAACTCTCTCATTGTTCTTACCCTCCTATTATTTAAAACTCAAACATCACTTGTTGACCTTGTGCTGCTACTTCATTAATCCATAACACTTCTGTTCTTTTAGCTCCTGCTTCAGCAGTTGCGGCAAATGTTTCTCTTTTCCAATGCTTCAGTTTTTCGTCATATAGTGGATGTGCGTACCCACTTAGTAAAACAGGACCTGGATGTTTAACCAACAAATCCAGTAATTCCATGTGGTCCTCAATTTTCATTTCATGCTTATACATTCTCTTTGATCTTGTTTCCAAAATGTACGGTGGATCCGCATATATTAAAACTTTTGGATGCTTATATCTTGCAATCAACTCAGTTGCTAATTTATTTTCAATTTGTGCTTCTTTTAATCTCTCAGCTACTTTTGAAATTTTTTCAGGAATCCTAGCCCATTGTTTTGTTTTCGAAACAGTAGGACTAGTTACAATGTTGTTCCTCCAGCCAGTTCGGTCCGATGTTTTAGCTCCTATAGCTTGAAAGGTTCTAACAAGAAATCTCCTAGCATCTTCAAAATCATCCCCTGTTTGGAATTCAAATGAGTTGTAATATTCCTCTCTAAGACATTGGTGTATATTCAATCTTTTCAGCTAGTTCATCTGGATGGTCCCGGATCACTTTAAACAGGTTTACAACACTGCTATCCAAGTCATTGATAGTCTCTATCTTTGATGGCTTTTTATTAAAGAAAATCGCTCCTGATCCAAAGTATGGTTCCAAATATGTTTCATGTTCCGGAAAGTGGTTAATGATCCAATTCGTCATAGACCACTTGGATCCGGGATAATGTAATATTCTTGGTATTCCCAATGTCTAACCCTCCTTAATTCGCTATAGCTGCACTTCTATAACACAACTCAGGACAATTGGCTCTTACAAGAGCATCTGCAAATGGTGGTGGTACTGCATTGCCACACCTTGCAATCTGTGCTGTTTTTGTGTATTTATTACCTTCATAATCTCGATCTATGATGTATCTTTCAGGAAATCCTTGAGCTGGGAATAATTCATGTGGTTGCAGCATTCTCATACCTATATCAACTATTTGATGATTTTGCCCTTTAACTTTGACTAAACCGAATCTATCTTTTGTTGTAATGGTATGGATTGGATCATCTAAAGCCTGTCCAATGTCAGAACCATAATATTTTGTAAGGAATGCCATCACTAATGCGTTATGATCTACAGTTGTAACGGTTGACAATGGTTCTGTCATCCCTGTTCCTGCACCTGTATATCCTCCACCATAATGTTTTGCTATAAAGGCGGTTACTAGCGAAAATCTATTTGCTGTACTGACAGTGTGCAGTGGTTCTTGAACATTTTGACCCCTAACCCCATTTTCAGTTGTTTCAGTGTAATAAGTAGATATGAATGGTGTAACTAAACAGTGTTCAGCTTTTGTTGTAATTGTCGTTAGAGGTTTATCTATCTCGTATTGCAATCTATCTCCCCCAAACCCTGTATGACCAATCCGTACTATGAATGGTTTAGGATTATTTATAACAAACTTCTGCATTCCTCTTGCAATTCTACGCATTGTATTTTCTGCAAGTGGTCTTTTCCTTTCAAATATTGAAGGACAAGGTAATGACCAATCAATGATTTCTGCAGTTGTACGCCAAGGTAATAACTTACCTGTTAAGACTTCTTTGCTTTTTGGATCACCATGAGTAGGTTTAGCCCATACAATCGGTCTGCCATCACATCTAGCTATCATAAACAGGCGTTTTCTTTTTGTTGGAGCGCCATAATCACATGCTGTTAATTCTCTCCACTCTACCTGGTACCCTAACGATTTAAGAGAATCAACGAATGAATAAAACGTTCTTCCCTTCGCATCTTTTATTGGCATTCCACTATCATCTAATGGACCCCATTCCTTAAATTCTTCTACGTTCTCCAGAATGATAACTCTAGGTTTAACAGCAATCGCCCATCTAACTGCTATCCATGCTAATCCTCTAATATTTTTCTTTCTAGGTTTTCCACCCCTAGCTTTACTATGATGTGTACAATCAGGACTAAGCCAACACAATCCAACCTTGCGACCTCTTACAACCTTTTTAGGATCAACGTCCCAAACATCCTCGCAATAATGTTCCGTATCTGGGTGGTTTGCTTTATGCATCGCTATAGCAGCAGGATCATGATTGATTGCTATATCTACACTTAAACCAGTTGCCATTTCAATTCCTGTAGAAGCTCCTCCCCCACCAGCAAAATTGTCAACTATGATTTCACGAAACAAATCTAGTTGCATCACCTAGCCTCCTAATCTCAATTACCACTCTCGGATATTCGCTATAAAATTTACTAGCATGTAATTCGACAACCTTACTATCATCCGTCCATATCACTTTATTAAGAGCATCCTTGATAGCTTTAACATAATTGTCTATGTCTGGTTTGGTTATTGGTCTTAGTTCTCCATCCTCTATTTGCTTTCTCTTGGCTATAGTAAAGTTTTTTGGTATAGACCTATAAAAAGTGATTCGAAGCAACAGAGGGCAATCTAGTAAAGTCTCAGGTGCATATTGTTTAGCTTTCATTGCTACAAGTTGTTTGAAATATTTTGATTTATCAGGATCATACAATCTAGGTTTTCCGTTCTTGGTTGTTACTCTAGGTCTTGCTTGTGCAACTGGTTCCTCATTTACTACAAACTTAATCAATCCGAATCACCTTCTTTCATACCTCCTAAACCAATATCTATAAATACATTTCGTAAACCATCAAAATCATTTAATATTGCATTTCCGTAACGTTGCATTTGGTTGAATAATTCATATTTTTTACTAATATTTATTTCATCCCCGACCTTCAAAGTCTGCCTGTAATCTGTGGGGTTTTCGGTAAGTAGCCTTAACTCTTTATCTGTAGTCTTAACTATAAGTTCTCTTTCATCACC
This sequence comes from Chengkuizengella sp. SCS-71B, assembly GCF_040100845.1. NCBI lineage: Bacteria > Bacillati > Bacillota > Bacilli > Caryophanales > Paenibacillaceae > Chengkuizengella > Chengkuizengella sp. SCS-71B. Next base: position 1,086,576 of record NZ_JAZHSH010000001.1, on the reverse strand, counting down.
AGTTACTTTCCCTTGACCTATGATTTTCATATCCTCACCCTTTCCTTAAACGATTATTAAAACGGTCTATCGTCATCAAGATCTATTCCTGCTGCTACTGGTGCATTATCCCATTCATCTGCTATTTTCTTTATTTCGTCTAACTGTTCTTGTGTAAATTCTGCATCTGAATTTTCCGTATATTGTATGATCGGTATTTTAGGTTTTTGATGTCCATAATTCCATCTTTGTTGTTGATTTCGATTATTCTTTTTGTTTTCAAATTCCTTTTGCAACGCTTCACAATCTTCAAGTGTCCTTGCATTTTTGCTATACCACTCTTTTAAAATCCCTTTTATAAATCCCATGTTTCTTTTATTCCGATCAACTGCTATTTTGATTGCTTGAATGATGACTCTATGATCTCCGTTAAAATCATCTAACCAAATATTTAAATCATCTGAGACTGATGAACTTAATATTCCGATTTCATTTTGATAAATTTTGAAGCAATTCTCGTCTGTTGTAGTAGTAGTTGTATTATTGCTTTTCTTTTCTTTACTTTCTTCTACTACTATTTCTTTTTCTTTACTTTCCTTTACTTTCTTTTCTTTTACTTTCCTTTCCTTTAATGCTTTGCCTTCGCTATGCGTTTGCATTGCATCTGTATTGCTATCCTTGTCGTCTTGCATAGAACCCTTGTTGTTACTGGCTTTATCCCATCGCTTTTTAGCCGCCAATTTTGCTTTTTCTGACTTTTTATCTTTTTCACTCATTCGTTTTAACAAGGAGTCACTCCATATAAATTCATCATTTTCAACCAGTAAATCGAACTCATTTATGCAATCATTTAAAAAGTTTTGCGCTTCTTCTACTGTGCATTGCATTTGCATTGCTAACGCATTGCATAAGTGTTTAGATTTTCTAAGCTTGTATTGCGTTTGCTCTCTTAGAAATTCAATAAGTACCCAATACCGTCCATAACCTTCCATTCCATAAACGCTTCGCATTGCCAATATCTTAGGGTCATGGCGTGCATTTGCATCGTGTGAAAAGTAATACGCCTCTTTCATTTATTTCATCCCCTATGCGGATTTTCTTTTAAACTCTTGAATATAAAAACCTATCATCCATTTGAATAGATATATTGGGTTATGCATAATGCCCTCCTCAAACTCAAACCAAATACCTTAATCTATAACCTTCAAACCATCGTCTACCTTCATTAGACGTATGCGCCCAGCTATGGCATTTCCTACAGACACAAACTCCGTTATCAACCGTTCCAGGACCTCCTTGAGACTTGAATATAATATGATGGATATCATGATAGGAATGTCCACAATTCACGCATAAGGCTCCATCACGTTCAACAATGGTTCTCTTCGTGTTAGTGTCAAACTTCCCCCTTGCCCCTCGTTTTGGTGTTCTTCTACGATGTTGAGGTTTAGGGGCAGGATAAAACCCACCCATATGATCAACCTCCATTTTGACTGTTCTCAAAATCAATTCTCATTTTTAGTTTTAAAGCATGTATCTCTTCCTGTGTGCTACTAAAGGCATTTCTCCACCGTTGCATCATCTGATATGCTTCTGCTTCTTTCTCTCTTAAATCTTTAACTGCTAACTCCGCATGGGCTTTTTTAGGTGATTTAGCATTGATTTCAGCGAAAGAGTATTCATACTTTCTTTGAGCATATATGCGCTTGTAATCTCCATCTAATTGACTAGATACTCTACCTATAAACACCAAACATCTTGCTAATATTTCAATCTTTTTTAAAAGAGCTCCTGGACTATCTTCTATTAATTTATCTGCTTTATTGCGTAATGTTGTAATCTCTTTAATATGTGCATCTAAGTCCATTAGTCCACCCTCCTAGAACGGTAAATCATCATCACTTAACTCGATAGGTTTACTATTACCGTCAGTGAAATTACCAACTTCCTCAGCTTCACTTACGTCCTTATGTTCAAGAAACCTAACACTCTCTGCCACTACCTCAGACACATACACTTTTCTACCTTCGTTGTTCTCATAGTTTCGTATCTGTAATCTTCCATCTAACCCGATTAATCTACCTTTTCCCAAGTAATTAGCACATGTTTCAGCTAACTTTTTCCAAGTTACAATCTTGATAAAATCCGTTTCTTTTTTTCCGTTATTACTAAAAGATCTTTCTACAGCTAGTGTAAAATTACACGTTCCTATTCCGTTTGGTGTATACCGCAGATCAGGATCTTTTGTTAATCTCCCGATTAAAATAACCCGATTTAACATCCTTATGCCCCTTTCTTCTCTTGTGCTTTTTCATTCAACTTTTTAGTAAATGTCCTCTCGAAGTTTGAAAGAGATTCTATATCTACCGTTTCATAGGTTGTACTTTTCTTTTTAAGCCACTCTTTAAACTGTTCTGTAGACTTCGCTTTGTCTTTTTCTTCGCTCAATGTCTGCCACTTAATCAATACACTGTTAAGCTTTTTCTCTCGTTCTTCAGCCTGTTTCTTTTGTTTTTCATCTAATTCAGCAGAAGAAACTTTGTCCGGATCTTCTCCTGTTGGAATAGCGAATGAACGCAAGAATAAATACTTAAATGCGTATGTCATGGCTTTTCCTACGCCTTTATCTTGTGTATCGGCACCAGTCCCAGAACTTACTATAATTTCATATTGCCCTGACTCTATATCAATGATTTTGTATTTTGTATCAACGGTAGAAATAGTACCTTCTCTCTTATGATCCTGCTCTATTGGAAGCACAATCAACTTATTCTTGATTAGTTCAGCTCTAACAGTAGTAGTCACTTTCTCTTCAGATATAGCTTTATAATTTTGCTGTCCAAATTTAACATGATCATCCTTCTTTAAATAATCTATAGCGCTCATAACGTTGAATATCTTTTGGTATAACTCTGTTTTATCGTCCATACTACACCTCCACTTTAATCTCTACGATGTCTGGGCGTTCCTCTACAACAATGCCATCTACAACTTGTCCATTTTCGTCATACACTTTACCTTTAGAAACCTTAAATCGTTTTTTTATTTCCGTCTTTATCGGTTCATGCTTAATTCGAATTAATTCAGAGTGTTCAAGGTCTAAATATTTAAGCAGCTCTTTATCTTTATAAATCCATTTTGCTTGTTGCTTTCGAAAACCAACTTTTCCATATGGTGTTTTTTCGCTTGTAAATTTAGGATCACTCTCTCTACGAACAACCGCATATTCATTGATTAATGATTTAAAGAATGATTCCGATTGTTCAATACTATTAAGCTCCGATTTTCGATAATCTTCTATTCTTGTTACCTCTTCATCAGCTAAATTATTAACGTCATTTTTTTTAGCTGCTAATGCTGATAACATTCGCATAGCCCAAGATAATGAACCTAAATCAGTGATTTTAAATCTATTTTCTTGTTTCATTCCTTCTATTGTTTCTAAATCATTCTGAACCAACGGATTTACTAGATTCATATTTTAAGCACCTGCCTTTTCTACTACACTTGAAACACATTTATGACATACCTGTTTACCATTCAGAACTACTTTTATATCTAATTCACCGCAAAATTCACAACCTGGTGCATATTTCTTTAATACAATCGAATCTTCAGTAGTAAATATCTCCATAGGATCTTTTTCTGCGATACCAAGCGTTCTTCTTAACTCCATAGGGATTACTACTCTTCCTAATTCATCTATTTTTCTTACCATTCCAGTTGCTTTCATAAATAACATCCACCTTTCAAAATTTTAAAAATAATGTTATAATGACCTCTAATTAAATTTGTTTTTTAGTTCTAAGCGATGCTGTTGGCGCAGCTCGCCTTTTCTTTTTCATCTTCCATACATTGATAAATAAATACTTTAACTCTACCTTCAGTTATTTTTCTTACTTCCTCAGTGATTTCAGATATAAATTTCTTTTCTACTTCTACCCCATGAAGTAACTCTATAAAATTACATAATTCCAAAAAACTAAATTCAACATGTTCATATTCAAATCTCATACTTTTCCACCCATTATCAAGCATCCAAAATTCTTTATTATCGTCTATTTCCATGAGTAAAATTTTTGGCTCTGCTGGATAAGTTTCAATGTATTCATCAATCTGAGAAACTAACTGCTTTTTAATCTGATCTAGTATTTTTGTTACATTCAAGCGCATAAATATTTCACCTCCACCACATCACCACATTCAGTTGCATCTTTAAAGCACTCTTTACAATGAGGTTGTTTATCTTTGTAAACTAACCATTCTGCTTGTTTACCACATTCGCATGTATTTAAGTGGTCTACTGTTTCAAACACTGGCGTTTCATAATTTTCTGCAAATCGGTCTAAGTTAGGCTTCATGCTATCTCTCCTTTCACTTTTATCTGTCCTACAGCCAACGTTACGGTGTCAGTGAGTTTTAAATATTCGTTAAAGAGTTCTTTTAATGTTTTGGAGTCTGATTCTTGGAGCTTCATGTTTAATAAGAATTTAAGTAGTGAGTCTAACTTTGAGAAGTAGTTAGTATTTAGAAATTTATCTTCTCCTGTTTTTTTAGCAATAATAAAGTTTCGCTCATCACTTCGTAAGTACAGGTTGTCTATTAGATGTATTGTCATGCTATCTCTCCTTCTTCTTTCTTTTTAGGAACCCAAGCGTTGATGTAGTTGATTGCATCCTGCATATCTTTTCGTAATACATCACGGTAACTCGGTACTCCCCATCTGTCTTTAATGTCTCTATACAGCTCTCTAAATAATTTACTTCGCCTTTCTCGATCCTTAGTAAAGCTGTAAACTCTCACGCATACTTTCCTTTGTACTACTCTTTGTTCTCCTTGAGTGAGTGTGATCTGCTTGTCCACTTTTTGGTCAACACTTTCAATTTTTTGTTCAAGTTGTGGAAGCTTAATCATCATTTCTCCAGCTCGCTGTACTGCTATGCCTAAAGCTTCATGACTTGTAAGTGTTGGAATTTTATTTTGAAGGTTTTCCTTCATTCGTTTAAACTCTTCAATAAATTTCACTTTCATTTTCATTGCTTCAATTGTTGTATAAGACATAGCGATTAATGTAAAAGCATCTTCTGTTAAAAGGTATTTCTTGTATAGTTGTTTGTTTTGAGGATGTACATACTGGGTCTCCCCAAAGTTGGGGAGTGAGAACTTTTCTTCCCCTGCTTCAATTAATTTTTCTATCTGACTCTCAATATCCCTAATTACATGGTCATGCCTTTTCCCAAACACTTCTGCTATTGTTAAACTATCTGTTACTGGTCGATTGTTTTCGATGTATACTAATTGATTCATTCTTTCACCTTCCTTTATTTGATAGGTTTGAGAGTAAAAAAAATTATATTTTTTATACCTCCTCCCCTTTTTCTACCAAAACAAAAACACACTCCCATGCCACTTGATAAACCCTATTAAAAATCTCTGTTTCTTCCTCTTCTGTTCTATTTATATAATCATCATCACAAAAAATCATTCTGGTATTGCCTGACATATAATCTTTGACTACATTCCCTTTGATCTCCATAGCCACTTCACCTCTCTTATAATTTTTCAATCATTTCTACTTTAAACTATCTGTTACTGATCGATTGTTTTCGATATAAACTAATTGACTCATTCTTTCACCTTCCTTTATTCTGTGTATTTTTTAAAATTCTCCTGTTTCTTCTCTTTAATCCAGTCAAGAAAATCTTCTTTTACAACTCGATGAGAATTACCTATGCTAAAATTAGGTATCCCTCCTTGCTCTGGGTTCAATTGATATAATCCATATACCCTTCGACGTGAGATTTTAAGATAATTTGCTATATCTTGAGCGGTTAATATTTCTGGTAATTCATCAATATGATTATCTTCTTTGTTTTCATATTCTTTTAAGTGCTGTTCTTCCTTTTGTTTTGATGGCAGCAATTTCTCTGATTTATTAACTCCGTTTTTTTCAACATTCTCTAAAACATTTGTTACAAGCTCATTTATAGACTGAATCATTTCCTCTGAAAATTGGACTTTAATAATAATTTCTTTCATATTCATCCCACCTAATTATTTTTAATTAGTATGGGCTACATCCATATTGAAATATTTGATTTGTTCTTTTCCTCTTTCACCTTCCTTTATTTCAACTTTGCTCTAGTAATACCTCATCTTTCTTTTCATGTTCATATAACCAACTGAAAAAAGAATCTTTTGAAACTCGTTTACTTCTTCCGATTCTGATTAGTGGGAATGATCTTAACTCCATGATTTCATAAGCGCGTCTTTCGGATATTTGTAATATCTCTTTTATTTGTTTTGCTGTAAGAATTTGTGGAAGATTCTCCAAACTTTTTCAACTCCTTCTATAAATCGCTTAGTAAATTATTTGATAGTTAAAAATTTAATTTCCAATTTTAGAGCATCACAAACCTTATCGATTGTATTTTCATTCCACCTACGGTCACCCTTCAAGAGATCATGAATATATTGCGGCGAATACCCGGTCATCCTCGCTAAATCTGAAGCATTCAATTCTCTCTCATTCAAATATTTCTTAATTGTTTTAGAAAAATTCATGTGGTTACCTCCCTTCTGCTTAAATTTTAAGCTTAAATTAATTAAATATCAAGCTTAAAATTTAAGCATTTTAAAGATATAGCTTGTATTTAACTATAAAAAGCTCATTATATCTCATTAATTCTTCATATTGCTTAAATTCAGCTATTTTTTAAGCTATTTGCTGTTTGTTTTTGTCAGCTTAATTTGATAGGATTAAATCAACAAATAGCTGAAAGGTATAGGTGATTTAAATGACAGCCTCTCGAATAAGAAAGATTCGTAGAGAAAAGGAGATGAGTGGAACTAATGTAGCTGAATTAATTGGAATTTCAGCTCAATATTATTATGACATTGAAAAAGGGAAAAGAAATTTAAGTGCAGAAAATGCAACTAAATTAGCTGATATTTTCGGAGTATCAACTGATTATTTACTTGGAAAAATCGAAAACCCACTTCCACTAAGTCCAGAAAAAAATTTTGTAGATTCACTAAATTTGGACGATGAATTTCTACTTGATAAATACTCTTTAACACTTGATGGGGAAACTTTAAGTAAAGAAGAAGCTAAGCTTGCTATTGCTTTCTTAAGGACTGCACTAAAAGAAAAAAAGGGAGTTGAATAAATTTTGAAAGGTTCATTTCGAAAACGTGGTTGTAAGTGTCCACCAGATAAGAAATGTACTTGTGGGGCAACGTGGTCATTTTCTGTTTCTCTAGGTAAAGATCCTGACGGAAAAAGACGTCAAATTACAAGGAGTGGATTTAAAACAAAGAAAGAAGCTGAAAAAGCATGCGCAGCTTTAATTACTGAATATGAACAAGGGAATATGATTGAAAAGAAAATGCAACTAAATGCTTTTATGACAATGTGGCTAGAAACAAGAGAAGGTAAAGTCAAACCAGGTAGCTATGCTCGAGATTATAGGCATACAAAAAACCATATTATACCTTACCTTGGAAAAATGGATTTAACAAAATTAACTGCTTTGCATGTTGAAAAATTATTCAAACACTTATCAAATGATAAAGGACTTTCAAACCGTACTATATTAGATATTCATTCTGTATTAAAAAACGCATTAAAAACTGCCATCCGTTGGGGATATGTTTCTAAAAATGTTGCTGCATTAGTTGATCGCCCAAAAGTTGATAAAAAAGAAATTCATGTATGGGATCAGAATGAAGCTCACAAGTTTTTAAGTACTGCAAAAAAGAGAAGCCGATATTACATAACCTTCTTATTAGCACTAACTACAGGAATGCGTCAAGGTGAGATTCTTGGTTTGCGTTGGAAAGATGTTGATCTTAAGGATAGATTCATTTCTATACGTCAAACTTTAACGCACGATGGTAAAGGATTTAATTCTCATACAAAAACAAATGCAGGGAATCGCCTTATTTCAATCGATAAACAAACAGCTATAGAATTAGACCATCATAGAAAAACTACCCTTAATGAAGAAAAATTAAAAGCTGGACCGGTATATACAGACTTAGGTTTAGTTATGCCTTCTAATATTGGAACTCCGGTAAACCCAAGAAATTTACTCCGTTCGATGGAAAGTCTCATAAAAACAATTGACATTACTAAAATCTCGTTCCACGACCTAAGACACACTCATGCCACCTTATTATTAAAACAAGGTGTACATCCTAAAATAGTATCTGAACGTCTTGGTCATGCAAACATTAGAATCACATTAGACACTTATAGTCATATATTGCCCAACATGCAAAAAAATACTGCTGATGAATTTGGAAAAAATTTTTATTCGAATTTAACAAATCACCTTTAGCTTACTAAAGGTTGTCAAATGGTTGTCAAATCATTCTATTGGTATAAAATAATAGTATAGGTAATCTTTAAAGGCATTAAAAAAAACCTTTAATATCAAAGGATTCCAAGGTTTCATATATGGTGGAGCCAAGGGGGATCGAACCCCTGACCTCTACGCTGCCAGCGTAGCGCTCTCCCAGCTGAGCTATGGCCCCAACTTCAGCAACAACACCAATTATAGCTTTTTGGCCATTTTTCTGCAAGAAAATTCTCTACAATCACTATTCTTTTTTATCGATATGTATTGGACTTTTGTGTAAAAGATAATTTAATTCCTTCATAAACATATTGATATCTTTAAATTGTCTATAAACTGATGCAAAGCGAACATATGCTACTTCATCCACAGGATGTAATTGCTCCATGACTAGTTCACCAATTTCTATACTCTTTACCTCTGTAAAAGCTGTATTTCTCAACTCCTGCTCTACTTCTGAAACAATTTTTTCTAAACGTTCTACGGAAACAGGCCTTTTTTCACATGCTCGAATAAGCCCTCTAAGTATCTTGTCTCTCATAAACTCTTCCCTGCTGCCATCTTTTTTAATGACAATTAGAGGAGTTTCTTCAACCATTTCAAAAGTAGTAAACCTTTTATGGCATTGCTCGCATTCCCTACGACGTCTAATTGATTTGTTTTCATTCGCTGGTCTTGAATCTAATACTTTAGCCCCATCATTATCGCAATATGGACATCTCATAAATCTTTCCCCTATCTAATTTTATTTTTGTATTCTACACACTTAATGTGAAAAGCCCACTAACGTGCCAATCATTTTAATTAATTATGTTAACAATAAAAATGTTTCTCCTTGAATTGGCATACGTTTCCTGTTATGAATATAAGATAATCGTCACATAATAGAACTACCAACGACAAGGAGGTGATATGATCATGGCACAAGGACAAAGCCGTTCAAGTAACGCACTTGTTGTACCTCAAGCAAATGCAGCATTAGATCAACTGAAGTATGAAGTTGCTCAAGAATTAGGAATTGCGATTCCTCAGGATGGTTACTACGGTAACATGGCTACTCGTGATACGGGTTCTATCGGTGGTAATATAACTCGTCGTTTAGTCCAAATTGCTGAACAGCAATTAGCAGGACATGGAAACTATCAATAATTAAATCTTAATATGAATAAGGTGTCAAACTGTTATTGAAACAGTTTGGCACTTTTACTGCTTATGTATATCTTCAAAATTCAATGAAGAACCATAAATTTTTTTATACTTTTCATAATAATATAATGTTCTTGTAATATAATGTCTTGTTTCTCCAAAAGGTATTTGTTCAATATTTTTTAAGCTTCCGTCCCATTTTTGTTCATCTAACCATCTTTTTACATTCCCTGGTCCAGCATTATATGCTGCACATAATAATGCAATCTGATCTCTTATAGGTTTATCATTTATATAAGGTCTGAATTCAACATATAAAGCATTTAAATACCATACTCCCATTTGAATATTCACACGAACATCCAATATCTTATCCTTCCTTAGATTTGGTGAGCGTGCCATTTGGATGATCCAATCTGCTGTCTCAGGCATAATTTGCATGATACCCATAGCATTTTTAGAGGAAACTAAATCTGATTTAAAATTACTTTCTACTCGAATAATAGCTGCAACAAACAATGGATCGATATTATAATCATTTGATGCAACCTGTATCTCTTCTTTATATTTTATTGGATAAATTAATTTACCTAACCAATTTGCATTAAAAAATAAAATAGCGATAAATAATAAGAATAAAATGAGAAAATACCGTTTTTTTCGAATGATATTCATTTCATAAATATATCCTCCCAAAATTGTTTCACTTCATCATCTGTATGCTTCATACTTTTACTATTATCTATAACATAGTCAGCCAACTTTTTTTTAGATTCAATTGGCATTTGAGCTTTAATTCTTTTCATTGCTTCCTCTAAACTAAGTTGATTACGTTTCATTAATCTTTCCAATTGAATGGACTCTGGCACATAAACTAAAACAACAGAAGAAAAAAGCTCCTGGAGATTCGATTCAAACAATAACGGAATATCTACAACAACTAAACGTTCTGGCTCCTCCATTTCATACTGAGCCATTCTCTCTTTCATTAGTGAACGGATTTGAGGATGCAACAAACCTTCAAGTTCTTTACGTGCGGATGGATCACTGAAAATGATTTCTCCTAATTTAGAACGATTTAAAGACCCATCCTCTAACAAAATATCTTGTCCAAAATGTTGTGCTACTTTTTGCAAAACAGGATGACCAGGGAGAACGACTTCCCTGGCAATAACGTCCGCATCTATTAACCTGGCGCCACGTTGCACAAGCATATTTGAAACAGTACTTTTTCCTGTAGCTATGCCACCTGTTAATCCTACATTCATTGTTTATTCACCTTTTGTAATTATTTTAAAACTTTTGGGGTATTTTATAGTAATTTCATAAGTCCCATTACTATTAGTATAATACCAGGCAACATAGTAAGTCTACGAATCCATCTCGTTTCTGAAAAAATATATCCAGTTCGTAATCCTAATAAAATAAAACAACCAGATGAAAATGCAATCACTATAGATGTTAACATTGGAGAAAAACCGATTAATGCAGCACCGATTCCCGCTCCAAAAGCATCTAAAGATAAAGCAATACCTAAAAATGCTGCTTCACTTGCTGAAATAACTCCTGAACGATCTACATCCGCTTTTACTGGTTTTTTTAAAATCTCAATAACTAACCCAATTCTTTTTAATTCAATGTGAACGATTGTTTTTTTCTCATCGGAAATAACTGCAACAGGCTCCCGTTCATCATCATTTTTCCTCTGAATTTTCATTTGGATGATGGCCCAAACTCCTATGGATACAAGGATAAAAGAACCTATAATTTTTGCAAGAACAGGAGGCAAAAACTTTAATAACAAAACACCCATTTGCATTGAAATAAAAATAATGGCACCGGAGCATATCGCTATAATAATTATGGAGATCAAAGGAATTTTTATTTTTCTTAAACCATACATAATTCCTACTCCAAAACTATCTAAGCTAACTGCTAGTGCAAGAATAAACATGGATATAGCAGTAATCATGTAATCATCCCCTCCTCTCACATCATATGGAGAGGAGAAAAAATAGGTGCATGACTAGTTTACAAGCTGGCAATTTGGACAAAAATGAGTCCCTCTACCTCCAACAACAATTTTTTCTATTGAAGTCCCACAGTTATAACAGGGTTCTAAGTTACGACCATAAATTTTTAATTGTTGTTGAAACAAACCCATCTCACCCTGACCATTTACATAAGATTTGATCGATGAACCACCAGCATCAACCGCATTTTTTAAAATAATAATAATAGCCTCATATAGCTTTTTAAGTACTGTACCTTTCAATTGATCTACTGTTTGTTCTGGATGAATTGAAGCTAAAAACAGTGCTTCATCTACATAAATGTTTCCTAGACCTACTACAACCTCTTGATTTAACAGTAATGGTTTGATTTTTGTTTTCCTATTTTTAAGCTTCTCTTTAAAAGCCTCAAAAGTAAAGTTATCTTCAAGTGGTTCTAGTCCTAACTTGTGCAAAGGAGGGTTTAAGAACTCCTCTCCTGGTTCAAATAAATGCATCGTACCAAATTGACGAACATCTTTATAACGTAATTCAGTACCATCTTTAAAATGAAAAATTACATGGGTATGCTTTTCGACTGGATCACCTTTTTGAAATAATCCGTATCTACCTTCCATCCTTAAATGAGATAACATAACAAGGTCATCTAAAATGAAACGCAGGAATTTACCTCTTCGCTCCACTTTCTTAAAGGTTTGATTTTCAAGTAAAGCACAGAACTGTACAACATCATCAGGCCTTTGGATAATTCTTGGTAATTGAACTGTCACATGGTCGATTGTTTTATTTAAAATTAATTGACTTAATGTTCTTTTAACTGTTTCTACTTCTGGTAATTCCGGCATCAATGATTCACCCCCAAAGCTAGATTACATGATTTGCTGATCTTTGTCTTTACTTTGCTTCAAACCAATTCTTACCATGACTCACATCTACTTTTAGAGGTACCTTTAATGAAATGACTGACTCCATAATTTCAGGAACTAGCTTATTCATCATTTCCAATTCATCTTCTGGTACTTCAAAAACTAATTCATCATGGACCTGAAGTAACATTTTACTTTTTAAATTTTCTAACTGAATACGTTCATCAATTCGAATCATAGCAAGTTTTATAATATCCGCATTACTTCCTTGAATAGGAGTGTTTAATGCTGTTCTTTCTGCAAATGATCTTAAATTAAAATTCCTAGAATTGATCTCTGGTAAATAACGTCTACGCTGAAGCAACGTAGTTACATATCCGTTTTGTTTAGCTTGTAGCTTAATATTATCCATAAATTGCTTTACACCCTTAAAAACAGCAAAATATTGCTTTATAAATTGAGCCGCTTCTTTCCGGGTAATGTTAAGGTTTTGTGATAATCCATAATCACTAATTCCATATACAATTCCAAAGTTAACAGCTTTAGCTTGTCTTCTTTTGTCAGCGTCTACCTCTTCTTCAGTCACTCCAAAAACGTCCATTGCTGTTTTTGTATGAATATCCATATTGTTCTGGAAAGCATCAATTAATCTTTCATCATCTGAAATGTGCGCTAAGATGCGTAATTCAATTTGCGAATAATCTGCTGCCAACATATATGAATTTTCTTGAGACGGTACAAAAACTTTTCTAATTTTGCGGCCTTCTTCTAAACGGATTGGGATATTTTGCAAATTAGGAAATTGACTGCTTAATCTCCCTGTAGCTGCAATCGTTTGTCTAAAATAAGTATGAACCTTTTGTGTATCTAGACGAACTTCCTTAAGCAACCCTTCAATATAAGTGGATTGAAGTTTAGCTAATTGACGATATTCTAATATTTTTGAGACAACCTCATGTTCACTAGCAAGCTTTTCAAGTACTTCTGCATCCGTGGAATAACCTGTTTTTGTTTTTTTGATAACCGGTAGCTGAAGTTTTTCAAATAATACTTCTCCTAATTGCTTAGGTGAATTAATGTTAAATTCAGTTCCAGCCAAAGTATAGATTTGATTTATAATTTTATCTAGTTTGATTTGGATTTCCTCTCCATGCATTTTTAAACCATGGGTATCAATTTTAACACCTTGTATTTCCATGTGTGCTAATACTTCTGCAACTGGTAGTTCCATATTGTAAAATAATTCAACCAATTCATTATCTTCTAGGTTCGCTTTCATTAATGGTGTCAGTTTATGTATGAGAGAAACTTTTCGACACAAAAATTCACTTAATTCTGTTAGCTCAGGAACTTGGAACTTTGCTCCTTTTCCATAAAAGCTTTCGTCATTTTTTATTGCTGAAAGTCCATATTTTAGTGCTAAACCACTAATCGTGTGGTTTTTAGTTTCAGTTGGATCTAACAAATATGCAGTTAAATAAATATCGAAGGAAACTCCATTTAACTCAATATCTTGCCAAAACAATGCGACCTTTGTTTTATGATAATCATATACCCATTTTTCATGTTTTTCGTCTGCTAACCATTCTCTTAATCTAGTTCCTTCTTCAGTTTTTAAAAGCTCAAATGGCACATAATAGGACTCATCATCTGTATATAAAGATAATCCTAAAATTTCTGCTTGATGTGGATTTTCACCAATAATTTCAAAATGAATGGATTTAAATGTTGATAGCTTGTCTACTATTAATGATAGAGATTTTTGATCAACGAGTTGAAAATTAATTTCTTCTTGAGCTTCTTCAACACCTAATCCGGATGAACCATCCATTTTTTCCAAAAGAGACTTAAACTCTAACTTTTCAAACATTGCAGTAACTGCCTCTTGATCAAAACCATCAAATTTAAGTTGCTCAATGGATTGTTCTAACGGTACTTCTCTAAATATTGTAGCTAGTTCTTTGCTCATTATTGCCTGCTCTGCATTAGATTGAACTTTTTCCTTCATTTTGCCCTTTAATTCATCTGAATGTGCTAATACTTCCTCTACGCTGCCATATTGATGAAGCAGCTTTAATGCCGTCTTCTCACCTACACCAGGAATACCTGGAATATTGTCTGAAGAATCCCCCATTAACCCCTTCATATCAATAATTTGTAGGGGCGTTAGGTTATATTTTTCTCTTATTTTTTCTGGGTCAAAGCGATCAACTTCGCTGATTCCTTTTCTAGTTAGCGCAATAGTTACATTATTTGAAGCAAGTTGAAGTAAATCCTTATCTCCGGTAACTACAAGGACTTGTTTGTTGTTTTCCTCGGCTAATTTCGTAATTGTTCCAATAATATCATCAGCTTCATAACTTTCTAATTCAAATTGATTGATTTTAAAAGCTTGAAGTAATTCCTTCATGAGTGGGAACTGTTCAGAAAGCTCTGGAGGTGTTTTAGCTCTACCCCCTTTATAATCTTTGTATTCTTTATGTCTAAATGTTACTTTACCAGCATCAAAAGCAACTAAAAAATGTGTCGGTTTTTCATCTTCTATTAAGCGAAGCAACATCGTTGTCACGCCATAAACTGCATTGGTATGCATACCTTTTGAGTTATTTAATAAAGGTAATGCATAAAAAGCGCGATTTGCGATACTGTTTCCATCAATTAAAATTAACTTATCCATCATGAGCTCTCCTCATTTTTATTACTATCATAGCATAATGTAAAATAAACGGGTAATTAGGGGCGATAAAAATGAATAGATCCTTCTCACCTAAAAATAAGAAAGTGATTTTTTTTGATTTGAACAATACTCTCATTGATCACCAAAGGTCTTTTAAGGTTAGCTTTTTAGATGCTCTAGATGAGTTTACCTCTCGATGGGACCCAGAATCAAATAATTGGGAACCAAACAAGGTGTATACAAACTACATGAAAGAACTCAAGATTGCAAAACAAGATAAGAGAAAATATTATTTACCCAGGAATAAGTTACAGCATCATTGTTTGAAGCAAGCATTAAAACCATATCCTTTAGATGTTAATTTAAGTTTTTCAGAGCATTTTTTTAACATGATACAGGAAAACAGACCTCAAAACGTTCAATTATTTCCAGATGTATTACATCCCTTAGCAACTCTATCTAATAAATATAAATTAGCCATTATTAGCAATGGAAGAAAAAATGATTATGATCATCTCAATATTAAAGATTTTATTCCTGAAGATCGTGTATTCACCTCTAAAATGTTTGGTCATCATAAACCTCACCCAACTATTTTTAAAAATGCGCTTAAAAAAATGAATTTTAGTCCTGAACAAAGTGTGATGGTAGGAAACTCCTGGAAGAACGATGTGTGCGGTGCTATTGATATAGGAATGGATGCCATATGGATTGTTAGAAAACCTAGAAAAGGGAGTCGTAGAAGAGCTGACAAGAATGGTGTGACTTATATTCAAAGTTTAAAGCAACTAGTCTCTGTATTTGAAGTATAGTAGCAAGCAGCAATGTTGAACTAACATGTCAATAAACAAAAAGCATAAAGCAATTTTAACTCAGCCATTGCTTTATGCTTTTCTTTGATCCAAAATATTTTTGCGTACAGACGCTCATCTCTATAGATAGTATCTTCAAATCAGGTGGAGTAGAGTCTCCATCTGATTTCTCGATGTTTAAGCTTTGCTTAATCGAGTTCACTTATATCTAATTTAAATCAGGTCTCGTCCCTTTAACTAGGTAAACGACACTTTCACCAATATTTGTAGCATGATCTGCCATACGTTCCAAATATCTGCTTACAAAACATAAATTCAGCACTTGATTTACGTTTTTAGGATCATTTGCCATTATTACAAATAGTTCTCGTAATATTTCGCTATGCAATTGATCGACTTCATCATCCATTTTTGCCATTTTGTAAGACAAGTCAACATTTTCTTCTATATAAGCAGTAATACTATCATTCGTCATTAGCTGTACTACTTCTGCCATCCTAGGAATATCAACGAGTGGTTTAATAAATTGCTGTTTACCATTTCTAACTGTAACCTTTGCAATATCAACAGCTAGATCAGCCATTCTTTCTAAATCCGCAGCCATTTTAAATGCAATTAGTATTCTTCTTAAATCTGTAGCAACTGGTTGTTGTGTAGCGATTAAACGTGATCCAATGTCGTCTACTTTTTCTTCCAACTTATTCACTTCTTTATCAGAATCAATGACTACTTTAGCTAATTCTACATCACATTCTTTTAGGGAGTTTACGGAATCCAATATGGCTCTTTTTACTAAATCCCCCATCTCAATTAATACTTGTCTTAATTGTTGTAATTCTGAATCAAATTGCTGTCGGTTTGCTAACATTTAATATCCCTCCTACTTCATATTTTGATTTGACTTTCCTACTCTTCTCTTGTTTTATCCAAATCGCCCAGTGATATATTCCTCTGTTTTCTTCTCAGAAGGATTTGAGAATAGCATAGATGTATCAGAAAACTCAATGACTTCACCATTTAAGAAAAACGCTGTTTGATCTGATACCCTTGCAGCTTGCTGCATATTATGCGTGACGATGATGATCGTATAGTCTCCTTTAAGCTCTTGTATTAATTCCTCTATTTTTAACGTTGAAATTGGATCTAAAGCTGAAGTTGGTTCGTCCATTAATAAGATACGAGGATTGATGGCTAATGCACGTGCAATACACAAACGTTGCTGTTGTCCACCTGATAAACCGTAAGCAGATTTTTTCAAATCATCTTTTACTTCATTCCAAAGTGCAGCTCCACGCAAACTAGTTTCCACAATCTCATCTAATTCTTTTTTATTTCGTATCCCATGAATTTTAGGACCATAAGCAACATTTTCATAAATTGATTTTGGAAAAGGGTTAGGTTGTTGAAACACCATGCCGATTTCTTTTCTCAACAATTCAACATTCACTGTTGGATTATATATATTGGTTCCATTGATAGATACAGCTCCAGATATCTTTACAGAATCAATCATATCGTTCATACGGTTCAAAGTTCGAAGCAGTGTAGATTTTCCGCATCCTGAAGGACCGATAAACGCAGTAATTGATTTTTCATTTATATTCATAGACACATTTTTTAATGCGTGAAATTCTCCATAGTATAAGTCAAGGTCTTTTATTTCTACGATTGACATGAACAGTTCCCCCTAATTCTTCTTTTGATACTTATTTCTTAAAAAGATAGCTATTGCGTTCATACTTAATAACATGAATAGCAACACGATAATACCAGCTGCTGCAACATGATGGAATTCTTCTTGGGGTAAATTAGCCCAAGTATATATTTGTATCGGCATGACCGTAAACTTATCAAACACACCACTTGGTAATGTAGTTATATACGCAACTGCCCCAACAACGATAAGTGGTGCCGTTTCACCTACAGCTCTAGAAAAAGATAAAATAGAACCTGTTAAAATTCCAGGTAAAGCTGAAGGTAGTACCACTCGAATGATGGTTTGCCATCGATTTGCACCTAATGCAAAGGAAGCATTTCTTTGCGTCACTGGAATAGCTTTAATTGCTTCCTGTGATGCAACGATTATGATAGGTAGAATAAGCAACGTCATGGTCAAAGAACCTGCAAGTACACTTTTTCCAAATCCAAAAACTCGTACAAAAATGGTTAAACCTAATAATCCGTATACAATAGAAGGAACCCCTGCCAAATTCGCAATATTCGTTTGAATAAAACGGTTAAACCAATTTTTTTTAGCATATTCCTCTAAATATATTGCTGTTGATACACCAATAATAAAGCTTAAAGGTGCCGTGATACTCATCATCCAAAGCGTACCTGCAATGGCTGCTTTAATCCCAGATCTCTCTGCCTTTCTAGATGCATTATTCGTAAGGAAATCCCAATTCAACCATCCAAGTCCATCAGATAAAATTTGTATTAATAACATTCCAAGTGCAACAACACCAAACAATGTAGAGGATAAAAATAAAACATGAAAAATTGTATTTTTTCTTTTCCGTCTTTTCATTTGCCTCTCAGCATCTAATTGCTTCATTCGTATTCCTCCCTAAACTTTCTAGAAATATATCCTGCAAAGATATTCATAAGCAATGTAATGACAAACAAAGTAATACCAACGGCATATATCGTTCTATATTCAACACTTCCATATGCAGTATCACCCTGGCTTGTTGTAACGATATACGCTGTCATGGTTTGAATACTTTTTAGAAAATCAAAATCCATATTAGGTAAAGCACCAGCGGCTAAAGTAACAATCATCGTTTCACCAATTGCTCTAGAAAGTCCCAATACGAAGGAAGCAACTATACCCGAAAAAGCAGCAGGCACAACAACTTTTAATGCAACTTCTAGTTTAGTAGAACCCATTGCATATGCTACATAACGTAATGAATTAGGAACTGCATTCATTGCATCCTCGCTTAATGAAGAAATCATTGGAATAATCATAATACCAACTACAATACCTGCACTAAGTGCATTAAACAAATCCGTCTGAGGTATCATTAATTTAATTATTGGAGTAATAAAAGTTAATGCAAAAAACCCATAAACAATCGTCGGAATTCCTGCTAAAATTTCTAAAATAGGCTTTAAAAAATTACGAACTTTTTTAGGTGCGTATTCACTCAAATATATTGCACTTCCAAATCCAATTGGTAAAGCTACAATACTTGCTACTAACGTGATCATAAACGTACCCATAATTAATGGTAAAATGCCAAATTTAGGATCTGCAAATAGCGGCGTCCATTCAGTACCAGTTAAAAACTCAACGATAGAAACAGCCTGAAAAAATCCAGCTGATTCTGTAATTAGTATGACGACGATTCCAATAGTGGTTAAAACAGATATACCTGCAATGATAGCTAAAATAATGGGCATCAGACGATCTAATGAATTAAATCCTTTTTTTCGCTGCATAAAGCTGTTGCGTTCTTTATCTTGTTTCGATTGCTTCATTCTTGCCATATGCGTTTCTTCCCCCTAAATCAAGTTTCTAAAATAACACACAAAAGTGAAGACGAGCTTTTCTTTTTCGTTAAAAATTCATAACCGTGACGTATCTTAATTTTTATTTAAGATACGCCACGGTTGCACTAACAATTAGTTAATCTTATAAAATATTAATCAAATATATTAAGGAAGGAGTTTTAAATTCTCTTCATACATTTCAGCAGGTAATGCTACATATCCCACTTCTTCAGCCAATGCTTGACCTTCTTCACTCATGTAAAATTTAATAAATTCTTGAATTTCAGGTTGATCTAAAACACTTTTTATAGAATAGATATAAATTGGACGTGATAATGGTTTATAAGTTCCGTCCTTGATTGTCTCCACAGACGGCGCAACTGCAGCCGCATTTTCATCAACTTTAATAGATACCACATTCAATTTCTGCTGATTTTCTACATAGTATGAAAAACCAAAGTATCCCATTGCATATTTATCACCAGATACTCCTGTTACTAATACATTATCATCTTCAGATGGTGTGTAGTCTTCACGAGATTCATTTTTAGTTCCGTTAATAGCGCCAGTAAAATATTCAAATGTTCCTGAAGCAGTACCAGGACCATAGAGTTTAATTGGTTCATTTGGCCAGCCCTCACGCACATCGCTCCAGTTCTTAACTGTGCTGTCTACTTGCCAAATGCTCTTCAATTCTTCAACTGTCATTTCAGTAGCCCAATCATTGTCAGGATTAATAACGACTGTAATTCCATCAAATGCCACAGGCATTTCCACAGCTTCTTTTCCTTCAGCTTTTAGAGCATCAACTTCTTTATCTTTAATTGGGCGAGATGCGCCAGCAATTTCAATTTCACCAGCGATTAATGCTTTAAAACCATTGGAACTTCCAGATAAGTTAACAGTTACATTTACATCATTGTGCAAAGCCATAAATTCTTCTGCTACAGCCTGTGAAATTGGGAAAACTGTTGATGAACCATCAATATTAATTTGTCCAGACTCCTCTGATTCAGTACCACATGCTACTAATGAAAATATCACTACAAATGCAGTTAAAATAATTGACCCCTTGCGTAACCTAGAATTAAACAAGTATAACCACTCCTTAATTTTTAAATAGTGCTATTTTTTAATTTTGTCTTTCACAATGGATATACTACTAGGAGATTGTTTTCGCTATTTTATAATTTTGTAAAAGGAA
The DNA here is from genome assembly GCF_040100845.1 of Chengkuizengella sp. SCS-71B. Classification (NCBI taxonomy): domain Bacteria; kingdom Bacillati; phylum Bacillota; class Bacilli; order Caryophanales; family Paenibacillaceae; genus Chengkuizengella; species Chengkuizengella sp. SCS-71B. The sequence goes on along the minus strand of NZ_JAZHSH010000001.1, from coordinate 1,066,022 downwards.
TGTAAATTTTAAGATTTGCCTGAAACATCTGTACTTATTTTTGACAAACTTCGTTCATACGTTGATCACAATTATGTGATTTATTTCACATATTATGTCGTACAATATATTTAACCTCCAATATTCATCACAATATCAATGTTCTAATTAAACATAAATTTGTTAATGTATAAAATAATATATTTATGAATAGGGTGAGAACAAATGGACAACAACAAATCTAATTCAAATAAATCTCATAAACAAGAAAGAAAATTAATTATTCTATGTATTGTAGTAGCGATTCTTATGTCACTATCAATCATTAGACGTTTCTTCTAAACATAAATCAGCTCATTGATAAAAAAATAGAATGAAATATAGATTGTTAACAAATGATACATTGTACTAGTTAAGGAGTGATATTATGTTATCAGCATATGATCCCGTCATTTTTAGTAGATTATTAACTTCTTTAACATTAGCATTTCATATTATTTTTGCCACCATAGGTGTTGGTGTACCTGTCATGATTGCATTAGCAGAATGGATAGGCATTAAACGAAATGATTCACATTATTTATTGCTTGCTCGTCGCTGGGCTAGAGGATTCACAATTACAGTTGCAGTAGGAGTTGTTACAGGGACTGCTATAGGTTTGCAGTTAAGTTTATTGTGGCCTAAGTTTATGCAGGTAGCTGGTCAATCTATTGCACTACCTTTGTTTATGGAAACTTTCGCGTTTTTCTTTGAAGCTATCTTTTTAGGTATATATTTATATACTTGGGATCGTTTCAAAAACAGAATGACTCACTTTTATTTACTTATTCCAGTTGTTATCGGTTCATCTGCCTCTGCCTTTTTCATTACGATTGTAAATGCATTTATGAATGCACCACAGGGATTTGATATTGATGTTTTAACTGGAAAAATCATAAATGTACAACCACTAGTAGCCATGTTTAATCCAGCTACACCTACAAAAGTAGCACACGTTCTTATATCTGCATATTTAACATCTGCTTTTGTTTTAGCAGGCATTGCAGCAATATCCATACTGCGAGGAAGAAAACATGTTTATTATAAAAAAGCACTTAAATTAACTATGGTATCTGCTCTTATCTTTTCCATAGGAACAGCGATTATTGGAGATTTTTCAGGTAAGTATTTAGCTGAATATCAGCCTGAAAAATTAGCTGCAGCGGAGTGGCATTTCGAAACAACAGATCAAGCTCCACTCATTATTGGAGGAATCCTTACAGAAAATAATGAAGTTAAATATGGATTGAAACTACCACTAGCGTTAAGTATATTAGCTCACGGTTCTCCAGATGCTGAAGTCATAGGAATTAATGACCTTCCAGAGGATGAAATTCCGCCTTTATGGATACATTATATGTTTGATTTAATGGCCATTATAGGAGTTGCTCTGATGCTCATTGCTTTAACTTACGTGGTTGGACAAAAAGTCCGCAAATGGAATGTTCATAACAAGGGATTATTAAAACTGATTGTTCTAGGTGGACCACTCGCCATGTTGGCCATTGAATTCGGTTGGATTTTCGCTGAAGTAGGGAGACAACCATGGATTTTGCGAGGTTATATGAAAACAACAGATGCTGCTACAACTTCAGGACATGTAGATACAATGCTTTTAGTCTTCACATTATTATATATTGTATTAGGGTTTACATGTATCAAAGTCATTCGAAAAATGTTTAAGAATTACCCTGCTGAAGATGAAATTGCTTCGAAGGGAGGAGATAATAAATGAATTATGAACTTTTAGGAATTACCGTCCTCTGGATTTTCCTTTATGGTTATTTAATTGTCGCTTCTGTAGATTTTGGTGCTGGATTTTTCAGTTACTATAGTGAAATTACAGGTAATAAACAGTTAATTCAGCCCATGATTGAAAGATACCTTTCTCCAGTATGGGAAGTTACAAATGTATTTCTAATCTTTTTCATGGTGGGGTTAATCGGATTCTTCCCAGATACAGCTTATTATTATGGAACATCATTGCTTATACCGGGAAGTATTGCCGTCATTTTATTAGCTATTCGAGGTTCTTATTATGCATTTAGTACGTATGGCGCAAAAAATAACCGATTTTATTTGTTTTTATACGGAGCGAGTGGGTGGTTGATTCCTGCTGCATTATCTACAGTATTAATTATTTCTGAGGGCGGTTTTATTAAGGTCATCAATGGAGAAGTACAATTTCAATATATGGAACTTTTCACAAGTCCCTATGCTTGGACAGTAGTTGGATTAGCTTTAATCAGTGTGTTGTACATTTCCTCTATGTTCTTGACCTATTATGCTTATAAAGCAAGAGATCATAAAGCATTTGAAATTGTTCGTAAGTATGCTCTTGCTTGGAGTTTTCCAACTATTGTTGCTAGTCTGCTTGTCTTTTTCTCCATTCGAAATCACAATGTTGAACATTTTGAAAGAATGGTCGATTTATCTTGGATGTTTGTTATATCCTTTATTTGTTTTTTAGTAGCCGTATATTTTGTTTGGAAACGAAAAAAATTAGGCTGGGCCTTTGTTTTTGTGATGTTCCAATTTGCATTTGCATTTTTTGGGTATGGAGCTTCTCATTTACCTTATATTTTGTACCCCTACATTAATATTCATGAGCATTTCACGAACCAAGCAATGGCTATTTCACTCGTGACTGTATTTATTCTAGGTTTGTTGTTGTTAGTTCCTTCATTATATTTGTTAATGCGTTTATTCTTATTCGATATAAAATACGTGCAAGGTAAGAAAGGATGATACAAATGGATCAATTTTTAATCACATATGCGCCACCACTAGTTGTTGCTGCTTGTTTATTTTTAGGATTTTGGTGGGGAGCAAAAGGGAATACAGATGTGGAAGAGATGGATAACGAAATATCTAAATAGTTTCAGAGTAAATCAAACGTGAAAAGACCAGTATATAAAAAATAAAACCCTGTAGAGTAGAGAATATATCACAATCTATTCTAAGGGTATTTTTTTTACTGTTTCAATCCCATTTAATACTATTGTATAATTATATATTGAGTTTATATCATACTTTAAACCATATTAATAATTCCTTATGTAGTTACTGTAGATAAGTAACATTAAATTTAGTACATTTTAAAACTATCATTGAACATGATTAATAAATTAAAAGGAGAGTTAGAATGAATTTTCTTAAAACCAAAAAAAATGTAATTCTTTTTTTATACTTCATGTTTCAAATCGGTGTAATTACTTTATATACTAGTAGTTACAGTTTAATATCTATTACTGAAGATATCTTTATTGTTACGTATTTAGTATTTTCATTTCTTGTACTTTTTCTCCTCTTCATAAATACCATGAAACCTAGTCAGTATTTTTATTTATTTATTTTATGGTTGACTTTTACCTATCTAACTTTCTATAACTTAATCTTTGCTATCCCTATGATAGGAGTAATTGCTATTATTATCAAAAAGAGAGTTATTTTAACATCACTTTTTCCAATCTTAATTTCATTAATCATTTTATATTTTAATTTTGTAAATCACTCTATGAACAATTTGGATGAATTCAAACCATATATTAGAGAAATCATTCCAAATGGACAAAAACAAATTGTGATTACTGAATATACTAAAAAGGACTTCTTTTATGGGGAGCAGATAGTATATGTTCTAGAAAAAGAATACTTAAAAATGATTAAAAAAAGGGATATTCTACATACATTAAGTTGGAGAAGAGAAGAAATATTAGAAGCTAAATGGATAAATGAATCAGAGGTCAAAATAGGAGATATGGTATATAAAATTAATTAACATAATAAACTTTATCTTACGAAATGGAACCTTAACCTTACTCATTCTAATTTCCATAAAGTAGACAATTCAATAGAAATTAATTGTGAAATAAGATAATCATTCTTTTTCGTCCGCTATTTCATGCAACAAAGCAGCCAAGGTGCAGATATATATATCCGCACCTTCTTCTTCAGCAATTCTTTTTGCTAGTTCAGTAACTCGATAGATATGCCACCAATCATGCCCACATCATTTCTCAACATATCTTTTGCAAATTGTGATACCTCTCTATGATGACTTGTTTTTCTAAACCCACCACATATCACCTAAAGGTTCTTTTAATAATACTTGCTGTAAATTCATAACGGCTTTACTAAACCCTTCATCAATAGACATTAAACCATCTTCATGTTCAATACTCACTACATAATCATAACCAACTAAACGTAATGTGCTTATAATGTCAGACCATGTTTTTAGATCATGTCCAAATCCAACTGTTCTAAACTGCCAAGCTCGATCTAACATGTTTGCATAGGATTGCATATCCGTTAATCCATAACGGTTCACATTATTTTGATCTATCGTTGTATCTTTTGCATGAAAATGATGTATCGCTTTATTTTTTCCTAATATTTTTATAGATTCCACTGGATCTATACCTTGCCACCACATATGACTTGGATCTAAATTTGCTCCAATCACTTCACCAACAGCATCTCTTAATCGAAGTAACGTTGCAGGTGTATGAACTGAAAATCCGCCATGAAGTTCTAAACCAATTTTCACATTCCGATCACTCGCATATTGACCTATTTCTGCCCAATAAGGTATGATTTTTTCTTCCCACTGCCATTTTAAAATATCTTGGAAATCATTTGGCCATGGAGCTACAGGCCAATTAGGATATTTAGCACCCTCATGATCACCAGGACAACCTGAAAATGTATTAACCACTGGAATATCCAATTTATGAGCTAAATCAATTGTTTTTATTAGATCATTATGATAACCTCTAGCAATATCTTTCTGTGGATGAAGTGTATTTCCGTGAACGCTTAATGCTGAAATTTCAATCCCACTGGAAGAGAAAAGTTGTTTAAAATCATTCAATTTGTGTTCATCTTCCAGCAAAATTTCAGGATCACAATGAGCCTTCCCTGGATAACCACCTGTCCCAATTTCTATTGCTTCAAGTCCTTTTGCTTGAATGTAGTCTAAGGTTTCTTTAAGTGATTTTTGTGCAAACAATACGGAAAAAACTCCAAGCTTCATATTTACACTCTCCTTTTCCTTCTCATCTCTAACTCGTCACCAAAGGTGTGGTTTACTCTTATTCGCGACTTTTGCAATTTTTGCAAGTGGAGCGAATAAGAGTAAACACATTTTTTTAATCAAAATAAACAGCTTTCCCTGTTTTTGAAGACTCATAAATCGCTTCTAAAATTTCTGATACAACAAGAGCTTGTTCAGGTTTAACTATAGGCTCTGTATCATGAAGAATACTATCAATCCACAATCTCATTTCTAAGTCTGCATCACTTTCTTCTTTCCCATCATAAAATGCAACTCCACCTACATTCGTTTGAATCTGATTAGTAAATAATTTCCCACGACTTTCACCATTAATCCGAAGTCCATCCTTCATATCTGCCCCGCCTTCAGTTCCTGCAAGTGTGCATTTTGCTTCGCCTTCATCTAAGGAATTTAAAGCCCAGCTAGATTCTAATATAATCGTTGCTCCATTTTCCATTTTGATCATTCCAAAAGCAGAATCTTCTACTGTAAATTTATTCGGATCCCACGGTCCCCATGCATTCGCTGCATTTTCCCGCTTAGATAGTTTATGAAAAGCTGTCCCTAATACAACTTTTGGTTTATAATTATCCATCATCCATAATGTTAAATCCAAAGCATGTGTACCAATGTCGATTAATGGACCTCCCCCTTGTTTTTCTTCATCTAAGAATACACCCCAAGTAGGTACCGCGCGTCGACGTATTGCATGAGCCTTGGCAAAATAGATTTCACCTAACTCTCCATCTCTACAAGCTTGATTCAAATATAAACTATCTGCTCTGAAACGATTTTGATAACTGATCGTAAGCTTCTTATCTGATAATTTAGAAGCCTCATACATTCGTCTAGCATCTTTAGCTGTTTTAGCCATTGGTTTCTCACAATTTACATGTTTCCCCGCTTCAAGAGCTGCTATTGCAATATCTGCGTGAGAATCATTTGGAGTACAAATGTGAACAATTTCGATGGATGGTTCGTTTAATAATTCAATGTGATCAGTGAACACCATTGCCCCTTCTATACCGTATTTTTTAGCTACTTTCTCTGCATTAGTGATATCAATATCACAAAATGCTACTAATTCAACCGCTTCCAATTTGGAAAGTGAAGGCAAATGTTTTCCAGTTGCTATTCCTCCACATCCAATAATCCCAACTTTAAGTTTGTTATTCATCCAATTTCCCTCCATTTTAATCTAGGTACACTTTATTCAATTTTGTGTTATATTATTAAATATATGTCGTTATACTGGAAATTTTCTATAGTTTAGATTCTAACAAAATTATACACAATGAAATAAGAAAGTGATATTACCATAATAGTTTTACTTTTATGCTATTTTGGGATATTGGAGGATTGAAGTCATTGATAATAAATGAAAAAATATCATTTGAAAACCCTTTATTATCTTTAAAAATATTTCAAAGTAAGAGAGTTAACCATAACATGATTAGCTGGCATTATCATAAAGAAGTGGAAATCTTAGCAGTATTAAGTGGGCAGCTAGAAGTGCATGTTGAAGAAGATGTATATTTGCTGGAATCTGGAGATGTTATCTTAATTGGTTCGAATGAGCTTCACCGGGATCGGATGGTAAAAGAAGGTTTAGAATACATTGTACTGCAGTTTGATATTGAACAATATTTTGACTATAGCATTATGCCATATATCAAATATTTTGCAGGAGCGAATGATCCGTTAAGCCATCTCAATTATATTTTCAAAAATAATGTACAAGCAAAAAAAGAAATATTTGATACTGTATCAGAAATATACAATGAAGCAAAGAGTAAAAAAACGGGTTATGAGATTGCAGTAACTCTTTTTATCCATAAAATTATGCTGGTATTACTGCGAAATGATGCAAACAAAACACTCAATGTTCAGCACAATGCAGATTTTCTTCGTCTCAAACCAGTACTAGATTATGTTGATTCTCATTTGATGGATAAAATCAGTATTGAAACTGCATCACAAATCGTGAATATGAGTTATTACCACTTTGTGAAATCTTTCAAAAATACAATTCAAATGACATTTATAGAATACGTCAATTACAAAAAAATTAAAAAAGCAGAAAGAATGTTATTAACGAGTGAAGACAGTATCACACAGATTGGGGAGAGCATCAATATGAATAACATGGCTCATTTTTATAAGATTTTTAAAAAGTACAATCAATGTTCACCCAACGAGTTCCGCAAAAAAATGCTGAATTGGAAATCAAATAAATAAGATTCATTTTACTGATTATTTCTTACTACTAATTTATAACCAACACCACGAATGGATTCAATTTTAACTGAATTTTGACCTAACTCAAGCTTTTTACGAAGTGAACTTACATGGACATCTACCGTGCGTTGACCTCCTATGTAATCAAACCCCCAAACAATATTCATCAGATCATCTCTTGTAATTACTTTGCCTTGTCTTTCTACCATATGCAGCAAAACTTCAAATTCCTTCGGGCGTAATGAAATACTTTCCTCATTTAATAAAACTTCATATTGATCAGGATAAATTTTTAAATCTCCAAGTATAATTACTTTATCATCAGGTGTCTCATCACTTTGTATATCCTCTGATAGAGACCTTCTTAAAACAGCCGCTACTCTAGCCAACAATTCAGCTACTCCAAATGGTTTCGTAATATAATCGTCCGCACCCTGTTTTAGACCTTGCACAATTTCATCTTCAGCTGTTTTGGCTGTTAGAAATATAATGGGTGTTTTTACTTTTTGTTCTCTTATTTTTGTAAGTATCTCAAATCCGTTTAAGCCAGGCAACATAATATCTAAGATGATTAGGTCAAAATATTGCTGAAGCGCATATTGTAATCCAACTCTTCCATCCTCTGCAACCTTTGTTTCATACCCTGCTTGAGATAGATTATATGATAATAGTCTAGATAATGTAGGTTCGTCTTCAATGACTAACACCTTTTTGGACATACTAACTTGTTCCCCTTTATAATAGATTAACGTGTTCATTGATCATAAGTGCTTCTGAACGTCCTCTAACAACTATATTAGTTTATCATCCAATTATTAAATCTATGTAAACTATTTGTAAATTATTGTACAAGTGGTAAATCAATAATAAAAGTAGTTCCACTCCCAATGTCGCTTTCCACTCTAATCTCTCCTTTATGCAATTCAACGATATGTTTTACAATAGATAATCCTAGGCCAGTTCCTCCAGAGATACGGGAACGAGCTTTATCCACTCTATAAAAACGTTCAAATATTCGTGGTAAATCCTTTTTTGGAATTCCTATTCCAGTATCTGAAATCTCTATTCGTATTTTCTCATCATCAACATCTTCAGACAGATATAAATACTCTACTCTGATTTGAATCTGTCCTCCTTCAGGCGTATAGTTAATGGCATTGGATAATAAATTAATAAATACTTGCCTCAAGCGATCCTCATCTGCCTCCATATATAAATCTTGATTGACATTTAGAGTGACATGGATCTGCTTTTCTTTTGATTGGGACTCTAACATTTGCACCGTCTTCTCTACAAATTGCTTCATAGCAATTGGAGAATAATGAAGAGGAACTGCTTTCGATTCAATTTTAGATAGCTCTAATATATCGCTAATCAATCGATTTAAACGATCACTTTCATCATATATGATTTGCAAAAATGATTTTGCTGTCTCTTTGTCATCTAACGCTCCAGATAATAATGTTTCTGAAAAACCTTTTACAGCGGCAATGGGTGTTTTCAACTCATGTGAGACATTCGCTGCAAAATCACTTCTCATTTTTTCTAATTTCCGGATCGCTGTAATATCATGCATTACTATTAATATTCCTGACCGCTGTTTATGATCTTGGTGCAGTGGAACTAGATTCATTTCAATTGTACGTTGCTCTGGATAATAAAAGGTTAACTCTTCACGAATATGCTGTTTTTTCTGAAAACAGGTTTGTATCAATGTAATTAAATCCTGATTTTGTTTTGTGTCTATGTACCGTTTTCCTAATATTTCATTCTCCTTTATACCAAGTATAGTTTCAGATGCTCGGTTCAATAATACAATTTTGCCATGACGATCGATCATAATAACGCCACTGATTAAATGCTCTAAAACGGTTTTAAGCCTGATTTCATTTTCAGAAATTCGGTTCATTTGATACTGCAAACTTGAAGCCATTGTATTTATCGCTTTTCCTAATCGACCTATTTCATCTTTGTGATATATTTTTACTTTAGATTGATAATTACCGCGAGTAATTTGCTGTGCTACCATCATAATATTTTCTAATGGTTTTGTTAATCCACGAGTAATTAAATAACTGATCATTGCAGTTACTACCAATAAAAATAAAATCCCAATGATATAATAAGTCCATAATTCGTTAGTTTTATACTCTACTTCATCTAAGTTAATTGCCAAACGCAAATATCCAATAGGGTTATTAATATTGTGAAAAGGAGCAGCAACATACAACATATTATGTTTAATTGTATTACTGTATCTAATGGCAGTTCCATATTCTCCATTCTCAACAATGGATAATATTTCCTCTCTAAACAAATGATTATCCATTTGTTCAGGGTCGAAATCTGACTCTCCTACTACATTTCCTTCGAGATCAATAAATGTAATTCTAGCTTGAGTTGACTTGCTGAGTTCTTCTGCACCTTCACTAAAATAAGCTATCATTTCTTGATCATCCACAGTATTTTTCCAGGTCAATGTGTTTTGTATGACTTTAATCTCTTGGAGTAGTTGATCCTTCAAAAATTGCAGCTGAGAATCCTTTAATTTTTCAACTGTAAAAAACCCTGCCCCAAGTGCAGTTACTGCCAATAAAACAATAATTATTAATGTTAGTTTTACTCGTAATTTAACCATTAGAAACTCCTATCTTTCTATAACCCAAATCAGAGTAATTATTATATTATTTTATAATTACTTTTCGTATGAAAAAAGAAATCCTAGCATCAAAGGATACTGGGATATCTTTTTATTATAAACTATTTTATTTTAAAATACTGATTCTTTAAATTGAGCTAATTTTTCAAGTGATGATTTTTCAACGTCTGCATGTAAGCTATTTCCATGTGCATCCATTGTCACAATCGCTGCAAAACCTTCTACTTGTAAGTGCCACATCGCTTCTGGAATCCCAAATTCTAAAAAGTCGACACTATCTACTTTTTTAATGGATTCAGCATAATATTGAGCAGCACCACCGATGGCATTTAAGTAAACTCCACCATGTTCTTTTAATGCTGATAACGTTTTTGCCCCCATACCGCCTTTTCCTATCACTGCACGGATACCAAACTTTTTAATAATATCACCTTGATAAGGTTCTTCACGAATACTAGTTGTTGGACCAGCAGCTTTTACAACGTATTCATCATCTACTTTAGCCATTACAGGACCACAATGATAAATAATACCGCCATTAAGATCTACAGGAGATTCGTTCTCCATTAAATACTTGTGCAATGCATCACGCCCTGTATGCATGGCTCCATTTATAATAACAACATCGCCAACTTTTAAGTCGCGAATTTGTTCCTCAGTAATCGGTGCTTGTAAAACAACTTCTTTTTGATCTGAATTATTCCCTTTATCAGATGCTATTTCATGTTGGTTTGCATCATTTGCTTGATGATCACTATCCTTATCATAAATCCATTCATTAATTTCCCCAGAAGTAGAATCTATCAAAACACCTAAACGACGAAATGCCCAGCAATTATAGGCTACAGATACAAAAAAACTAGCAGGTAAACGATTCATTACCCCTACCTTGCAACCAAGCAGAGTAACTTCTCCTCCAAATCCCATCGTTCCGATTCCTAATTTATTGGCATTTTCCAATACGTACTCTTCTAGCTTTTGCAGATCAGGATTAGGATTTACATCATCCACTTCACGGAAAAGTTGTTTCTTTGCAAGTTCATACCCAGTTGTACGGTCACCACCAATTCCTACTCCAATGAATCCAGCACTACATCCTTGACCTTGCGCTTGGTACACAGAATGCATAATACATTTTCTAATACCATCAAGATCACGACCAGCCTTACCTAGTCCTTCAAGCTCCATCGGTAAGCTGTATTGAATATTTTTATTTTCACAACCTCCGCCTTTTAAAATTAAACGGATATCAATGTCCTTTTTTTCCCATTGTTCAAAGTGTATAACTGGTGTTCCTTCTCCAATGTTATCCCCACTGTTTTCCCCTGTCAAAGAATCTACAGAATTTGGACGAAGTTTACTGTTTTGTGTCGCTCTTTTTATAGCAGTAAGAATGTCTTTTTTCATTTCAATTTGATTAGCTCCCACAGGTGTATGCACTATAAAAGTTGGCATCCCTGTGTCCTGACAAATCGGTGAAACATTCGATTCAGCCATTCTAATGTTATTGGAAATTGTAGATAGAGATAATGCTGCTCTCGTTCCTTGATTCTCTTTAGATTTTGCATTTTTGATTGCTTTTCGCACATCTGATGGTAGGTTGGTAGATGTTTCTACTATTAATTGATAAACGCTCTCTTCAAAATGTTTCATGGTACTGAATTACTCCCCCTCGTATTAAGCTGTGTTATTTGAATATACTCATCTTCATATCCATCTTAGAAGGTGATTGTATATGGATTTACACAAAAATTCACTTTCAATATTATATCATAAAAGTAAACTTTTCTTTATCATTCATATAAGAGTAGTATCCCAGTTCATGAAATGTTTTTATATGAACAAAAACTTGAAACTTAGAATTTGAAATTTTATAAATTCTTAAGTTATCAAAAAAATAACCATACAAAAAATTGTATGGTGAAATTGTATGGTTATTTTATTTTTTCAATTTAATAAAATACTTTATGAGGGAAGCATCGCTTTATTGGTATTAAGAGGGCTAGAATGATCACCAACAGTATAAATAAAACCAGTACTACAACAGCAATTCCTATGATGAAAAACATGATATACATTCACCTCCCCAACCTTTAGCTATTATAGTATATGCCTTATACAGTAATTAGATTGGACTATTCCCCCTATGTAAATGACTATTTTAAACATCTGTTTTACGAACATTTGTTTTATCAACTTATTACTTATGTGATATAATACTGCTAACAAATATGGTTCTGATTTCATATCATATATGATCAGAATAGAAAGTTGGGTAATTTATATGATGGAAAACAGCCATTTTTTAGCTTATTTATACCGGCTACGATATATTAAAAGGTGGAGCTTAATGCGGAATGTCGTGAATGAAAATGTTGCTGAGCACTCCTACCATGTTTCACTTATTACACATGTATTATGCACTATAGCAAATGAAGTATTTGATAAAAACATAAATACAGAAAAAGCTGTATGTTTAGCTTTGTTCCATGATGCAACTGAAGTTTTTACAGGCGACATACCAACACCCGTCAAACATCATAATGACCAAATCTTAAATAGTTTTAGAGAAATTGAAGAATTAGCATCAGACCGACTCATGAAAACTGTTCCAGATGTATTAAAACCAGCGTATGAAGCTTTAATACAAAACAGCGAATCAGATCAAGAGTTAATGAAATATGTAAAAGCTGCTGATGAGATAGATGCTTATTTAAAATGTATTTCGGAATTCTCTGCTGGTAACAAGGAATTTGCAACAGCAAAAAAAGATATTGAATTAAGCTTAAAAAGCACAAATATGCCTGAAGTTGATTTCTTTCTAAACTCACTTGCTCCAAGTTTCGAGAAAACATTAGATGAATTAAGTCTATTCAGTAGAAATAAAGGAATACAAAATAGTGAATATAATTCTTAGAAAATAGTTTAGTAAAGACTGATACATTAAAATAACGAATCCCTTTCATCCATGAATTGAAAGAGATTCGTTTTATCCGAGTAACATGATCCTATTCAATTATAAAAAGGAGAACTTTAAACCGCAACAACCTCACCACTATAGCAGTGAGATAATATATTTTATGTTGGAAAATTCAATTTGTATGGACTAGTATATTGATGAAAGTACCCAATTTCATTGGAACCTCGACATTTAGGATCAAATATTAGAAATAATTTTTAATCAGACATAGAAAAACCTCACTACTTTATACAATAGTGAGGTCTTGAGGTAAAATGAGCGTATTGGTGGTAGAAATATCATTAAACCTTCTCATTACTTAAATATACTATGTTCAAACCTTTCATTTGGTATAGACAAGTATCCATAGACTAGTACACATTTTAAATTACAGCAGACTAGGGTTATACATTAATACAAGGATGACTAATACAGCAATTGCATTAATAAAACTAAACATTTTTGCCTTTTTATGATCCGCATCAATCGCACTTCCATCTCTTGCTCGCTTCAATGGTTTTGACATCATGCCTGTCATTGCAAACATCACTAGAAGCAATAACACTACAACAATCATCCAAGCGATAGAATATCCTTCAAATTGACTTATTAAATAACCACCTGTCAAAAATGCTATGATTAATATGTACATTCCTATACGATTAATAAAAACAGATACTTTTGCTATCCCTTCATTTCCATTTTTTAAAGTTAAAATAAGAAACGGAAGTAATATGTAAGCAATTAACAATAACCCTACTGTAGTATGAAGATGTAAAAAACCAGTCATTTTAATAACCCTCCATGATTTTGATTTGAAGAAAACACAGCACCTATAGGTGAATTTTGGCATAAAAAGAGTATGGATTATGATCCATACTCTTTTTATCCTATCATGTTTAGCCGTTGTCTACAACACTTATCACTTTTCGAACAGATTCTGCTGACTTGTCTAAAGCTGTTTTTTCCTCTTCTGTCAATTCTAATTCGATAATCTTTTCAATTCCATCTCCACCAAGGATCGTAGGAACACCGATAAATAAGTTATCATATCCATATTCACCTTCAAGAAATGCAATGGAAGGTAATACACGTTTTTTATCTTTTAAAATGGCTTCCGTCATTTGAACTAGAGAAGCTGCTGGTGCATAATATGCACTTCCGTTTCCAAGCAAGCCTACAATTTCTCCTCCACCTGTACGAGTACGTTTAACAATGGCTTCAATGCGATCAGCCGGAATTAATTTATCAATTGGAATACCTGCTACATTCGTGTAACGTACTAGTGGCACCATATCATCCCCATGACCACCCAATACAAATCCATGAACATCCTCAACAGAAACATTCAATTCTTGAGAGATAAATGTAAAGTAACGAGCTGCATCCAATACACCAGACTGGCCAATGACACGATTTTTCGGGAATCCAAGAGTGTTAAATGCAACATAAGTCATAGCATCCACTGGATTACTTAAAATGATTACATATGAATCTGGACAATATTTTTTTACATTCTCACATACTGATTTCATGATACCTGCATTTGTATTTACTAAATCATCTCTACTCATGCCAGGTTTACGAGCAATACCTGCTGTAATAATGACTACATCTGCATCCTTAGCATCCTCATAACTAGAAGTACCAATGATATTACTATCAAAACCTTGTACTGGACTTGCTTCTAACATATCAAGCGCTTTACCCTTTGTAGGATTCTCTAATTGTGGAATATCAATTAATACTACGTCACCCAATTCTTTTTGAGCTAACATAAGTGCAGTAGTTGCTCCAGTAAATCCTGCTCCTACCACTGCAATTTTTTTTCTTTGAATTGCCATTTAAGATTCTCCTCTTTTAAGTAATTTTTTTATTTTTTTACTCTTTAAAGTCCCCTCACTAATCAGTGAGGGGATATTCATTCATAAAAACTATTTTATTTTAAGCCATGTGTTTGATAATTTCATCTGCAAATTCAGAACATTTCACTTTTGTAGCATTTTCCATTAATCTTTCAAAATCATACGTTACTGTTTTATTAGAAATTGCTGTTTCCATACCCTTGTAAATTAAATCAGCAGCTTCTTTCCAACCTAAATGTTCAAGCATTAATACACCTGATAAAATGACAGAACCAGGATTAACTACATCTAAACCAGCGTATTTTGGAGCTGTTCCATGAGTAGCTTCAAAGATTGCATGTCCAGTAACATAGTTAATATTCGCTCCAGGAGCAATACCAATACCACCTACTTGAGCAGCTAAAGCATCAGATAAATAGTCTCCATTTAAATTCAATGTAGCGATCACATCAAAATCTTTCGGACGAGTAAGAACTTGTTGTAGTGCAATATCTGCAATGGCATCCTTCACAAGAATCTTACCTGCAGCAAGAGCATCATCTTGTGCTTTATCCGCTGCCTCTTTACCTTCAGCTTCTTGAATTCGATCATATTGTCCCCAAGTAAATACTTTATCACCGAATTCTTCTTCAGCTATTTCATAACCCCAATTTTTAAATGCACCTTCAGTAAATTTCATAATATTACCTTTATGTACTAAGGTTACACTTTTACGTCCATGTTTAATTGCATATTCGATTGCACCCTTCACAAGGCGTTTTGTTCCTTCAGAAGAAACAGGTTTAATTCCAATCCCTGAAGTTTCAGGGAAACGAATTTTGTTCACTCCCATTTCTTTTTGCAAGAAATCAATGACCTTCTTCACTTCATCTGAACCTTGTTCATATTCGATTCCTGCATAAATATCCTCAGTATTCTCACGGAAAATAGCCATATCAACCAATTCAGGAAATTTGACAGGTGAAGGAACACCATCAAAGTATCTAACTGGGCGTAAACATGTGTACAAATCTAATTCTTGACGAAGAGCAACGTTTAAAGAACGAATTCCTCCACCAATTGGTGTGGTTAAAGGGCCTTTAATAGCAACAAAATATTCTCTAATTGCAGTTAAAGTATCCTCTGGTAACCATTCATTATATTTATCAAAAGATTTTTGACCGGCAAAAACCTCATACCAAGCAATTTCTTTTTCACCATTGTAAGCTTTTTTTACAGCAGCGTCTAAAACACGTTTTGAAGCCGCCCAAATATCAGGACCAGTTCCGTCTCCTTCAATAAAAGGAATGATTGGTTTATTAGGGACTTGTAATTGTCCATTTTCGATTGTGATTTTTTCTCCGTTTGTTGGTTGATCGTAAATTTTGAATTGTACCATTGAATAGGTACCTCCTTCATTCTGCTTAAAAATTTTATTTATCTGTTTTCTATATCGACATATGGTTGGCTAGATGGTCCAATATATTCTGCACGAGGACGAATTAAACGATTGTTGTCTAATTGCTCTAGAATGTGAGCTGTCCAACCAGATACACGACTAAATGCAAAAATAGGTGTAAATAAATCACGTGGAATCTGTAAGGATGTGTACACAGAAGCTGAATAAAAGTCAGTGTTTGGTTTTAATCCTTTTTTCTCAGTAATCATTTTGTCAATGATAGTAGACATATCATACCACTTCATATTGCCAGTGATTTTACCTAATTCATAAGACATTTTTTGTAAATGTTTTGCTCTAGGATCACCTGTTTTATAAACACGATGTCCAAATCCCATGATTTTTTCTTTATTTTCTAATTTCTTTTCAATGTATGGTTCAGCATTTTCAATGGTCTCTATTTCTTCTAACATCACCATTACTGCCTCATTTGCTCCACCATGAAGAGGTCCTTTTAATGTACCAATGGCAGATGTAACACCTGAATAAACATCAGATAATGTTGCAACCGTTACACGAGAAGCAAAAGTTGAAGCATTTAATTCATGATCAGCGTGTAAAATTAAGGCTTTATCTAAAGCTTCTATCGCAACAGGATCTGGCTCCTCACCAGTAAGTGTGTATAAGAAGTTATAACAAAGAGATACATCCTTTTTAGGTTGAATTGGTTCTTTTCCTTCTCTAATTCTTGCAAAAGCAGAAATGATTGTCGGAATTTTAGCCTGTAGACGAATTGCTTTTCTTACATTTGCTTCCTTGCTCATATCCTCTGCTTCTTCATCATATAATGCTAAGCTTGAAACAGCTGTACGAAGTGCGGCCATCGCGTTTGCATCTTTAGGGAAAAGTTTAATTTGATCTAAAACTTCATTAGGAATCACCATATTTTCAACTAATTGGTTCTTGAATTCTTCTAATTCTGTCTGATTTGGTAATTTGCCAAACCACAATAAATAAACAATTTCTTCAAAAGTACCTTTTTCAGCTAAATCATCAATGTTAATGCCACGATATGTTAATACACCATCGATAATGGAGCTAACAGATGAAGTAGTCGCAACGATACCCTCTAGACCTTTTGTAGGTGCTGTCATTATATACTCTCCTTTATTTAAAGATTAATTTACTTGAATTTGAACATCCAAATATTTACCCTTATAGATTAATAATCATTCATGTTAATGATAAAGGATTTCATACAAATTGTGAACTCATCTGGACATAAAACTTCATTATCATTATTATAAAGATTATTTTATTCCATACGGAATTCTCATATATACTTTGTTTTCATCTTAAAAACATACTCTAAAAACGGATGATCGTTCCTCTGGACATTAGTTTTTTTATAAAATACAAAATCCAGCCTTTGAAAAAGCCCCTTGTCATAGGTAATACAAGCAAAAATCCTACAGTATCTGTTAAAAACCCAGGAGTAAGCAAAAGGAGTCCGCCAGAAAATATACATATCCCATCTAAAATAGAACCTGCTGGAACCCGACCATTAGACATTTCAAATCGAGCTTGATTCATGACCTTGGACCCTTCATTTTTTGCTAAAAAAGCACCTACAAATCCAGTAAGTAATATTAAAATAAAAGTTTCAAAGCCACCAATTAAACCTCCTACTGTTATTAGTCCCAAAATTTCAATAGCAGGTACAACGATCATAATGACAACGAGTAAACGAAACATAATCACATCTCCCTCATTTTACTTTGTCAGTCACCACAGCCCCTTTTGTCAGGTGTTCAAATATTTCTGGTGCTTCTTCATCCAAACGAACCGTTCTCCATTGTGAATTTAACCATACATGTACTGTTTTTCCTGTAACTAGAAGATCCTCTCCCTTTCTAACTTCAACTTCAAAAATGATTTTTTTGTTCGTAAATTCATCCACTTTTGTATATATATCAATCATATCATCGTATCTAGCTGGTTTCCTAAAGCTCATTTGTATATCAACAACAGGAAGGTATAGACCTAATTTCTCAATCTCTCTATAACTATAACCCATTGCTCTTACATATTCTGTCCTTCCTATTTCAAACCAATTCAAATAATTTCCATGGTGTACTACACCCATTTGATCTGTTTCTTGGTATCTGACCCTTACCGAATGCTTTTGCCATTCTGTTGTCTCCACTAGTATCCCTCCTACTTTGTCCAATATATATATTTTACCATAATAAAAAGAGCCAGTCAGATTCGACCTGACCAAGCTCCTCGAACGTTAAGTTAAACTATTATAAAGTTTCTGATTTTCCAGAATAAATGAAGCCTTGTTCACTATATACAGAAACATCCATGCCATCTTTTAATATATTTAGGGCATTTTCTACATTGACAATAACAGGAATGCCTAATTCAACACCTACCACTGCGGCATGTGATGTAAGTCCACCTGTCTCAGTTATAATTGCTGATGCTTTTTGCATGGCTGGGACATACTCCTTATCAGTTCCAGCGGCTACTAATATACATCCTTCTGTGACCTTTTCATTAGCATCTTCTGGTGTACGAGCTGCAACAACTTTTCCTGTTACACTATAACTACCAATGCCTTGACCTCTAGCAATCATTTTACCAATATGATGAATTTTAATTAAATTTGTTGTTCCAGAACGTCCAATTGGTACTCCAGCTGTAATCACTACTAAATCTCCAAATTGAACATATCCAGCTTTTAAACCACTGTTTACTGCAAGTTCAAACATTTTATCTGTAGAATCTGCCTGTTCTCCTTTTACTGGATTTACTCCCCACACTAAGGATAAACGACGCATAACCTGCTCATCAGGAGTCACTGCAATAATAGGGGACTTTGGACGATATTTAGAAACCATACGTGCTGTATAACCACTTTGTGTAGAGGTGAAAATAGCTTTTGCATTTAAATCTAAAGCTGAGTTCGCAACGGATTGGCTTATCGATTCTGTTACAGTAATTTGCTGAATACTCGCTTGCTTTAAGAAGATTTCTCTATATTCTAGCGCAGATTCTGCTTTTTCAGCAATTCGAGCCATCGTTTGTACTGACTGAAATGGATATTTTCCCTGTGCAGTTTCTCCTGACAACATGATAGCATCCGTTCCATCAAATATCGCGTTAGCAACATCACTCGCTTCTGCTCTAGTTGGGCGAGGATTACGCTGCATAGAATCAAGCATTTGTGTAGCTGTAATAACCGGTTTACCTGCTTGGTTACATTTCTCTATCATTCGTTTTTGAACTAAGGGTACTTCTTCAGCTGGGATTTCAACTCCAAGATCTCCACGTGCCACCATCAAACCATCTGACACTTCTAAAATTTCATCAAGATTGTCTACACCTTCTTGGTTTTCAATCTTTGAAATAATATGTATATGCTGGGCATTATAACGCTGTAATAAATCTCTAATTTCTAATACATCACTTGCTTTTCGAACAAATGAAGCTGCTATAAAGTCAACTCCTTGTTCAATTCCAAATATAATATCATTGGTATCCTTTTCAGTAATACCAGGCAAAGAAATTTTTACTCCAGGTACATTTACACCCTTTCTACTACCAAGCAAACCGCCGTTTACAATTTGACACTTAATTTCAGTATCTTGGACTTCTACAACCTCCAAACCAATTAATCCATCATCGATTAATATCGTTGATCCGATATGGACTTCTGAAGGAAGTTTATCATAAGTAATTGCAACACGATTCTGATCACCTTGAATTTCTTCTGTGGTTAAAGTAATATATTCATTGGCAACAAGTTGAACTTTATCTTCCTTTAATTTCCCTGTCCTAATTTCAGGCCCTTTAGTATCTAATAAAATAGCAACTGTCTTTCCTAATTCCTCACTAGCTTTTCTTATGTTTATGATTCGTTTTCCATGCTCTTCAAAATCTCCATGTGAAAAATTTAATCTTCCTACATTCAACCCTGATTGAATTAGCTCTTTTGTTTTTTCCAATGAATCACTTGCCGGTCCTAAAGTACATACTATTTTTGTTTTACGCATGTATCTACTCCTCCTAGTCCAAACTAATATACACTTTCAAGCATAGTAAAACTCCCAATTTTCCTAAATTTATTATATCTATCTTCTTTTATTTCAAATTCATCCAGTCCATTAAGTTGTTCGAGATGTTTCAGTATGGATTTTTTTATCATCTCAGCTTGCTCTTTTTCGTTCTGATGAGCTCCTCCTTTTGGTTCCGGAATGATATCATCAGCAACTCCAAAGTTAAGAATATGATTTGCTGTTATTCTCATGGATTCTGCGGCAAGAAGAGATTTGGAAGCATCTTTGTAAAGAATAGATGCAGCAGCTTCTGGGCTGCTAACAGAATAAATGGCGTTCTCTAACATAAGAACTCGATTTCCTACGCCTAAAGCCAGAGCCCCTCCACTTCCACCTTCGCCAATAACAATACAAATAATAGGCACTTCAAAACCAGCCATATCGAATAAGTTCTTTGCAATGGCTTCGGCCTGACCTCTTTCTTCTGCAGCACCGCCAGGATATGCACCTGGGGTGTCAATAAAGGTAATAATAGGTCTTTTAAATTTATTTGCTTGATTCATTAATCGCAATCCTTTACGGAATCCTTCAGGGTGAGGCATTCCGAAATTCCTTGCAATATTATCCTTCGTGTCTTTCCCTTTTTGATGACCAACAATCGTTACAGGTTGGCCATTCAACTTGGCTATTCCACCAACAATCGCTAAATCATCCCCATAAGAACGATCTCCATGCAATTCAATAAAATCATCAAATATATGTTGAACATAATCTAAAGTGGTAGGACGCAAGGGGTGCCTTGCTATTAGTATCTTTTGTGAGACTGTCAAATTAGAAAAAATCTCTTCCTCCAAGTCCGTATATCTTTGTTCAAGGCGATTAATCTCTTCTGATATATCAATCTCTTTCTCAATTCCAAATTTACGTATTTCATTAATTTTTGCACGTAAATCTATAAGAGGTTTTTCAAATGGCAGCTCATTCGCCATATTCGGTTTCCTCCTTTGTTAAATGTAAATCCAATAATTTAATTAACGTGTTTTTCATTTGATCGCGTGAAACAACTTTGTCCAGTTGCCCATGCTTTAAATTAAATTCCGCAGTTTGGAATGTTTCTGGCAATTTTTGTCTAATGGTTTGCTCAATCACTCGTCTGCCAGTAAATCCAGAAGCAGCACCTGGTTCTGCAATAATATAATCTCCTAACATTGCAAAACTGGCAGGAACGCCCCCAAAAGTAGGATCTGTAATAATGGAAATATATAATCCACCTTGATCACTAAATTTTTGGATTGCTGCGCTTGTTTTAGCCATTTGCATTAAACTTAGGATACTTTCTTCCATTCTAGCTCCACCAGATGTAGAAAAAATAAGCAATGGATAGTTTTTATTCATTGCTGTTTCAATGGCTCTAGTCACTTTTTCACCTACAACAGATCCCATGCTACCGCCAAAAAACTCAAAGCTCATCCCTGCCACTACGACAGGAAATCCTCCTATCGTTCCTTCTCCTGTAATGACTGCATCCTTTGAACCTGTTTTTTCTTGATGTTTAGCTATTTTCTCTTTATAACCTGGAAAATCTAATGGATCTTCAGAAATCATATCACTGTCATATTCAAATAATCTTCCATCATCCAATGTGATTTGAAATCTTTCTTTGGCATTTAATCTAAAATGATAACCACAACCTGAGCAAACTTTTAAATTTTTTTCTAACTCTTTATTAAATTGAATCGTCCCACATTCTGGACATTTGTTCATTAATCCCTCTGGAATATTGTCTCGTTTGGAGTTTTCAGAAGGAATGATTGCATATTTTCTTTTTTTATTAAATAGATCTTTAAACACTATTACACCTCACAAGGCGTTTTATTTTTTTTACACTCATTTTTTATAAGATTAAAACATGTATGTATTTTGGGCTGGTTATTTGTGAAGCAGGGTGCCTAATACCTCCTGTACTTCTTCTACTTCTCCCTCAGGGACCAATATTTCAAATTGATTTTTGGATAGTCCGCTTGATTTAATTTTCACAAAAAAACCTTCGGTTGTCAGGTTATCCTTTAATCGCTCTGCCATTTTTTCAGTAGGTGCAATATAAATTACTGTCCACATGAATGAAGAACCTCCTGAATTTGTTTTGTAATTTTATAGATTAAAGTATCTCGATAATCCTTATCCTTCCCCATAACAAAGCTTATCCTAGATTTTACGAATTGTAAAGTAATGAAAGTTGATCAATATGTGATTTGTTTTATGATACCCAATTATCTCACTTTTACTGTTCCCTTTCCTAAGAATGCTTCGATAGCTGTAAAAAGCTCTTGTGAAGGTTTTATATTAAATGATTCATTTAATGCTACAACCTTATGGGTTTGTTCATAAAATAATATGACCTCTAGAGGGCCTGAATGATTTTTCAACATTTTTTTTAGCTTCACTAATTTTTCAACACTTTGATTCATTTCCATAATCTTAATGTATACTTGTTGCTTATTATTCAGTTTATTTTTTTTCTTTTTCTCAGAGTACTCCTGTTTTGGAC
This sequence comes from Chengkuizengella sp. SCS-71B, assembly GCF_040100845.1. Taxonomy (NCBI): domain Bacteria; kingdom Bacillati; phylum Bacillota; class Bacilli; order Caryophanales; family Paenibacillaceae; genus Chengkuizengella; species Chengkuizengella sp. SCS-71B. The sequence continues at coordinate 1,043,234 of NZ_JAZHSH010000001.1, read as the reverse complement.
TTTCTTTGATAACAATTTGTTGATTAATGTCATTTATTGAAAAAACACACTGTGCTAAGATTTTTACACCTTCATCTTGATGTTGTATTTTTCCTTCTAGATACACAATATTCCCTTTTTCAATGTTTTTCCCATATTTTTTCCACGTTTCAGGGAAAATAACTGCTTCTATTTTAGCGATACGATCCTCTAATTCCATAAAAGCCATCTGTTGACCTTTCTTTGTTAAAATCATTCTAAAAGATGTAATCATACCTACTACTTTAGCATTGGTATTTTCCTTTATCTCACCTAGTAGATGTATCTCATCCGTATTTAATTTGGCGATCTTCTCTTGAAATGCGTCAAGTGGATGTCCAGAAACGAAAAAACCTAACATTTCTCTTTCTTGCTCTAACCTTTGTGTTTCTGTAAAAGCTAGAACATCTGGATATTCTATTGTCCAGTTCATTTCCTCAGTTAATCCGAATAGATGAATTTGTAAATCCTCTCTTTCTTTTTTCCATTTCATTGCAGCATCCACTGTTTCATCCAACATGGCAAGTAACTGAGCACGATGACCTGGAAGAAAATCAAAAGCTCCACTTAATACAAGTGATTCTATAACCCGTGTATTGCATGCTTTTAAGTCCACTTTTTTACAAAAATCCAACAAATCTTCAAACGGCGAAATTTGTCTTTCATTAATAATGGATTTCATTGCCGTTGTTCCTACATTTTTAATTGCAGCCAATCCGAATCGAATCTTACCCTTCCATTGATCATTTGAGTTTTTCTTAGTAACAGGTGTAAACAAAATATCACTTTCATTTACATCTGGTGGCAATACTTTGATGTTCATTCTTCTGCATTCATCTATATACTCAGCTAGTTTCCCCTGATTTCCAATTACAGAAGTTAACATGGCAGACATAAACTGTACAGGATAATGTGCCTTTAAAAAAGCCGTTTGAAATGCTAATACACCGTAAGCAGTTGCATGTGCTCTTGGAAATCCATAATCCGCAAATCGAACAATCATATCATAAACTTTATTAGCTTCTGTTTCTGCATATCCTTCATTTATGCTTCCTGTTACAAAAACCTCACGTTGTTTAATTAACTCTTCCCTTTTCTTTTTAGATACGGCTCGTCTAAGAAGATCCGCTTCACCCAGACTAAATCCTGCCATCTTTGATGCAATTTGCATAATCTGTTCTTGATACACGATAATACCATATGTGTCTGATAGTATGGTTTTAAGAGAGGAGTGTGGGTATTCTACTTTAATTTGCTTATGTTTACCTTGAATATATTTAGGGATAAACTCCATTGGTCCAGGACGATATAGGGCTAGTACAGAAATAATATCCTCAAATTCTGATGGTTTTAATTCTTTTAGAACACGACGTACGCCTGATGATTCTAGTTGAAAAATACCTGTTGTTTCTCCTTTGCTTAACATCTCATATGTTGTTGCATCATTTACATTTAATTTTTCTAAATCTATATCTACATCAAACTGTTGTTTTATCCAATCAAGTGTTCTTTCTATAATAGATAACGTTCGTAGTCCTAAAAAATCCATCTTTAATAAACCAATGGATTCTAACTGTTCCATAGGATATTGAGTTAGAGGAATTAAATCCGTTCCTTCTTGTAGAGGAACGTAGTTTGTTAATGGTTCTTTAGATATGACAACTCCTGCTGCATGAGTAGAAACATGTCTAGGAAATCCTTCTACTTTAGAGGCCATATTTAAAAGTTCGGTAATTTTCTCGTTTCTTTCATAGACACTCTTTAAATCAGGATTATAAGAGATTGCTTTATCAATAGTGATTCCAAGCTGATTTGGAATCATTTTGGCTGTTTTATCTACTTCTTGATAAGGAAAGTTTAGTACTCTACCGACATCCCTTACAGCTGCTTTAGCGGCCATTGTACCGAAAGTGATAATTTGGGCAACATGTTCTGAACCATATTTTTGTACGACATATTCAATGACTTCTTCACGGCGTTCATCACTAAAATCAATATCAATATCTGGCATGGAAATTCTTTCTGGATTTAAAAACCTTTCAAATAATAACTGGTAACGAATTGGATCGACATTCGTAATATTTAATACATAGGCGACTAAACTGCCAGCAGAAGAACCTCTTCCAGGACCAGTCATAATGTTTTTTTCATGTGCAAAACGAATAAAGTCCCAAACGATTAAAAAATAATCGGAATATCCCATCTTTTGAATGACACGAAGTTCATAATCTAGTCTTTCTTTAACTTTTGCCTGAAAGGATTGATTCTCCCACGCTTGCAGCCCTTTATACCTTCTTAGTAAACCTTCTTCACAAAGCATGTTTAAATAAGTATATGAGTTAAACCCCTCTGGTATTGGTGCATATTGGGGTAAAATAGACGCTCCTAATTCTAATTGTAGATTGCACTTGTTTTCTATGACTTTTGTATTATGGATCGCTTCAGGTACGAATGAAAATAAATCATTCATCTCAGACTGACTTTTTAAATAAAGCTGATCTGTTTGAAACTTCATTCTGTGTGAGTCCTCTAAAGTTTTACCAGTGCCAATACAAATTAGAACATCCTGTACAGAATAGTCCTCTTGTTTAATATAGTGAACATCATTTGTAGCTACTAATTGTATACCCATTTCACGACTTAGTTTGATCATGTTATTCAACACTTTTTTCTGTTCAAAAACCCCATGGTCCTGAAGCTCTAAGTAAAAATCTTCTCCAAAAATACTATGATAACGTTTGGCTGCTTTTTGGGCTTTATCCCACTCTTCATGAAGTAAATGTTGTGAAACTTCTCCTCCTAAACAAGCGCTTAAACAAATTAACCCTTCTGCATGTTGTTTTAAATATTGCTCATCGATTCTTGGTTTATAATGATGCCCTTTGAGATGTGCAATAGAACAAATTTTCATTAGATTTTGATAACCTTTTTCATTTTTACATAGCAGAATCAGATGGTATATCGGACTCTCTTTTCTAGATTTTTTTTCATGCAGAGATTCGGCAGTGAAATACACCTCACAACCAATGATCGGTTTTATATTATTTTTTAAGCATGATTTATAAAAAGGAAGCGCTCCATACATCACGCCATGATCAGTTAATGCAAGTGCACTCATGGATAATTCAGAAGCTCTTTTCGTTAATTCATCAATACGAGCTGCTCCGTCCAATAAACTATATTCACTATGTACGTGAAGATGAGTAAAGCTTTCCATTTCTCTACCGCTCCTTAAATTCATCTCAAAGCTAGTTGTTTAACTTCATATTACCATAAAAAAGCCCCTCAAATAAAACATATGTTCGAAAAAAGATCGGTATGCGACTTTTAATAAAAAAATGTCTAACATTTCGCAAATCTCTTTACTCTATTTTAGCATAATTTATTAAACTCACCCCATACATTAATATAGAGGGCTTGTATTACATCAACTTAAATTAAATGGGAAGTTGTGATTTCCTGTTTAATAGAAAGGACGTATTCACAATGGGTAATTTATTAACTAAAATGATTACTGATTATATGATTGCATTTGGGGTTGTACTTGGTGCTAGTTTATTGGCAGGAATAGCTGCTACACTGACGTTGCAGCCGCCTTCTTTTACGATGCAAGAAGTAGCAAAAAACGTGAAAATATGGGCAGTAGTTGTAGCTATAGGAGGAACAATTGATCCACTGCGTCTAATAGAAAGTAACGTCGTGGACGGTCATCTTTCACCTGCAATCAAACAAATATTACAAATTATCAGCGCCTTTATAGGGGCTCAATCAGGTACAACTCTCATGTTATGGTTAAGTAATGGAGGAGATTCCTCTTGAGAGTTCCATCGATCGCAAGATTTTTAAAATATATGCAAGCCATTGCTCTTATCGTATCTGGTATGATTATTGGGGCTGCTGCTCATATGATTATATATCAACACAATATGCAAGAGATGTTTAAAATAAACGAGACGATCCGACAAGAAAATAAAGATTTACTGTCAAAAATTGAAGGTTTAGAAAAATATAAAGATTCAAATACAGTTATTCATTCTATTATTATTAAAATTCATGAGGATAAAGATGAAAAACCACTAGATGACCTTATAAAAAATGATATAAAAAATGAAGTAAGTGAGGATCTAAAAGTCTTAAAAGGGAAACAAGTTTCGATCATTTATAAAGACCCTGATTACGTTAAACAATTGTATGGTAGAAAAACATACATTAATGTTCATGAAAAGGATTATGTTGTTGAGATACAGTATATGTACATTGTTTACGGCGAGGTTACCTTCTGGATTTCAGTTGAAGAGTTTAATCCAGAATCATAAACTAAGCCAAGAATAATATCGGATTGAGTTATGCCTGCTTTTTTTGATACAATAGTTGTCATATAGTATAGATAGTAACAGAATATGGAGATGAACAAATGGATTTTCTCAATTTAATACCTTTAATTATTGTATTAGTAGCTGCGTGGCTTTCCTTTTATTTCAGTATGAAGGCAAGGCGTACAAAGGATGCCAAACAACAAGGGCTGATGAGATCACGCATGAACATGAGTATAGGAGTAGGATTAATAACCATTGCTTGTATACAGTTATTTTTATTTGAGTTCACTTGGACTCGTTTCATTGTAGGTATTATATTCTTGTTGTTAGGTATAGCTAATATATACGGCGGCATCCGCAATCATGTACAAATTATGAAGTTTATGAATCAATAATTTGAGCAGTTAACATCGCTTTGCAGATTAAATCAAATTCATGAAAAATCTGAACTTCTACTTTTGCAAACTTTCTACTAACTTCTATAATTCCAGGGCATATTTTTATATGACTATCAATCTGCAAAGGTCTTACAAAATAAGTGGAGATATTATCTAATACATAATCTCCTTTTTTAACATCACTTATGGCCTGATAAGCTGATTTTGTCATTAAAGTGGTAAGCACACCTTCAGAAACGGTACCTAGTTGACTTGTCATCTGAGGGGTGATTTCACCATGAAATTGTAATTCCCCATCGTTGTTACGTTCCTGTTCAAAACCTGACCAAATGAGATTTTCAAACGTTTCCCCCATTTGAGGTTGTTTTTGAAGATGTTGTAATGCATGTAAAACATCTTTCCTGCTAATGACTCCAAGTAATTTTCGATGGTGATCTACAACTGGTAGTAGTTCTATTCCTTCCCAAACCATCATATGAGCAGCAGAAGTGATAGAGGTTTGAAGATTTACGGTAATTGGATTCCTAGTCATATATTTGTCTAAGGTTTGATTTTTTTGAGCACCAATCATATCTTTAGAAGTAATCATGCCTGTTACGCGATTCCACTCATCTACAATTGGGAATCTGCTATGTCCAGATTTTTCAGCAAGTTCTTGCATATCCTTCACCGTATGATTGCTTTTCAAAACAAATACATCCGATTTTTTTACATAAATCATATCTTCAACTAACATGATTTTCTTTTTAATTAATCGATCGTAAATAGCCCGATTAATCATTGAAGCTACTGTAAAAGAATCGTAACTAGATGAAATTAAAGGCAGCTCCATTTGATCTGCTAACTTTTTCACATCACTTTTGGCATCAAATCCACCAGTAATTAACACTCCAGCACCGTGTTCCAATGCAATCTTATGTACTTGATCTCGATTACCCACAATTAATAAACTATCAGGATCAACATATCTCATCATGGCTTCCAATTTCATGGCACCAATCACAAATTTATTCAATGGTTTGTCTAATCCTTGGGCGCCCCCCAGTACACTTCCATCAACAATACTTACAACATCAGCAAAGGTAAGCTGATCGATGTTCATGCGATTCTTCTTTTCTATTCTTATGGTACCTATTCGTTCTTTTGTACTTACTAAGCCCTGAATTTCAGCATCTTTTATGGCTCGGTATGCTGTTCCTTCACTGACTTCTAGACTTTTTGCGATTTGTCTAACGGAAATTTTTGCTCCAATATCAAGACTCTCTATATGTTCTAAAATTTGTTCATGTTTAGTTTTACTTGTATTCTCTACATTTTTCAATAATCGCCACACCTCAAAATCAATTCATTTTTAGGATATATTTAACTAAAAAAAAGCTATACATACAGTATATATAAAAATCTCTCATTCCACCACAGAATAAGAGATTTCCTTCACATTTGCTTTACATCCAAGCTTCAAGAAAAACTTGTTTATATGTCATCTCATCATTTTTCGTTTATTCCCGTAAACTAACTGTTCTCTTTTCCACCGTTGATATTGTTTTACTTTTCTCATCTCTTTTTTTGTTTCCTCGTCTACCCCTAATACTTCATGCAAATGTGCAGCTATAATTAGCAATACCATTCCAATCCAAACTACTGCAAAAATCGTTGGTAAAGTCCAACCTTGACCTACCTCTAGCCTAGGAATCGCAAAAATTAACAATCCTACCGCTAAACTCAAACTAAATATCGGTTTGATTCCTTTCAATCCAACCAGCTCCTTAAAATTCGTACAACCCTATAATAAAATTTTATGAAGGAAATGGATAATTAGACCCGATATTAATTTAAATTATTCTGTAAAAACGAGAGATAGCTAAATTATGAACTTGATCCTTGTAGCGGTTCATTAATAATCTTATGGACATCCTGAAGAATCACACCTACACGCTGTTCTGATTGAAACAATTGAGACAAAAGTGGATTTAGCTGCAAGACTTCATATAATTTTTGAATTTTTCCCATCTCTTCCTCAGATGGCTGTTCACCACTCATCATTTTTTGCTGTAATTCGTTCTGAACGGTTGTAAAATCTTGCAGCATTTTACTTGCTTCCTCGTTCTTTTCAATTTCTACTCTTACTTCATTTAATTGTTTTACCTCATCACTTTCTTTTAACACTTTTGCTAATTCATGAGCTTTATCATAAATATTCATCTTCATTCATCTCTCCTCTAATTGTATTTTAATATTCTTCTAAGTATAAGATATGATCAATACATATTGTACTAATCCAATCATTCCGCCTAAGAACGCCCCTAACCAAGTAATTGCTCGAAACTCTTTTCCAGAAACACTTAAAACAATTTCTTCTACTCGTTCTATAGGGAAATTATTAACCTCTGACTGCACTAATTGAGGCAGTTCAATTGCTGAAACAATTTGTTCTACGTTCTTACTAAGCTGACCCAATAAAAAGGTTAACACAACAGGAATTTGATCTAAGATCCATTGTTTATTACTTTGTAATATGGGTTGTAATGGTTTTTCCATCAACGTATTCAACCATTCTTCCCACTTTAGAACCTCACTGGATTTTTCTCTTAACCAATTTAAATGATCTTCTTGATCTGATATTTGATCCATCCACTCTGATAAATCTTTTTTCTCCCAGTCACTAATCTTATGATTTAGAAACTGATATAATGTATGGTTTACTGTTGGTGAATCAAGCTGCTCCAATACAACTGTTTTTATCTTTGATGTTATTTTTTGCCCATCCATAAACAGACCCGCCAAAGTTCCCATTAGTCCACCTGCTTGTTCCATAAACTGACCTGTTAGATTTTGCAGTATCCTTTCTCCACGCTCTGTCTGAAGTTCTCTTCCAATTTCCAACAAAATGTAATCTGCAGCAATTTGTGCCCATTTCTCCCTTTTCTGGTCATTCCAAGTTGGAATTAAATCTACGAATGTCTTTGAAGACAAATTTTTCTCAACCCATAACCATTCAATTCCTTTATTCGTTATAGAATTTACCCATTCTGTACTTTTGCCCCTCCATTCTTCAATTTGCTCTTTGGTCCAGAAACGCATTGCTAAATCCTCTAAATCAACCTCTTGTTCCAACAGATCATGGAACCATATATTACACTTTGTTTCTATTTTTCTTTTAAATTCTGGACTCGTTAGCAAATCACTTAAACTTTCTGAGGTCACAAGATAATCACCAACCACTCTACCAAGTGATTCGGCTATTTCATCTTTTCGTTTAGGGATCAATCCCGGAGTGAAGGGAACCTTTTTCTTAAACAAATAAATGGCTTTTCGTGGATAAAACAACATCTTTATCGCTAAGTAATTTGTTAATCCACCGATACAAGCTCCTATAATAATACTTGCAAATAACAACACTAGTGTATTCATAGTTATTCCCCCCAATTTTCTACATTTCAGCATAAACCTAACTACATTCAATCACCAAGGGTTTTATGTCCTCATATGATAACTTATATTCCTGTAACGAATCATCAGTGTTTAGAAGGGGATTGATCATGATTGATAAAATTATCACAATTTATATACAAAACAAAACTTCATTGTTTCATGACCAATATTTAATTTTGCTTAGTGAATCTTTGATGGAAAAAGGAAAGATACCAACAAACCATCCAATTAATCTTAAATTTGGCTCAAAAAATATATATGTAAAAGTTCTACCGTCAAAACGAACCAATGCGTTAATTATCAATGAACACTTAGCTAAACAGCTAGGGATATATCATAAATCTAAATTAAGAATCCAGTACAGTTCTTCGACACTTACCATAGGTCCTTTTATTGGTGTTTTACTTAGCCATCGCACAAAACAGATGCATTCAAAACCTTTTGGATCTAATACAATTTTTTGTCAGGAACTTTCTGATGCTAGTAAACTTCAAGGAGCATTTGTTTGTTTTTTTACCCCCAAAGATATTAACATTGATTCTAACAAAATTGATGGTTGGACTTATTACGGTGGCTGGAAAAAGAGAAGTTTGCCTATTCCAAATACCATTTATAATCGCTTAAGCACACGTAGACAAGAGAACAAATCAAGCGTACAACATTTTATGAAAGAAGTAAAATCCAAATATCATACTCAAATATTTAATGAAAAATTTTTAGATAAAACAGAAGTTTATGACGCTTTATCTAAAAGCAAAAACCTGCAAAAATATTTACCAGAGTCTTATTTGTTAAAAAACTATACTATGTTGAAAATGATGTGCAGCAAGTATAGTACAGTATTTTTGAAACCTTCACAAGGTAGTTTAGGAAGAGGGATCATACGAATCACTAGGCAGTCCAATGGTGCTTATCTGTGCCATTTTGCAAATGTTAATGGATCGCATTCTGAGAAGTTTAGTAGTCTGAGAAAAGTATATTCAAAAATTTCTGGAAAATTAAAGTCAAAGAAATACCAAATTCAACAAGGAATTTCTTTAATAAAAGTGAACCATCGCCCCATTGATTTTCGTGCATTAGTACAAAAAAATTTATATGGTGAATGGGAGATCACTTCGATCGTAGGGCGTATCGCCAGCAATAACCATTTTGTCTCTAACTTAGCACGAGGTGGAACGTTAAGCACTGTTAGAGAAGCTTTAATGAAGTCAAACTTGCCAAAACAAGAAGTGAGAAACACGATCCATAGACTCAACCAATCTGCTTTAAAAATTGTTGAAGGACTAGAAGAAAAGATTCCAAATCATTTTGCTGAACTGGGTGTTGATTTATCCATTGATGTAAATGGGAAGGTATGGATGATTGAAGTTAATTCAAAACCCTCAAAAAGTAATCATACATCACTGAATGAAAATAAGATCCGACCTTCTGTAAAAAAAATCATTCAATATGCACGTTATTTAACTTTTGAATGAGGTGAGAAAATGAAGTTCAACAATTTGGGAATCATGGTCAGTGATTTGAACACAGCTCTTTCCATCGATGGTCAAAATTTCTTTAAACGATTATGTGTATTTGGTTTAAAACTTAAAATGACAGTTTTTATTTTTGCACTTAATCAAATTCAATGGGAGAAAAATCAACTGACAGGAGTTATATATAAAAACAAAACGTGGATAACAGAAACTTTCCCAATACCTGCCCTAATTTATGACCGCTGTTTCATAAAAAGTCGAGAGCAATATTTACTATATCGTAAACAATTATCGATGCTTAAAAATATCACAGAGGTCCAATTATTAGGAAATCGATTAAAGGATAAATGGAGTGTATATCATCTACTGAAATTAGATCCCTTTATAAAAAATGTTTTACCAAAAACAGAATTATATAACATCGGGACTCTAAATCTATGGTTGAATCATCAAAATGAACTCATTTTAAAACCCATCAGTGGAAGTCATGGAAAAGGAATTCTTCATATTAAAAAAAATGATCATAATCATTACATCATTCAAGGTCGTGATAAGAAAAATATTCCAATTGATGTTACTTACGAACAATATTCTTCTCTGGTAAATAACATTCAACAATTTATTCAAAATCGAAAATATGTTATTCAACAATATTTACAATTAAAAACGAAATCAAATACTTCATTTGATATTAGAGCATTAGTACAGAAAAACGGAAGTGGTTATTGGCAGTTTACTGGAATGGCAGTTAGATGTGGTCAACCAGGTAGCCTAACATCCAATCTACACGGTGGAGGGTTGGTTAAGGAAGTTCGCCCCTTTCTTATCAATGAATACGGAGAAGCAAAAACGCTGGAAATCATGAACAGTATCCGTGAAATCGTAGAACAACTGCCAACCGTACTGGAAACTCACTTTGGACGTCTAAGTGAACTTGGGATTGATTTAGGTGTTGATTCATTAGGAAAAGTCTGGTTGCTTGAAGCCAATTCAAAACCTGGCAGATCCATATTTAATCATTTAAAAGACGAAAACTTAAAAAATACATCGATACAGCTTCCAATATATTATGCTAATTATTTGCTTCAACGACATATAGGAGGGTAACTTAATGAGTGTGACAACAAGTATGATTCATTTTACAGATAAAAAAGATAATACCATTTATGTGTCTAATGCTTTGATGCATAGTTTAAGGTTAGACAGAAACCGGCCCATAAAATTAAGATTAGGTGAAAAAAAAGTAAACATTCATATTAAAAGAATAAAAAGAAGAGGAAAGCATTTATATATTCCTAACTCCGTTCGAAATGCAATTCAATTACCGAGAAAAGGACAGAGCTACATTATCCAAAATAAACAAGATGAAATTAAACTTGGACCATTAATCGGAATTTTATGTCATGCTCCTAACCGCACAATGCAAATGCCATTTGGTGATAGATCCTATGCTGCAAAAAAATACTTAAAAATAGGGTCTAAACAAGCATTTTATTTTGCATTTACACTTGCAGACGTCAATTGGAGGGATGAAACAGTCACAGCGTTTTTTATCGACTCCAATAATCGATGGAAAAAGAAAACTGTTCCTCTACCTGATGTAGTTTATAATCGATTAACTAGTCGAGTGGTGCAGAAATCACAATCTATGCAAACTTTGAGAGATCGTTTCAAACAGCATAATATCCCTATATTCAACTATGATTTCTTTGATAAATGGGATATATATCACTTATTACAAGATACGGTTGAGGGTCAGCAGCATGTTCCAGAAACAACGATCAACCCTTCTTCTCAAGATATTAAAGACATGCTGGATAGACATCGATTTATATACTTAAAACCAACAAAAGGAAGTTTGGGTATTGGTATATTCAGAATCACTTACCATCCTAACAATGGATATTTTGTAAGGTTTAGAAAAAACAAAAAAAATCAATTGTTACGATTTTCAAGTTTTTCAAGTCTAATGAAATTTTTTAAAAGAAAAAGCTTTAAAGATTATATATTGCAACAAGGGATTCGATTAATTGAAATTGATAATCGCCCCATAGATTTTCGATTTCATCTTAACAAAGATGGAAATAATGATTGGGCTGTTGCTGGAATTGCTGCAAAAAAAGCAGGGCGGGGAAGTGTGACGACTCATGTTAAATCAGGTGGGCAAGTCATGGAAACATTAGATACACTTAAACAAGTATTTAAAGGCTCTCGCAGCAGTGAAATTTACGAAGAGGCAAAACGTGTAACCACTCGTTTAGCAAACACGATTGAACGTAAACATCCACATTTAGTTGGTGAGCTTGGATTTGATATTGGAATTGATAAAGATGGTAGAGTTTGGATGTTTGAAGCCAATTCTATCCCTGGTCGTTCTATTTTTAAACACCCTTCATTAAAAGCACGTAGTTCAAATCAACTTAAATATATTTTTGATTACTGTGTTTATTTAAGCAAACAGCGAACTACAGGAAGGAATTTATAAAGATGAAAGAAGCAAAAAGAAAAACAACCAAAAAAGTGAAAAGCAAAGTAGTAGAAGCAGCACCTATCATTGGTATTTTAACTTTAGCTAATAAAAAAAATGATTTCCTCGGAAATAAAGAAAATTTTATTGATATCATAACCAAAGGCCAGCAAAACAATCAAAATGTATATGTCGTTACTACAGAAGATTTAAGGTTAAATCAACAGCAAATATTTGGTTATCATTTTGATCCTACCTATAACCAATGGAGAAGAATAAAAATCCCTTTACCTAAAGTTTTATATAATCGAATTTCTTATCGCAAGTATGAGGCTCTTCCATCAACAAAACGTTTAATTCTCAAGTGTTTGAAAAATCAAAATATTCATTTATTTAATCCGTTTTTTTTTAACAAATGGAGTTTATTTCAGTGGTTAAAAAAATCTAATAAAACAAAAATCTATGTTCCTATTACACAAAGACTAAAGGGGTGGAAAGAAACGAATACTTTGTTAAAACAATTTGACACGTTATATGTTAAACCTATAAAAGGCAAGGCTGGAAGCGGTATTATGAGGGTAAGAGCTATGAAAGATGAAGGAGAACTACCGTATGAATTGAAAATTCAAAGAAAGAAATCAATCGGTACCTATCAATTTAAAACAATCCAAGCTTTGCATAAAACGATCAAAAAAAATACAGGACCTGGAAAATATATTATTCAGCAAGGTATTCAACTAGTAAAAAATTATGATAACCCTTTTGATTTACGTGTACTTATTCAAAAAGATGGGAGTGGATTATGGAATATAACTGGTATTGGCGCCAGAGTTGCAGGTGCGAAGAGCATCACAACACATGTGCCAAGAGGCGGGAAAATTGATGAGCCAAGTATACTGTTAACTTCATACTTTGGAAAGGAAAAAGCAGATCAATTATTGGAAAATGTGAGAAAAGTGACTATTAAAATTTGTAATCAAATTGAACGTGAATCCACTTATCCATTAGGTGAGATGTCGATGGATTTAGGTATAGATGAAAAAGGAAAGATATGGTTTTTTGAGGCGAATTCAAGACCGATGAAGTTTGATGAACCCCATATTCGAAACCAATCTCTTACGAATATAATAAAATACAGTCAGTTTTTAATGAACACTCAAAAAAGAACACATATTCTAAAGAGGAGGGAGAAAAATTGACAACAAAACCCGCCCTAGGTGTTATGGCTTTATATATAAATTCTAAAAAACAATTTGATGAAAGAAGTTATTTAAAAAATCTCATGATACAAGGTGAAAAAATGGGAATGAAAATATTTCTCTTTTCACCTGAAAATGTAGATGAGAAAAACAAAAGGATTTATGCCTACTTTTATAATAAAACAAAATCAAAATGGATTAGAAAGTGGACTGATTTCCCCAATATTATTTTTGATAGATGCAGATATCAAGCCACATCCCGTTTTAAACAACTTAAAAGATTTAGAGAAAAAAATCCCCGCATTATATATTTAAATCGCCCATTATCCAACAAATGGATTGTGCACGAGAAATTATCTGAAAATAATTCCGTAAAGGAATTTTTACCTAACAGTAAATTAATAACGAAACTCGACGATTTATTGCAATTTACAAATCGTTCAAAAGAAACTTTTTTTAAACCGATCAATGGTACAGGAGGAGCGGGAATTCTCAAAATACAAAAAACAAAAGACCAAAAATATTTAATTCAAGGAAGAAAACATAATCGTAAAATCATTCCTAAACAACTTGTAAATAAATCTCAACTTCTTGGATTATGTAAAAACTTAAATGCAAAAAAACAATACATGGCACAACAAGGTATTGATATCAAATTAGATAGTGGTAGTGTACATGATTATCGGTTATTAATTCAAAAAAACAACATAGGTGAATGGGTTGTTACTGGTTGTGCTGGAAGAATAGGAGCTAAAGGAAGTGTCACTTCAAATCTTCATGGTGGAGGCTATGCTGTTCCTGCTGACCGTTTATTAAAATCTTGGTTTAAAGAACATCAAATCAAATCCATCAAACAAAATATGGAACAATTGAGTTATGCAGTTGTAACAGAGTTAGAATCCCAAAACTATGAACTATGTGAACTTGCTTTAGATATTGCTGTTGATCGTTCAGGTAAAATATGGCTTTTGGAAGTAAACCCCAAACCTGCAAGAAAGGTTTTTTTAAAAATAGATGAGGAGGAAACTTACATTAAAGCTGTTGTTAGACCACTGGAATACGCTCTTTGGTTATACAAAAATGGAAATTCACCTATTGGAGCAATTCGAAAACGAAAATGATTTTTTAAATATTTATAGCCATAACTATGTTCCCTTTCTATTTTCCAATTCATCAAGTATAATTGATTTAAGAGGTGAATCAACATGTTAAAAGAAATTCCTGTAATAGAAAATGAACTAGATAAGTCTTTTGAAAAATATGAGAAAAAATTTAAAGCATTAGCAGACAAAAAAAGACTACAAATCATGAATATTCTTACGAAACAAGGTTCAACGTGTGTATGCGATCTGATTCCAATTATTGGGATGCCTCAATCAAAATTATCATATCATTTAAAGATTCTTTTAGATGCTGATATTATTATAAAAGAAACAAAGGGTACATGGAGTTACTATAACATCAACATGAAAGAAGTAAATCACATTTTGTCAGAAGAATTATGTTGTATATTGAAGCCTGAGAAGAACTCTAAATAATACTAAATTTAAATGTTCATTTTTTATACTGAACAAGCCAATAGATCCTCGAGAAGATCTACTGGCTTATTTAATTGGTAGAGAAGGTTTGAATACGTGCGATCATAGGTTTAGTAACATTTTAGTTTTTTAGATATTCAAGTGGTTAAACATATGTTTCTACTATTTTCATCAAATATTGTTATATTAACAAATTTAATGTCTATTCTTTACTATTCCTTTCATAAACTCCAAAACTTCCTTATCTATTCTTCCAACACCTAAGTCACGTTCCTCAAAATTTTCAGTATGTATAAAGGTTTTTAAAGCACGATTTAACTGTTCATCGCTCACATCTGTTGTAGATAGATAACCCATTTGGGATAATATAGAAATTAATTGTACTCTTATCTCTCCTTTTATCCCTAAAATATGATTAGATTTAGTTTTTGAGAAATATAGTTGTTGTAACTTGTGTAAACGGATTAATTCTTTTATAGGCTCTGGATGATCATCTACACGTAAATCAATATACCTGTCATTAAAACCTCCATAACCACCTTGTTCCTTCACAATTAATAATGCAGCCGACTGTTTTCCTCGACTATCCCCCCCAGCACTTTGTCCTGCATCTAAAGCAGATAACAGTCGTACAGAAAGTTCCCCTTCACTGTTGTTAAATGTTTCCGCCATCATTTCAACTGTTTTTTCACTAACAAGGATATTTCCTTGTGCTGCAAAATTTGGACCAGCGATCCCTCCCGCCCAGTTATAACAATCACTTCCTGTAAAAGTAGCTGAATTCCCATTTGCATCAACAATTCCTGCTTGTCTAGAACGTTTCTCATCGTCCTTTTCTACTAATAAATCCATCGTTTCTTGTGCACTTTTTCCATTAGCCATCAGCTCCAAACCATTAGGTCCATAAGATGTATTTGCAAAGGACTGTGTTGCTACTGCCCCCACACCTGCTTTAGCCCATGGTACCACCGCTCCCACACCCAGAAACTTTGATTGAACAGCAATGCCAAGTTCCTTTGTTTTTGGATCAAAACCAACTATTGAAAAAGTTGCTACGATCTGATCTTTGTTTATCAATTTGATTACCCCTTTCTTGCTAGAATATAACACTACGGTAAATTGTGTATTGAACTTGATGATTTTTATACTTATATCATAACGATTATTCTATAAAAAATGTGAAAAATTGATAAAAAAAACTCCCAGCCAGCTTATTAATGCCAGTGGGAATTATTATACGTGTTCAAAATATTTGCTTCCTATCACTTTCAAATTTTAAAATATCTACAGCTTCACGAAAACGCTGGGAATGAATAACTTCTCTTTCTCTTAAAAATTTTAAACTGTCTTGTAAATCTACATCATCTGTTAAATCTATTAACCATTGATAAGTCGCTCTTGCTTTTTCTTCAGCAGCTATATCTTCATATAAATCTGCAATGGGATCTCCTTTCGCTTGAATGTATGATGCTGTAAAAGAATTACCTGAAGCATCTTTATAAAATAGTGCATTATCATGTGCTACATAATGAGAACCTAATCCCGCAGCCTCTAACTGCTGTGGCGTGCAATCTTTTGTCAACTTATAAATCATGGTTGCAATCATCTCTAGGTGTGCAAACTCTTCAGTTCCAATATCTGTTAATAAACCAATCACTTTATCAGGAATGGAGTATCTCTGGTTCAAATAACGTAAAGCTGCTGCCAATTCCCCATCAGCACCGCCATAAGCCTCGTATAAGTATTTTGCCATTCTTGGATCACACTTACTTACACGTACAGGATACTGCAATTTTTTTTCATAAACCCACATAATATATCCTCCTAAATCTACCTATAATTCAAAACTAAAATAAACATTTCTCTAAACTTGCCAAGGCCAAGGAGTTTTTGGCCATTCCCAAGGATATTTTGAAAAACTACGTCCAAATTCATATAGTGGACCATAGCATTTTTCGTATTCTTTATAAAGTATTTGTCTTTCTTGAGAATATTGATTTAGCTGTGCAACAGCCTGTTGATCAAATGGATGTGTATCTAAATAAATTGAGAGATCCAATAGTACAAAATCAATCTCTTGTAAACGCCTCAAGCATTTATAATATTGATCATCCATTTTTAAATTTTCATTTTCTTTCAACTACTCTCTCTCCTTTCATTCAACAGATTGATTATTTATCTTCTGATTCTCTCCAAACTTATTTATATTACCACTTATTATATCTGGATATGGACTATAAAAAACAGGCCACAAAGTACCACGGTTTAAAGCCTCAGAAGGATTGTATTGTGGCAGATTCATCCCCTGGAATCCTACATATAATTCAGGGGGGGTTGAATAAGTTTTTACTCTGATAGGTGGACATGGATCAAATGGACTAATATATGGGTAATACCTTTTTGTTTGTGTATACAACTTTACTCCTCCTTCACATTTATTTACCATACATCATATGATATTCGCCTATAAAAGGTATGGGCATTCCCCCAGAAAATATACAAAAAATAAGAAAACTCGCAGATAGGAAAAAACGCCCCTGATTTTCATCAGAGACGTTTGAATTGAACTTTAACTATTTTTGTAATTATGGATTTATTATTTTTAATCAAACTTAATATTAATTTTTATTAATCCCTCATCACGCATCGCTTGATATAAAATGACAACCAATGGACCGAGGAACAAACCTACAAGCCCCATCAATTGAAAACCAATATATAAACTGATTAAAGCAGATAAAGCACCTATACCGATAGACTTACCTAAAATTTTAGGCTCTACAATACGTCTGAATACTGTTATTGCTAGGAATAAAACAACTAATCCTACCCCAACAAAAATATTGCCAATGATAAAATTATAAATTGCCCATGGCATAATAAATGAGCCTGTACCTAAGATCGGTAATAGATCAACAATAATAATTAATAACGCAATCACTAATGCATAGTCCACACCTAAAATTAATAAACCAGTTAGAGCAACGATGTAAGTTAAACTACTTAAAATAACCTGTGCTCGAATAAACCCAAAGATCGAGCTTCGTAAATTCATTAATACATTATCTACATTTCCTCTCCACTTTTCATCAAAAATGGATAAAAAAGAAGTTTTCATCATAGGTAAACTAAAACTAAATAAATATACTGCTACTGAAAACACGATGTAATCGATAAATAAGTCAAAAAATAAATTTGGAAATTTACTAGCGATAGTTGATATTTGTGTAATGAGTTTTGGTAATGTGGTCGTCAAAACATCAATGCTTTTATTAATCCATGTTGTATATTGATCTTCAAAACCCGGAGGGATTAATGTTATAATCTCCATTTCAAAATAATTTCTGAGATTATCATAAAACTTTTCATCTGTAATAAAATTAGAAACTTTATTGATAAAATGCATAAATTCGATATATACTTTCTGCCCAAGTAAATAGGTTCCACCTAATAATGATAATGTAAATAAGGTGGATGTAGTAATCGCCGATGTTAAACGATTAAATCGAGCATATTTCATTAGCAGTTGATTCAATGGTTCAAGGAAAATCGCAATCAAGAATGCTAATAAAAACGGGAAGCCAACTGTAAAAAGTGCATATAAAAATGCAAGACCTATTAGTATGACTAGTATTGTTCTTAATGACATAACTGCACCTTCTTTTTATACGTTTAAAATTGCTTTTCTATTTTTGAAATCAATATTTTTGTAATAAGCATCTTTAATTAATAAATTTGGACCACAACAGTTCACTTCTGAGCAAAAACAATTTACAGTTTGATTGATGGGATGCTCCATCCATTTTTCAAATACTTCCTCTAGTTTTTGATCCTTTATATTTCCAACTGCTGATAAATCAGAAAAATCTGTAACGTGTATATTACCATTAAATAAGTCTATGTTTAAACGGTTGCGTCCATCAGGATCATTGCGTACAGTAACATTTTGTTCATTTTGTAACCTTGTTAAAAGTTTATGATCATGGATATCATCACTGCAAAAATAAAAAGGTAAAGTTCCAAACAACATCCAGATATTTTTATTTCTGCCTTCAAGTAACCTTTGTATCACCTCTCTGATTTGACTTACGGATAACAAAGGTAAATTTTGTGCAAAAGAACTTGGATACATTGGATGAACCTCATGACGCTCACAACCCATTTCATCTATAAGCTTATGTATAGTCACTATTTTTTCATGTGTTCGAGCATTAAGCATCGATTCTGCTGAGATAAATAACCCACCTTTACTTAACTCGATTGAGTTATAGATCATTTGCTTATACAACTTTTCGGCTGCAAATATGCTAGTGGGACGATTAGCTCGAGCAAATCCAATTTGATAAAAATCTTCTACGTTTTCATAGTTAAAGGAAATGTGCATTACATCTAAGTAAGGAGCGATCAACTCATATCGTGCAAAATCTAGTGTGAGGTTAGAATTAATTTGAGTTTTAACCCCTCTTTCTCTTGCATATTTTAGTATAGGTAAAATATATTCTTTTACAGTTTGAAACTGATAAAAGGGCTCTCCCCCCGTAATACTAATTGTCTTTAGATGTTCTACTTCATCTAATTTTTCCAAAATCAAACTTAATGGTATTTTCTTCTCTTCCGTAAATGCTAGTGAATTTCCTACTGCACAATGCTCACAACGCATATTACATAGGTTGGAGATGGTTAATTCTATACTCGTAAGAACATGTTTCCCATGTTTTTTTAATGAATGAATTGGATCCCAAGGATCTTCCTTTATGTTCAATCTATTTTCATTTTGGTCTATTTTTGATGTAATTATCATTGTATGAGCACCTAATTTACAAAAAATTTATTCATACTGTTTAATATGAAACTAAATCTCATTATATCACATAACTGTGATATACCACATATCAATCTAATCCTACTCCCACCATATATAACCAGAAAACACCTGCTAAAATAAATCTATAATAGGCAAAGGAAGATAGTTTTACTTTCTCTAACAATTTCAAAAAAGAAACAACGGCTAACAACGCAACAATAAAAGAGACAAAAAATCCAACTACAAAAAATGTAACATCCTCTGAACTGAACTGATCAAAATTTTTAATTAAATCATATGTACTAGCGGCAACCATCATAGGCACGGCAATTAAAAAAGAGAAATCAGCGGATGTTCTTAGATTAGCTCCTGATAATAAACCGCCTGCTATTGTTGCACCTGATCTAGAAAACCCAGGCCATAATGCTAAACATTGTGCTATTCCAATTTGAAAAGCTTGCCGATAGGTTAAATCATCCATCGTTCTTGCTTTCACCATAGTATATTTTCGTTCTGAAAATATCATGAACAAACCACCGACAACTAATCCTACCAATACCGTTCTAGGTGTAAAAAGATAATCTTTAATAAATCCATGTAATAAAAAACCTAATAACATAGCAGGTATAATTGCTAAAAAAATATGAACCAATGTTAAAGTTTTCTGCGATTGTTTTTGATGATTTGGGTCTTCCCATCCAACTAAACGAAGTAAACGTCTCCAATAAAGAAGTGCTACTGCTAATATAGCTCCTAATTGAATTACAATTTCAAATGTTTCTGCTTTATCCCCTACAAATCCAAGTAAATGACCTGATAAAATAAGATGCCCTGTAGATGAAACCGGTAAAAACTCTGTTAAACCCTCTACGATTCCTTGTATAACTGCAATCCAAATATCTGTCATATTATACTCCTCCATTTAATGCGGTAAATATCAAGCAAAATTTTGTGAATCCTTGTACCACTAATGTATTCTAAAAAAAGCAGCGTTATGCGATTAACTCCTGAGCTCGTCATTCACTTTTTTTTGGGAGTATAGTGTGTTGCATTTGTTGCACAAAAAACCACTTTTTGAAATAAAATATTGATCAAAAAGTGGTTTTTATCATTCAGTGAAGTTAATTTATATTATTTCCTTGTTTAATCCTCAATCCATCTCAGATCTCTACTTCTTGTAATCTCTTCGGGATTTTGAATTTGTTGCAACAAGATATCTCTTAAAAATTCCGGTAAATAAAACTCTATGTCCTTTCCGCTTTTTAAAGAATGATATCCGATACCGAATGTAAACATATCTATCGTTCCTACTAAATATTCTTCTTCATCTTCTAATCTGTTTTCTCCTACCCATATATTGACCACTCTTTGATCAACATATTTTACCTTCAGCCCATCAAAGCTTAAGATACCTAACACTTCTCCTCTAAAACCAAAACCACGAATCGGTTTTTGTTGAAACTCAAGTAAAAGAGCTTGTTCACACGCTTCTCTAATTTGCTTCCCTTTTAACCACATTCGACAAGGGTTAATTGGAGATGGACAAATTTCGAGTAATATTTCCCGGGTAATTTTTCCATTTGTTAAACCCTTCAATATTTGACCGGAATTTACAATCCCAATTTGAGCATCTGTCCATGATCTTAGACCTTGAGCTAATAAGTTTCCTAACGAGGATTCTCTATCCCACTTAATCTCTAACTCTCTTTCAATTTCAGAGATTGGTTCACTTAATTTTTTTATTCCGATCTTTTTATATTTTTCAATCATTTCTTGAATTTTTTTATCATTTAAATAATTAGAAACACTAATTACTCTTGCAGTTCTTTTCTTTATATGACCAAGTCCAAAATCATACTCTATCTCTATCATTCCAACATATTGACCTAATTTACCAGCGGCACAAATCATAGTATTACCTATATAAATTGGTTCTTTAAGCAAGTGATGTGTATGTGCTCCAAGCACACAATCAATTCCTTGAATCTCATGTGCCATTTTTTCGTCTGTGGGCAAACCTAGATGTGATACGACAACGATAATATCTACTTGCGATCGAAGTTTTTCTACTAAAGTTTGAATCACTGTTAGAGGCTCTCTTACATCTAATCCTAACAACTCATAAAAAAGAGAGAAATCAATCGTAACACCAATAAGCCCCACTTTTAATTTCCCTTTAGTTAGTATTGAATATGGTTTTAACCAGGTTGGAATTTTTCCAGACTTTATATCGTAAATGTTACTGCCTAACACTTGAAAATCTGCATGTCTTTCATACAACTCAGACAAAAGATTTGGTTCAAATGTTAAACCCTCATTATTACCTAATGTGACAATTTCATACCCTGTATGATTTAAAACTTCTATATTGGCTAAACCATAACTTCCTTCTGTTTCGATGCGCATACGATCCATGTGATCTCCACAGTCTATCTTTAATAATTGTTCTTTAGGGAGTTTATTTTCAAATTCACGAAACACTGTTGCAATTTTGGGCATGTTTTCAAAAAAACTATGAATATCATTGGTGTGTAAAATAGTTAATTTCTGAGTATCCATATGATCCCCCTTAAACCAATAATTTCTTGTTCATCAACATATATTAATGCTATACCACAATCATAATTAGGATTTGTTTTTCATATATTGATTTTTCAGATCATTTACATCTAGTTTATTTTTAAAACCAAATGATGATTCATCCCCTAACTGTTTGTTTCTTATAAAAAACATGTTCACTATACTTTTCACATTAAGGCAATCACTAGTACCGTTAGGCACATATAATCGTATAGGTTTTCCTTTTTTTAACGGTTGTTCATTTTGCTCATATAATATAGCTGCTGAATCGAGTTCAATCCATGGAATAATGGCTTGAAATTCATCTGCAGCTTCAACTTTTAAATGAGTTGGTTTTGTCGCTTCTTTCGTCCATGATTCATACCAACTTACTAATTCAAATGCTTTTCCATCTATGCCTGGTACTCTTTCATTTATTGGAAAATGTTTTGATGCCATTTTTTTCATTTGTTCAACAGATAGGGTAAGCACTTCTGTTTTATCTTCATAAATATGTATGTTCATTTATTAAAACTCCTATCAAAATAAAATCATACTTTATTGAATTATTATACCACAGTCTTACTGCCATCTAATGGATATTTCCATATTCAAACTGTAAATTTCTTTTAAAAATTACTTAAAATGTGATTTTTAAAATGTGAATGGATTTTTCTTTACATTTAAAATAAAATGATAATATTGTAAATAGTATTAAACTATATATAAAAAGTTGATATCCCAATTCAATATAAAATAGAAAGCTGTATATTATTAGGTCTATCATAAAGGAGATTTTTCATGAATCATTATCATATTACATACGATAAAATTAGTGTAGAAGAGGTTACAAATAAAGTCATTCACCCAAACCATGGAGCTTCCATTTCATTTATTGGAACGACAAGAGAATTCACACATGGGCAAAAAACAGTACTTTTGGAGTATGAGGCATATATACCGATGGCACTTAAAACGCTTGAACAAATAGGCAAAGAAATTAATGAAAAATGGAATGGTGTTCTAATTGCCATTACCCATCGCTTAGGCCAAGTAGAAGTAGGTGAAATTAGTGTAGTGATTGCTGTATCCTCTCCCCATAGAGATGACTGCTATGAAGCAAGTCGTTACGCCATAGAACGGTTAAAGCAAATTGTTCCAATCTGGAAAAAAGAAATTTGGGAGGATGGTTCAGAGTGGAAAGGGCATCAATTAGGTCCTTGGAACCCTACAAAACCGCTAGAATCCTAAATATTATCAATTACCCAAAGTGATGATTCAAGACGTGTTTTATTTTAAAAATCACGTCTATTTTGTTTATTAATTTATTTAATAATAAATAAAGAGTACCATTTAGTTTCAAAATAATGATATACTGTGAATGTGATAAAACTTAATCAGAAAGGTGAGATGACAATTGAATAAGAAAATGGTTTTATGTTTAATGCTTGTTTGTTTACTTTTTATCCCTCAAAAAGTAAGCGCTTTCCCCGATGATACTATCAGTGCAGAAGGAATATCATATCAACAGCTATTAGAACATTGGTCACCAAGAGTATATCATGATGTTAATCCCGATTATGATGTAAGGGCAGATTTTATTACTAGATTTGACTTAGACGGAGATTGGATTTCCACCAATCAATGGGAAACGGTAGATAATGAAGCACTTGAAGCTTACGTATATACCTCTGTTTCTGAAACACAAACACATTATTTTCTAGGGTATTATTTTTATCATCCACGAGATGATGGTCCAGATTGGGGTGTTTTTGGAGATGAAGCCCACGAAAATGATTTAGAAGGAATCATGTTAGGTATTAAGAAGAACGGTGGAACTGGTGAATTTGTAGCTATGAACACAGTCAGACATAGTGATTTTTATCAATATGCTAATGGCTCGTTAAGTGAAGGTTATGAAACGATAGATGGTCCAGTCTCTCTATATAACGGTAGCCATCCAGAAATTTTCATCTCTTCAAATGGTCAATATGTTTTAAATACAACTCCTCATGGCCATGATATTCAAGCTTATACAGGTGAAGTAGGAGTAGGTAATGATGCTATCATTTATGAATATACTGGACAAGCGGAAATACCATCCTTAGTTGCCCCTAAATACGAACATGTATATGGATATGATATGTTATCTCTTGACGAAATATGGGAGCTAAAAACAAGTTATAATAATACTCCATTTCGATCTTTCGGTAGTTTTGGCTCTAGTGTAGGAGATGGAGGCGCAAATGCTCCTTGGAACTGGGCTGACACAGATCATAAAGATAATGGTTCAGTTGGTTTAGGTGTTTTTGTAAGTGATCCTGCCTACTTGTTTGATGCTCATTTTAATCAATTAGGGAATTTCTCACACGAGTATATTAACAATTCATATTGGACACATAAAATCACCATTAATTGGGTTCAACCAATCAAAGCAGAAGATTATAACAATGAAAATGATTTATACATTGATATGTGGGTAGATGGCAAAAAATATATCGGCGAAAGAGTATGGAAGAAAAACAATGCCAAGTCTAACGGAACAAAATATTATCCTGTTTGGGGTACTGATGATAATTCGATAAGTTCCATTGATTTTAGCAGTGAATCCAATACAATATATATCGCTAGAGAGCCTGGTTCAGTTATCAGAATAAAGGTTGCTGACTCGGACGGAACCAGTACAGATGATAGCCTAGGTGAAATTCAAATCTCGCCACAACCAGGTGAAACCGTTGAATTAAAAAATGTTAAAACAAGTAACGGCGGTGCATATTTAGATGTTACGATTGAGACAAGATAGTTAATTTGACATATGACATATAGAATTACGGAAAAAGGATATTCTACTCTGAATATCCTTTTTCTTAATGAATTTAATATTACAGATTTAAATAAATAGCATGATATTCTTCCCCCGTAATTTGAACTAATTTTCTCTCAAATGTAAAAGTGGGCGGACTTTTCTAGTCCCATTACCATAATGTAAAACAAAACCAAATTTAATAATTTATGTTATTTTATAACTTGAAAATAACAATCCAGTATTTATGGTTTGAATGATCTAATCATCAAATTAATGAGAGGAAGATGATTCGTGGCACGATATATCCGGGGAGTCTCAATTTTGTTTTGTTCATTTTTATTGTTATTGAGTAATTCAACAATTGATAACAACCCTCTATCAATTCCAGAAAAATTAATCACACCACCATGTAACAGTGATTCGTCAATTAAATCCGCAGGTATGAAAGAAGAAATGAACCATAAAGATCATTGGGAATTAAAAACACCTATGTTAACGCCAAGGGATCAAGTTGGATTTGCCTCAGTAAATGGAAAAACTTATGTAATAGGAGGATTTACAAGTGATAGATATCAAAGCACATCCGAAGTAGAAGAATATAATCCAGAAACGAATACATGGAGTAAAAAAGCTAGTATGCCTACCGCTAGAGGGAATTTTGGAGTTGCTGTAATCGATGGGAAAATTTATGCCATTGGAGGAAAGAATGGAACATTCTTAAATACAGTTGAAGTATATGACCCAGTTACTGATTCTTGGAGTACTAAAACCAGTATGCCAACATCTAGGGATAGTCTAGGAGTGGTTGCAGTAAATGGAAAGATATATGCCATTGGAGGATATAATGGATCCACTTTAAATCATGTTGAAGAATATGACCCTATTACTGATTCTTGGGAGATAAAAAGCTATATGCCTATAGCCAAAAGAACCCTTGGAATTGCTGCATTTGAGGGAAAAATTTATACTTTTGGAGGAGCTACAAACACTTCACCTTCATCAAAAATAGTAGAAGTATATGATCCTATTACCAATAAATGGAATACTAAAGCCAGTATGTATAATGCAAAGCATTCTCTAAGTGCTTCAACCTTAGATGGAAATATCTATGTCATTGGTAATAAATGTGGATTAGAAAATACTCAAGAAAGATATAACCCTCTCACTGATTCTTGGAGCATATCCAGTGAATCTCCTATAAATGTATCAGAATTCAATACTGTTGAATTAAATAATATCATTTATATGATTAAAGGTTCAACCCACCTTGCTTATCATCCAAATTCTAAAACTCAATTTACCTGGGAGGCAAAAAAACCCATGCCTACAAAAAGGATCTATCCAGCTGTTATTGCAGTGAGTGAGAAAATCTATGCGATCGGGGGATATAACGGAAGCTCTTTAAATTCAGTGGAAGCATATGACCCTCTCACCAATTCATGGACTACAAAAGCAAGTATGCCTACCGCTAGAAGAGGCCATGGAGTTGCTGTAGTGGATAAAAAAATTTATGTGATTGGGGGATATAATGAAAGCTTCTTAAATACGGTTGAAGAATATGATCCAATTACCGATACTTGGACTGCAAAAGCCAATATGCCTACGGCTAGAAATGGGTTAAGTATATCTGTTGTAAATGGAAAAATTTATGCAATCGGAGGAACTATCAAAGAAGGCTATTCAAATCAGGTTGAAGAATATGATCCGCTCACAAATATTTGGACTATAAAGGCTAATATGCATACGGAAAGAACTCTTTTGGGGTCCGCTGTAGTAGATGGAAAAATAGTTGCAATGGGTGGATATAATGGGAATGTTTTGAATACAGTTGAGGAATACGATCCACTCACTAATTCTTGGATTATGAAAGCCAATATGTCTACAGAGAGACATCATCTTAGGGCTGAATCATTAAATGGAAAAATACTTGCCATTGGAGGATTCGACAATAAGGGCAACATCTCAAAAATCATAGAAGAATATGATCCAATTACCAACACGTGGTTATTGAAAACGAGTATTCCTATAAATATCATCCAATTTGATTCTACTGTATTAAATGGAACCATCCATATGAGTAGAGGGTCAATCCATCTTACTTATCATCCAAAATGAAGTGGAAAAGCACCAATACTTTCGAAGAAGAAAAGCGAATAATCATCGGACAACAAAATTGAGAGGAGAAATCATCTATGAAAGGATTATCGCTGTTTTTTTTATGTTTTTTTCTATTGTTCGTCATTCATCAACCATTTCAACTTCCAAATTTAGAACCTACTGTTTCAGAAACGATTTTCATAAGTGAGAAAGCAGAAGAGCCTTTATTTATTTCTGGTCAATTAACACTCCCATCATCAAAAAATCATGAAGACGTTCTATTCCAATATTTAGATTCAAAAAAAGACCTACTCAAATTTAAAGATTCATCCAAAGAATCATTTATCATAGTTGAACAATTCGTAGATTCATTAGGTTATTCATTCTTCCGTTTACAGCAAGTGTATAACAATATCCCTGTTTATGGTGCAAAAATTACTGCACATGTCGATAAAAACGGAGTATTAAATAATATTTCAGGAACAATAATCCCAGATTTAGAAAAAAAATTAAAATTAAAACAAGAAAATATAAAAAAGCAGCAAGAAGCTAAGATCATTGCAGAGAATCATTTGTGGGATAGTTTAAATAATAAACCCATATATGAAAAAGAACCTAAAGCAGAATTGGTCATTTATTCTAAGGAAAATAAATCTAATTATGTATATATGGTTCATTTCAACTTTTATTATCCTGAGCTAGGTAATTGGATTTATTTTGTTGACACTCTCACTGGGGATATTCTTTCGCAATTTAATCAAATCCATTCCGTTAAAGGGGAAAACACCGTAGGGATAGGTATAGGAGGACTTGGACATACAAGAACATTAAATACGGTGCTATCCTCAGACTCCAAATACTATTTACAAGATAACTCAAGAGGAAATGGGATTATCACTTACGATGGATTAACGACTAGAGATCCATTCTTTG
This sequence comes from Chengkuizengella sp. SCS-71B, assembly GCF_040100845.1. NCBI lineage: Bacteria > Bacillati > Bacillota > Bacilli > Caryophanales > Paenibacillaceae > Chengkuizengella > Chengkuizengella sp. SCS-71B. Next base: position 1,015,192 of record NZ_JAZHSH010000001.1, on the reverse strand, counting down.
TTCTATGGCAAGATCATGATAATATATATGATTCTAAATATGATGCTGCAGCAGTGGATGCGCATTTTTTTACAGGAATAGTATACGACTACTATAAACAAGTTTTCGCTCGTGACAGTGTAGATAACAAAGGTGCTATCATGAGGGTCATTGTTCATGATGGATATAATGGGGCTCGGTCAACTGGAGGGAATGCAGTTTTCTTTGGTGATTATAGCGAAAATGGTACACCCTTGTCTTCTGGATTAGATATCGTTGCTCATGAATATACTCATGGCGTAATAGGAATGACAGCTGGTTTATTTCCTACTAATCACTCAGGTGCTATCAATGAGTCTATATCAGACATATTTGCAACATTAATTGAGTTTCATGAAAACCAAAATCCAGATTGGTTTATCGGTGAAGACGTTTTTCCCCCTTATGGTATACGAAATATGAGAGATCCAATTATAGATCATTATTCCAAATATAATGAAGATACAGGAGTACATTACAATGCTGGGATTAGTAATAAGGCAGCTTATTTGATTAGTGAAGGCGGTTATTATTCTGACATTAATATTGACGGCATTGGGAAAGAAAAATTAGGTGATATTTTCTACAGAACGTTAACTCAATATTTAAGTATGGGATCTACGTTCCAACATTTACGAACCTCAGTGATTCAATCAGCAAGGGATTTATATGGTGAGAATAGTGAAGAAGTGTCTACTGTGACAGCAGCCTTTGATGCTGTAGGTATTCCTTCGTTTACTTGGATATCTAAGACACCGATGCCTACAGAAAGAAATCAATTAGGTGTTACCGCATTGGAGGGAAAAATCTATGCAGTGGGTGGATACCACAATAAGGAAGACCTTAATGCACATGAAATGTATCATCCTGAAACCAATACTTGGGTATCCAAAGCAAGTATGCCTACAGCTAGAAGCGATCTTGGTGTAGCAGCAGTCGACGGAAAAATTTATGCTATCGGAGGTAAAAAAGGCAATTTATTTTTAAATACAGTTGAAGAATATGACCCTAGGAACAATACTTGGAGTTCTAAAACGAACATGCCAACGGCTAGAAGTGGGTTTGGAATTGCAGTTGTGAATGAAAAAATTTATGTAATTGGAGGAACAAATGGAGATCCTTCATGCATAGTTGAAGAATATGATCCAAAGACGGATACATGGACTACAAAAGCCAACATGCCTGCAGGTAAAAAGCACCTTCAAGCAGTTGAAATGAACGGGAAAATTTATATCATTGGAGGCGTACCGTTTACTAACTCATTTAATTATATTTATAATGAATACAATCCACAGACAGATACATGGCAAATTTTCAACCCCAATTTTATACCTAAGTATCATCATAGCGCTATATCATTAGATAATAAATTATATTCGTTTGGTGGTGTAAACGATGAGGGCGACATTGCCACCGCAGAAGAATATAAATTAGTCAGTATGAATTCAGAATATAATATGCCTATCTCTATGAAAAAATTTGGTTTAGCAGAAATTGATGAAACATTTTATTTAATTGGAGGATCACACCACTTTACAGCTAGGTTTGAATAATAACATGTAATCTCTAGTTCTTAGGAGTCGAAAAGGTGCTTCCAAATAATTGCCATAACAAATATACTAGAGGTCACAACCAACAAATAAATTGAAGGTTGTAACCTCTCTTTAGTTACATTTAGGATAACCGATACTCCCTTCCATTTCAAATTTGATTGTTTTTAAGGTATATTAAATAAATGAAAAATTTAAAAATTTTCATTAGTATATTGTTTTTATTGTCTGTGGTTGGGTGCCAAAATAATAGTAAAAGTGAGTCATATGTTGAATTTACACATATAAATGTATTTAATAATTTTCCAATACCAAAGAATGTAGATGAGGTTGAATCAACATCAACACATGTGAGCTTTGAAATTAAAAAAGATCATGAGATTATTAATAATACCTATATCAGACAATTGTTAAAAGATGGTTGGACAATGACTGCTGTTAATTTTGGTAAAACATATTTTATATCGAAAGAGGAAAATAGTTATTTGTTAATAATTACAAAAACGAACAATGAGAGTATTACTAGTATTACGATAAAGACTCGTTAGAAAATTGAAAAACCACCCTTCGAGGTGGTTTTCAACTTAAAAAGTCATGGAAATGTAGTTGTTCATATCTATTATAACTTATTAACATATAATTGTAAATTTAATATAAATTAGTTATAATTATACATGGCGAATTACTTTGTTGAGGTCCATCCATTGAACCTTTGGTCAGGTTGAGGGGGATGGACTTCTTATTAATTTATCTATTCCTTTATTATGATTAAGCTCTGTTGAAAGAAGTCACTGGGTTTTTGTAGTGGGAACCTTCAATGGCTTCTTTCTTATTTATGACGTTAACACAGGCAGTGTGACGATATCTTTACAAATTGATTTGGGGTAAAACCAAACGTTTCCTCTCCGAAAGGTTCATTAGGCCCCTCAGACGTAAGTGCATAAAAACTTACACAACAATTGGGATCATTTGTGCAATACATCACTTCATAGTGTTCTCCAATAGCCGTAACGTTATAATCCTTACGCGCACAAGATAGTTGGAAGGGTTCATCACTTACCACGACTCCATTATTCGCATCTGTCCAATCTATTACTTTCACGGTACCTCTACAACATTTATTGGTTGGGTTTAGTACTGAAATGTGAATAATGTCGTATTTATCAAATGTAGATACTGCGCAAGAGGTCTTGATAATCTTTGATTTTTTTGATTTTTTTGATTTTTTTAAATGATTCATTTAAACAACTCCTTATATTTATCCTTCAATTATATTGTATGCATCACCTGATACCTTTGCTTGGACGAATACCCCTTAACATTCGCACAAAAGGTTCTTCATTTGAATCTACCAAAAAGAACTAACAGTGAGGTTTTCCTTATTTCTGTAGTATAATCTTTACCCCTGACAAGAATACAATTTAATATTTCCAAAACAAGCGCCCAATCAAAACACTAATAAAGGCATATGATGGATTAAGAGTATAAATAACACTAGAACAATTTCAAAAATCAATATGATGTAAACCTCACTATTTATGTAGTGGGGTTTTAATCTATTAATTCATCTAGAGTATTATAGAGTCTATTTTCTCGGTTGTTCTTCGTCACGTAGATAAGTAACCATACAAAAAGGACGGCAAAGGGTCCCTGAGTTAAAAAATATTGACATTAAAGAACCCTGCTCTGAATTGGCAGGGTTATCACCGAATAACTTTATCTATACTTTTTACAGAACAGGGAATGGAAACCTTTCATCAAGATATGCTGCACCTAAACCACTTCTCGAATCTCCACAACATGAACCATATCTCGAACCTCCACTTGCAGCAACTAAAATGATAACTAAAAGAATAAAAAGGACTAGAACTATAGCAGCTCCAGAACCACCGTGTCCGCTCATGTTAATCCCTCCTTTCTATATATGATGTACTATATACTATGTTAGGAAATTCTACTTGATTGGATGGGTGTCCTAGGGCAAGTACATATTTTTCATAGATTAAAACCCCACAATATAAATAGTGAGGTTTCGTAGATATATATATATGAGCTAATCTTATAGATATTATGTTTCAATTTTTGTTGAAATTGTTTATTTATTTAAACAAAGATGGCAGCTGCTAAAATAATAACTAAGAGTATAAATAGAACTAAAACAATTACTGCTCCAGAACCGCCGCCACCGTGGCAACCATAACCACCGTAGTAACCCATGAAAATCCCCTCCTTTACACTTGGAATAATATATTCTATGTTCAGAAAAATATTTTGTTTGGACTGGTATTCTGATACAAGCGCACATTTTTAATATTTTGAATGAAACTTAGTAAAACCTCACTACATTGAATAGTGAGGTTTTCCGTAGAGAGATTCTAATGAGCACATAATAGTAGGTAACCAATATATTCTATGTTCATACAATTCATTTGGTATAGACAAGTGACTTGATTGTTTGAAAATGTGCTATAATACCATTTCAAATGTATAGGTTCTACTCAATAATCATTGACAACATTATTTGTTGTCGTGGATTCTGGACTTGCTCCAACATTCGGCTGGTTGTATCTAGCATTCAAATACTGTGGCTTTTAAGCTTCTAGAGCCAACAAAGATAACAATTGTTGCAAAAACCCTTGTAATTCTAAGTTCATACTTATTGACTCCAGCGCTTGGAATATTATCTACTATAGGGAAATGATCGTAGCAATAACATTCCCATTTCGTAGAAGCTCATAGGTCACTTCAAAAGATTCCGGACTCATCAAAATTCCGGGAGCAGATATTTTACCATCAAATGCAGCAATAGCTCCTTGGTCAGAGATAATTTAATGGGTGTTTGCTGCATCCCAAAGTCTCAAAGCAACAGTATTTACAGTATATATTACGCTATTTAATCTCCTTATGATTGTGTGAATACGGATATTTGAAATAAATAAGCATTGTTAATCCAATAAAAAAAGAACGTATTTCTACGCCCTTTCTGTTAACCGTTTAATCTTTCAAACTAGACTACTTCTAAATCCTATCTTGTAATCTTTTTAATGATTGTTCACTTCGCTCTTCAACCCTTTGAATGAGCTCATCTATTCGCTTACGTCTCTTTTCTATACGTTCTTTACTCACTTTTGAATCTTTCATTCTTTCTTCATATTTATCCATAGAACTTTTTAATTCTTCAAGGATTTCATTCTTTCTGTCTTTTTCCCTGGCCATGGCTTCTGATAACTCTTTTCTTAACCATTCTCTTCTATCTTCCCTTGTTTTATGATCACTGGTTTTATCCCTAGCCTTTTCTAACAACTCTTCCCTTAATTTTTCTCTGCTTTCCATTATACACCTCTCCTTTGATGTTACTTTACAATAATTAAAATTTGGTTTTCACCTGTTCGTTTTAACACTCTATAACCTCTACCTGCTCTTGATGCAATACCTTCAGCGTTAGGTTTGCAATATCCATCTACTTCACATGTCCCATCGTCCCTTACCAATAATTGGCCAGTTAATCCAACAGCCTCCCACTCTGGTCTTTCTGCTCTTGGAACATACTGCTTATCAGGATCATATTCTGGATTCAGCTTTTGTCTTTTTTCAATTCGCTCATGTGAAATAATGTTACCATTCTCATCTTTTTCCTCTGGAACGGTAACTTCTTCATATAATACACGCCCCCACTCATCCACCATATATCTCTTATTCCATTCATAACCGGAACTACCTGCTAAGAATCCAGGGACAGCACTTGTTACACCTAAGATATAGTTATCTTGATCTGTCGCCTTCCTTATTTTATCGCCTTTTGTTGTGACAAAGTATCCGACATCGATAGGTTTGCCATCCAACGTTTCAAACAACTCAGCAAAATCACATCCTCTACCAGAAGTAATTTTACCTGCAAAACAAGCATCTCCCGTATTTCCATTAATCAAAGCCATTAAGGTTTCATTCACTAAATGCCACGAGTTATCTTCAACCGCTTGACCTGATCGGCCCATAATATGTGCATTCACTCTATTATTTGTATCTGTACCGTTTCCTTCTGCATGAGAGCATTCACCTGATGCAATCGTATTACAACCCTCGGAATGAGAGGCGAAACCTTCCGCTCTTGTATTGTCCCCTTCAGCGTGAGAACAATCTTCTAAGGCTACCGTATCACAACCCTCCGAATGAGAGGCAAAACCTTCCGCTCTTGTATTGCTTCCTTCAGCGTGAGAACAATCTTCTAAGGCTACCGTATTACACCCTTCTGCATGGGAAGCTTCACCAATCGCTTCAGTGTCTAATCCTTCGGCATGAGATGCATCTCCTTCAGATGTCGTTCCATCTCCTTCTGCATGAGAATTTTCTCCGTTGGCTTCAGTAAGGAATCCTTCAGCATGAGAGGCGGATCCTAGGGCTGTCGTACGATTTCCTTCTGCATGGGACGCTATTCCACCGGATGTTGTTTGTTCTCCTTCAGCATGAGAGGATCTTTCAATTGATTCTGTGAAAAATCCTTCAGCATGAGAGAAATCCCCCGATGCTTCTGCTCCTCTTCCCTCAGAGTGTGAATTTTCTCCCGATGCTTCTGTATTATTTCCTTCTGCATGAGAAGCTTCTCCCGATGCTTCTGTATTATTTCCTTCCGCATGGGAAAAATCAGAAAACGAAAAGCTAAGTCTTCCTTCGGCATGGGATGCCACTCCTAAAGAAGTTGTAAGTTCTCCTTCGGCGTGAGAACTCGGACCAGCGGCTAAAGAATCCTCCCCTTCCGCATGAGAGGATGCGTCTGTAGCTCTTGTGCATATTCCTTCACTATGGGAAGCTTCTCCACTAGCTATTGTTTCCAACCCTTCCGCATGAGAAGCAAAGCCCCCTGCTCTTGTATTGCTTCCTTCCGCATGGGAAGCTTCTCTTTCCGCTGTCGTTCCTTCTCCTTCAGCATGGGAATTATCTCCATTGGCTTCAGTAATAAACCCTTCCGCATGGGAAGCTTCTCCTTCGGCTATCGATCCCTCTCCTTCGGCATGGGACGATATTCCTTGGGCTCTTGCACCATTACCTTCGGCATGGGAATTTTCTCCGGTCGCTAAAGTAACAAATCCTTCCGCATGTGCAAAATTTCCGGGGGCTATAGCAAGACTTCCTTCCGCATGGGAAGCTACTCCTTCGGATATCGATCCCTGTCCTTCTGCATGAGAAAAGTCACCAAGAGCCATTGTACGTAGTCCTTCTGCGTGAGATTGTTCACCAGAAGCAACTGTATCTGTTCCTTCTGCATGAGCACCGATACCTGTTGCTGACGTTCCCTCTCCTTCAGCATGAGAATTATCTCCTTGGGCTACGGTATCTCTACCTTCAGCATGAGTATTGTCTCCAGTTGCTTTTGAGTTTCTACCCTCTGAATGCGCATTTTCTCCATCAGCCTGTGTAATATATCCTTCTGCATGACTGTTTAACCCTCTGGCAAGAGAACCTAATCCCTCCGCGGTAGAATTATCCCCTTGCGCTACGGTATCTCTGTTTTGAGCATGCGCATAATCTCCACTGGATGTAGTATTTCGTCCTTCCGAGTGGGAAGCTTCCCCTTCTGCCTTCGTTTTAGTTCCCTGTGAGTGTGAGTAGCTTCCAGATGCCGTTGTACAATCTCCTTCGGCATGGGATTGAATCCCCTTCGCTTTTGAGCTTGCTCCCTCCGCATGGGAAGCTGTTCCAATCGCTTGCGTACCTTCTCCTTCCGCATGGGCATTATCACCTTGTGCTACGGTGTCGTTTCCTTCCGAATGAGAAGAATCTCCACTAGCTGTGGTATTTCTTCCTTCTGTGTGGGAAGCATCACCACTCGCCATTGTGCTTCTGCCCTCAGAGTGTGAAGCATCTCCGCTTGACATTGTATCTCTTCCCTCAGAATGAGAATTCTCTCCGCTTGATCTCGTACTTCTACCTTCAGCAAGAGAATTGTCTCCACTAGCTACGGTATTTCTACCTAACGCTGTGGCGCAATCTCCCGTTGCTTCACGGTTACATTTTCTATTATCCATATATTTCACTTCCTTATATTTTGTAAAGAAGTCATGTTAAATGACTCTATTACAAAATATGAACTCACTAGCTTAAACGAGTGGATGATGACCTACACTCTATGTAAAAAGGCTTCTGCCTATGAAAATTGATTTTTATTAGAAAATATGAAGTAGTTTCCCTCCCCTAGCACAATGGATGATATTTTCCCAACAAAAAAAGAACGTATTTCTACGCCCTTTCTGTTAACCGTTTAACAATAAAATTTTATTTTCAAACTGGTATCTAACATTCAAATACTGTAGCTTTTAGGCTTCTGGAGCCCACAAACACAGGAGTTGGACCTATTACATTTGTACATACAAGATCATACGTATTGATTCCAATGCTTGGATTATTATCTAGTATTGGGAAGTTCGGAAAATTTGTATGTCTACCATCAGGGGCTGGTCCAGTAGGAATATAATCCATTTCATCATTGATTGTTGCAAGAGTCATACCATTGCGCATAACCTCATATTTCACTTCAAATGTTACACTGGTAATAGCACCAGATGGATTAAATACAGCAATTTGAGTCATTGAGTCCAGTGATACCTGTGTTTTCTGTGGTTCTTTAACACATACATCAACAGTAGCTACAACAGTAGGAACAGATTGAATAAGACGAATAACACCTGGACTATCTTCATCATATGGATCATCTACCGAAACGGTATCAGCAACAACAAAAGATCCTTTTTTTAGCCCCATAAACTTACCTCCCAACTTTATACATTAAAATAACATTTCACATTATCTTATGAACAATCTAATGAAGTTGCTTGGACTCTTATCTATGGGCTGGAATGTAAAAAATCAACTGTTATATTTTAAATGATATTTGGAATAATATAAAAGCAAGCTGTCTGTACTAGTCCTTATTAAGGTCATTTCTTAGTAAGGACTTTCTTCATCTGCTTCCCTCCCTAGTGGATTGTCCACTAGGCAGAAGTTCCTATACTCTCTTCCCATGCGTTACGTCATCCCCATGCTGTGCATTTATTAGAAGCTTTAACAAATATAAAATACGTGTCCGAGAGACTAGGACACGCAAGTGTAAAAGTCACAGCAGACACGTATTTTCATGTTACCAAAAAAATTGAAGGTGATGTTTTATCACTGTATGAACAATACATTGAAAATTAAAAACGGACGAAAAACGGACAACCTTTATTTTTCCACCTTCAAACTCTTGATATATAAGGCTTAACCGATACTACCTTCCATTTCGAATTTGATTATTTCCACTTTCGAAACCTTACGACACTATACTAAGATTCCTATAATAGCGGGATTTTATAGGAATCTATTTTCGAAATTTTTCTGTATTTTTATGAAATCACATGGGCAATTTATGGGCAACGTCCATAATTAAATGTTAAAAGTTGTCGCCGAGATAAAATTGGTACGTTTTATTATCTAATTCAACTAAAACATGACTAGGATAGTAAATATCTTTTACTTGTAAAATTGCATTAACGAATAATAACATTTTTCTTTGGTTTATAGTTTCATCATTTGTATATTTCTGATCCATATAGTACCTCTTTCATTATTATTTTGTTAATTACATTATACATTAAACTTAGTATTTTTACGAACATTTGTTCTTATTTTAATAATTTTCATGTAAAATTTGATCTAAAATTTTTAAAAGTGACTTATCGAACAAAGTCGTTTATAATTAATGTGAAATTTTAATTTTTTTTATTTGTCCCTGGTGATTGCTCTCAACAATTATCAGGGATGTCCTATGTATCACCTTCCTTTAAGGAGACTAAACCTATTTAAATTAGATATGAACTTAAATATTCCTTTCTATTCACCCCCTGAATTTCAAAATAATCTCACTTTTGATATCACAACCATTGGGCTTTTCTTTAAGTATAAAAACATTATAATACCTATTGACCAAAAATTGCGTTTCTAAATTTTTTGGTCAATTTTTTGTAAAAACATACAAAAAAAACCTCTCCATATAAGGAAAGGTTTTTTGATGTTTTCTACCAACCGCCGTCAATATCACTTAATAAAGTTACAACCTTAGTGAATTCGGGTGATATGGCTAATGTAATGGCAAAAAAAGCTAAAGATTTGAATAATTTTTTCATGATTTTAACCCTCTTTCTCCAAATAGATATTTAATTTTTTCATAGCCTTAAAAGATTTCGTTTCTTTATTTGTATCATGAATATCAGAAATTATCCATAAACAATCTTTTTCTTTGTCAACAAGATCAACCTTAGCGTAACGTTTTGCTGCTTCTAAACAATAATTTATACCTTTTTCTATTTCATCTGTTAAGATAAAATATTTTCCTTTGTGTTTAAAATAATAACCTAATTCTGCTTTTTTAAATGGGTTAAAACATGGAATGGATAATAGTTTCTCTTCTAACTTGAGAAGTTCTTTAATTGCTGGTAGGTTATTCGTTTTAAAATATAATTCTATTAATTGATTCACCGCGTGTAACAAGGCGAAATCTCCACAATTTGGCAGGGCATCTTCTAGGATAGAAATAGCTAATTGATAATGCCCATTGGCAGAATGTAACAATGATTCTATTAGCTTTACGTTATCTTTTACTTCTGGAAATGAGAATTTCTTATATCGATCTAAATAAGCTTTCGATTGTTTATAGTCACCTACACGATAGTAACCGTTAGATAAAACACCGATAGTGTTCGCCAGCGTTCTAGTATCAGAGATTGTTTCATTCATTGCTTTCATACCCATCTCTACACTCTCTTCAAACTGGTTTGTGTAGTAAGCATGAACCTGTAGCTTATAGTAGAATTCACCTCGTTCTTCACTTGTAAGAAAATCATTGAAAAATAGATTTGCTTTTCCGGATTCATACGTGGAACGAAGTTTAGTAAAATCGTCTCGTTCAATGAGATAAATCCCTAATAAACATCTGGCAATATAAGGCATCATTCCATGTGACTTTGAGTAGCCCGTAATTGTCTTATAGAGGGTCAATCTAACAGAAGGACAACTTACACCTGCTGTCTTGTTATAAAGTTCCTGTACCACCTCTATGCTTTCATCGGTGGGTAATTGGAGTATCTTGGTAGCAACTTTTTCAATTAAGTGGATATTCGCTCCTTTTTTGTGTAGTAAACCGTCCAATTTTGAAAAAAGAATATTAACATTGTCTACGTTTTCTATATATGGCTCTAGTAATTCATCTTCTGGGATGTTTAATATAGAGATAATTTTCTGGAGAGTTTCCCATGCTGGTCGTTTCACTTTCCCAGTCTCAACTCTACATAAACCTGCTTTATCTACATTCACCTTTTCCGCTAATTTCTCTTGTGTCATATCTGCTTTTTCACGATAATGTTTGATCAGTTCCCCCAAAGATAGTCGATTTTCAATCGTTTCAATCATCGATTAAACCCCTCTCATTCTATCTTTTTCAACAAAAAAAAGGTTGAAGGAAACGCTCCCCCACCCTAAATTTTCCAAGAAATGTATTGAAAAAATACAAATTTTTCTATATCATTATTACTGTTCAACGTATAAATTACTTCCAAAACAGGGTGAAGTTTTGGCGGTATGCTGTAAATCTAGTGCTTGTAACACCAGATTTCAGCCGTTGAACTTTTTTATGAAAATTTTTAATATTACATTTTTAGGTTATCATTTACCTTTTATGGTATTAGATAGGGTTATTATAACAAAAAAAACCAGTTCAATTTTTGGGAAATATTTTGTAAAAAATGCTTTTAATTTAGTATATTCTCTTTAAAGTTTCCCAACTCTATGAAAACAGTCTCCTTATCCACTTCAAGCCCTCATTAATAATCTGGATATAAAACTTAATATTAACCTCTACTATAAGCTCATTTTTCATTTTTAAACCTCCTTGGTGTATTTGTTAGAGTGTATGTGGCATGGATTGTCCACTAGTACGGTTTTATTCATATAAATACGTATAAATTTTATAATACTTGTCCAACATGACTATCAAAGGAAAGGATGATAGCCATGTTTGGATTAGGGAAGCCAAGAACAAAGTTGGGTAAATACATTGATAAGAAAAAGATTTCTCAAAAATGGGTAAGTGAAAATTTTGGATTAAACAAAGAGACAGTTTCCAAAATGTGTTCTGATGAATACCACAAACCAAATCGAAGCACAAAACACAGGGTAGTTTCAGGGTTGAGAAAAAAAGGAGAGGAAGTGGAGGAATCGGATTTTTGGTGAGTTGTAAAACATTACACACTTGATATAAACGAGTAGAACTACATTATAACTAATGTATGTTTATGGGTTAACCACTGACTTAATGTCGGTGGTTTTTTATTGGACTTTTACACTATTTACATTAGTTATAAAATGTGAAAAGATAAAAACCTACTTACAAATTATAGGGATGGTAATTATATGAGGATATTTTATATTTTTTTAGTTTTTTTAATTTTGGTAGGTTGTTCAAAAACCATAACTATTGAACCTACGCAGCAAGAAAGTACTACGGATCAGCAAAAACAGTTAATTAATGCAACAATTAATGATGTAGTGGATGGGGATACAATCAAAGTTAATCTAAATGGCAAAAAAGAAACAATTCGATTGCTATTAGTAGATACTCCCGAAACAGTACACCCAAGCAAGGCAGTTCAAGCTTTTGGACCTGAAGCTTCAAACTTTGCAAAAGATATGTTACCTGTTGGATCAGAAGTACAGATTGAAATAGATGTATCTGAACGTGATAAATACGGTAGATTACTAGCATATCTCTGGGTAGATGGAAAAATGTTTAATGAGATGTTGCTAGAAAAAGGACTTGCTAGAGTCGCTTATATTTATCCTCCTAACGTCAAATACGTTGATCAGTTTAAGGAGATACAAGAGAAAGCAAGGCAAGAAAGCATAGGGATATGGTCTATTGAAAATTACGTTCAAGATGATGGATTTATAGATAATAAAATAGAGAAAAATGAGGCAATTGTAGAGGATTCACCTGTTCAAATAACAGAAGTAAATTTAGAGGAAGAATACATAACGATTATGAATAATGATAGTACTGATATGGATATGACTGGATGGAGTGTTTTAAGTGTAGAAGGAGATCAACGTTTTGATTTCCCTGACTCGTATACCATTAAAGCTGGAGAAGCAATTACAATTTGGTCAGGTGATTTTTCCAGAGGTGTATGGTCCATTGACTTATATTGGACAGAGCAAAATATTTGGAATAACAACGGTGATCCAGCTCAATTGATTAATGCAGATAATGTCATAGTTGATATAGAGGGATAAATAAATTAAAAATATATACAGATGTGTTTTTTTACATTTGTATATAGGAGGTATTGATACAGTGAATTTGGAAACTCTTCCTTCTTGGTTTTGGTTAATGTATTATCTTTTTTTACTAGTCACAATTGCAGTGGCAATCCATTCTATTACAAAAAGAAAAATTACAATTTTATCAATTATTACTATAATTACTACTATTACTCTTCCACCTGCTTTTATTATAGAAGCTATGGGAAGATATCCGGGGCTTAACGAATTTGAATTTTTAATTATTCAGCTACAAGAAGGATATAAATCATCTGCTTACGTTGCTTTATGTCACTTAATGTTAGTAGTTTGGTGGGTTACATATATTTCTGTTTTAATTACGGGAAAAAGAAGTCAAAAAGGCGAATCATAATCCCTAGTATATATGATCTTAATGTTTTGGGTATTACCATCTTTACATTCTATATATCCACCTCTAACAAGTCCGTTTAATACTGAACGGACTGTTTTCTCATCTTTACCTGTTTTGATTTCTAGTTCAGGAATGGTTGGCATTCTACGTTTTGAATGTGAAAAGTTATACAAGATTCGTAATACCTTTCGTTCAAGGTCTGTAAGCATCACGAAACCCCCACGATATCATCAAACTTAATCCACTCATATTCACTCTCAAACTCTAGTTTAATTTGTTTTAATTGGGTATCAAATTTGGTTACTGTGCCAGTTTTAAACGCATTCTGACCAAAAGCTCTGAACAACTCAATTGTGATTTCTGATTTATCATTTTTTGAGTTTTTTATTCTTTAAAATGTATATAAGTGCTTTTTAAAGCTACTTCGAGATATTGTTTCCTAAGTAATTTAATTTTATTCTTTAGTTTATGAAGAAGGTGCCATAATTTTTAAGGTCTAATATTCAATTAATAAAAAAAGTAAAAAATCAGAAAGATTCTTAGTAAATACAACTGACTGAGGACAGCGGTAAAATGTCTCCTAAATCGTTACATAAGAAATTAGCCATCCAAGCAGAACATAAAGAAATCTCGCTCAATCAATATATGCTGCATAAACTAAGCCGCCCCAATTAAGGAACGGCTCATATATACTCAATATAGTATAAGTTTCTCATTACTATTCATCAGTCATATTATTATTTTCTAATCTCCAATATAATCCTTGTACAGGTTTTGTATCAGTATCCCCTAAGCTATAGTGTTTATCAGCACTTGGATCTAAAGAATAAACTTTATTATCAGAAATCAAGTTTACCATTTCCCCATCTTTAACTTCTCCGACTATTTCTATAAAACCTTTAAATTTTGCATCGTTTTGATCTAACATTTCTTGAATTATTTTCTTATCATAAAGCTGACCGTCTATTGGACGTGCTGTAAAAGTACTTCTTGTTTTTTCCTCTTGAATTGCTCTTCCAACAATTTGAATAGCGTTTATATTATAATCTTCAACTATTTTTGTAAGTTGATTATAATTTAATGGTTTTCTAAATGTAACTGTTACTAAAATATTTTCTTGATCATCAACTTCTTTTGACAAAGTATTAATTGATCTCGATAGTTCCTCTTTATACTCTCTAATTTGACTTGTAGATCTTACATCATTAATTTTAAGCTTCTCCTGCTTAGCAGCAACATTTTGATTATTTTCTAGCATGAAGGTACTACCAACGAGAATCGTTAAAGCAAGAGCAGAAGATACTATTGTTATTTTTTTCATTTTCATTCTCCCTTATAATTTAGTAATTTAAAATCATTCTCTCATTAATTAATAAAAGGATAATTCCTCGTCAAATGTTCGTCGTAATACTTTGTATTGTATTCCCCTACTAATCTATCAGGAATCCAATTATAACTACTTACTGCAGATGTAAAGTGAAATTTGACAGGATCTGTAGCAATTACATCATATACTTTAAAATAAGCTTCAAATCGATAATCTTGATAGGCAACCATTTCAAGAGGACTTGTAGATACAACTTCTGTTTCCTCATCATATCCATTGTTAAATACTCCATCATTATCTATATCAAATTTTGGATCAGGTAAGTCTGTATAATAATAATCAATAGCATCTACTGATTTGTTGTCTCTTGGTGTCGCAGTAATATCCATTGTATAATAATATCTATTATTATTATAATAATTATGAACTGCATTCATTTGTGAACTTGTAAAGTTAAACCTTACCTTTGGTGACACTTTAAACCATCCATCACTATCAACATATTGGTACATAGACGTATTTCCAAAACTAGGAGAATAAGAACCTTCAGAAGTATACCAAGATACACTATCCGACCAAGTACCAGCATAAGTTTTAGGAACTATATTTGAAAGGGACAAAATTAAAGTAAATGATAGAATTAAAATAAATCTAAAGTTTTTCATTAAAAAGTTTCTCCTCTAAAATAAATATTTTAGGTGCGCACCTAATTGACTCATACAAAGTTATCACCTATAAATTTTTGTGTCAATTATAAAATATTTACATATATGGGTCACTATTCAAAACCATCTATTACCTCTTTACTTCTTCTTCTTACTAACCTTAAACTAAAATATATGTAGAAAAATTTAATTTCTATCTATATTGATTTCATTTTGATTTGGAAGGAGAACTGCCCTATGAGAATAATCTACCGCTCTATTTTTCCAGTCGTAATTCTCTCTATTGGAATTATGATGTTATTAAAGGGAGCACAGTTATGGTCGCTTGGAGATAATGTTGATGGAGATGGAATAGGAATTACTTTTTTACTTTTTGAGATAAATGATACTGTACATACAGCAGATATCCCAAAATACACAAATGGATTTTTTGTTGCAGGTTTAATAACAATTGTTATTTCATTTGGTTTTTTATACAAAGCTGTACGAAATTTAAGACATTAATGAAAGTAAGTTTCCCTGAGCAACTTAACTATCGGTGGGGGAAACTTACCTCCTCACCAATTGCATATCCCACTATACAATCTCAACTCCAAATTTTAAAAAACCTCACTTAACAAATAGTGAGGTTTTTTATCTCCATTTTTTTATCTGCACTGTGTTCTTTGCACCACTCCATAATCCACTAGCAGCCAATCCCATTACTATGCCTACTAGAATAGCTTGTTTTGGATCACCAGGAGCCACATAAAAAATACCAGTTGCTATCCCTAATACAAGAGAAAAAACTGGTAATAATTTAACTCCTAATCCTAATTGTTTTGCAAGATGAACTAGTGCAACGATGACAGGGACAATTGCAAAATCATAAACTTGAAAATCCATATTTTATATTCCACCTTCCAATTTTTTATTTTCACTTAATCGATCTAACATGACAAAGAATAACCAAGGTATGTCCTTTAAAACCTCGTCAGGCTTGTCCTCTACTTTCTTTTTCCATTCATCAACATCATGAAGTAATTCTTTCTCATTTAAGTTTTCAATAGATTGATGAGCCATTTCTATCTGCCATTTTTTTAGCTTCAAAATCAATTCCTCCCTCGGTAAACAATCATAGTATTCTTTGACTACATCTTGTAATAACTGGTCATAAGATTTACCCATTTTAGAAAGTGCGTTTTGTGGATCTGTTTTACGCTGTGGATCAAGGATATGATGTC
The DNA here is from genome assembly GCF_040100845.1 of Chengkuizengella sp. SCS-71B. Taxonomy (NCBI): domain Bacteria; kingdom Bacillati; phylum Bacillota; class Bacilli; order Caryophanales; family Paenibacillaceae; genus Chengkuizengella; species Chengkuizengella sp. SCS-71B. The sequence goes on along the minus strand of NZ_JAZHSH010000001.1, from coordinate 998,693 downwards.
CAATAATTGCTTTAGCAGGATCTAGTCCAAATTTGTGACAGATATAAGCAATTACCCATACATACCTTTTATAAGCTTCTTCATTATTAATACTGCCTCTCTTATGAGAAAAACAAAGCTCAACACCTGCTGCTATATCATTCGCATCATCACCAAATATTTGATTATCCAAAGGTTTTTGATATAGCACATGCCATGCCTTTTCTGGTGTATCTGTAAGCAAAGGAATGCACTCATAAATACCTATGTCATCAACAAAAATATGAGCAGATGCAGACATAACATTGTTTGAGTTTTCGTAGTATTTAATATTTTGTAAAGCTGTGGAACCATCATTCCCTGTGTCGTGAGCAACAATAAATCCTACTTTTGGCATTTTGATTCCTGATCTTCTTTTTGTGCCTTTAGTGAGGTATTTTTTTTTGATGGGATATTTCATTTTGAAGGTCATATTTTCACTTCCTTCCTGACATTTTCTCTTTCAATTGACGTAGTTCATCAATAATCATGTCGTACTTTTCACTAAACTTTTCTAATGTACTAATCAACTGACCTTCCCTTTCCTTATGTGACTCAATTAGTTTATCCTCTCTTTCTTTGCTATTTCTCATTACATAGATAAGCAACCAAACAAAAAGGACCGCAAAGGGTCCCTGAGTTAAAAAATATTGAATGATATTTAATTCCAATCTATCTACCCTCCTTATGTTAGGTTTAATGGATTTACGGGGAAGTCGGCAACTCTAAAACCTCGAAGGTCCTAGTTCATCAAGTATTGGTTCACGTTGGGATAGTAATGGATTAAGTGAATCATATCTCGAACCTCCACTTGCAGCAACTAAAATAATAACTAAAAGAATGAATAGTACTAGAACTAAAACAGCTCCAGAACCACTGTGTCCACTCATATTAACAACTCCTTCCTATAATGTAATATATACTATGTTAAATAATCTATTTTGATTAGACGTGTATCCTAGGGTAAGTACACATTTTTCATAGATTAAAACCCCACTATATAAATAGTGAGGTTTCCGTAGAAGGATTCTATGAGTGCGTAATAGTTCTTCCTTATATTCTATGTTTAAACCCTTCATTTTGGTATAGACAAGTGACTTGATTGTTTGAAAATGTGCTATTATACCAGTGTCTACTATAATTAAAAAAGAACCAATATTTTGAATTGGTCCTTATCATTATCCTTTGATCAAATTAAACTGAGCTTGTGTAATCCAGCCTTTATTCACTGCATTTTGTAATCCTGCCTCATTCAATCGTCCAGCATCATATAATCTTTTTAGTGTTTGAAACATCTTTAAACACCTCCTGCTAATGAATCTAAAAGGATCATATCGACGGTTTCTTTTAAATTCTCTAATTCTTCATCAGTCGTTAATGGAACATCTACATATTCATACCATAATTCAGAAGTTAGTGGATTTACATATAATACCCCTCTTTTCCCCTGTTCCTTGATCGGTTCGGGAATGGATTCTACCTCTATCCCTTCTGCTCGTTTACTAGCAGGAAGTAAGTGAGGTTGGTGATGAATCACTCCTACTTTCCCTCTTTCTGCGGTTTCTCTCTCATAGAATACTAACATATTAAAACCTCTCCTTTTATATTGTTATGGTCACACTTTGTACGATTTTAACTAATCGATCATTTGTTGATGAATAACGCATTGCACAATAAACTTCCCCACTTTTACCGATACTTAAATCTCTACTTGTATGACTGAGTGTATACGTCCAGACTAAAGCACCATCACTCGTAAATTTAGCTAATGTCTTGTTGCTGACTGCAAATACATTCCCATATCGATCGGTCTCAATCCCATCCACATCGGAATCAAAAAGGTGTTCCCACTCTTTTACTGCTGAGGATGATCCACTAAATGTAGATAATTTGTTATTGGTCCCCCCTGCATGAACCCTACCTGTCATAGGATTGGTTGCAACGGACATCTCTTTAGTATTTATATTGTAAGTATAATCAGCATCCCCATCATGCTGCCCATACTTGACCAGAAGACCATCTTCCCCCACACTGTAAAATGAACTTGAACTTGGGGCGACGGATGTAATTATCCCTGTATGCGTTGAATCTGAGGAAAGGATGACACTTAAATCGGGATTATACAAAATGATTCTTTCCGTTGATCCTGAATCAGCGATATACACTTTCCCTCTTTTATCTACAGCGATACTGTGAACATCGCCACCAGATACACTGGAATGGGATTCAATCAGACTCCCATCGACTGCATTTAACCGTTTGACTTCTGTACTGCTATCCCCACCCACATATAACACTTGCTCTGTTACATCTAAAGCGACCGTTCGAGCTGCGTGGGTTGAGCTATACAGATGGGACCAACGTGGATTTCCACTTGCATCAACACTTTTTACCCATCCTGTAAGATCACACACATAAGCATTTCCTTGTTTATCCGTCACAATCTCTTGAATATCATCTGTCCCCGCACTGACGTTATAATGTTCGTCAAACGATTCTATCATGGTGAGGGGAAAAGGATTTGTTGGAATTTTAAGGAGATCCACCATCGCTCCCCATAAGTTATCCTGACTATCAAAAACAAATTTATAAGGACTGGAAGTGTAATTTTGAAATGTCCAATCTTGATACACACCGTCAGAATTTAGTTTGTGAATCTCTCCTGCGCCTCCAACATAGATATGATGCTCTCGATCAACCCCTATTGCTCTTAAAGTGGTATCACCCACAATCTGATCGAAAACAAGCTGATTGTCAGCATCTACTCTAACCACATGATTTCCATGGATGAAAATAATATCCTTTTCAATCAAGGAAACATCGTAAATGCTATTCTCACTCTCTATATACTCCCAAAACATACCCCCATCTACTTGAACCTTTGTTAAGATGTTTCTAGCGCCATGATAAACATATCCGCTTTGATCTACGACAAGCCCCCTCTGTGAGCCTGAAACTAATGATCTTTCAAACACAATATTTCCTGCTGCATCCACTTTATAGAATTTTTCTGGGTTTGTATCGGATAGAATAAACGCACTTTCATCGGCGTGATATACCCCTGCACCTCTCACGGAACCAGGAGCACCCTCCGTCCATACTACCTCTCCTGTCACACCGTTTACTCTCGCAATGGAGGAGGATAGTCCAACTAATAGGTCACCATTTGGGTAAAAAGATAATTCGTAATAAGAATTAGTAGATACTGCGGACTCCCAGAGAATATTTCCGTTTGCATCCATCTTGGAGAGGAAATCATCAGCTCCACCAAAACAAACATGGTCATCGTTATCAATCAAAACCGTGTATACCGAACTATTGGAATATACGGTTTCAAAGTCTCTCGCTTCTTTCCCTATTAATTCCTCAAAAGTTGCTCCTGTTATTGTTTTTTTAATCCCTCGAATATCTTCTGCTAGCTTGCTAAACTCGTCACTACCTGTAGTATCCTTACTTGAATCCACTTCGACAATGGCGGCAGCGACTTTGTGTTTACCATTATCGAAAGAGGACTTTAAAACATCAATTTCCTCCTGAACATTGGAATTATTGGAAGTTCGTATGTTTTCAGCACTGAGGTCAATGTTTGCTATAGTTTCATTAATCTGAATGATTTCTTCTTCTAAGTTGTTACTGTTTTGCAATGTAACATTTTCTGCCTTTGTTTTAGGATGCAGGTCATCCCAATCTGTATTGGTTGCATTTCTTTGTTTCATTTGAATATTTTTATCTGCCACAATGTAACCTCCTTTTCATTAAAGGATTGTATTTGAAATCGATTTTTTGATTTTATCGATCAGTGTTGGTGTACTCTTCCCAAACGTAGCCTCTAATCGAAAGCCACTCGGTTCATAGATTTCTTTGATTTCTGGAATCGGAGTATCTAACGTTATACCTAACTTTTGATCTTGAATCGTTACCCTATCCCCTAAATCCCAATCCTTTTCATATTCAAATGGTCCATGAGTGAGTATTTCAGCTTCAAAGCTAAACACTTTCTGCAATTCTTGCAGTTTTTGATTCCCACGAGTCGTTAAGTTAACCGCCTCTTCTAGGTCTCTGGCATCGATAAACGTTTCTACTCGCTTAAACCCTGTCGATTCCCCAACCTCTGCAATCGCTCTGTTTGCCCCTTCTCCTTGCCCACCTACAAAAGCTGTATTTTTGGTTCCCATACTGCTTTCTATAAACGTATGACTTTTGATGTTGTCAAAGTGGGTAGAAAAAATCACAGGCGGAATCTCGTTTTGAGATACAGTTCGATTTGTTGGTTCAAACACTTCAAACTTCCATGTTTGTTGCTGGAAATCTAATACAATATCCCACCCTAAACCTGATGTAAAAGCAATGGCTTCTAATTCTTCTGCAAGATTTTTATACCTGGACTGCCATTCGACAACTGGTCCCCGCCCTTGATCATCCGCCATGATGAGATTTGGAATCACTCGGCTTGAAATGGAATCCACTGCGTTTTGTCTGACATAATGTTTTAGAACTGATTCAGCATTCGAATTTAGTTTGTCGTAAGCTTCTCCATCTGGTGGGACGGTGATCCGTCTACTCAATATACCTTGTAAAGTATATCCTCTCACCATTAATTGCTCCGTGTTTTCTTGTTTGATTTCCCGATGTCTGATCACACCCACTTTATTCGTACTTAACACAATGAAGTGATCCTCTTGTAATGTTTCCGTGTTGTTTTTATTTAGATTAATGTGAAGTTCAAACTCTCCAGGTCGTTGAAAACGTCTAGTAAATTGTAAACTTTCGTAATCGTCTATCTCACCTAAAAATACAAATGAGGGAGTCATGACTTTGATTGGTTGCACGTTATCACCACCTAGATTGATTTAATCCAAATATCCCCTGTTATCGCATTTTGAGGTTCATTATCCCCAATCAAAATCCTTGCCCCTATTTCATTTTGCACTCCACTAAACCACTCATTCCACTGTCTTTGTAATTCATCTGTGGGCACAGTAATCAGTGAGGAAACTAACCCGCAGACCTCCTCATTAAAACGTTCATCCGTGATGGAATGGATGGTCGTTTCTCCTGCATTGATTTTGATTTGTGCTAGACTCATTTCATAAACAATGTCATCCCTTTGTAATATAGGAGGTAAAGGTGTAGTTGCAGGTACTCCTTTCTTTATCCCTGCTTTAATTTCCCTTGCATTTATATCTCTATCCAGCTTTAAAACAATGCGGTCAATGCGTGGGTTTGTAGCATCGGCTGCATCATGGATAAATACCATCTCTTCCGTGTTTTCATACATAAAACCTTCGAGATAGGCTGAACCTGTTTCAAGTTTCGTTTGTAGACCAGAGACATGAGTGATTCCCAAAGATGGTTGATGATTTTGATGGTACAGTCCACTCGTTAAAAACTGTTTAAAATACGTTGCAAAAACTTCCATGTCATACTGTCTATCCCCATCCACACTATTAAAAAAACTAGATTTTTCTGCCATCATGACACCTCCTTACACACTTAAATATCGGTTTCTCCATGCAATGGTCACTCCTGCACTTTCATATTCCTGCCCTGTAGAATAATCAATCAAATTATTACCTACTCCTAGTTGAAAAAATGTACTGTCTAAACTGACAAAGTGAAACGCATTGCTACGTACTCCAACGGATGAAACCTTCTCCACTTTCTTTTGTCCAAAAGCTGTGTTGATTTCCAAAAGCTCACCCTCAGATAAATCCTGATTCACTTCCATAAATTCACCTGTGGTCACATTTTCAACTCGAATGGGTGCAGTGGCTGGACCTTCAAAAGCAATTCGTATTGGTGTTTCCACATGTCCTTCATTAATTAAAATTTTTGACTTTGATTCAGATTGTTCTGCAAAGGTAGTGGGTAACTCAAGTGGGAACTCTAACCCACCCTGCCAAATCACAAGCTGATCTACTTGTTCTTCTGTTGTCCAAAATGGGCTAGGACAAATCAGATCAATGATGACTTTTTGAAAACGGTTTGTCCGATTGTCTAATCCGCTAGGATAAGTAGGTACATGTTCAGAAACCGCATCAATCCACCTTGTAACCCGATCATTTTCATATTTTAAAACGCCCTTCACCTTTGGATTAAAGACACTAGACAACAACTCTCGTTTTGCTGATATATCATTCCTATTCGTCCCCAAAATCGTGACCTCAATAGGGATAAACCTCTCGGTAAGTAGGGACTGAATATGTGTACTACCATCTTGATAAGGTGCTTTTTGGGTTTGAATATCTGCTTCAACATCACCTAAACCCTCTATTTTAGACAGCAAAAAAGGAGCTCCTCCAAGCTCCACAGATAAGCCATTTGTATTTGTAAACGTGATTTTTTGCAAAGCAGTTTACCCCCATTCTAACCCGAGTTGTCTAAGTGATTGTTGTTGTTTCCTTGCCACTTGTGCAGGCGAATCTACAGGCATATGAAAATGATTCGTTACATTCGTGCTAAAATTTTTATTTGTTGCATTAGATATTTGCTGACTTTGACCGAAATTAGGACCTCTTGGAATGGTAGCCTGTGCCATGTTGTTTGTGGCTCCAATCACTGCGTTGATATTGCGCTCCATCCCTTCAGCTAAACCGATTGGAATCCATTTTCCTACATCCATCATAACCCTTGATGGTGAATGAATATCTAAGGCATCTTCCATCACCCTCTTGACTACGTTAGCTATTTCTCTTGCTTTGCTAATGACTTTGGATTTCATTGCATTCATTCCATCAATTAAACCCTGCATTGCATCTTCACCAACACTTGGCAACTGATCTTTTAAAGCTACAAATTCAGTTTTCACATCATTACGGATTTCTTGTGTTTTAGTTGTAAATTCACCTTTCAACTCTACCAATTGCTCTGTGGTTTTCTCATTCAATAATTGAAGATTTAACGCTGTATCATCACGCAAACCAGTAAATGTTGTGTTAGTACCTCCGCGAATTTCTTTGACCTTTAATGCAAATTCATTCCGCACACTTTCAAGTTGCTGTGAAGATGTATAATGTAACTGTTGTATCTGTGTCTCTGTATCAGAGCGTAAACCGCTCAGTTCAACATGTGCTTGTTTCCTTGCTAGACTACTCTTCTCTTTCCACAATGCCTCGTATTTGACTAATTCTTCACCCGTTAAATTCAATAACGCTGCAATTTCTGGTGCTGCATTGGGACCCATTTGTCTTAATTCTTCCAGGAGTCCTTCATCTATTCCACGTTTGGCTAATTGACCTATGTTATCCGACCAAGTTTCTAAATGGTTCACTTGACCTTCTAAATTTTTAATCAGTTCTTTTCCTGTAATATCTGCTGTAGTCACTACTTCTTCAAATAACCCTTTGAAATCATAAATAGATTTGGATCTTTCTTTAACTGCTTTTTCATATACTTCATTTAAGCGTTGTTCTTCTTCTTCGATGTTCGCGTTAATTTCTTGAGTCTGTTTTAAAAACGCTTCACTCGCTGTATTTAACTTTGAATAGATTTCTTTACGTACATCAAAGACATTTTGTTCGGCTAGTATTCGTTCATCTGTACCCTCTTTAAAAAGCCTTGTCGCTTCACTCCATATGGCAGCTTCTTCCGTTAGTGTTAACTGTTCTAGTTTGACTTCTTGATCTACCCATTTTTTAATGTTTTTGTATCTATCTTCTGCTGAATCTCCTACAATGGATTCTAGTTTATGCAAGTTTTTCTTAGTGATTTTAATTACTGGATTGATGTCTGGAATAATCGACTTAGAAAGTAGTTCTGCTTGCTTTTCGATGTCCTCTTGTGTAGCTTCAATGCCATCTACAAAACCTTTTCCAGCCCATTCTCCTAATTCTCTCATGACTCTGGATGGTGAGTTAATTCCTAGAAGGTCTTTAACCCAATTCGGCAATGTTTCAGCTAATTCTTTAGTCTTTTCGATCACCTTATCTTTCAAGCCACCAATCCCATCAATAAACCCTTGAATAGCATCTTTCCCCATTTCAAACAAAGTGTCACCTAACCCTGAAAAATACTCATTGATGTTATCCCATACGTTCCAAAAGGTTTCCTTTACAGTTTCCCAAGCACCTTCCCAATCCCCTTGAAAAACCTTTATAAAGGTTTGGATAATACCCATAATGATGTCTGTTACATTGTTGATTGTAACTTTCATGCTCTCCCAAACAACTTCAACAACACCTTTAATAATGGGCCAAACGGTTTGAAATATCGTTTGGATATATGACATGGCTACTTCTATCGCCTCAGAGATATAAGTAGTGAAAACATTAACTATTTCCATAATACTCTCGCCATTTTCATCCCAAAAGCCTTTTATTTTCTCAAGTTGTTCGTTGAAAAATCCAGTTACCGCACCCATGACTTGTCGAACTATATTACTTATAAATCCTAATGCTGTACTAAAAGCACTCTTGATTCCATCCCATATTTTTTTTACACCATCTCTAAAGGTTTCATTCTTTTTATACAAGGTTACAAATATAGTAATTAATCCTGCTATGGCTGCCACTGCAATTCCTACAGGTCCTGTAATAGCTGCTAATACAGCAGAAAATCCCCCTGCACCTCCAATAGCCGAAATAACAGGTGTTATCACTGAAATTATAGAACCAATTGAACTAACCAATGTACCTATCACGACAAGTAGTGGTCCTATCGCTGCTGCTATACCGCCTATAACTAATATCAATTTTTGTGAACCTAAATCCAATTCGCCAAATTTACGGACAAGACCAGTGAAAAACTCTAAAAACTCGTTAATAATAGGCAGTAGATGTTCTGAAAGAGCAATGCTTACCCCTTCTAAAGCAGATTGGAATTCCTTGAATGCTCCCTTAGTATTACCATTCATTGTATCAGCCATCTTTTTTGCTGCACCATCTGCGTTAAACAGCATTTGTGTATTTTTACCAAGGGTATTTGACCCTGCTTCAAGTAACACCGCCCAATGTTTATATGCTTCTGAACCAAAAATCGTAGCCAGTGTTGCTGCTTTTTGTTCTTCACTCATTTCATGGGTTGCATTCTGCAAATCTCCAACTAAATCAGGAAGTGGTTTCATCTTTCCTTCAGTATCAAAAAAGTTCAAACTTAATACTTCCATTAACCCAGACATTTTTCCAGTTGGTTTTGCTAAACGCGTTAAGCTGGTTGAAAATGCAGCACCTGCTTTTTGTCCTTGAATCCCTGCATCCGAAAGTGACATGACTGCGGCTGTGGATTCCTCAATCGACCATCCAAGTGATTGTGCAGACGGAGCTAGATAAACCATGGCTTCACCTAGTTGTTCAACACTCGTATTGGCTGATGATGCTGCTTTTGCGATTACATCTGAAACATGTCCCGTTTGAGATGCTTCTATTGCAAAAGCACTCATGATATTTGACGTTATATCTGCGGCAACACCTAAATCCAAGGCACCGGCTGCTGCAAGATCGAGTAACCCAGGCATAGATGATAATATCTCCTGTGTTTCAAATCCGGCCATTGATAGAAATTGCATCCCTTGTGCTGCCTCTGTAGCTGAAAATTGAGTTGTTGACCCCAATTCCTTTGCTTGTTCTTCAAGTTTAGATAAATCTTCACCGGTTGCCCCACTGATAGCTTGGACTTTCGACATAGATTCTTCGAAATTCACACCGACAGCTATAATCCCAGCACTCAACGCTGAAATCGGAGCCGTTAATTTTAGGGATAAATCTTTACCTATACTACTTAATGAACTTCCTGTTTTTTTGAGAGAGTTCGTCACTTCATCCATTTGTTTCTCTAACTTTTTCCATGTGTTGGTTTGGTCTTCGATCTTTGCATTAACTTTATCTAATTCTTTTCGAGTGCTGTTCATGGCAGAAACGGTTTTGTTATATCGAATTAGAAGATTTTCAGTTTCTCTAGCTTCTTTTCCCTTTGTCTTTACGCTTTCTTCGTATTTATCACGAAGAGTTCTTACTTTTTCAGACTGCAATTGAAGTTTGGTAGAAAGATTATCCGATATAACTTTCAAGTCATCAACACTTGATCCAAACCCATCTACACTCGTACTTGCAACCTTAAATTCGCTTTCTACAGCTTTTAATTTTCTATTTATGTCTGTAATACTTTTTGTAAATTCAGCACTATCCAATCCAAGATTAACCTTCAGCGCTCCTACTTCTTCCATTCATTCACCTCCTTATAACACCTGGTCAATAAATCCTTTTTGTTCTTGCTGATCCTTTCGGTTATGGTTATTAATATGTACTTCTATCAGTGCGTATATCTTGCGTAATGTACAGTGCCAAAAAGTTTTTTCATCCATATTCAAAAGAACCGTTCCACAATAGTAAAGCCAGTCCCAATCTATTTGCTTTTGGGACTGGCTTGCTTGTTTTTTGAATCATTCGTTTCTGGTAATGAACTTTCAAATGCTTCTGTTATTTTTGACATTACGGTTGACATGTTAGACATATCAATCAGGCTCCCTACTTCCGTTTCTGTTAGATTCTCATGTGCTAATGCTGCATGGAGTAATTTGCGAGTCGCTTTAAAACTCATTTTCTGTAACTGATTAAATGCTTCTTGTATATCACCATAATGTTCTTCCAATTCAACAAGACTGTTCAAATCAAATAATAATTTTCGTTCTTTCCCACCTAATTCAATTTTTACCCCTTTTTGAGTCACGTTCTTTCCCATTTTTAACCCTCCTTATATTAAAAAGAGACTATGAAATCATAGCCTCTTACGCTGTTTCTTTATATACGCCAGTAAACCAATTCATAATCACTGTTGCACTAACACCTGCATCCCCACTCATCACTGTTGCTTTCCATGCGTTGTCAAATTCACGTTTAATGAACTTACCTGTAATGGTGGGTGTTTGATATTCAATAGATTCCCCTTTTGTTTTATAGTTCGCCTCTGGTAATTCAAACTTCCCTTTATACAGCCACACATATTGATTTTGTCCATCGCTTGTAGGTGAATTAAATCCCAGAGCAACATAAGGAGCTTGATCATCAGACTTTTTAATCAATACCCCCTCTGCATTCACTGTATGCCCTAATAGAAATTCCTGCATTTCAGTCGGTAAAGAATCAATATTTAATTCAACTTCAATTTCTCCTAAACTACTATCCGTAGCTGCAGGACCATCATCAGCATATAAAGTCGCTGTGTTCACATTCGGTTTTATTTTCGCTTCAATCGCTAATGCAAGTCGCTTTGGTGTATCATATGTTGTCTCAGTTTCATTGTCAGTCAACATTTCAGCAACATGAATATTTTTTAAACCAATAATAATTGCACTCATTAAATTTCCCCCTTAAATCGTATTACTTTGTGAAAAATACCTGTTTCTTTTTCATATAAATCTGCTTCGCTTGTTCTTGTAAATCCATTTGATTTCATAGCCTGTTTTACTTGGCTTACTATGTCTGTATAATCTGTATTGCTCCATACATCCACTTGAATAAAGTGTGCTGTTCTTTGTTCTTCATCATCAGCATTGAGTCGTGATTTTTGGTTATATTCAAAAAATGTAATGTATGTTTTTTCATCACCAAAATAAGTTTGAAAGTTCACAGGTAAACCAATGTTTTTTAGAGCATTGATGATGATTGAGTTAATACTCATAACCCTAATCCTCTTTTAATAACCTCAGACATTGTACTTTCAATTTGACTTTTACTTGCTTCAAAAGCAGGTTGAGCAAAAGGTTGAGGACTTATTTTTGATGTACCGAACTCCAAAAAATGAGCATAAAAAAAGTCCTGTTTAGGACCCACACCTAACTTTCCCTCTTTAATTGATGAGATAATGATATGATCTACTAAATGTTCTTTGTTTAAAGTAGATCTTGGTGCTAATTCTTCCATTTTTGCTCTTAGAACCCCTGCTCCTGCTTTTAAAGCTTCATCTGCAACCTCTTGACTTTGATTCCCCATTTTCTCTAAGTTTTTTAGTACATCTTTCATTCCTGTCAATTCAAATCCCATCACATCACTTCCTTTGCAATGATAGTCAAAGTTTTATTTTTCATGTCGTCATTTGTAACAGATTCAATGTCATAATAGTGCTCTTTAAGTTTGACTCTCATTTTTGTATTTATTTCATCCCTAGTGTAACGAATAACAAATCTCACTGTATTTTCAGCATGAACACTTGCAGCTTGATAAAATTCTTTTCCTTTCATTGTTTTAATCATAGCCCAAACCGTTTTAACATCTGTCCACGTCTTAGGATCATCATCAGGTAAAGGAAATCCGTTATCATTCATTGCATTTTCATCAAATTTTTGAATGGTAATCCTTTGATTTAATTGTCCTGGGTTCATAACAGAGATTCTCCTAGCAGAGATTCAATATGTTTTAAGACTGTCGTTCTGTTCTTGCCAGATGATTCAGTATCAAATAGTTCTCTTAATTCTGCTTTTGTAAGTTCTTCTGTAATTGAATCTAATACCTCACTGACATTGTTATCTAAAATATGATCTGGATCATCATTGACCTCTACTGCTATAAACCCACCATTGTTTAATTCTGCTGCTCTTTCCTTGTTTGCTTCGTATAAATCACCCATTTTATATTGTTTTTTAGTGATTTTATCAATAAAACCCCTTATTACAACGTAATTTTTCACTCATTTTCACCCCATTCTTTCAGTTGCAAGAGTATCCCTTGAAAAGCAAAGTTCAGTTTTTCCATCTTTTGACTCGGATCACGATTTTCATAATGAAGTGTAACGTATAGCATTACTGCTAACTTGTATAATTTACTCTCTGACTCTGGAACGCCAGCATTTGTTAAATATTCTTCAGCAGCATCAAGTAAAAGAGTGAGGATTACGTCATCCTCACTCCCATCGATTCTTAGATATTTTTTTAATTCCTCAAGCATCATTTAGGGTCCTATTAAGCTTCAGGAACAATTTTTGCAATACGAAATGCTGATTTCAGCTTGATTTGATGATCAAACCACGCTGTTACTACAAATTGTTCAATGCCCGTTTTTACATCTTTATCTCTATCATAAAGTGCATCTAAATCATAATTGAAATGCGAATAATTAAAATCTCCTACTACTGGATGAATGGCGGAGTCACAAAATACCACTGGCTTTCCGAGAACCTGTTCAGGTTGTGCCGCAAATAAAGTAGCACTTCCATTAGCAAGCTCTTTTATAATGTTTTTGTAATCTTGATAACGCATAACAATCGTTGCATTTTCTCGATAATCTTCATGAAGGTCTGCAATCGCATCTGTTATAGCCTCATACATATTTCCTGCTTCCTTCTCAATAATGGAAACGCCATAAAAAGACATATGCTCTTCTCCTGCTTTTGGTGTTGTAGCAAAAGCAACTTTCTTCTCTTTAGCTGCAACACCTGATTGTAAACTCATTTCAACATTGGATACTAAATTCGTATCCGTACCGTTGAGAACTGTTTCAGAGACCCCAGCCAATACTTTAAATTTATGACGATTAAAAGAAACGACATCTCCATCGGCTTTTAACTCTTTTGCTGTTTCTTCATCATTAATGAAATCATCATCATCTAAAGTAAAGCTTAATTTGGGAATTTCTAAATTTGGAATTTGAGTAATCATCGATAATTCACGAAGTTGATTTTTAACAAAAGGTTCGACTAAAATTTCACTGGAAACTGTTTTCGGCAAAAACTTATTTCCACCTGTTGAATCGTTATCTCCAAGTGCATTAAAAACATCTTTAGAAACTGATTGCTTGCGCATAGTTGCACGAATTAATTCAGCTTTTGCACCTGTTAATCTGGCTTTTGGATCTTCACTTTCTAAACCTGGATTTAAAGATGAGTTATTCTTCATTCTTGCTTGTAAATTAGCTTTTTGCTCTAATTCTAACTCATCATGTTGCTCTTGTAACAAATCAAATCTTTCTTTCAAGTCCTTTTTTTGGCTTTTTAAACTCTGTATATCCTCAATAGGTACAGTTGGATTCGCTGCCTTTGCTGAAATATCCCCCTCTATTTTTTTTAACTCGCTTCCCACTGTCGCTATACTTGCTTTCAATTCATATAATGTCATGTTTATATCCCTCCAAGGATTAAATTTAATTTTTGAATACTCGCTTCTGCTTCTTCTTTTAACTGTTGTCTTACCTGTTTTTCTTCGTCTGAAATGTCCAAATCAGTTGTTTTATTTGCTAATTCTAGTAGATTTTTAGGTGTGTTTTTGTATTTTGCAAAAAAATCACAATGAACACTAGCAGCGATATTCTTTTCTTCTTCTATCACGTCACATAACCCATAGTCGTAACACTCTTTAGCAGATAACCACGTTTCGGCATCCAACATACTCATTAACTTGTCTCTGTCTAATTTCTCACCTGTTTTTGCAAGATAAGAAATCACCATACTCTCTTGAGCTTTATCTAAATCATCAGCTTCTTTTCTTAGATCAGATGCATTTCCCATAGCAAATGTCCAAGGATTATGAATCATCATCATCGCGTTTTCGGGCATAAAAATAGTATCGCCTGCCATTGCGATGACACTTGCGATACTCGCTGCTATTCCATCGATATGAATATTTATTTTTGCTTTATGCCTTTTTAAGATGTTATAGATTGCATTCCCTTCATATACTGATCCACCAGGAGAATTCATATAAATGTTTAAGGTCTTTATGTCACCTAAACGATCTAAATCCTCTTTAAAACATTTTGCTGTCGTGTCTGATTCATCCCATTTATACGATGTGATCTCACCGTATATCTGTATTTCACCCATAGTATGATCAATTGCTTTTACTTTCCAAAACTTCTCCATTATCCTTCACCCCCTTTCGTTGTGATGGATCCATTTCCAAAGGATACATATCTCCACTCACCCATAATTCATCTGCTTTACCACCACGTGGGGGTAAGTCTTCCCACCTTCGAACTTCATCCCTACTTAGCCACCCATTACGTAGTCCGTTATGATATAATGCTGCTCTTGCTGCTGTATCTCCCCTTAATAATGCCCCTACATTAAACTTAAAGTAATAACCTCTGTCTCTTTCATCTTTATTAAGCAATTTACGATCAAACTCTTGTTCATATTGACGAACAATAGGCATTAATGTGAGCTGAACAAAGACACGCATTAACTGCTCACTACTCGAATAACTTTGACCCTCGGTATCATTTAAAAAGGTAACTGGTACATTAAAAACATTAGCCACACGTGAACGTGTAATCTTTTCAGATGTAAATGTATCTGCAGGAATGTATTTTCTTTGGATCTCATTGATCTCAACACCAGGTTCTTGAAATAAAATACCCCCATTGTCTTGATAAAAGCGTTTAAAATCTTCTATGACTTTTTGACGCTTATCATGATCCACATTTGCATCGTACTTTAAGATGAAAGAGTTTGAAGCACTTTGCATTTCATTTAGACTAAACTCACGAACTGCTTTGTCATATTCACTGGTATTCGCGAGGACCTTAATGGGATTTATTCCCTTTAGATTTCCAGATCCAACGATATGTTTTAAATGCAAGATATCTAGGTTGTGAAAGTAATAAGTTTTATCACCGATCACCTTATACCACAATTCGTTACTATCCCTATTGAATATAGGTTCTACATATGCTGATATTAACGGAGTGAGGCGTGAAACTTGTCCTCGAATATCTCGTTCAATCACTGCATAAGCATTTCCTGTTTCATTTCTCATGGTTTCCATGTTTCGTATAAACTCAAATGAACTCATATAAGAATTAGGTGAGTTCATCAATACATCTGATGCTGAGTTAGATACCGTGTCATAGCTCTGATGTAGCTTTAAGGGTAGCGAGGCCATACTATTTGATAGTCTTGATACAACACTAAAAATGGTTTCATTATTCGCAAGTTGGGAATTATCTGAACCCCAAAAAGTACGTCCAAACCAACTTGAAAAATCAAAACCCTCCCCTTTCCATCCTTCAATCGCTCCACTAATGGCACCCTTGATCTTTTTAACCCATTTCACAAAATCACCACCTTTCTTAATTCATTAGGTCCTTCATTGATACCACATTTATTTTTCCGTCACCTTTAGGTGCAACCATCATTTTCATCACTTCTGAATGCGCATTTAAAAAGGCCGCAAAACCGTCAATTTTACGGTAGCGACCTTGCTTTTTAGGCAACCAACTTCCATTATCATTTTTCTTTAACTGCACGTTATTAATGTACCATCTGAATAGCTTATTTTGATTAAATATTACTTTTCCATCAATAAACATAGCTTCTAAATCTCTTAAAACAGGGGTTAAAGTCAAAGCTCCTTGTCTAACCACTTCAGTTTTAAAGCCAAAATTCTCAAGGTCCTTGATGATTCGAAAGGCTTTGGCCGGATCATACATTATTTTTTGGATAGAGTAGATCTCAGAATGCCTCACAAACCATTCATATATAAGTTCCAACTTGATGTATTCCTCATCAACAATGGTCAAAAGACCTTGTTCTGATAACCCTAAATAATCAATTTTCTCATTATTTGCTAATACTTTTTTTCTAGGTAACCAAGAATGAGATAGTACAAAAACCTCACCTGAATCAAGAGGAAATTCGAGACAGACACTTGTGAAATCTTCTGATTCTGAAAGGTCGAAACCTCCAACACATGACATTCCTTTTAAAGTTTCAATACCCATGATTTTATGATTTCGTTGAATGACCTGGTAATCTAAATAGGACTGTTCATCTGATTTTACAAATATATTAAACCGCTTTGTTATAAAGTCATTCTTTTCTGCAGGGATACGTTTCGCTTTTTCCCAATCCTCGATCATATCTTGTAAATGGATGGATATACCGAGGTTAGGATTAGCCTTGATCCACATTTCAGGCTTTTCAAACTCCCTTTCACCATCTAAACTAGCAAGATAATAAAAGGTTCGTTCATCTTCTATAAGACCATTCAATACATCGACACCTTGTTCATAATAATCTACTAACGGTCCATCTAACTGATAGCCAGCGGTAGTTATATAAATTAATAAAGGTTGTTTCCTGCTTCCTCTCGAGTTTTTAATGACATTTATTAATTTGTAGTCCTTATATTCATGGATTTCATCAAAAATACCGAGGTGAGTATTCAACCCATCCAATTTATCACTATCCGTTGCTTGTGGTTCTATTTTTGAAAAGGTTTTATCATAATGAATAGCATCCCTTAATGTCCTAAACCTTTTCTTTAATTGAGGTGAAGATCCAATCATTTTCTTAGACTCATCAAACAATAATTTAGCTTGTTTCATTGAATTTGCTAATAAAATAACGTCTGCACCGTTCTCTTGATCTTTACTGCAACCATAATTTGCGGTTCCTGAGATCATAGTAGTCTTTCCGTTTTTCCTGCCCACAAAAATGATACATTCTTTAAATCTTCTTACGCCTGTATCTTTGTGAATCCACCCATACGTGGAACCTAAAACAAAATGTTGCCAAGGCTGAAGTATTAACTGTTTAAAATCACCTTTTGATGGTTTGCAGAAACTTTCAATAAAACGTATGGGTCTATGTCCTATTTTTTCTATAAAAATGTATGGAAAATCGCTATTTTTTGCCCTTTTAAGGTCATTTAAATGCCTCTCACAAGCTAAAATAACCTCTTTTGAGGCTACTATTTTTTCAGAAACAACTTGTTCTGCATACCAAGTAGTTAGAAGTGATTGAGCAGGTTTTATGAGCACATTGAGAGCCCCTGTATTAGAAATCTTCGAAGTCGTCATCTTCTTCATTCACCACTTTCTTACGTTGAGCTGGAGTTAATCCAAGCGACTTTAAAAGGTTGTTCAAAGTTTGCACCGTCTTAGTCAGCTCAATGGATAGGGGGTTTTTGATAAGGTTAGTAGCCCCTGCTTTATTCGTGTGTTCATACATCAAGTCAGAGTCCTTCACTTCCTTTTGCAACCTCCTATAAAATTGGTGTGTTTCAATATAAATCTTAATTAATTCCTCGTCAGATTCTTCATAAGAATCACCTAAATATTCACGTATTTTTTTAGCAGTAGGTACAGCCATTTTTTTGTTACCCCCCTTTCATGAAAATTTTTTCTGCGGTGTAAACGAAGCTGCCCGCCCGGTCTAGCTTTCTTAGTTTTTTGTGTTTAGTAGTAGGGGGGGCTATGCACAGTAAATACACGTAATTTTCAATGTTATCTCCTCCTTATATCACTTCTTCATTTGCCTTTACTTCTATTACTTTGATTCTCCTTGTCCTCTTCTTTCTCTGCTCCTTCTTCCCTTTCTCTGGATGTTCTTTATTATGGCACGACGAACAAACACTTAATAGATTATCCATATCTAATGCTTTATCTGGATAATCTTCTAAGTGTTCTTTATGGTGGACAATATCAGCAGATCTAATTTTTTTTTGTTTTAAACAGATTTGGCATAAGTGATTATCCCGATTTAATACAAGTAGTCTACAATCTTTCCATGTTTGACTATCGTAGAATTTTTTCTTGTCTGTTTTGTCCATGCATTATCTTATCACCTTTCAAACAAATTGTATTTGTTTGAAATCCCCTCTCTATAAGACTTTGAGACTGAACGAAAATAAAATAATTGAACTATTCTAAACTCTCGTTTGTAAATTAAAATGGATTTTTTATGGAAACTAAAATCAAGGAAATTAAAAGAACCACAAACAATGTACTGATCATTACTTGTAGTCCTTAATTAAAATTGTATATTAGGAATTATTCATATATCTTAAATATTTAATTGAGTTTCTACAATATTTACACATTTAATTAAATGTTGTTTTAATTCCTCAATGCTTCTACAACTTTCTTTATACAGAGGCTCTTCCCAATTATATTCTTTAATTAAATAAATAATAAACTTACCATTAATATCGGTACAAGGGTACCAGCCGATATCAATTGTATACTTATTCAAAAATCTAACTTGAAACATATCTTCTTTCAAATTATCTGCCTGTTTTTCCAATGGTAATTTTGTATCAATTTGGAAATCATCATAAACAATGTTTCCATTTTTAAAATTAATATCATCGAACATTAAATCCCTTCCTTCTGTTATTTTGTTAATTTTTAAAATCTTCCTCATACAAAAAAACCTCAAAGAAGCATTGAACTCCCTTAAGGTTGAAAGTATTTATGATGTAATTTAGAAATCAAGAACATTTTTCTATATTGTTAGGTTTCCTTTTTCGAATTCCTTAATAATCATCTTTGCTTTAAAACCTACACCTTTAGGTTCAGTAACCGATTTTTTTAATACATTTCTTGCAAGATCAGGATTAAATGATAAAACATGGAATGCAGCACCAACCCTGACATGACCATTTTCATGAGATAATAACTTTATTAGTTCCTGGCGACCTAATTCACCATGACCTTTGATCTGCTCGAAGAATTTAGATCTTAGCTTATAATGCTTATTTGCAAGCTTATAATTTCCCTCCTCACTTTCTTTTCCATGAATTATTGTTGAATTAACATATTTTTTAATTATATCGTCTAATGTATCCATGTGTTACTCCTCCATCCTATTTATTCAAAGGGGGTAAATATCTAAACTGAACCATCATTTTGATCTATAACAATTCTTTCTCCACCTCTACCAACATCTCTTATTTTGAGATTAATATCATATTCTCTATATGGGGTCCTACCAACAAAACGCGGAAAACATACGCTAAGCAAATTTCAATATGATAAAACCGATTTTTCCAACGCTAAGGAATCATCGGCTTTTATTTTTCCCAAAAAAGAAGAACCACAAGCGAGGTTAGTTCACCTGTGGTTAAAGGTATTTCTATTAGTTATAACATGACGCTGATATTTTCTTATCATTAAAGAAGAATGAAAATTATTATAATTGTTTGATAGGATTGCACTACATTATGATATCATAAGTTTAAAATATATAAATCACTCGTCCTTTAGAAAATGAATTAGATAACACGTAACATTATAAATAATACCGATAATTGTAATTATAAGCGGAAGATATAAATCTAAATGAAAAGTTTCTCTAGCTGTGTAAACAGTTACTTTAAAATATGAAAGATTTAAATCGTTAATTGTGTTATTAGTATCAATGCTAAGCAGTATACTCTTGAAGTCACTGAACAAACCTGTGCAAGCAGTTAATATTGCACTCATAAAAATTAAATTGATAATAATTAGATCTTTTTTGTTTTTCCCCATATTTTATTTGTGCACCTACATTCTAAATTAAATTCCTTGCTTATTTTTAAAACTTTCATTTATTTACCTTATTCATCATATATAAATATCCCTTCTTATTCCAATGGAAATATGTTACTTTTAAAGTTTGTTAGACCTTAAAGAGAATCAAAATAACCTTTCCTAGTCAAAAGGTTTAAACTTGAAATATAACTATACTCTCTAAATTAAAGAATATAACTTGTACTATAAAGGGTGAATCGAGATAATAACGGAATTTTGATAAAAAGATGAGTGATGGGTCTAGAAATACATAAAAAATCAAGTGTTTATGAATCAATCTTGGATCATCCCCTAAACGATCGTTTAGGGGACTTACATATAAAAAACTTAAGAGAGCAACTGTATCCTCTCTTAAGTTTCTTTTAAATAGTTAAAGAATCAATTTGGCTAATTTAAAATTTCTATCAATAACTTTATTCTTTTTTCAAGTCAGCAAATGTGTCGATGTAATATCCTTGATATCCATTAAATCCAAGGTCCTCGTTCTTCTCATTCAAAGATTCGATCGTTTTATTTGGACTTCCAAAGTTTTTCTGTAAGAATCTATTGACGTCTTGATGATTGCCTTCCTCTAAGACAAAAGTAAGGCAATCATCATAATTATCAGGAATGTACATCGGATTTCCTAAAACACTTGATAATTCATAACATATATTTCTTAGCCACATTTGAGCTTCTTTATTAGATATAAAGGTACTCCACCTAATAACATGATGTAAACTACATAAATATTGACCAAAGGTGAGCTCCAAAAAATTAGGTCCTATTACAGTAACAAATCCACCAATATTAAAATCCAGTTCACTATAGGCTTCTGGCAATTCCCACTTGCTGTGAGAATTCTCATAGACTATATTATTCAAATAAACCATCTGGCCATTATTATTTATAGTATCTGGTATAGCCTTAATTTCATTAAAATTATACGAATGTGTAAACATCGCATTAAAATTGACTCCCAAGCATATTACCTCCAATAATATTAATAAATGGCATTTGAATTAAATTCAGGTTCTAGTTCCCCGACATTGTGATAATAAATTCCATCTGTTGTCCATATTTGTATTTCTGTATTATCCTCTATACTATATCCATTTTTTTGAGCGTAGTATACACCCATATAAACTACATCAAAAATATCTATAAGGTTATAATCATCTCCATATTTTTGGGCATCAATTATAATAGTATTGGCTCCTTGGCTAATCCCTTTAGCTGCATTTGTTGCACCTGTATTTGAGTTAAAGTTATCTCCCCCTAATGTTTTAAGTTCAAATAAAAACTCGCCGTTAACTAAATAATCAGGGGTTCTAGTTCCATTACTCCCATCATTTTTTTCTTTGAGATGCATAACATCATATCCTATTTTAGCTAATTGTTCAGCGACTTCTCTTTCTGCACCATTAGCAGTTGCTCCAGCTTCAAACGATATAGCCCCAGCTGAGTCAGCTTTTTCCCTTTCTTTAAACTCAATGCCAGTTAAATGAAGAAACTCTTCATCGTTAATATCCTCTTCAAAATAAGCCTCAACAATGTTTGCAACTCCCCACGACTTATATCTATATAAAAAATAAAAGTAAGATGGATCTATTCCTTTAATCCTATGACCACTTGGATCTTCATACTTCAATGGATTATTATGTACATACGTATACAAATTCAAACTAAGCGGATTATTAATCTCCCCTTCATACGTATCCTCAGTAATAAATCTACCCATGGATGGATCATAGTATCTTGCACGTAAATAGATCAATCCAGATTCTTCATCATAGATTTCACCTGTATATAAGAATGGGTTATCAAAGGTTTTTGTTTCATGACTAGTTTCAGTTAAAACATTACCCCAGATGTCGTAGTCATATTCTTTTAGAACATCTTTACTACCATCTCCTGCGATGACTTTAACCACATCACCATGACCGTTATAGAAGTAATATCCACCAAGACTAGATGTCATATCTTCTCTATATAATAACTGATTTCCCCAAATGTTTCTTGCTGTTGGGTTTCCTTCTTGATCTAATTCTTCAATGACATTTCCTTGGAAGTAAATATATCTTGTAAAGTCACCATCTTGACTTTCTTTAGTTGCACGTAGTCCACCTACATAATATTGATATGTAGTTACCTCATCATTTTCTTTAAAGGTACTTAATTGATTTAGTGCATTATACGTAAATTCTCTTGGACCTAATGGAAGTTTCATTGTTCCTTCCATTGTTTTACGGTTTCCTTTTTCATCATACGTGTAGGTTTGGATACCTTCCACTACATCCTCTTGAATGATTCGATTTAGATCGTCATATTGATACTTACTAATTTCACCGTTTTGATTGATGGATTCAATATTACCAAGTCCATCATATCCAAAAGATTCAGCCCAAGTAATACTTCCAGTATCTTTTTGTTCATGAGAAATGATTTCTCCAAATGGATTCATATCCGTTTGGAATCCCATGGATAAGGCTTCATAATTTAGTGATGAAGAAGTGCCATCTGTAGAAATGGTATAGTCATAGTCTCCCATCAATTGACCGTCATAAGAAACGTTTTGAATGCGACTTAAATTGTCATGCGTATAATCTACTTGTTTTAAATCTGGATAAACTAAAGCTTCTAGTCTATCAAAATCATCATAGTTAAAGGTATAGGTGTTCCCAGCGATTTCTTGTGTGTTTAATCGTTTCCACTCATCATACGTATAGGAAAGAGTTTGCCCTTCACTATTTGAAAGCTCTGTTGGCAATCTTGTTTCTGGGTCATACGTATAGTCTTCCCATAATACTTCTTGGCCAGTGTTATCTGTCACCGTCATATGTTCAACTTCGTTATATGGGCTATACGTATACGTAAACGTTTGACCTTTTTTATCTACAAATGTTTCAATTAGACCTTTGTTATTATACGTATAAGTTTCTTGATCTCCTGATGGAGAAGTTTCAGTTAACAACCACCCAACTTCGTTATATGTTTTCGTAACTTCAGGCTCAGTTTTGTCATTGATATAGTATTCTACCACTTGTCCTAGTGGGTTATATACATACTTGTATGTTTGCCCAAGATCATCCTCTAAGAAGATTAGGTTTCCTTTTCCATCATAACCGTATTGATTCGTTTGTGTTTTTCCTTCAGAAGTGACGGATGCCTCTAGTAATTGACCTAAAGATGAATATTGATTTGTTGTGATTCTTTCTTTATTTCCATTGACATCTCGTTCAACAAACTTTACTAGATTTCCACTGACATCAAAGTAGGAGATTTCTT
This sequence comes from Chengkuizengella sp. SCS-71B, assembly GCF_040100845.1. Classification (NCBI taxonomy): domain Bacteria; kingdom Bacillati; phylum Bacillota; class Bacilli; order Caryophanales; family Paenibacillaceae; genus Chengkuizengella; species Chengkuizengella sp. SCS-71B. The sequence goes on along the minus strand of NZ_JAZHSH010000001.1, from coordinate 975,192 downwards.
CTTTTCCGTTAGGATAGACTACTTTGGTTGTTTGTTGAAGGGTACTATATCCATCAGCACCTTGAACCGTATTGGCATAATAATATCTTGTAATATTGCCTTCAGCATCCTCCATGCTCATGACACGATTTAAGTTATCATACGTATAACTGGTTCCCAATTCGCTATTTCCATAAGGTTTTGTTGCATCTGTAATGATGCCATCATTAGATTCAATTTCATTCATCACTCTAAATACTTCATTTACTTTTCTAACTTGTTTTACGTTTAAGCCAAATGGAGTGTAAAAGCTCTCGATTTGCTCACCATCAGGTGTATTTACTGTTACTTTTCTTTCATCGTCTAAGTAACCTGCGGTTGTGGTTCGAATATCTCCACCAACTGGGACTTGACTATATGATGTAATGCGATCTAGGTAATCATAATCATATTCGACTTCACTTGTATCTGGATAGATGATTTCTCTTAAGTTACCATCGTTATCATAATCATATTGAACGGTTAAAGATATCGGGCTTAATCCTTCTTCAAGAGTAACTTTTGTAGTTTCAGTTTTTAATTTTGCATCATCAGTGTACGTAAAGTCTTTTTCCGTTATCAATTGTTCCACGTCAAATTGATCTCCAGAGGCATAGATATCCATAGAAGTTAATAATTCTTTACCATCATATTGAACATCTGTTTTAAAAACATCGGTTTTTTGAAGCGATGGCTCGAATGGATCTTGATAAGTGTATGTTTCAGTAGTGAAATCTGGCATATAATCATTATAGTTAACTTGCTTTAAATAAGTTGTTAGACCATCTACTGAATTCACCGTTAACTTTGAAAGCTGATGGAAATTCTCATCATCATATTCATACATTGTTACGTTTCCTAAAGGATCAATTTCTGTTGTTATTTCTCCATAAGTATCATATTCTAAAGTACTGGTCTGCATATTGATTTGTTCTGAAGAAACAGGTAGAACAGGATACTGTACATTCTTTTGAGTCAAAGGATATCTAAATTTAATACGTCTGTCTGCAAAACGTTCTACTACATCCCAATAATCTGGTATTTGATCAGAATATTGATGAATTTTTGACGGTCTGAAGTAATCATCATCGTACTCATATGCCGTTACAACATCTGTGTTAGACAAATAGGAAGTTCCATCTTCAGAAAATAATAATTCACTTTCTTTTGAATCTCTAATCCATGAGAATTCTAACAAAAATCTTTTTCCATGATTTCCATAATGATAAAAAGTGGTTTCCCCAGTTGAATCCTGAACATTCTTGATCGTTTGTTTATCTCCGAAACGTGAAGTATATCCTAGAATTCTATCATTGTCGTATCGATCAAATTTCCAATATTCCTTAAAGTTATATCCATGATCCATATGTTCATTAGAGTAAGTTTCATAATTCACTTTCGATTGCGAATCTTCTTCATATGAATACAATACTCGATTCACAGCATGGAAAGAAATATGTTGTAAGCCAAATTCATCTAAAAATAATCTTGTCGTATTTCTAAGCTCCTCAGCAATTCCAACTTCATCATAACCATCATGTTCAACTGACCAAAGAGGATTATATTTATCATAAACAAATTGAAGAGTAGTTCCATTATTAAAATTTATATTTTTTAATAATAAATAAGGAAGTTCTGCAAAATCATATAGTTGTGCGTCATAAATGTCTCCGAGTTCATATGTTTCACCATCTTCAGCCCAGTATGCTAACCACTCACCATATTCCTCATTTTCATCTCTCGATAAAGGTCTACCTTGAAATGAAGAATAATATCTATACCCATCCGTAGGAAGTATTAAGTTAAAGTCTGCCATTGTACTTGAATCGATAGCGTAGTAATCATACGTCTCTAAAACATTGCCACTTCCATCTTTGACAGTGTTAAGTTGCCAAAAAGAAATGCTTTCTGTTGTTAAATCATTAGGATGATCATCATTTGTTTTTTCCTTATAAGTAATTGTCTTAGTTCTTTTAGTCGTTTCATAATTAATTTCTTCAATAATATTACCTGCACTATCCTTAGCTTCGATTTTGGAGACAACAAGATCAGCGTCTCTATAAATCTTGACTGTTCTATCTAGTTTATCTGTTATGATAATATCATTATTAACGTACTCATAGTTTATAACCATGTTATTAATGTGACTATACTTTTGAATAATTCGTCCTTGATCATCGAAATCGTACAAGGTATTACCTATTCCTAATGTATATATCTCTATATCAAAACCTAACATATTATCGATGTAATTATCAGGGCCATTCTCAAAATCGAATTTCTGTCTATAGCCATTCGCTCTTACTTCTAGAGAAACTTCATTCACATATGGGTAGTCTATTAATTCCATCTTTGGAGAACCATTAATATCGGTTAAATGAAACTCATATGAACTACCATCATCTACTGTGAAAACCATTTTAAATGAAGGTTCATCAGAGTCAAACACATAGCTGCTTTCATATATTTCTTTACCATCACTATCCGTAGTCAAATAATTAATATCATGAACGATCTTACCTTCAATATCGCGATCGATTTCCAAAAAAGGTAGGTTCAAGCTCCATCCATTAGCAATGAATCCATTTTTCACTTCTTCAGTATCAAAAGGAATTGAATAGTTTTCACCACTTCTTGATTCTGGCTTCATTAATTTACTATCTAAAGAGTTATATTGTCTTTTTAATATAAAATCAAAGCCGTTTATTCCAGGTAAATAAATATCTGCTACACTTCTATTTGCTGTTCGGTATAATGAGTCAACGTATTGATCAGATTTAATGTCAAAATTATAGGTACTGTTAAATTCAGTGAAAGTATACTCTTCTAAAGCAGAAATAGACATCATTTCATTTAACTCAGCTACTCTATTCACATTTAATTTCTTTTTTTGAGATGTGTTTAACTCTTCAATGTATGCTTCCCGATCTAAATCGAGTCTATATTGAGTAATAGCTGTTGGAAGTAATTCTTCTAACAACTCATAATCTTCTAAACTCAAGTCAGAAATTTTTGCATTAACTAGTTCTGTATCCAATTCAATGAATTGAACTAAATCTTCATCATCTAACTGATCCATATATGATGGATCAAAATAAGCAGTAATTAATAATAAATCTCCATTTAATTGAGGAACAGTTACATTCTCTTTTGAAGGAATTCCTTTTATTCCTATATTGGGAGTCGGCATCTCTGTAATTTCTTCAAATTCTTCTGTTTCTTCTACATCAATCGTTTCATCAGTTTGTTCATCTGTTGTTTCATCTAATTCAGTTTCCTCTTCTTCAACTACATCATCTTCAGTTAGTTCATCTTCATGTATTAATCCTAATGCTTTTTCTACATTGATGAGACCATAACCATATTCATGTGCATCCCCTAGTGGTGTTGCTGTGTTATACAGTTTATTTTTAATCTCTTCTGAAGATAATTTTTTATCTGTGGACCAAATGAGAGCTGCTGCACCTGTGACATGAGGAACGGCCATCGATGTTCCTGTCATTTCACCATATTCTCCATTTTGTAAAGTACTTAAGATGTCAGAACCTGGTGCAACTAGGTCCAGTTCTTCTCCTGTACTTGAATAACTGGCTCTTTCTAAATTCTCATCCACAGCTCCTACCGAAATAACTTCAGGGAATAAGGCTGGATATTGTATAGTTTGAGTTCCTTCACCTGCATTTCCAGCTGCACCAATGATCAAAATGCCTTCTTCATCTGCATCTTGAATCACTCCATGAAGAGCTCTGCTGTAGGCTTGTCCCCCAAAACTCATAGAGATAATATCCATCTTTTGATCAATTGCCCATTGGATTCCTTCTATGACTTGTGCATAAGAGCCGTTTCCATCTTCATTAAGGACCTTCACCCCATAAAAGTCCACTTCAGGAGCAACCCCAACAACACCCATTTCATTATCAAGTGCAGCGACGGTTCCTGCAACATGTGTACCATGTCCATGATCATCATCATTAAAAGATTCACTTTCCACAAAGGAAATGCCATCTTTCATCTTTAAATCTGGATGTTCTGAGATTCCCGTATCTAAAATGGCAACCTTAATGTTTTTACCATCCATACCATTTTCATGAACAAGTTCACTACTAATAGCATCAATTCCCCAAGGAATCAACTGATCATTCTCTTCTATTTCTTTCTTTTTTGGTTTATCTACGGATGCAACTTCTACCACTACATTTTCTTCTACAAATAAAACCTCATCATTACTAGCTACTTCTAATAACTCTGTTTCGGTTAACATTGCTACAATGATTTCTTTGTTTTTCGTTTTGATTTTTTTTATCTTTTTATCTTTTAATTTTTGCTCCTTAAATTCATCTGCTAAAACGTCTTTATGTAAACCTATTAAATATGAGTTTTGAGATTCTTCCCCTTCTAGTAATTCACTTGGATTTGCATAGGCTAGATTTGAAAAAATCATAGTAAAAACACATACAAATATAATAATTTTTTTATAATTCACTCTGTTACCTCCTGAAGTTTAAATCAAATTTAATGTTTTATTCTTGAATATAGCTCCTTTTTAGATTCCCATTCTGGTCGTATTCATAAACAATTTTGTCCCCATTAGGAAGGATAACAAATGTAAGTTTCCCCTCATCATCATATTCATATATAAAAGTCCCAAATACTGTTCCGTTATCTTCAGGTATAGCCACTACTTCTTCTGAATTTTCACTTTGTCCGTAAATATTTTCTGCAGAGACAACATAATAGTATGATGTACCATTGATAACATCATTATCTATATAACTTGTCGTAGTTAAATTACTTGCAATTGTAGAGTATGTCCCTTCAGGGGTTAATGATCGTTTTACATTATAACTACTAGCTCCTATTGCATTATCCCACTGTATCTTAACTTGATCATCTCCTACAATTGATGTAACACCAGTGGGCACAGATGGAATATCTAATGGAAATTCTGGTGTCACACTTACTTCTTCGGAGTAATTACTTTCTCCGTTATTATTTACAGCAGTAACCACATAGTAGTAAGTTACACCATGAATTGCAGATGAATCAATAAAGCTCCTATTTACTAGATTAGATGATAAAACCGTATAAGGTCCCCCAGAAATAGTAGAACGTCTAATTGTATAGCTATTTGATCCAATTACTTCATCCCAATCAATTATTATTTCTGAATCAGTAGTTGTCACAATTAAATTAGTCGGTTGATCAAGGTCAGATGGGAGATTTGGACGAGATGAAGGTGCTTTTAATTCTGTCCAATTTACTATCTCTGCTGCTTGATTATAGGAGTCTCCACCAGCCATCAATACTGTCCCATCATTCTTTAATCCTAATGTATAACTATTAGATACAGAGATATCTACAATATCTGTCCAATCCGTTACTTTCAGTTGTCCCCAACTATTATCTCCTACTGCCACGACTGTACCATCATTTTTCAAGCCTACAGTATGCTGATATCCTGCATCTACTTTTTTAATATTTGTCCAGCTTGATACTTCTAATTGACCATCATTATAGTCCCCCACTGCCACGACTGTACCATCTTTTTTTAATCCTACAGAAAAGTAATTACCTGCAGCTATTTGTTTAATATTTGTCCAGCTTGTGACACCTAATTGACCAAAATTATTATCTCCTTTTGCCACAACTCTACCATCACTTTTTAATCCTAATGAAAAAGTATCACCCGCATCAACTTCTACAATATTACTCCAGCTTCCTAAAGATAGTTGACCGTAATCTTTTCCTTTTGCAAGTACAGTTCCATTACTCCTCAAACCAACAGTATGGTATCTGCCTGCATCTACTTGTATTATATCCGACCAACTTTCTGTTGATAATTGCCCATAATCTCTTCCAACACTTACTACAGTTCCGTTATTTTTCAACCCTACTGTATGTAAAGATCCCCCTGCAAATTCTGTTATGTCTGTCCAACTATCTATTTCAATTTGACCATTGGTGTTTGACCCTACGGTTATATAACTGTCATCATTTTTAATCCCTAATATATGTTTACCTCCTGCTTCTATTTTACCAATATCGGTCCAACTGCTAACTTCTAATAATGATGATGTACCTACTGCTACTGCTGTCCCATCACTCTTTAATCCTATTGTATGAGATTTTGCAGCAGAGACCTCTACTATGTCTGTCCAACCGCTAACACCAAACTCACTGGAAGTTACTACCACAGTTCCATCACTTTTTAAGCCCACGGTATGAGATGTTCCAGCAGAAATTTGTACAATATCTGTCCAGTCTGTTACATTCAATACACCATAACTAGACGAACCTACCGCTACTACTGTTCCATCACTTTTTAAACCTACTGTAAATTCTTTTCCTGCAGACACTTGTACAATATCTGTCCAATCATAAACATCCAATTCACCTTTTCTATTATCTCCAATTGCTTCAACAGTTCCATCACTTTTCAAACCTACTGTATGATAATATCCTGCAGATACTTGTACAATATCCGTCCAACCTGTTACTTTTATTTGATTATAATGATCTCTACCTACCCCTACCACTGTTCCATCGCTTTTCAAACCTACCGAATGATAGCCGCCTGCAGATACTTGTATAATACCTGTCCACTCTGTTGCATCCAATTGACCATAGCTATTGCTACCTACCCCTACCACTGTTCCATCACTTTTTAAGCCAACTGTATTATACCCATATCTTCCAGCACTCACTTGTACAATATCTGTCCAGTCGTAGATCTCCAATTGACCATGTCTATTATCCCCTACCCCTACTACAGTTCCATCTTTTTTTAATCCCACCGTATGAGTTAGTCCTGAATTAATATGAGTGCTTTTAGCATCTTTTTGTGATAAAGGTAAAACTGAACTAGGCATTTGATTTAAAGCAGATACCTCTTTTACATCATTAAATATTATTTTTTCAATTAAATGTTGGCTTTCTCCTATATCTTGCTTATATTCATTTGCTATTAATAGAGTAGGAAAAATTAATAGCAATACACATAGCAATACTCCTATTCTTTTGGTAATCAATGTACTTCCTCCTTAGAAATATTAAGTTTTTTTAAATATTCTATAATTCTCTTCAACTTCTAAATTTAAGAGATCTACTCCTCTTCAAACCAACATCCCCCTTCAATTAATAAAACTTTCATTTACCTTTAAATCATATAAAAAAAATTTTTTTATTTCTAATGGAAAAATATTCTTTCTAATGCTACGATGATCTAGAATTAAACAATTTACTTTTATAAAAAGCTAACATATAAAATATTAAGAAGAACAATTAAATTTTCTCTTATTATCTATAAATCGTTTTGCTATCCTATTATAATTTGTTTCTAACATGTAGCACTTGTAAGGATATAATTGATCCTGTTGTTTATCACCCTGCTTCCCTCCCCTAGCACAATGGATGATATTTTCCCAACAAAAAAAGAACGCATTTCTACGCCCTTTCTGTTAACCGTTTAATCATAAAATTTTATTTTTAAACTTTAGTTCTATATTGTTATTACTGTGGCTTTAAGACTTCTAGAGCCAGCAAAGATAGAATTCACACCGAAGAATGATAAAAATGTACATCTAAGATCATACTTATTGATTCCAGGATCCGGATCTTCATCTACTAAAGGAAAGTTTGGAAAGTTTGTATGTCTAAATTCAATAGAATTAGGTTTTGCATAATCCATTTCATCATTTATTGTTGCAATGGTAGTGCCATTTCGCAAGATCTCATATTTCACTTCAAAAGATATAGAATCAAGTCCTGGATTACCTATAACAGCAATTTGGGTCATTGAATCAATTGATACTTGAGTTTTCTGTGGTTGTTGGACACAAACATCAACTGTAGCTACAACCACAGGAACTTCATCAGGATCAGGAAAGGGAAGTTCGATTGATCCTTCACCACCATATGGGTTCTCTACCGAAAAACTTTGAGCTACTACAAAAGGTCCTTTATTTAATCCCATAATCTTACCTCCCAACTCATTAAACTATCTTATATCTTATGAACAATCTAATGAAGTTGCTTGGACTCTTATCTATGGGCTGGAATGGAAAAAGAGCGCTTATGTGCGCCCTTTCTTTATATCTCATAATATAATAATACTATGGATTTTACATATTTTTCTGTCAGAATCCTGCCAATAAACTGCCACTTTTTTAAGCTTTAACTGCATGAGTATCTGTTTTTAACTCTAATACTAAATCACTTTCTTCTTTTATTTCGGATAGCGTCCCTTTTTCCAACCCAAGCAATAATTCAGCCTTTTCTTGGTTCATGTTTATTTCTTTTAAAAATTGCCGTGGTGTTAGGACGTTATGATCAATGATTAAATTCACTGCCTTATTTAGTGCGGTAGGCTCAGGAATAGGTATTTCATCATCTAGCGGTTCCTGTGTTCTCCACTTTTCATACCCTATTTTTCTCATTAAGTACTGGTATTGATTATAATTAATTGCGTCTAAATGATAAGCTCGAATAATCATAGCTTGAATTGATATTTTCCATTTCTTTTTAAGTTCAATGTAATAATTAATATCTTTAGGCTTTATTAAATCATTCAAGAATGCTTCTTTTGGTAATAAGAAACTGGAAGCAAATTGATCTGCTTGTTTCTCTATTACCTTGTATTCTTCACGTGTTACTGTTTCCATGTCCAAAGCCCATTTGTGCATAATTAAATGTCCTAGCTCATGCGCACAATCAAACTGTCTACGAACTGCTGTCCTTTTATCGTTACCCAACACAACAATACATTTTTCTTCTGACTTTACAACTTGTAAGTTACTGCAAGCATCAATCTTCTTTGTATTCGTTGATAATGAGGTGACAATAAAACCATTTTTCTCTAAAACATAAACCATATTGGAGATAGGTTCATCACCTAAGCCCCAATACTCTCTAAGATACATTGTTAACGACTCAATATCATTAATCATGTTGTCTGAAATATCAGGAATGTTTGTTTTCGGAAATTTAACATGCTTGTTAATTACTCGATAAATTTGGGTTAATCGTTTCAGTTTTTCTTCCTGTGCCTTACGTTCCTTCTTACTGGTTGTAAATAGAGACCTGAAAAAAGTATTTACATACCTAGTCTCTTCGTCCTTCCCATAAAAATATTCTCTAGGAAAATCTAATGTGTGCATTAAAGCCATTAATGTCTCTAAACTTGGATCATTATTATCATTCTCATACTGAGAAATTGCTTGTTTGGATACACCTGTTTTCTTTGCGAGTTCTTCAATTGTATAACCTTCATACAGCCTAGCTGATCTTAATCGATCAGGATTAAATTTTAACATCTTAACTCCTCCTGTGAGGAGATTATTTTAAGCGTCTTTCTCCTCATTATCTTGTTGCCTTAAACCAATATCATTAACATCTTGCCTATCTTCATCTGGTTTCTTCTTGGATTTTGTTTTTTCATCTGTAGGATCTTCAAACGGTTTTATAAACTCACTCCAATTAGTTGTATCTACATATTCCAACTTAGAATCAGGTATGTTTTGGAAACAAGAGATTAATTTAGATCCCATTCTTATATAAGATATGATTACAATTTTCCCTATTTCGCCCTGAATATTAGTTGTGAGAGTTCTTAGTTTTTTCCTAAGAGCCATTATATCCTCGCTAATTATTTCATTTAATTGAAAATCTAAAACTAACTGACCTTCACCTTTTTCTTTTATTTCTTTATCAATAGGTTCATTTTTTAAAACATATGCTTTCATATAATGTCTTTTCTCTTCTTCTCTGTCACTTTCTTTGACTGTATCGAAACGAGCATCATTCATGAGTAAATACAATGTATTGTCTATTTTGTAGTATATTTGAATGTGTTCATGATTATATCCTGTTTTAATTTTATAAACATCAAACTCTTCTTCAGGTAAGCTATTTTTTAGATTCCTGTTGATGTAATCTGTAATTGAAGACCCTTTGCTAACGTTAGTGTACAGACCCTCTTTTTTTATCCGTTTATACTCATCTATTATGCCTTGTTGAATATTATTAACTATTAATTCTTTGTACTCATCCGGTAACTCTTGATGTAAAGTATTGGTTTCCATAAAACTCACCCCTAATTTACATATAATTAACTTTAATTTTACGTCAAAGTTTATTTTTGTCAAGATGAGTTTTTATTTTTGTGAATTTTAGTTCACCTTTTACCCTATCACTTCTATTCTTAGCATATATGCTAGCTTATTAAACGCCTGCAGCTTCATTCTGTAATACTTTCTCTCACTCATATGCAAAGCTGTATAAACTTCAAAATCACACACATCTTCTCTTTCAAGATATCTTCTTACTATGATCTCTCTTTCTTTTTTATACAGTCTCGTAAGAGCCAGTTGAACAGCCTCATAAGCATCTTTCATCATTATCTCTCTATCTACATTCCAGCTCCCGACATCTTCAACCTGTTTACTAATTGCATAAGTATTTCCATGTTCTCTTGGAGCGTATGAAGGTGTTGTTTTGATCTGTTTTCTTACAAACCCAATTTGCTGATACTCTCTTGCTATTCTAAGTACTTTTAATACTTGTTTCTTTGTGGCTTGTTGATCCAATTTAGGTAAATCAAAACTGAGTTGTCCCATTCCCTCACCTCGCTACCTTATCAAATAAATCCTCTCGTACTCTCGGATAGTAGTCATTCATGCTGCTAACTTCCACACTTGATCCACAACCTTTAAATAATCAACTGGTACTTTCCCTTGATCGATTAGGTACCCATTTACATCCAATGTTTCAAGGCTTATGCTTTGCGTTCCTCGTCCTCCTTTGACTCTACCCTCCCAATAGTGCTTTAAGGTGATAAAAGGCATGAGGTATATTGTTCTGTGTTTCTCAAAGGAAATGAGGATAAAACTAATGGCTCCATGTTTGTGACTTTTCTCTAAATATTCGTATTGATGATTCTCAATGTTTTTGAGAGGGAATCTATTAAGTTCCTTAGTTGACTTAGCTTCAAACACTATTGATCTCCCTTGATATGTCCCGTCATAGTCCACTGTTGAAGGTTTTTGAAGAAACCCTGATATCCTGCCTCCGCTCAATATTCCGAGTATTTTCACAGGTGTTGGACGTTTATTTATTACAGCTTGTCCATTCCGTTCATACATGGCATTCGTGTAATCTATCAATTGTTCAAATCCCATGCCTCGGTTAGCGTATGTCAATCTGAATCACCTTCTTTCATATCTCCTAAACCAATATCTATAAACACATTTCGTAAACCATCAAAATCATTTAATATTGCATTTCCGTAACGTTGAATTTGGTTGAATAGTTCATACTTTCTGCTAACTTCAATTTCATCCCCAACCTTCAAGGTCTGCCAGTAATCTGTAGGGTTTTCTGTAAGTAGCCTTAACTCTTTATCTGTAGTCTTAACTATGAGTTCTCTTTCATCGCCAGTTACTTTCCCTTGACCTATGATTTTCATATCCTCACCCTTTCTCAACTAACCTTTTCCACCTACTAACTCCCTTACATCTTCACCATCAATTTGTCGTGTTAACTTTTCTATTTCTGCTAATTCATCTTTTGTGAATTCTGTCCTTCCACCTCTGGATGGTTGAATAACAGAGAGTTTAGGTTTTCCAGATGTTCCGTTTGATCTTTTTTTCTTGTATTGCTGTTGTCTGTTTTCAAATTCAACTTGCAGGGCTTCACAATCCTCAAACGTTTTTGCGTTCTTGTCATACCATTTTTTCAAAATGCCTTGTATATATGACAATCTCTTTTCGTTTCTCTTTACTGCGATTTTAATTGCTAGATTTATAATTCTGTGGTCTTCTCCAAAGTCGTCTAACCATGTATTTAATTCTTCAGCGACTAATGGAGATAGTTGTCCTATTTCTTGTTGAAACAAGGTGAAACAATTCTCGTCTGTTGTAGTAGTAGTTGTTTTAATATCTTTTTCTTTTACTTTACTTTCCTTTACTTTCTTTTCTTTTACTTTCCTTTCTTTTAATGCATTGCGTTCGCTATGCGTTTGCATTGCATCTGCATTGCTATCTTTTTCGTCTTGCATAGATCCCTTGTTGTTACTGGCTTTATCCCATCGCTTTTTAGCCGCCAATTTTGCTTTTTCAGACTTTTTATCTTTTTCGTTCATTCGTTTTAACAAAGAGTCACTCCATATAAATTCATCATCTTCTACAAGCAAATCAAACTCATTAATGCAATCATTCAAGAAGTTTTGCGCTTCTTCTACTGTGCATTGCATTTGCATTGCTAACGCATTGCATAAGTGTTTAGATTTCCTAAGCTTGTATTGCGTTTGCTCTCTGAGAAATTCAACAAGTACCCAATACCGTCCATACCCTTCCATTCCATAAACGCTTCGCATTGCCAATATCTTAGGGTCATGGCGTGCATTTGCATCGTGTGAAAAGTAATACGCCTCTTTCATTTATTTCATCCCCTATGCGGATTTTCTCTTAAATTCTTGAATATAAAAACCTATCATCCATTTGAATAGATATATTGGGTTATGCATAATACCCTCCTAAAACTTAAATCAAATACCTCATTCTATAACCTTCAAACCATCGTCTACCTTCATTTGATGTATGCGCCCAGCTATGGCATTTCCTACAGACACAAACTCCGTTATCAACCGTTCCTGCGCCGCCTTGAGACTTGAAAATAATATGATGTATATCATCAAACTTTCTATAACAACGGACACACAAACCATTGTCACGTTCTACGATTCTATTTCTTGTATCCTTTTTAAACTTACCTCTATTAACCCTCTTAGGAGTACGACGTTTATGCTTGGGTTTTGGTACTGGTCTATAAGGTAATCCCATAACATCACCGTCCATATTAATAAAGTGAAAATTCTGAAAAATGTTTAACTCTCTGTATCTTTTTTGTCTGTCTGCAATACTCACATTTCTCACATCTATTCGGTTTTTCTTTCCCTGTTTTAACAGCCTTAACTCGTTCTATATGATTACTTACAATTTGTAAATGTTGCACGATTGTATCAAAATCAAATGCGATAATTTCATGATCTGGTGGATCTTGTTTAGTAACAATGACCATGTGAGGAACACACCATTTTTCATACCCTCTACCAGTTGCTAACCTTTCTACTTCCGCATAAACAGACATTTGAATGATATAACCATAATGATCCAGAAAGTTTTCATATACCTGTGCTTCTTTATTCCACCACTTACCATCCATTTCTTTGATTGCCTTTAAATCTGTGAAAACCCTAATTTCAGGTTGGTAACTATCAATCATGATCTTCCAATCAATACCGAACAATTTAGACGTCATAATAACCTCTTTTTGTCCTGCTAATGCTTCCATGACCAGTGGATCATTCTCTAGTACCTCAATCATTTTGTTACAATGTTTGAAATTTGCTTTTAATTGCCCTTTTGTTTTACCTTGACTACTGAATAAATGAGGATTGCTTGTTTTGAATTCTTCTAATATACCTTCGTTCCACGCATGTAAATAATGTCCTTCGTCAAAAGCTGTACTGGATTCTTGTTCATACTCTCCATTAACCTCTGCTAGTGCTCTAGCTTCACACCCACCAAAAGCAGGTGTGAAGTTTTTGAACTGGCTTACTGACATGTAATGTCGATTTGCTTCATTTGAATAATAATTATCCTTGGTTAGTTTCATTTGGATTTTCCTTATTAAGAGGGGAGTCTATTTCTACTGTTGGCTTTGCTATTTCAAAATAATCTTCACGTTTCCCCATGTTATCTCTTAACGCTCTATATACATTCGTTAATCTCAAGAAGTCATTTTCACTAAATACGTCAGATTTACAACCAATATATTTTTCAAGCATTTCTTGAGAAACTTGATGTTCTTTATCAAACGTAACAATCATTTTTCTAACTCTATATTGTAATGGTTCCTCATACCCTTTAATAATCGTTTCTTTGCATTTCTCTACAGCAGCATCGACAATGTCCCCAGGTATCACACCAAGAATACACGCTCTTACACGTCTAGCCCCTTGTCCTGCTACCAACTCATAAATATCTCTAGGGTCTGTATATTTCTTCAATTGTTGTTTTACTTTTTTTTCATGTCTCACTGTAAAGGTTTTTGTTTGACGTGTATTGGTCTCTAAATCCCACGCATAAGCCATCACTTGAGAACTGCCCTGCTTTTGTTCAAGCTCAATGATTCCAAAATCGATATTGCCCCAATTTTGGGCTAGTACTTCCGCTAATCTGATCGATGGACCAATCACTTTATTTCCACCTTTCGGAAATTCGTACATTGCATTTTCGGCTAAAATCTTTCGTTCACAAGCAGTCATGATCCTTGCAAAAGCTGCATGTTGATCTCTTGGAAATTGTTTAGCCCCTACAATGGCAGCCTGAACCTCTTGAGCTTGTCTACTTACTAATGCAGCAGTTGTAGCACTTTTTGTGTCTTCCATTTTTGCAGGCGGAATATAGTTTGAATAATCAATTTGTGTTTCCAAATTAAGCACCTGCTTTCTCAGCTACGGTTGAAACACACTCATTACATACCTGTTTACCATTCAGAACTACTTTTATATCTAAGTCACCACAGAACTCACAACCTGGTGCATATTTCTTTAATACAATCGAATCTTCAGTAGTAAATATCTCCATAGGATCTTTTTCTGCGATACCAAGCGTTCTTCTTAACTCCATAGGGATTACAACTCTTCCTAATTCATCAACTTTTCTTACCATTCCAGTTGCTTTCATAAATAACATCCACCTTTCAAAATTTTAAAAATAATGTTATAATGACCTCTAATTAAATTTTTTTTTTAGTTCTAAGCGATGCTGTTGGCGCAGCTCGCCTTTTCTTTTTCATCTACCATACATTGATAAATAAATACTTTAACTCTACCTTCAGTTATCTTTCTTACTTCCTCAGTAATTTCAGATATAAATTTCTTTTCTACTTCTACCCCATGAAGTAACTCTATAAAATTACATAATTCCAAAAAACTAAATTCAACATGTTCATATTCAAACCTCATACTTTTCCACCCATTATCAAGCATCCAAAATTCTTTATTATCGTCTATTTCCATGAGTAAAATTTTTGGCTCTGCTGGATAAGTTTCAATGTATTCATCAATCTGAGAAACTAACTGCTTTTTAATCTGATCTAGTATTTTTGTTACATTCAAGTGCATAAATATTTCACCTCCACCACATCACCACATTCAGTTGCATCTTTAAAGCACTCTTTACAATGAGGTTGTTTATCTTTGTAAACTAACCATTCTGCTTGATTTCCACATCCGCATGTATTTAAGTGATCTACTGTTTCAAACACTGGCGTTTCATAAATTTCTGCAAATCGGTCTAAGTTAGGCTTCATGCTATCTCTCCTTTCGTCTTAATCTGTCCTACAGCCAACGTTATGGTATCAGCAAGTTTTAAGTATTCGTTAAAAAGTTCTTTTAGTGTTTTGGAGTCTGATTCCTGAAGCTTCATGTTTAGTAAAAATTTGAGCAAGGAATCTAACTTTGAGAAGTAGTTAGTATTTAGAAATTTATCTTCTCCTGTTTTTTTAGCAATAATGAAGTTTCTCTCGTCACTTCGTAAGTAAAGGTTGTCTATTAGGTGTATTGTCATGCTATCTCTCCTTTCTCACTCACTAACTTATCTATATAGTCAACTCCTTTAGCTGTTACATATGTCTGAACGGTATTTACTTCATCTTCCCCCATCTTTACTGTTCTTTCTTTTACAATGAAATAACCTCGATCTATATAACGTTGATATGGGGTGTTATCTGCCATTAGTACTTTTTCTTTTCTTAAAAATTTGAATAGAGTGTTTCTTCCTACTCCTAAGGATTTTGCTACATGATTCATTTTTTGATTATTCTCAGCACTTAAAAATCTGTCATGTGCTTCAACCTTAGGCTTGTCCAATTCAATTTTGTCTTGTAACAACTGTTTTTCTCTCTGCTCTTCAATCCATTTCTGTGCTCTTGTTACTGGATCGTCAATCATATAAGAGTCTATTTGATTTTGAATTTGGTTTTTCATACGATTGAACTCATTAATGTACTTTTCTTTAAACTGAGCAGCCTTTTTCCCTGTGTACCCCATAACTAAGAATGAAAATCCATCTTGAGTGATTAAGTATTTTGGCATTTGTTTGTTTTGTTGATTGGTGTATGAGGACTCTCCAAAATTGGCGAGTCGAAATTCTTCACTACATTCTAACTCTCTTATGTCACGTAAGACTTTATCGTGTGATTTTTTAAACACATCTGCTACTGTTAAACTGTCTGTTACAACTCGATCATTTTCGATGTATACTAATTGATTCATTCTCTTTCACCTCCCTTCATTTAGTAATTTCATAACCGTAAAGCGACTGTACATTTTTCAGGATGTTTCCTTTTAGCCAATTGCCTTTTTGCTGTTGGCGTTGTAAGCCAATAGATATATTTAGGCTGCACGTTTAATTTTTTTGCACATTCTTCTTTAGTACCGATACATACAAGCTCATCACCTCTGTACACTGCATATTCTTGTAATTGATTCATTCTTTCACCTTCCTTTATTTGATAGATTTGAGAGTGAGAAATTAATAAACTTGCTCCTCTAACCATTTAACTAAGAACTCTCTTGTTTCTCTTGCGGGGAAGTACCATTTTTGACCTATTTTCCTTTTAATGAATCTTGGATCACTAAAGAATTTTTCCTGAATAGAGTCCCAACTCATACAAGTTCTCTTCATTAATTCTTTTCTATCCCAAAACACAAACTCAACGTCAGCTTCTTTTACTAACTCTAATATTTTTTGATTGCATAACTCCTTAACTTCTCCTTCGTCAACATTTACGGTTATAAAAGGCATTTGTGTATTTTTCATATAAAATCATTCCTTTAATTTATAAGATGTGGATAAATAAATTATCAATTCGGATAAAAAAATAAAACTTTCTGTTGACTTGTTAAATTTAATTATCTATAATAACTAATAGATAATTAAATTATCGCTTTTGGCGTCACTAAATAACCATTTCTTCAAAATAGTCTGGAAACAGTTTTTCTGCCGGTTGATCAAAATACGAACACAACTTAAACATCAAGTCCCTGCCAGGGGTAAACGTCCCATTTTCAATCATTCGTAGATAAACAGTAGATATTCCGTTGTCAAAAGCAACTTTTTTTTGAGTACCTTTTTCTTTACGACATTTTGATAAAAAGCACCTTTTTTTTGACATTTTATGCATCACCACCTTTTGGTAATTTGATTATAACGGATAATTAAACTATCCATCAACCCAAAAGTGGAAAATTATTTTTTCTAGGGGGTATAAATATTATGAAACTTGGACAACGATTAAAAAATCTTCGTAATAAAAGAGGTTTAAGCCAGTATGAGGTGGCTGAAAAACTTGGCATACAGAGAGGTAGGTATAATTCTTGGGAAAACAACATAGCTAAACCTCGTTTTGATATGCTCGAAAAATTATGTGATTTCTTTAAAGTTGACATAAACGAAATTGTAGGTAACGAACCTGTTGAACATCATATACAGGTAAATAAAAATGATTTAATTAGCGGATCTAATCTAAACCATTCCAAAACAGACTTTAAAGTTATTTTAGAAGATGATTCAGAAATTTTATTTAATGGTGTTCCTCTGAGTAAAAAAGAAAAAGAAAAAGTTTTAAAAGTGATGGAAGCAATGCTTGAAGACGATTTGAAAGAAGACTAAATATTAGAAGGAGGATTTTAGATGGCTTCATTTAGAAAAAGGGGTTCTAAATGGGAATATCGTATCGTTTATACTGATCGAGAAAGCAGGAAACAAAGAGAGAAGATGAAAGGAGGTTTTAGAACTAAAAAAGAAGCACAAATAGCAGCTAATGAGGCAGAAACAAAGATTCATTATTACGGATTTAGTGAAAATGGAAACGAACCTGTTGAAAAATATTTTAAAGAGTGGTTAGAAATTTATAAAAAACCATACGTTAAACCTATAACTTACTCAGTTCAAGAACGTAATGTAAGACTGAATATTATCCCTCGATGGGGTAAATATCGACTGAAAGATATAACTCGTTCTGAATATCAAAAATGGATTAATGAGCTAAGAGGACATTATAGTGAAGGAACTGTAAGGAGAATCCACAGTATTATGAGTACTGCCTTACACGATGCTGTTCATGAATTTAAGATCATAAGAGAAAACCCGTTAGTTAAAATAAAGATCCCTAAAGATATTGAGAAATCAAACAAAGTAAGTTTTTTTACCAAGCAGCAATTAGATGATTTTTTAAGTAATACTAAACCCGTAAAAAATGCTAAATACAAATTATCCATTCAGTATTATGTTTTGTTTAATCTTCTTGCAAGAACAGGTATGAGAATTGGTGAAGCACTAGCATTAACTTGGGATGATTTAAATTATGAATTTGGTACTTTGACCATCAATAAAACATTGGTATATCCAATTAATTCAAAACCATATATATCTACACCTAAATCAAAATCGAGTAATCGAGAAATTAAACTTGATGGTTATATGATAAAGTTAATAAAACGACATAAAATCAATCAAAAAGAAGTGTACTTAAAGTATGAAAATTATAAAAAAACAACAGATAACATCATCTTCCACCAACATGATGGTAGATGGCTCCGCACTAATGTTGTCAGAGAATATTTTAAAAAAGTATGTAAAAGAGCTGAACTTCCTATCCTTTCCCCTCATGCATTACGTCATACACATGCTGTGCATTTGTTAGAGGCTGGAGCAAATATAAAATACGTGTCTGAGAGACTAGGACACGCAAGTGTGAAAGTCACAGCAGACACGTATTTACATGTTACTAAAAAAATTGAAGATGATGCTTTAACTCTTTATGAAAAATATGTTGAGAATTAAATCATGGGCAAATCATGGGCAAACCCCACTTCCGCACCATGAAGATCTTGATATATAAAGCTTAACCGATACTACCTTCCATTTCGAATTTTATCAGTCTATTCATTTCAACTGCATATTCCATTGGAAGTTCCTTTGTAAATGGCTCGATGAATCCCATTACGATCATTTGTGTTGCCTCAGATTCAGTTAACCCTCTACTCATTAAGTAGAACAATTGATCCTCAGAAACCTTAGATACTGTTGCTTCATGTTCTAAAGTAATGTTATCATTCTTGACTTCATTATAAGGAATTGTATCTGATGTAGACTCATTATCCAATATGAGGGTATCACATTGTATATTTGCCTTGGAGCCTTCTGAATTTCTTCCAAATGAAGTCAAACCACGATAAGTTACTTTACCACCATGTTTACTGATGGACTTAGATACAATCGTTGAAGTTGTGTTTGGAGCAAGATGAGTCATTTTTGCACCTGCATCCTGATGCTGACCTTTACCTGCTACTGCAATGGATAATACATTCCCTTTTGCACCTTCACCTTTTAATACAACCGCTGGGTATTTCATTGTTAATTTAGAACCGATGTTTCCATCTACCCATTCCATCGTTGCATTTTCTTCGGCAACCGCACGTTTTGTAACTAGGTTAAAAATGTTTGGCGCCCAGTTTTGAATCGTAGTATAACGAACACGAGAATCTTTTTTACAAATGATTTCAACTACTGCACTATGAAGTGAGTTTGTGCTGTACACAGGAGCTGTACAACCCTCAACGTAATGAACGAAACTACCCTCATCGGCAATAATTAAAGTACGCTCAAATTGTCCCATGTTTTCAGAGTTAATACGGAAATATGCTTGTAAAGGTACTTCACATTTCACTCCTTTTGGAACATAAATAAAACTTCCTCCAGACCAAACCGCACTGTTCAAAGCTGCAAATTTGTTATCTGCAGGAGGTATAACAGTCGCAAAGTGTTCTTTTAAAATTTCTGGATGTTCACGTAAAGCTGTATCGGTATCCATAAAAATAACACCCTGGTCTTCCAATTCTTTTTGCATGCTGTGATAAACCACTTCAGATTCATACTGTGCTGAAACCCCTGCTAAGAATTTTTGCTCTGCTTCTGGAATACCTAATTTATCAAATGTTTCTTTAATTTCAGATGGTACTTCTTCCCAAGTTTTCCCTTGTTTCTCAGATGGTTTTACATAATATTGGATGTCATCAAAATTCAATTCATCCATATCTCCGCCCCAGTCAGGCATAGGCATTTTTTGAAACTGAGCTAATGACTTTAAGCGGAAATCCAACATCCACTGAGGTTCATTTTTTTGGCGAGAAATTTCTGTAACAATTTCTGCTGTTAATCCTTTACCTGTTTGGAATATCGCTTTATGTTCATCTTTAAATCCATATTGATATTCTTCCATTTCCGGCATTTTTTTAGCCATTACATTTTACCTCCTTAAAATATTTAAACTTCTATTCTAAATCTAACTTTTAACTTCTAATCTCTGTTTCACTTTTTTGGGTATAATCTTATTAATTTCCTTCTTCAATGCCTTTTCTCATCGCATTCCAAGCAAGTGTAGCACACTTAATACGTGCAGGAAATTTACTCACCCCGGATAAAGCTTCAATGTCTTCATATTCAAATTCAGGTGTTTCACCTTTCATTAAATCAGAAAAATCATCTGCCATTTTTAAAGCTTCGTCTAACTTTTTCCCTTTAATCGCGGCTGTCATCATGGATGCAGAAGCAAGGCTAATGGAGCAACCTTCTCCAGAAAATTTGGCATTATTTACAATTCCATCTGCAATTTCCATTTGTAAAGATATACGATCTCCACAAGTTGGATTGTTTAAATGAACGGTTACTGCACCTTCTTCTAATTCCCCACGATTTCTCGGCGTCTTATAATGGTCCATGATTACTCTTCTATATAAATCATCCAATTTCATGACCAAAATACTCCTTTGTTTTTACTAAAGCATCTATCAATCGATCCGCATCTTCTTCTGTATTATATAAATAGAAACTTGCCCTTGCTGTTGCAGAAACATCTAACCATCTCATGAGAGGCTGACAGCAATGATGTCCAGCTCTTACGGCAACTCCTTCAGAATCCAACACAGTTGCAACATCATGTGGATGAACATCTCCCAAGTTAAAAGTAATTAAACCTGCTCGATTTTTCAGCGGTCCATAGATTTGAATATCTTCGATTTCCTTCATTTTTTCCAAAGCATATGCTGCAATTTTCTTTTCATGTGCTTCAATTTCATCTAAACCAATGTCTTGTAAGAAATCAATCGCAGCACCTAAACCTACTGCACCAGCTATGATTGGAGTACCTCCTTCAAATTTCCAAGGTAGTTCCTTCCAAGTTGATTCATACAAATCAACAAAGTCAATCATTTCTCCACCAAATTCAATGGGGTCCATTTTTTCCAATAATTCTTTTTTCCCATAGAGTGCCCCAATTCCGGTTGGTCCACACATCTTGTGAGCAGATAAAGCATAAAAGTCACAATCCAAGTCCTGGACATCCACTTTTTTATGTGGTGTGCTTTGGGCTCCATCAATGGAAATGACCGCACCTTTACGATGAGCAATTTCTGCAATTTCTTTAATCGGATTTACAATCCCTAGAACGTTGGATACATAAGTCATAGCTACAATTTTGGTATTCTCAGTAATAACTTCCTCAGCATCTTCTAAGCGAATGGAACCATCAGGTTGTAGGGGCATATATTTTAAAGTAGCCCCTGTTGTTTTTGCTGCCTGCTGCCATGGAATTAAATTACTATGATGTTCCATTGGCGTAATTACAATTTCATCACCAGGATTACATACCTGTCTAGCATAACTTCCAGCCACAAGGTTAATTGCTGTTGTTGTTCCTCTTGTAAATATAATTTCTTGAGTAGACTTAGCATGAATGAAACGGGCAAGTTTTTCCCTCGCCCCTTCATACGCATCTGTAGCTCTTGTGCCTAGAGTATGAACACCACGATGTACATTAGAATTATCTAATTCATAATACTTTTGTAAAGCTTCTATTACAGGAATTGGTTTTTGTGAAGTCGCCGCACTATCCAAGTAAACTAGTGGATGGCCATTCACTTCCTGATTTAATATCGGAAACAGTTTTTTTATCTCTAGAGCGTTCATCGTTCAAGTTTTCCTTCGATTAGAGCTTGCAGTTGATCTGCAACTTGCTTAATTGGAATTTGTGAAACAACTGGTGCTAAAAATCCATAGATAATTAATCTTTCTG
The DNA here is from genome assembly GCF_040100845.1 of Chengkuizengella sp. SCS-71B. Classification (NCBI taxonomy): domain Bacteria; kingdom Bacillati; phylum Bacillota; class Bacilli; order Caryophanales; family Paenibacillaceae; genus Chengkuizengella; species Chengkuizengella sp. SCS-71B. The sequence goes on along the minus strand of NZ_JAZHSH010000001.1, from coordinate 952,977 downwards.
CTGTTTCTTTTGAGATTCCACGTGACATTAAATAATAAATTTGATTTTTATCTACTTGACCAACGCTTGCTGCATGACCTGCTGTTACTTCATCTTCATCAATTAATAACATTGGGTTTGCATCTCCACGAGCGGTTGGACTTAACATTAAAACTTTTTCAGTCTGTTCTCCGTTTGCATTTTTAGCTCCATGTTCAATTTTGGTTACTCCATTAATAATCGCTGTTGCGTTATCATTCATAACTGCTCTTGTAATCATGTCACTATCTGAGCTCTTACCAAAATGAGTGGCGTTTGTTGTGATATTTAGTTTCTGGTCATTAGTACCTATACATACAATTTTTGCATCGGATGTAGAGCCATTGCCTTTTAAAATGGAACTCGTATCAGACATACAATTTCCATCATTCATTTCTCCAATAATCCACTCAATACCACCGTCATTTTCTACAACTGCTCTACGGTAGCTTAGGTCTGTGATCTTATCATTTAAATTATGAAGTGTTGAAAACTGAACTTTTGCCCCAGGTTTCACAAATACCTCAACAACACTATTATGAACTAATTCGTTAGAAACTCCTTCAGAAGTTACATGGTCCACATACGATACTGAACTATTACTTTCAGCGACAATTAATACATGTGGTGAGAAGATAGATGAATCATCTTCATTTAAAAATAATACTTGTAAAGGAATATCAACCTGTACATTTTTAGGTACGTATAAAAATACCCCGCCAGACCACAGTGAAGTATGAATTGCTGTTAATTGGCTTTCATCCTTCTTCACAGCTTGCATAAAATATTGCTGTACTAATTCTGAATGTTCTTTAGCCGCTGTTTCTAAGTCTGTAAAAATAACCCCTTGTTTAGCAAGTTCATCAGATAAAGTTTGAAATACAACATTTGAATTACGCTGAACTAATAAATTATCTTTTTGATCTTGTAAAGAAGTTTGGAACTTTTCAGGTAAATCAGCTAAAGAGTTTATTGGCTCTGATGATTTATATTTTCCGTAAGAATCAATGCTCCAACGGTTTAAATTTGTTTTTTCTAATTTAGGGTAGTCCAATTGGCCTGCTAATGTTAAAGCTTCTAAACGAAGACTAGATAACCACTCTGGTTCATTTTTGCTTTGTGATAAAGCTCGAACTTCATTTTGGTCAATTGGAAGAGTGATTTGAGTTGTCATACAAAATTCCTCCTACTTATTTGAACTCAGGTGCCACTGTATTCATTGGCATTTTAAATTCTTCTTCTTCTTGACCTACAGTTTCGTCTTCAATGCCTAATTCTTCTTTGATCCAATCGTAACCTTCGCTTTCTAAACGCTTTGCTAATTCAGGACCACCTGATTTAACGATTCGACCTTGCATCATTACATGTACAAAATCTGGTGTAATGTAGTCAAGTAAACGCTGATAGTGAGTAATAATCAAAAATCCTCTTTCCTCACTGCGCATGTTGTTTACACCATCTGCAACAATTTTCAAAGCATCAATATCAAGACCAGAATCAATTTCATCTAAAATAACAACACTAGGATCTAACATTGCCATTTGTAAAATTTCGTTTCTCTTTTTTTCTCCACCAGAGAAACCTTCATTCAAATAACGGTGCATGAATTCAGGATTCATTTCAAGTTCGCCCATTTTACCTTCCATTTTACGAATGAACTTGATCAAAGAAATTTCATCGCCTTCTTCACGTTTAGCATTCATTGCACTACGCAAGAAATCTGCATTCGTTACTCCTGTGATTTCACTTGGATATTGCATTGCTAAAAACACACCTGCGCGTGCTCTTTCGTCAACTTCCATGTCAAGCAAATCTTCACCATTTAGTGTTGCTGTTCCTTCCGTTACTTCATATTTTGGGTGTCCCATGATTGCTGAGGCCAAGGTGCTTTTACCAGTACCATTTGGACCCATAATAGCATGGACTTCGCCACCGTTAATTTCAAGATTGATCCCTTTTAAAATCTCTTTGTTTTCGATAGTCGCTTTTAATCCATCGATGACAAACTTTGGTGAATTACTCATTGCTAATGTTCCCTCCAACATCTTTTTATTTTTAAAATGAAAACTATATAATAATAGTTCTCAAATGATTCTCAGTGATTCTCAATGATTAATTTTATTATAACTTAACCCCTCTTTGCAATAAAGTCTTTTTTTATATTTTTTATACGTTTTTGTTTAGAAAGTACTTGTACTTTTTTTAACCTTGGAAAAACATTAATCTCAAGTGCATAAAAACTCCTACCGGAGTTCTCGAGGAGGTAGATGAATACTTCTTTACACTATCATTCGTCTAGACTTGCTAATCATCGAGTTTTCTTTAGAGGTAGTTTTTGTTGAAACTTAGAATTTGAAATTTTATAAAAAAAAACTACAAGTTAAAATTAATTTTAACTTGTAGCTAATTTCGAAACTAAATTAAATACTTATAATAAGGCGATTCAACAGAATCACTCACGTCTTCTGTTAATGATATAATTCCGATTAAAACGATTTTCATTAATGATTAGAAATAGTTTGGAATGTTTTGTTCTCCATCATATCTTTCATGTCCTCTTGAACGGTACCTGTGAGTTTCAAATTAAATGTATCTTGCAGCACATTTAATACTCCTTCTGAAATAAATTCAGGTGGTTTTGGACCTATTCGAACATCTTTAATTCCTAAGCTAAATAATCCTAATAAAATTGCCACTGCTTTTTGCTCGAACCATGATAAGACGATGCTTACAGGAAGATCATTCACATCACATTCAAAAGCATCTGCTAGAGCCAGGGCTATTTTCACAGTAGAAACTGAATTATTACATTGCCCTAAATCTAAATATCTCGGAATGTCTGTACCAGGGACTGTCCCATAATCAACATCATTAAATCTAAATTTCCCACAAGATGTTGTTAGAATTACCGTGTCATTTGGTAAAGATAATGCTAACTCACGATAATATTCTCCACCTGTTCCTGGTGCATCACAACCTGCAATTACAAAGAAACGTTTAATTTTACCGTCCTTTACAGCTTGAATTACTTCTGGAGCTAATCCTATTACCGTTTCGTGATGGAAACCAGTGGTTAATGTTTCATCTGAATGAACGTTAGCCTCAGGCAACTCAATCGCTTTCTCTATTAGTGGTTCAAAATCATTTCCCTTTATTTTATGAACACCCTCCAAACCTGCTACATCATAAGAAAAGAATCGATCAGCATAAGTACCTTTAATTGGCATAACACAATTGGTAGTAGCTAAAATGGCCCCTGGAAACTTCTCAAACAAACGTCTTTGATCAAACCAAGCCTTTCCAATGTTTCCTTTTAAGTGAGGATATTTTTTTAAATGAGGATATCCATGAGCAGGCAACATTTCTGAATGAGTATAAATATTAATACCTCTACCCTCTGTTTGTTTTAACAATTCTTCTAATGCCAACAAGTTATGTCCTGTTACTACAATGCATTTACCTTCAATTTTATTTTGAGTAACCATAGCAGGCTCTGGTATCCCAAGTCGATCTGTATGCGCTTTGTCTAACAATTCCATAACTTTAATGCCTGCTTTTCCAACCTTCATAGCCATATCTATATGTTCTTGTGTATTAAAATTGGAATTGGTTAATGTCATATATAATGCTTCATGTGTAGTTTCATCTACAAAAGAATCTGTATATCCAAGTTGATTTGCATGTGTTCTATAAGCTGCGATACCTTTTAAAGCAAAAACAATGATATCTTGTAAACTTGCAATTGTTTCATTTTTACCACAGACACCAATTACATTACATCCACCTGATGGCGTTTGTTCACATTGATAACAAAACATTTCACATCTCTCCCTATCCTTTGTACTGTTTTCAATTTACTTTAAAATGTGATCCATGTATGTGACAAATATCACAATCAGACACAAAAAAGGGGAATTTATGTAAAAGTTTTGAAAAATGACAAAACAAACATTATTATGTGATTTATAACACGGATTTCAAAAAAAGAACCTTCAAAATCACTAACTAGTGATTTAGGAGGTTCTTTGGGGACCTATAATCTTTTCATTTTACATCATTTTACGAATAGCCTCATGACCTGTTGTACCTGCATAAATTCCAAGCTTCTCTGCACCATAAGTAACCGATTCCATAGGAGCATCTAATAGTTCCTCTAAAGTGCGGACCCCAGTAGCTCTACCTGCTATAATATTTCTATCCTTAAGCTTTTCATTCAATAATGCAACATCCAATGCACCGCACATAATATAACCTTTATTTGTACTAACAACTAACAATGTAGTTTTAGGTAGCTTGACTTCTATGCCTGTTGCAACCAGATCATCAATTATAATGGGTTCAACTCGAAACATTGGGCAGCAACTCCTTACACTTTCTTGATGCTAATATATGATTAGTTTCATAAGACAGTGCGAGGATAAACACCTATTATATCCCTATAACAATACATTTGATCATTCCAAAAAAGCATAAAAAAACCCCAAACGTTCAGGGATCTTTATCCGAAGTTATTTTTCAACAACTTTTCATGTAATTGTTTTGCTGTAATTGGTGGACTGAAAAAATAACCCTGTACAATTTTACAACGTTTATTATTTAAATATGATAATTGTTCAGCAGATTCAACTCCCTCTGCAATCACTTCAAGGTTTAAATGATGGGCCATAGAAATTATAGTGGAAACAATAGCGGCATCGTTGGAGTCTTTTTTAATATCTCTAACAAATGACCGATCTATTTTCAATTTATGTATTGGAAAGTTCTTAAGGTAATTAAGAGAACTATACCCTGTACCAAAATCATCTATACTGATCTGTACCCCTAATTTCTTTAATTTTTGCAAAGTAATAATAGCTCTATCAATATCTACTGTCATACTCTCAGTAATTTCAATATTTAAAAATTGAGGGGCTAGTTCCGTTTCTTCTAATACTTGTGTAATCATTTCTACAATATTTGGCTGAAGGAAATGTCTCGTTGAGAGATTTACAGAGATAGGGATTTTGGGGAGCCCTTCATTTTGCCATGCTTTATTTTGTTCACACGCTGTTTTAATCACCCAATTTTCAATATCTATGATCATTCCACTTTCTTCTGCAATTGGAATAAACTGATTAGGGGATATAAGCCCTTTTATTGGATCATCCCAGCGAATAAGGGCTTCAACTCCGACAATTTCATTTGTATCAGTATTTATTTGTGGTTGATAATACAAAATAAATTCTTCATTTTCAATCGCACGTCTTATATCATTTTCCAAATTAAATCTTTCCAAAGATGTATTATTCATCGAAGAAGTATATATTTGAACATTGCTTTTTCCTTTTTCCTTCACATTATATAATGCAATATCTGCTTGCTTTATGAGTAAATCAGCATTAGCATTGTGGTTATATATTGAAATGCCAGCACATGCTGAGATGTGAATTTTATGATTTTGGATCGTATATACTTCTTCCATGACTTGAATTATATGAAATGCTTTTGATTCAAGTTCTTCTGATCTATTTAAACCAATCAAATAAATCGAAAATTTATCACCTTCAATTCGTGCGACAAAATCATTTTCCGTAATACATCGGTTTAGTCTCTCTGCCATTTGCATTAATAAAATGTTACCGAAATCGTGACCTAAAGAATCATTTACTAGTTTAAATCTATCAATATCTATGGTCACAACAGCCAAGTTTGTTTTTTTTGTTTTTATATGCTGAATGACTTCATCTAGATGTTTTTGAAAGAGTCTTCGATTTGGTAGTCCAGTTAAATCATCATAATAAATGAGCTGTTTTATATTATCTTCTGTTTTTTTGCGTTCCGACTTAATAACTAGATCTAACATGTTTTTAGTATTTTTGGAATCCCTTATATAAAAAGAAACTAAAATTAGTATTGTTACAATTGAAAATGAAAATAATAACCAAAACTCACCACCCATCATTGTCCATACATTGACGAGAAGTATATATATTAAAATAGTAAGAAATCTATGTGTTTTTATGCTTGCTTCCAATTCTTTTTTCATTATACACTGTCACTCCCCTACTATTTCTAACTCAGCAAATAATTAAGCTTTCTCAAAAATACTATTCTCCATAAATCTACAAATTCCTCCTATATCCCTTACATAATTTGCCTTGAAAACGATTTAAAAATTACAGAATTTCCGAATGGGAAAGCCCACTCCTTTAGGTGTGGGATGATAGTGAGGTCAATGGATTTTCAAATGAGATAAGTGTACAATTTTCGAGACCTATCAGCCAAAAGACCATCTTTGATGTTTTTTTATATTCTTGTTCACATAACACCCTGTATGTTGAATATATTGATATAAACAGGAAGGAGGGGTCGAGACGTTGAGTTCATCGTTTATCGTTTCCAGAGAAGATTGGTCATTACACCGAAAAGGGTATCAAGATCAAACCAGACACCAGGAAAAAGTAAGGGAAGCAATAAAACAAAACCTGCCTGATCTCATTACAGATGAAAGCATCATTTTATCTAATGGCAAAAAAATTATTAAAGTGCCTATCAAAAGTTTAGATGAGTATAAATTCCGTTTTAATTACAATAAAAATAAACATGTTGGTCAAGGGGATGGGGAAAGCAAAGTAGGAGATGTCTTAGGTCAGGAGCCAGCTCCATCCAGTGCTGGTAAAGGGGAAGGTGCTGGCAATCAGCCAGGAGAGGATTATTTCGAGGTTGAGATTGATATGGAAGAACTTGAAACGATGCTCTTTAGTCAACTTGAATTACCTTATTTAAAGCAAAAAGAAAAAGACTTATTAAAAGTCACAGATATTGAGTTTAATGACATACGTAAAAAAGGCATTATGTCGAATATAGATAAAAAGAGAACCATTTTACAAAATTTAAAACGAAATGCATCTACAGGTCAGCCTGGTATTCACGGTATTTCCCCCGATGATCTTCGTTTTAAAACATGGGATGAAATTACAAAACCGCAGTCTAACGCTTTAATCATGGCGATCATGGATACATCAGGATCTATGGGAAGTTTTGAAAAATATATTGCACGCAGCTTTTTCTTTTGGATGACTCGGTTTTTAAGAAAAAAATATGAAAATGTTGAAATCATCTTTATAGCACATCACACTGAAGCTAAGGAAGTTACAGAAGAGGAATTTTTTACAAAAGGGGAAAGTGGAGGTACGATATGTTCTTCAGCTTATAAAAAAGCACTAGAAATCATTGAAACCAGGTATTCACCTAAAAATTACAATATATACCCTATTCATTTTTCCGATGGAGATAATTTAACTTCAGATAATGAAAGATGTACGAAATTAATAAGTAAATTGTTGGAAAAAAGCAACATGTTTGGTTATGGTGAAGTAAATCAATACAATCGAAGTTCCACATTGATGTCAGCATATCGGAATATACACCATCCTACTTTTCGCCATTGTATTATTCGTGAAAAAGGAGAAGTTTTCAAAGCACTAAAAAGCTTCTTTTCTAAACCTGAAGTGGGGTGAAAATATTGAATGTTGAAGAAATGAAACAACTTGAAAAAGCAATTGAGAATATAGTTGAAATCGCCAAAGAGTTTCAGCTTGATTTTTACCCAATGCGTTATGAAATTTGCCCTTCTGATATTATTTACACCTTCGGGGCCTATGGAATGCCAACTCGATTCTCTCATTGGAGTTTTGGAAAAACTTTTCATAAAATGAAGATGCAATATGATTTAGGGCTAAGCAAAATCTATGAGCTTGTCATTAATTCAAACCCTTGTTACGCTTTTTTACTAGATGGAAATTCCTTAATCCAAAACAAATTAATTGTTGCACATGTACTCGCTCATTGTGACTTTTTCAAAAATAACGCACATTTTTCAAATACGAATCGAGATATGATCAATAGCATGTCTTCCACAGCAGAAAGAATACATCAATATGAATATGAACATGGTACTGAAAATGTAGAAAAGTTTATTGATGCAGTTCTTGCCATACAGGAACATGTTGATCCTAGTCTTTATAGAAAATATAATACAGATCAAAATAAGAAAAAAATGAAAAACGAAGAAAGTGCAGAAGGAAAAACCGGATTTGAAGACCTATGGGATTTAGAAAATCAATCAGAACAAGCTGAAAAAAAGGATGAATCTGATAAACCAGTTTTAAAGTTCCCCAAAAAACCTGAAAAAGATATTATGTGGTTTATTGAAGAGCATTCTCCTATTTTAGAGGATTGGCAGCGTGACATTCTATCTATGTTAAGAGAAGAGATGTTATACTTTTGGCCTCAGATTCAGACGAAAATCATGAATGAGGGTTGGGCGTCATACTGGCACGTACGCATCCTAAGAGAAATGGATCTGACCTCTGAGGAAACAGTTGAGTTTGCAAAACTGAATTCCTCTGTAGTCCAGCCATCACAGCAAACGTTAAATCCTTATTATCTAGGAATAAAGATTTTTGAGGACATTGAAAAACGTTGGGATAGAGATAAGATATTTGAGGTGCGGGAAATCGATTCAGATACTTCATTTATAAGAAACTATTTAACTAAAGAACTTGTTGAAGATTTAGACCTTTATATTTTTGAAAAACAAGGCCGGGAATGGAAGGTTACTGATAAAACGTGGGAAAACATTAGAGATCAACTTGTTTCATCTAGAACAAATGGCGGTTTCCCATATCTTGTCGTAGAGAATGGCAATTTCAAAAATAACGGAGAATTATACCTCAAACATGAATATGAAGGACTTGAACTAGACTTAAAATATACTGAACGGACTCTCCCTTATTTAGAACAATTATGGGGGAAAAATGTTCATTTGGAAACTAAAATTGAAGATAAACCTGTTGTGTTTTCTTTTAAGGATCAGAAGATGCAGAGAAGGTTTTTATGATTATAGATAAATTTAAATTGGAGGTGCCTCTTCTAGGCATCTCTTTACTGTTTTATTTAAACATTAAATGTTTAATCTAATGGATCATGTTCTCCGAAAAACACCTTAAGCGCCCAGCCTGTATTAGCATGATAACAAGCATCAACAAATACAGATTCTTCATGATCAGAAATACGATATACAACAAGAGCATTATTAATACATGTCCAGTGATAACCATTAAATTTAAATCCAGGAAAATCCGCAGAACCGTAAGATTGACCATATGGGTTATGTGATAGTAATGATTTCGTATTCTTGTACACTTTTTCATGATCAATATTATAAAGTTGACCAAGTCGTCGTAGAGCTGTTCTCTCCCAAATTACTTTATACTTATTTCCCATGTCGAGCCTCATTTATTATATTTAATGCTTCGTTGTCATCTTCTATATAATCATGATGAACTGAAGCTTTACGAAGTTGTTCCAATACATCATCATTTGTAAAAATCGCCTTTGTCATTTTCGTCCGCTGTCCTTCTGTCAATTGTTCAAAATCAACTTTGTCTTTAAATGGAAGCACTATCCCAAATTCTTTTTCAAATAACTCCACAAAAATATTAAATTCAATCACTGATTTACCCTTAATGTATTTATCTAAGGTATCTTTTGTAATGTAATCCACTATAATCACCTGCCTTTACATCATTATACCACACAAAAGTTGTTCATAAATAAGTTCAAAATGGCAACTGATCATCTAATATCTTTGGTATTTTTTCATCTTCAGATCGATCTTTAGAACGTTCTTTTACGTTTCTATTAATGGGAGGTATGTGCGACTGAGATTTAAATTCTGTCTCTCCAAACTTTGTCTCATGCAGATCTCGAATCCAGTCCTTTACTGGTTGCTTCCACTTCTGTGATTTTGTTGGTATATTTTTAGTCAAACTTTTTGGAGTCATTCCAAGTTCCTTCGCCATTTTGATCTCAACATTGCTCAAACGACATATGTTCTTAGCATCTGCCCATTCTGCTTCTTTCTTATCTTTTTTATTCATAATATTTTCCTCTCCATAGCTCAAGTGATTTACCCATACGATAGTTCCAATCATCAAGTTGTACTCTCCATACCTTGATAACCCATAGAACGATATCCTTTTATTCGTTTTTTATACATGTTTGCCAACACAGGTACTTGGTGGTCAACATAATCATAGATTAGCACTTCATTTTTTCCATTATGATTACGGTGTAGCCTACCTGCATATTGTTGTAAAGTACCTCTCCAAGATATTGGATGAACTAGGAACAATGTATCTAAACGAGAATCATCAAAGCCTTCTCCGATTAACTTTCCTGTAGCAATCAATACCCGTTCTTCTGAATCTGGGATTGACTCCAGTTGTTTTTTAATTGCTTCCCTCTGCCTTTTACTCATACCTCCACGTAAGACGACTATATTTTTTGCAAATTTATCAAGTCTTTTTTGAAAATATTCTAAATGAGCCATTCTTTCAACTAATAAAATTGGAGACCTTCCTTGTTCAAGACAGTTTAATATATCATCAAATATAAGATTATTTCTCGATTCATCGTAAATCAACCATTTATAAATGTCCTGTATTGATGAATCTGTAGAATTAGTAGATAATTTAAATTCAGTGTAGCGAGGGATTACTTTAAGTTGGAAAGCTCGCTCTGCTGCTTGAGACTTTGCATCTATTTTCAAACGTATTGGTCCACATTGCATCATAACGATTGGGTGATGTCCGTCTTTCCGTGTAGGTGTAGCAGTTAAACCTACGATATATTTTGAATTTGCTTTCTTTAAAACCTGCTCAAAACGGAAAGCGGAAATATGATGACATTCATCAACAATGATTTGACCATAGTCATTGATAAAATCTTTAATAATCCTTTTTTGGTTCATACTTTGAATAGTTGCAATATCAATTAAATTAGTTCTTTTTATTTTTCCACCTCCTCCTATCACACCTATAGTCTCAAAATCTAAAAATGCATTTAACCTTTCCTTCCATTGAATCATAAGTTCTTTTCGATGAACCAATACTAAAGTATTTACTTTTCTTTGTGCTATTATATTTGCACCAACTACTGTTTTGCCAAATGCTGTTGCTGCTGAAAGAATGCCAATATCATTAGATAAAATAGCACGGGTAGCCGCATCTTGTAGCATTGTTAATTTACCAGTAAACTGAACATCAATTTTAACCCCTTCGGTTCGCTCATCACTAAGATCTATTTTTATTTCATGTTGTTCAAATAACTCTTTCACATTCTGAAAACATCCTCTTGGTAATGCAATTTCATTTTCAAATTCCTCAGAGCACGAAATCACTCTAGGTTTCCCATGTGTAGATAGCCTCATTGCTTGTGCTTTATAAAACTCTGAATTTGGAAATGTAGCTAATTTTGTTATTTTACCCATCAAAAGGGCTGGGATTAGTTTTTTTTCTATATAAACCATATTAGACATTGTTACCTTCACTACTTCTGGTAAAGTTTCATGAATATTAGATTTAGCTGATTTATTAAAGTGTTCATTTCCGAAAAGTTCATTAATATCTGAGAAGCTCTTAGCGTCCAGTAATGAAGAAACATTTGAAGACTTTTGTAAAATAACTTCTACTTCATCTAACTTCAATTTTTTTATTGAGAACAGAAATTCCCACTGATCTTTATATGGTTGAAAATACATATCTACAAATATACTATTGCCTTTCTTCCTTGGAAGACCTTGCAGAGGTAATGCTATTAAGTTACCAAAACCTCCTTTTGGAAGAGTGTCTTGATTTGGAAATAATCTATCATATGAATCTAGCCCAATCTGATGTCTACTATTCATTGTTTTGGATAAAATTAAGCAACCTAATTTCCTTGCTAAAGATGCTGAAATTGCTTCTTCAAAGAAGATCCATAGATGGGCACCATGACCGGAACGTGATTTTTCTATTGACACTGGAACATTCATTTGAACATGAAGGTGAATAACCCATTTTACCTGTTTTACTCTCCCATCGAACAGCGTATATATCTTCTCTAGTGCAAAACAAGTTTCTAAATAAAGAAATTTTTAGATCTGCATTTGAATATTGATGAACTTTATCTATGTTTTCTTGTAATTTATCTATTTTTTTATGCTGTTGTAAATTAGAATGATTTATTTTTAACATATCTTTGTTTGTTTTACATATTTCTTTAAGTCGAGCATTTTCATTTCTTAGAGAGATGTTTTCGATTTGTAGTTGTTCTATTTCTAGTAATAATTTTTTTATTTTTTTATGTAAACCTAACACATCCATCTAATAAAAATAAACTCCTCTATACTGAGAATCATAATAATACCATTTTACCCCTAGAAGTATTCAATATTCAAATTAACCATAAATTGAAACATCATATATTCAAAATCCTTAGAAGAAACACGTTTGGGCGTCATACTGGCAAGTACGCATCCTAAGAGAAATGGATCTGACCTCTGAGGAAACAGTTGAGTTTGCAAAACTGAATTCCTCTGTAGTCCAGCCATCACAGCAAACGTTAAATCCTTATTATCTAGGAATAAAGATTTTTGAGGACATTGAAAAACGTTGGGATAGAGATAAGATATTTGAGGTGCGGGAAATCGATTTAGATACTTCATTTATAAGAAACTATTTAACTAAAGAACTTGTTGAAGATTTAGACCTTTATATTTTTGAAAAACAAGGCCGGGAATGAAAGATTACTGATAAAACGTGGGAAAACATTAGAGATCAACTTGTTTCATCTAGAACAAATGGCGGTTTCCCATATCTTGTCGTAGAGAATGGCAATTTCAAAAATAACGGAGAATTATACCTCAAACATGAATATGAAGGACTTGAACTAGACTTAAAATATACTGAACGGACTCTCCCTTATTTAGAACAATTATGGGGGAAAAATGTTCATTTGGAAACTAAAATTGAAGAAAAATCTGTTGTGTTTTCATATAAGGATGGAAAGATGCAGAGAAGGTTTTTGTGATGAGATGCTCCTTATGGGGCATCTTTATATTTAATTTTTTTCACTTTCAATTTCTTTCAAACTTCTAATTCCCATATTGGGGAAATTTCAAAGATTAGGCAATAAAAATTGAAGGCTCTCCCCCCAAAGGGCGAAAACACAATAGATAGAAGTAAGCCATTGTTTTTTGACTGAGGTGCTCCCTAGAAGCATCTCCTGCTATTCTACCTCTTCAATGAATACTTCTGTATCATTATCATAAATATATCTGACCCTTACATCCTTTTCATGGCTAATTGCAAACCAAAACCTTTTTTCATTTTCCACATTAATAATTTTGGCTTTATATTTTCCCGCATATACTTCAGATATCGTGTCATCTGAAATAGTACCTGAATAAATATAAGGCATATTAAGCATGGATGACCACTTTACACGCATATTCCATTCTGATCCTCTCGTATGTTTCCACCCCCACTTTTCATTTTCTTTTTCAAAATAAGCTATGAATATTTTATCTTCTTGAGATTTATGTTCTCTAAAAATAGCAATTGCATCATCTTGATGAATCACATTCATTTGTTTAAAAACTAATTTATACGAGTAGTCCTCTTCACCCTCATGCATGCCCTCCATTTTTGCATGAAAATATTCTTCAAATGTTTGTTCATATGAACAACCTGAGATTATTACTATACAAAATGCTATGGTATATAAGAATAACCTTTTCATATTATCTCCACCTAATTATAAATTATATACAACAACACTCCAGAACAAACGAGTCCAAATCAAATTCTCAAACATTGGATTAATTTCTGTAGATAACATGTTTTTATATATATAAAAAATGAATAAATGATTTGCGGTTGAAGTCTGCTGGGAATAGATAAAGCACCGTTCACCTTCTGCTCAAAGGTGGACGGTGCTCCTAATCTTTTTATACTTCTGTTTAGTTAAAATAAAACTTCAATTACTGATTGATTTTTAGCATCTTCTATCCACAATTGGTATTGTTCTCTGCTTTTAACTTTTAATAACTCTTCTTTGATTTCTTCTTGTTTTTCCTCAAGAGTAGGTGTTTTTGCCTCTTTTTTATCTGTTGCTTTAATAATATGGAATCCAAAATTACTTTGTACGATTTGACTAACTTCACCAACGGATAAATTAAAAGCGGCTTCCTCAAATACAGGTACCATCATACCTCGTCCAAAGAAACCTAAATCTCCTCCATTCGCACCACTTCCTGGGTCTATTGAATGTTCTTTAGCCAGCTCTGCAAAATCTGCACCATCATTAATTTGTTGCATGATAGCCTCTGCTTCTTCTTTCGTTTCTACTAAGATATGAGAGGCTTTTACCTGCTCTTCTTCTGTATAAAAAAATAAATTTTCTTCATAATAAGTTGCAATTTCTTCATCTGTTACATTGACTCTTGATTCAAATAATTTTTCAATCTGAAGTTGGAATGGAATAATATCTTCTACCACTTTTTGATAGTCTTCCATAGTCATTCCGTATTGGAGTAAATAAGCTTCCACTTCTTCATCAGAACCAATTGAAGCTTTAAAGCGTTCAATTTCTTTGGCTACACCATTTGCTAGCTCTTCATCTGTCACATTCAACCCTTGTTTTGCTAATTCTTGGGCTACTAAAGTTCGATTAATAAGTTGTTGAACTAAAGCATCAGTCTTTTCTTTCCCTAGTTGTTGAACCATCAGGTCAATTAGCTTGTCCTTATCAATGCTTTCCCCATTCACTTTAACAATATAATTTGAGTCTGCAACTGATTCTGATTGTTCATTTACCTGTGATTCATGGCTCAAAATAGATATTGCTTTCGTTTCAACATTCCATTTTACACTTTTCCCTGTAGATTCTCCTACAACTCTTAAGGGTACATAAGTATGATTATTAACTAATTCCGGAGGGACTAACAATTCGATCGTTTCTCCATTTACAGTAAATTGATTATTATTTAGTGACAATTCAACGATTAAACCGTCATTTTCCCCAATGACTATTTTTGTATCTTGATCCCATTTCACATTTAATCCCAACTCACTAAACAAAGCCCTAAAAGGAACAAATGCAGTCCCATCTTTTATAAATGGTCCTTGGTCAAATTGTATTTGCTTTCCGTCAATCCAAACTTCTATCTTTGATTCTTCTGCTGCTAATACCGTCGCAGAAAATATAAAAGATAGAATAAACAAGATTAAAAATATAGTGCTTTTTTTCAAAATTAACTCCTCCTTATTTATTTAAATTTGATTCATGGACTAAGATTTTAATATAAGGTATCGCACATTTTTTGATAGTTTATCATGACCGCCACTCCAAGTAAAGTCATTTCAGTTAGTTTAAATGCTCCTCTATTAAACTAGTACCCTAAATAATTCCACTTCATCAATCTTTCTTAATTAACATTTGCTCTTTTGTACTTCCTCCGCCATCATTTTCAAAGTTTCATTCCTTGTTGTTAAGAATTTATACATATATTTCTTTAGAAAAATAATATCAGCTAGTTTTCCAAATACACCAAAAGGAGCAGTATATTCAAAGGTATCAATCATATGTGTTCCACCTTGATAAGATATAAACTCATGAATATGTTTAAATCGTTTAAAAGCACCACTTACTTGTTCATCCACAAATAAATTTGGAGAATCAAACTCAGTAATTTTTGCTGTTAATCTTTGACGTATACCAAAATGCACTGCTTCCCAAGTAACGGACTCATGTAATTCTATCAATCCACTTGTTTTACCAGCTATTGCCTTCTCCCTAGTTTTTGAAGTAGACAACATATGTACTTCAATACTTCGAGCAAGATCAAAGCAAACTTTCTGAGGTGCATCAATAAACATTGAAATCTTAACGATAGGCATGTTCATCCGCTCCTATCTTGTGAAATGCATTTGAAAAAAATTACAAAATAAAATGGATATATACTATATTATATAATAGTTGATTCCCATTATAAGACTCACGATTGGTTGCTAATCAATCGTAAGTTTTTATATTATAACCTACTCACTTACCATTTTAATGCATCACTCCCCCCCACAATAGGTAAAATCACTTTGCTCTTTTCTGGATATAACGTTAATTTCTTACCTGCTGGAGGTCGTAATGTGTATTCAAAATCACTTGCAATAAAAACAATACCAATACGATGACCTTCTTCAAATACATAATCATCAGGCTGCATATCCCAATTAAAAGTATAGTTCTGATTTGGATTCAAAAGTTTTGATTTATTCACATCATTTATATTTTGTGGATCCATCCATCCACGTGTAACTATCTTAGACGAAGTTTTGCTATAGTCTACTAATATCGCTGTAAGATTTGATACAGGATGATCTAAACTTGCACGTATGCTTACTTCTGGTGTACCACTAATTCTAACAGAATCAATGAGTTCATTTGTCATGAATACTATTCGATTAGGGTTACTTTCTTCAGGATTAGCCACCAATACCTCAGCTTGTACCATCGGATCATCTATTAATGTAATTGAATTCTTTTGATTATTAGGGATAGACTGAAGGTTTAGCGTTCCAACTTGAATGTTAGAATTGTGATTTAAATAAAGCGTTGTAGATTCAGCCCCTTCAGCTGGCCAATTGTCTTCAATCTCCCAAGATAAATCTTCACGTTGGATATTCACCATGGGTTCATCCATTATTCCATTGTCTATATCATAAAGCCAGAAGTCAAACCATCTATGTAATGTTTCATACCATTCATTTTCCCGTATACTTTTTGGATTCCTATGCCCTTCTTGATGTAACCAAAGTTTACGTGAAATATCATTTTTACCCAGAGCATCCCACCATTGAGAAAATTGTTTTGTTTTAACATTCCAATCATTTAAACCATGAACAACAAAAACGCTAGCATTTATATTCTTTACTTCATTCAAATAATTTCGATGATCCCAAAATTCGTTATAATCTCCCGTCACTCTATCTTGAGTATGCTCCAATTCATTTACAACTTCATTGCATACTTCAGAATTTTCTCTCGTAAGTATTGCATTAGCTAAAATATCAGTGTCCTCTCCTTGGTAACCCCCCGGTGCTACTACAGCACCGTTAGCACGATAGTAATCGTACCAGCTGCTAATTGCTGCAATCGGCACAATTGTTTTTAACCCTTCTATACCTGTAACAGCAACTCCATTATCTAATGTGCCATTGTAGGACATCCCGATCATGCCAACATTACCTGTTGACCAATCAGCATATACAGGCTGTCCATCTTCAGAAAAAGCATTAGCACGACCATTCAACCAGTCAATCACGGAACTAGCAGCGAGCACTTCATTTTCATCACCTATAGTAGGACAACCATCTGATAGGGCAGTTCCAATACTTTCAGCAATAACTACAGCATATCCGTGTGGTACGAAATAATCGTCATAAGAACCTGGGAAATCCGAACTAATAAAAGGTTTTCCTTTAGCATTCCCATTCCCATCTACAGCATTTAATTCAACGTTCACATCATGAAAAGTTAGTGGGTTCAGCCCTTTCAAATAGGGTGTAATTTCATATATTACTGGAACCTTAAGGTCATTCTCTGTCTCCTTAGGTCTAATTATATTGGCATGGATCCGATCAAAATGACCATCATTGTCACTATCAACAGTTGTCTCAACAAACACTGATTCAACAATAGCATCACTATAAGAGTAAGCAGGTTGAGTCTTGCGATCATTACTTTGAACTTCCACATTATCATTATCGCCCGTGTTTATAGTTTGTTTGCTTTCTTTGTCTTTTTGAATATTTAGATCTATTGTTATCTCTTCTTGATCTTTTTGTCGTTGCTCATTTCCGTTTATATATAAACTTTGAATAGATATTAACAATATGAATACTAGCACTACTATGGTACTAAATATCATTACAAGACTTTTTTTACTCATTAAATGCACCTCTTTCTAATATAGATTAAAACAATTTTTGGAAGCTAGTATATGAAAAAGGTCCTTAACTCAACTAGAAATTTTTTATCACAATAACCAAATTATGTTAATCATATCATATTCAATTCATTCAAACCACACAAAATATAAAATATATAAAGCTTTAAAGAGCTTTATTCCAAAGTCTAGATAGTTTTTCTCATGACAGGTAGATTTTCTAACCAATAATAAGTATGCTTATAATTAGAAGGTATTCGAAAGGCATTTTTTAAACATGCCAGATTAGTAATTAAATATAAGGATGATAGCAATGACTGCAAAAGATAAACAAATACTTATTGTGACTGCGGTTGAAGCAGAAAAAGAGGCGATATTAAAAGGCCTTCATAGTACAAATAATATTCATGTTATAGCCGCTGGTGTTGGTCCTGCGGCAGCAGCAACCAATACAACCAGAGCATTATGTACATCAAAATATAATCTTGTCATCAGCATGGGAATAGGTGGAGGGTTTGCTGATCGAGCTAAAGTTGGCTCGATCGTGATTGCAAATGAAATTATTGCCGCTGATTTAGGTGTTGAAACTGCTGAAGGTTTTTGCGGGTTAAATGAACTTGGTTTTGGCTCCACTCATTTGAAAGTGGATATTAACCTCATGAACAAAGTATATGAAGCACTGAAAAAAACAAAAATGATTGTTCATATTGGACCCATTTTAACACTATCAACCATTACAGGTACTTCGGAAACGGCTTTAAAACTTTCAAGTCGAATAAAAGGAGCAGCGGTTGAAGCCATGGAAGGTTTTGGAGTTGCAACTGCAGCGCATGAATTTAATATACCCGTATTAGAGATACGTGCAATTTCAAACCCTGTTGGACCAAGGGATAGAGAAGCATGGCGTATGAAAGAGGCTTTTGAAGGTCTTACTAAAACAAGTACAATACTACAGGAGGTGTTCAATTGAACATCTATTTTTCACCTTGTCCTAATGATACATTTATATTCCATGCATGGGTACACGGTCTCATCCCTAATGCACCTAAACTTGATGTTACCTATGCGGATATTGACATCACCAACAAAATTGTTCTCTCCAATGATAATAAACCTGATATATTAAAAATATCTTATGCAGCTCTACCATGGGCTCTTTCAGAGTATGCGCTTTTGCCATGTGGTGGTGCACTAGGAAGAGGTTGCGGACCTCTGCTTCTTACCAACAAAAAGGAAAATGCAAAGGATCCCACTTCCTTATCTGGTAAGCGCGTAGCTGTTCCGAGTGAAAAGTCAACAGCGTATTTATTATTTAGACTATGGGCTGCCGGGCACGTACATGGTGGAGTAGGTGAAATTATCGTCATGCCTTTTCATGAAATTATGCCAGCTGTTCGCGATGGAAAAGTAGATGCTGGTTTAGTGATTCATGAAGCACGTTTTACTTATCCATCCTATGGTTTATCAATGATGGTCGATTTAGGAAACTGGTGGGAATCAGACACAGATCTACCTATTCCACTCGGAGCTATCATTGCACATAAATCTCTGGATCTTGAGGCTATAACTTCTTGGATTCGTGCTTCTGTGCAATATGCTTGGAAACATCCAGAATCTTCAAAAGATTATGTTATGGAACACGCTCAGGAAATGTCTCAAGAAGTTGCTAAAGCTCATATAAATCTATATGTTAATGAATTCAGTGACAATCTAGGGGATAAAGGATATGAAGCGATTTATACTTTACTTAACAGAGCCGCAGAACAAGAATTAGTTCCTAAAATAAATTTAAATCAGTTAAAATAAAACTCTATTGATCGTAAAGGACATATTCAAATTACGAGCCGTTGAAAGAATGATTGCGTGAATAGAAATTAAAAGGGAACTTTCCATTAAATTAAAGTTCCCTTTTTTACTATTAATTAATTTTTAATCAAGTAACAAAATTTGATTATTTTTGTATTTTCTTAAGAGTAGATTTAACAAAATAAGTTTTTTCCTCTGCATATTTATGTTTATTACTATAATTTGCTTTTACTAACTTCAGTTTAAGTTGTTCGTATTCAATTCTTGCTGTAGCATTATTTCTTAAAAAATCTCTAAACGACAACTGTTCAAGCAAATATTTATTTCCACTTTGGTACATATGAATTTGGTGTGTTCTTGGCTCACCTTTATTATAGTAATATCTATCTGGTAATATATTCGTTCCCTTGTAAGAATAACCTAGTGTTTCTAGTGGAGTAATACACTTCTCTCCATCCTCAAAGTTTTTAATTTCAATAGCAATATCTATAATGGGCTTAGCACTTAAATTTTTCACTGAAGTACTTCCAATATGGTAGACAGCTAAAATATGCTGTCCAATTACTTTTGCTATTCTCTCTTTTTCTGATAAAAACTCCCGATCCCATTGATCTGTCCAAGGAATTAAAAAAACCTCTCCTTTTGGTAATCCAAGCATTCTATTTCCTCCAAATTAAACGATATCAACAAATTAAATGATTTAAACAAACCTATTTACATTTTTCACGTAATATTTTCAAAAATATTTCCATCGCTTTTGTTTGAAAAGGGACAGTCTTAGTCACAATAGAAAACTTCCTTGTAACTGGCAAACCTTCATACTCTATTACATGTAATGTACCGGAAGATAATTCCCTTTGGATTGTCCATTTTGAAAGCAAGGAAATGCCAATTCCTGATTCTACTGATTCCTTTATAATTTGTGTGCTTCCAAACTCCATTTTATTTTGAGGATTTAGTTGAAAGGTTTTAAACATTTTATCTGCTGCTTCTCTCGTACCAGAACCTTCCTCTCTTATGATCCATGTTTCAGATTCTAGCTCTTCTCTTGTTATGTTTTTTTGACTTACAAATGGATGATTTGCAGACACCGCTACATACATTAAGTCTTCTGCAAATGGTTCGATATTTAAACTTTGATGATTGAATTCACCTTCTACGATCCCAATTTCTAATTCATTTTTGATAACTAGATTTACAATTCTTTTTGAATTTCTTATCGTTATCGAAGGTTTGATAAGTGGATAATCCTCTATCATATTTGAAATCATTTGAGGTAATACATATTCACCAAAAGAATAACTTGCACCAATAAATAAATCTCCGCTTGCCTTATTCATTAAATCATCTATTAAATATTGCATCCGTGTGTAATGACCTAGTATTTCTTTCGCATGATGATATACTATTTCACCTGCCATATTTAATCGAACAAACTTATTGCTCCTCTCTAACAATCTTGTCCCCACCTGCTGCTCAAGTGCTTGAATGTATTGACTAACAGCAGGTTGAGTCATATGTAATTCTTCAGCTGCACGTGAAAAATTTTCTTTCTCTACTACTGTAGTAAAAACAAGTAAATGATGATCCATGGATAACTACGACCTCTCTTTATGTTCCTTCTATTGTACCATAAGTAAATTATTATTATAAATATAATTATGATTTATTTTTCTTATTCATTGAGATGATTTATGCTGAATTTAACATAGAACATTTTAAAAGAGAGGTTTTCTCATGATAGAAAACGTTTTAAAAAAATCAGTCTATTTTAATGTTAAACCATTTTTATACTGGATTAGTGGAGTCATGTTTACTTTCATCATTGCACTTTTGAGTTTTCAAATAACTAAAATTCCAGGTTTTAATTACATTGGTCCATTAGCATCTGCCATTATCATTTCCATATTTTATCGGCAAATCTTTGGTTATCCTGAAAAAATAAAATCAGGGGTGATTTTTTCAGCAAAGATACTATTACGTCTTACCATTATTCTATATGGATTAAAGTTAAATATTGATATTATATTCA
This sequence comes from Chengkuizengella sp. SCS-71B, assembly GCF_040100845.1. Lineage (NCBI taxonomy): Bacteria > Bacillati > Bacillota > Bacilli > Caryophanales > Paenibacillaceae > Chengkuizengella > Chengkuizengella sp. SCS-71B. The sequence continues at coordinate 931,312 of NZ_JAZHSH010000001.1, read as the reverse complement.
ATCAAGGGTTAGGTTTAGTTGGTTTCGGAATTATATCCATTGTTTTTTCAATCGTATTGACCATCCTCATTGCTAAATGGTTAAAAGCTGATTTAAACTTATCGTTGTTAGTTGGTGTAGGAACCGGGGTTTGTGGTGCTGCAGCGATTGCCGCCGTCTCTCCTATTTTAAAATCTAAAGAAGAAGATACCGCAATCAGTATAGGAATCATTGCTTTAGTTGGTACAATATTTTCTATCATTTATGCGTTATTTATCCCAGTTTTACAACTCACACCAGATCAATTTGGGATTTGGGCGGGAATTAGTTTACATGAATTAGCAAATGTTGCTACAGCTACTGCGCCTGCTGGCGAGGATGTGTTAGCCATTGCATTACTGGCTAAGCTAGGACGTGTATTTTTACTTGTTCCTTTATGTTTTATTCTAATTTTCTGGAAAAGAAAAAAACAATCGGGAGAATCAGAAGGCACGAAAATTCATTTCCCATGGTTCCTAGTAGGCTTTATTGCAATGAGTCTAGTTGGAAGTTATATGATGGGTAGCGTCATTTTAATTCCAGATGAGGTCTTAAGTAAAATATCGTTCTTTACAACCTTTTTATTAACGATGGCAATGGCAGGTTTAGGTTTAAATGTAAACCTAAAAGCACTCCGTTCAAAAGCTATACATCCATTCATTGCGATGCTCATCACTTCTATTCTATTATCTCTTCTAACATTCTTCATCGTTTAACAATAATTAATTTAAAGAACCATGAATAGAAGGACTGATATTGTCAGTCCCTCTTATTAGGTTATGATTAAGTTCTAGCTACTTTAACAACTGCAACTTCGACATCCAGTGGAATGTTAGAATCTTGCTCTAATAGAGCTACATTAAATAAATATTCCCCTGGCTTCTTAAAAGTACCAAGAATATTAGCACATGTGTTCAAAATAACACCATCAAACCTATGGGCTCCCACTTCATTAAATACTATTTGAGTCCCATCACTAAATACAAAATCTATATCATCAACTTGGTTACGATCCCCCAAGGATACTAAAACATAAGTGTCCTTATCTGTTGGGGTAGTTGTAAAAGCACAAACTTGAATAAATTCTTGTATATTAACTACTGCATTAACAGGTTCCTTAATACGAACGCAAAAAGCCAATTTTCATACACCTCCTGTCTAGTAATTGAACGAATTCTATCTTTATTTGCCGTTCATCATATCATATGAAGCTTTTATTAATATTGATTGTATGAATATCCTTAGACTTCCGTGCAAATTTATTGACCACAGAAGTCAATATTAAGTTTATTTAACAAAAAAAACCATTCTCAATTTAGAGAATGGATTGAAAGGAGCATGTTAATGATCACTGTTATGTATTAATCAATTTCCAATAATTCAAGAATTACCTTTAAATCACGACTAGTATCCATATAAGCATATCTTCCACCATCAAATTCACCTTTTTGAACAAGAGGCATATTTTGACTTTCCATGACTTTTATTTTTTCAGTTAATCCTTTAACCTCAAAAGCAATATGATGTACCCCCTCTCCTTTGTCATCTAGAAACTCCCGCCATGTGCTTGGATTTTCATCAGGCTGTATCAATTCCAATTGAAGGGATCCCATGTCGAAAAAAGCTAATCTAGCTCTTGCTTTAGTTGAGCTGCCTTTATATTCTGTTTGTGCTTTATTATCTCCATCTGTCCAAAGCGCCTCGGGTTGATCTACACCGAAAAAATCTGCAAACACTTTTGAAGTCTTCTCAATGTCTTTAACGATGATTCCAATTTGTGTAACCACATTTGTTTTTAACATGTTTTTGCTCATACTTACCTTCCTTCTCATAAGAATAACTGAACAGTCTTAACTCTGCTTGTATATTCTATTCATTTGCTCCTATACCTCCTACTATAAAACTAATTATTTATTAATAGATTTATAGATTCAACTTCTTGTTGAGTTAGTGGTCCAAACTCCATAGCTTTTGCAATGTCAATTACCTGTGCTGCAGTCTTAAAACCTGGTATAGGAATATTTTGCTCACTAATTGCCCAATTCCAAGCTAATGCTCCTTGCACTAACGTTCTTCCATCACTTTTCAGAATTTCTTTAATAGACTCCAATTTTTTCAAAAATTCTGGTGCTGGTTTTCCTTCCTTAAAATATGAAATCCAGTCAAAGCCACTCCCCCTTACATCATCTGGTGTAAACTTCGTATTTTCATTGAATTTTCCACTTAAGAATCCCATTGCTAATGGAGTACTATTAATACTTGTTAAATTCTGCTCTTCACATAATTTAACAATTTCTTTGTTGTATCCAAACACATTCACTGGATGTAAAATAGAAGATCCATTTGAATTTTCTGCAAAGTACTGAGCACATTTCAAATCACCGGTACTCCAACCATATGTACGAACAGTACCTTCCTCCTGAAGTTGATTCAAAGTTTCTATCACGATATTCACCTTCTCTTCAGGTAAAGACCAAAGGTGAATTTGATATACATCAATATAATCTGTTTGCAAACGTTTTAATGATTTCTCACAAGCTTTTCGAATATATTCTGGTGATATATTTTGTCCGGTAATCTCACGTTTTTCCTCATCATAAGTAAATCCAAATTTAGTAGCAATAACAACTTTATCTCTATATTCTTTTAATGCTTTACCAAGAAGTCGTTCACTGTGCCCTATACCGTAAACATCAGAGGTGTCAAAGTAGTTAATATCACGTTCTATGGCTTCATGAATAGCTAATATAGACTCTTCATCGTTAACTTCCCCCCAACCATCTTGCTTTCCATCAAGTAAAAACGGTCCTCCTATAGCCCAGCACCCTAAACCTAATAAACTAACTTGAATACCTGTTTTTCCTAATTCAGTTTTTCTCTGTGTTTGCATATTTTATTCCTCCATTTTAAAGTTTTTTAATAAAATATATATCAACAACCTAACGTTTGGTAGCTAAAGGTCGAAATAATCATCATCTTTCAAATAGTTAGTTATTGCTATTCCATTTTAATAATAAAAAATTACTTTTTCTCTATTCCGTCTAAAAAGACATTAAAACATCTAGCCAGGTCCTTTTCAATATCTTTATCATTGTAAAACTTAACACTCATTGCAAAGCCAATCATCATATAATAAAAAGAAAGTGCAACATCTGAGGAATCTTTCTGAATAAACTCTTCCTTTTTAATGCCTTCTTCAATGATCTTTTCAATTTCTTTCATCATGCCCTTTTCTGTTTCTTCCGTTTTTTCATGTATGTAATCCTTCAAATATTTAGGTGGATAATAATAATAACGATCCCAGAACTCCATCTGTACATTATTTTTACAGTTTTTCACATAACGATTAAAAATAAATTTCAGCCTATCTTGAGACTGTATGTCTTTGTTGAATGTTGTTAATTCCTTTATGAATGCTGAATAATCAATTAATATTTTATTATAAACAGCGGAAAATATATCCTCCTTTCCAGCATAATGAGAATATAAAGAAGCTTTTTTTATCCCTACTGCACTCGCTATATCTCCCATACTAGTCTCGAAATACCCTTTTTTTGCAAATAAACCTAAAGATTCTTGTAAAATTTTATTTTTAGTCATAAGATCTCTCACTCTCTATACCTACCAAACGTTAGGTAGTATTTTATCAAAGATTGTATTTTTTTTCAATTTATTTTTTATTTAGTATGTTTAATTTCACCGTGCCAAGACATAATCCCGCCACGTAAATGAATCATATTTACTTTTTTCTTCTTTAGTATTCTAGCCGCTTTTTTACTTCGAAACCCGCTTCTACAATATAACATAACGGTTTTATCCTCAGGAATTTCATCTAATCTTTTTTTCATTTGTGAAAGCGGAATATTCACAGCATCCTTGATATATCCTGTTTTTAATTCATGTGGTTCACGAACGTCAATGAGAATATTTGATTTATTTTTATTTAGGACCTCTGAAAAATCAGTTGTGTTTAACGTTTTTAATCTTTTGACTGGTAGCTGCTGATATATGAACCAAAATAACAATCCAAGTACGATGCCTGAAAAAATAATTGAACTATCCATTTCATATCCTCTCCATTAATAAGTCTTTTTTGGGTCGAGCATTTAAATATTAAAATACGATTCAGTTTGTGTCAATCTTTATTCATGGTATAATAAAAAAAATTGACTGATTTAGCGAGTCTTTAAGGTGAAGACAGAGGGGTATACACATTAATATATTATAAATTCTTAAAGTGTAAGTTAACCTTACTTCATGTAAGGGCCTTTTTTTTGTTCTTTATCATTGCAATTTTATTCCAGACATCGGAGGAACATTTTATGTTAAAATCTCGCTTTCTTACATATAGTGCAGTTACCATTATAAGCAGCTCTATATTATTGACAGGGTGTGCAAATACACCAATCCCTTCTAATGCAAGCTCTCCAGAAGAGATTGTACAAGAAGAAGCTGAACCGATTCAGTTATCAGAGAATGAAATAAAATCTGATCAAATACAAAATATCTTTTTCAGTGAAGAATATATCACTATGGCACCTGAATCAAACTATTCACTAGTTCTCTATTCTTTATTCGCTGATCAAATTGAGATTAAAGTTATCTCTGAAGATATCATGTTTGAAATCCAACCTTCTAATCTTGCTTTCATTGATGAGAGCGGATTACTTACTCTATCCAATGATGCAAAAATAGGGTCGAAAATTGAAATTTTGGCTACTTATGAAGGTTTTTCAACCCAAATGACGATTACAGTTAAATATAAATTGGAAGATACAATTATAATTGGAGAAAGTGAAATTCCACAAATAACGAACCAAGATAGTATTGCTGCATTAGTAAATAAACAGCGAAGCTTACAAGACGACTATACACCTACAGACCTTGTTAAGCCAAATATTCCTTTTTCCTTTGCAGGAGAAAGTGAAAAAAAATGGCTGCGAGAAGAGGCTGCTAGAGCACTAGAACAATTATTTGATAAAGCAAAACAAGAAAATATTCAGTTAAATGGAGTTTCCGGATACCGTTCTTATCAAACCCAAAAATCTATATTTAATTGGAATGTACAGGAACAAGGAGAAGAGCAAGCTCGAAGATATAGTGCATATCCTGGAACAAGTGAACATCAAACTGGACTTGCCATTGATGTTTCTAGCCCTAGTGTGAATAATGTATTACACGAAAGTTTGGGATCTACTACAGAAGGACAGTGGTTAGCTGATCATGCTGCTGAATTTGGTTTTATTGTTCGTTACCCTCAAGACAAAGAGCATATTACTGGATATGCTTATGAACCTTGGCATTTAAGATATGTAGGAAAAGAAATAGCCAAAGAAATAATGGATAAAAACATTACACTAGAAGAGTATTTTAATGATAGTACACCAGTAAGTACAGAGTAATTACCACTACTACTTCTAGCTCTTCAGTTTATAGCGTCACTTTCATGGGTCCACTAACGAATAACTATGGTGGACCTTTTTAAAACAAAAAAACACCATAAAGGTGATTTTTTCGTAGAACAGTTTCTTGTTTAATTGTCATCTTCTAATTTAAAGCGTTTGATATTTTGATTCATTTTATTTGCTAGCTCACTCTGTTCATCTATCGAATCCACGATATCTTTATATTGAGCAACCTGTTGATTTGTAGATGAAGCGATTTCCTGAATTCCAGCGGATGTCTCTTCTGAAATGGCTGTTATGTCTGACATGTTATTGTTTACTTCTTCACTTTGCTTCTTAATATCGTTTACTCTTTGAAGCACTTCATTCATTTGATAACTCATCTGCTTAAACATTTCGTTGATTTCCATAAAATTATCATATGTTGATTTAAATGTTGTTCTTCCATCATAAGTTCTTTTATTTGAGTTATGCAGTGACTCTTGAAATTGTTTCGTCTTTTCTTCGTTTTTAGCCACTACTTCCATTACCCCATTTGCAACTTTCGTAGTTTCAGATGATAGTTCTCGTATTTCGTCTGCAATAACAGCAAACCCTTTTCCAAACTCTCCTGCTCTTGAGGCTTCAATCGATGCATTCAAAGATAATATATTTGTATTTCGAGAGATTTTAACAATCTCTTCTGAAAATCTACGTATTTGCACAAGCTCTTGATTTAAATTTTCAAATGATGAGATTAAATCTAAATTAGAGTCTTCAACCAATTTAATTTGTCCCATCGTTTCATTTAGATCCATTGTACCTGAATCAATCTTTCCATATGTATTTTCTAATGATATTTTAAACTTTTCTACAATATCGATAATGTCTGTAACAGACTGATCTAAGTCAGATATATTTACTAATGAATTTTCTGAATAACTGGCTTGTTCTGAAATCCCTTTTGAAATTTCATCTACATTTTTAGCAATGATTTCTGTTGAACTATAATTTTCAGAAATTGCAAGATTTACATTTTTCACATTATTATTCACTAATTGAATAGAGTGACCTACATCTGAGATCATCATTTTTAAATTATCTACAATTTGATTCGTACTTTTAGCTAACAATCCAAGTTCATCTTTTGAGATATTTAATTTGGATGCTGTTAAATCGCCATTAGACAATTGATAATTGTAAGAAACTAAACGATGAAGACGTTTTACAACACTACCATATATCCACCAGCCTAATAACAAGGAAATAATAATAGCTGTAACGATAACAATCATATTATTTTTAAGCGCTGTATTTTGTGAATCTTCTATCGATTGTTGAGAATTTAAGACTTCATTGTACTTCAAATCATACAATGTTGAAGAATTGTTAACGATGCCATTTAAGCTTCTTAAAGAAGATTGATAAGCTTTAGTGAACTTTGCTTGATCATTTTCTATTATTGCATTAAGTATATTATCCTTATAATTTAAAAAACTGTTCCAATCTTTAATTAACAGTTCAGCTATAGCCATTTGTTTATCTCCACTAGCCAATTCTTCTTGTTGTAACACAATGATTTCGATTTCACTCATCTTTTCAGTTATTTTCTTTTCATAATTCTTTGCTAAACTTGCCGTATTCGATGCCGTCATAATCAATTGATTAAATTCTAAAATTTTAGTTGTTAAGTTTTGCAACTCATTCATGGAACCAATTTTATTTTCATATGAATCTTTAATTGTCTCCTTAATCGTATTTAGAGAGGTATTTAATATTAAAGCTAGAGTTAACAATGAAATAAACATAAATAAAAATAAAATAATTAGTTTAAGTCTTAAATTAATTACATTTGATATTGCACTGACTTTGCTCACGATCTTTTTCAACATAAATGTCCCCCTTCCTTGTAAAAACTAACAATATTATATCATCTATAAGGAAAATATGTCCATGAAGTGGCAGTTTGCTTTGTATAGTATAAAAGTACTAATCTGCATCATTAACAAAAACTTCTATTGAAGCTTCTCGGAGAAGTAACCGAGTACTTCATTAGCGGGAGCTTTTGTTGAAACTTAGAATTTGAAAAATTTAGAAATTCTTAAATGATAAGAAAAAACCTTAACTGCAAATGCAGTTAAGATCAAAAATATATAATAAATACATTAAAATGTTCACAAACCTATACTTGCTCTAACCTTTAACAGAACCCTCTGTTAATCCTGAAATAAACTGTCTGCTAAATGGAATGAAAATTGCAAGAAGTGGAAGCGTCGTAATAAATGCGCCTGTTACAATTAATGCTGTATCGCGGTTATATGCGTTCTGTAATCCACGAACCGCTAGCTGTAATGTTTGAACAGATTGATCTTTAAGTACAATAGATGGCCATACAAAGTCATTCCAAATCGCCATGAATGTAATAATCGCTAATGTAGCCAAACCTGGTTTAAGGATAGGTAAAACAATTCGGTAATACGTTTGGAAATTTCTAGCTCCGTCCATTTTAGCTGATTCAATTAACTCTGGATGTATAGCGGTTTCAATAAACTGCTTCATTAAAAATACACCAAAGGCACCAACTAAAAATGGAATGATAACCGCATATAAACTATTGATCCAATCAAATTTGCTTACAATGATGTAGAGTGGAATCGGGCTAACAGGTGGTAATAATAAAGTACTTACAATTAACATAAAAACAAAATTTCTTCCCTTAAACTGCAATCTGGCAAGTGCAAAAGCCGCAAGAGAACAGAAAAATAATTGAGAAATAGTAATTGTCCCTGCAACGATTAAAGTGTTAAAAAGAGCAGTAATGAAATCTGCGTTTTCCCAGGCATTTTGAAGGTTTGCAATAAATTGATCACCAGGAATAATTTTTGGGGGGAACTTATTGGCTTCCGCAGTCGTATTTGTACTTATAACAAACATCCAATAAAACGGAAATACTGAAATTATTGATGATATAATTAGAAACAAATATGATATAAAACGTCCTGCTCTGTTTTTCATGATCCCTCACATCCCTTCTAATCCTTAATGACTTTCGTAGTAATGAACCAATTCAATAATGCAAACAATACAACAATGACAAACATCACCCAAGAAATGGCTGCAGAATATCCAACATTGTATTTGGTTCCAAATGCAGTTTCATATAAGTATAAAAACATCGTTAAACCTTGATTTGCAGATCCTCCTCTTATATCTAAGAACACTAATGGTTCGATAAATAATGCCATGCCACCTATAGAAGACATGATGATCGTAAAGAGAATAATAGGACGAAGCTGTGGGATCGTAATATAGAAAAACTGCTGGATTTTATTTGCCCCATCTATTGTTGCTGCTTCATATAAATCCTTACCGATTGTTTGTAATCCTGCCATATAAATAATCGTATTATAACCAATCCATCTCCAATTCACCATTGTAGCTATAGCAAAATGAGCTAAAAGTCTATTATTTTTCCAATCTAATCCTTCGGTACCTATTATAAAGTTAATTAAACCAAAATCTCTTGAAAATAAAGAATTAAAAATAATCGTTACCGCTAAAATGGATGTAATAAATGGCATAAAAATACCCATTCGAAACATATCCTTCATCTTCACAAAAGCTTGGTTTAATACATAAGCGAGCACTAATGCGATAAATAACTGAGGTATAGTAGAGATAATCCAAATGGAAAAAGTATTCACTACTGATTTTATAAATGTTGGATCATCCGTTAATAACCATATATAGTTTTGTAAACCGATAAACTCTGGCTCAGCACCAAATAATTTCCAGCTAAATAAGGAGATATATAAGTTATAAAAAATCGGAAATATTCCAAACGATAAAAATAAAATAAAAAAAGGAGCAACATATAAATAACCTGATAGTGCATCCTTTTTTGCTTGGGAACCCTTTTGAAAACGAGGTTTTGTATTAGTTTTTTTACCCACTTTTGTATGTGTTTCCATTGGAAATCCTCCTTCCATATAGTTAAGTAAACTTATCCTATTCATATTGTGTGCTCTAGTCATGAATGTATAGTTGATACGATGACTTCTCCCATGATGGGATTTATCCCCTCTTGATTATAAGCGCTGACCATTATATTGATCAGCGCGTCAAAATTTATTAATTATGCTATTTTTTTATTTTTATCTTATTATCTTAATTCTCGATTTACACGTTCAATAGCTGCATCCCACTCTGCTTGTGCATCCGCATCATTGTTTTCAACGTTGTTAATTGCATCTTTAATTGCAGTATTCACTGTTTGATGATCAGGACCAAAGTAAACAGGAACAACCTTTAAAGCAGCTTCCGCATAAATTTTCCCTACTGAAGCTCCTTGGAAGTACTCATCTGTCCAATCTTGCATTTCTGGCTTGTCATAAATTCCAGGTGTAGAAGGGAAGTTTCCTGTTGCTTTAAAGATTTCATATTGATTATCTACACTTAACAGCCACTCGATAAAGTCATATGCTTCTTGTGGATGTTCAGATGCCGCTGGGACCGTTAAGAAAGATCCACCCCAGTTACCTGACGCAACTGGCATTTGAGCTATGTTCCAGTTTCCAGAACCGTCTGGTGCAGTACTCTTCATATAGTTCATCATCCAAGCTGGTGCCATTAATGTAGCAAATCCACCATCATTAATTCCTGCGTTCCATTCTGGAGACCATTGTCCCACTTTCGCAGTAATTCCTGCTTCTACCATTGCTGTAGCTCTATCGTATGCTTCCTTTACACCCACGTTAGATTCTAATAATAATTCGTTGTTCTCATCAAAATAAACTTCAGTTAATTGACCTACCATTGTGTCATAAATTGTAGTGCCTGAATCCGTCATTGGTTTTCCAGTTTTTTCAACAACTTGTTTACCAACTTCAACAAATTCATCCCAGTTTGTAATTAAAGCAGAAACTTCATCTGGGTCTGTTGGAAGACCTGCTGCTTCAAAGATATCTGTACGGTAAGCCATTGCCATTGGACCAATATCTGTTGGTAATCCAAATAGGAAAGAACCGTCAGCATTTTCTGATTGTTTGATTTTCCAATCCAAGTAGTCACCAGTAACATCTTTCGCACCTAAATCATATAGGTTTGTAAAGTTCCCTTGGTCACCTTTAAAAGTTTCTAAGAATCCAATTTCCACAAAAGCAATGTCTGGAATACCAGATCCTGCAGCTAATGCAGTTACCAATCCGTTATGATGATCATTAAACTCAACTTCTTGATAGTTGATTTTAACATTTGGGTTTTCTGTTTGATATTGATCAACTAATACGTCTAATCCAGTGTTAGGAATGTTTTGGAATGTTAATTCAATGACTTTATCTGATGGGGCTTCAGTTGCTGGAGTTTCATCACCTGCTGGTTTTTCATCAGCTGGTTTGTCACTTGTAGATTCTCCACCTTCGTCAGTAGAACAAGCTGCTAATGCAAAGGAAAATAAAAGCATTAGACTCATTAAAACTAAACCAAATTTTTTCATTTAAAATTTCCCCCTTTATTTAACGTTAAATACGTCCTATTAAAATTATAATGTAAGCGATTTCATTTTGGTATGTGGTAATTCTTATATTTCTTGTATATATCTCATATGTTTGAATATTTCAAAACAAAAAAACCTTGATTACAATAATTAATCAAGGTGAGAATAGTTTAGATAGACCTCTAAGCGTTAAATATGTTCACAAAGCATGATTACCCCTTAACAGATCCTTCAGCTAAACCAGCAATAAATTGTCTGCTAAATGGGATAAAGATTGCAAGTAAAGGTAATGTAGTAATAAATGCGCCTGTGACGATTAATGCTGTATCACGGTTATATGCGTTCTGTAAACCACGAACCGCTAGCTGTAATGTTTGAACAGATTGTTCTTTAAGTACAATAGATGGCCATACAAAGTCATTCCAAATTCCCATAAATGTAATGATAGCCAGTGTTGCTAATCCTGGTTTAAGGATAGGTAGAACAATTCGGTAATACGTTTGGAAGTTTCTAGCTCCGTCCATTTTAGCTGACTCTATTAGCTCTGGATGTATAGAGGACTCTATAAACTGCTTCATTAAAAATACACCAAAAGCTCCAACTAAAAATGGGATGATAACCGCAGATAAACTATTGATCCAATTAAATTTGCTTACTATGATGTATAGTGGGATCGGACTGGCCGGAGGTAATAACATCGTACTTACAATTAATAAGAATACGAACTTCCGTCCTTTAAACTCCAACCTTGCTAAAGCAAAAGCTGCTAGCGAGCAGAAAAATAGCTGAGACACGGTGATTGTCCCTGCAACGATTAAAGTGTTAAAAAGAGCAGTGATAAAGTCTGCATTTTGCCATGCATTTTGGAGATTGGCAAAAAATTGATCACCAGGAATAACTTTGGGTGGAAATTTATTGGCTGCCGCAGTCGTATTTGTACTTATGACAAACATCCAATAAAACGGAAATACTGAAACTAAAGATGAGATAATTAAAAATATATAAGATATAAAACGTCCTGTTCTGTTTTTCATGACCTCTCATCCCTTCTAATCCTTAATAACTTTCGTAGTAACAAACCAATTCAATAATGCAAACAATACAACAATGACAAACATCACCCAAGAAATGGCTGCAGAATATCCAACATTGTATTTGGTTCCAAATGCAGTTTCATATAAGTATAAAAACATCGTTAAACCTTGATTTGCAGATCCTCCTCTTATATCTAAGAACACTAATGGTTCGATAAATAATGCCATGCCACCTATAGAAGACATGATGATCGTAAAGAGAATAATAGGACGAAGCTGTGGGATCGTAATATAGAAAAACTGCTGGATTTTATTTGCCCCATCTATTGTTGCTGCTTCATATAAATCCTTACCGATTGTTTGTAATCCTGCCATATAAATAATCGTATTATAACCAATCCATCTCCAATTCACCATTGTAGCTATAGCAAAATGAGTTAAAAATCTATTATTTTTCCAATCTAATCCTTCGGTACCTATTATAAAGTTAATTAGACCAAAATCTCTTGAAAATAAAGAATTAAAAATAATCGTTACCGCTAAAATGGATGTGATAAATGGCATAAAAATAGCCATTCGAAACAAATCCTTCATTTTCATAAAAGCTTGGTTTAATACATAAGCGAGCACTAATGCGATGAATAACTGAGGTATAGTAGAAATAATCCAAATGGAAAAAGTATTCACTACTGATTTTATAAAAGTTGGATCATCCGTTAATAACCAGATATAGTTTTGTAAACCGATAAACTCTGGCTCAGCACCAAATAATTTCCAGCTAAATAAGGAGATATACAAGTTATAAAAAATCGGAAATATACCGAACGTTAAAAACAAAATAAAAAAAGGAGCTACATATAAATAACCTGATAATGCATCTTTACTTGCTTGTGAACCATATTTAAAACGAGGTTTTTTATCTGATTTTGCACTCATTGCCATACGACCTCCTCCTACCAAAAATATGGAAATAAATCCTATCCAGATTATATGTGCGCTGATCGTAGTTGATCAGCGCACATTATATTATTTATAAGATTTTTTAAATATATTTATTATCTTAAATCACGTTCTACTCTTTCAAGAGCTGCATCCCACTCTGCTTGTGCATCGGCATCATTGTTTTCAACGTTGTTAATTGCATCTTTAATTGCAGTATTCACAGTCTGATGATCAGGACCAAAGTAAACAGGAACAACTTTTAAAGCAGCTTCTGCATAAATTTTCCCTACTGAAGCTCCTTGGAAGTACTCATCTGTCCAATCTTGTATTTCTGGCTTGTCATAAATTCCAGGTGTAGAAGGGAAGTTTCCTGTTGCTTTAAAGATTTCATATTGATTATCTACACTTAACAACCACTCGATAAAGGCATATGCTTCTTCTGGATGTTCAGTTGCCGCTGGGACCGTTAAGAAAGAGCCACCCCAGTTACCTGACGCAACTGGTATTTGAGCAATGTTCCAGTTTCCAGAACCGTCTGGTGCAGTACTCTTCATATGGTTCATCATCCAAGCTGGTGCCATTAATGTAGCAAATCCACCATCATTAATTCCTGCGTTCCATTCTGGAGACCATTGTCCCACTTTCGCAGTAATTCCTGCTTCTACCATTGCTGTAGCTCTATCGTATGCTTCCTTTACACCCGCGTTAGATTCTAATAATAATTCGTTATTCTCATCAAAATAAACTTCAGTTAATTGACCTACCATTGTGTCATAAATTGTACTGCCTGAATCTGTCATTGGTTTTCCAGTTTTCTCTAGCACTGTTTTACCAACTTCAACAAATTCATCCCAGTTTGTAATTAAAGCAGAAACTTCATCTGGGTCTGTTGGAAGACCTGCTGCTTCAAAGATATCTGTACGGTAAGCCATTGCCATTGGACCAATATCTGTTGGTAATCCAAATAGGAAAGAGCCGTCAGCATTTTCTGATTGTTTGATTTTCCAATCCAAGTAGTCACCAGTAACATCTTTCGCACCTAAATCATATAGGTTTGTAAAGTTGCCTTGATCACCTTTAAAAGTTTCTAAGAATCCAATTTCCACAAAAGCAATGTCTGGAATACCAGATCCAGCAGCTAATGCAGTTACCAATCCGTTATGATGATCATTAAACTCAACTTCTTGATAGTTGATTTTAATATTTGGGTTTTCTGTTTGATATTGTTCAACTAATACGTCTAATCCAGTGTTAGGAATGTTTTGGAATGTCAGTTCAATGACTTCATCTGATGGAGCTTCAGTACCTGGATTTTCTTTACCTGACTCGTCTGGCTCTGTATCGCCTTCAGTAGAACAAGCTGCTAATGCAAAAGAAAATAAAAGCATTAGACTCATTAAAACTAAACTAAATTTTTTCATTTCAATATCCCCCTATTTTTTTATCTTGACGTGAAATACGTCCTACTAAAAGTATAGTGGATTCGATTTCACAATACTATGTGGTCATTCTTATATTTCTTGTATATTTTTCACCTCTATGTGAAAAATGTTCACAAAGATATTAACTTGTCTTCGATTCATAGTATTGTATAAGTAAAGAAAATTATTCATGAATAGTTTTATCTACATCTTGTGAATCAGCACTTACTTTTCAGCTTGAATTACATTTAGTAGAGAGACATCTGACGATTCTCATATTTTCGTTATAGAAAAAAATGTCATGTACCACAAAAGGTCCGGTAAGGACGGGTTGATGGCTCTGGCAGCTTGGAGTATTCATCCTGTTCGGAGGAGTAAGCGTAGGGACTAGAAAGAACATGAAGAAGCTGCTCCATCACACTATAGTCCCCATGTTTCACCGCTGCTTCTAATGCAGCTTCTACCCGGTGGTTACGAGGGATTATCGCAGGATTGCTGTTTCTCATCAACTGATGCGAAGCTTCTTTCTCTTCTTGCTGTCTGCTTAGTCTCCCCTTCCACCTCTCATGCCAGTTATCAAATTCAAGACTTCGAAACAGGTCCGTTTCCTCCAGCGTATCAAAAGTTAATACGCGAAAAGTATTGGTATAGTCCGCACGATACTTTTGCATCAAACTGAGAAGATCTTTAACAAGAGATTCATCTTCTGTTTCTTCGTTAAATATCCCCAATTTTGCTCTCATTCCTGAGAGCCAATTAATATGATACAACTCTGTAAAATCTGAAATTGCATCCTGGGCCAGTTTAAAAGCCTGCTCCTGATCAACATGCAGTAGCGGTATTAAAGTTTCAGCAAACCGAGCAAGATTCCATCCACCAATATACGGCTGATTACCATAAGCATAACGACCTTGTATGTCAATGGAACTAAATACTGTAGCTGAATCATAATAATCCATAAAGGCACAAGGACCATAATCAATGGTTTCTCCACAAATCGTCATGTTGTCAGTGTTCATTACTCCATGAACAAAGCCAACCAGTTGCCATTTTGCAATCAGCGAAGCTTGGCGCTTGATCACTTCCTGAAGCATTGCAAGATATCGATTTTCGTCAGCTTGAATGTCTGGAAAATGTCTTTGTAAAGTATAATCAGCAAGAACCCTTAAATCCTCAACTGTACCCCAATTTGCAACGTATTGAAAAGTACCAACACGTAGATGACTAGAGGCTGCACGGGTCAGTATTGCACCATCCAGCTCTGTTTCTCGGATTACTGACTCACCTGTAGTCACCACGGCTAGACTACGAGTGGTAGGAATCCCAAGAGCATACATTGCTTCGCTGATGATATACTCGCGCAACATAGGTCCAAGTGCCGCTCGACCATCCCCCCCGCGGGAATATGGGGTTCTACCTGAACCCTTAAGCTGAATGTCAAACTGTTCATCTTGAGGAGTGATCTGCTCGCCAAGTAACAGGGCCCGTCCATCCCCTAACATATTAAAATGTCCGAATTGATGCCCCGCATATGCTTGAGCGAGAGGCGAAGATCCTTCGGGAATCTGATTGCCTGCAAGTACCGCTATCCCATCTTCGCTCTGTAATCCCTGAGCATTTAACCCTAGTAATGTTGCCAAAGAGTCATTGAAAATGATCAACTTCGGTGAATGTACAGGATTTGGATTGAGGCTGGAAAAAAATAATTTCGGCAAGCTAGCATAACTGTTATCTAAGTTCCACCCTGTATCAATTTTCTTTGTCATCGTATCTCCTTTCTTTTTCCTTTTCTGTTTATTAATAATTAATATGCCTCCATTTTAAATTAAAATTAGTCTACTCTTCAGATTCATATCAAATTTTCACCCAATAGAAAAGTTATATATTACACGCTCATTTGCCATTGTAATAACCTCCTGTACTGATCTAACTAAGTCTTTCATTGTCTTATCTTTAGAATTAATTTCCTTTTCATTTTATCCAATTTATATTGAAATTGCTATTATCACAACTTGTAACCTAAATGAAAACCCTAACCTTTACAAACAATCTGCAATTTGGTTAGGGTTATTCATCATTTAGTTATGTCTATATTTTCATTCACCTACAACAATGCTCACATTATCTAAGTTAATTGTAGCAGGGATCGCTTCACCTGCGATATTTCCTAATTCAAAAACAATCTTCCCATTATTGAAAGTGTCCTCACTCATAGTAAAAGTAAAACGATAATTCTCTTGATTTATACTCAAATCAATAACCTGTGTTGTTACATATGGAATAAACCACGGTGCTTCGGTTAATTCTTTTCCAATATTTACATTCATTTGCCTATCCACACTTGAGCTTGCATCAAAGGAAACCGTATAGGTATTTCCATTTTCTAAATATAAACCATTTTGAAAAACTTGTGGACTATACGATTGATCCCCCGTCTGCTCAATATCAATCACCAAATGTCCATCTGTCGCATTTATTTCCCCAACTGCATAACCAGCCCATTGATCTCCCCACCAAGCTTGCCATGGTTCAATCGAAGAACTGAAGTGTCCATTTTGGATGATATCTCTTTTAATACTTACATTATCAAAATATACGTCACCGACAACTGCTTCACCATCTATTGGACCTAATTCAAATACGATCTTTCCATTGTCGTAAGATGCTTCGTTCATTGTAAATGTAAACTGATAAGATTGTAATTCATTATTTAATTGTATCTGTTGTGTATCTACATATGGAATAAACCAGGGTGCAGTGTCCAAACCTCTACCAACATTTACGTTGATTTTTTTAGGTGAAGTAGATTTCGCATCAAAACTAACTGTATAGGTTTGTCCACTAATAAATTGCAATCCTTCTTGAACAACTTGTGGAATGAAAGACTGTGCTCCTAAACTTTCAAGATGAACTTTAAGTAAACCATCTTCTATTGAGGCTTCACCTTCTGCATACCCATTCCATTGATCTCCCCACCAAACAAAAGTTGGTTCAACAACGGAATCAAACGTACCATTTATTATAAGATCTTCACCTTGGCTCTGGCTTTCAGTTGATATTGTAAACCAATCTAAATTTACTCCTGGTGATGCAATTTGAAGCGTCTGTACACCTTCTTCTAAATGAACAGCATGACTTACAATACTCCAGTTATTCCATCCACCAGTACTAGCAATGTCCATGTTATATACACCATCAGCTTCAGCTTCTGTTATTTCATTATTAAATTCTAATTCACCCGTATATGCACTTCCCGCTTTTGTTAATAAAGTCAAACTTCCTGTATCTACGTTAGACGCAACAGAGTATGAAATTACATAATCCCCAGCTTCTTGCACGTCTATAGCGTATTGCAACCAATCTCCCTCATCAATAAAACCAATGGTTTGACCATCATTTTCAGCGATCACGCCATACATACTAACATAGTTTTCCGCTTCAATTTGTGTATTTCCAACAACATTTTCTGGTGGAGAAATGGCTTTCATTGTTACATTATCTACATAAACACCTGCATCATCATTTCCGAATAAAAACTGGAATAATGCATGTTCATCTGTTGGATTGTTCATTCTAAATATTTTTGAATACTCTTTTGTAGTTGTTGATAAATCAATAGATTCATTCATGTAGATTTCATTTTGATCAACATCTGTTAATTGAATTTCAATTGTCCTTTCTTCTACTGCTCTAGCATCAAAAGAAACAATATAACTTTGGTTCTCTTCAATGTTTAAATGGTCTTGGCTTACAGCAATAGAATCTGATGAAGTTCCCTCTTCACCAATAGATACATATAATTCACGGTAATAGATTTCACTATTTACCGAAGTGGTAGCATCCGCAGAATCATCTGTAGTTAACTCCCAGAAGCCTAATCGATTCGTTCCTTGATCAAATGTTCCATTATATATATAGTTTCCATCAGGTAATACTTCCTTAGAGGCATTTGGATCCTTTTCAACTTTTTCTAAACGCACATTATCTATGAATACTGGAAGTGTCGAAGCTTGCCCCATATTAAACTCAGATCGTGCATTGAAGTCTGTAGGTTGAACCATATCAAAAGTAAACTCAAAATGCTGCGGTGTATCCGTTAATTCAATCGTTGCATCTTGCAAATAACGAGTAAAGTTATGATCTGGACCAGATACGTTTACCATCATAGAGCGATCCCCTGTAGACCAAGCATCAAAAGAATACTTGTATCTTTCACCATTTTCAATTGGTAGATTCGGTTGAATAAATTGTATAGCCCATAGTGCATCGCCTGCACTTGTGATTGCAGTATTTAATACACCATCAACAACTGAAACCTCTCCCTCACCACCGAATAAATCATCTGGTTCAAAAGGTTGGAAATCCCAATAAGCTAAATCTTCATCAAATCCACCGTTATAAATATAATTGCCATCTTCTAGTGGCTCTCTTCCTTCAGAATCATTGTTGCCATGCGGAGATGGACCTGGTCTTTCACCAGCTTTTCTATATTCCCCGTCTAACTCATATACTCGAACATAATCAATTAAAAATTGCTGCGGAAATTCAGTTGTTTCATCAGGATATCCTGGCCAATTTCCTCCAACAGCTAAGTTCATTTGAATATAAAAATCTCTGTCATATGGTGCTGGATAAGTAAAATTATCTGCTCCTTGTGGATCTCTAGAGAACCAATCATTTTGAGTAGAGAATAAAATCCCGTCGACGTACCATCTCATTTCACCTGGTTCCCATTCTAATGTGAATGTATGATAATCATCAACAAAGCTTTCTCCACCTGGTAGTTGGAAAGACTGACCCGTATGAGTCCAAGGCACCCCGTAATGAAGTGTTCCATAAACCGTATAAGGATCATGTCCTAAAAATTCCATAATATCGATTTCACCTGAGGAAGGCCAAATATCATAGACTCCATAATCTGTAGGCATCATCCAAATCGCTGGCCATATTCCTTGTCCCTCTGGCATTTTCGCTCTAAATTCATACTTACCGTAAGTCCAATCACCTTTACCTTCTGTAGTTAACTTAGCAGAAGTATAATCATTTCCTCCAAAGCTTTCTTCATGTGCTTCAAGAATTAATGAACCATCTTCTACACGTGCATTTTCTTCACGGTTTGTATAGTTCTGAAGCTCATTATTCCCATAACCTCCACCACCTTGGATGAAGTTCCATTTGGTTTCGTCTATTGCTTGTCCATCAAAGTTATCTTCCCAAACTAGATTCCATTTTTCTTTTTGAATTTTACCTTTTGTGAGTTCAAGTAATTTGAAATCTACGACTTTGTTCTTGTCATCAGCTAGATAAACACCAAGGTATTTATTGATTTCTGCATCTACACCTGAAATATCATCTAGTGCAACATATGGATTTTTGATAGAAAAATCTGTTGGTACTTCATCTCCTACATTAGGCATTTCGATGGGTTGACTTGCAACTTGTACAGCCAAATGATGTACGCTTTCATTAATTTTTACATCTACTTCAGTTGAACCATGTAACTGACCTTTAGAAGCTCTGGGATTAAAATTATTAGTTGCAGGTGCGTCGTTTGCATTCCCTTTCTTTTCAGCAAATACAATTTGGAAACTACTTAGCACCATCATTAAAGCTAGTAAAAGGGTTAATAATTTCTTCAAATGAACTCTCTCCTTTAATGTTAGAATAAGTGCATAATCTTAAATTAAACAAGCTGATTACTACCTACTAAATTCAGAGACAACTATGAAAATTTAAATAGATTCCCTAAAAAGCACCACCCCTTTCAAAAAATAAACTTATAAAGAAATAAAAGTGATAAAAAACGTTTGAAAATATATGAAATCGTTTTCAATTTAGTTAGTTTGAGAAGATAAAAAGTAGTTATGATGGTTAAATTACTCTTTATTTTAGAAATACTTAATCGAGGAAGGAGGAAGCTTATTCTCCCTCCCTCAATAATAAATCTGTTCACAAAAGGTTGTCAATAACTATTCCCTTAGGGATTTATTTTAATCTAAAAAAGCATCGATCTTAGAAATTAGACCTTCACGTATCATAGAAGCGAATGGATCAGAAACAGTACCATCTTTGATAATGATTTGTTCACCATCGTGTTTTGTAAGTATCAATTTCTTAACTTTTAATCCATTAGGTCCATACGTATTTTTACCTGATTTGTTAATATAAGTGACATCACATTTTGATAAAAATCTAAATTCCACAGTACCATTCTCATCGAATAACCACCCTGGTAAAATTGGCTCTAATTTCAGACAAAGCTTATCCTCTTCCATTTGAAAAGGTTGTTTGTTTGCCATCATCATATGCCACATAGATAAAAACTCTGCTGTTGATCCACTTAACCTTGCCACAAATCCTGTACCATGTAGTGTAACATCAGGGTTTGCACTGCTAGCGATAAATGAACTGTTCTCAATAATACTTCTTCCATAAACCTCTGGATCTAGAAATGGAACCATAACATTTTTCATATCTTCGAAAAACTCATCATATAGACCTGCTTTTAATACTTCTAAAATATACTTATATTCCATATGCATAAAGACAGATTCATTTTCTAGCCAGCCTGCAGTAAATGCTCTAACCCTTCCTAGCTCAAAAGGCTGCCCTTCAAGGGATGCATTAACTTTATACATTTTCAACTTTTCATCGTATACTCCACTGCTTTTAATTTGCTTGTATAACATTTGTTTTTCCTCAAATGAATCCAATACCTTTAATGCTCTCGTTGGTCCCTCTAAAAATTGTGGAAGATTATGTAGTTTAAACTTTGTCACTTTAACATTAGTTAAATGATTCTTATTCACTTTTTGTTTTCCATCATTATCAACAAGTTCTTCAAAACTTTCCGCTTCGAAATAGAAATAAGTTGGATACTTTCCACCATTCAGCTCTAAAGCACGTTTCATTCCTGCATTCATTTTTAACACAAATTTCTTAAAAATATTCATAATACCAGATACACTCAGCTCTGTTTCCGCTCCGTTTAACCCAAATTTAGTTTGCTCACGATATTGTTCTCTAGCTTTAGAAACCTGGTCCCAATATTGATAATCCTTATCTGATTCTTGTGATTGATTATAAACATCAAGTAAACGATCTACATAGGTTAACAATTCCGCTATTTCCACAGGGAGTTTGATTGTTCTGTTGATATCTTCACTAGAGCGAATGACAAATTGAAGCAATCTTTTCAATTCGCTAGCTTCACTAAAACCAGAGGCAAATAAACCTGGCAATCCGTTCATAGAATCGTTCCAACCTGGTTTGTTAGCTTCCATCTCTATGCCTAACCCGAGGGGATCTAAAGTTGCAAATTTAATTAAAGCTAATGAAACTGCTTTGCTGTAAAGATTCGTATAATAAATATCACCTTTACCGTATTTTGTTCTTACCCAATTTGGCAATTCTGTTCTTGAATGAAGTAGAGCCTCCTTTTGTGTATCTTCTTCAATAGCATCATATTGACGTACCTTTCCATCTACCAAAACATATTTGTCTTCTCTTGGTAACACAACAGCCGGACTATCAAAGTAAGTATAAGTTTTTTGTTCAAATAGAAATTGTTGTATACGATCTGGATAAATTGCAAGATAACTATCCACTAGATCCATATTATATGTCCAGTGATCGACCCAATACCCTTCGCCAAACTCTGCCTCTACATGTTGTTCACTAATTTGAAGTGCTTCTAATAGGAATTGTTCTGAAGAAATAGTTAACTTGATATTTTCATTCTCTAATTTGGTAAGAAGTTCACCTGGAGTATATGGATTTTTAAAGAATGTTTTCAATTTATTTTTATCTTTTTTATTAATAAAATTCAAAATTTCATCTATTTGATTTTGTTTAACTGTAAAACTGCATCCCTTTACTACAAGAGGATTATATCCGTCTGTCTGAATTAAGTTGAAAAACATATTCACATTAAAATCATGAATCTCAGGATGGAATAACACATCACTTCTTCTATTCTGATTTGCATCTCTAAAATTTCCGTTACCTTGAGAATAATATCCTGCTTCTAAAGAAAAAAAGTTATAATCCCTCTCTAAATCTCCATGTTTTCTCGAGTACATATGATAAACAAGTGGCTTTTCATCGGCTTCAAACGTGACAGGATACCCACCACGTAATAGATTGTCTAAATAATTTTGTTTACAATAAGCATCAAACAAACTAGAGGAGGTTTTTGTATTAATGTCGTTTGTCAATTCATCAACTAGCTGTTGTGCTTCATTCCTTTTTGTATCAATAAAAATTTTTTTACATAATTCATCCTTACGCCCATTGATTTGTTCAATATCTTGAGCAAATCCAATAAATGTATTAATTTCAACAGATTGTCCAGGTTTTAATTGTTTTTCAACTCCTGAAAAACCTGCAGGTACTTTATTTGTAGTCACTTGTTGCTGTTTTAATAACTCACTTAAAGAATTTCTCAAAAAAGCATCAGGTTTATTAAAGGAGGTATTCATCCCAAATACAAGATTTGCATCTACAATCGGTGAAATCAGTTTTTCATCTTCGAAACTTAAATAAAAATAGCCACCTTTAATTTCACCAACAGTAGCTGAATCAGCGGTATCTCCTCTAAGTTTATAATAAGGTACATGTTGATCTAGATTATATACATCCATCCAACTTTTTAAAGTATGACCTAATCTTTTATATGGTTCTTCTGTAATACCGTATGGAAGGATAGAAGGCATTCCGTCCAATACTTCACATTTCATACTTTCTTGAGAAATATTTTTAACGGTTACTGTACGAACTAAAGAAGCAAATGATTCATTAGGTAATGTATAATAGCTAACTTTAACCTGTAAACCTACCTCTTTATTTATGGAATCGATTTCAAGAAAGTTTGCTGAAATATACATATTTTCTTCTAAGTTCAATCCACCTGTTTGATATGAAAAAGGTTCATAATAGCCATTGTCATTATTTTTATTATATTTTATAAAAGTACGAAATCCATTTGTAAGAACTTGCTGATAAGATTTATTCGCTGGAAAAAACTCCATAATAGAACTGTCTTTATTTTGTATTCCAAAACTAGCGATCCCTTGACCTCTGTTCACATAGAAAGCCCAAAGAGGAATACCCATAGTTCCTGCAATACCTGGGAAAAAGCTAGAAAATGGCTTCTGATTATTATAATCTTTAATAACAAAACGTTTTTTGTCATCAAAAAAGTATGGTTTCATTAGAACCTCCAAGTGTTTTTTTATTTTTTTTATTTATCACTTTAATATATCAAATTTACCGATAAATTTATAGTGCTTTAAACTGACGTTATTGCGAATGTTTTTGTTGAGGTTTATTATTTTCTCTATACTCATAAGGGCTCGTATGTTCAAAAGCTTTAAATACCTTACTGAAATGTGCTTGGTCTGTATAACCAACCATTTTACAAACTTGATATATTTTATGATTGGTCTCACGCAATAACTCCTTGGATTTGTTGATTCGAGTTTTCGTTACAAAATGACTAAAAGTAACCCCCATTTCATTTTTAAATAAACTACTCAAGTAATTGGGATTTACAAATAATTGCTCAGCCAACGAAGTCAAAGTAATTTCTTTCGAATAATCTTTTTCCACATACTCTATAACAGAACGAATTAATCGATGTATAGAATCATTTGACTTTCCATTTTCAACTGAAACCTCTTCCTTATATAAGCCTAATTCCATTAAACTTTTTTTATACAATTCGCTGACTTCATGCAGCTGGTCACTTACACCTCCTATTCCAATCTCACAACTTCTTTTTAAAATTTGTTCAATAGCAGAAGAAATATTCTTCAATACTTCTTCAACTTGTTTTGATTGATCCTCATAAGAGAATAAAACGGTGGATAGATGGCTTTCCTCCACTACTACAATGGAAGTTCCCAGCTCATTCATTACATCAGATATAATATTTTTAATGGAAAATCGTATCGTTTTTTTTCTTAATTCCTCTGGTTTCATCGTAATGGAAAATAAATAAATAGATTGAAATTCAGGAAATAGTGATTCGTCGTAATACGGAACTGGCATCTCATAAAATAGATCTTGGACTCGTTTTTCCAATAAATTTTTTTCTCTTAAACGATCAATTTCAGATTTCGATCTCCTACTTTTAATCATCATTTCTATATTATTAATAATATCTTTCACACTTTCCATTGAGGTAGGTTTTAATAAATATTCAACCACCTTATATTGAAGAGCAGTGCGAGCATATTCGAAGTCAGCGTGCCCTGTTAACATCACAATATAGGTTTTAGGGTGAGTTTCGTAAATATATTTTGCAAGTTTTAATCCATCTACTCCAGGCATCCTAATATCTGTAATCACGATGTCAAACTTTTTTTTCTTTAATTTAGTTATAGCATCTTCACCATCTTCAGCAGTTAACACATCATAATAATCCGCCATAGATTGAATCATATTGGCTATTGCATTTCTCACAATTGGTTCATCATCTACCATTAATATATTCATGATAACCTCCCTCAAATAAATTTTGTTAAATATATAGAAGAACTAAAAATATAAAATTGACATAAAAATATCACTCATTATTTAACTGGTTTTTGATTAACCTCATTGCCTCATCCCATATTTCCTCCGGAGGAGTATTTGTTGTATCAACCTGTATTAAAGCATTATCTATAATTCTAGTTACAATGTGTTGATTTGGACCCTCATATACAGGCACTAGGTTTTTAGCTGAATCAACGAGAATCTCACCTACAGGAGCATTATTGAAATAATGTAATTTTGTCTCTAGAATGATGGGATGATCATAAAGCAATGGAGATGATGGAAAGTTTTTGTCCTTAGTAAATACTCTAAGTTGGCTGTCTGGTGAGGTCAAGTGCTCTATTAATTTATAAGATTCTCTAGGATGCTTTCCTTCTTTTGGCATCGTTAAAAATGATCCTCCCCAGTTTCCTCCACCTTCAGGTAAATAAGTTACATCCCATTCCCCCATATTACTAACATTAATTACAGAGGATGAATTAAACGATTTTTCAATCGATGACAGCATCCATGAAGTTGCAAAAGTAATTGCAAATTCATTTGCTCTTAACCTTTCACCCCATTCAGGATCCCAATATTGCGGTATTCCTCTTGAATACCCCATTTCTTTTGCAGTCACTGCATATTCCCAAGCTTTTTTTACAGATGGATTCGTTTCTACAATGAGTTTATTTGTTCCTTCTTCAAAATATTGTTGTGATCCCTGACCTAGAATCATACGGTATAATATATAAATGTTATCTACCATATAAATATGATGTTCCTTTAATTTTTCCCCAATCTCAAATAGATCATCCCAAGTCTTAATTTGATCTGCAACTAATTTACGGTCTGTCGGTATACCAGCTTCTTGAAACAATGTTCTATTATACAACATAGCTATTGGACCAATATCCGTAGGCAAGCCAAACAAGAAACCCTCTAAATTAGAAGCTTGCTGCCACTTCCAATCCAAATATTTATCCTTCAAAGTTTGCCCTCCATATAAAGTTAAATCATAAAACGCTTTATCAAATTCTTTAAAACGTTCAAAATAGCTTACCTCAACAAGGCTAATATCAGGTGCCCCATACCCTGCTGCAAATGCATGCTGTAAATTGTTATGAACATCTGTATAAGGTAATATAATCATCGAAATATTCACATTTGGATTCTGTAAGTCATATTCTCGTATCATATCTTCTAATCCACTTCCTGGCCAAAGCCAAATTGTTAATTCAACAACTGGATTCTCATTCGTTCGATTGGAAGCGATATTCCCAAAATCATTATATTTCACTAAATCACATGCCGAAATGTAAAGAAGTAAAAAAATAGACAGTACAATTAGAATTGACTTTCTAAATAGTTCAAACATCAAAATACCTCCAATCGCAAATTAATACAATGTTCTAACTTTTATCTCTTTTTAAAGGAAGTTTAATTTCGACTTTCAAACCTCCTAATTCACTATTTGAAAGTTGTAATCCAAAATCTTTTCCGTATACTAATTGTATTCTATATTTAAGGTTAGACAATCCAATTCCAGAATGCATAATGGTTTGATCATTCATCTCTGCAAGGTTTTGAACTTCCTCATATTTCTTCATATCCTCCTCTGACATTCCAATTCCATTGTCTTCTACAATAAAATAGATAAGGTTTTCAATTCGATAAATTTGAATATTGATCATCCATTCTGGTGCCCTCTTTGGCTCCAATCCATGTGAAATGGCATTTTCAACTAAAGGTTGCAATAAAAGCTTCATAATATAAGTGGATAATATGGATTCAGGATTTATCTCTATGTTTACCTTAAGCTTCTCACCATACCTAGCTTTTAAAATATCCAGGAAATGATTCAAATGTTTTAAGTCCTCATCAATCGTTACTAACTCTGAACCAGGCTGAATGCTGTAACGCAACAAATCACTTAAGCTTAATACCATATTTGCTGTATTGTACTGACCTTCATTAATTAATTCCCAATAAATTGTATTTAAAGTGTTATATAAAAAATGCGGTTTAAACTGTGCTTTTAAAGCAACCAACTGTGCATGTTTCTCACTAATTTGTTTATCTGATAAATCCTTCACTGTTTGATTTAAATTTTGCAACATATCATTGTAACTTTTATACAGCATGTATACTTCCCTATTTCCCATGATTCCTTTATAAGGCTCTATCGCCCCTTGTTCAATCCGCTTAAACCTAGAGGCAAGCTTTCGAATTGGTATGGATAATGACCACGAAAAAAACAATGTAAAGACTAGTGCAGTAATCACGCCGGTCAATCCAATAATCAACAAATTGTTTTCGATACTTTTTAAGTCTTTAAATGCCTCCTCAATATCTACATAGACCATAAATGTCCATTCAGCATATTCAGATTGAGCATGAGAAATATACGTTATTTCTCCATCAATTTCCCAGTCAATCATATCATTTGGATGACTTAACATCTCATTCATCAAACCCGCTTCTACTTGTGTACCTATTTGGCTTTTATCTTCAGAATAGATGACGTAACCTTCTTTATCTACAATCTGCACTTTTCCGCTCGCACCAAAGTTAACTTCTCCAACAAGTCTTTCTAAGGTCTCAATAGGAAAAACTGTAAACAAGTATCCGATTGACTCTAAATGATTTAAATCATTAATTTGTCTTGCACCAATCACACTAGGTAATACTTCCTCATCTCTCCAAGCATCTCCAGCAACCCACACCATTCTCCCACTGTACTCATTTACTTTTTGAAACCATCGATTTTTCATTAGTTCGTGAAGATCTTGATTTAAATATAACGTATTATTTTCAAAGTAATCATCTCCAACACTATCAATGACATGGATAATATAATCTTCTTTTATAAAACGACTCTGTTCTCCTATAATATTGTTAATTTCAAATCTATTATGTGTAGGAATATCTCCTTTATGTATATCTAAGAGAAAATCCTGTACAACTGGATGAAATGCAACCGTCTGTGATACCTTATCAAACTCTAATAGATTGACATCAATTTTCCCTTTTAGTTGGATAACAGACTCCTGTAAGTACTGAGAGGTTTTTATTAAAACAACTTCAGAAGAATTTCGAATTGAAAAGTAACTAATTGAACTAACTGTGATGAGCAATATCGTTGAAAAAACTAACATCAATTGTACTAAAATCGGTATTTTTTTATTCAACTTACTTACTCACCCCCAATTTGCTTAAGAAATCGAATTCATTTATTATATTAATAATTTGAAAAAACTGAATGATAATACTACAACTTTAGCTTAGTCCTTGTGTTTCCTTCTGTCAAATTAGAAACGAATCATCATCGTTAACTAAATGGAACCTCAAATTATAATATACTAAAGCTCTGTTTACAATAAGCAAAAGAACCGTTCGAAAAATACCATCGGACGGTTCTTTTAATTTTTTAGTGAACATTTCTAGTGAACTTTATTTATCGATTCAATAAACTACCTACATATCTTAACATTTCATTTGCACATATTGAACAATACCCATGTTCTTCAATTAATCTTTTTGATACTTCATTAATTTTTTTCAATTGTTTTTCATCCGGTGTCTTTGTTGAAGTTGTAATTTTAACAATATCCTTTAAATCAGCAAACAATTTTTTCTCAATCGCTTCCTTTAGACGTTCATGACTACTATAATCAAACTTTTTATTTTTTCTTGAAAAAGAAGACATTCTAATCAAAATTTCCTCACGAAATGCCTTTTTAGCATTTTCTGAAATACCGATCTGCTCTTCAATTGATCGCATTAAACGTTCATCAGGCTCTAATTCTTCATCTGTTATAGGATCTTTTATTTTATTATGATTGCAAAATGCCTCTATATTGTCTAAATAATTCTCAAATAATGTTTTTGCAGATTCCTCAAATGAATAAACGAAAGCTTTTTGTAATTCTTTTTTAGCAAGTTCATCGTACTCTTTTCTAGCTAATGAAATAAAATTCAGATATCGCTCTTTTTCTTCTTTAGTGATAGAAGAATGTTGATCTAATCCATCTTTCAACGATCTGAGCACATCCAGTGCATTTATACAGTTTATATCCTGCCGTATGAGCGCACTTGAAATACGATTCACTACATATCTTGGATCAATACCTGTCATTCCTTCTTCATCATATTCATTTTGCATTTCTTTTAAATCAGCATCTTTGAACCCTTCAACAGATTCACCATCATACATTCTCATTTTTTTAATGAAATCCATACCTTGTTTTTTCGTTTCTTTTAATCTGGTCAGAATAGAAAAAATACTAGCTGTTTTTAAGGTATGAGGTGCAATATGAATGTGACCTACATCACCTTGATTAATTAATTTATGATATATTTTTTCTTCTTGAGTAACTTGTAAGTTATAAGGAACAGGCATAATAATCATTCTTGATTGAAGGGCTTCATTTTTTTTGTTTGATATAAAGGCTTTATATTCAGATTCATTTGTATGAGCAACAATCAACTCATCTGCTGAAATTAATGCAAATCTTCCTGCTTTAAAATTCCCTTCTTGTGTGAGTGAAAGTAAATTCCACAAAAATTTCTCGTCACATTTCAACATTTCTTGAAATTCCATCATTCCTCGATTTGCCTTGTTCAGTTCCCCGTCAAAACGATATGCTCTTGGATCAGATTCAGAACCAAATTCAGTTATAGTAGAAAAATCTATACTACCAGTTAAGTCCGCAATATCTTGAGATTTTGGATCAGATGGACTAAAAGTACCAATCCCAACACGCTTATCTTCTGACAATGTAATTCTTTCAACCTCAACGTTCTCTATAACTCCATTATACTCTGTTCTTAAACGCATTTGGCATGATGGGCATAAATTACCTTCAATTCTTACATTTAATTCTTTTTCAATGTCTGGTCTGAGTTCATGGGGGATTAGATGTAAAGGTTCTTCGTACATAGGGCAGTCTTTAATTCCATATAGCGCCCCTTCATCCGTACGTGAGTATTGCTCTAATCCACGTTTTAACATCATCACAAGTGTGGATTTCCCTCCACTCACAGGACCCATTAGCAACAATATTCTTTTTCGCACATCTAATCTGCGTGCAGCTGAATGAAAATACTCTTCTGTTAATTTTTCTAGAGTTTTATTTAATCCAAAAATTTCTTTTTCAAAAAATTTATATATTCTCTTTCCATTCTTTTCTGTCACGCCATGTGAAGCAATCATATCATATACTCTTGCATGAGCAGTTCTTGATACTTTAGGGTTTTGACGAACAATGTCGATGTAATCCTTGAAGGTGCCAGACCAATTCAACTTCTCCTCATCTGCCCGATGGCTAGTGATCCTCTTAAATATATCCATGTTTCACTCCTCCCAACTCATCATGGGCATTGCAATAAATAGGTAACAACTACGAAAGGAAAAAAATGATTCGTAATAATATTTATGCAAAAAGTGAGAGGATGTTGACGAGAAATTTATGTTTCTTTTAAATGTTTAATTATAGGAAAAGCCTAACATTCTCTAGGGTTTTCATCATTTTCTTCTATTTCTGCTTTTAAAGTTTGAATTGCTTCATCATCCTTCTGTTTTGGAGATTGCTCATTTTTATTTATTTGTACATTTTCTTCCTCTTGATTTTCATTATGCATTTTTATTACCTCCTTAAAATTTGTGGTCATTATTTATAGTGTTCAAGGAAACTTTTGAACTACCTCTATTAGATTGTCAATTGTCAAAAGGAATTATTCACCACTGATTTGTGTATCCAAATCGCTGCTTGAGAGCCTTCTCCCATAGCTATTGACACTTGCTCTGAGTGAACATTCACATCTCCAGCTGACCATACATGTTTTACATTTGTCATTTTTGTTCGTGGATCGGTTATAATATGTTTATTTTCCAGCCTTTCAACACCTAATTGTGAAGCAAGAGAAGATTTTACGTCATTTCCGCCAAAAGCAACAAAACCTCTTTCACAATGGATCACTTCCCCACTCATTAAAACAACGCCATAAATCATCCCTCTAACCTCCAACACTTTTTCAAAAGGCTCTTCTATATAGTGAATTTTAATCTCATCTAATTTTTTTCTAATTTGTGGACTCACCTGTTTTTGTTCATGATTGATATAAACTAATTCATCTGTCCAACGATTTAAAGCAAATGCCATATTAGCCCCAACCTCACCAGCTCCCAATATAATGGTTTTTTTATTTTTCACCTCATAACCATCACAATCTGGACATACGTAAACAGATAACCCTAAACATGAAATTAAGTCAGGAATATCAGGCATGCGATCTAAAATTCCAGTTGCAAGCAATAAAGTCTTGCCTTTATATACTTGTTGATCATCTTTTAAATAAATGTGAAACTGTTTCATCTTTTTTTCTGCTTGAATCACCTCACCATGCAAAAATTCAACATCTAAACTTTCGGCATGGTTTTTACCAAGTTCTCTTAGTTTCGAACCCGATATACCATTGGGCCATCCTAATAAGTTATGATACCCTTTACATAAAGTTGATCTTCCTTCACCTTTATCAATCACAAGAACATCGTGTTCATATCTACCTAATTGAATAGCAGCTTGTAATCCAGCTATCCCACCACCAATGATAATACAATCGTATAACATATCCAAAATGATTCTTCCCTTTCTTGTATTTATACGCACAAAAAAACACTGAGAAGTAAGGTTACTTTATATCAGTGTTTTTAATTTATATCATTTTTATTCCACTAAATAATATAATTGTTGCTAAAATGGTTCTTAATGGTTTGGTAGGTACTTTCGCTGATAACGTACTGCCAATTAACACACCAGGTATTGATCCTAATAATAACTTTAAAGTTAGAAGGTAATCAACATTGCCTAATCCTGCATGTAAAAATCCTGCCACTGAGACAAGTAATAAAGCATGAGCAATGTCTGTACCTACAATTTCTGAACCCTTTAATTTATATAAATAAAGTAGTGCTAAAGCAAAAAGAGAGCCAGAGCCTATTGAAGTTAGTCCAACCAAAAATCCCAAAATAAAACCAATTGTAATTGTTAGCACCTTTTTCTCTTCAAGTGGTTTCTTTTGCCAACGATTTTCTCTCCATCTTTTATCAAAGATTTGTCTGAAAATGGTTGCCAAAGCGATGATAATTAACATCACTCCTAAAGACGTTCTAATGATTGATTCTTGATTTTGAAAAAAGTTCTCAAATAACTGGAGGACTCCTACCGCCGTTATTGCTCCTGGGATACTACCTATAGCAAAAAATTTCACTAGCTTCAAATTGATCGTTTTCTGTCTAAAATGCTGGATAGCTCCAAACATTTTTGTAATTGCATTATAAAACAAGTCGGTTCCCACAGCGATGGTTGCAGGGACTCCGAGCATAATCATAATTGGAGTTAATAATGCAGCTCCTCCTACCCCAGTTAATCCTACTAAAAACCCGACAACGAGTCCAAGTATAGTCATCTCTATTCCAAACCCCATAAGCTACACCCCAAGTAATTCCGAGTATTTACATAGGATTATAAGGCAATGAATTAGATAAGTAAAGTTTTTTTTCAAAGAAACCGCAAAAGACTAGTAAAAATATTCTTTTGTCCCCTAAAAAATTTAACCAAGCCCTATGAAACTAGCAATTATGTTTGTTTTTACAAATTTAGGACCTCTAAAATGTTTATGATTGTATATTTCTAATTATTCTTCGCTTTTTGGTCTCACAAAAATCTAGTATACTAGTAAATAGACTAACTTAAAATTATAGACATCGAGGTGAAGATACTGATGAATGAGAAAAAAAAGAAAAGAAATAAATGGCTAAGTATCATCTCATATTTCTTGCTCTGGGCATTCTTAATCAGCAGTGGAATATTTGGTAGTAAAATATACATCGAGCATTTAAAACAACAAATAGTATCGGACTTATCAAATCAAATGGAAAATCAACTTTCAAATGTACAATCAGATGTTAATGAACAAATTAGTGTTATGGAAAGTAACATTCTGATAGACATTGAAGCTCTTCAAGAGCAAATCAATTCCTTTAATGAATTATTAAGTTTCACTAAGGACAGTACGAACGACCAAACAGACAACAGTAATCAACTTTATTCTCAATTACTCCAATTAAAAGACCAGCTAAACAAATTGCAGCAAGAATTGGATCTTATTAAATGAAATATACATCTATAAATAAAACAATAATTTTAGCTATTGCTCCTTTTTTAGGTGCTTTCATTTTATTATATATTTCAACTATTCAAATTAAGATTTCTGAGCCGCGATTAGCACCTGTATCAACTGTTTCTATTAAAGAACAATCAGAGGGAATGTTATTAGATTTAAACGAAGCAAAAATCCAAATAAATGTAATTCATTCTTCCCTTTCTAACTTGTTTCAAATCTATAATCAAAGCGCTGAAACTGCAAATCAACTTGTTAATATAGCTTTTGCACAGGTAAATAAACCTGGAATCATATATGACAAAAGAATTCTAAGCAAATTAGGGTCCCCTATTAAACATATTCGATCAGATAAAATTGATTTGAAGTTATTTAATATCGTTGAAGATCATTATAGAGGTTATGCTTTAAAAGTTGAGCTAAAATCAATGGATGGTATGGATATGGTATTAGCAAAGAATGAACTTGGTAAAAGCGAAACGACTTTACAAGCTGTACAAAGAACTGGAGCCATAGCAGGCATCAATGCAGGAGGATTTGCTGATGATTTTCGTACAGGAAAACGTTATCCTTTGAGCACCACGATAGTGGATGGTAATTATGTTACAGGGTTTGAAAAGAGTTTTAAAGACTTATTTTTTGCAGGTATCAACGATAAAGGAAAATTAATTGGGGGTAAGTTTCAGCAAAAATCTTACTTAGATCAACTTCAACCCAGGTTTGGTGCTAGTTTTGTCCCAATTTTAATTCAAAACCAAAATAAACAAACCATTCCACATAAATGGTTAACTTCTCCTAAGAGAGCAGCTCGGACCGTAATTGCCAACTATAAAAATGATCACTTATTATTTTTAATAACTGAAGGTCAAGATACACAAGGAAATTATGGCGCGTCATTAGTAGAACTGCAGGATAAATTAATGGAATTAGGTGTGATTGATGCTTACAACCTTGATGGAGGCGGTTCTACTTCATTAGTATTAAATGGTAGTATCATAAACCAACCTAGCAGCGGGAACCTAAGGCCGATACCCACTCATTTTTTATTTTTTAAGTGAATGGATATATTAATAAGTGAATTTTCATAAAGTTTTAAGTCAACATTCATTAAAAATTCGAAATTTCACATTGGTTTTTTATATTTACTTGGGTATAATATATTTAACTGTTTATGTTACCGCCTAGGAGGTTAAGTTCATGTTTTTGCTTTCTTCAACATTTTGGCTTGTTATTATTGTGTTTGCAATGTTTCTAACAGCCATGTTAACTTCATCGTTTAGTGACGATAAAACAAAGGGACTATAAGAGGTTGTTCAAAAACTTAACTAAGTCCAGTTATTAAAAAAACAAACTCTAATGATTATTTCTAATCAATGGAGTTTGTTTTTTTATGATTTACTAATTAAACAAATTGTTGCATTTCACCTAGGCAAGAAGAGCAGATGTATTTTTCTTTGTATTCAACCACATTATCAGAAGATGTGCAGAATACACATCTAGGTTTATATTTTTCCAAAATGATATGATCACCTTGAACTAATATTTCTACTGGGTCCCCTTCATTCATCATATACCTTTTACGTAATGATTTTGGTAATACGATACGCCCAAGCTGATCTACTTTGCGAACAACACCCATTGGCTTCATATATATTTTCACCTCATTTTTAATTTATCTAGAATAACATTCGACATAAATCGATAATTTCCTTCTATTTTCGCTAATTTTTATCTAATTTTATAACTTCTACTAATCCATGTTTGAAAAGCCTATTTGCCTCAAAGCATCATAAACAATAACAGCTGCTACATTGGATAAATTTAGTGATCTTACGATTCCTGTCATCGGCAATCTTATACAGGTTTCTTCATTAGCTTCTAACATTTCCTTAGGCAAACCGGACGATTCTTTTCCTAAAACAAAAAAATCTCCATCTTGATATTTAAAGTCAGTATATAAATGATCCGTTCTCGTTTCTACAAAGAAAAATCGATGATCTGAATATTTAGCTTGGAGGGCTTCAAAAGACTCATGATGTTCAACATCCACTTCATGCCAATAATCTAATCCAGCTCTTTTTAATGCTTTATCATCTGTTTCAAAACCCAGTGGATGAACTAGATGCAGTCTGGCTCCTGTGGCTGCACAGGTTCTTCCTATATTCCCTGTATTTGATGGAATCTCTGGTTCTACTAGTACTACGTGTATCATATAACCTCACCTTTACTTTAAGCTAATCAGTATTTTAACACATATTTAATGTAATTACTTATAGGTTTTAGATTTCAATTTTGAACTTTTTGGTAGGGTAATATATTCTTAATAAATTTTCCACTTTTGTCGAGGAGCAAGCGCACAAGCTTTTCATAATGAATATGAATATTCTATTATGAAAGGAGGGAAACTGTTTGAAAATAAAGCATAAAAAAAGAGATACAGTTTGTAACTGCTGTGTAAGACCAATGAAAAAAATATTGCAACAGCTCGTTGGTAAAACTACTATATTAACTACGGAAAATGAATTCTTTAATGTAAATGATCAAGGAGAAATAGAGCCTATCGAAATTATTGCTGTGAAAGGTTGTGTTGTTGAAACATCAGTCGGATCTTTCCCAATTTCTCAAGTAAAAGGTGTTTCTGTTGACGAAATTATAGATGATATTAAGCTGCTTCCTATCAGGAGAAGTAATAGTGCATGTAAGTGTATCGAAGATCCAGCCACAAAACTATTGAAGAATAGTATAGGAGACACCGTCAGTCTAAGTGCACTCATTCCTTTATTTGCACTTGAAGGAGCTGGCGTTGAAATTTTAGATGTTGGAGAAGGTATTGTACTATTTAATATTATATTTCAAGGTGTACCAGTAAATGCAGTATTATCAACTTGTATTATAACTCGTGTAGGTCCCTTTGAGCCTTAATAAACTAATAACAATTAATATGATTTAAATATAAAAACGAAAAAAATTAAAATATATTAATAAATGAAGTTAATAAGGAAGATACGTCTAGTTATTCAAGGCGATCTTCCTTTTCATTTCTACCTACTCTTCTATTTATCCGTTCCTTTTTTGGAACTCGATCATAAACTCACTCAAAGCTTTACAGCTATCATAAGGAACAGCATTATAAGTTGAAGCCCTCATCCCTCCAACACTTCGATGACCCTTCAGGCCAACAAAACCATTCTCCTGAGACTGTTTCAAAAACTGTTTTTCCAATTGTTCATCTTTTAATCTAAAAGGAATATTCATGATTGAACGATCCTTTTGATCCACTGTACCAATATAAAACCCTTGACTCTCATCAATCACATCATAGATCAATTTTGTTTTTTCACGATTCATTTTCTCTATTTGATCTAACCCACCTTTTTCTTTTATCCACTTTAAAACCAAATTCACCATATAAACAGAATAAACAGGGGGGGTATTATATAAAGAGTTTGCATTAATATGCGTATCATACCGTAACATCGTTGGAATGTGATCAGGGATGTCTTCTAATAAATCTTCCCTGAGAACAACCAAAGTTACTCCGGAAGGTCCTAGATTTTTTTGTGCTCCAGCATAAATCATTCCAAATTGAGATATATCTATAGGTCTACATAATATATCACTAGACATATCCGCTATCAGTGGTATGCTTCCGGTATCTGGAAATTGTTGATATTGAATACCCTCTATTGTTTCGTTTGAAGTAATGTGTAAATATGCACTATGATTATGAAGCTGAAGTTGAGTTATATCAGGGATGTGTGAGAATTTTTCTGGCTGAGCTGATACGATGGTTTCACCAATTAACTTGGACTCTTTTAATGCTTTTTTACCCCAACTTCCTGTGATTATATAGTTTGATACTTTACTAGCATTAAAAAAATTTAATGGTATCATTGCAAATTGCGTGCTAGCCCCACCTTGTAAAAATAAAGTTTTATATCCAGACGGGATGTTCAGAAGTTCTGATAATAATTCCTGTGTCTCTCCGTTTAATTGTTCATACTCTGCGCTGCGATGGGATATTTCCATTATAGACATCCCTATCCCTTGATAATCAACCAACTCTTCCTGTGCTTTTTGCAATACCTCTAGAGGTAGAGCTGCTGGACCTGCATTAAAATTGTATGCCCTGTTACTCAATAGGAATCCACTCCTTTATCCGAATATTAAACTAGCAAACGGAATTAATTATTAGTTTTTTCTTTTATTTATGCATATGATAGCAGTATTCTACGTTGTGTTCAAGATAAAATATCCCACAAAAGTGAAGAAGGTTTGACGATAGAAAAAAGTGGAGCATTACGCTCCACCTTTACTCGTCACTTTAATTAAATTGTCCATCTCTTCCGCATAAGGCGTATCGCCAAAAGAGAGATGTCTTTTCCAATCCTCATGCCCTTTCTCTACCTCACCTGATTTAATAAAACATATTCCTCTTCGGTAATATGTGTCTTGTTCATCAACATCTCTAAAAACAAATGATTTAGTATAATCCTTTATAGCTTCATCCCATTTTCCAAGCGCTTCATATACCCAGGCTCTGTTGTAATACAACGTTGCATTCTCTTCTATTGATAATGCTTGTTGTAAATCGTTAACTGCTAGATCAAGTTTTCCAAGCTCATAATATACGATTGCTCTATTCGTATATGCTTCACACAATTTTTGATCGCTCATAAGTGCAGCATCAAAGGCGCGAAGTGAATCAACAAAGTTTTCCTCAGCCAGTTCTATTAAACCTAACGCACATAATAAATGAGGGTTTTCTGGTTCAAGTTTCAACCCTTTCTTCACATCTTCCCTAGCATTTAAATAGTCCCCACCTTCATAGAGTAAAGTGGCTCTATTCAATAACCCGTCAGCATGTTCTGGTTCAATATCTATCAAATAGTGATAATCGGATAACGCTTTCTCTCTAATGCCAAGACGATTATAGGCTGCTGCTCGATTGTAAAATACTTCAGGGAATGGTGGACTAAGTTGAATTGCGTTATTATAATTCTCTATTGCTTTCTCCAGAAGGCCAATCTTACTATACAGATTCCCCCGTTCAAAATGGTATTCTGGATAATTAGGGTCAATTTCAATGACCTGATCATAAATCTGTATCGCTTCATCATACCTTTTTAGGGAAACTAAGATTTGAGCTCGATTAAATAAAAGTACTGAACGATGAAGGAGGTGCTCATCAGGCTCTAGTTTATCTTTTAATGTATTCCATCCATCAGTAACTAAACGAAGTGCTTCCTCTGGATTTCCTAAATGAAGCTCTATTAGGGCTAAGCCATTCTCATTAAATACAATCTGAAAAACTCTATTTTTATCATCACCTTCTAATTTTTTTGCGTGCCTAATGGCCTTTAATATCCATCCTTTCGCTTTGATGTGCTCTTTTTCTTCTTGAAATCTTGTATAGAGCATTGCTAGAGCATATGATGCCTGCATGTGAGATAAATCCTCAGTTGTATTATTTAAAACCTCTTCATAAAGGATAGGTATCTCTTCTGTCCGTCCCAGAGCAGCTGATGACAATGTAAGTTTAGTAGTAAAAGCCCACATATTAACCATATCTTCTTGCCAATTAAGTAATGAACGCCCACGCCTACTAAAATCAATGGTTGCTTCATAATAACCCATATCTACACAATAATCCATAGCTTCTAATAGAACTTCTACAGATTTAGGCTTATTCCCGATCCGTTCTGTATGGTAGGGAATAGATCCTATATGTAAACTCCATTGATTCATTCCAATGAGTTCATTCAGTCGTTCAAGATGAAATTGTTGACGATCTTTTGGAGAAATTGAATTGTACGCAGCAAGCTCATTAGAATCATCAGATGTTCCATCAGAGAAGATGAATTCCTTTGCAAGTTTTAATTGTTCAATCTCTGAATAATTATTAATGCCTACCTCTTCCAAAATAGAATTTGAAATAGACGTCTCGTTTGAATATTGATCTAATGCAGTTTTTAATTGTTCATGCGGTATTTCATATTTAGAACTAATAATAATTTTAATCTGCTGTGGATTTGCACGCCTAAGGAAATTCGCTAAAAACTCCGCATCTAGTGGATCACATTGATCTACTTCTTCAAAAACAATAGTTATTGGACCTACAATTTGAGATATTGTTATTTCATTGAATAAATCGATGAGTCCATGAGTAATCCTTAGAGTTCGTAGTCTTGAATAAAATCTTGTTCTTTCCTTTGGAACTGCTAGAGAAGTCAGCGTTTCTTCTCTGGTGGAAATCAATGTTTTTAGTTCCGGCGCTACCGATAAAACTTCAATACTATGTTTTTCAACAACATCATTCCACTTTTCATATATAGTTGGGATTAGCTTGCGCAACAATTCACCCGTGCCTGTATAGGGTCCCCTGCGATAACGATGGGACTGAACTACAATCATAGGTCTATCTTTCTCTGCCATGTATTCTTTTTCACGATCACTTTTTTTATTTCCTATGATCCACCTATGAATTATATTTTTTTCGTTCATTACTTTCATCCTTTCTATAATCAACTGTTTCCACCTTGCTTAAGCCCCTTCAAACACTAACCCCTGATCTTTTCCTTATATTCCTTCTTCCTCTAAAAAACAGATATAAAACAGCTCCTAACTCAATTCCAAATAGCAATAGAAAAATTACTGAATCTAATACATACACTTCCCCTTTATATAAATTCACAAAAACACTAGATAAAAATTTAATAGCAACTGGAAGCAGATAAACCAATATTCCCACCATAAAAGCCCATCCAATTGAGTAAAAGATACTATACCAACGGGCTACTTTAAGATCACGTTCCGTATATTTATCAAAATTAATCGTTTTTCCACTCCGAATGAGTCTATACCAACTATATTTCACATACTTTCGTGTTATTTCCTGAAGATTTATACAATCTAAAATCGAAATCATAATATAATAAATATCTGTCTGTAAATGGAAATAAAATTGCCAAATTAGACGTAGGAAGGTTGTCATAGCTAATGCTAAACAGAAAGCTCCAAATCCTTCTATCGCTCCTGTTTTTATATACAACAATCCAGCAATGATAACCAAAAATGAATACCAAAGAATATCTCCTAGCATGCCTGCTAAAAATGGAAGATAACGATTTTTCTTAGGAATCCCCCATATACCTGGCATAGAAGTTGTAAATACAAGAAAATACATTCTATAACCTATACCAAATTTTGATGGCAACCCTAATCTTCTTCCAGCTAGGTAATGCATTGATTCATGAATAAATAAACCGGGCAACTGTCCAAAGAGTATCCCTAACGTAATAACGACAGAATATTCAGAAAATAAAATGTGTTCACGTTGAGGTATAACCCTTGGGTTATTAAATATGAACAATATGCAAGAAAGAACTATACTAGCATATAAAATAAAAGCCCAAGGTGAAAACGCATATTGACCTGCTCTTTGCCAAGCAATCTTTTCTTTTTGAATAACCTCTTCCTCGCCTTTTTCTTCATTAATAAATTGAAGTTCGTTTAAAGTTTGTAGAAAATCATCTATATCTATTTCTTCTTGATATGTTTGTTCATACCAATCTATTGCTTCCTTCATTGTAACACCTGCTTGAAGCTGTTTTACTAGATTTGCTCCATCTTCTGGAAACAAGGCAAACAAATCGGTTCCAAATCGTCCTATTAGCACCCCTTCTTTTTGATCTAAGAAGGTGAGTGGATGAAGTTGTATTCTTTGATCTTTATTTTTCGTACCTTCCATCTTAAAAGGCCTCCCATATGCATGAAAGTGGAGCATCTTGCCCCACTTTCATGTAAATATTGCCTAAAAGTTCATTTTACTGATTCTGTATAGTTTTATTAAAATTGTACACATCCTCCTGCGTATAAGGCTGCTGCTAATGATGTTAATTTTACTGATTCTGTTTTCTTAACAGTAATCTTTTTCATTTGTATCTTCTCCTTTCTATAAAAAATATTTGAAAAATGATATCATTTTCTCGAGTAAAATGCTATCACAAACTAGAAATTTATGTATCTTTGATAATTAACATTTATAGTTAATTAATGATAAAAAATTATATAAAAACACCATAAAATGTATTTTGATATACATATATGTATATTTACCCTTGATTTTCTAAACTATAACTAAAATAAAAGCTACTATCGGATCTTCTCGGAGAAGTAGTTAAAAAAAATAGACCACCTTAATTGGTGGCCTTTTTCAAATAAATGATTAGTGAACTCGTTTAAGCAAAGCTTAAACATCTAGAAGTCAGATGGAGATTCTGCTCCACCTGACTTGAAGTACCACCTATAGAGGTGGGCGTCTGTACACAAAATATTTTTAGATTAACAGTCGTAATATAATGAGAATTCATGTGGATGAGTGCGAATTGCGATTTCTTTTGCTTCATCACGTTTAAAACTTATATAATGTTTAATAAATTCTTCTGTAAATACTTCGCCTTCAGTTAAAAATTCATAGTCTGCTTCAAGAGCATCCATTGCTTCTTCTATATTTGCTGGTACACTGCGGATTTCATTTTTCTCAACATCAGATAATTCATAAATATTTTTGTCCAAAGGACCGTATCCTTCTTGACGAGGATCAATTTTGTTTTTAATTCCGTCTAAACCAGCCATTAACATCGCTGAAAATGCGAGGTATGGGTTAGCAGTTGAATCAGGTGTACGGAACTCAATACGAGCACCTTTAGGCGTTACTGCAGCTACTGGAATACGAACAGCTGCTGAACGATTTCCTTTGGAGAATACAAGGTTGACAGGAGCTTCATATCCAGGAACTAATCTTTTGTATGAATTAGTACTAGGATTAGTTAGAGCAATTAGGGCAGGAGCATGTTTTAAAATTCCGCCAATATAATACATACCAAGCTCACTAATGTTTGCATATGCCCCTTTTTCATAAAATAGTGGAGTATCGCCATTAAAAATACTTTGATGTACATGCATTCCGCTACCGTTATCTCCAAATAAAGGTTTTGGCATAAAAGTAGCCGTTTTTCCAAATTTAATTGCTGTATTATGAACAATATATTTATACTTCATTAAATTATCTGCTGTATCAACTAATGTGCTGAAACGGAAGTTGATTTCTTGCTGTCCAGCAGTAGCAACCTCATGGTGATGACGTTCAATTTCTAATCCGGCTTCTTCTAAAACTCGACAAATTTCACTGCGCAAGTCTTGAGTTGTGTCTGCTGGTGAAACCGGTACATACCCGCCCTTATTGCGAATTTTAAATCCTAAGTTTCCGCCTTCTTCTTCACGTCCTGTATTCCAAATTCCCTCGTCAGAATCAACAGAATAAGAAGAAACATTTTGCCCACTTTCAAACCTTACATCATCAAAGATAAAAAATTCAGATTCTGGTGCAAAAAAGGCTGAAGTACCAATACCCGTAGATTGCAGGTATTCTTCTGCTTTTTGAGCAATATTTCTTGGATCACGATCATAACGGTCGCCATCAGGTGAAAAAATGTTACACATAATGTTCAATGTGTTATGTGCAGTAAATTCATCTACAAAAATAGATTCAGGATCTGGCATCATAACCATATCTGATTCCTCTATCCCTCTAAAACCAGGGATGGAAGAGCCGTCAAAAGCTACTCCGTTTGTAAAAGTACCTTCCTCAACTGCTGAAGCAGGCACAGTGATGTGATGTGCTTTACCTGATAAATCTACAAATCTAAAATCTACAAACTCTATGTTTTTTTCCTTAATTGTAGCTAAAACGTTTTGAACTGACATCCTAATTCCTCCCATTTCCGATTTTTCCGAACGTTAACTGATAATTTGTCCGCTAATGTTCAAGTTTTTATAATTAACGTTATTATAAAACTTGAACATATGATAGTCAATAGTCATGTAAGGTATTTTTAAGTTTAATGTTAGATATTCTTACACAATGTTCATAGGTTTGGTTTTTATTTCTAAAAATATAAAAAAATTGAAAAGTTTAAGGTAAAACAAAAAGAAAACCGATATAAAAGAACGGTTTTCTTTTTGTTTTACACTATTTATTCAGATATACAATTTTAATAGTCTAGTTATTTTAATACAGGTTCTTTTATAGTATTGAACTTTTTGCCCATTAACGGCGCTAATTTTTCTATATCTTGTAATAGAGAAGTGAATTGATCTGGGAACAATGATTGCACCCCATCACCTGTCATTGAATTATCAGGATCTGTATGCATCTCTACAATCAGACCATTCGCACCAGCAGCAACGGAAGCTTTTGACATTGTTTCAACTAGCTCTCTACGTCCTGTACCATGACTTGGATCAGAGATCACTGGTAAATGACTTAATTGTTGTAAAACTGGAATAGCCGTTAGATCGAGGGTATTTCTTGTGTAAGTTTCAAACGTACGAATTCCCCTTTCACATAACATAACGTTCGGATTTCCACCTGCTAATATATATTCCGCTGCATTTAATAGCTCATCATATGTCGCAGAAAATCCTCTTTTCAATAATACAGGAGTATCAATTTCCCCTAATTTACGCAACAAATCAAAATTTTGCATATTACGAGTACCTATCTGTAAAATATCAGCATGTTCAGCT
This sequence comes from Chengkuizengella sp. SCS-71B, assembly GCF_040100845.1. Classification (NCBI taxonomy): domain Bacteria; kingdom Bacillati; phylum Bacillota; class Bacilli; order Caryophanales; family Paenibacillaceae; genus Chengkuizengella; species Chengkuizengella sp. SCS-71B. The sequence goes on along the minus strand of NZ_JAZHSH010000001.1, from coordinate 887,727 downwards.
ATCACGTCTACATATTCAGGAGTCATTACTTCTGTAATGGTTAGAAGACCGTGTTTTCTACCTGCTTCTGCCATCATTTCAAGTCCCTCTACTCCAACACCTTGGAAACTGTACGGACCCGTTCTAGGTTTGAACGCACCTCCGCGTAATACTTGACCACCAGCCTCTTTAACAATCGCAGCAATTTCATCCATCTGCTGAGCAGATTCAACTGCACAAGGACCACCCATGATGACTAAGTTTTCTCCACCAATTTTAACACCTTTTATGTCAATGATTGTATCATTTGGTTGAAAATCACGACTAGCAAGTTTATATGATTTTGTAATTTTAATTACATCTTCTACGTCTTTCATTTGACGCATCTTCTCAGCTAAAATAGGATCTGCTTTTCCTACAATTCCAATGACAGTACGATCCGTTCCTTTTGATATATGTGTCTTTACTCCATATGTTTCAATATGTCCTACAATTTCTGTCAAACGACCTTCACTAATAGTATTTGATGTAATAACGATCATGATTTCCACACTCCCAGTTTTTATATATAAAATTTGTCATACCTTTTATAAATGATATGACTACCTCTTCTAATGGCACCAAGAAGAGATTTTGTTATATTCACTCTAGTGCCTATTTGCTTCAACGCTTATACGCTTTTAAGTGTTAAAGTTAATATATATTATTTTCCCTCTATAGTCAAGTAGTTTGCAAAAAATGGTACATTTATTTAGATGATTTTATTTTTGCTCGCGGTAATAGTTTATCTTTATTAATCGTGCGCTGGATACCTTTTGTACTATCATCATTTGGATCATATTGTTCCAAGTATTCAATCACTTCTTTTGTAATCAAAGTTGGAGTTGAGGCACCTGATGTTACCGCTACATTTCTAATATGTTTCAACCACTTTTGTTTTAATTCTGATACGTCTGCTATTCTATATGCTTTTACCCCTGATATTTCCTCAGAAACTTGAGCTAAACGATTAGAATTATTACTTCTTGGGTCCCCCACAACAATTAATAAATCAGCATCTCTAGCCTGATTGGCTACTGCTTCTTGTCTTACCTGAGTAGCCAAACATATTTCATTATGGATTTCTGCAGTTGGATATTTTTCAATTAAACGATTAATAATATGTCGAATATCCCATTGACTCATGGTAGTTTGATTTGTGATAATAATGCGCTCAGCATTTATATTTAACTTATCAATTTCTACTTCTTTTTCAATTAAAGTCACATGATCTGGTGCAATACCCATAGCACCTTCGGGCTCAGGATGTCCCTTCTTTCCAATGTATATGACTTGATAACCTTCTGCCGCTTTCTCACGAATCAAATCATGTGTTCTTGTTACATCTGGACAAGTGGCATCTACAACCGTTAATCCTTTTTCCCTCGTTTTTTTACGCACTTCTGGTGATACACCGTGTGCGGTAAAAATCACTGTTCCCTTATCAACTTTCTCTAATATTTCTAGGCGATTTTCCCCATCTAGGGTAATCACACCTTCTTCTTGAAAAGCATCTGTAACGTGTTTATTATGAACAATCATACCCAATATATATATGGGTTTTGGTAAATCTAAGTTTTTCGCTGTTTGCATAGCAAGTACCATAGCATCTACAACACCATAACAATAACCTCTAGGGGAGATTTTGATAACTTCCATTCTTATCACCTCAAATAAAAATAAACACATAAGTTCATACACTCATTATAGCACTAATCATCTAGGTATGATGAAACATAGGAATCCAAATAATAAAATTTGTACCTGATCCTAATGAAGTATATACTTCTACTGAACCGTGATGTTCATCAATAATCCACTTTGCAATGGACAACCCTAAACCTGTTCCTGGTTTTGCCCCTCTAGATACATCAGCACGATAAAATCTTTGAAAAATATGTGGAATATCATCTTTGTTCATTCCAATTCCTGTATCTGAAATATGGATGCCAACTTGATTCTCCAAGGTTTTCACTTCTAATTCTACATAACCTGCTTCAGTATATTTAAAAGCATTCTCAATAAAAATAAATAACATCTCTTGTAAATACTCATGATTTCCATATACTAAAATATTGTTTATATTCTCTAAATCCCCTACTTTAAAATCAACTTTCTTAGGTAAGAATTGTGCTTTTCTTATTACTTGTTCTAATATAGGTTTAATGGCAATGTTTTCTTTTTCCATTTCATAACCGGCATCAGCCCTAGCTAAAGATAATAAGTCATTAACAAGATTACTCATTCTCTCTGCTTCAGAAGAGATGTCTACTACAGACTCCATAGTCAGCTTCATTTTTTCCTGATCCGATATATGAGAATCTTCATTAGGCTGCCACATTTTTTCTAAAAATTCTATATTCCCTCTAATGGTAGTTAACGGAGTTCTCAGTTCATGGGAAGCATCAGAAACGAACCTTCTTTGCAAACGATACGCTTCTTCCAATTCACCATAAATAACCTGAATACGTGATAACATGCCGTTAATTGTATTAATTAATTGCCCAATCTCATCATTAGGTCCTTCATATAATATTCTGTTGTCTAAATCTGTACTTTTTTCAATTTGATTAGCAGCTAATATGACATTTTCAATAGGTTTTAATGTTTTTCGAGCCATAAATAATCCGATGGTAGCTGCAATTCCAATTAAAACTACACCTGATATCATATAAATCCACTGAAACATATTTAAATAAGAATAAATATCATCAATAACGGTAGCTACCAGCAAAATACCGATGACTTCATTCTGTTGCACGATTGGTTTGTATAGTGTTAATAAAGAGACATCTTTAATCTTCGTTGTTTTAATAATTTCGGCTCCACCTATAACATCCTCAAATGTTTCCTTATTTAATGGAATTTCATTATCAAATAGATTAAAGGTTTTATCTTTTACAACTCCCTTTCTGTTCACAACCTGTAATAAATAAGTCGAGGATGTTAAAAAGTTGAGATTAGGAAGTTCATATTGAATGACCGGGGTTCCATCAGGAGCTAAATAAAAAGTTCTTTCTAAATTTATTAACATTTCATTATAAACTTCGTCTCCTTGACTTCTTAAACTATCTTCTTCTGAATTGAATAAATTGGTTGATAAAACTAAATATAACACGATGCCAAGCACAATGATCATAACGGCTAAAATTCCTGTATACCAAATTGTTAAACGTAAACGAATTGACATTAAAGTTCACCTCAACTAAGTAACACAAAAAGATGTATAACCTATCTTAAGACATAACCCGCCCCTCTTTTTGTGTGAATGATTCTTTTCTCTCCATTTTCTTCTGTTTTTTGTCTAAGTAATGCAATGTATACCTCAATTACATTCGATTCTCCACTATAATCATAACCCCATATTTTATCCATGATGACATCACGAGAGAGTACTTTATTGGGATTGCTTAAAAATAAATGCAACAACTCAAATTCTTTAGTTGTTAATTCTATAGATATTCCATTTCGAAATACTTCCCTAGTGTCTAAATCAAGAACGATATCTTCGTAATGAAGTTGTTGTCTATCTTCTTCTACTGCACCCTGATTTCTTCGAAGCAAAGCCCTGACTCTTGCCAAAAGTTCTTGTAAAGCAAACGGTTTTACTAAATAGTCATCCGCTCCTGTATCTAATCCTTTCACTCGATCACTGACTTCATCCTTAGCAGTTAACATGAGGATTGGCATTTGACTTCCACCCTCCCTAATTCTACTGCATACCTCCCAGCCATCCATCACAGGCATCATAATGTCCAATATTAGAAGGTCAGGCTCCTCATCCCTTAAAATCATTAGCCCATCATTTACGTGATTAGCCGTTTGTATCATATAACCTTCAAATGCAAGGTTTCTTTTTAACATGGACGTGATTTTTTCATCATCATCAATAATTAATATTTTTCTCCTCATCTGTACTCTCCTTTTTAAAAATTGAGTGAGTTTATTTATATAAATTCCCTTTAAAAAAGAAAGTAGAGTTAGCCTTAAACTAATATCACTCTACTTTCTTACAAGTTTAACATTCATTATTAAATTTTTATTTGACTGCTATACTTTTACTTTGCATTTCGATCCCCTATGGTTACTGCTGTCTCGTAAGTTTTACCTTCTCTAATCACCGTTAAATTGACAGACTCACCAATAGCTGTTTCCTTTACTTTATTAATTAGATCTTCAGCATTTTTGATCTCTTCACCATTCAATTCAATAATGACATCATTTGGCTTAATACCTGCACGAGATGCTGGACTTGGTTTTTCAACTTGGGTGATCAAAACACCATCTTTGTCTTGTAAATTTAGTGTTTGCTGTACTTCATCATCTATATCGTATAATCCAACTCCGATATACGGTTTAGGGATTGATACATTATTTTTCAAATTATCTAATACTTCATCAATCGTACTTGTCGGTATAGCAAACCCAATTCCTTGAGCGTCTGTGCTTACCGCAGTATTAATTCCAATAACCTCTCCATTAAGATTAATCAGAGGTCCTCCAGAGTTCCCTGGATTAATAGATGCATCTGTTTGAAGTAAATGCTCATAGGTTCTTGTTCCTTGTGAATCAGGAATAGAGATCTCTCTTTCATTTGCACTAAGAACACCTACACTCACAGAATGATCAAATCCTACTGGATTCCCAATAGCCGTTACCCAATCCCCTACTCTTAGTTGGTTAGAGTCACCTATTTCTAAAGTAGGAAATGATTCACTTCCTTCTATTTTTAATACTGCAAGATCCAAATCATACGATGAACCTAATAATTCAGCTTCAAATTTATTTTCATATCCTTCTAGCTCGACATATATCTCATCTGCTCCTGAAACTACATGTTCATTTGTTAAAATGTATCCCTCTTTATCAAAAATAAAACCTGAGCCTAAACCAGAAGCCTGGGGTCCATTTGGTGTTGAATTATACTCGTCTCCAAAAAAATATCTGAAAATATCATCATTTCGATTGATATTATTGCTTTTCGTATTATATGTTTCTATTTTAACAACAGCAGGAGTCGCTTGTTCTACAATATCTGCTATATTATCTGGTCTATTTTCAAATGTAATAGACGCTTGATTTTCATTTCCATTTGCTGGGATTACATTTGAAGGTACAGATTGACTAGGTAGAAGTGTGTCAGATGTAAATAAATTCATTTTATCTGAAGCAACCATAAGCGCACCCACAACTACTACTCCTGCCATAAATGCAGAGAACGTACTTTTAAAAGAAGATCGCTTTTTCCTGGTAGAATAAGTCCATTCCGATCCTTTATATCCATTCCTTGATATATCTTTTTGTTCAGATTCATTATAAACGGATATTTGATTTGGTTTATTAATTTCCACATCTGATGAGTGTTCTCTACTAGATGAGTAAGATGTATAATCTGTTTCCTTTAAAGGTTCAGTAGGTTTAAATGAGCCGTATGAATAATATTCACTTTTTCGTTCTTGTATATCTTTGTCTTTTCTTTCTTTCGACTTATCTTCGCTGAAAAAATCACTAGTATCATTCTTACCTCTATTATTATCATCCATAAGAAAACCCCCTTAAATTGTATTAAGATTTATTTATGAATAATGACATAAATCATTATATCATTTATTGTTGTCTATATCATGGACTATAAACATTAAATAAACCTTAAAAATAGATAAAATAGAAGTAAAAAAATTTGCTTTTTCGGAGAAATAATATGGGGTATAGTTAAATTTGAAGTTCTACTTTTTTAATAAGTTCATCCGCTTTTATTAACCACATCTCTTCAATTGATTCTGCATCTTTGTCTATTGGAGTTTGAAATTGATTAATTAAGGACCCATATATCATCATATGTGCATTTGGATCAGTTCCTTCATTATAGACATGTTTAAGTACAAATGGAGTGCCTAATTGAATCATTGTTGATTGATTTTCAATTTCACCATCTAATTGTCCACTAGTCACTTGAAATGGAATACGTAACCATACCTGTGATTTATCATCTAACGCATGATCAAAATAACCATGATCATACTCCCAATTGCTGCCAAGAGAAAATTGCAAAGGTTTTATTCCTTTATATATATTTGAGAATAAATCCTCTTTATTTTCGATTTCAGATTGAATAGGTTTCAACGTTTCTTACCTCCAAATGATTTATTAATGTCAGATTAAATATATTTATAAATTCTTAGAGTGTGAAAAAGAAAGTGATTTGCAATTGCAAATCACTTCCCTTAAATAATAAATGAACTATTTACTCGTTCGCTTCTTGATTTCTTGCATTCTGACCCGTTTTTTTAGTATTCTTAGCAGTTACTTCTTCTGCAAATTCTTCGTTAAACTGCTCATTGTTTTGATTATTTTGATTGTTCTGATTTCTCTGATTGTTTCTATTTTTAGCCACTATGAATTCACCTCCCACCACAATACTTTCATTCGTATTCGATAGTATTATTTCACATAAAAAACATTTTATGCATATGATTTTCGTGGATTGTGAACATTATTTAACTTCGAAAGATATCCATTTTCTGTTGAAGTATAGCCTCTGTAATTCGACCATTACCTTCCTCAATAATAAAAACGTCTAATTTCTTTTTACCCCATAACTTATAAACGTCTTCCTTTGAATTAAAATATAAATCAATGACATTTCCTTTAATTGCAGAACCAATATCAGCTACTATTCCATAACCGTATCCTGGAATATAGAGTACCGTACCCAAAGGAAATAAATTCAAATCTGCTGCAATCGTTGATACTGAGTCAGGCATTCTTCTAACCTTTACTCCTGAATATGTAATGCCATATTCAGGATGATCTGGAGTTTTACCAGTCGATTCTACACCAGCATAATATCCAGTTGCCACAACTTCTACAGCTTGATATTGATTACGCATTTGGTTTTCACTTAAAATTTCTACCGAATGGCTTAATTTATCGCTTTTTATATTTGCATTTTGAAGTTCTTTTTCACTTTTTCTTTTTAAGATCTCTTGTTTCATTTTTTTTATTTCTTCCAATATAATATCTTTTTGAAGAGTAGCTGATGTTAAATCTGTTGTTTTTATTAGAGATACTTGTTTGTTAGACTCTTCATATTCTAAACCTTCAACACTATCAACCTGTTTTATATGTGGAGTTATACTTGATGTAGTTAAGATTGCAATCATTGGCAAAAACAAAATAGAAATCATTTTCACTTTTAACTTTTTAAAAAACATTTTACTAACCTCCCCTAATAAAGGAGGTTTTCCAAAAATACTATGAAATATACCTTTCCACTATGTAGCAAAACGAACATATCCGTTTATAAAAAGTAAAAAAGGAAACAGCAGTGTTAAGATTTTAACAACTACGGTTTCCTTATATTAATATATTGTTTCATTAATTAATAACTTTATTATTAACCTCTTCCGTGATCTGATTTATGACTTCAGTAATGGATTTCGCACCTACATCACCCTCACCACGAATACGTACTGACACACTTTCAGAGCTTTTCTCGTTTTCACCTACGACTAACATATATTTTACTTTTTCAAGCTGTGCTTCACGAATTTTATATCCTAATTTTTCATTTCTCAAATCCGACTCCACTCGGATTCCACTAAGCTGCATTTTTTCAGCTACTTGTTTTGCATATTCGTCATAGGAATTTGAAACAGGAATTACTTTTGCTTGGACTGGGGCTAACCATGTTGGTAAATCTCCAGCAAAATTCTCTAATAAAAAGGCAGTCATTCTTTCCATTGTGCTAATTATTCCTCTGTGTATTACAACTGGACGATGTTTATTCCCATCCTCAGCAATATATTCTAATTCAAACCTTTCTGGCAATAAGAAATCAATTTGAGCTGTAGACAAAGTTTCTTCTTTACCAAGTGCAGTTTTAATTTGCACATCTAATTTTGGTCCATAAAATGCCGCTTCACCTTCAGCTTCATAGAACTCAAGTTCTAGTTCTTCAACTACTTCACGCAACATTTTTTGAGACAATTCCCACATGTTGTCATCAGGAAAATATTTCTCTTTATCTTCTGGATCGCGATATGAAAGCCTAAAACGATAGTCTTTAATTCCAAAATCTTTATATACCTGTCTTATTAAATGGATCACTCTTGCAAACTCTTCTTTAATTTGATCTGGTCTACAAAAAATATGAGCATCATTTAATGTCATTGCCCTCACACGATGTAGTCCAGTTAATGCACCTGACATTTCATATCTATGCATTGTCCCTAATTCAGCGATTCTTAAAGGCAAATCTCGATAACTACGCATATCGTCTTTAAATACCATCATGTGATGTGGACAGTTCATAGGTCTCAATACTAATTCTTCATTATCCAACTCCATTTTAGGAAACATATCTTCTTGATAATGCTCCCAGTGACCTGAAGTTTTATATAATTCAACATTAGCTAAAACAGGTGTATATACATGGTTATAACCTAATCTTTCCTCCAAATCAACAATGTATCTTTCAAGCGTCCTTCTTAACTTAGCACCATTTGGAAGCCACAATGGCAACCCTTGTCCTACTTCTTGTGAAAAAGTAAACATTTTAAATTCTTTGCCAAGTTTTCTATGATCTCGTTTCTTAGCTTCCTCTAATAACCGTAAATGTTCATCAAGATCGGCTTTTTTAGGAAATGCAGTTCCATAAATACGTTGCAGCATCTTATTTTTTGAGTCTCCACGCCAATATGCACCAGCAACACTTAATAATTTAAAAGCTTTTATTTTACTTGTAGATGGCAAATGAGGACCTCTACATAAATCAAAAAACTCACCTTGATCATAAATTGTAATGACTGAATCCTGCGGTAAATCTTGAATTAATTCTAACTTTAAAGGATCATCAAGATCAGTATATATATTTAACGCTTCTTCTCTACTTACTTCACGTCTTGAGATCTTTAAATTCTCATTAATAATTTTCTTCATTTCCTTTTCAATTTTACTCAAATCTTCAGGAGTAATGGATTGATCGAGATCAATATCATAATAAAAACCATTTTCAATAACAGGACCTATTCCTAATTTCACATTTTTCTCACCATATATTCTTTTGATTGCTTGTGCCATTAAATGAGCAGTACTATGACGATAAACTTCTAGACCTTCCTCGCCGTCCAATGTCACAATTTCAATCTTTGCATCTTCATTTAAGTTATAACTTAAATCTACAACTTCACCATCTACTTTACCAGCAACGGCTTTCTTTTTTAAACCTGGACTGATTGATGCAGCAATGCCTTCAATGCTAATCCCTTTTTCAAATGAACGACTTGCACCATCAGGAAATGTAATTTGTACTGACATGTCATTTTCCTCCATTTTACATACTTTTTTTCAACAAAAAAACGCAATCTCCCAAAAAAGGGACGAGTGCGTTTAGCTCGTGGTTCCACCCTAGTTCAATCGATAAAACATCGATCCTCAATTCATATTCGTTAACGTGAATAACTCGGTGGGAACTACTTTATGTAAATTCATGTTCATTCTCACAGCTACAAAGTGGTAAATCAAATTTGAATTCAGGAGGAACTTTCAGCTATGGTTGCCTCTCTCTGGTCAGATTCAACAAAATGATTCGTGTCTTTGATGTTTGCTATTTAATCAAATTATTAAACTTTTATAATTGTATTATAGTGGAGCATACCTATTTGTCAAGTTTATTTATTTTTCACTTCTCTACTTTGCGATAGTTTGAAAGAATTTTCTCACACACATTACACCTTTTACAAACAATAGTACGTTGTTCAAAAATTTGCTCTATGACATGAATAACCTGTATTTCAGGTTTTCTAGTATGAATTATGATCTTGTGAGGAGATAAAGATACTAATTTTGTTATAATCAGATCATCAAAATTTTTATCATAAGAATCATTATTAATATCTTCATTCTGATCTATACATTTCAGCTCTTCATCTAAAATCAAAAAATTGCTTTCCCCATCATGGATAATGTGAACAGTAGGTACTTTATATTCCTGAGAAAAAACAAACGATTTTAACAAAGTCATAAATTCTTTATATTGTTGATCACTGATATACTCTTCAATTGCATATTCAACAACTTCGTTAAGTTCTTGTATATAGAACTGTAATCTAAAACGAATGAAAGCATCTAAATTTAGTTGTGTATTATTTTCAATATATTGATACAACTGCTCTTCTATTTTTTTATGTTTTTTTCGATTAAAGCTTGTGGATAGTGATGATTCGTTTAAAAGGTCAGTGCAATATTCATTCAACCTTGAAATTTCGTTTTTATCAAGTTGAGGCTGCTCCTTTTGCAAAAGCCGATGAACAATTATATTTTGTAAATCTGAGATGATAAAATCTGCAAGCGATTGACTTATTGAATAATACAGCATTGCCGCATGTTTAGTTAGTTGAAATTGCGGTAAGACACCTGTAGTAACAAGGCTATTATTTACTTTTATAATTTTAAAAATCTGTTTTTTTTGCTTGTTTTTTTTATGTAGAAGGGTGATTTCATTTTGTAGTTTTGCATAATATTTTTGTATTTCTTCTTCTGAAAAATTGTCCATATTAATGGTAATCAGGTCCATATTCACACTCCTTTCACATATATAACTGCCATCTAAAGTATATGTTTCAGATGAAGCAGATATACAAAGGAAAAGAATGGGATTAGATACCCAAAAAAATGGTGACAGAAAAAAACCGCCCATTGAATCGGGCGGAATCAATCATACATTTCTTAATTTTGCATAATAAAATCTTTATCTACACTTGAGCCTTCATTAAAAACTTTTAAAGTATCATAAGCTGTATTTCTTTGGGCAGGTATTTTTCCAGCTTCGCGAATTAATTTCAAAATTGTTTCTATATTTACCTTATGTGTTGTTCCCGCTGCAGACACCACATTTTCTTCCATCATGGTACTGCCAAAATCATTACAACCATATTCCAAGGATTTCTTTCCAATTTCAGCTCCTAATGTTACCCAAGAAGCTTGAAAATTAGGGATATTATCTATCATTAATCGGCTGATTGCTAATGTTTTTAAGTAATCATCAGGTGATGCTTTTTCTTGTTTATAATTTGTGTTTTCCGGTTGAAAAGTCCAAATAATAAAAGCTAGGAAGCCAGCTGAATCCCAATTATTCTGAATGCATTCATCTTGAGCCTCCCTGACTCTCAACATGTGCAGTACTCTTTCTTCTAAAGTTTCACCAAACCCTATAACCATCGTAGCCGTTGTATTCATGCCTACTTTATGTGCTGCTTGGTGAATGTCCATCCATTCCCTCCATGATCCTTTTAAACGGCTGACTTTATTACGAATACGATCAATAAGCATTTCTGCTCCAGCCCCAGGAAGGGAATCCAGACCTGCTTCATGTAATTGCTTCAAAACTTCTTCATATGGTAAACCTGACATTTCTTTCATTTTACGAATTTCAACGGTAGACAATGAATGCATATGAATATCAAATCTTTGTTTAATTTCTTTCAATAAATTTAAATAATATTCAAATGGAAGGTCAGGATTTACACCGCCCTGCATTAATATTTCTGTACCACCTACATCTAAGGTTTCTTGGATTTTCTGAAATATCACTTCATTAGGAAGTACATACCCTTCTTCATGACCGGGTGGTCGATAAAAGGCACAAAACTTACAGTATACGTCACAAAAATTAGTATAATTTATATTTCTGCCTATCACAAATGTAGTGATTGGATCAGGATGAAATTGAAGCATTTTTTTATTCGCAGCTTGACCGATTTTTTCAATCTCATCAGATTCAAATAAAATAACACCATCTTCTAAGGTTAATCTTTCACCAGATAATGCTTTATTTAATATTTGATCTATTTGACTCATTACGATCACTCCTTATCTATCAAATCTTATCACAAAAAAATAAGAGAGTCATTATTTTGGTAGATGAACCTTTTGGATATAATGGAAACATTAAGTTAAAGATTCTAACTTTGAGTTCAACTCCTTAATATAATCATCTAGTTTAGAAATCCCTGCATTTTCTAAAACCAACATAAGTCCTTCTAAAATGATAATTCGTGGGTTTTCTAGCTCCAATTCTTCGTCCATGGCTACCAATGAAGCGTTAATTTTATTGTTTACATTTTTATTTAAATTTAAATTCGTTAATAGGTTCTTCGTTTCATCTATTATTTTTTTGATCTTTTTAATCGTAGTCTTTCTTATTTCTTCTTCTATATTTATAAAATTTTCCAATAAATCTTCTGTTAGAAAGGGTTCATTTTGAGTCTGTTTAAAATGATATACCACTTGATCCAGTACAGAGATTAATAAATTAGGCAATCGTTCTATTTCAATTTTCTTTTTATCAATAATGACATAAAACATATACTCTCTCATCATACCGATTAATATTGTTGCACAATCATAAGCATATTTTTTTACTTCTTCCCCATAAATCTCAATAATATGTCCTGTAACCCAATTAATTGTTTTTGCCCTAATTTTAAACATAAATTGCTTTATTTCTTCATTAATCTGAGAAACCTGTTCGCTCATGATCATTTTTATAAATTCTTTATATTTAGACTGTTGTTCCATTTGTACCATTAATTGCCTTGTAAAAATTTCTTTTGGTGATAAATTCCCTTCATTTTCTCGAACCATTTCAACTTTCTCATACATAGGGTCGAAATAATATCTCAACATGGATATCATAAGATCCTCTTTTGAATCAAAATAATTATATATTGATCCTTTAGCCATACCAATATCATCTGCAATTTCTTTCATAGACGTTGCGTGGTACCCTTTTTGAGATATTAATTTCATTGCAGATTCCATAATATTCTTCCGCTTATCACTCATAAAAAACAACCCTCAATCTAAAAATAAGTTAGTTTTATTATATTTGTTATCAATTGACCTGTCACTATGTTTTATATATAATGTGTCTACATGGTCGTAAAAATAATTGACTTATTGTTTTTATTATACAATGACTGTTTAGTCAACACAAATAGCTTAGAAAGGGGAGTCTTAAGATGATACAACAAAAACAAATAAATACAAGAATTGTTTTGTTAGGTTTAATGATTGGTATGTTTTTCAGTGCACTTGAACAAACAGTAGTTGGTACGGCTATGCCGACCATTATTGGTGAGTTAAATGGTTTTGAAATTTTTGCATGGGTAACTACAGCATACTTAATTACATCTACTGCTGTTATTCCTATTGTTGGGAAAATATCTGATTTATTTGGAAGAAGATACTTATACTTAACTGGAATGGTCATTTTCATAGTAGGATCTGCGTTGTGTGCAACTGCAACTACAATGGAACAGTTAATCATTTTCCGCGGTATTCAAGGTATAGGCGGCGGTATGATTATGCCATTGTCACAAACCATTGTGGGAGATATTTTCACAGCTGAACAGCGTGCAAAATGGCAAGGAGTATTTGGAGCCATTTTTGGCCTGAGCTCAGTTATCGGTCCGTTAGTTGGAGGCTTTTTTGTAGATACGATTAGCTGGCACTGGATCTTTTTAATTAATGTACCATTTGGAGTTTTATCTGCTACGTTAATTTTTATAGGTATGAAAAATGAAATTGTACAACAAACAGAAAAAGTTAGCATCGGATTGACTAGTAAAATTTCTTTAGTTATTGCAGGCACCCTGTTATTGATTGGTTTAATTCTTGGTGGAGATACCTTTGAATGGAACTCCATAGAAAGTTATTTGATATTCGGAATTCCTCTCTTCATCTTTATTTTGTTTGGTTTTATAAAACGGAAAGAACTAAATATTGATTTTTTTGGAATCATGACATTAATCCCAGCACTGACTTTATTATTGCTCGGTTTAACTTTCGGAGGAGATAAATTTGCTTGGCTATCATTTACTAGTTATATTATTTTTGGAATTTCCATACTATTAATCATTATTTTCATCTTCATTGAACGAAAAACGGATGAACCGATATTAGATCTAAGTCTGTTTAAAAATAGAGTGTTTGCCACGACTAATGGTCTAGGCTTTCTGTTAGGATTAGGGATGTTTGGTGCCATCATGTTTGTTCCTATGTTTATGCAAGCAATCTTAGGTGTTTCCCCAACAGAAGCAGGATCTACTATGACACCGATGATGATTTCATTGATTGTTGCTAGCGTCATAGGTGGTAGGTTGTTATTACGAATTAAATATAGAACAAACCTTACCGTAGGAATGATTATTACAAGTATTGGATTTTTCCTAATGAGTACGATGGGGCTCAATTCAACGATATGGACCGCTTATGGATTTATGATTGTCATGGGATTTGGGATGGGGCTAGTCATGCCTACATTGATGATTGCTGTACAAAATGCTTTTCCAAAAGAAAAGTTGGGCTCTGTAACATCTGCATCTACATTCTTTAGATCTATTGGAGGTACCATTGGAGTAACGATCTTCAATGTTGTTATGAACAATACATTAAGTAATAAAATGTCGGATGTAACAAGTCAGCAAAGTGATCCAACTGTAGTCTCTACTTTAACTACTATTGGTGATGAACCAGATGATTTATTTGGCATTTTAATTACAACACCTAATAAACTAAAAGAAATATTGCCTATTCCTGAAGAAACATTACATGGGGTTGTACTTGCAATTAAAACCGCATGGTCACAATCGTTCTCCTTTGTATTTTTAACAGGATTAAGTATTATTGCTTTAGGTATATTTGTTGCTCTTTCCGTAGGAAACGGACGTATTAAACGGGATAAAAAGAAATCTGTGATCATTGGAAAAGAAAAGAAAGAACAGGGAATGAAAAAAGATCTTGTGACGGAATAAATATATAAACAAAACATAAACTAACTCCACTAGTTCTGGCGTTAGTTTATGTTTTTATGGTTATTTTAATGAAGAAATTAGTTATGAGTGCTCTTATTCCCCGTCAACCTCAATCCTTGCCTTTTCAAAAGCCTGAGATAAATCTGTAATTAAATCCTCAACATGTTCTATACCTACTGAGTAACGTAATAAACGATCATCTACTCCTACTTTTTCACGAATTTCTTTTGGAATATCAGCATGAGTTTGTACTGAAGGATAAGTCATTAGTGATTCTACTCCCCCCAAACTCTCTGCAAATGCAATAATTTCAATATGACGTAATATAGGCTCAATCATTCTTACATCTTTCATTTTAAAAGAGAAAATACCCGTGTTTCCTGAAGATTGTCGATTTTGAATTTCATGTGCAGGGTGTGTTGGTATAGCAGGATAAAACACTTCATCCACCATTGGATGTTCAAGTAAAAATTCGGCTATTTTCGTTGCATTTTCTTGATGACGTTCCATTCTGAGCGCTAACGTCTTCATACCTCTCATTAATAACCAACAATCCTGAGGTCCTAATATGGCACCAATGGAATTATGTAACTCAAACATCTTCTCAGATAACTGATCACCTTTTGTAATAATTAACCCTGCAATAACATCATTATGCCCGCCAAGGTATTTTGAGGCACTGTGAATGATAATATCCGCACCTAATTCAAGTGGTCTTTGAAAGTATGGTGAAAGCAATGTATTATCCACAATGGTAAGCATATTTTTCGAATTTGCCCATGTGCTGACTTTCTCAATATCTGTCACCATCATTAAAGGGTTTGTTGGTGTTTCGATCAAAACTGCTTTCGTATTTGGAGTCACAAGCTTTTCCATCTCTTCAATATTATTAGTATCCACATAACTTGATGTAACACCAAATCGAGACATTGTTTGCTCCAATAATCTATATGTTCCACCGTAAAGATCTAATGAAACAATCAAATGATCCCCTTGTGAAAATAAAGCAAATATAGTCTGTAATGCAGCCATTCCTGAACTGCATGCAAACCCAGCGTCTCCACTTTCCAGGTCTGCTATGGCATCTTCTAATATGGTACGTGTTGGACTTTTAGTTCTAGCATAATCAAATCCAGTACTTTCCCCTAGTTTTGGATGCCTAAATGCAGTAGAGTGATAAATGGGGTAACTAACAGCCCCAGTTTTAGGATCAGCTTGTGAACCTATTTGAGCTAAGCGGCTTTCTATTCTCATAACTATGTCCTCCTTTAAATAACCCAATCATAGGATGTTTCTTGATATACATAATAGTTCAACCAATTTGAAAACAATAAACTTCCATGTGCTCTCCAAGTACTATAAGGTTTATTAGCAGGATCATCTTTAGGAAAATAATTTTTGGGGATCGCACATTCCATTCCTTTATTAATATCTCTGTCATATTCCCATTTTAAAGTCTCTGCATCGTACTCAGCATGACCTGTTACAAAAATTTGCTTGCCATCTTTAGTTCCTACAATGTAAACTCCTGCCTCTTCTGACTCAGATAATATTTCTAAATTTTCGTGTTTTTCAATGTCTTCTCTACGTATCTCTGTATGTCTTGACTGGGGGGCATTAAATACTTCATCAAAGCCTCTAAATAATTTCACGTTTTTTACATTCGTTTGGTGTTGGAATACTCCAAATATTTTTTCATCCAACAAATATTTAGGAACATCAAAGTGATGATATAAGCCTGCTTGTGACGCCCAACATATATGCAATGTTGAGGTAACGTGTTCTTTAGACCATTCCATAATATCCTTTAATTCTTCCCAATAGTTCACATCTTCAAAGTTTAAAGTCTCAACGGGAGCTCCAGTAATGATCATCCCATCAAAACGCAGATGCCTAACCTCTTCAAACGTTTTATAAAATTGTTTTAAATGTTCTTGTGATGTATTTTTACTTGCATGTGTTTTAGGGTGAATTAAGGTAAATTCTACTTGTAAAGGGGTATTACTTAATAAGCGTAAAATTTGTGTTTCAGTCGTCTCCTTGGTAGGCATTAAATTTAACATAATCACCTTCAATGGGCGAATATCCTGATGAAAAGCTCTCGATTCATCCATTACGAAAATATTCTCATTATTTAATACTTCTCTGGCTGGTAGATGATCTGGAATTTTAACGGGCATCTCAACTTCACTCCTTTAGTTTGAATGTATCAATCACAAAACTCATCAGAGTAGTTAGAAAAAAACCTTTCTCACTGCTTACTGAGAAAGGTTTTTTATATCATTATTCAATGATATCCTCTCTCATCTCTCAGAAGTTTCACTTCTGCAAGAATTAGCACCGTGCATAAAATTGCCGGTTGCCGGGTTTCATCGGGCTAGTCCCTCCACCTGCTCTTGATAAGAGTTTCACGATTATTTAATTATTATTACTTTAATTGAAAAAAGAATTTGAGTCAAGAAGAAAAATAATAAATATAATGAAATAAATGTGCTAAATTTCATTTATTTAAAATTTTGTTTATGCTATTGTTCATTATGGGGCAATTTACAATTATATTAACGAATTTGGGTGAATACTTAGATGAAACATTCACAAATTGAAAATGTTCTTTTAACAGTCATTAAATACATTAAGGATTATAAAAAAGAGGAAGTTCAAAATTTATTTGATGAACTGCAACCTTATGATATTGCTGAACTTTACAAAGCTTTACCAGATAAACATAGAATGAAGTTTATTTTGTGTTTATCACCGAAGCATTTAGCTATTTTAATACAAGAATTGGAAAGCGAACTTCAACTAGAAATATTACAAGCTCTAGGAATAGAAAAATCATCAAAAGTAATGGATATAATGGAAAATGATGATCTTGCTGATTTATTGAATGAGCTGTCTGATGAAAAAATGGAAGAATTTTTGTCTTCCATGCAAATAGAAGAATCCAAAACGGTTCAAAATTTAATGCAATATCCACCTGAAACTGCAGGGGGAATGATGACGAACCGTTATGTATGGATACGCAGTTATTATTCTGTACGTGAAGCCATAGACAAAATAAAAGCATTTGCTCAAATAGCTGAAAATATTTATTACCTATATGTATTAGATGAAGATAAAAAATTAGTTGGTGTTGTATCTTACAGGGATTTACTATTGGCTGATATTCAAGATTCAATTAAGGACATCATGTATAACAGAGTGATCTCTGTGCCTGTAACTATGGATCAGGAACATGTTGCTACAATAATTGAAAGATATGACTTTATCGCTGTTCCCGTTGTAGATGAAGAACAAAGACTAGCCGGTATTATTACAGTTGATGATGTTATTGATGTTATGATTACAGAAGCTAATGAGGATATTCATAAACTATCCGCCAGTGGTAAATCCATTGATTTTAATACAAGTACTATAACTGCGTCTATTCGTCGTTTACCATGGTTAGTTCTATTATTATTTCTCGGATTGTTGTCAGGTAATGTTATCTCAAGCTTTGAAGGAACTTTAGAAAAAGTAGTTGCATTGACCTTTTTTATGCCTATGATAGCAGGTATGACAGGAAACACAGGTACTCAATCTTTAGCCATTGCAGTAAGGGGGCTAACTACCCAACACTTGGATAAAGCTTCTTTATTTAAATTATTGTTTCGAGAAATTGGCGTGGGCCTTATCATTGGAACTGTTTGTGGGTTACTAATTTTACTGATCTCCTTTTTTTGGCAAGGTAATTTGATACTTAGTTTCGTCATTGGCTCATCATTATTTTTAACACTGATTATAGGTACATTAGCAGGTACGATTATTCCATTAATTTTATATCAGTTCAAAGTAGACCCAGCTATTGCTTCTGGACCACTAATTACAACATTAAATGATATTTTTTCATTGACTGTTTATTTCGGTTTAGCCACCTTGTTTATTTCTTATTTTTAACATGTTTACTTCATCATTTGTTTTTTGTAAAACCAATCATCAAATTTCCGAACGTTTATTTCTTCTTCAACCCACGTAAGAGGAAATGTAGTTAAACGTTCAAATTGATTCGTTATATTTAAGATTGAATCACCAAATTGTTCAACTTTGGCTGTTGCAAATCCAGGGATTTGCAACAGTTCCTCCTTCGTTTTTGGAATAAACGTACTTAACATCTTTAATACTCGATTAGAAGCAATAATATAGGGGGGTTTTTCTAACTTATCAGACTCCTCTCTCCTCCAACCACGCAATAGATCAAACAACTCATGATTTGTCACTTGTTCACTATAAAAATATAATAACTGAGTTCTTTTATTTTTTGGAGAAAGTGATGTAGAATGATTGAAATGGTCACCATACATAGGGAAATAACCCTCCCCAATATACTGTTTAAACTCAAATCTTAATTTTAGTAAAATATCCTCTAAACGTTTGTCCTCAATCTTCAAATCTCTAACCATTTCCCCATCACTTATCACCTTCCAATTCATTTGCCAAGATGAATTAAGTTGGAATAAATAAACTTGAGCAAGACTGCTTTCATTTTTTTCTTGTGATTCCTTTTTCAACGTATTCATGTAAAATAAATTTTCTATCATACTATACTTCCTTTCCATCTTTATCAGATAGTAATAAAACAAAAAACACCTCTTCTACAAAGTTTGCAAAAGAGGTGCTCCCTCGTATTTCTTATCTTTTTTAAAATCATATAAAATTTCCTTATTGATATCAATAGGACTTACATATTATTTTTTCTAAGTAAAGCTAACGTCCACGATATTTTAATTATTGAAATAGAGACTGTTTTTCTTTACGATTTAATTAACTTATAAAACATGTGATTATACACATTCAAATTATGTAGGAGGAAAAAATGAATTTATTAATATTAACTCATGTGTTATTCGCTGTAATTGGAGTGGGCCCGATCTTTTTCATTCATGTATTATTAAGAAAAGAGCAATCTGTAGAAGAGCTTCGTTTTTCAATGAAAATTGCAAAAAAACTGCTGTTATTTCCTAAAATAGGTGGTTTAACTGCAGTTTTAACCGGACTCTTAATCATACTTTTAAACAATTACGGTTCCTTTTTTCAACTATGGTTAGTTGGTTCCTTAGTTTTATATATCATCGCCCAAGTCATTTTATTAGGTGTCATCGCTCCAAAGCAAAAAAAAATAGCTGCTTGGGTGTTTGATCCAAAAAATAAAAGCGAAACAGATTTACCTATAGAAATTATAACATTACGAAATCAAGTAAACTTATTGTTTTATATTAGTACTACACTGATATTATTCATTTTTGTATTAATGATACTTAAACCTTTAGTATTTGTATAATATGTTGTAATATAAAAGAATATATTCAGCAAAAGAGGTGATCCCATGTCTGATATTTCATTTGATTTTCTATCAGATAGCACTGAAGAAACATCAACACGTTTTGTTACATTTGTTGGGGAACAAAGCTTAAAGCGATATGACTTAGCTATTACAACAACAGGAAGGTTTTACGGCAAAAAATTAGTTGCAGATTTACAATCAGGTAAAACGGCAATTCTTGGTCCTGATGATTTAGAAGAAGAAGGTTATTTAGAGCATGTATACCAATTAAATGAAGAAGAAGGAATAGAGCTGCGTGCCTTTTTAGACCTTATCGTAGGTGTTGTTAATTTCTCTGACCTATAATCCAATTTAATGTATATAAGTTAGATGGGAATTAGACGGATAAATTTTTATTTCCAAGGATAATATTACGCATAGAACAAACCTCCCAGGGAAAAATAATGTGACAGTACTATCACATCTTTTCTAGGAGGTTTTTTCATGAATAACAAACCATTTCAAAAAGAAAGAAAAAGTAAATTTACAGATCTAAAAACAGTAGAATCTCAGCGTAATGATTTAACAGCTGAAGAATTTCCAGAAGGGGCTTATGGTATGGATTTATTAAGTGAATCTTTAGGAAAAAGCACTCCTTGGAGAGAAGACCAACGACCGCCTAACCGATTCACTTATGAAAATCGAGAATTACATGAGGGGCTTCCTCGTCAAGATCCCCCTGGACATGCTACTCATGACGAATAACCCACAAAAGTGATGCATAGTTCGAATACTTTTGCGGGTATTAATCTAATTAAATCAATAATATTTAGACTGCAAACTTTCTAATTAAAGATTTAAACTCAAATTCTTTTAATTTATGAATAAGTTTCTCTTGATTAATCACATAAGTACAGTCATCTAAATCACATTGGAATTTAACATTAGTATGAATCGTTGCCAATTCCCTTGATAAATAAATTAATTCCTTATTTTCCAACAATCTTTCTTGTAATTTACCTTTAACTTGATCTATGTTTTCAAACAATTGATCTATATTTTCAAACTCATCAATTAATTTGATTGCGGTTTTAGGACCTACTTTAGGGCATCCAGGTATATTATCTGACGCATCCCCCATTAATCCTTTCATTTCAATAATTTGATATGGATAAGTTACACCTGTTTCTTCCTTAAAGTTATCCATACCAATTGTTAAGTAATTACCGAATCCTTTTTTCATAAGTGTAACTTTCGTTTTTTCATTGATTAATTGTAAAGTATCTTTATCCCCTGTTAAAACATTTATCTCTAAGCCTTGATCCGAGTAGTGTTTAGCAATGGAACCGATCATATCATCTGCTTCATAACCAACCTTCCCCATACAAGGAATTTCAAATGCTTCTACTAATTCCCACAGCTTATCAAATTGTGGGATGAGTTCGTCTGGTGGAGCTCCCCGATTTGCTTTATAATCAGAATACATCTCGTTGCGAAACGTTTTTTCCCCCATATCAAAAGCACAGATTACATGGGTAGGTTTAAATCGCTCAATGGCATCAAGCATATATCTAGTAAATTGATATATACCATTCGTATAAAGACCCTGAGAATTTCTCATATAGTTTCCAGTAACGGCTGTAGCGTAAAAACCTCTAAATAATAATGCAAAGCTATCAATAATTAATATAGAATTTTCTTGATCTTTTAAATCATTATTCCCTGTCATTTTTGTCTCCTTAGATTTGTGATAGTTCTAATTATAAACTATTTCTACAACAACTAGGGATTTTCCTTTTGGAAAATTGAACAAGTAACATTATCCACTATAACAAAGAGGCTGGGACATAAGTTGAAAACTAACTGATTTTTGCATAATAAGCATAAATAAAATCGCATGAAATCAAGGATTATAAAATTGATTTCATGCGATTTATTCATTTTAATTGGGTTTTGTCCCAGCCTCTTTGTTTAAAATTGAACAACTAAGACAAATTCATTGATGACTACTGTTGTGATTATTCAGCAAATTTATTTTAAACCCCATAAAGCAGGAACATTTGGCGGCTCCCAACCGATCTGAGAAGTGTGAGCTTGAATACAATAATAAGTGTTCCCATTATAGGTTACCTCATCATTTACACTGTAACTAATCCCAGCTTCCCAAGGCTCAGCACCCGATGGATCACCTTTATCTGTAGTGGCTTGAATGGACACCGCTTCTGACTCATTCCCCGCCGCATCCTTTGCTGTCACACTAAAAGTATACGTTGTATCCGCATTTAATCCATTGATGGTTGTCGTTGTATTTGTTGCCCCTACACTGCCTAAATCATATGTGATCGTGTATCCGGTTACACCCACATTATCTGTTGAAGCATTCCAAGCTAAACTTACACTGTTTGAACTTTTTCCTGTGATTTGGAGATTGCTTGGAACGCTTGGTGCTTCATTATCTATTTCGCCTCCGCCACCATCACATGTACTAATATATTTCCACACGCCCCATTCCCCACTTTGATCAGGAAATTCTCCTACTGTCCACCATTTAGACTCGTAGACCTTCCCATTGTAGGTTACTCTCACACCACCAACATATTCTGTATTCTCATCCCAAGCTGGGTAAGGACAACTGTTTGGTCCATCCGTTGTTACCTGTATCGATGCTTCATCTGATATATTCCCAGCTGCATCTTTTGCTGTCACTGTAAAAGTATACGTTGTATCCGCTGTTAATCCGTTTATACTTACTGTTGTTTCTGTTACTTCTATAGTGCCAAAGTTATATGAAACAATATAGCCTGTAACCCCTTCATTATCTGAGGAAGCTGACCAGCTTAAATCAACACTCGTAGAAGTTTTTGCAGTTACCTGTAGATTTGTAGGTACAGTTGGCGGAGTAGTATCGTTAGACTGCTCCGTTGTTTCTGTTACTGCATTACTTCCACCCGAGAAATTACCTGCTGCATCCTTCGCTTTTACCGTAAAGGTATAAGATGTATTAGGTGCAAGACCGCTAATCGTTGCATTTAAACTACCTACATTTATTGAAGTATTACCATAGGTTACAGTGTATCCGGCTACTCCTACATTATCTGTTGAAGCATCCCAAGCCAAACTTATACTACTTGATGTTTTACCTGTAACTCGAAGGTTACTCGGTACAGTTGGTGCTTCATTATCAGGCACTCCACCACTATCTAAATCACTTGTTAACTTATTTAATAATACCTTGTTCCGATCTCCACTAAACTCCCAGAACATGGCTCCACCTAGTCCATTTGATTTTATAAAATCTGTTTTATAACCGAAAGATTCCACATCATCATAAGTAATAAAGTTTCCATTGGAAGCGTTATATAAAAAAGGTACTTTGGCTACATCATTCCAATAACGTACATAACCATTTTTATTAATATAGTTATCTTCTAAATCAGTATAGTCCCAAACCCCATTCTCCCAAGTTCCATCATTTGCAGAAGAACAGCTTTGATATTCTCCGTTATTGTTTGATGAACAACTGCTCCAGCCTCGCCCATAAAATGGCGTTCCTATTATGATTTTTTGTGTAGGCACTCCAGCATTTATATGACCTTGAACACCTGCTTCAATATTAAATTCAGCAGCGTTTGGTACATTTGAACTGGCTGCTGCCGGGTCAAAATACAATGGTGAGTTATGGGCACTAATTGTTTGCCATCCTCCATTAAAGTCATAAGTCATGATATTAATCCAATCTACAACATTTGCTATCTTATCAAGCTCTGTATTTTGAGCATAAGTTGGTCCTGCTCCTGAAGCAATGGTGAGGTAATAATATTTGCCATCTTCAGCTCCTGCAATATCTAGTTTTTCACGTACTTCTTGTAATAGTAAGGTATAGTTTTGTTTATCCTCTGGACGAGTACTATTCCCCGGTAAACCACCACTAACCGGATATTCCCAATCTAAATCGACACCGTCAAATTGATACTTTCTTAGAAAATCTACTGCCGAATTAGCAAAATTCTCTCGAGTTATTTGACTAGCTGCAGCATCAGAAAAACGATTAGACCAAGTCCATCCACCGACAGAAATCATCGTTTTCAAGTGAGGATTTTGCTCTTTTAATAGATTTAACTGTTTGATGTTTCCTTTAATCGGTTCATCCCAAGTATCTCCAGGGTTACTTTTTTGAACATCAATCCATGGATCCCCTAACACGATAGAACCGTTCGGTACATCTATCGTTCCATTTTCATCCTGACAAGTCCAAGTAGTAGGATTAGGACCTGTTGGGTCAGGATTGCCATGTCTTCCGTCCCAGCAAATATCAGCAAAAGCATAGTTAATATGGGTTACCTTTGAAACATCCATGTCCCAAACTTGATAATTACGTCCATAGGCACCCCAAGAAGGATAATAACCCACAATTTTATAATCAGAACTAGCTTCTACCTTCTCTATATTAAATATTTGAAACTGAATCAAAGAGAATAATAGAGAAATGATGAATACCATAATGAATGATTTTTTAATAGACTTTCTTTTTAAAATCATACTTGTTCCTCCTCATATTAAAAATCAATATCTTTTAAACTCTAGTAATCTAGTAGAATGAATGCTTAAACAAGCCAGTATTTAGTGAAAATTAAACTGCCTACTTTAAACCCCATAAAGCAGGAACATTTGGCGGCTCCCAACCGATCTGAGAAGTGTGAGCTTGAATACAATAATAGGTGTTCCCATTATAGGTTACCTCATCATTTACACTGTAATTAATCCCAGCTTCCCAAGGCTCAGCACCCGATGGATCACCTTTATCTGTAGTGGCTTGAATGGACACCGCTTCTGACTCATTCCCCGCCGCATCCTTTGCTGTCACACTAAAAGTATACGTTGTATCCGCATTTAATCCATTGATGGTTGTCGTTGTATTTGTTGCCCCTACACTGCCTAAATCATATGTGATCGTGTATCCGGTTACACCCACATTATCTGTTGAAGCATTCCAAGCTAAACTTACACTGTTTGAACTTTTTCCTGTGATTTGGAGATTGCTTGGAACGCTTGGTGCTTCATTATCTATTTCGCCTCCGCCACCATCACATGTACTAATATATTTCCACACGCCCCATTCCCCACTTTGATCAGGAAATTCTCCTACTGTCCACCATTTAGACTCGTAGACCTTCCCATTGTAGGTTACTCTCACACCACCAACATATTCTGTATTCTCATCCCAAGCTGGGTAAGGACAACTGTTTGGTCCATCCGTTGTTACCTGTATCGATGCTTCATCTGATATATTCCCAGCTGCATCTTTTGCTGTCACTGTAAAAGTATACGTTGTATCCGCTGTTAATCCGTTTATACTTACTGTTGTTTCTGTTACTTCTATAGTGCCAAAGTTATATGAAACAATATAGCCTGTAACCCCTTCATTATCTGTTGAAGCTGACCAGTTCAAATCAATACTTGATGAAGTTTTATCAGTGACTTGTAGATTTGTAGGTGCTGTTGGCGGAGTAGTATCGTTAGACTGCTCCGTTGTTTCAGTTACTGCATTACTTGCCCCCGACACATTACCTGCTGCATCTTTCGCTTTTACAGTAAAAGTATAGGATGTATTAGGTACAAGACCGCTAATAGTTGCATTTAAACTTCCTACATTTATTGAAGTATTACCATAGATTACAATGTATCCGGTTACTCCTACATTATCTGTTGAAGCATCCCAAGCCAAACTTATACTACTTGATGTTTTACCTGTAACTCGAAGGTTACTTGGTACAGTCGGTGCTTGAGTATCTATCTGTCCCGTAAGACTATCCAAATATGCTCGATGACTATTAGAAAACTCAAAATTATTAAAAGCGTCCCAATTGATAGACCATGTCATCAAACCTTTAAAACCAGGGTAACCAGATGGATTGCGCAACACATAATTCCCTTCAAATGACTTTCCTTTTATCAAATAATCTAGTGCTTGTTGAACGATGACAGGTGATGTATAACCACCTCCAGCCGCTTGCGGGGAAGCTGGTAATCCAATGATGACCTGATCCGAGCGCAAGGGTTCAAAAAAATGATTCACATCGTAAGCAACTGGGAAACCTTGTAGTAACATTTCTGCCATAGCCACATGAAAGTCAGCAGTACCTTGTGAATAAGATAAACCATCAAGTGCAACCATTGAACCCGTATTATAATGCTGTACATGTAAATAAGTTAGTTTATCACGTAAAGCGTGTATGACTGGTAAGTATGCACCCCATGGACCTCCATATACACTATACCCTCCCTGTACATATGCAGTTTCTGGTGCCATAGTTAACATGAAATTTGGGCCATAGTTATCCATAATCTCGTTTATAGCTTCAATCAAATGAACTATTTTGGTGGAAGTTGGATTTTTAAAGTCTGTATCTCCCCCATCTATAGACAAAGAACTGCCCTCTAAATCAATATCCATTCCATCAAATCCATATTTATCAATGATATTTTTCATCGTACTAATAAAAGTGAGTTTTGCTTGTACCGTCGATAAGTCCGTTGTTCCGTTAGCTCCACCTACTGATATCAATACTTTTTTGCCTTGAGATTGCAAATAATCAATGTCAGATATAAACTCACTGTCTGTAGCATTATATGGTGTAAATCCCATATTTCCTGTACTTGGACCCCCAATAGGTTCTGCAAAAGCTATTTGAATTACATCATATTTTATTGAAATATCACGCAAACGGATATTCGTTGAACCGTTGTCAAAGTTATGCCAATAACCCACTATCGTTTTATTTGAAGCAGTAGAGGCTACAGATTTTTCATAACCAAATGTTAAAAATTGAAAAGATGTTATTATCATAGAAACAATGATTAGAAAAATGAAGGTTTTTTTATACGATTTTCCTATTAAATTCATATTTAAATTCCTCCTTAGATTAGCATTCCAATCTCCTTCACCACCTCCAATAAACACAATTTACCCTTGTATTTCGTAGCGAAAACTTAATTAATACCTAATGGCAATAAAAAGCAACACGAATAATTTTCTACCATTTTCTATTTAATAGATTAATGTAATAGGAAGGTTGGATGGCTGCGTATAAAAGATTGAAATCAATGAGAAAGAATAAAAACATTTAAAAAATTAAATTAAGAGGGGATAGAATTTCATTTTTAAATTTAAGGAACACAAGGATATATATTTATTTTCTTTAATAATTCAACATTTTGTAAGGGGGAATTTTTCATTATTGGGGATAAGTTTCTATAGAAATTATTTAATAAAGTAAAAGTGGGATTTTTATTAAGATCTAAAAAGCAACTTGGAAATATGAATAAAAGCTGTATGTGTTTATAAAAGTGGTATTTAATCAAAAGGAGCACAGTATTAGTTCAAAAGTATTTTTTATTGTTTAAGATTGTAAGAAATGATAGATTATATAGTATGTATTATATTGACTTTTAAATTCTTGTAGGGGAAGGTAGGTTTTAATGACTCTAATAAAAACATTAGCAGCATTTGGTTTATTTATTTATTTTTTATTTTTTAGGCAATATAAAATATATAATTATGACAAATTTAATAAAACAGTATCAGAAGAAGAAACCAAAAAACAAATCGTATCCAATAGAAGGGGTTTAATAGGTACTTATTTACTCTTCCTAATTATTATATTGTTAATTCTATCATCAGAATTTACAGAATTTGTAGAAAAGTATATTGGTTTAGAAATAGGGGAATTAGTGGGTATTTCTGGTTTATTCGCTTCTATTTTGGTCGCTTATTTGATTTATTACCAGCAAACCCTCGAAGGGATTAGAACAGAAATAACAATTAAGAAATTACTAAAAGAAAAACATGAGGAAAATAACAAAAACTTGAATTCCCATATAGCAAATATACAAATAAATGAAAATAAACAAAAACTTTCGATTCCTATATTCAGTAGCAGAAACATGGATTACAAAATAGAATCTATATTAAAAAATGTTTCAGAAAAAGAGTTATGTGACGAGAATGTTCCTTACTATTCATCGGATTTATCAATAGCTAAAACCTTATTACCTTCTTTGCCAACATACAACGATAACAATAATTCACACAACCTCAATGCATATCCAAATAAAGAGCTGAAAGTAGATGTAACAGATCATAATGGAAACGTATTTACAGCTATAGCAAGTGATGAGAGCGTTATTATTTGTATTGTTTTCCTCATGTTCAAAGACGTACCTTTACAAATATCTTGCGATGTTGTACGTTCTTAGCGATAATCACCGTTGAATTCACTTGAAATAGTTTAATAATTTCTTTTTGCGAATGCAAAAAGGAGAAAACGATTTTACTCGTAGTGAGATGCGCCACAAAAGGACGTGTTGATTTCGGTTCCATTTTTTGATTAAAGGTGCGTTTCGTTGGATTTCATCACCATATTTTTCAAAGAGATACTCTACGATGTTTTCTTCTCTCATTTGTTTTGTTCATCCTTATCGATTCTCATATCCTTTCATCACCTAACACTAATTCACTATTTATATTCATCCAAATAATTCGTTTTTCTATCTATCCAACATTAATGTTCTTCTTTATATTCACTTACGGTAATTAATTCGGAAATCATGTCAAGAAGTTCTTCTTCCTTTTCCTTCTTCTTGAGCTTCTATTTGGAGCTTATTTTAGGAATTTGAAAAATTAAATTCTAAAATTATAAGAAAACACTTTATGAAATATTTATTTCATAATATAATATTAAAGAAATAAATATTTAATATAGAAGTGGAGGTTTTACTGTTGAAAATATCAAAATTGAATCTATTAACAGAGAATACAAAACTATCAGCAGATTTATTTCAGCAGGCGAAAAAAAAAATTCCAGGTGGAGTGACAGCTAATATCAAGTATTTTGAGCCCCACCCCATCATCATGGAAAAAGGAAAGGGTAGTAAGCTTTTTGATGTCGACAAAAATGAATATATCGACTATCTCTTATGTTATGGTGCATTAATTCTGGGTCATGGCCATCCATATGTATTTGAATCAGTTATGAATCAAATGAAGGAAGCCGGCACGACTATTTTTGGAACACCTCATCGTTTAGAATCAGTAATGGCTGAAAAATTAATTTCACTTTATCCTGGAATGGAAATGGTCAGGTATACAAACTCAGGCCTAGAAGCTACTTTACTTGCGATCAGAATGGCAATGGCTTATACAGGAAAACCAAAGCTAGCTAAATTTGAAGGGCACTACCATGGTGGATACGATCAAGTATTGTTGAGTGTTAACCCCGAGGAAGATCAAGCAGGCAATGAGAAAATTCCAAATACGGTACCTGAGTCTTGTGGAATTCCTGATTATTATGTGGAAAATACGGTCATACTTCCATTTAATGATTTAATAGCAACAGAGAAGATTTTAAGAGCTAGAGCGCATGAAATTTCTTCAATCATAATGGAACCTATTCAAGGCGGGTTTATTCCTGCTGATCAAGAGTTTATAACTGGGCTCAAAACTTTAACAGAAGAACTTGACATTCTCCTCATCTTTGATGAAGTCAAAACGGGTTTTAGATTATCTCTTGGAGGTGCACAAAAAAATTACAATATAAAACCTGATATTACGGCACTTGGAAAAGTACTTGGAGGTGGATTTCCTGTAGGTGCAATCGGTGGAAAGAAAGAGATTATGCTCATCAGTGCCCCTGATGGAGGGAGAGATATTCTAACGGCTGGCGCTGAAAATAAAAACAAACAGGATGCTTTGTTTCACAGCGGAACATACAACGGACATCCTACTATTCTTGCGGCAGGGCTTGCGACAATCGAAGTACTTGAAAGTGAAGGTACAATGGAAACTTTATTCTCTAACACTCAATTACTCAGACATCAGCTTGAGAATGTATATAAACAATATGACATTCCAATGCAAACGATTGGAGAAGGAAGCATTTTTAATATCATTCTTACAGAAAACAACATTAAAAACTATCGCGATATGAATAAAGCAGATACCACCTTAAGAAAAAAGCTAGATTACGAATTACTGAAACTTGGAATTTATACAAAACCACTTAATCGCTACTCCATGTCAGTCGTTCATACAGAGGAAGACATTATTCGTACAGTAGAAGCGCATAAAAAAGCAATTCAAATTGTTAAGCAGGTGTAATGTATGAAAAAGAAAGTAATACAACGTATTGAAGATGCCATAAATGACATTCAAGACAGTGCAACGCTTATAGTTGGTGGATTTGGTTTGTGTGGCATTCCTGAAATGGCAATACAAGCACTAGTAGAGCAAGGAACCAAAGATCTAACCATTGTCAGCAACAATTGTGGAGTTGATGACTTTGGTCTAGGGCTTTTATTAAAAAACAAACAAATTAAAAAAATGATTTCCTCATATGTTGGTGAAAATAAGGTATTTGAGCAGCAATATTTAAGTGGGGAGTTAGAAGTTGAGCTTGTCCCTCAAGGGACATTAGCTGAGCGTATTCGAGCTGGGGGTGCAGGTATTCCAGCGTTTTATACCGCTTCAGGTGTTGGAACTCCTGTTTCGGAAGGAAAAGAACACAAAAAATTCAATGGGAGGACATACATCTTAGAAAAAGGCATCGTCGGCGATTATGCATTAGTTAAAGCCTGGAAATCAGATATCATAGGAAACCTGATTTACCGGAAAACAGCCAGAAACTTCAACCCTCTTGCAGCTACTGCTGCTCCTATTACGATTGCTGAAGTGGAGGAAGTTGTACCAGTCGAACAACTCGATTCCAATGAAATTCATACTCCAAGTATTTATGTGCAAAGGGTTGTAGAAGGCAAAACCTATGAAAAGAGAATTGAAAAAATAAAAACCAGACAATAGAGGATGAACGCTTCATAATCCTGAATGGGAAATGAGGAATAAAAAAATGGATAAACGTCAATTCATTATTCAAAGGGCGGTAAAAGAAATTAAAGACGGAATGAATGTCAATCTTGGTATAGGTATGCCTACACTTGTTGCAAATCATATACCGAAAGAATTCCATGTCATGCTTCACTCAGAAAACGGCTTATTAGGGATCGGTACATATCCAAAAGCCGATGAAATAGATCCTGATCTAATAAATGCAGGAAAAGAGACAATCACAGAGGTAAAAGGAGCATCTTACTTTGATAGTGCGGAATCTTTTGCGATGATTAGAGGCGGTCATATCGACTTAGCCATTTTAGGAGGGATGGAAGTTTCACAAAACGGTGATTTAGCAAACTGGATGATTCCGGGTAGAATGGTTAAAGGCATGGGAGGAGCAATGGATCTTGTTCAAGGTGCAAAACGGGTCATTGTTGTAATGGAACATAAAAATAAATATGGGAAATCTAAAGTAAAAAAGGAATGCACACTTCCTCTAACTGGAAAAGGCATTGTGGATCTTCTAATAACAGACTTAGCTGTTTTTGAATATACATCTAAAGGCATGATGTTAATCGAAAGATTGAACAGAGCAACAGTCGAATATATAAAGGAGCATACTCAAGCTGACTTTATTGTTCATGAGACACTTAACCAAAGGTAACAGTAAAGATTATTGAACAAAAGATTGGGATGATTCAACTTTCATAAGTGGGGATTCTATCTGGTGAAGAATGAAACCCTGCTTTTATTTTGTGGATGCAAACTGCAGAATATTAAGGTAAACTGAAGATATAATTACTTTCTAGTAATAATAGAAAGAGGTTTAACATGGATATTAATGTGTATAAGGTCATCTCAGAGAAAATGTCATCAATGAGCAAATCACAATTAAAAATTGCACAGTACATTTTGAAAAATCCAAATCACGTACCTTTTCATAACGTAGGGGAATTAGCAAAATTAGTGGATGTCAGTGATGCAACGATTGTTCGATTTGCAACTTTTCTAGGTTTTTCAGGCTATCCTGAATTTCAACGTCATATTCAAACATCTGTGCAACAACAACTATCAACCGCTGAGAGACTTAAGATGTCTAACGAGGTATACGGTGAGAATGATCAAGGAATTTCTCAAATTTTTAATGAGGATATTGGGAATATTCAATTCACCATGGAAAATTTAGATACCAAGAGCTTTCAACAAGCAGTTGAATATTTATTAAAAGCAAAAAAAGTGTATATTGTTGCAAATAGAAGTGCAGCAGCATTAGGAATATTTTTGCATTATTATTTGAATATGATGCTAGATCATGTTGAAATACTTGAAACTGTTAATGAAAATGCAGACCGATTATATGATTTGCAAAAAGACGATTTAGTCATTGGTATTAGTTATTCCCGTTACACCAAAAACACAGTTGATATTCTATCTTACGCAAATGAAAAGGGCGCATTAACAATTGCTTTAACAGATAACCTCTTATCACCATTAATTCAACATGCAGACGTTTCTTTAACAGCAACAAGTCAAATACCAACATTTATTGATTCGTTTGTTGCACCATTAAGTTTAATTAATGCTTTAATCATCTATACTGGAAAACAAAAAAAAGATGGTTTTGATCAGAAATTAAATGGTTTAGAAGATGTATGGGATAGATTTAATGTATTTTATAAAGATTAGAATAACTTTCTTTTTTCAAAAAACCTACCCATTCTCTCAACCGCTTCCAGTAATACTTTTTCGTCATGCACTAAAGCTATTCTAACGTAACCCTCCCCTTGGCTTCCGAAAGCATCTCCTGGGATAACTACCACTCCTTCAGAGAATAATAATTCATTGGAAAATTGTCGAGAAGTCCAACCCTCCGGAATTTTAGCCCATATAAACATAGACGCTTTTGGTCTTTTGATGTGCCAGCCGATGTCGACAAGACCTTCGATCATTCGATTTCTACGTTTTTCATAAACAAGAGCAACTGACTGATTATTATTCATATCTTCTTCTAATGCTGTAATAGCGGCTTTTTGAATAGGTATAAACACTCCGTAATCAATATTTGATTTTATCATCCTTAATGCGCTTACAACATCAGTATGACCTACTAAATAACCAATTCGACAGCCAGCCATATTAAATGCTTTAGACATAGAATGAAATTCAACAGCAATTTCTTTTGCGCCTTTGACTTCAAGTATACTTGGTGGTTTAAATCCATCAAAAGCCATTTCTGAATAAGCTAAATCATGGACTGCGAGTATTTCATGCTTTTTTGCCCAATTCACCCATTTTTCAAAAAAACCTAAATCCGCTACTGCAGCTAAAGGATTACTAGGATAGTTTAATATCATTAACTTAGCTTGTTTTAAAATAGAATCTGGTATTTTCTCTAGCTCAGGTAAAAAATCATTTTCTTCTCGAAGAGGAACCAAATAAGGTTTGACCACTGCAAGTTCTAAACTAGCACTGTATATTGGATATCCTGGATCTGGGACTAAAACGATATCACCAGGATTACAAATTGCCATTGCCAAATGAGCCAAACCATCCTGAGACCCCATTAATGTAAGTACTTCTGAATGTGCTTTCAGCTCTACATTAAATCGATAGCCGTACCACTTCGATACTGCTTGCCGAAAGTCTAAATTCCCTTCTGACATGGGGTACCCATAATGATTTGGATTATCGATAGCTTCATGCAGTTTCCGAATCACTTTAGCAGAAGGGGGGAGATCAGGACTTCCAATTCCTAAATCAATGATATCTACCCCTGATTCAATAACTTGTTCTTTCCATTCTGAAAGTTCTGTAAAAATGGATGAACCTAAATTATTTAATCGGCTGGATCCTGATATTTTCATAAAAACCACCCCACTTCTAATAAAACAAATCAATTAAATCATAGTTTCATTGTAGATAAAACTCGCTCATTTCTTAGAATTGCCCACCTTGTAATGATGTCAAATACAGCATATAACCTAAAAATATGGCTAGAACTCCATAAGCTAAACCAAATCTCCATCTAGTAGCTAAAGGTACACTAAAATAATCATCAGGTTCATATTGTTCAAATTCGATCAAACAATGGATCCTTACAATCCTGCCCGATTCCTTTTGTATATTTTCAATTTGGCTCACTTCTACATTTTTAATGATCCCTTGGGAAGGTAGATCTATAGACTGATTTAATCCGATCTCACTCCATATTACCGAAACTTTTTGTTGCCCATCTAGTGTAGAGAATGTACGAAAGGCAATCTCTTGTTGGATGATGGATAATAAGTGATCTAACCGTTCAGTACCAACTGGAATGATAAAGCCTTTATCTAATAAAAGTTCTACTGGAACTTCAATTTTAGCACCAACCTCTGCACTTCTGCCTTTCCCTTTTCTTTTCACATACTTTTGAAATAACTCCCAAGCAAATAAAGCCCATATGATAAAGAATAAAGGACTTTGTAAAAAGAAGATAATAACAGCTAAACCACCGATTAATCCAGCTAACCATAACCATCTAGTTACCGCTGTAGCAATCCTTCCACCATCCAAAGGATGAATTGGCAATAGGTTCACTAAGTTTAATAAAAATCCTACGTAAGCTATGACTAATAACAGTTGTCCCCATTCCCCATTCATATTAGATCCTAATAAAAACACTACAAAAGCTCCTGCTGTCCCTAAAATAGGTCCTCCGATTGCAATATAAGCTTCTGTTACTGCATCTCTTGGATTTCTTTTCATTGCAATTAATGCTCCTAAAAATGGTATGAATAAAGGTGCGGATACTGGTAATCCCTTTTGTTTAGCTGCTACGACATGACCTAACTCATGAATCAATAACATGATTACAAGTCCAATTGCAAATTCAAGTGGAAAAATAAGCGCATAGGCACCTATAGAAATAAACATTGAAATTAAAGGACCTGCAAATTTCACTGATTTTAAAACTAACAGGATATTTTTCCCTGCACCTAGTAGAAAAACTCCAATTGCACCCAACAACCACATTGGATTTCGTTTGTTTCCTTTATTGCTTCCATTCTGATTTTGAATCTCCAACAACACAACACCTACCTTTCAATAAGGTGAACCTTTCTCTTAGTGGGTGATAGTTTACTTACTCCACACCTCATTAAATGTTTCTTCTTTAAATCCAACGGTTACTTTATCTCCATCTGTAACAATAGGCCTTTTTAGTAGTTTTCCATTAGAAGCAAGCAATTTAATTTTTTCTTCTACTGACATAGTCGGAAGTTTATCTTTTAGTTTCATCTCTTTGTACACTAGACCTGAAGTATTAAAAAATTTTTTAATATCTAAACCACTTTTTTGGATAAGTTCAGAAATTTCTGATGCTGAAGGAGGTTCCTCCACAATTGGTATTAAATTCACATCTATATTTTTTTCATTAAACCATTTAATTGCTTTTCGACAAGTGCCACATCTTGAATATTCGTAGACTGTTAAAGACATACTATTCTCTCCTTTATATAACTTTCAATATTTATATTAACCTCTATAGGTCATTCATTAAATTGTCAATCAAAAAAAAAAGAAAGTCAAGTAAATGGGAAACATATATAAAAACTAAGTATTTTCATAGGATTTGTATATAACTTTTTAGAGATTGCTATTATCCTGCTTGTCCTATAAGAAAAATTTATAATTTAATAGGCAGGATTTTAGCAAACATTGTTGAATTATGGTTAGTGAATACTATTTCAATTTTTTTACAACAAAGGTGATTTTATGGGGATCGAACCGTACTACTTAACAGAGTCTAAAAATAAATGTAAGGAACAGGGAATGGATCCAAAAACAATGCCAAAAAGCACAAAAAAATTAACAAATGAGCAATTGAAACAAAAAAAAGCAACATATGAAGAAATCCTATCCATAATGGGTTTTTATGTAATGAAAATCATTGGTCCATTAAAAGAGAATTACATGTTGATTGTGATCACTGATGATGAAGGTTATATATTAGATATGTTCGGTGATGTATCTTTTAAATCTATCATTAATAACATAGGCATAACTAACGGAGTACGCTTATGTGATCAAGAAATGGGTACGAATTCAGTTGATATTGCATTAAACAAAAAACATCCAATTCAAATTATAGGATCTGGTCATTTCCATCATGCACTACATCAAACAGCTTGTTATTCCGTACCATTCTACTTTTCAGAATCTCATTTTTTATCTGGCACGATTTCCATTATGACATCCATAGACCGACATAATCCTTATTTAGTCCCATTATTATCTTCTATTGTTGACTCTATCGAAAGAGAATTATTGTTAAAAAAGAAAAATGATCAATTAAATCTCTTTCATAATATTACGATAAATACCATTAGAGATGGTGTCATTATTACAAATAAGTATGGGAGAATTACTGAAATCAACCCCTTTGTTGAAGATTTATTCAACCGCAGCAAAGAGGATCTATTAGAAAACTCAATTTTTGACTTAGATCCATTTGGAAAGTTTCTATATGATGTTTTAGAAAATCAAACTATTGTGCAAGACCACAAAATTTATTTTGATTCACTAGATAATAAAACTAAAATATGCCTTTTAGATGCATTACCCATTTTTGATGATAACAATGAACTTATAGGTTCGTTTGCAAATATAAGAGATATTACGGAAAAATATAACTTAGAGAAACAAGTGATTTTATCAGAGAAATTTTCAGCGATAGGTAAGTTAGCTGCAGGATTAGCTCATGAAATAAGAAATCCCCTAACATCTATTATGGGTTTTACACACTTATTAAAGCAAAAGTATACTGAAGATGAATCAGAAGAGAAGTACATGGACATCATTTCGGAGGAGTTGACCTCACTAAATGAAATGGTATCTCAGTTTGTACTTATGGCAAAACCTTCTAGCCCTGAATTTCGTTTAGTAAATATTCAATCGTTAATTCAAGATACAGTCAAAATCATGCGAAGTCAGGCTATATTAAAAAACATTGCTATAGAAGAAAAATTACTAGATCATGAAGTAAATCTTCTAATAGACAGCGCACAGATTAAACAAGTTTTTATTAATCTTATCCAAAATGCAATTGAAGCTATGGATCGAAATGGTACGATTCAGATTATCGTCAAACAAAAAAAAGACTTTGTGATCATAGATGTAGTGGATGAAGGAAAAGGAATTTCAGAAAAAGAGATGAATCAGATACTAAACCCTTTCTTTTCTACAAAAGATAGTGGATTAGGCCTTGGGTTATCGATTTCCTATCGTATTTTGAACAATCATAATGCAAAAATTGATGTTTCTTCTAAACTTGGATCTGGAACTACCTTTACACTTAGATTCCCTGATGTTAAATAAAGGAGGTCTTTGTTGTGAAGCTCGCAACTTCGTTTTTAATAGAAAATCTCCGAAAAACAGGAATCACCCACCTATTTGGGATACCAGGTAAAGCTATTGTTCCTATTATATTGGAAGCAGAGGATCAAGGAATTCGATTTGTATTATGCAGACATGAATCAGGGGCAGGTTTTGCGGCTGCAGGATATGCCTTAAGAAAAAATACGATTGGTGTAGCTATTGGCACAAGTGGTCCAGGTGCTACAAATTTACTTACTTCAGCAGCTCAAGCTAAAACCTACCACGCACCCGTTCTTTTTATAACAGGGCATCCTTCCATGAGAAACACAGGGAAAGCACAGGGTCAAGATTCAACTTTATTTGGAACAGATGTAACTAAAATGTTTGAACCTGTTACTTTATTTAGTGCACGTGTTGAAAGAGCAGATTTATTACAAACCTATTTAACACATGCTATTTCTACTGCGCTTGAAGGGGCAAAAGGACCTGTACATTTATCCATTCCACTGGATGTTTTAAATGAAAAAATGATTCCTTTTGAATTACCAAATGTAGAGCAAACTTCTTACGTATCTTCCCATATTGATGAAGTCATACCACTAATTCAAGCCAGCAAACGACCCGTTATATTATTAGGAAAAGGTGCTCACTTAAGTCATGCTTATGAAGAAATCAAACTATTAGTAGAAACCTTTCAAATTCCAGTTATGACAACTCCAGGTGGGAAGGGGGCTTTCCCAACAAATCACTCTTTAAGTTTAGGTGGATTTGGTTTAGGCGGTAGTTCTGAATCAGATATTTATATGTTATCTGGAATAGATCTACTTATAGTGATAGGAAGTAAGTTATCAGATATGTCTCTTGCAGGATTCACCCCACAGATGTTGCCTAAAAAAGTCATTCATTTTGATTATGATGGTATGTTTATTGGCAGAACAATACATACTCCCACCTTATGTATTCGAGGGGACATCAGAACAAATTTAAAATACATATTAAAAAACATACCTTTTCTTAATCAAACTCAATCAAAAACTACCACATCCTTGAGGTCAATGACTACAACATTGTTCCCTACTCAGGAAGTTGCCGCCACTCTTGAACAAGAAGATGTAGGAAGTAAAAATATAATCGTCTCAGAAAAAAATCAATCTCAAAATTCATTTATGACATCAAAAGCTGCAATTAAAGAGCTGCAAAAATATATTCCAAAAAAAACTGTATTCTTTTCTGACGATGGCAGTCATAGTTTTTATGCTATTAAGCATCTTGAATTTAATGAAGGATGTCCTTTTTATTTTGATGATATATTCGGGGCCATGGGACATTCCATTAGTTACGCCATTGGTGCTAAACTGGCAGGAGTCGATGAAAGTATTGTATGCTTTACAGGTGATGGCTGTTTCATGATGCATGGAACTGAAATTTCTGTAGCAGTGAATGAGAATGTAAATGTAACCTATATCGTTTTTAATAATGGGTGTTTAGACATGGTGAATAAAGGTATGTTTCATCATTTAGGGAGAACGGATGGTACTGTATTCAAAACACCTGTTCATATTAAACAATTAGCTGAATCGTTGGGAGCAAAAGCCTTCAGATGTGTCCATCTACAAGAAATTAAAGCCGCCATCAAAGAAGCGCTTGAATACTCATCCTGTTCAGTAGTAGAACTTATTGTTGACCCTAACGAAATACCCCCAACATTAAAGAGAGGATAATCTGAAATCCCATCATTAGAGGTGAAGAAACTTATGTCATTTGATAAAGGAATATCTAATATAAAGGAAATAGCAGGATCAGATGGTATTCATGCGGTTGAAGCAATTCAAGACTTACACCCTGATATTCATAAATACGTCGTTCAATTTGGTTTTGGGGAAATTTATTCTCGTAGAGAGCTAGATAGAAAACAGCAGGAAATGATCACGATTACCAGTCTTATTACCTTAGGTGATACTGCTAATCAGCTTAGATTTCATTTCAAAGCAGCACTAAATGTAGGAATTACTCCACAGGAAATAATCGGCATTGTCATTCATTGCATTCCATATGTTGGCTTTCCAAGAGTATTGAATGCTTTGCAGATTGCAAAAGAGGTTATTGATGATGTAGACGAAGAGAAATGACTAAAAAATTTGTACAGAAAAATTATTCTTCATCTTTTAAGGGGAGTAAAAAATGAAGTTAATCGAACATTATCTAATCTTACATACAGCTCATAAAGATCAAAGAAATGGTGTTAAAATTGAAACGACGATGAATGAAATTATGGATATTCTTAATTGTGGTCGGTCAAATGCTAGGATTATATTAAATCAATTAAAAAGACAAGAATGGATAGAATGGAATCCAGGACGTGGACGAGGTTATAAATCTATTATCAACTTTCAACTTTCTTTGATGGATGCCATTAAGATATATGCAAATGAACAATTGGCACAAGATCATTTCAAAGAAGGAGTGAAGTTTCTACAAACGTTAGCAATTCCTATAAAAATTCATGATGTCTTGAGGGAATATCTAGAAGAATGGTTTGGTTTCCAAACAGAAGGGGAGAAAGAAGCCAAGCACCTCTTACGTCTTCCCATTCATAGAGATCTCATTTCGTTGGATCCAGCGCGAGTTTTTACAGCATTTGAATACCATTTTGTAGGTCAGATTTATGATACTTTGCTTCGAGTGGACTCCAACACAAAACAGATACATCCTCATCTTGCTCTTGGCTGGGATACTCCAGATGATAAGAAATGGACTTTTTATTTGCGCAAAGGTGTTCGATTCCATCATGGTAGGTTGTTAACTGCAGAAGATGTGATGTATACACTTCAGTATCTTCTTGATTCCAATACAAGTTTCCTCTATTGGCTAGGTGACTATTTGAATAAGGTTGAATCATCAGGAGAACATACCGTGACTTTTTATTTCAATCGACCCTTTCCTTTTTTTCCAAACATTTTATGCTCACATCATGCTTCCATCGTTCCATATGATGTAGATATCAAACAACAAATTGTTGGAACTGGTCCTTTTTTGGTGCAATCATTTTCTAAAGAAAAATTGATCATGGAAGCTTTTGATCATTATTTTAATAGAAGAGCTTGGTTGGATCGAGTAGAGGTTTTTTGTTTGCCAGAGGAACTGCAAAGTAGGTTTCTTTATAAGATGATGCCTGAAAATGTAGATTCAATAGAGGTTCAAGATAACCCAATTACGCTGCATATTAAATGTACACAAATACTTATTTTTCAAACAAAAAAAACAGGTCCACAGCAACACCCGGCATTTCGACGTGCAATTCACTTTGCACTAGATCGAAAAGCGATGATTAGTGAGCTGAATATGAGGGAAGTTCACCCTGCGGATAGTTTTATACCTGCTCATAGTAGAGCGAGTGTTTTTCCTTCCTATACACTATCAGAAGCTCGGGAAGCGCTCAAAGAAAGTGGCTATTCTGGTGAAACATTGATGATGCTCATCCCTCCCAATCAGTGGAGGAAGAACGCACTTTGGATTCAGTCCCGATGTAATCAGATTGGAGTATCTTTAGAACTGCAACCTCTTGATCTTAGAAAGACTCTTCAAAAGAAATTTTTCCGTCAAGCAGATCTTATCTTGATAGACGTTTCACTTTATGGTGATTCAGAAATTAATTTATTAGAACCATTTGGTAATAACAGCTTCCATCGTCAATTGTTCACTTTACAAGAGAATCAGCAAATGGATAGGTTTATAGATCGATTTGTTAGTGAAAAGTCAAAAAGTAAACGTTTTACCATATGGAATGAATTTGAAGATTGGTTTCGTAAGGAAAATCTTTTTCTTTTTTTGTTTCAATTAAATGAAGAGTCAGCTTACTCAAGTTCACTTCAAGGATACAAATTTGGACCTTTTGGGTTGGCTGATTTCCATAATCTTTGGTTTGAGTTTTAATCATAGTTGTATTTTAAAGTTTTATTGATTCTGCCAACAGTCCGTAATTTCCTTATACGGACTGTTGTACTATTTGTTCTAAAATATGTTTAAACCTATTACTTTTTACTTTTTGTGTTATCTCTCATACGGTAGAATAATTCTATTTTTCCTTTTACAAGTGGTAAGGTCACAGTATTCGAGTCACTGGACATCATACTTTTATTTTTATCTTTTTTTACTTCCAATTGTTGAAGAACTAATACTTGATTCAAAAAGAATCACCTCCTTACAATACAAGGCTTGGAACCGGAATTGGAGATAAATCCCTGCGGACCTCCTTTTTGCTATTCTAATTTTTATCCACTCTTTGTAAGATGGAAATACTAAGACCTCTTGAATGAATGACTTTTCATAGGTTGTTATTTCGACATGAAAAAAAATACTCTACGATTGAAAATCGTTCCCTCAAGATTTTCTCATTCTTAAACCTGAAACTTACCAGCCTTCATCGTCTACTTGATCATCTACTTGATCATCTACTTCTACTCTATCAACTTCTGGATGAGGATGATGTATTTCAGCAACTAGAATGTCTAATGATTCTATTACTGCAACTCTTGATGTTAACTCAATTCCAGGATTTATCAATAATTCATTTCCCTTTGCATACACCGGAACAACGAGAAAAAAACATAAAATAAAAACTGTGAGTGAAGTAATGATTTTTTTCAAAAGTATCATCCTTTCAAAATATTTTTTTTAGACGTTCTTCACAATTAAGGTCTAATTATCCCAAATAAATGTAAATAAAATTATCATAAATTCCATTATATTCCTCCTAACTAAATGAACAAAATTCTATTATTATTACACGACCCCCATATTCAAATAGCTTCAATACAAAATATATTAATTCTAGTTAATTGAATGATTAAAGAATATTTCATGATTAAAATAAGAACCTGATTTTTCGTGTTTCTTCCTTAAGTTCGAGGATAAATTTTTTAATCCATTCAAGAATTATGAATAAAGTGAAGGCGAGAGATATTATGGAACAACTCTTAAAAGGGGTATCATCAGGAAAATGTGGATTTATAATGTTTAGCAAAGACGATTCCCCTAATAAGAACTTAATTTTTAATGAATGCAAGGTTTTGGGTAACAATTACTTGCAGAAGAGGAATCTGGTGCAACATTCCAGCCTGCAACAACTACAGCAACCATAACGGTAACCATTAGTGTCTTCTTTAATTTTCCCAATATACTCACCTCCTTTTATTAACCTTCTACACTTACTTTAATATGTTTTAGCTTTCCCTTGAATCGATATATTGCCATGATTTTGAGATGACAAATGTCATGTTTTCCGTTTCATTGTATAAATAATCATTATAAGTAAAAAGAGCAAAAATTTTGAGATTTTTGCTCTTTTTAAGAAGTATTATTTTTGATATAGTGGTCTAGTCCCAAAAATGCGGATTTACAACGTTAAGGGTCTTAATCGAGTAAATTATACCAATTTAGCAACGATAAGCATTTTGATATAAGCATTTGGGACACTAACAAGATGCAGCATTGGTTTATCGTGCATTTCGTCTATTCAGAGAGATCTTCGTAAAATACAACATTTCCACACAGATTGTGGAAATGAATTTAAAAATACGAAACCAAGATTCTAAATAAAATGGCTTAGAATCATCTTATTGCCACTTTTTCTAAAAAGCTTCAAAAAATAAAGTACGAATCGTTGCCGTACCCCTACTGATTTAGATCACCCTACTGGATTTCATAGGCAAAGAAAACTAGCGGATCCAACCAATATAACTAATCATGTGTATGATATGGTATTAGAATTATTTGATGAGCATTGGGATGAACATCCTGTTCGTAGCTTGGGAGTATCATTAACACAATTAGTCGATGATCAAGAATACCAATTGACACTGTTCGATAATTCATCATGCGAGCTGCTTCAGTAACTGAAGCTGGCTTAGCAAAAGACAGAAGTAAACGTATTGGTGGACATAACAAGTAAGTTTCTAATGTTCAAATTATAGGTTTGAAATTAAGTTTGATCATATGTAAAAAAGATTGATCAAAACTCATGAATTGAATGTGAATCATGAGTTTTTTTGACTTTTATATTAGGATAAAAGGACCAGATTGCTGAATAACTCCTTGCGGAGGAAAAACACTCAAAATAGTTCTATAGGTAGTTAAAATTAACAAAATAATTAGAGTATAATTAATAGATAGCATTTTCCTTTAATTGGAATTTTAGAGGTTTAAAAATTGGAAAATATCAAAAAATAGAAAGGTGATGAAATTATTGAAAAAATTCATTATATCTTTAGGTGTAATAGTTTTATGTTTTATGCTAGCTTTACCAGTAGAGACATCTGCTAATACTGAAAGTGAAATTGAAATTGTGGATACTCAAGATCCTAATTTTCAAGTGGATGAGGAAACGAAAAAGACCCTACCTGAACTTGAAGTCGGTGGTGTAGGAGGACTGGGTGAACTGCCAGATTCAACTTATGAAAATAGAAAAATTCATCGTGATGTACTACCAAGCAATGAATTTGGGCAATCTTATATACCCATTAATTTTAAAGTGGATGGTAAGAATTATCCAGCAGGAGAAATATTTCTAAGCGAGTTAAATAACGCATTAAATATCAAAGATCCTAATGTGGATACTTTTCTAGGTATTTATAATCCCGAAACACAGATGGTATCTAATTATTTCCCAGTAAATCCACCGAGCACACTTACCCTCTTATTAAATAGTAAGTCATACTTTGCAGAGGATCTTACATTAGATGTTGAAGAATGGTGGCAAAAAGTAAGATCTGGACAGTCACTAAATGGGACTCCGGCAAATATTGGCACTGATAAAACAATTGGTGTAAGTGATACAATGGCGAGAGCTGTGACGATGACACATGGTGGAGGAGTAGATCTCTCTTGGTCACAGGGAGGGAAATTAGACACACCCATTGGAGAAATGAACTGGGAGTTTGGTATTACATTCAATTACAACTTTTCTCATTCACAGGAAAACTCATTTTCAAGAACATATCACTCTAATATAACAGAGTCAATTGTATGGAATTTTGGGAATCTTTTTAATGGTGATCCTTACATTTGGGGAGTCTATGATTTAGTCACACAAACATCAGTGAATTATTCAAAAGCAAAAAATTTAAAAGAACTAGATGGTGTGCTTAGGAGTGTGAGGAACTTTGGACTTATACCAGAAATGAGCAGCCATAGTGTCAGAATTAATAATAGTGTATTCTCAGCTGTGGAAATTCCTATTCATGCAATAGATCAAAACCTAGCAAAACCTACAGCTTTAACAGCGAACCCAGATTTTCAAAATTTAACTGTTGAACTGAATTGGGATGCAGTGCCGGTTGATGAGATGGCGAATCCCGCTGCTACTGGACCTACAGAGAATAATGGGAAGGTGGCAGGTTATTATCTTTATAAAAATGATGTGATTGTTGCAAAAATACATGATCCAAATACAACGCAGTGGGTGGACACTAAAGTAAGACCTGAAAAAAATAATAAGTATTATCTCAAATCATTTAGTCTTAATTCATCCACAAGTACAGTACAAAAAAATATAGAACTTTCAACACT
Source organism: Chengkuizengella sp. SCS-71B (assembly GCF_040100845.1). Taxonomy (NCBI): domain Bacteria; kingdom Bacillati; phylum Bacillota; class Bacilli; order Caryophanales; family Paenibacillaceae; genus Chengkuizengella; species Chengkuizengella sp. SCS-71B. The sequence goes on along the minus strand of NZ_JAZHSH010000001.1, from coordinate 842,789 downwards.
TTCTAATATAGTGTATGCAAAAGTGGAATTAAACAGCGCAAATTTTAAAGAAATGGTTATCGGATGTTCGCTTCCATTTGCTTGGGAGGATGATCAACTTCCTGCTGGGGAGAGAACTTATTATAACATATATCTTGGTTATCCATCTTCAAACAACAAATTGGGTTCATTTGAAGGGAAAGATGCTTCTATAAATATTAATCCTGAGTTATATGACTTATTAAAAGCAAAAAAAGGTGAATCATTTTATATTGAGAAAGAAGTCATTTATAACGGTCAACAAATTACATCAAGACCGGTTCCACTTCCTAGTAATTTTACAGTGACAGAAACAGCATTTTTATTTGATAAACCAAACTTCTGGGGAGATTGTACTGCAGTAAATAATGATCAAGATGTAGTTTTAAGTAATCCAGGCTATGAATTTGATAACAAGGTGTCATCGATGTTAATGCAAGGTAATATATGGGTTTATCTATACAGAGATAGTCATTTTAAAGGTTTTACTCAAGGGGTTTTCCCAGATGGTGAATTAACTTATATTCGTGACTTTGACAAAGAATTGATTATTGGTTCAGATACCGTTTCTTCTATAAAAGTAAATACACCGAAAGACGGTCTCTATTTGTTTGATGGTAAAGATTATAGTGGTAGAGCTAAACGGGTTGACGCTGAGGAATTTACAAGAATCTCAGGAGGCCACGAATTTCCCGGACGCTTAAGTTATCAAGCTGGGGATGCATATTTTGGAGCAGAAGATAATTGGATAACATCTGTAAAAGTTATTGGTGATTACGCAGCAGCTATGTACACTGAAAGGAATTTTAAAGGATCAACTCATTTAGTTAAAGCGGATTATGGGAATGGGAATTTAAATGAGGTGAGGAATAATAATGTTTCATCATTTCTGTTAATGAAAGGTAAAGGTGTCTGGCTCTTTGACTCAACATATTGGAGAGGGAGTGCTAAACGTTTAGATCCAAGTGAACTGTGGTCAAATGGAGTTGAAGATGGAGTTTATACTTGTTTGTTAACCAATGATTGTGGATTTGCAAATGATTCATTATCCTCTGTACTTGTGATTGGGGACTACGGTATTGCCTTGTATGATGACCCATTTAAAGATTTAATGAATTCAGGCCCAAATGTGGAGATTGTGACCAACTTTGATAAAGTTTTAGGTGATGGCACTATAGGAAATAATACGATGAGTTCATTTAGAGTATTTCCCAAAGGAGTTTATTTAGGGAAAAGAAAAAATTTTAGTGTAGGCGCTGAAGCAAGTAATCCTGTGATAAGATACCCAGGAGAATGGAGGTATATAGAGGAGATAAATATTCCAGATGATGCAATAAATTCAGTCTTTGTTGTCGGTGATTATAGAGTTACCCTATATAGTGATACTATTTTTAGAGGAAAATCTTTAACGACTACTGATTATGTTACAGATCTTGGGAGTGAGTCTATAGGGGGGAATTCAGCCTCTTCTTTAAAAATTGAAACATATTAATAAATAAATGAATAGGTGGAGCAGTTCTAATTCATGAAAGGTTATACATTCACATAGGAAGCTGCTCTACTTCCTATGTATTCTATTTTTGAATTTTTGGAAACTTTATTTGAGCAGTCTTTCAGAGGTTTCATGATAAGAGAGATGGTGAATTCAAAGGAAAAGTTGAAGGCGGCTTTAAAACAACTAATGAGGCTAAAGCTGAGGAATACAGAAAGTTTCTAACTACCTATAAATAATGCAATTCAAGTTTTTGAATTCTGTAATAATTTGCGATTTCCATCCGAAATAAATGATTAAAGCAAGGTGTTCCTGCGGTTACATTGGTCATTATTGACGTTGAACAATAGTAGAACCTTATATGGGTTCTGCTTTTTGTTTATAATGGAGGTGAATGGGACGTTTGATTCAACAATCCTTCAAGAAGTTCGGTTATTATTTCGAAATTAGAAGGATTGGCGTTTGGATTGTCAACACAAAACTAGACAACTTTTTTAAGGTGTTCAAGTTTATACTCAATCGGGCTTAAATATCCTAATGTTCCATGAATTGATCTCTCTGAATAGATTCAAACGCACGATAAACCAATGCTGCATCTTTGTTAGGACCTGTACTGTACCCGCGATGATTTCTCTGTTGAAAAGATCAATAAATACACATATGTAATGCCACTTTTGATTGACTCTTACATAGGTTAGGTCACTGACCTACATTCAATTCTTCTTCTTGATCGAAATTACGGATCTAACCACTGTATATTTAACATTTGTATCTATACCATCTATAATAAACTTAAGAAAGTAGTTGTTGAAGACGAAGAGAGTCTGAAATAAAGGGAATACGTATATATTGAAAGGAGGTGATTCTTTATGAATCAAGTATTAGCGCTTCAACAATTGGAAGCAAAAAAAAGTAGTGAAAAAAATATGATGCCGGCTACAAATACCTTCACCATGCCACATGTAAAAGAAAAAAAATAGATTATTCTATCATCCTCATAATGAGAGAGAAAAGTAATGAAAAACGGTCTTTTTGACCGTTTTTACATGAATTAAACCTTGATCCAAAGATTATGAAAATCAGCCAACCCAAAAGGTCCAAATTTGTACCCTTGAAGTGAACTTGAATAAGCCGATTCTTCTTTCAAATGGAACAAAAAAAGAAAGAGATTTTCCTTACGAAACCAATCTTCGAATTCGTTCCATATGGTAAAACGTTTACTTTTTGATTTTTCACTAACAAATCGATCTATAAACCTATCCATTTGCTGATTCTCTTGTAAAGTGAACAATTGACGATGGAAGCTGTTATTACCAAATGGTTCTATTAAATTAATTTCTGAATCACCATAAAACGAAACGTCTATCAAGATAAGATCAGCTTGACGGAAAAATTCCTTCTGAAGTGTCTTTTTAAGGTCAAGAGGCTGGAGCTTTAGTGATACGCCAATTTGATTACATCGGGACTGAATCCAAAGTGCGTTCTTCCTCCACTGATTGGGAGGGATGAGCATCGTTAATGTTTCACCAGAATAACCACTTTCTTTGAGCGCTTCCCGAGCTTCTGATAGTGTATAGGAAGGAAATCTTTTTTTATTTTGGTTAGTTATAAAACTGTCTGTAGCATAAACATCCTCTATATTTAATTCATCAATCATCATGTCTCGATCAATAGCAAAGTAAATTGCACGTCGAAATGCCGGGTGTTGCTGCGGACCTCTTTTTTTTGTTTGAAAAATAAGTATTTGTGTACGGATGATATGCTGCGTAATTGGTTTATCTGGAACCTCCATTGAATCTATATTTTCAGGCATCATCTTATAAAGAAATCTACTTTGCAGTTCCTCAGGCAAACAAAAAACCTCTACTCGATCCAACCAAGCTCGTTCCTTAAAATAATGATCAAAAGCTTCCAATATCAATTTCTCTTTAGAAAATGATTGCACTAAAAAAGGGCCAGTTCCAATAATTTGTTGTTGCATATCCACATCGTATGGAACGATAGAAGCGTGATGCGAGCATAAAATATTTGGAAAAAAAGGAAAGGGTCGATTGAAATAAAAAATCACGGTATCTTCTCCTGATGATTCAATCTTGTTCACATAGCGACCAAGCCAATAGAAGAAACTTGTTTTAGAATCAAGAAGACGTTGAAATGTATACACCACATCTTCTGCTGTTAAGGACCTGCCATGATGAAAACGAGCACCTTTACGCAAATAAAAAGTCCACTCCTGATCATCTGAAGTATCCCAGCCTAGAGCAAGATGAGGATGTATTTGTTTTGTATTGAAATCAACACGAAGCAGAGTATCATAAACCTGACCTACAAAATGGTATTCAAATGCTGTAAAAACTCGCGCTGGATCTAACGAAATGAGATCTCTATGAATAGGAAGACGTAATATGTGCTCAGCCTCTTTCTCCCCCTCGGTTTGTAAACCAAACCATTCTTTAAGATACTCTCCTAAAATACTGTGAATTTGTGTAGGAATGGATAACGAGTGGAGAAATTCCATCCCTCCTTTGAAATCGTGTACTAATTGTCCGGATGCATATCTCTTGATTCCATCCACCAAAGAAAGTTGAAAATTGATAGTAGATCTGTTACCTCGTCCACGTCCTGGATTCCACTGTATCCAGCCTTGTTCTTTTAATTGGCTGAGTACCCCCCTTGCATTTGCCCGACCACAACTAAGAATATCCATAATTTCACTCATTGTTGTTTCGATATTAACGCCATTTTTTTGATTTTTATGGGCTGTATATAGAATTAGATAATGTTCAATTAACTTCATTTTTTGCTCCTTTTTGAACTACGGTTGAGAAAAGAAGGATGGATTCCACATGATAAACAATTGATGTTTATAGCTTCAAATGCTCTATCTCACTCTTCATATCTTTTGGCAGTGATGCAGTAAATTCTACATACTTCCTGGTATTTGGATGGTAAAATGCTAGTTTTGCAGCATGTAAAGCTTGTCGATCCATTTTAGATCCTTCGTTTCCTTCCCCATACATTTTATCTCCTACTAAAGGACAGCCTAGATGTTTCATATGCACTCTAATCTGGTGCGTACGCCCCGTTTCCAACCATAATCGAACCATAGAAGCTGATTCATACTCTTCTTCCACCTTATAATAAGTAACAGCTGGATAGCCATGATCTGTCACAATTCTAAGATGCGGCTGTTCAGAATCTCTATCGATAGGGGCATTAACTGTGCCTTTTAAGTCAGGTAAATGACCACTTACTATGGCAACATACTCTTTTTTCACCTGATTATGAATCATTTGTTCAGAGATTTGCTGGTGTACATATGGATTTTTCGCGATAGCGAGTACACCTGAAGTCTCTTCATCCAACCTATGAATCGGTCTAAAGCGATAATTCTCATTCTTTTGCATCCAGTGATAAACTACTCCGTTTGCCAATGTATTTGCTTTATGTCCATGTGTTGGGTGTACAATGATTCCTGCTTGTTTATTTAAAATTAATAAAAAGTCATCCTCATATATTATGTTTAAAGGAATGTTCTGTGGTTCTATATATTGGGATGTTTCCTGTTCCAAATGTATTTCTATAAGGTCTCCAGTATTTACTCTTATGTTTATGAATTCCCTTTTTCCATTCACCGTCACACCTTTTTCAGTAAGTTTGATGCGTGACAATAATCTGCGTGAAATGTTCAGCTTTTCTCTTAACACACTTTTTAAGATCCAACCATGTTCATCAGGTTGAACGATATATGCAATCGGTTTATAATAATTCATTTTCTCTTACGGAACACCTCTGCGCTGCGAATATATTCTACATCAGATAAATCTTCACGAACATTAGCTGTTCTTGCAACCGTAAAAAACAAATCTGAAAGCCGATTTAAATATTTGCGTACTTCATGATTAATCTCTTGTTCTTTTGCTAACGTTACTACACGACGTTCTGCTCTACGACATACGGTGCGGCATACATGCAATGAAGATGAAACTTGACTTCCCCCAGGGAGAATAAATCTTTTAATATCCTCAGTTTCTTCATCGTACAGATCAATCCACTTTTCCAACTGATCCACCATCTCTTTTTTCACTTTAAACTCACGAATACCGGGTTTGTAAATAGCTAAATCAGAAGCACAGTCAAACAATTCATGCTGTATTTGTAGCAGATGAGGTATCATGTCTGGATATTTTTCTTCCTTCATTAAACTAATCGCACTGCCCACAAAGCAGTTCAACTCATCCACTGTTCCATAAGCTTCTACTCTAATATTATCCTTGTCTACTCTGCCGCCAATGACACTTGTTTTCCCTTCATCACCTGTTCTTGTATAAATGTTCATTTGATCCCCTCCTCAATAATTTGATAAACCTTTTCCATATTTAAATAAAGTCTAACATGATCTGCAAGTCGATCAAAAGCTTCTTCCCGTTTATTTTTGTAAGAAATCGTTTCTTTTAATTCAGTCCAGCCTTTATGAATCCTTACATTGTTTAACCAATTTCTACGAAAAACATCATTATCTAATATGCCATGAATGTAGGTGCCGATCACCTTGCCATTGTCTGATACAACACCATCATTATGAAATGAATGCTCATAATTACCAGCTAGACGAATTTGGAAAGCATGCTGAACAGGTTGTAAAAATAGTGTGGTCCCCATATGGATTTCGTATCCTTCAATTTTAATAGGATCTGAATGTTTAAAATGAATCTGATCGTTAAAATGTAATAGGGTAGTCCCTTCCACTCTTTCCGTTCGTTTATTTTGAATAAATGTTGTTTCAGTGGGAAATAAACCCATACCATTCAATTCTGAGACATCTGATTCAAAGTGATGCGGATCTAATAATTTTTCTCCCATCATTTGATATCCTGCACAGATACCTAATAAAAAACCACCTTGTTTTACATATTCGGTCAGTTTTTCCTCTATTCCTGTTTCACGTAGATATAGTAAATCCTGTAAAGTGTTTTTGCTGCCCGGAATAATCACTAGATCTGGAGTACCCCAGTCATCTAAATGTTCTATATACCTTAAATGAACGTCTGATTCTTCAAGTAATGGATCAAAATCTGTGAAATTAGAGATTCTAGGCAATTTGATGACAACAACATCAAGCTGGTCTTCTAGTTTTTGGGTAGATTTTATTTTCATATCCAATGAAGCACCATCTTCGTCTTCAAGACCTAGATGATGAAGATATGGAATAACACCTAGTACAGGTTTATTAGTTTTATTTTCTAACCAATCAATTCCAGATTGCAAAAGTGAAATATCTCCACGGAATTTATTAATGATAAATCCGCTCACTCTATTTCTTTCCTCAGGCGTTAAGATCTCCAATGTACCGACTATGGATGCAAAAACTCCCCCACGGTCAATATCTGCTACAAGAATAACTGGGGCATCTGCCCACTTAGCTAATCTCATATTTACGATATCTCGATCTTTTAAGTTCACCTCAGCAGGACTACCTGCCCCTTCAATCGTTATCAAATCATATTTTTCACGTAATCTATGCAAAGAATCTTTCACAATACCTTCAGCAGTATGTAAATATTGTTCTCGATAACTTCTTGCATCTAAATCCTTATAAGGTTTGCCATGAACAACAACCTGTGACACCATATCTTGTTTAGGTTTTAACAAAATCGGATTCATGTCTGTCGTAGCTACTGTGTAACATGCATCAGCCTGCATTCCTTGTGCACGACCTATTTCTTTCCCATCTAGGGTTACATAAGAATTTAGAGACATATTTTGCGATTTATAAGGTGCCACCTTGTTCCCATCTTGATAAAAGATCCGACATAAGGCAGTTGTGATTATACTTTTCCCTACATCTGACGCTGTTCCCTGAAGCATGATCGTATTTGCTAATTTTTTCATAATAACACCTGCTTGATCTCAGATATAAACCTCTCATTGTGTTCTCGTAAACGAATAGCGATTCTACAAAAAGTAGAATTTAGCCCTTTAAATAAAGATGCGTCCCGAACCAAAACCCCTCTGTGAGCTAATTTTTCCTGTAACTGTTTCACATCGTTTAAAGGGGGGAGTTGTATTAACAAGTAATTCGTATCACTTGGATAAACTTTTATATCTAAACCAGATAATTGATTAGTAAACCATAATCTCTCTTGAAGAAGCCAGTTTTTTGTTTTTTCTATATAAGGATGATCTTGCAATACAGAAATACCAATAGATTGTGCCAATGTATTCACACTCCACTGAACTTGTAAGGATTTGATTTTCTCAATCCACTCTGGATGTGCAATCATGAACCCTAAACGTATTCCTGGAACGGCAAAAAATTTGGTCATGGAGCGAATGACAAAGAGGTTATTACTTTGATAAGCTTGGTTCATTAAACTGACTTGTTTTTCTTCTGGTACAAAATCAATAAAAGCCTCATCTAACACAATCGGGTGATTCAAATTTAATAAAAGTTGTAAAACAGACTGAGAAATTAATCTCCCTGTTGGATTGTTTGGATGTCCTAAAAAGAAAAGATCACAATAATTTGCTGCATATTGAATATCAGATTCTTGCAGTTCAAATTCATTATTTTCTTTTAAATAAATATCAAACGTTTCCCTATTTATCTTTGAAATCGCTTCCTCATACTCAGAAAAGCATGGTCTTGCCAAAGCGGTTACTTTTGGAACGATGGCACGAATCGTTAAATCTATCAGCTCTGCCGCTCCGTTCCCTACTAATATACTTTCTACAGGGACATCATAGAAATCTGAGATCGTTTGACGAAGCTTTCTTACTGCAGGGTCAGGATAATGAACAAGCTCCTTCCAAGTTTCTGTTAAAATGCTTTCTACAGAAGTCGGACACCCCCAAGGATTCATGTTAGAACTAAAATCAATAAATTGTTCTTTTGCATATCCATAAGTTTCTGCTGCCGTAACTAAATCCCCGCCATGTCCGTATTGTTCCAACATCATTTCTCCTCCTCTTTATGTCCTGCGACAATCCTTATCTCTGTAGCAGATTTTATTTCAATCTTCTTCTATTACATTAGTTTTTCTGCGTAAATCACAAGACTCATTAAAAGTACTACTTCAACCAATTCATTGATCGCCCCGTATGTATCTCCTGTTAATCCACCTAACTTTTGGTACAATGCATGAGATATAACCCACATCGTGATTGTAGATATTAAAATCAGTACTATTATCAATATGAGGACTTCTGTCCAAGAATCATGTATAGGTAGGAAGTTGTACATTATGAGAGAAATAACCAGAGCGTTGATCATAGATAAAACAGCATAAACAAAAGGAATACGGCTCACATCAGTGCCAAAACCTTTTTCTTGTCTAGCATATGGATACCATTTTGCAGCTAGAACCATCATCAAACGGCTCCAAATCGGGATGAATAAAATATAACTTAATATAGAGGTGTGTTGTTCATTTTCTAATAAAGAAAATAGAAGTGTCATTTTGAAAATAAGATAACATACACAAACAATTACACCCATGGCTCCAACTCGACTATCTTTCATGATCTCCAACATTTTATTCTTTGAACGATAACTTAATATGCCATCCGCTGTATCCATTAAACCATCCATATGTAGTCCACCAGAACTGACCAACCAAATTATACATATCAATACTGCTGAAGGAGCAGAAGGTAATACACTAGGAACAACATAAGATATAAACCACAAAAGCAACCCAATAATAAATCCAGCAAAGGGATAAAAAACAACACTTTTTTGAATGATATTGCGTTCGTAAGGAACATTTATAGGAATCGGGAATCTAGTTAAAAATTGTAGAGCACATATAAAAGCTTGAAACCAGCTTATAAATAATTGAACAATAATCCGCACAAGATCCCCCCTGCACATAATACACTCACTCCGTTAAGAATATGTATGGAATGTAAAATATCATTACGATTCAGATCACGTAAAGCTACTCCCATTCTTGCTCGTTCACTTACGATTCCCTCGTACATATTCCTACCTCCTAATTGAATCCCCAGAGCTCCTGCTACAGCAGATTCGGGGATACCACTGTTAGGACTTGGATGTTGATGTGCAAACTGTTGAATTGCTTTCCATGCCCTTAGACTATTGAAATTTTTATTAAATAAGGATACCACTACGATAAGAAAACCTGTAAATCTAGCAGGTATCCAATTTAAAAGATCATCAAATCGCGCAGAAGCCCAACCATAATGTTCATATTTATCATTTTTATAACCTACCATTGAATCTAGTGTGTTAGTTGCACGATACAACATCGCTAGGGGAGCGGCACCCATTAAAGCATAAAATAAAGGGGAAATCACAGCATCTACAATGTTTTCAGAGACGGTTTCAACAGTAGCTCTTGTGATTTCTTCTTCAGATAAATGATCTGTATCTCTACCTACGATGTACCCTACATATTTTTTCGCATCTGATAAATCCCCATGCTTTAAAGGAGTATATACTAACAGTGCTGCTTCCTTTAACCCCTTTATAGCAATGGTTGCAGCGATCAGCCAAACATTTGCAATATAACCTAACCAAGGGTGGATAAACTGAAGTCCAAAGGTGATGATGGAGGTTGAAATAGTAGTCAGTAACAATACAACAACAATCAACCAAATACCTAAACTTTTACTTTTCCCGTACCAACGATTCTCGATTGTTTTAATCATTTGCCCTATTAAAATCACTGGATGAGGTAACCACTTTGGATCACCGATGATCCAATCAACCATCATAGCCGCAGCTAACATCCAAAGGATTTCTTCTATTGAATAAAACAACACGCTATTCATACTCCTTTTAAAAAATCAATATAAGAACTGTCTACTTTTTAATTCTATTGGAATCCCGACTGTTACCAAAAATACTTGATCACAAATTTCTGCTATTTTTTGATTCATTACTCCAGCAAGATCTCTATATAAACGACCTAAAGGATATTCAGGAACAATCCCATCTCCTACTTCGTTTGTAACTAAAATGACATCTCCATTAAATTGCTTTAACGATGTGATTAACATCTCCATTTTTCGAATTACTTTCTGCTGTAATTCCACTTTTGCTGCTTCTTTAGCTTTTCCTGAGTGATTTTGTTTTAGTTGATCTTCAAAGCATAACAACCAATTAGATAACCAAAGGGTTAAACAATCTACAAGTACAAATTTTTTAGAATCACTTTTGTTCATTGTTTCTAAGCATTGATCTATGTCATAAGGTTCTTCTATCGTTTCCCAAGAAAAATCAGTTTGTTCTCGCCTAGTTTTATGTAATTCAATTCTATTACTCATCTCTTCGTCATAAATTTGGGAGGTTGCTATATACACTCCATGATTTGCTATCGTAGCTGAATATTTTTCTGCAAAAGAGCTCTTACCACTTCTTGCCCCACCTGTAACTAGTATAATCATGGATTGGTCGTTTCTTCATTTGCACCAGATACTCCAGCACTTTGAAAAGTTGCCATTTCAGACATTATATTTAATGCTGCATCCACTAACTGAAAACATAAAGCAGCGCCCGTTCCTTCTCCTAATCTCATATCCAAATGCAACATCGGTGTCAAACCCATCTCTTGCAACATGAACTGGTGACCTTGCTCCTGAGACAAGTGTGAAGAAATCATATATTGTACTGTTATAGAACATAAATTGTAAGCAATCAATGCTGCAGATGATGAAATAAACCCATCAATGATGACAGGAATACGAGATTTTGCCGCTCCTAAAATGACTCCAACCAAGCCAGCAATTTCTAAACCTCCTACTTTTGTAAGCACATCAAGTGCATCCTTTTGATCAGGTCGGTTGATTTGAAGTGCTTGCTTAACTACACTTTGTTTATGATTCCACTGCTCATCGTTAATGCCTGTGCCTCTCCCTACTGCTTGTTCAATACCAATCTCGGTTAATGCAGCTAGAATAGCAGCGCTCGCAGTCGTATTTCCAATTCCCATTTCCCCAGTTGCTATTAATCTATAACCCTTTTCTACTAAATCCTCCACTACTTGGACACCAACTAATATAGCTTGTACAGCTTCTTCTTTACTCATTGCTGACTGCTTTGCCATATTATTCGTACTCGGTTTTACCTTTTTACTAATAAGATCAGGATGCTGTAGCGATTCTTTCACACCAATATCTACACAAAAAACTTCTGCTCCTGCTTGTCGTGCCAAAACATTAATCGCCGCGCCACCATTTAAAAAATTGTAAACCATTTGAGGTGTAACCTCTTGAGGAAATGCACTAATTCCTTCTTCACAAACGCCATGATCTCCCGCCATCACTATGACTGCCTTTTTACTTAAATCTGGTATTAATTGTTCTGTAATACCCGACAGTTGTTTGGCCAAGTCTTCTAGTTTCCCCAAACTTCCAGGAGGTTTAGTTAATTGATTTAGATGGTTTAATGTTTTTAAAATTTCTTCCTCATTTAATGGTTTAATTTCTTGGATGATTTGATTAAGTTCTTGCATTATACTCACCTCTTAAATTAATTTATTTTATGCTAATTCAAAAAAATTTTGGTTTTATTTTGACTTTAATAATAATTGGGGCACATGTAATTGTGGATGGGTAAAGATGATCGGTTCTGTACCGTAAACCTGTGAAATCAACTCAGATTTTAAAACTTCTGAAGGAGTGCCTACTTTAACGATCTCTCCTTCGTGTAAAAGCAATAATCGATCACAATACATCGCCGCTAGATTCAGATCATGCAACACTGAAATTACAGTTAATTGATTTTGCAGCTGCCAGTTACGTATGTAGTCCATCATCTGTACCTGATGGCCGATATCCAAATATGTAGTTGGTTCATCTAACATTAATATTCGAGGTTGCTGTGCCATTATCTTCCCTAAAGCTACTCGTTGTCTTTCACCACCACTAAGCTGTTCTAAAGTACGATTTTTTAAGGGCTCAATTTCAAGCTTTTCCATGATATCTGTAACTAGTTGTTCAGTATTTTGCTTCTCTGTCCCCATCCAGTTTTGATAGGGATACCTCCCCATCTCTACGACTTCACGAACTGAAAAACCCACCAAAGGCAATGCTTCTTGCTGAAGTACCCCTATCCATTTGGCTAGATGTTTTCTAGAATAAGTATACATCTCATTTCCATTTATTTGAATGGTTCCTTTATTCGATTTTTCAATCCCTGAACATAACTTAAGTAGGGTAGATTTCCCACTTCCATTTGGTCCAATAATGCCAAAACTCTCTCCTTTTTCAACTCGAAAAGATATATCTTTAATGATATTCCTATTATCATATGTTTTACTTACATGTTGTACTTGGATCATAAATCTCTCTACCTCTTCATCAAAAAGTTAATGTCATTACAGAAAAAGGTTGTCTCAACGTTTAAGAATGATTGGTCATTTTCTTATTTTTAGATAATAGATATGCAAAAAATGGAGCTCCAATAAAAGCAGTAATCACACCTAGTGGAATTTCTTGAGGACTTAATAACATTCTAGCAATCGTATCTGCCCACAATACATAGATTGCTCCAAATAGAACCGATAGTGGTAAAATCAGTCGATAGTCAGGACCAACTAATAAACGAATTAAATGAGGAACAATTAAACCTACAAACCCTATTACACCTGCTACAGAAACGGCTGCAGCTGAGATTAAGGTTGAGAAAATAAGCACGATCCACTTCGAACGATCTACGTTCACACCAAGATGTGCTGCTTGTCGTTCACCTAAGGCAAATAGATTCAACACTCGACCATATCCTAACAGAACAATTAATCCTATGAATAAATAAGGAAATAATATAATGGAAAATTCCCAACCTCGCAATGCTAAACTACCCATTAACCAAAATACAATACGATTAATTACATCATCTGATAATGTGATCATAAAAGAAACAATGGAGCCCAAAAATGCCTGAACAACAACACCTGATAAGATCACTGTTTCTATACGGAACTTACCCTGTATACCTGCTAATTTAAATACAAACAACAAGCTTAGTATTCCTGATAGAAAAGCAACAATTGGCACTGTCCATTGACCTAACCATAAAAATTGAATGCCAAACAAGATTAAAAATGCAGCTCCTACTGAAGCTCCTGTAGCTACTCCTAAAGTAAAAGGATCAGCAAGTGGATTCCTTAATACACCTTGAAAACCAGCACCAGCTAAAGATAAACAAGCACCAACAAGAATACCGAGAGTAATGCGAGGAAATCTTACTTCTAATATTATTTTTTCTGATGATATTGGCCAATCCACAGAGATATGCTGTCCTACAAAAGGAAGTTGATGCAACAAAATACGCCAAACCTGTAACAATGGTATATGTGCTGAACCCATTGATAAACTTACCACGATGGAAAGAAGAAGCAGCAGTATACCTGCTCCTCCCCATATTATTAATTTATGTTTCATTTATTTCACCAATTCTGGATAAATTCCTTTAGCAATTTCTAATAAACCTTGTGTTATTCGAGGTCCTGGACGACTAATTAAATCATCGTTCACCCCTATTAAACTATCTTCTTTAATTGCTGCGATTTCACTCCATCCGCTACGCTCTGTAATCACAGGTTTCAAATCCATATATTTTGTCGTATAAATGATAACATCTGGATTATCTTCGATGATCTTTTCTTCACTAATTTGTAACCAGCCTAATTGATCTGCTGCTACATTAATTCCACCTGATAACTCAATTAATTCATTCATAAACTCACCACTACCCACTGTCCAGCCTTCTGAAAACTCAAGATATACTTTCTTTTTATCTGCTTCAGAAATCCCTGATACAGCTTCTACTACTTGTTGTTTTTCATCAGCCATTTGTGTGACTACAGTTTGAGCTGCATCATTTTCACCTGTAACTAGACCTAGTAATTGAATGTCATCTATCACTTCATCAATAGAATTAGGTTCAATTGTAAACACTTGAATATCAAGTTCAGCCAATCCTGTAATAATCGCTTCATTTAAAGATAGTCCTCCAATCACAAGGTCTGGCTCAGCTGCTAAAATCGCTTCTGTATTTCCATCCAAAATACCACCAATTTTAGGTTTTGTTGTGGCTTCTTCTGGGAAATCGTCAAATTCAGTAACACCTACTATATTTTCATCTAATCCTAGTGCAAATAAGATTTCTGTTACACTCGGTGCAAGGGATACGATACGTATAGGTTTTTGTTCAAAGATAATTTCGTTACCTGCAGCATCTGTAACCGTTAATGGATATATCGTTTCACTGTTTTCTGTATTTTCAGCAACTATATTCTCAATTTCTTCTTGAGTTGAATCATTACTTTCTACTGCTTCATTCTGTGATCCATGTTCTTGATCTGTCTTTTCACTTACTTCGCTTGGGTTGTTACCACATGCAGCTAAGCTGAATGCTAATACAAACACAAGTAAAATCATTAATATCTTCTTCATTTTCTCCACCCTTTTTTATGTATGTGTATATATAAAAGCCCTTTATCCGTGTAGAATAAAGGGCATACTAAACCTTTCGATTTGCAGCTTCCTTTTCCTCGAAGGATTATCGCATCTAAATTATAGGCAGGTCTCCTGACTCATGAGCACTGACTTCCTCCCCTTCCCATTCAGTAGAACAGTGGCATACTGAGGTCGTCCTCATTTACAGTGGCGGGACCGTGTCGGATTCACACCGAGCTTCCCTTTTAACCTAATAAAACAATTTTCATAGGCACCTATCATTTTTTTATATTAAATTTTATATATCATAACTACTGCAATCTCTTAGATCATTATATGTTAATTTAAGTGACTTGTACAATGCTTTTTAACTGTACACAGAAAAGTGCGCATCGATTAAATATCGACACGCACTGTCCGAATAGATTTTTAATATTTATTTTTAAAGATGGGGATTATTATCACCCTCCCCCTCCTCCTGAACCACAGCATTGTTGGCTAGTAAGCTCGATAGTTTTAAATTCATATGAATGGATACTGCTCAATTGAAAAATCACTAATGTAATAAATAAAACCTTTAAAATCTTCTTCATATCGCAAGACCTCCATGTCAGTTCTTCTTAATTGTTCTTGTAACTCTCATTCAACATACTTAAATTTGTAACTGTTAGGTTTATATTTATAATTTTCCCTGCAACTGATATAATTGTATAAATAATTACTACGACTAAAAAGGATGAAAATTCCCGTGATTTTCATCCCTTTTATAAACTTATAAGATATATACTTTAATATTCTATGAGGGGTAACAATAATGAAACTAATCGAACATTACCTTATCTTAAATTCAGCTTATGCAACTCAAAAAAATGGTGTTGAGTTTGAAACTACGCTGAGTGAAATCATAGATATCCTCGGTTGTAGTCAGCCAAATGCAAAAGGGGTTTTAAATCGATTAAAAAAACAAGGATGGATACGATGGAAGCCAGGGCGTGGTCGAGGATACAGATCCCGTATTAACTTTCAACTTTCTCTGTTTGATGGCATTAAGATGTATGTATCGGAACAGCTAGCACAAGATCATTTCAAAGAAGGAATGGAGTTCCTCCACTCTTTATCCATCCCTACCCAAATTCATAGTTTCTTAGGGCAATATCTAGAAGAATGGTTTGGTTTTCAAACAGAAGGGGAAAAAGAATTAAAGCACATCTTACGTATACCCATGTACAGAAATCTCATTTCTTTAGATCCCGCCCAAGTCTCTACAGCATTCGAATACCATTTTGCCGGTCAAATTTACGATACATTGCTTCGTATTGATTCAACTACAAAACAAATTTACCCACACCTTGCTCTCGGTTGGGATACCCCAAACGAAAAGGAGTGGATCTTTTACCTGCGTAAAGGAATTCGGTTTCACCACGGTAGACTATTAACATCAGAAGATGTAATTTATACTTTCCAACGTGTACTAGACTCTTCTGTCAGCGTCTTCTATTGGCTGAGGCACTATTTGAACAAGGTAGAATCATCAGGAGACCATACTGTCATTTTCCATTTCAAACAACCTTTCCCTTTTTTCCCAAACATCTTGAGTTCTAACAAAGCCTCCATCGTTCCATATGATGTCGATTTCAAACAACAAGTCGTGGGTACAGGACCTTTTTTTGTTCGTTCATTCTCTACAGAAAAGTTAATATTGGAAGCTTTTGATCATTATTTTAAGGAACGAGCTTGGTTGGATCGAGTAGAAATTTTCCGTTTTCCAGAGGAGCTACAAGGCAGGTTTTCTTACAAGATGACCACTAGAAATGTAGATTCTTTGGAGGTGCAAGAAAAAACAGTGAATCAGCATGTAACGATTACACAATTAATTATTTTTCAAACAAAAAAACCAGGTCCACAACAACACCCAGCATTTAGAAGAGCAATTCGCCTTGCACTTGATCGAAACACGATGATTAATGATACAACCATGAAGGAAGTTCAGCCTGCAGACAGCTTTTTACATACTCGTAGTAAAAAGAAAGTTTTTCCTTCCTATACACTATCAGAAGCACAGGAAGCACTCAAAGAAAGTGGATATTCTGGTGAAACCCTAACGATGTTTATTCCTTCTCTTCAATGGAGAGAGAACGCACTTTGGATTCAGTCCCGTTGTAATCAAATTGGAGTATCTTTAGAACTCCAACCTCTTGATCTTAAAAAGACACTCCAAAAGGAATTTTTCCAACAAGCGCATCTTATTATGATAAATGTAATATTAGTTGGTGATTCGGAAATTAATTTGATTGAACCATTTGGTAATAACAGCTTATATCGTCAAGTGTTCACTCTTGAAGAGAATCAACAAATGGATAGGTTTACGGATCGATTTATTAGTGGGAAAACGACAAATGAACGTCTTTCTATTTGGTGTGAAATGGAAGATTGGTTCCGCCAAGAAAACCTCATCCTTTTCCAGTTTCACTTCAAAGAAGAAACTGCTTACTCAAGTAACCTTCAAGGGTATAAATTCGGAAGTTTAGGAATGTATGACTTTCACAATCTTTGGATTAAAGATAAATAATAACTATAAAAAAGTAACCCCATTGATGATTTATCCATGAGGTTACTACAAACAAATATACTACATCATTAGTTATTTTTTAGAACTAATTTTAATTACAGTATCTCCTCCGTCAATTACAGGGTATGTTTCACTAGGTACCATAAAAAATTTACTGTCTTTCTTGGCTTCTAATTGTTGAAGAACTAATACTTGATTCAAAAAAATCACCTCCTTTCAATACAGAGTTACTCCCCTCAGTGTTGCAATATGAAGAGAATAACTTTGAAATATTTGGTAGTGGCAACCAGGTAAATCCATAAGAATTGACTTCGTTGAGGGCAAGCAGCATCCCCGACGCTCCTGAAAAAATGTCTCCAGAGAGTCTGTAATTGAAGTCTCCAGGAACAAAGAGTTCATTCTCATCTCCAAGCAAATAAAGATTCATTGTCTCTAATGTCTTAGTTAAATAAGCTTTGTCATCTTGTAAATCTAATTCCATATCCACAGCATTAGCACCTATGATAAGTCCTGCCAATCCACGAAATAGCCCTGGGCTGTATAAACACCTTTGAATAGAACACATCCCTATTCCTCTGAGTTCATCATCCCACTTTTTACTTCTTAGTAGATGACGTAGTTCAATCATCGCTAGACCAATCCCCACGCTTCCTCCATCAAGTTGAGAAACAAAACGTGAATCTTCTTTAAATTGGTATAACCCTGTATCTTCTAGAACACAATGATTCGTATCCTTTTCAATAGCACGCATGGATAACATCAACCAGTTCTCGTCCCAAGTGATCCTATACAATGCACTAAAAAACAACGATACTCCCGACCACCCTTCAATAAGCCCAAATGGAACTGCATCAAGTTCATTCGATTTTATCTCAATCTCCCGTTCAAGAAGGGATTCCAACCGATAACCAATAGCTACTGCTTTTTCAAAAAATGCCTCAAAACTACTTAATGTTGATGCAGATAATAAGGAGAGTCCAATACCAGCTAACCCAGTTTTAAGAGATATGTCTTCAGAATCTAATTGACTTTGAATTGAATGATATACAGCCTTAGATTCATTTACCAATCCTATTTCATACAGAACCCCAGCAATCCCAGCTTTTCCAGTAAAAAGCCCATCGTCCAATTGGTCAATATATTTAAAATCACTGAACTTTACAGCCCATTCCGTAGCTTTCTTTGGTAATGCACCAGTGCGAGCTAGAGCCATTACTACTCCAAACCCGCCTGTTAAGACATTGAGGAGTCCGGAAGATGATTCAAATTGACGAATATCCCCAGGTAAAAGCCTTATTCCTGCTCTGAGATCATGAACAATCCCTTTTCTTAGTTTTGAGATAACTTCTGGCAAGTCATCTTTATCCAAATATTTCAGAGGTGAAGATAAGATGCTAACCAATGGTTTAACAGATCGTTTACTACATTCAGCCTCAACATCTTCTATGATTTTGATCGCTTCTTCACCAAAATGTTTCATAATCCATTGGTCGTGTTTCTTTAATATACTCTCAGACATATCTTGAACGGGTCCAATAGGAACAAACACATATCTAGTTATACGTAAAAGTGCAAACCAATCAATCTGTTCTCTTGTTGAATCTTCTGCACCAGTAAAACCAGGAGTCATCAAACCTGAATTTTCCGTATCAGCTAAGTCATCACTTGCAGCTTCAAAATCAATAAGCTTTACACGATTTGACGTAGTAATCATTATGTTAGATGGTTGCAAGTCCCCTATACCAATACCTCGTGAATGAACATCTTCCACTGCTTTCTTTAGCTGTTTTAAGATAGGAATCACAATCTCACAATAATCTTTTGCATCTTGACTTCTAGAAAAAGGATAAAATGATGACAGCCAATCTTTCAATGAAGTTCCAGGGATATACTCTTCAACGAGAAATATATGTTCCCATTCTTGGAATAATTCCCGATATTCCACAACATTCCCCAACCCTTTAAGGTGTTCAAGAATCGCAGCCTCATGTTTTAAACGTTCAATTGCATCCCTACCATGACCATCAAGACCCGCCTCTGGTCTCCCTTCTTTCAAAACTACTTGTACTCCAGAATGAATGTGATCTGCTAAATACACACCACCACCATTGCTAAAATGTAAAGCTGACTTGATATTGTATTTACTAAGTTCTGAGTTGACTGACTGCATTCTTTCTTGATCCTTCGTCATATCTTTAATCGCTTCAGGTTCTTCTATAAAATCCGGGACTACATAGGATGTACCTCGAGAGTCAGGAATATATTCACCAGATGGAGTTTTTATAGCTAGAATCTTAGATGCACCATCCTTAATATACATTTCTTCAAAAGCTCCATAGCGAAAATATACATTCCCATCGATCCATCTTTTATCACTTAGTATATAGGGTCCTTTAGGAATATCTTTTAATAATTTGTGAAGATGATCTAATAGGAATAGAAATTGTGATTCATCTATGGGGTAAATTGTAATAAATTTACCCGAGCTGCCTCTGTCACCATACTTTGAATTTTTCAGCAATAAATCTCTTAAGTTCGAAACATATTTGAAAGGAACAGATTGGTCGAAAAGGAAGGAAGAAGTGATATCTAACGTATGTTGGGCTTCATATGTTGTTGAACTAATATGAATCTTCCAACCTTGAATGGGTAATTTAATGTTAGTTGGAAAGTAATAAGTCCAATGACTATTAAGCCTAATTTCCCAAGATTCAGGATGAGAAGGAACATTCAACTTTGAATCGTCTTCTAAATTTTCTTCTGGAGTTTTGTAATATTTTTCTTTAGGAAAAACATATTTAATATACCTCAAATCCATTTTTTCTACCTCCCATGGTAATAAACAGAATAGGGAATATAATGTTATACTTGTTAAACAAATCGAATTGTCTTATCAATTTTTATTGTTTAATAGTTACCCTTATTTTGACAAAATTAATTAAATCCTTCCTAAATTATATACTAATTTTAAACTATTTTGGATATTACCAGCTAAGCTATTAAACACATACACATATTTAATTAATATTTATAAAATGAATAAACCACATGAAATCAAATTTATAATCCTTGATTTCATGTGGTTTTATTTATGCTTATTGTACAAATATAAGTTAGTTTTCAATTCTTTCATATGTCAACGGCGTCATTTCAGGACTTCTAATTAGTGACTCAACCTATAGAAAGCACTTATTGTGGAGCTTTTGTCTGAAGTAATTTGAAACCCATACCAATAAAAACGACCTTGTAATTTTGATTAAAGCATTTGCTATTTTTTGATTCCCTCTCATTTTTTTAGTCGAATAGGATGAGAAGTAACATCTTCCCAACCTTTGTATTCTTTTTGAGTATAAATGTATTAAAACACTTTTAAATAATTTAATAAGTCTCTTCTTGTAAGTTTATATTTAGTATACAATAGGTCATATCATTGTTGCATTTATATAAAGTTAAATATTGGAAATGAGGTAATCTGAATGTTGAATAATAATGAGCAACCAAAGTGGTTGCAAAAATACATTGAATCTCCAGAAAAACAACGACAGTTATATCGACGGACCTTGATTATAGTTGTCATTTCACAAATTTTCGGGGGTGCAGGACTTGCAGCAGGTCTAACGGTAGGAGCACTTCTTGCACAAGACATGTTAGGTACAAATAGTTATGCAGGAGTTCCAGTTGCCTTGTTTACTTTGGGATCTGCTGCGTCTGCATTGCTCGTAGGACGAATCTCCCAGCATTTTGGTCGTCGTTCAGGACTTGCCACAGGATTCTTAACTGGTGGACTCGGTGCAATAGGAGTGGTGATTGCAGCATTAACTAATAATATAGCTCTTCTTTTTGCTTCACTACTAATTTATGGTGCTGGGAATGCTACTAACTTACAAGCACGTTATGCTGGTACAGATCTAGCAAATTCCACACAAAGAGGAACAGCAATCAGTATTGCCATGGTTTCAACCACCTTAGGCGCTGTTGCAGGTCCAAACTTGGTTGATGTAATGGGAGGTTTTGCAATATCAATTGGAGTCCCAGCTCTAGCTGGTCCGTTCATTTTAGCAGCTGCTGCCTTCACCCTTGCCGGTTTGGTACTTCTAGTTTTACTTCGCCCAGACCCTCTCTTAGTTGCCAAAGCAATTGATGAGTTAAAAACTGATGGGGATCATCATAATGTCAAAAGATCTAGTAAACTAAATAAGCGAGGAATTTTTGCAGGGGCAACAATTATGGTCTCAACTCAAATCGTTATGGTATCCATTATGACTATGACACCCGTACATATGGGGGATCATGGTCATGGTCTGAGAGCGGTGGGACTAATCATTGGCTTCCACATAGGAGCAATGTACCTACCATCGCTAGTAACGGGTATCCTTGTAGATAAGATCGGAAGAAATGCAATGGTCATTGCTGCTGGCGGTATTTTACTTGCTTCTGGTGTTCTGGCTGCAGTAGCACCAGTAGATTCCTTATTGGTACTTATAATTTCACTCGTTTTACTTGGGCTTGGTTGGAATTTTGGATTAATTAGTGGAACAACTATCATCGTTGATGCAACTAATCCATCCAATCGTGCAAAGATACAAGGGACTGTTGATGTATTAATCGCTTTGGCTGGAGCATCTGGTGGTGCTCTATCTGGCATAGTTGTAGCTCATTCCAGTTATGCAGCACTTTCACTTGCCGGGGGCATCTTTTCACTACTGCTTATTCCAGTTGTTATATGGTCCCTTAGTGATCATAATCACTATTTTCTAAAAAAAGGAAGTATTCAAGGAAAGAGTAGATAAATGGAAAAAATAGATTTTAAAATATCATTATTCCTATCATTTATTTGTTTTTCCTGAATTTTCTTTTCTAGGATTATTGGTAGGCGTTTTATATGGGGGGGTTTTTGAAGAAATACTACTAAGATTATTTTTTATGTCTTTATTGATATGGATTTTCCAGAAGATTTTCAAACGAAATAAAGGTTATTTAAGTAATAAGTATTATTGGATTGCAATTGTTATATCGGCTGCCTTGTTTGCTGCTGGTCATTTACCTGCTACTGAAATGTTGTTCGGAGAGTTAACGACAAATTTAATTTTTAGATGTTTTTTACTAAACGGAATTGGTGGCTTGTTATTTGGATATCTTTATTGGAAAAAAGGTTTTGAATATGTTGTTTTAGCACATATGGTTTCTCACATTTCATTACAATTATTATTTATCCCGCTTTTTTATTAGTATAGTATTTTACAAAAAAAGCTATTGGTTTCAAAGATTTCAAAAAAATTATAAGGGGGTTCTTAAATCTAATTTAGTACTCGAACTCTGCTTACCTCTATTCAACTAATCTCACCTCGTATAAGAATTATACTAACACGAATCGTTTATAACTATACTCACTTAGTTTTTAGAGAAATATCTAAATATTTTACATACCTGTTTGTTTCTATTTCTTGATATATTCTTATAAAATTGATTTCAAATGTAGGGTAAGGACTGAGTTCTTGTTTAGAACAATTACCCATATCTTTTAATTCTTCACTGGATAGACCCCAAAATGTTTGTCCCAATGTTAAGTGAGGTACATAGTCGTCCAATTCCATATATTTTTTTATTAATTCATTATCAGGAGAAATTGCATTAACAATCTTCTGATGTAATTCAACTATTTTCTCTGATTTAATACTCAAAAACAATACGCTTTCACCAAAGAACATTGGTTCATCCAAAGATACTTCAAATGAGGAAAAACCTTTACATACCTGTTGTAATTTATAAATCCACCTAATGTCGTCAGTCAAACCACCTTGAGCTTTAACAGTTATATGTGGTTCCACTACATTGACAAGCAAATTATTTTTCCATCTACTTTGGAATCGAATTATCTTTTCTATATATTCATCTGGAGGTACAATCCCAACAAAATATTGCAAAATAATTCTCCTTACCTTATATACCATTTTTAATGTTCAAACCTTGAAATGAGCATGAAACAATTGCTCCACCTACTACATCCAATCTATCAATATTTTTCAAGTAATCTTTACAAGAAAAACAATCAGAAATCAAGCGTTATAAATACTTTGTCTCAAAAGACAATAGCACAATTAAAACAAACTCATGATTCCCGTCCATACAGATTTTTCTTCAAAATCATATTCTATTCTATCACAAAAGATGGAGGTGTTTTTCATGACTGTTAAAAAAAGAAAGAAGCCTAAAGGGAATAAAAATTGTATTTGTGATGCGTTAAAAAATATTGGAGATGTCATTATTTTAACTAAAACCGACAATACATTGTTATATGCATTTGGAGATATTCTCAATTCTTCAAGTGACCCTCTTGAACCATGTTATATAACCGTATATTTTCAAGTGAAAGAAGTTGATAAGTGCAATCAATGCATTACGTTAGAATTACTAAAACCAAATGAAGGACGTACAATTGATCCAGGGGAAAATTGTTGTGTTCCATTAAATCAAATTTGTACAGATAGTAATCTTGAATTTGATATTGATCCCACGAATCTGTTTATAACTGTTGATTGTAATACGATAAGTTCATTTCAAATAATAGACCTATAGGGCATGGTAGAAGTATTCTTCTTCATATACCTAATCTATAGTCTAAGTTAGAACTAGACTTTAGAACAGTATAAATCCTATGCGAAGGTGCATGCATTTTATCAACGTAAACTATTACTTAATATACAAAGTAATAGTTTACATTAATTCTTAGGAGTTCACGATCTTCCTTCCCTGTCAATTATTAAGGCCGAATAATTAGGTATATGTTGGATTGAATGACATTCTTCCATCAAATAATGTAAAGAATTTTGTTTTTCATTATCATCAAGATTGTCAAAGTAAATCAGTTCCATCCATTCCCATATATCTTCTAATTTTCTTCTCAATCTATAAAAAAGAAGAACCTTTTCGTTAATTTCAAAATCTTGATGTCTATGTTTATAGATATCAATAAACTTTTCATAATAGGGTTTGTCAACTAAGAAAAACATGTCAGCTTCAACTGGTGCTAGTTTTAATCCTTCCCAATCAATAAGAATTAAATTATTTTCTGTTTGCATAAAATTCCAATTATGAAGATCAGTATGACATAGTACAAACTTCAATTTCATTTCGAGTAGTATCTTCGCTAAATTTTCTGTTACATGGATTAATTCCAAAATTTTGGGGTAGAATGGTCCAATACTATCTCTTATACCACTAGAATCAATTGTAATATCATTCTCAAAAAATTCTTTCAAGCTCAAACAGAACGGTAATTTGAAATCCTCTCTTATTTTATCTGTTGCAATAGGTATTTCTTTTCCATAAGAATGAAGTTCTGATATTATTTCTGCAAGACTTTTAATCTGTTCTTCTGTGAGATTTTTATCACCTATAGTAGTCCCATAAATAAATTCAAATAAAATATAAATTGCTTTATCATCTTCACATTTATAATTTCCATTTATTGTTTTAATGGGTTTAATAATCTTACCATTCAGAGCAGTATTATTATTAAACCAGTTAATTATTGGTATATACTCATCAATTAAAGATGTCCATTTAGGTGTTGAAGCCCTACTTTTTTCATATGCCTTCAAAAAATATGTTCTATTGTTACTAATCACTTCAAAAGCAAGCGATGCCCATCCTCCTGTTTGTGAATTAAAACCCTTTGCATTAATATTGTATTCATTTTCTAGTATTTTCTTCAAATTCATAATCACACCACCAACATTCCTTTATATTTCGGAATAACGGATACTCTTGATCTTACATCTGCAAACGTAATTCATTATTTAGCCAATCTATTAATTTGGGAATTGAATCTGCATAACGACTAATTTCATTTATTGTTCCTGTTACTTGATTAGTCCCCATCTGCTGTTCTTCATGATCTGTGCATTTCTTTTTTTATCAATGCTTCCTATTTCATTTTCAGACCAGTAAATTGCTGTTTCAATCAAATCTTGCATAGGGTTTATATAGCCAGCTGATTCCCAATCAATTAGGACTGGATTGTCTTGATTCCACATAACATTTTTTGAATCTAAATCTCTATGGCTAATAACTGTATTTGATGCAAGCAATTTTGCTGCATTATTCGCCATTGTATTCCAATCATTACTTATACTGTACCCCGTCTTTACTAAGACATATTAATAAATTAAGAAAATATATTTAAGGAAAATCAAGCAAGTCCCTTTCTAAATAATTGAAAAATCTATTAGCTTATTTAATGCTAGCCTTTTACGTTTAATAATACCTTGCCAGTACTTTTTCTAGACTCTACAAACTCATGAGCCTGTCTAACTTCATGTAGTGAAAATTCTTTTCCTACTTTGATTTTCAATTGTTTATTTGAAATAAATTTTAAAACTTGATTAGATAGTTCAGGTCTTTCCATTCTAGTTGTACCTAAACTAAAACCTAAAACTGAACGACAGCTTGTATGAAGCTCATTTGTTTTGAAATTACCAATTTCACCGCTTGAATTTCCAAAGTGAACTAATCTTCCGTACTTATCTAAACAATCCATACTTAGTTCAGATATTCTACCTGCTAAAGAATCTAAAACAATATCAACACCTCTACCTGCTGTTAATTCCAATACTTTTTCTGGGAAGTTTTCATATAACATGACTTCATCAACGCCAGCTTCCCTTGCAACTTCAAATTTATCTTGATGGCTTACTGTACCGATAACTTTACTTGCCCCTAATAACTTAGCTAATTGAACTGCAGTTGTACCTACTCCGCCAGCTGCTGCATGAATGAGTACACTTTCTCCTTTCTGTAATCTTCCTATATCATTTAATAGTTTATGAGATAAGATTGCAACGGTTGGACAAGCTGCTGCTGAAGTGAAATCTATATTATCAGGTATAGCAAAAGTTAATGTATCTTTTGCAACAACATATTCTGAATAAGATCCGTCGGAAGGAAATGCGATTACCCTTTGACCAATAGATATATGTTCCACATCAGTACCAACAGCTTCAACCGTTCCAGCTGCATCTAGTCCGATAGATAAAGGAAATTTCCCTTTCTCTTTATTCCCTTTTCTTTTTTGATATCTGCAAAATTAACACTAGTTTTTTCAACTCGAATCAGTACATCATGTAGACCCAAAGAGGGTATATCTGTCTCCATCATTTCAAGTACTTCAGGACCGCCGAATTAATTTATAACAATACGCTTCATTATCTCTCTCCTTTTTAGAATGCATTAGTTGAATTTAAAAATGCTAATAAAATAATCTTCTTCAGGAAAATCACCTTGATAGTCAAAACCATGATTCAAATAAAATTTTTTTAATTTTTCATTTCCAGCCCAACAATCTAAGTACATCGTCTTATTTACATCATTTGCACTAGAACAAGCATATTCTATTATTTTAGAACCGAAATTCTTTCCCTGGTATTCAGGTAGAATGGCAATTTTACACAAATATTTACTATTAGATTCAAGTGTTAATTCACTTAAATAATCTATTTCTTTTATGCAAAAAGCACCTATTATTTCTGTATCAATTAATACATATGTATAGTTATTCTTTATTTCGCTTTTAATATTATCAACATCCCAAGGATATTCCCATTGGTTGATTCCCTTCTTTTGTAAAGCTAACGTAACTTTATTTAACACATTCAACACATGTTGCAGATCTTTTAACTTAGCAAGTCTTATATACATGTTCTTTTCACTCCAATCTTCTTATTTTTTGCAAGAAAACATTAAGAAGAGAGGAATTCTCATTCTTCGTCTATATTCACTTTCATTACTGAATTCTTTAACTCTTGGAGCACCTTCTCTAATATCTTCAATACTAAAACCTGCCTGTTTTAATAGTTGATAATATTCTTCAATCGTACGATGATATTTAACAACCATTTTGTCGATCCACGGTTCAACTCTTTCACCACTATGAAAATAATCATCAACAATCCAATCTTCTTTTGAGGAGGAGGCAGCTGCACTTTTTATTGATGAAGTTAACACAGGATGTTGAACGCTAAATATAAATCTTCCATCCATTAATAATGATTTATAAATATTTTGAAAAACATCCTTTATTTCTGCTAAATAATGTAGGGCTAGCCCTGAAACCACTAAATCATATTCATCTGCTTGAAAATGCCAATTTTCCATTAAAGAATGATATACTTTCCCTCCTGTTTCATTTAGATTTTTAATTGCTTCTCTGACCATATTTTCCGAACCTTCCACTCCATCATAAGAGATACATCCTCTTTGAAGAAGTTCTAACCCGAATTTAGCTTCCCCACAACCTAAATCTAATACCTTTTTTCCTTCTATATTCCCAATCATCTCTAACAATACAGGCTTTTCAATAATATTGTTTGGACTTTCCTTACGATTTCTTCTCTTTATATAGTTCTTAAAAAATTGTTCATCGTTATAGGCTGATGCACCTCTATATTCCATCTAATCCCTCCCTAGTAGATAAACCTTTAAAATTATATCATTAATTCTGGAAGCGTCATTAATGCCCATTTTTCCAATTGTTCAGGTGTTTTATGATTTACATCTACAAATATTGTATTAAACTTCTTGTACCATTCTTTTTCATATTTGTACAATTTAATGTTCTGGTTAAATGAATTCCTTTTTCTAATTAAATCATTTTGTTTTCTTTTATGAAGAGTTTCTTCATTAGCATCTAAATACAAAATAATATCAGAACGAAGTTTACGTAGCTCAGAAATTTCTTCTTTTAATGCTGCTTCAATATCCCAATCGTAACCGTTAGCTATTGGATAATACAACGTGTAAAATTCGATATCTTCTGGACCCCTATCATATATTATTTTTCCATCTGGTAAGTTATTAAATCTATTCATTTCTGCTTCAATAAATAATCGTTGATTTTCAATAAATCCTTCCTTAGTGTTTATATCTAAATGCTTTATCTCCCTTAATTTAATAATGGGATATGGATTTTCATATGTCACATAAACATCACTAAGTTGATTTTCTAACTTCTTAGCTAAAGTGGTTTTCCCTACAGCCATACCACCTTGAATCGATAATATACAGTTCAAATAATCACCCTTTCTCTACAACATCCCCAAACGATAGGTTTGTGTAAGAGTATACTTTATCTATATTTCATATAAGTATTCTAATAATTGTTCAATGTCATTTGTGTTTTTATTTTTTTCAAAAGCGTTTTTAAAAAGATTGTAAGCAACTTTATCGTTTTTATAAAGCCAATTAAATGACTTTTTTGGACCTAAATACCAAAGTCCTTTAAGTTCAAAATAGATTTCCAAGCTATCTTTAAGCATCCAATGAAACCTATAATTGCCTTCAATATCATTATTATTTGACCTTAGTTTCATCTTTCTTAACCAAGTTTTTAAAAACTCTTTTTCCTTTGTTGACAATTTTTTCGGTCCTTCATTAAATACTTTTTCTATCTCTGATAAAAACCTTTCAGCCAACCCTTTATCATTAAACAAAATCTTTCCTTTATTAACTCTTAAATATTGGGTGTGGTTTCTCATTTTGTTAGTATTGTAAATCCAGACATCTAATTGTTTTCCTTCAAACAACTCTACTTCGTTTTGGTCATCTGATTTATCGGTAAAGCAAATAATATCTATATCACTATCTTCTGAATAATCCCCTGTATTGTAAGACCCATATAGTATTATTGTATGGCACTCGTATTTTTGTTTTAGATGTGTTTTTACTTTTTCTAAGAAAGCATTAATATCCATTAGACCATCCTCCTAGAACAGATACTTACTTCTTTTTTATTCATATTTTAGTCTGTGTATAAACCAACAACTTTCTGAAGTTATCACGTTACTCAGATGTTCTATCAAGGTAACGCGCGATATGTTATCTACAAAACTCTTCAATTACTTGATCTTTGATCTCATCCAAAGGAAACAGGTTGGGATAGGTTGAGTACATTAACATAATTCCTTGAAGAGTGGATGAAAAATGGACAGATTTCATTTTAGCGTTAGAAACACCAAGTTTTTCAAACATCTCACTTTGAACTTCAAATTGTTTATCAAACTCAGACTGTAATTTATTAGAATATTTAGCCAACACCTTATCATGTTTAGGCTGTGTCAGTAGATTAAGAAAAAATCGAAAAACCCTCGGCTTTCTACTGACGTTTTCCAAAGAGCCCTCTATAATATAGGAAATTTGTGCAACTGGGTTCTCTTTTGTTGTAGAGAAGCCCTTTGGAGATTTTCGCTTTATTAGCAATTTCATCAATGGAAGTAGAATGATATCCGTTTTGAATGAAAAGTTCCATAGCAACTTTTAAAATTTTCTCACTGGTTTCACGTCGAATTTGATCATTTGTTTCAGGTGTGCGAGGCATTATTCTAATACCCTTTTGTGTAAAAATAAATTAATGTGATTGACGATTGTTTTAGGGTGAGTCAGTGTCACCATATGATCTGCACCTTCAACGATGATAAAACGAATTGATTGTACTTGTTTGAAGTGTTCAGAGATTCGAGAAAGATCTTCCCATTCCTTATCCCCTTGAATAAAAAGAGTATCTGCTTTAATCTCATGTAATTTATCAATAGTAACAGGATTATCTCGTACTGGTTCCATTATTACAAATGGAAATGGTGAAGTGGTAATTGGATTTTCCACAGCTACAAAGATATCTCATGAGAAAACCTCTAATTGTCATTTAATTTCAATGATCCATGAAGAAGAGATGGAAATGAAAGACCTGCTTTTAAAGATTTAATAGAAAAATTAAATATTGAAATAACCAAATAGATTCATTGTAGAAGAACACTTTTCAATTTATAGAGCTGAGACTATACAATTTAACTTGACTTAGAGTTAACTCTAAACTTTATAATTAATGAGAAAATAAAAAATATTGAAAGGACAAGCAGCTCAACACATGCTAAAGGTCAAACTAACACAGTAATTTAATAATAGAACTCGATAAAGGAAAGAATAAAAGTGTCAAATCATTCCGTTTTGTCAAATAAAAAATAAAATTTTAAAAAGGAGTTATGATTAATGGATCAATTTATTCAAACAAAAGACAATCATTTGGCTTTAACACAGTATTATCGCTGGTACCAGGTGTATGAGGTGCCTTTTAATAAAGCTCGTATTAATAATCAATTAGATATTTTAGCAGATGATATAGAAATCTCATCTCAAGCAGGGACTACTAAAGGAAAAGAAGGATTAGAAGAACGATTGATGATGTATGAAGGATGGCAAAATGCTCATCATGTTGAACAAACCGAAATTAAACGTTTGGATAACAATTGCCTTTCACTAGAAGCAGATATACTTTATCAAAACATACGTCCAGATAAAAGTAGATATAGTTATACAATTCACTATTCCACTATCTTAAAGCTAAGAGACAATGATCTTCCTCTCTTCACCAAAGTCAAGCTAGAACCTACAGGGACCATTGAAAACCCACAATTTTCATCTGCTTATGCCGAAAATCGGGCAAAATCATTCATGCATTATTGGTTATATTTAATGGAAACCGCAAGCGTCAATGGGGATAAATTTGATGAACTATTAGCTAATCAGTTCGAATTAGATTTAAGTACTACTTCAAAGATTGTAAATATTGATCAATTTAAAGAATGGTTAGCAACGATTGAGCATCAAGTGAAAGATAGTGCCCATTATCCAAAAAATTTCTCTGTTCAAGAAAATACCGATCAAACCTTAAAAGTCTCAGTAGATTTTGAATGGGAAGGCATTTCAGTTAATGACACCCCCATGATTGCAGAAACGCATCATGAGTGGATACTTGAAAACAACTTAGATGAACGTTTCCCGCGTATAAAAACCATGAAGGTGACTCAGACTATACCTTTTCAAACTAAAGAATAAAATAGATTGTACAATATCGTTAAGATTTTCTAGAAAGCTAATAAACTTTATAGAGAACTTCCACAATCTGGACAAACTCGTTATGAAAGACGCTTCTCTTATTAGAAACATGTTCTATATTGTGGAAGGTAAATTTATATCAATTGGAGCAATTACATCTGAAATCTATAATGTAATTACAGTCGCTTTAACAGCTCATTATTTTTTTAATGAATAAACTACCTCCGGATGAGAATTAAAACTTTCATCTTTAATGAAATTATTTCTTTTCAATAATGTAATGGATTTAGAATTGTTCATATGAGTAAAAGCTACAATCGAATTTAGTTTCATATTTTTAAATCCATATTCAATAACAGCTGTTATTGCTTCTTGCATAATTCCCTTTCCTTGATAGTTAGGGAATAACTCAAATCCAATATCTGCTCTAGAAAATTCTTTAGAAATATTCCATAAGCATATCCCACCAACTAATTTACTATCAACTTTTTGTGTAATTGCCCAAAAAACCCATTCATTGTTGGAAATCCCTTTCTTTATCTTGCTGATAAAGTTTGAAGCTTCGTCAATAGATTTTAATTTTTCTCTTTCTTGAAACTCCAAAACCTTTTCATCAGAACGAAGTGCGAAAATTTCATATTTGTCTGTAATATCAAGTTGTCTAAGCTCCAGACGTTCTGTGCTCAAATCTGGAAAAGGAGTGAAATTAATATTTATCATTATATACCTCCGATATAACTACCTGAGTTCTTTCTCTAAGATTTGTTTATGATTTTTCGCTAATTTGATCAATTTAAAATCATCATCTTGAATCAGTTTATTTATTTTATTTGCTTCATTCCAAGCCGTATCAAATAGACGCTTATCAATAAAGCCACTTTGATATGCCTCTTTAAGTTCATCCTCATCGAGTTGTTCAACTTCTCCTGATGGTAAAACCACAATATCTATAAATAAATCTTCTATCCAAGGAACACCATTTTCTATTCCATTTCTATTACATATATCTATGACCTGGTCACTATGTACCACTGAACTATTTCTCCATTAGAATTAAACATTGTCTTAACTGAATGCTTTTCTTTTAAAGGAAATTGTTGAAGCCACATATAACCATTGTCAACAATACAAATGTCTTTTTCTCCATGTTTTACTGATAAGGGTTCAGCTACCTGAGTTATATTTATTAATGTGATATAACCTTCAAAATCATCTGTATTCATTAAGGATTGTGCGTACTTTTTTTGTATAACACGTTTCCATCCTCTACGGTCGCCAAATTACAAATATACTCATACCTGTTCCGTAACAATTTTCTATTATACACTTAAGTTGGAGTAATGTAGAGAAACGAAAAGAAAAATCAGACAAACTAAAAAAGAAGTATTAGAAATAAATACCATATATTGACGTGCTATAGTGATCACCGATTATAATTATCACTAACTTTGTAATACTGATTTATAGCATCCTTGATTTGTGTAGAATATTCTATATCTCCCATCTTTTGATAGTCGTTTAATGTAATAGAACAGGTACCAGCTAATCTGGAATGTTAAAAATAACAAAACTAATTAGACACATTCCCAGTGCAGCTACAACATAAACTATATATTTTTCTTTATTTCTAATTTCTGATAATTTCTTTAAGCTTATCAAAAGTGGTATAGCCGTGATTGCAAAAAAACCAGTAAAAATAATAGATAAATATGGGATATAATAATTTTCCATGCCATCCGTCATACCAACCTTAAATGATTCAAAAAATAGAAAGAAATAAAAGGGACTTAGTAATAATATTGATAAAAGATATAAAGTAAATAACTTCAAATATGATTTAAACATTTGCAAACTCCCTTCAGTAATAATATGTTTGGCATTTTGTTTTCCATCATTTCAATTTTATTTGTATAAAACTTATCTATAATTTAACCATCATTAAATAAAAAAATAGTACTATATTTTTGTAGTACCATACTCATCATTAAATTATTTAAAATTGAATATTTTATAATCTCCATTATCGGATGAATATTGTACAATGTTATCATCCTTAGGAATTCCATCAAAATATGCTCCTATACAACCTGTCGTACATCTATGACCACATAAAAGAATATTAAATTCTTTTTCTCCATACGTATTTTCTAGTTCACTCATAAAGGCAAATACTCTTTCAGCAAACCTATTTTTATCTTCTACACCTTTATAAACACTTGGATCAGGCACAGGACCAGCCATTTTGACTTCACTTACATTTAATCCATCAGCCTCTCCTAAATCAAAAACGTCAATCCTATTATCTATTAAGACTTCTTTCCCACTCACAATCTCTGCCGTTTGGATTGCTCTCTCTTGTGGAGAAGAAAATACTAAATCAAACTCTATTTTTTGAAGTTTGTCTCTTAATACTTCTGCTTGTCCTACTCCATTTTCATTTAATGGTAACCCTATTCTCCCTTGCATTTTACTTTTCTTGTTTAAGTCTGTTTGACCGTGTCTTATTACATAAATCATTGTTTTCCCTGCCCCCTTTACAAACATCTTATTAGCATAAAATATACAAAAAATTCTGCTTTGATAGTTTAACAATTCCTCACCATGCTATGGTATTTGGAACTAGAATCAAAAACGGATATACAAATTCATCCTTCGTTATCAAAGAAAATGCTACCAGATCAGTGATCCGTAAGATGGACGTATCACATTATTCTTTAACTCGAAAAGTCTTTTTCAAAAAATTAAAAAGTTTCCCGATTTTTTTAAAAAGTTCTCGATAGAAATCACTTAGATATTTGTTAACTACATACCGTAATATACTAAAAAACAATGAGAAAATTAGTATATATATTACGAACAGCAATCCTATTTTTATTATTTCCATAACTGTGTAAAACACCTCTTTTTCGTAGGCATATTCTTCCGATTCATAAATAAGAGCGGATTCTCACGCTATCCTAAAGAAGGTATTGTTACCCCTTCTATTATATAAGCTGAAAAATTAAAATTATACCCATAATAATTTTTAAACCAGGCAGTTTTTTCACTACATGTAATTGAATTTGTGAAACGTGCCAGATTGAGAAAGATCGCTTTAGGATGACTAACTACAAGAATTTTTCGGATAAGCACTGCTGAAGAAGGAAAAAACAACAATCCCTCTTATTAAACAGCTAACTTTTCGCTTTACTTAAAGTGCTTATAATTTCAGCGTAGAGTTCATCGAGAGGTCGAGAGCTGTCGATCTTTATGACAGGACTCTTTGATATTGTCATTTGATAGGATTGTTCCGCATATGTACCTGCCTTACCCTTATCTTCTTCTAACCAGTATGTTTTACACCATTCTAAAAAGTCATTTGTATACTTACCATTTTCATCTAACCACATTTGACTAAGATTTTTTCGTTCGATTTCCCTTTTAATTAGACGTTTCATACGGACTTCTTCATCAAGTGAAAGAAAAACTAAAAGGTCACGGTTACAAAAACCTTCAGGATACCACATAAAAATGGAACCAGATGCTATATAACAATCGTTAGAACTAATATCTTTTTGGTACATTTCAATTCGTTTTTCAATTGGATTATTTTCCGAAAAAGAACTATCTTTCCAAAAATAGTGATCCACTTGATATTTTCCTTTTCACTGATGTATTTTGCTAATGTGCTTTTGCCAGTTCCCGAACCACCAATTATTTGAACTTTCACAAACATTCCCCTCTCAAGCATTTCCTGAATACTCCATTACCGGATATTCCACAATCTTTTAATCTCTACTTTTCCCTATATCAGTTAACCCTCTTGTTCTTTCATTTTCTTCTGTCTTCGGTGATTCGCCATGTCTCACCATGTAAATAAAAGTTTTCATAGTATCCTCCATGAAGAGCCATTTCTATTGTTTATTTCTTATTATTAAAGTACCTAATTGTAGTTGGTAGTATAATTTGTTTTGCATTCGATCATACTTTTTAAAATACTCTTTTTTTATGTCTATTAATTGATATCCAACAGACTCTAAAGATTTACTAGAATTAATATTCCCTTCCCAAACATCTGCATATAAAACATCTACTTTTAATTCATTAAACACATAATCATAAATTAACTCGCGAGATTCTTTCATAAATCCCTTCCGCCAATAGTAGGAATGTAGCCTTTGTGAGTCACCTGCAACTAACTTTTCTTCATGATATTGAGGATGGCTAATTCGCATCATTCCAATTACCTTATTACTCTTTTTTTCTTCAATCATCCAAATCATAAAATGTTTAGGGTATAGCTCATACAAATATTGTTTCACCTCATCATACGATGTTGGAACTGAATTACCTACCCATTCTTGCATAATTTCGTCTTGTTCAACATCGAACCAAGCTATATGATCAGTGTTATAGTTAAGTGGTCTTAGTTTTACTAATTCTCCAATTAATGTAGGAATCTTTACACTCACTAATTTTTGTCTCCTAACATAGTTACATATTAATGCTATAATTATTTCAAATTCGTAAATGTTGTACAAGAAGTTCTTCAATAATATGGTCCAAATCATAAAAAAAGACGCCTTCTTTGTCAAGAAATGCGCTTATAGGACACTTAAATGAAAGACACACCTCTTTAAGAAGTGTACCAGAAAAACACAAAAATCAAGTTGAAAATTCTATTAAAAATGGTTGCATATTTTCATTCAAACAATATTCTATTCTTTCTCTAAAGTTTTGCCAAGTTACCATCTCTAAAGCTTCCTCAAGAGGAAAAAAACCTACTTCCAAGCTTTCAGAAGAAGTTGTCAGTTCTCCCCCAATTGGTTTAGCTAAAAACAATGTATTGCATATTGAACTGCTTACATTCTGAAATACCCCACAAAATTTTAATACATCAATATCTATTCCTGATTCTTCTTTAGTTTCCCTTATTGCAGCTTCTTTCAATGACTCTCCTTCTTCAACTTGCCCCCCAGGCATTTCCCATCCCCTACATGGGGCTTTAACTAATAAAATCTCACTTTTATCATTAAGTACAATAGTCGCTGCTGAAATAATATGTTTTGGTGGTGAAAAAACATTTTGTGCATTATGTTCATTGGTTATCATTAGATTTTTCTCCCTCTCTAATTTCTATTAATAGAAGTGATAAGTGGATTTACTTTATTTTCATTTTTTTCATGGTTCGACTTTTAACTAATTAAAAAGCTACACTACTGACAACCTATATAAAAGTAGACTCATAGATCAATGAAGAGAGTAATAGATTAATTCCTATAAAATAAGATATATTGCCAAACAATCCCCACTCTTTATTTCTTGCTAATCTGTACACCAAAAATGTAAGAGTAAAAATGACTAAAGTCGTCACTATACCACTACCAAAAAAGGACAAACCTAGAGGTGTTTGTAAATTCATCAAATCATTCAAAACAAATTGATTTAGAATTATTTGTCCAACTAAATACGTTAATATGGTAGTAACTTTCAACCATTTCACTTCATCCTGATCAAAAATCCTTTTATTTATAATATATACCACAAATAGGTATCCCAGGGGTGGTACAATCCATATTCCAATGATAAATATTGTAAAACCACTAGTAAATAACCCTGTTATTGTTGTTGATGCTGCAAAAAGCCAATCTTCCTTTGTCGTTTCCATACTATTGTTAATAGCCTCTTCATTCATAGATGCTCCATAAAGCGCATATTCTCCACCTGTAAACTCAATCCATATTAGAGATTCACCATTTAACCATTGTGCTTTTTTAGACAAATATCGAGATGTACTTCTTGTTTTAGCTAACCATTGATTATCCTCATTATATGCCTCATAAATGTTAGCATTCTCACGTTGTTTACCAGATTTCCCTTTAGCAGAAAAAATAATTGTCCGAACGCCCTCTTTATTAGTAATAACTAGGTTTTGGGCATCATCAATCTTTCTATTAGATCCTTCTTCATAAATAGTTAGTTTCGTTGTATTTGTTTCTATTGAAGCGTTATCTACATTTGCAACTGTATGATAAGTATGATAGGTTCTCGCACCTGCTTCAATAGCTGTAGTACCAATTAGAATATCAATCTCTTTGTTATGTATTGCAAACGATGTACTAGTAATATCATCACGGTCACTAATCGTAATAGGAGATAAATTGTTCACTTCAAACATATCGTTTTTATTTAGTAAAAAAGTAACACCTAAATGAATGTTATCTTCTCTCGTAAGTATTAGTATAGAATTTGTTCTTTCATCAATAAGTACATCATAAATAGGATGCGTTGTTTCGAAAATCTGTTTGTTCTCTAATGTAGTAGGGTTTAGTACATGTAACTCTTGCTCTTTCCAAAAAACAACTTGATCTTGATTTGCGACAAGCCCTTCAACATCATGCCCTAACTCGGTAATTGAGTCTCTGTCATATTTTTGAATTGTATTATTTTTGATAAAGATGAGTTCATTTCCAACTGCCCACATATTAGAGTTTGATGGAACAATAACAGGCAACTTTACATGTGACTGCACCTCAAGACTTTCATCTACGACTAGATGAGACACGCTTTTTTTTGTAGGAGAATAAATATGATATAAATCTCCATCTTCGAGTATAAACGGTTTACTAATATAGTCCTCTTGTGTTTGCAGTGCCATCGAACGGCTCCATTCTTCGCTAGGGAGAGACGTTTCATCTTGAAGATCTAAATATAATAATAATCCAATTATGAATAGTGTGAAAATAAACGGCAGAATAAAGGCTTTTCTTCTCCTCATACAATATCACATCCTCTTTGAGATTTATCCACTTCCTCATAGCACTCCCCTTCTATTTTTCCAATAGTCTAGGTACGTGATTAACAGGTAAAAGTTTCATGTATCTTTAAAAATTCCTTATAAATAATTACCTTTTTGATTCACGTAGACTTGTAGATATAAAGTCGGATATACATTGTTAAGGTTGTTTTTTGATATCTTAAATAGCCTTTATAGATAGAGATACAAAAATAGCATAGTTGGCTTCGGATAGACCAATATGCGAAATATCCCTTGTGATCTCTAAATATAAAATAATATTTGGTTCTCTAACAATGACTTAATAGTATGGGTATGTTTTTTAATACTTGTTAGTAGGAACCTTAATAGGAGGTAATTAATATTATGCTAAATGAAGACGTAATAAAATTAATTTACAATGATATTACTGAAGGTGAAAAAACTTATTTTGTGGCAACAAGTCACGCTCTCGCACAGGCTCATAGCAGAGAGATTTCTGAACAACAATATGCTGAAACTATGGCTTATGGTGTTCCATATTTAGACATAGAAACAGATGCACTTGTTTTATATAGTTATGAAGATCAGATAGCATTGATTATAAAAAATAGTAAGGTTTTAACAGTGTATGAGGGAGACCTCAAAGGTAATTGGCAAGTGATATTGTCATAAAATTAAGAAACTATATATTAGACACAAAGCAAGGCATAACTGGTTTGGGATAAATCAACATGCTGTTATCCGTTGTGATCTAAAAAAATAAATAGGATAAATTTAAAATGGTATATTTTTAAATTTCAATTTGTAGAAAAAAATTTGGTAAATATCCAAGCTTATAAAAATATAGCATTTTTCACCTAGCTTCCACTTGATATGTGGGAGCTTTTTCAAATTAAGCAAGCTTGAATAAACCCCTTTGTATCATATAGTTATTTGTATATGACCACTAAAGATACAAAATATACTTAGCTTGATATTTTAAAAAATTAGTA
This sequence comes from Chengkuizengella sp. SCS-71B, assembly GCF_040100845.1. NCBI lineage: Bacteria > Bacillati > Bacillota > Bacilli > Caryophanales > Paenibacillaceae > Chengkuizengella > Chengkuizengella sp. SCS-71B. The sequence continues at coordinate 803,652 of NZ_JAZHSH010000001.1, read as the reverse complement.
TTTTTATTTATTTATTTGTAAAACAACAGATTCATTTTCAAATATAAAAACCTGTTTATTTTTATTCTTTTATTTCTCGAGCGACCAAAAAAAACTTGGACGTCTTAAGATATTTCTAGATAATGATCATAGGATCATTTGGGGCAATTCTTCCCTCTCCTGTGGATTTACCACAATGAAAGACTGTTTCTCAGTGAACGCGCGGGACTCCCTACTCGCAGGCTGAGCATCCTGACCCTCGAACCTAGATGTAGTAGTTCTAGGGGCTTTCGATTCAGGTAGAGCTCTTATACACGAGGTTGTTGGTCGGCGTACACACTATAGATATCTCAAGACGTCCAAGATAGCCTAATGATTCTAAATCGAAAGGAGGTCTCTCCCATGAGATTATTTGTTGGTTTAGATGTTAGTTCGTTTGATATGAAAGTGTGTTTTCTAGATGGTGAAGGCAACAAACTTGATGCCTTTACGGTTTCCAATGATTTTCCTGGTGCTACCGTGTTAAAAGAACGACTATTAAAATTTATAACCCATGTAGAGATTGAAGATTGGGTTAGAATCAACATCTGTCTATAGCTTTCACCCTTCTCTACCTTTTACCACCTTCCAATAAATTACATTAATTTCTGGTCTAGTTTCTTGATGTCTTTTTTAAGCAAATTGATCTTTAACAACTTCATATTCTTTTATTTTTCAATTGACATATTACCGCAAGTCTTTTAACAATATTGTATCAAAAATGATAGATTTAAACTATTGTTACAAATCTTTTTGTTACATATTTTAGTTACAGTTATATCAACGATTGTAGCTGTTCTTAAGATTGACAGTATGAATGTAACAAAAAAGAACGTTTTTGTTACAAGAGAATGAAATAAACGATTACTAAGTCAAACGATTTAAAAAGATTAGACGTTTACCAAGTTCCGTTTGAATTCAAATTACTTACAATTTAAATCTTAATAAACAATAAAAACAACAAATAAATCCACAATAATATTAGATTATCGTGGATTTATTCAAAGTTCATTTAAATCTCAGTTAAGATTTTATCTCTAACTTCCATTAATATTTTACCAAGCATATTTTTACCAGTTCCATCACTACCACAGCCCCAATAATAATCTTTTGTTGTCTTTTCAACAATTTCTTGATCACCCGTTGATATTAGTATTTCCTTTATATCTTCATGGACAGAAAACTTAGCATGTACTGCTTTTCTCATAACATCGTCTTTCACTAAATCCCAATCTGATCTAAGTGGAAGACTTCGATCCCTTCCGATGTTAGCAGCATCCATAGGAGATTTTGCATTTCTAACTAACTCTTCATGAATCGTTCCTTTAAATTTATATGCTTGAAAATAGTGTTCACTTGTAGCCCAATACTTATTGTCTAGCATGAATCCATGTTTTGAAAAATTTGAAAAACACCCATAAGTTTCGTTTATTTTATAAAAATATATAGTCATGTAATCTTTCACTCCTATATTTTACTTTTCCCAAAAATATCCTGTAAGTAAACTTGTAATTTTGCAACTAACATAAAAAGTGGTCTATTTTCGATAGGTGATTTAAGATGTTCTGCTTCTGAAGCAATTATTAAATATATTGAAAATAAGAATCCAGAAATCTCCCTCGGAATGTACTTTTCATCTTGTATTAACTCTTTTAGCTTTGTTAGATGCATATAAAGTTGCTTTTCTAGATCTTCGTTTACTGTTTTACTATTCATTATATCTGGTAGAAAGCCTACACATAGCTCTTGTAAATCTTCAACAATATTCAATATTTCTACTTCTTTTGATTCACTTAACATATCCTATAATAGCCTCTCTTTCTATATATTGATAAATTGATACTTCCCTTGACCATACAGCTCTTTGATACGCTATTTTTTCATTTGTATCACCATCCATACTATAATTTTCAAATTGATAAACTTTTTCACTTGATACTTTATCCAGATCAATTGCAATAATTCCATTACCTTGGTCAAACCCTCTTGCTACCTCAAGATCAGTAGTTGTTGAAATCCATGGGTCATCCTGCCATGCGCTTTTATTAGAATCCCTCAATATATGTTCCATTGCATTCCATGTTCCATTGGGATTTTTTGCAATAATCCCAGAACTATTCCAGATGGTTATCTAACTACGAGTGGAATTGCCAAACAACTTAATCTAACTGAACTTTGGGTTGGTAAACTTATAAGAAGAGGCACATTCTCAGGGGCAAAGAAACGTGGTCATTCATGGATCATCCCTTCAAAATCAGTAGATTAATATCTTCAGTCACTCTCTTCACCTGAAGGATTTTTTTCAATGAATGAAACAGCTGAATATTTATCCATTGGAGTATCTTGGGTAAGTAAGTTGATATCAAAGAATGTCCTGACTGAGGTTGAAGTCATCAATGATGTTCGCTATATCCGAAGGGAATATGTGACCGAATATTTAAACTCTATTAAACCACCCAAAGGATATCTCTCTGCTGTCCAAGCTTCGCAAGAATTATCAGTGAGTAAAACAACTATAAACTCTTTAGCGAAAAAAGGGGCATTTCATGGTGCAAAAAAACAAAAGGTATCCATCCATAGGAGTGGTTGGGTTATTCCTATCGAGTGGGGCTATTGATATCATTGTAGTGATTCCCCAAATGAATATATTTTATTTTCTTTGATTTACTATAACTGAACATGTAAGCAATTATTAAAGAAAATACTAAAATAATAATTGCAAATGTTATTGAAAATCCCATCTCGTCACCTCCACATTTGGTTGAGAAATACTTAATTGATAAGAGCTGGAAGTACATATTCCTTAATTAGTGGCCATTTATCAGGTGAGTTTTTGACGATTTTAGATGCAATTACAACAACTAGATCTTTTTCAGGATTACAGCAAATTACATTTCCGCCATCTCCCAATGCCAGGGACATGGAATTTCCGGCCTCTTCCCTAAGCCACCATAGATATCCGTATTTAGCCATCGTTTTATCAATCATTGTCTCTGAGTGCATAGTGGTGGATTCTTCAATCCATTTTTCTGAAATCATTTGTTTGTTGTTCCAATTACCTCTATTTAAATATAAGAATCCAAATCGTGCCATATCCCTGGGAGTTAGAGTCAATCCAAACCCTCCTGACGAATTTCCGCTAGGATCTTTAATCCACCCAGTAACATTTTTACCAAATACATTGTCTAAAGTATATGATTTGATCTCATGATCCGGAATTTCTTTCATTCCAATAGGTTTGAATAAATGTTCATTTGCAAACTCACGAGAACTTTTTCCTGTAATACGGGTTATAATAGCTGAAAGAAGATGAGTTCCTGCGGTACTATATTGAAACACTCCCGACTGAGCTTTTCCTCCCATTAAATCTAATGAATATTTTACCCAATCTCGTTGTCTTCGCATTCGATCCAACGGTTCTTTTCCACCTTGATTTCCTTTCCAAGAAAAAGCAAAAGGTGCAGTCATTGTTAGAAGTTGTTTTATGGTAACTGCTCTTTTTGGAATATCTTCTCCACTCGTAACATACTCAGGAAAAAAGTCTAATACTTTTTGGTCAACACTTTTTATATATTCTGAATCTATTGCGATGCCAATCAATGCAGATATAATACTTTTTGTAACTGACGCTACGTTGTGTGTATCAAGAAGACTGTATCCGTTATAGTACTTTTCAAAGGCTACATAACCTTTTCTTACAACTACTATTCCATTGATATTTTTATAACTAGACTTTATCCTTTCCTCTAATTCTGTAAGCTTTTTAGGTTCGATTCCTACAGATATAGGTTCAATAGTCTTCCATTCCTTGGTTGGCCAGTAGTTTCTAGTGGCAGTTTTCATTTACAGATACCTCCCGGTAACAGAATTAAGATTATTCTTTAGCGTTTGTGGTGAACCTTCTGCTATAATCTCACCACCATTTGCTCCACCATGTGGACCCAATTCAACAATCCAATCGCAAGAATGAAGAACAACTGGATCATGTTCAATGACGATAACAGAATTTCCTTTCTCTACTAATTCATCTAACAATTGAATTAGTTTTGCTGTGTCATGTAAACTTAATCCAGTAGTAGGTTCATCTAACACATAAAGAATATTGCCCTTTCGTCTTTTACCAATTTCCTTTGCAAGTTTTATTCTTTGCGCTTCTCCGCCACTAAAAGTAGGGGTTGGTTGACCTAGCTTTATATATCCCATTCCAATTCGATCTAGCAATTTTAATTTTGCTGTAATCACTGCTTCTTCTTGGAAGAATGTAATAGCCTCTGAAACATTCATTTCGAGAACTTCAAAGATATTTTTATCGTTATATTTAACAGATAAAGCATCATTATTATACCTTTTACCTTGACATTCTCTACAAGTAACTTCTGTAGTTAAATTTCCGCCCAACCAAATTGTTTCTACCCCACTGCCACCACACTCAATACATGCTCCTTTGGAATTGAATGAAAAATGGCCTGCAGATAATTGTTGTTGCACAGCTTCGATTTTATTGGCAAATAGTTTACGTATTTTATCCCAAATCCCGATATAGGTCACAGAATTTGAGTTCATATTCCTTCCAATAGGTGCTTGAGACACTTCAGTATATCCTGAGATGTGTTGCATTCCTTCCAATCTCTCTGCAACGGTTTTAACCATTACAATCTCGTGATCTCCATTAATATTACTTTCTTCAATGTCATTTTTACTACTATTTCCTTGATCACGGAAATAGTTTTTCAGAAGAGGGATAAGTGTATCAGAAATAAGCGAGCTTTTGCCGCTTCCAGATACTCCTGCTACCCCTATAATACCTCCTAAAGGTATTGATACTGTGACATTTTTGAGATTATTTGTTTTGGCATTTCGGATAGTAATGTAATGTGTAGGTTCATTTTCCAAAGAATGTTTTATTGATCTATTAGAGGCGAAATTCTCAACTGAAAGGTACATGCCGGTTATTGAATCTTTGCATTGTAATAGTCCTTCTAAATCTCCCTGATAAATGACCTGACCGCCTTCGACTCCAGCTTTTGGTCCTATATCTATAATATGTTCAGCCATTTTTATTATATTTATATCATGTTCTACTACAATAACAGTGTTACCCAATTCTTTTAGTTCATGAATTGATTTTAATAGTTCACTCTTTTCGGATTCATGCAAACCTGCTGTCGGTTCATCAAGTATATATATGAGTGAATCCATTTTGGTTTCAAGATGGGAATTGAGAAATAATCTTTGTATTTCACCGCCACTGAGTGTTGGCATCTCCCGATACAAAGAAAGATGTCCCAATTGATATTTAATCAGATGGTTGGTTTTTAAAAGTATGTCTTCCAAAATATTTTTGCCAAAAGTAGATAAAGTCTCTTGTTTTGACAATTCGTCGAGGAATTGTCTTAATTCATTTATCGTCATTACTCCAAGTTTACCAATATGTTTGCCATTTAGAAGGACTCTTTGTGATTCCTCTCCAATTCTAAAACCATGGCATTCAGTACAAACAGACATTTCATAAATTCCGTTAAGATCCTCTCCATTCCTGTAAAGACGTCCTTTGAAAAGTCTTGACAAGCAATAGCTTCGTTTTTCATTGTTACTATCGACATGATGACCATAAAGGATTTCTGTTTGGACTTCAACTGGTATTTGTATGAAAGGCATTTTTAAATAATACTTGAACTTCTTGAATAGCAATTTCCTGTAACCTGGAGTTAAACCAACAGCATCATAAACTTGTTCCAATGTTGTATTTTTGTTTGGAATCAGTTTTTCCATATTAATTTCAAAGGTTATCCCATGACCTTTACACTTTATGCACATACCATTTTGATCATTATATGAAAAATATTTTGCTTGCAAGCGTTCCTCTATATTTCCACAAGTTTTACAGGTAAGATTATCATCTACAGGTGTTGAACAAGAAAAACAGGATATTTGGCCTTCACCTGCATAAAGTAATCCAAGCAAATTCAAAATATTGGTCTTCGAACCTACCGTTGAACGCGAATTACTCTGACGAATGATATTTTGTTGTACAGCCACTGTAGGACCTATGCCAGTTATGCTGTCGAACTTGTCCTCCTTGTCAATTTCAGAAAGTATACCTAAAGATTGCAGGTATTGTCTGCGTCCTTCCTCAAATATAATATCGAACACAAGGCTAGATTTACCAGATCCACTGACACCAGTAGCAACTATAAGCTTGTTTTTAGGAATAGACACGTCAATTCCCTTTAGATTATGCACTCTTGCACCTTTAATTGATATGTCTTTCATACAATCACCTCTTTAGTTAAATTGTAATGACAAATTAGTATTATTAATGATTTAATAAACCCATTACTTCTTATCCCCAAGTAGCAATTATTGGAATCATTACTTCGAAAAGATTCTATCATTGTATAAAATGAATATCTACATATTTTTTTAAAATTATCAAATAATACTATAAATGGATTATGATTGAGATAAATTCCTGAAACTCCCACAGCTAAAGCAATGGGGTTCTTAGGTAATAACAAACTTTCTATCGCAACTATTTTTTTCAATAAGAAACAGGGCTATGTATTATAAAATTTAATAAAATTTTTTCTTTTATTTAGAATCCACTTTTGTCAATTAAAATTTTTAAATCTTCAATATAATGAGATGGAATACCGAGATAGTAAGAATATAAATTATCGTCTACATCATTTTTATATGCTAATCGATATGATTGAACGACTGAATCATCTATTTTCCAATGAATCATTAAAATCATTCCGATTGTTTCATCCCTTAATGCATCTAATTTACTAGAGTAAACTGGTCCCTCAATTGGTCCTTCAGGTGCTTTTTCGTCATTGAACTCGTATCCTTCTGTTACATTAAAATAATATACCCAATATGTTGACCAATCCCAAAGTCTCACATACTCCACGTAATTATTTCCAAACTTAGCAATAACATCTTCTTGTGATATTTCTAATGTGAATTTGTTTGCAAAATTATTAGCTTCCTCTGTAAGTGGCAGATTTCCTATTGTTATGATTTGATTTTCTTCATTCCATTGAATATTTTTATCAAAGACTTCACTTATCGCTCTAACAGGTAAGTATGTAGTATCTTGATATGTAATTGGATAAATTCTTTCTTCATTTTCATCCTTTGGTTCCCATAGCTTCCCGGGGATTACCTGAAATCGATCTCCTATGATTTGAAATGAGATTTTATCATTTAAATAAGCTTCGCTTTAATTTATGTTAAATTCGTTGCTGCAAAAGCACCTAATGCCATTGATAAACCTATGATTCCGGATAGTCCTAAGGTTACGAAAAATATTCTAGTTTTAAACATAAAAGATAACCCTCCTCATATTTTTTGAATATTCAATAAATATTTTATCATAGATCAAGAAACGAGATGATACTTATTAAATGATAATCTCATATTTATATTCAAGCAAAATAACACTTAAAATAAGTGCAAATCACCTCTAAAAGTGACAAAGTGTTTATGAATCAATCTTGGATCATCCCATAAACGATCGTTTATGGGACTATTATTAAAATGTATATAATTTAAAAACCTCGAAAGGCATGAGAGCCAATCAAGGTTTTTCATAAGTCTTACTAACCAAACATTTTTATTATAAGGATTAACAAGAGAATGTCAACAATTGAAGATAAAATGAATGAAAGTCAAAATTAAAAAGATTTGAAAATGATTGAAACCACAGAATAAGAGGTATTTTTACTAATATTAGAAGAATTGATAATGAAATATATGACTCTTCAGAGAATGATTGATATATTTAAAATCCTAAGTTAAAATACCTATATACTACATTTCCATCTTTTTTTAACCCATGAGACCATCCTAAGGATGGTCTCTCATTTTACAAAATGATTAAGTAAACCTGTTCTGTGAAACTTATTCACCTCTTCTCATGTATCCATTACCACCTAAGAAAAAAGTATAAAATCCATTCCTATTCATAAATAGAAAACTCTTCAAGTCTATCTTCATATTCTAAAAATGCAAAAACTTCTATGGGATATACAATTGCTAATTTTCTTATATTATCCGAAGTTCATCATCTATTTAATAAAATCTGTTTCCTCTAGAGAACAAATTAGTGTATAATATATTTAACAGATTCATATTCTAATAAAGAAACCGAAGGTGCTCGACACACCAACGGCTCCTACGATTTAATACAATAGCCGTTAAAAACGGCAGGCGTTAGTCCAAGAAATAGACCGCAACCTTTGGTGGAGGACGGTCTATTTCTTCTTGCTAAAAGACAACATCGCAACAATCAGAATTCCGAAAGTTATCATCAAAGAAATAGATTCGTATATTGTCATGGCATCACCCCCTCCAGAGGATCTGCCCACCGCCCTTACCAACTATTGTAATGTTTATATTATAATTCCATGCAAAGTTATAAATATATTAATTAATGAATAGGTTGATATATAAAGGCAAAGTTTCCTTCGTCACTTATTACGACAATACAGAAAATAGACCGAATTCTTTTTTTCAAAGGATTCGGTCTATTTCTCATATATGACTTGGGTACCTGCATCCACCTATGGTTAAACTGACTCTTTTGAGCTCATTCAGACATGAGAATATATATTCCTAACATTTTATTCAATCACCTCTCCTCTGAAGAGCTTCCAGTAGCTTGAAGCCATTGGGGCTTCCTAATCCTGTACATGGATCCCAACCTTGTTTGGCAACATATGGTCCCCCTTCAATAATGACATTATTGTTTCCGATTGTAATATCATTAAAAGCAAGATCCTCAGGACATAATTGATAAAAAATGGGATTTACAAATCCTAATCGACGTCCTAATGCTTGATTCAAGTTGGCGATTAAACCTGCCCACAAAGGGGCTGATGCACTAGTTCCTCCTCTGACTAAGATTTGTCCATCTACAATAATTAAATAGCCTGTAGAAGGATCCGCATTTGCAGCTACATCAGGAACACCTCTCCCCTGAATTCTGTCGGGATTGGCTGACAGGGGAACCCCTGCATTAAATTGATAGGCTGGTAGCATTAATACGTTACTAACGCCCCCACCTGTTGCGATAGGCATTCCTCTATTTATGTTATTCCATACAACTTCCTTACAATTTTTTTCACATCTCTGCACTCTGAGAGAAGTTCCTCCAACACCCAGAGCAAAAGGACTGGATGCTGGGTAACAAACATTAAAGACTTTGTCCGTGCTTCCATCAAGAACACCTTGTGAACCATTATCACCTGATGACGCACAAGCCGTAATACCTAATGAACCAGCCTCCTGCAGTCTTTGGTTAAATGCTCTTATGAAACCAGGTGGCAGAAGCAGTTCAATAGTGGCAATACTCATTGAAAGTACAGACGGATTATTAACGTTATCATTAACAACCGCAGTCAGCGCATTCAAAAAACCTCTTAGTGTCATAGGTGCAAAGTACACAACAATTTTTGCTCCAGGAGAGGCAGCACCAGCTGTTTCAATATCTAAAGTAACCTCCATATCAGCCTTTGGACAAACACCAGGGTTATTTTGAGCGCCATCTACACTGACAACTGTAATTTCTGGTACAGGAAGGTTAACCAGATTAAAATAATCTACGATATCCTGCTCTAAAAATCCACCTGCAAGTTCAATGATAGCAATGGTCTGTTGATTAAATAAAATATTGGGGAAATTATAGATTTCAGCTACTTCAGGAGCAGTGAAAACCGTGATCCCTTTGATATCCTTGCTACACTTCTGGGTTCCTTTCAGAGTATGGGAATCGGATCTGACAATCGCACTGTTATCTAAATCAAGAACGGTTTCAATGAGGTGATAAAGTGGTTCTGGGATGTGTAATTCCCCCTTATACCCTCGGTATTTTTCATTGGGAGGTTTATATGCCATCAGTTTAATTTTGAAGACTTCATTAAAATGTTTGACCTCCCCTGATAATTCCATTGTTCCTGCCAAAGCGTCTCTGTTCTCTACTTTAAGATCATAACGTTCAGCAAACTTCTCTACCTCTTCAAAATGTTCAGAAGGAGTCCTACAAAGTGTAAAAAATTGTTCATGACTCATATGGTTCTCAACAAGGGAGTCTGAACACTCTATTTCGTTCAGCCTCTTTGTTATAGCTTCCTTTAAAGGCAGTGGGCGCTGCATGACGATCATGACTGAAATCCTCTCTTCTAAATCTAGAGGATGACTTAACTCAGTATTACCCATTTAGAATCACTCCCTAATTTAGGATTAATCCCCAAAAAGGTAGAGTCTATAAATTTAATTTCTTGTGACAGGTTTTTACATCGTTTTCTTTTGATTTTAGAGCCTTTTGCTCTTGAAAATTTGTTGGGGTTAAATCATTGTATGAGTTCTTGACTGGATGTATGTATCGTATCACTTGGCAACATCTCGTTGATACAGACAAATGCGGAGTTTTATATAACCTTAGACATAAGTCCACTCATGGATGACATCCCATTCATACGATATCAAATAAAATAATAAACAGAGCTGATCCCTATAGGACTAGGAGGTGAAATAATGCTTACTCATATTGTCAAAAGAGGTGAGGATTTGTTAAGCATATCACAAATCTATGGCGTATCTATTAGATCCATTGTGGATAAAAACAATATTACAAATGCAGAAACTTATGAAGGAGACACACTGTATATTCCAGTATCTATTGATGATTCAAGCTCAAACCAACCAACTAGAGAATTTACAGATACCATTAACTTCAAACCTCAAGAACCAATACCGAAAAAACCATCGCCTTTCGGGGGAAAAAGAAAACGGTTTTTTTGGTCTTAAATAATCACACGCTTAGGGAAAATTTAATGTAGTAATTCATCCGGAAGGTATCTTAAATTTAAACGGTTTTCTTATTACCTGAATATTATACAGTTATTACTACATTTCCCTTTTTGTGCCCTTTGTCTACGTATTTATGGGCTTCAACTATCTCTTCTAAGGGATAATCCCTGTCTATGACCGCCTTAACATGTCCTGCTTCAATTAGCTCATTGAGTTTAACAAGATAATGAGGCTGTATCTTTAAAAACCCATCATCAACTGACACGTATTTCCCATTCTCACCAATTGCTTTTTTACATTGAATTTTTAGTTTCGAGCTTTTGTTTTCTCCTACAGCATCAAGGATAAAATCGTAACATTCTAATTGGTTTATAGAATCATCTTTTGTGTAATCTATCACTTTATCAGCCCCCAGAGATTTCACCAATGCTATATTTGATGAGCTGCAAATCGCAGTGACTTCGGCACCTAAGTGTTTTGAAAGCTGTAACGCTACAGTTCCTATTGCACCCGAAGCTCCATAAATTAGCACTTTTTTTCCACTTTGAATATCCCCATCTTTCATAAAATGTATTGCCAGAACTCCACCATATACTACTGCTGCAGCTTCATTATGGCTTATATTATCCGGTATTATAGCCAACTCACCTTGAGCAACTTCTTTCGCGGATACACATTTGAACTCAGCATATGTTCCACGGCTAATACCTGTAAATCCATATACCCGATTACCTTTTTTAAATTGATTAATGTCTTTGCCTGCTGATTCAACGACTCCGGAAAATACCAATCCGATAATTGGATTTCTAGGTTTTGAGATACCTAGAAATAGCCTCATCATTAATTCCATTATTTGCTTTTTAGGAAAACTAGGATTGCCAGGCATTTTAAAACCCCGAATTACACAATCACTTGCAGTTACAGCTGTTGCGTGTATTTTAACAAGAACTTCATTGTCTTTGGGAATGGGTTTTTCCACTTCATTATGTTGAAGGACTTCAGGTGGTCCGTATTTTGTACATATTATCGCTTTCACATTATTTCCTCCTCGTATATTTAAGGGAACATTCATATCATGATGTTGTTATGACTACGTTACCTTTTTTGTGCCCTTTATCAACATATTTGTGGGCAGCTACAATTTGTTCTAGCGGATAGCTTCTATCAATGACGGACTTTATTTTACCCGTTTCTGCAAGCTCTCCTAAGAAAGTTAAATCTTCAGCACTGTCTGGTGTTATCCCACTTACGACTTTTTTGTTACCTATTTTCGAAGTCCATAGAATCTGAACAATCTGAGGGAAATGGATGACAGCTAAAACATAAAATCCTGTTTGTTTTAATGAGCGTTTACATCGTGAAAATGAAGTTTTATCAACCGTATCATATATAATGTCATAGGTTTCACCGTTTTTAGTAAAATCCTCTTTTGTGTAATCAATGACCTTATCAGCTCCTAGAGATCTTACCAATTCTAAATTCGAAGTACTGCATACCGCGGTTACCTCTGCCCCAAAGTATTTGGCAAGCTGAATTGCAAAAGTACCTAGACTCCCGGAAGCGCCATATATAAGTACTTTTTGTCCGCTTTGAATTTTTCCTTTTCTAAGGAAAAATAATGAGGAAGCTGCCCCAAAAGGAATAGCGGCTGCTTCCTCATGGTTGATATTGGTCGGTTTTATTGCTATTGGTCCATTTTCACGTAAACTTATATATTCGGCATAAGTTCCTTTTCCACAAAATCCAAAAACTTGATCACCTTTCTTGAATTTCTTTACATCTTTTCCTACTGATTCAATTTCTCCAGAAAAATCCATGCCAAGTATAGTTCGTTTTGGTTTTATTAAACCTATAGCCATTTTTGAGATAGGCCAAAGAGGCAATGCTTTTCTGCTGCCATTTCGCATCCTTGCATCTCCTGAAGATACTGTTCTTGCATGTACTTTTATTAATACTTCATTATCTCCTAGAGTAGGTTTTTCTAATTCTTCCATATGAAGAACATTGGGTGAACCATACTTAGTGTATACAATGGCTTTCATTACCTCTCCTCCTTAAAAAGCTTATAAAAAGTCTTTGATTTTGTATAGCCATTCAAGATATATAACAAGCAGATCCCTTAAATCCCCGTATCGTTCCGATGATGTAGAGGACAAGAGCATATACTTTCTTTCCTTTGATGCTGAAAAATCTGTATGACTTAAATGGGAAGTACTTTAATCATTCGATTACAGGCTTTTTCTATTTCTTAAGTTATTCTACTCCGATTTATATCAGTGGTTTAAGACTGTAACTATTTTACTTCTATTTTTTATAAATCCATAGACACTTTAGTGTTGTTTTTCAATACGAAAGTGAAAGCTGCTTAATTACCTATATACGAACTGGATTGAGCTGAAGGTCATGAAACTCATTTTTACTCGATGAAATTCCATTTTTTGGATTTAAAGCAAGCCCATCTCACGCGCTTTGGCTACAGCTTCGGTGCGTCTTCTAACTTGGAGTTTATCAAATATTCTTCTGTTATGTCCTTTAACAGTATCTAAGGCAATAAAAAGTCTTTTACTAATATCTTTGTTTGAAAGTCCCTGTCCTATCAGCTGTAAAACCTCTAACTCACGTTGGCTCAAAGGTTCAAATAGGAGTAAAGAAGGAGTCAGATTTGTTTCTTCTTCACAGTCAAGTTTCTCAAGCTTAAATGCTTTTAGCAAGGGCTCTATATATTCTGGCATAACCCTATTCGCATATGCTTTGATCAATAACCTCTCCATATGCTTCCCTTCATCGAGGAAAGCACGAACAAAGCGACCAGATTTTGCCTCTAATAGACTATCTGTTAGTAATTGTATCGATTTGTCTGTTTCACCTTTTATATAAAAAATAACGGCCTTTAAAATTATAACTTTTAACATTTTCTCCCGTATTCCATTTTGTTTTACTTCTTGATAGAAAGCGTTTAACTCATTGAGAGCTTTAGCTATATCTCCTTGAGAAAGATATACTCGTACCTGACTAAGTGGGAGTTTGTATGTCTCTGCTAATTTTTGTGCAGAAAGAAGTTTCCCTTGATTTAATAGCAAGATTACCTCTGTCTCGCTGACTTCTGAAACTCGATCTTCTAAGTTATGCTGAATAACATACTGTTTTATTTCATTTAAGGTATTTGATGCGCCATCCTTATCTCCTTTTGCAATCAATGTTTGGACGTATAGAAGATTACTTGTAATCATTTGATCAACATTTTCTATTTGCTTCGCTAGTTGTATACTCTTCTCTATATGTTCGATAGCAGTATCTAAATGATTCCATTCGTAATAAATACGAGCTAAGCCTATGTATGCTCTATAAGAATATGAAGATGGCGTATCATCTTTCATTTTTAGAGCTTGTCGGTATGTGTTGAAAGCTTGATCCAGAAGATTTTCTCTTGCTTGTATCTTTCCTAACCCTGTTGCAGCTAATATTCCAATGATTTTATTCCCAGACGCATTGCATATAGAAACAGCTTCTGTATAAGATTGTTTCGCTTTTGTGTAGTCCCCCTTTCGTTCATAGGCTATACCTAGCTTCCAGGTGGTAGCCGTTCTGACCGCCAAGTTGTTGGGGCTTAAATTCTCTAGTGCAATAAGGGATTCGGAAACAATCACGTCTACTTTATTTTGCATCGTAGCCAAAAATGCTCGTATGGCAGCAATATGTCCAATAAGGTTCCGAGTTTTCATATTTATTTCAAGTCCTTGCAAAGCCGCTTCAGCAGCGAGTAATTTATGTTCAACCTCGTTAAGCTGACTGGACATCGATAGTACTGAAGCATACATAACCCATAATGTAGGGTTAGCATCCATAATCTCTGTTGATAATGATTTAAGCCATTTCATTACAGGAACTATTGCTCCCCGAAAGTGAAGAGGAGTCCCGTTCCCTAATAACAAACGTTCAGCTCGTTCTACATCACCTGCTGCTGCTGCATGTTGAAATGCTTCAATCTCATAGTTGTTTTTTTCATACCAAATACTTGCGCGTATATGTAATTGTGCAATATCTACTCTTTTGTTCCCTGAAGAATGATCTTCCAGCAATTTTTGTTTTAACAATTCTGCAAAAAGATGATGGTACCGATACCAGCGTCGCTCATTATCCAAAGGAATAATAAACAAGTTCGATTTTTCTAGAAACTCAAGTGCTTGCTGTCCTATAAGGGCTGTGTCTTCCATAACAGCATCACACAAAGAGCCGCATAAACGATCTAAAATCGATGTTCGCAATAAAAAATCCTGGACATATACTGACTGTTGCTTAAGAACTTCCTCAACTAAATAATCTATAATGAAAGTGTGATTACCTGTAAATGTTTTGATAAAGCTCGAGGGGTCATCATGACCGCTCATTGAAATTCCAGCTAATTGAAGACCGGTAATCCATCCTTCCGTTTTAGTTACCAAGTCAACGATGTCATTATTTGATAGCTTCAAATTCATTACTTGATTAAGGAAGCTAGCAGCTTCAGAACTTGTAAAGCGTAGGTCTGTGTTCCGTACCTCTGTCAACTGATCCCGCGCACGAAAACGCGCCAAAGGAAACTTAGGGTCCTCACGAGTAGTTATGACCAAATGCATCTGTGAAGGCATGTTTTCTAACAGGAATGTCAGAGCATGGTTTATAGGTTGAGTATGAATCGTGTGATAGTCATCAAGTACAAGAATAAAGTGATATGGAATTGAAGTGATTTCATTGAGAAGAGAAGTTAAGATAACTTCCATTTTGGGGAGCTGGGGAGATTGGAGTAAACCCAAGAGCTCCTTGCCTAAATCTTCCTCAATCGTCTGTAGTGCTGCAATGATGTAAGCGAGAAAAGAATTAGAATTATTATCCCTCTCTTCTAACGACAGCCATGCTACAGCACAATTGCAGCTCGCAAGCCATTCGCTCACTAACGTCGTTTTCCCAAAACCTGCATGAGCAGATATGAGAGTCAGCTTTCGATGCACCCCATCGTTTAAATGCTGTATTAAACGATTTCGAACAACTAACTCTCGCCTAGCTTTTGGGATATTAAGTTTAGTAGATAAGATGGTCTTCATCACTGTCTCCCTTCTGTTATTACACTTTATAATTAAATCATTTTTTAAAGTGACAGATCGTCATGAGATATACCACTTCATTGATATAACACCTTTTCAATGATTGACACCAACTTTTTCATTTTTGTTAAGTACCTTTCAATCCCTTGAGCTTTGAAGAGAAGCTTAGCACATCCTTCACAATCTCTTTCTAATTTTAGCATATATCCTTAACTTCGTTACTCAACATATGGTTCAAATCATAAATAAAGACGCGTCTCGTATTAGAGAACTGCGTCAGATTGGTAAAGAATTAATAATGTACTTTTAAGATCTATAGACCGCACTCATGCTCCGCACTTACAATAAAAACCGAGCAACCGCTTTTTATTGTTTAATTCTACGATGACATTCTATCAGAAGCACCTTGCTCTGTTAAGGATCGATTCCAGAGGCGAGTAAATTCACCATAACTGACGTAGTCGGGTCACCACACCACTTACTTATCTTCCTCTACTTCTTCTATAAACAGATCATACTGAACTGCATTTGAAATATTACCTTGTGTTACTTGTTCATGATAATTCCAATCTTCATCAATATATGAGATACCATTAATTTTGTCTTTAAAAATTTCTTCTTTATCTGCTTCAGCTAATTTCTCAAGAGCTTCTTCCTTTGTTTCTGCGTTAACTTCAACCTTTAAAACTCCAATGTAAGGCAATTCAATATAGTACTTTTTCATATCGTTAATCTCCTCCATTTATTTATTAAATACGAAACTAAAATTACTTCTTAATTCTTTTTGATATCTTGATTTTTTATGTCTTTTATATGCTATTTCATGATGTGAGATAAATTATATATAAAATCTAAATGCATATCTAGTTACAACCTTATATGGATGTTTATGAAAAAATCAAAAAACTTCTGAAAATTGAAAATAATTTTAAAGAATTACATAATTAAGCATGAAAATAACGCTTTACATATCAGTATTTAGTATATATAATGAGGGCATTCGTTCTTCAAACCACTCAGAACAATCATATTTCTTCGTTGATTTTATGTAAATTTTTCGAGAAGCTGAAATCAAATTAATTCAGGACTGTAAGCTCGTTTAGCAGTCCTGAATTAAAATATTGAAAGTATTCCAAGTCGTGTTTCCGTCAACATGCAAGATTTGCTACAATAATTAAAATTTGATCTTCATCTGTCCGTTTTAACACTCTATAACCACTTTGAGCTGTTGTAGCAATTCCATCAGCGTTAGGTCTGCAAAACCCATTCACTTCACTTGTTCCATCGTCTCTTACTAATAATTGCCCAGTTAATCCGACAGCTACCCATTCAGGTCTTTCTGATCTTGGAATATACTGTTTATCGGGATCATATTCTGGATTTAGCTTGTGTCTTTTTTCAATTCGCTCAGGCGAAATAATTTTGCCGTTCTCATCTTTTTCCGCTGGGATGGTGACTTCTTCATATAATACCTGACCCCACTTATCCGTCAGGCATCGCTTATTCCATTGATAACCGGAACCTCCTAAAACAGCAGGGAAGGCACTTGTTACACCTAAGATATAATTATCTTTATCGGTTGCTTTTCTTATTTTATCCCCTTCTGTTGTGACAAAATATCCGTAATCGATGGGTTTGCCATCCAATGTTTCAAACAATTCAGCGAAATCACATCCTCTACCAGAAGTAACTTGCCCAGCAAAGCAAGCATCCCCTGTATTCCCGCTTATAAGAGCCATCAATGTTCCATTCACTAAATGCCAAGAGTTATCTTCAACCGCTGAACCTGAGCGTCCCATAATAAACGCATTCACTCTACTATTTGTATTAGTACCATCTCCTTCCGCATGAGAGCATAGACCCGTAGCATTCGTATTACAGCCTTCCGCATGAGAAGGCCTACCTAAGGCTGTTGTCTCACTCCCTTCAGCGTGAGAACAACGTTGTAAAGCTTGCGTATTACAACCTTCCGCATGAGAGCCTAATATTGCGGTTCTCGTATTGCTTCCTTCCGCATGAGAATTAATCCCTGTGGCTCTCGTATTGCTTCCTTCCGCATGGGAGTTATTTCCTGTCGTTTCTGTTAACCTTCCTTCCGCATGAGAATTAATCCCTACGGCTCTTGTCGCATTCCCTTCGGCGTGAGAATGGTCTCCCGTAGATTCCCCACGTGATCCTTCCGCATGAGAAGCATCCCCTTCGGCTCTTGTTCTGAGACCTTCGCAATGGGACATCTCACCTAATGCTCTCGTAATTGTACCTTCGGCATGAGATTGTGTTCCTTCTGCAACCGTAGCAAAACCCCCAGCATGGGACCTATCTGCCAACGCCATCGTACTATCTCCTTCGGCATGAGCGTTTCTTTCTGCAAACGTATCAACACCTTCAGCATGGGCTGATGATCCTTCAGTAAACGTTCTCCTTCCTTCCGCATGAGACCAAAAACCAGAGGCTACTGTTAAACTTCCTTCCGCATGATCCTGATCACCAGAAGCAACTGTATCTGTTCCCTCTGCATGAGCACCCATACCAATGGCCATTGCTCCTTCTCCTTCCGCATGGGAATTATCTCCTTGGGTAAGAGTGTCTCTTCCTTCCGCATGTGAATTAAATCCTGATGCTTTCGTGTTCCGCCCTTCTGCATGCGCATTTTCTCCATCCGCCTGTGTAATGAATCCTTCCGCATGACTGTTCAACCCTCTAGCAACGGAACCTAAGCCTTCAGCGGTCGAATTGTCTCCTTGGGCTACGGTATCTCGATTTTGGGCATGGGCATTGTCTCCTGTAGCTTCCGTATTTCTCCCTTCTGAGTGAGAAGCTTCACCTTGTGCATTCGTTTTAGTTCCTTCGGCGTGGGAGGAGCTTCCCGATGCCGTTGTACAATCTCCCTCGGCGTGTGATTGCAGTCCCTTCGCTTTTGAATTTGTTCCTTCCGTATGGGAAGCTGTTCCTATCGCCTGCGTTCCTACTCCTTCCACATGGGAGTAATCTCCCTGAGCTAGATTGTTTCTGCCTTCTGCATGAGAAGCGTCTCCGCTAGCTGTACTGTTTCTGCCTTCCGTATGGGAGGCTATTCCTGCTGCATGCGTCCCTACTCCTTCCGAATGAGAAGCATCCCCTTCGGCCATTGTTTTTCTTCCTTCCGCATGAGCATTTTCCCCATCTGATACCGTACTTCTACCTTCAGCAAGAGCGTCGTCACCACTGGCTATCGTATTCCGTCCAAATGCTGTAGCGCAATCCCCTGGGGCTTTACGATTACAATTTTTCCTATCCATTTATAGCCACCTCCTTCAAAGTCTACTACGCACCTCTCCTTTTGGGTCGTTTTTAATTTGCATAGGATTTGCTACAATAATTAAAATTTGATCTTCATCTGTCCGTTTTAACACTCTATAACCACTTTGAGCTATTGTAGCAACTCCATCAGCGTTAGGTCTGCAAAACCCATTCACTTCACTTGTTCCATCGTCTCTTACTAATAATTGCCCCGTTAATCCAACAGCTACCCATTCAGGTCTTTCTGATCGTGGAATATACTGTTTATCGGGATCATATTCTGGATTTAGCTTTTGTCTTTTTTCAATTCGCTCAGGCGAAATAATTTTGCCGTTCTCATCTTTTTCCGCAGGGATGGTGACTTCTTCATATAGTGCCTGACCCCACTTCCCCGTCAAATATCGCTTATTCCATTCATAACCGGAACCTCCTAAGACAGCAGGGAAGCCACTTGTTACACCTAAAATATAATTATCTTTATCTGTTGCTTTCCTAATTTTATCCCCTTCTGTTGTGACAAAATATCCGACATCAATGGGTTTGCCATCCAACGTTTCAAACAATTCAGCGAAATCACACCCTCTACCGGAAGTAATTTGCCCAGCAAAGCAAGCGTCCCCTGTATTTCCGTTAATCAGAGCCATCAATGTTCCATTGACTAAATGCCAAGAGTTATCTTCAACAGCTTGACCTGAACGTCCCATAATATGCGCGTTCACTCTATTATTTGTATCTGTACCATTTCCTTCCGCATGAGAGCATTCACCTGAAGCAATCGTATTACAACCCTCTGCATGAGACGCAAAACCTTCCGTTATAGTTCCATCTCCTTCCGCGTGAGAACAATCTCCTAAAGCTACCGTATTACAGCCTTCCGCATGAGAGCCTAACCCTTCAGCTACCGTATTGCTTCCTTCTGAATGAGACGAGAAACCTTCCGCTGTAGTGCCAGACCCTTCGGCATGGGAACTGTCTCCTTGGGCAAGGGTATTTGTTCCCTCTGCATGAGCACCGACACCTGTTGCTTCGGTTCCTTCTCCTTCCGCATGGGAGAAATCCCCTTGGGCAAGGGTGTTTTCTCCTTCCGCGTGAGAACTTTCCCCAATGGCTTGCGTATCACAACCTTCCGCATGGGAAAAATCTCCTTGGGCAAGGGTGTCTCTTCCTTCTGAATGAGAGCTTTCCCCAATAGCTGTTGTAAAAAACCCTTCCGCATGGGAACCCTCTCCGGCAGCAACGGTGGCTCTGCCTTCCGAATGGGCCATTGTTCCGGCTGACGTAATGACTCCTTCCGCATGAGAAGCAAATGCACCGGCATCAGTTGTATCATTTTGAGCATGAGAAAAATTACCACCGGCTACTGATTGTTTACCTTCCGCATGAGCCTGTTCACCAGAAGCAACTGTATTTGTTCCTTCTGCATGAGCACCGATACCTATTGCTTCTGTTCCTTCTCCTTCCGAATGGGAATTATCTCCTTGGGCAAGGGTGTCTTTTCCTTCCGCATGAGAATTAAGTCCTGTCGCTTTCGTGTTCCGCCCTTCTGAATGCGCATTTTCTCCATCCGCCTGTGTAATAAACCCTTCCGAATGGCTGTTCAATCCTCTAGCAATTGAACCTAAGCCTTCAGCGGTCGAATTGTCTCCTTGGGCTACGGTATCTCGATTTTGGGCATGAGCATTGTCTCCTGTGGCTTCCGTATTTCTCCCTTCTGAGTGGGAAGCTTCACCTTCAGCATCCGTTTGAATTCCTTCGGCGTGGGAAGAGCTTCCAGATGCCGTTGTACAATCTCCTTCGGCATGCGATTGTAATCCTTTCGCTATTGAACTTGTTCCTTCCGCATGAGAAGCTGTTCCAATCGCCTGCGTTCCTACTCCTTCCGCATGGGAATGATCTCCTTGGGCTACAGTGTTTCTTCCTTCTGAATGAGAAGCGTCCCCACTGGCTATCGTATCTATTCCTTCCGAATGAGCTGCCAATCCTTTCGCCTGAGTCCCTTTTCCTTCCGCATGGGAAGCATTCCCATCGGACATTGTTCTTCTTCCTTCCGCATGAGCATTTTCCCCATCTGATACCGTACCTCTACCTGCAGCAAGAGAGTCGTCACCACTCGCCATCGTATTTCTACCTAACGCTGTGGCGCAATCTCCTGTTGATTCACGATTACAATTTCCATCCATTTATAGCACCTCCTTCAAAGTCTATTTTGTAATCATTAGTGATTGTTCGCTTCGTTCTTACACCCTCTGTTATTTTCCATTTCGCATCCTATCCTTTTGTGTCATTTAAAATTGCATAGGACTTGCTACAATAATTAAAATTTGATCTTCATCTGTCCGTTTTAACACTTTATAACCACTTTGAGCTGTTGTAGCAATCCCTTCAGTGTTAGGTCTGCAAAACCCGTTCACTTCACTTGTTCCATCGTCTCTTACTAATAATTGCCCCGTTAATCCAACAGCTACCCATTCAGGTCTTTCTGATCGTGGAATATACTGTTTATCAGGATCATATTCTGGATTTAGCTTTTGTCTTTTTTCAATTCGCTCAGGCGAAATAATTTTGCCGTTCTCATCTTTTTCCGCAGGGATGGTGACTTCTTCATATAGTACCTGACCCCACTTATCCGTCATACATCGCTTATTCCATTCATAACCCGAACCTCCTAAGACAGCAGGGAAGCCACTTGTTACACCTAAGATATAATTATCTTTATCAGTTGCTTTTCTTATTCTATCCCCTTCTGTTGTGACAAAATATCCGACATCAATGGGTTTGCCATCCCACGTTTCAAACAATTCAGCAAAATCACACCCTCCACCGGAAGTAATCTGTCCAGCAAAACAGGCATCCCCCGTATTTCCGTTAATCAATGCCATCAATGTTCCATTCACTAAATGCCAAGAGTTATCTTCAATCGCTTGACCTGAACGCCCCATAATATGCGCATTTACTCTATTGTTTGTATCTGTACCATTTCCTTCCGCATGAGAGCATTCACCTGAAGCAATCGTATCACAACCCTCAGCATGAGACGCAAAACCTTCCGCTCTAGTGCCAGATCCTTCCGCGTGAGAACAATCTCCTAAAGCTACCGTATTACAGCCTTCCGCATGAGAGCCTAACCCTTCAGCTACCGTATTGCTTCCTTCCGCATGAGACGAAGAACCTTCCGCTCTAGTGTCAGACCCTTCGGCATGGGAATTGTCTCCTTGGGCAAGGGTATTTGTTCCCTCTGCATGAGCAGCGTTACCTGTTGCTTCGGTTCTATCTCCTTCCGAGTGGGAGTTATTTCCTTGGGCAAGGGTGTTTCTTCCTTCAGCGTGAGAGCTTTGCCCAATGGCTTGCGAGAAAAATCCTTCCGCGTGGGATTCATCTCCTTCGGCAAGGGTGTCACTTCCTTCAGCGTAAGAGCTTTCCCCCGTAGCTTGTGTAAGTGTTCCTTCCGCATGGGAAAAGTCTCCGCCAGCAAGTGTGGCGTTGCATTCTGCATGGGCGGCTATTCCTTCAGCTCTCGTATTGCAGCCTTCCGCATGAGAAGCAAATCCAGCGGCTACAGTTCCATCATTTTGGGCATGAGAAAAATCACCGCTGGCTACTGTAAGTCGACCTTCCGCATGAGCCTGTTCACCAGAAGCAACTGTATCTGTTCCTTCCGCATGAGCACCGGTACCAATGGCAATTGATCCTTCTCCTTCCGCATGGGAATTATCTCCTTGGGCAAGGGTGTCTCTTCCCTCCGCATGAGAATTAAGTCCTGTCGCTTTCGTGTTCTGTCCTTCCGAATGCGCATTTTCTCCATCCGCCTGTGTAATATATCCTTCCGAATGACTGTTTAATCCTCTAGCAACTGAACCTAAGCCTTCAGAGGTCGAATTGTCCCCTTGTGCTACGGTATCTCGATTTTGGGCATGAGCATTGTCCCCTGTGGCTTCCGTATTTCTCCCTTCTGAGTGGGAAGCTTCACCTTCAGCATCCGTTTGAGTTCCTTCTGCATGAGAAAAGCTTCCTGATGCCGTTGTACAATCTCCTTCGGCATGCGTTTGTAATCCTTTCGCTATTGAACTTGTTCCTTCCGCATGAGAAGCTGTTCCAATCGCCTGGGTTCCTTCTCCTTCCGCATGGGAATTATTCCCTTGTGCTACAGTGTTTCTTCCTTCTGAATGAGAAGCGTCCCCACTGGCTATCGTATCTATTCCCTCCGAATGAGCAGCCAATCCTTTCGCCTGAGTCCCTTCTCCTTCCGCATGGGAAGCGTTCCCATCAGCTATTGTACTTCTTCCTTCCGAATGAGAATTTTCCCCATCTGATATCGTACTTCTACCTTCAGCAAGAGAGTTGTCACCACTCGCCATCGTATTTCTACCTAACGCTGTGGCGCAACCTCCTGTTGCTTCACGATTACAATTTTTACTATCCATTTAAAAGCCCTCCTTTGATAAATCTTATTTCCTCCATCCCATCTTACGTAGGTAGTAGCTTAAAAGTGAATATTCTCCCCAAATATAGCAAGACCATTTCCAATGGGTATTTTCAAGAAAAAAGCGCTTCTCTTATTAGAGAAACGCGCCATTTCGTTTTGCAGTTATTAGTAGACCTATAGTAGAATTTGGTGTTTCCAAACCCATATACGTTAATACGATATAAGTCTTTTAGGAGATTATCTTTTAAAGAATTTCTTCTGCTTACAGGATTTTTCACAAAGCCCATCTGGAATACTTGAATTACATTTGTTTTCATCTATCGCAATATTATCAGTAGATTGGGAGTTGTTTTGAAGGTCTGGGTCATTGCCGGATAAACAGTTAGAGCGGATGCCAAAATTATCAGCAGTAGGTTCTACTACGATGATCCCAGCTTTAAGATTGTTTTCTATACAGTTGTGATCTATAATACTACCAATCGAGAAGGAGAGATTTAGTTGAATTCCATTACCTTTATTAAATTGACAACTATTTTTAATCAATCTATCGTCACAATCGTTTAATTCAATACCATTCTGATTATTTTTGTTACAAACGTTTCCCCAAATTATGTTATCATTCTCAATCAAACTAAATCCATTTAATAAGTTTCCAGTGGTTCTGTTGTTTAACATTAAGCAACTATCGAGTATAATAAATCCATTTCCTTTATTTTCAAAAACCCAATTTCCAATACACAAACTATGATCACTTAATAAATTAAAACCGTCCATTCCATTCTGCTTTGATGTATTACATAAAAATAAATTGTCATCACTATTATCTGCTATAAACCCATTTTTCCCATTATGAACGGCATTACATTTTATGATATAATTTAGATCACTTGGAACCAGAAGAGAATGAAATCCATTGCTTCCATTTATAATTGCGTCACATTGATTGAAGAGAGTTTGGGTTACATTAATTTGAAATCCATCTCCTGTATTATTTTTGGATTGAACTCTATCAAATGTGTTCTCTTCACTATTTATAAGTATTCCGTTAGCTCCAAAATGTTGAACAGTCAGATTTTCGATCGAATTTCGTTCACTTTCAATTGTCATGCCGTTCCCTGCTAGATTAGTACCATCTATGATCGTATTGCACATACCTGATCCAACAATTCTAAGGCGATCTTTATCACTAGGAATATTAATTTGTTCATGAAATAAACCCTTACTAACATTGATTAAATAACCACTTTGTGCATCTTCTACAGCTTGTTGAATGGATTCGCCTTCTTGTACATTGATGGCGTCATTCCTTTTACATATTCCTAAAGGCATACTTGTTTCACAATCATTGTCTGCAAATGTACAACCTACAACTCCTCCCTCAACAATGATGTCAGGTGAGTTTCCTTTTATACAATTTGAGCGAATAGCTATATTATCCCCAGTGATGCTGATACCAGCAAGGGTATTGTTTATTACAGTGTTTCGATCAACCACAGAGTCCTCATCTTCCATTCGAATTCCATTCCCTTTATTTCCAATGACAAGATTTTTAATAATTCTTGCATCATCACCGGTTGCTAAAATACCATCCAAACCATTTTCTTTGCTTATATTATCAAACACAGTTGCAAAAATACCTATTACAAATCCATTTCCTGAATTTCCTAATGCCTTGTTCATAGCATAAAAATTAAAATCCTCATTATTATCATTAATCCCATTGCCTTTATTATCTGTAGCAGCACTTGAAATAATATAATTTTCACGTCCACTTACATTAAATCCATCTTGTTTGTTTATATGCGCTAAACAACAGTAGATTAAATTATTATTATCATCTAATAATACCCCATTTAAATTATAAATCATTTTACATTGGATGATATTATTATTATTTCTTGCAACGACAATACCATTCTCAACATTGCCATTGATTTCACATTCCATAACTAGATTTCTAAAAGTGGTAATATCAATGCCATGGCTTCCATTATTTAAAATTTGAACTCTATGAATAATACTATTGGATGTATCTATACAAATACCAGTACCTTTAAAGTTCTGTACCGTTAAGTTTTGAATGGTAATAAAACTTTCACCAATTATAATGCCATCAGTTAACCCAAAGTCTTGTCCATCAAGGATTGTTTTTCCTTTGCCCTCTCCGATTAGTCGAAGACCTTCCACATTAATATTAAGAAATTCGGAAAAGTTTCCTTCTCCTACTCTAATGGTATCGTATGGCTGAGAGGCATCTAACGCATCATTAATTGTAGGAAATTCAACAGTTGGAACGTTCCGTACGGTCATATTGTTTTCGTCCTTTCTGAGTTTGAATATTGCTATATTCTATGTAAGATGTGAACAAAAGGACTAGACAGGTGTACTGAATTTATTAAATTTAGGCAAATGAAAAAAAGATGGGGTTTTTTACATGTCCATTTGGGATGCTTCTAGGATGAAATCCATAAACAAGAAGACTGTGGAAATTGATTGTGGAAAAATTTAGACATGTTGACAATAAGGAAAGCGCTTCTCATAGAGAAAGCGCTAATTTGTGGAATATAGATTTATAATTTTACTTATATTAAGTTAACTAATGTTATTGTAAACAATTTCATTATTTTGAATATCCAATATGTTTTTTTTGTTCATATATATTCAATTCTGTATGTTTTTCTACCAAATTAATGATCTCATAAATTAATTTTTCTAATTCCTTCACACTATTTTCTGGATTTCCTATGAGTATATTGGTCATTCTATCATAAAGATTATGAGGTTTAATCTTCATACATTCAATATTGTAAGACATCCATTTAAAAACAGGGTGATGAACATACATTCTATTTAGACCAAAAAGAACACCAAACAACTTCTTTTGTACTTCACAAATTACTTCATATAGCATAAGCCAGTCTTTCCTATTTAACAAAGCATTTCGATTATTCCATCGATTACTCATCCAAAGGTTTTCTAAAATCATATGTTTTGTTAAATCTACAGGATATATTGTTACTCTATTTTTTAACGCTTTAATTTTTTCTTTCCCATATAAGCTCTTTCCATCATTTATCGATGCAACAATACATTGTTTATCATAGTCAGTTTCATTATTTTCCACTACATCAGAAATAAAGCGTTCAACTGATGAGGTTAAGAAGTTGCTTATTTCTAATTTAATATTTAATCCCCTCTTTGGTTAGGTATGACTCAGACCACTCTTCCTCCTCATAAGGATGATATGATAAAATAGTTCCTTTAACTTGTACAATGGGATTTTGACGATCTTCATCTTCTGGAGGTTTCAACCATAAAATATGTAATTCAATATCTGAGTGCTCATCATCCAAGTTTTTTGATACTGACCCCGCTAAAAGAATAGCTTCTACTTTTGGGTTTTGTTCATAGACTGCCGCCATCTCTATTGCTTTTTGCATTAATTTCATTTACTTCCTCCAATTAAACTTCAGGAAAATAACCTATTGACACTGCATAATTGATCAATTTATAGAAAAACTCCCTATTTGGCTCGTGGCAATCGATATTACTCTCACTACTAATAAATTTATAATTAGAATCTTTAGCTCCATCACCTTCTAATTGAGCCATAGCAAGCTGAAGCCCTTCTTGATCTTTTTCTTCTTCGTTAAATAACCATCTAGAATACTCTTCTTTTTCTAATAATTGTATATTATAACCGTAATCTACTAAGTATTCTACCATCTGATTATAAGTGATATGTATAGGATTGCAGACGTGGAGGAGTTTATTAATTGATTCCCCCTTCTCTATAGACCTAACAATATATTTGCTGGCATAATCTATGGGTGTTAGATCAACATACCAGTTGGCTTTTGGTGCTTTACCTAATAGCATCATTGCCTTTAACATCCTATAGAATGCATTGTTATTGATATTCACCTGAAATTTCCCATTTATAGAGTTGCCCACCAAATTCCCCATACGGTAAATGGCACTTGGTATGTTATTGCTTCTCATATTCACTTGTATTTCTGATTTTAATTTACTATTTGTATAGACATTCTCTAGTACTATTGTAGGATCAAATGGGAATATATTATATCTACCACTCAAAGCTAGATCTTCAGGAATACCTAAAGTAGAGATATAATGGAATTGAACATTTGGTGATAATTGAATTAGATCTAGCAGCATGACAGTACTCATTACATTTGCTTTATTGAAATGCTCATGATCCCCATGATGTTTTACTTCTGCACCACAATGGACTACGTTATTTATTATCCTCCGTAAATAAGCATATTCACTTTCATTTAGTGCTAATCTAGGTTTGGATAGATCTCCTTTTATTACTTGAATTCTTTGAATATCATGATTAGTTATATCATCGAAGTATGAATTCAATACTGAGGTCAAACGACTTTTATCTCCATCCCGCAACAAACAGTATAATCTAGCACTACTATTCTTTAGGAAATTGTACAGTATATGTGAGCCTAGATAACCAGTAGCTCCTGTGAGTAAGATATCTTGAGTAGTTGATACTCCCTCTAGAGAAATATCTTCCCCTTGCAATGTTTCGGGATAGGGTATCAGATGCCTTATTTCCTTATTATTATCATATTGATCCAGTAAGATTTCCCCGTTTCTAGTCTCTTCTATTCGATTTGATAATTCCTGTATAGTAGGATATTGATAAAAGTCACTTATCTTGATGTTAGGAAAATCAGGTTTCAATATAACTAAGATCTGCATAATAGAAAGTGAATCTCCGCCTATTTCGAAAAAATGATCAGTGATACTAATATCTTCAATATCGAGACCATTTCTCCAAGCTCTCCATACCTTCTTTTCAATGCTTGTGGTTGGGGCTACCATATCTTTATTATCTTCTAAATAATCATGAAAATCGAAAGAGTTTAATACCTTCCTATCTATTTTTCCAGTTGGCGATATAGGTATTTCTTTTAGAAAACAAATATGATGAGGAATCATATACTGCGGAATTGAATCAGATAAGAATTCCTTTAATTTCGAAACAGATATGGGTATTTTATTTGTAGTAGTATAATAGGCTATCAATACTTTCCCTTTGTTCCCATTTGACTTGACTATCACGGCTATATCTTGTACCTTTTCATGTCTTGAAATACTATCTTCTATTTCCCCTATTTCTACTCGAAAACCTCTAATTTTAATTTGTGAATCCTTCCTAGATATATACTCGATATTGCCTCCAGGCAGCAATCGGCCAATATCCCCCGTTTTATAAAATCGTTTATCGGATGAGGGATCAAAAGGATCATCTATAAATGCCTCTCTCGTCTTTTCAGGCTGATTTAGGTAACCATTTGCCACACCTACAGATTTTATTAAAATTTCCCCAGGGACGTATAATGGGCAGGGCTGACTATGCTCATTAACAATGTACATCTCGTAATTCTTATATGGTCTTCCTATCGGAACTATGGATAACCCCTTAATCGTATCCGTTCTAACCTCATAAGAAGAAGTTACTGCTGTACATTCTGTTGGTCCGTACAGATTTACGACCCTTAGATCTGGACCGAATCTATTCATAAATGATTTTGCTATTTCGCTAGTTAATGCCTCTCCCCCAGTACTAATAGTACGCACTGATTTAAATTTGGCTACACCAGAATCAGATAGATGAGTGGCTAATTGGTTGAAGAAAATAGTAGGTATTAAAGGAATACAGGTAATACTCATTCTATCTACGATATTAGCAAATGCCTCAATAGATATACGTTCCTCATCGTTTATTAAATGTAAATGTGCTCCACAATAGAATGCACCAAACATTTCATAAATGGAAGCATCAAAGCTAAAACTGGCAAATTGTAAGAGTATATCCGATGATGATAAATTAAAAGTATCTCTAATAGATGGACATAGGTTCATTAATCCCTTGTGTCTAATCAATGTACCTTTTGGCTTACCTGTAGAACCAGATGTATAGATAACATATGCTACATTATCCGGGTTTCCTATATATTCAATGTCTGTGGGATTAGTATTGGTACAATCTTCATAATACAGTACCTGTTGCGTACCATTCTTAAACATATCCTTTACTAATGTGGCATATTCATAAGTTGTAATCACATAATTAGAGTGGGAATCTGATATGATATATAGATTTCTATCCTTAGGATGCTTTGGGTCTAAAGGAACATAAATCGCTCCAATCTTCATGACTGCCATGAGACTAACTACTGTCTCAACACTTCTTCCCATTAAAATAGAGACAAAATCTCCCTTTCGAATATTTTGCTTAATGAGAGTATTAGCTACTTTATTTATCTGTATATCTAATTCTTTATACGTATATTGGATACCATCTGCAGAGAGGGCAAGGTCGAGGGGATAATTCCTCACAGTATGATTAAACATATCAATAATGGTCTTGAAATTGTCTATATCTGTTTCGGTATTATTCATGATCTGGTATGTTTGTTTATCATCTTCTAGTAAGATTTCTACATCTCCAATTGCGGTGGTAGGATTACTTAACAATTCTACTAATAATTTTTCATAATGCCTAACTAACTTGTACATAGACCTACTATTTACAAAACTTTCATTGTAATTAATATCTACCATAATATATTTATCAATTGAAACAAACCAATCCATTTTGGTACAAAAGATAGTCTTATCTGCATTAAATGAAGAGTATATATTAGAATCCCGCAAGTATTTAACTGAGTATATACTCGCACTATCTTTGACTTGCTTTAGTTTGCTAGCTACTTCAATTATAAATTGATGGAAATTAAGATTACTATTGATCTTTATTCTCACTGGTAATAAATTACTTTCTCCATTTACCCCTACTATGATGTCTTTTTCATCTGACATTCGATATAGCAGTATATAATAAGCTGATAAGAAGACCTCATTAATGTTTAAATCAAATCTCTCACAATAATTGTATATTAATTTCTCCTTTTCCTCTAAAATTCTTGATTTAGATGATACGTTTGAAACCCAATTGTTGAGGCTCTTTTTACTATCAATTATTAATTCAAAATGTGATGGTATGTCAGCTAACTCCTGATCCCAGTAATCTATAGTTGTGCCCATGCCATCCTCCTTTCTAAACTTTTGAAATCTATGCCACATTTTACTATATAGGAATGTCTAAGCGCAATTATAATTTTCATAATATGAACTGGAACCACTTGTTGCACAGTCCTCTTCTTCATTTAATTGCTGAATATGATTATAACCTTCCTCATTATCATAAAAAATCACCTATCATTATCTTAACTTTTTTATACAAACTATGATTTACATATTTACTATTATCAGGATTTATTAGGAGGTTTTTAGATTTTTTTATCGAATTATAACTTTGAATTAAATAAGATTAAGAAAGAGGTAATTTAAAAATGAAAAAAATATTGGTTCTCATCTTAACGTTAGCAATGATTTTTACTAATTCAATGGCTATTTCGGCAGAAGAATTGACAAATGATGAAAAATTAGAAATATTGACAAAGTTCGCACCTAGAATATGGATGGATGAGAATGAAAGATATTTCCCTTCTTCTGTTGAATGGATGTTTCCGTATGTTGAGAGATATATTCCCTCTGGTAAAAATAATTACTGGCTAAAGTCGAAAGAAACATTATCCAGTCCTTCAGACCGGCTTAGTTATTTTAATGGTAATTTAGATTCTGCTAAGATATATTCTTATTGGGTCGATAAAGAGAATGGTGTGACGGATATTACCTATTGGGTTTTCTACCCATACAATAGAGGGAAATCTGTAATCGATACAATTTGGGGTAACCATGTTGGTGATTGGGAGCATATTTCTATAAGATTGAATGAGTCTTACGAGCCGGTGCAAATTTATCTTCCATCTCATAACTTTGGAGAACTATACTCTTGGAATGAAATTCAAAAGGTTGAGAATACTCACCCTATAGTCTATTCCGCATGGGGATCACATGGACATTGGAAAGACCCTGGTGTACATACGTATAAAGATTTATGGATTTTAGGAAAATTACAAGATATCACTAGTGCAGGAACTGCTTGGGATACTTGGAATAGTGTTGAAGCGTATGATTATAAACAAAAAGAAGGTTTATCAGGACAAGATTGGCCATTATGGATGTATGATGATTTTACTTATACAGTACCAGGTATGGACCCTTCAGATCCAGCAAGTGGTGCTATATACAGATGGGGAAATGAAGCTGATGGTTGTGATTTTGAATTTATAGCTGGAGAGTGCCGTTTAAATAATGGTCCTAGTGGTGTTGTAAATAGGAGTATATTTACTACACCAGATTTAAAATAAATATTAGGGATATCCAATTCCATCAAATCATTTTTTTAATGTTGTTTACTAAAACTAAAATTTAGATTATCAGAAGAAGCAAACCACAAAGTGGATGCTTCTTCTTGTTTAGGTTCAAAGGTGGTTTATCCCAAATCTGCACAAATATGTTTTTATCATTTCCTCTTTTAAAGGTTTTAACTGTTTCTCAGTCTGACATGACTGGAAGAGCGCTGGCCAGGTTAAAGCCCCTTCGATCATGGAATGGAAGATTTGAGCAGCCACACGTGGATCGGGGATCTCCATCCGTCCATCTTCATCTGCTGATTTTAACCAATTTACGAGATTGGTATGAGGTGGACCATACTTAGATTTTGTTTCCATAGCCAACTGGGAGTCTTGAATAAATACAGTAGTAAGCACCTTGCATAATGCTAGTCTACTTGGATCGTTAATTAGAAATATTTCTGCATCAGCAAAAAGGGCAAGCTGCTCTTCTAAAGTTTTATCAGGATCATAAGTGATATTTTTTAATAATTCCTGTTCAGATAGCAATCTTTTAAAAACGGCTTGGAATAGATCATCCTTATTGGCAAAATGATTATAAACCGTTCGTTTTGAAACTTCTGCATGATAAGCAATTCGATCCATAGATGCCTTTTCGTATCCTTCTATCACAAAGGCTTTGATTGCTCCATCCATAATAGTTTCACGCTTTTTAGAAATGTTTGCTGCTTTTTTTAATTCATCATTCATAGTTGAGTACTCACCTTCTACATTTTTAAGTAAACTACACTGTGTAGTATAAAAATTATTGACTTAATGTAAACTACACTGTATAGTTTACATTAAGCAGGAAGAAATTTCAAGACTACCTAATAATGTTAGTTATGAAATCAAAAATGAAAGACATAAATGAAGGAGGAAACTCATGAAAGCCATTGTATTCACAAAATATGGATCATCGGATGTTCTTCAACTTAAGGAAGTCGAAAAACCCAGTCCAAAAGAAAATGAAGTGCTGGTAAAAGTTGATGCATCTTCCGCAAATCCACTTGATTGGCGTTTGATGAGAGCTAAGCCATACTTAGCTCGTTTGGCTAATGGACTTTTAAAACCTAAAAATACACGACTTGGAGCAGACATCGCAGGACGGGTTGAAGCAGTTGGCAGCAATGTAACACAATTTAAAGTTGGTGATGAAGTATTTGGGGAGAAATTCGAGACAGGATTAGGAGGCTTTGCCGAGTATGTATCTGTTCCTGAAAGTGCGTTGGCAATGAAACCTAGTAACCTGTCCTTTAAGGCAGCCGCCGCCGTCCCATTAGCAGCCCTCACCGCTTTGCAAGGTCTTCGAAACGAAGGGCAAATTCAATCAGGACAGAAGGTTTTGATTAATGGTGCATCTGGAGGAGTGGGTACATTTGCGGTACAGATTGCAAAAGCAATCGGGACTGAAGTTACCGGAGTGTGCAGTACGCGAAATTTAGATATGGTTCGCTCAATTGGGGCAGATCATGTTATTGATTATACGAGGGAAGATTTCACTAGAAACGGTAAGAAATATGATCTAATTTTTGATGCTGTAGGAAATCACTCGGTTTCAGACTTAGAAAGAGCATTAAAAGAAAAAGGAAATTGTGCCGTAGCTGGATTTACGAACATGGCTCGTTTATTTGAGATTTCATGGAAAGGAGGAAGGGTTTCCAAAGCTGGCAATAAGAAAATAGGTATGATGAAAACTGTCCACACTAACAAAGAAGATTTACTTTTTCTAAAAGATTTACTTGAAACAGAAAAAGTTGTACCAGTCATAGATAGATATTATTCCTTAAGTGAAGCTGCCAAAGCACTAACATATCTTGAAACTGGGCGCGCAAGAGGAAAAGTAATCATAACCGTAGCGTAAAAAAAGTATGAGGAAAGGAGTAAAAAAATGAATGCAGAAAATAAGATCATCGAGCTGAATTGGAGGACTACACTTTCTACATTATGGATATTTGTATTTTTAAATTTAATTTTTAAGGATATTCATGGGCTTTTTAGAACTGGATTTCTGGAAGAAATTATGTCAGGAACTGTAGATGGGGTTTTAATAACTGAAGAATTGTTGTTGATATTTGGAATACTGCTGGAGATTCCGATTGCTATGGTTATCCTGTCACGAGTATTAAAGTATAGAGTAAATTTCTGGGCAAACAGTATTGCAAGTGTATTAATGATTGTGCTTCTTATAGATAATGGCGTCGCAGATCTTGATGATATATTTTTTGTAACGATACAAATTATAGGTTTATTAGCAATTATATGGTATGCATGGAGATGGCCTAAAACGAATTCATGAATTGATTTCCATTTATAAGTTGCTTTGCATCTAATGAATTAATTTCTTGGATGATCTAAATGAATTCTACTCTTTAATGTAAAAGCACCTTTTATAGAAGGTGCCTTTTACATGATTAGGTCATAATGACTAATATAAGTACAACAACATTTTTCATTTTTATTATGCTATGGAAAGCCATAGGTTTCTTATAGAATAAATATGTCCCATTTAATTACAAAACAGATCTATTGGGAATCTTTATAATTTTTCCAATAATGATAGCAATTTCATTTAGAAAATTACCAGAAACACGTATAGCATTTCTGGCAATTTATTATCCTTTAAGATATCCCCTTCTATTAAATGGGTCGTTTCATCATAATGTATAGTATCTGTGTAAGTGTTAGAATTATATTTCTATGAAGTGCCCTGTGGATCCATCGTATCTAACAGAGATAGAGTCAATCTGCCCACCAAATTCTGCCGTATAAATATTACTAGAAATTGTAGATAACACTAGTCCATCCATTACGTTGGATTGCAATAAAATCTTTACTTTTTCAAATGGTGTAAAAATACCATTTTGTCCTGCAAGTACAGTAGAAGCGTTAATAGGTGCTCCAATCGTTCTATTTCCATTTGCTACAACATCTTGTGCTAAACCAAACGTAAGATTTTCAGAAGTTGTATTATTTACTTGATATGAACCCTTGTTTGTTTTCTCACCTTTGTTATTTTCAAATATTCCACTTCCAAAGTCATATACAGATCTTGCCTCTGCATTTTTTTCGGATAATTTATCAATTGTTGCTCCATTTTGAATTTGTGTCTTTGAACAGTACACATTATAATTTTCATTCCAACTCACTGTGTTATATTCAAATGGATCAAATGTAACCCAAGCAACTGAATCATTACCTGGAGATTCCTTAATTAGTACCACTTTCTGAGCAGCGCTATAAATATTTTTCAAATCATTGTCTTCAAATTCAATCTTCAAATGATATTCCATATTTTTATTTCTCCTTTTTCATTTTTTTTGATAGAGACTTATGGGATATACAGCATATCGGTCTATCCCAAACCAACTATGCTTTTTTCTGCCTCTAATTATTACTGTAAATTTGCTAGCATTATAACAACCAGATTTTAATTTTTTTTAGGTTCTTCAAGAATTAAAGATAAAAATTCCGTAATTAAGGCTTGATTTGCATCCTCTCTTGGCATTGGAATAAACTTTATTAACTTTAAAATATCTTCTTCAAATAATTGCAGAATCTCATTCATGCTTTCTTTATCACCCGTTTTTGCTTTCTCTACTAATGTTAATAAGTAGAGATCTTCTGACGTATGGTTTGAATTGCCTTGTTTTTGCATTTATTCACCGCCTGTTGGGTTATATTTAATTCTTTTGCCAGTTCATTTTCCGTAAAACCTTCTAAGTATATTTTTTGTAAGATATATCTTTCTTTATTTGAGGATAGAAGAGATAACAATTCTAAGAGATAATACCTCGAAACCACATCTGGCAAGAAACTTTGTGTGGTATATAAACATTCATCAAACTCTACCAACCATTCTTTTTTTCTGCGTACTTTTGCTTTATACTGTATCCTCCAAGCTGTCCTTTTTAACAAAACTCGATAAGTATCCATTGCTCCTATTGTTTCCTGAACATTCAAATTCATATTGCACCTCCAATCCAGAAATTAGCTTTCAATAATAAAGGTAATTTGAAGGTTCTATTCACAACAAAAAATATGATATTTTGTAATATTTTATATATAAATATAAAAATTTACACATAAAAACAATAAAACTTACATTTTTCAAGCTTTATTTCTATATAAAATCCCTATTTTTTTCAAAAAGTTGTATTTTAGGTATTTTTATTTATCTATTAATTACAACACTTAGGGATGTGATGAAATGAGTGAAGAAGAAAGAAAAGAGATTGAGGTATTAAAAACACGTATGGAGGGAGTGGATAAGAGATTTGATACAATGGATCGTAATCTCGAGGAAATGTGGTTAAAAATTGATCTAAATAGAGAAGGGCAAATTAAAACACAAACTGTGCTTGAGGAAATTCGAAAAGACATTACTTCAATGGGATTAAACATTGCAAAAATCAATTATCAAATGACAAAAGATAGCAAAAAAATGTTTGAAAAAATAACTGATCATTCTAATGTAAGACGGGAACAATCTTTACTTAAATCTGCTTGGCTTTTAATGGGTATGGTACTCTCTATTATTATGTTACTCATTAAAAATTCTTTAGGTTTGTAAAGGAGGTGAAATGGAAATGAATAATTTATTTGGCAAAGTTTTTTCTGTAAATGAAATGAAATTAAGTGTTTTAACAATCATCTTTTTCGTATCATCTGTAATTGCACTAACGATGTATGTAACTGGTAAAGAAATTACTGATAATTTGTTAACATTGCTAATTACATTGATTTGTGCAATATCTGGAATTAACGCTATGAATATGACCAAAGAATCAATCACTATTAAAAAAGAAAAAGCAAAAAAAACAACGCAGAATGAAAATTAGAATAGAAAAGAAGTGATTTTTTTGACAACTAAAATCGCTCTGGATGCAGGTCACAGTTTAGATACTTACGAGAAAACAGGTGGAAAGGGAATTATTTATGATGGGGGGGTATTTGAAGAACATGAATTCAATGCAACCGTTGTTAAATATACACAAGAATTACTAGAAACGAATGGATTTGAAGTGCTCCTGACCCAACCATTATTTGATGACGAAGTTCCATTAATTGATAGAACAAATCTTGCAAATAAAGAAAAAGTGGATCTATTAATTAGTATTCATGCTAATGCAGGCATTCTAAATGCAAATGGAGCTTGTGCCTTTTATTGGCATAATTCAAATGAAGGCAAGAGGTTAGCAAAAGTCTGGGCTAACAAAATGAAAGGAAGCCCTGTTGGAATACATGGAACAGGGGTACATGAATCCAAACCTAACTCATGGTCTGATTTCCATATGATACGTGAAACAAATATGACAGCTGTTCTTTGTGAACATGGATTTTTCACAAATCATCATGACTTAAAGTATATTCTCTCAGATGAATTTCGAAGAAATTGTGCCCTAATTTTAGCAGAATCCATATGTGAATTTTTCAATAAAACATTTAAAAAGTCTCAACAATCAAACACGAATAAACAAGATGAATTGCCTTCAATTCAACGAAAAGTAAATGGAATGTTAAATGGGGAACGGATATGGATTGATTCCTATATAATCAATAATAGTACTTATGTACCTTTAAGATTTTTAACAGAGTCGTTTGGAATGGAAGTAAAATGGGATCAAAGTAAATTTCAATATAACATTATACAGAAATCACCAACCTTCAATGACCTTTCGAAATCGTAGCATAGATTATTCCCACAAATGAACAAAAGCATCATAAACCACTGCTTAAGTGGAATACGATGCTTTTTTTATACTAACTTTCTTCGTCTCTGAAATATAAAACTTTTATCTTTTCTAAACAACAATAAGACACAAAATGCAACAGTCATAAAAATCATACATAAAATAACAACTTCTCGATATCCAAAATACTCAGAAACAAAACCAAATAATAAAAATCCTAATGTACTTCCAATTTTTGAAGTGTTCATATAAAGAGTGGTTGCTGTCCCTGGTTCATCAGGAATGAAATCTTGAAAATAACTAATAGCAATCCCGTTTGTGATCGAAATGTAAGCTGCACTTAAAAATTGTATGACATATATCTGCCAAGGTGCTTCTACAAACATTAATATTGAGAAATATATAGTTGCTATAAAAACACCTAATTTGATCAGAACACTACTATCTATTCTTGCTGCCAATAATCCAAACCCAAGCATAAAAGGAATTTCAAAAATAGGCGGTATACTAAATGCCCAACCTACGTTTGCTTCCGTTCCATTTAATACCTTTGTAATGAATTGCGGCATATTCATCATATTTACCGTATTGGCTGAAGCAATTAGTATAAATGCAAATAGGTTTGCAAATATATAGGGACGTATAATAAATTTCCTTAAATTAACGGGATCTTTCGGCTTTGAAGCTTGTGGATTATGTTGTTTTAAACATTTAATAATAAAAAAGAATATGAGTAAATATCCAGATGCAGCTACTAAAAATAATCCTGTAAAATCGTATCGCAGCAAAACGAATGCAGCTAAAGCTGGACCTACTGTCCAAGATAATGCAAAGAACATTCTAAATAAGTTCATTGCATACGGCATTTCTTTTGATGGTAATTTGGCACGGGCTACTGCCTCTCTAGCATATGCAAATACTTGTGGGAAACCCGAGGAAGCAATCCCTATAAAAAAAGAAGCAATAAACAATAATAAGAAATAATTACGAACGTAAGCATATAATATGTATGCAATAAATGCTGAAATCGTTACCACTAATAAGATGTTTTTCCGACTATAACGTCCATCAGATAGTTTTCCTATGTATGTACTGATAAATATACCTACAATAGCTGAAATCGTCATAAAAATCCCAAACGATATATTACTCATGCCTACTTCATCAATTCCAAACATCGAATGATATGGGAAAATAAATGAAGCTGATATGCCGAACAAAATATTTAACAGAATTAATGATTTATATTCTGGTATCTTCAAAATCTTAGTAGTTTGTTCAATAAAATTCATGTAATGTGTCTCTCCTAGATGGTTTGCGTAATAAAAAAAGAATCCGTAAAGAAAACTCGCCGATTGGCGAGCCTCAAAAGTGAAGACAAAGGGTAGTTGCAACGGATTTTTAAACTATCAAATGATTATATGTTAAATTAATTAATTTTTCAATTGTTAAATTCTCTCTTAATTCGATATCTTTTAATAATTGCCCAGATCAGAAACAATGCCAAGAAAATACTTAAACTTACACTTAATATACCAATAGCTAAATATGCATATTTTGTCATCCAAATATCTACAACCCAATATTCATTTCTGTAATCCTTACCGTCTGTTGTTGTAAGGTAATTTATAAACCAAATACCATTCCCAGTCTTAATGCTGTAATTAACAGGTCCAAAAAACTCTTGACTTGGATCATCTTTAATATAAGTGACATTCATTTCGTATATACTTATATTACTTTCTGCAAATGCAGTCATATATTGCTCTGTTTCTTCTGAAATTTCTGACTGTGTACCTAATTTTTCAAATACATCATTTGCAAAGTTCTGTCTCTCTACAGCATTATTCCAATCCATTAGTAAAAAAAATACACTCAAAACAGTACCAAGTAAAACTATAGAAATAGCTGATAACATGATCTTTTTTTCAAATTTTTTCTTTACTTGCGTAAGTTTTAATATCATTGAACTTACTTCATGTTCTTCTCCAAAACGTTCAATGGCAATATTAATCGCCTTTTGTTCAGTATGCCCTTCCTCTTTCAACTCATGTACGGCTTCGATTAGATGTGATTTCATCTCTTCTTTTAATTCCTTTGTTTCTTGTTTGTTTCCATTTGTCTCTTTATATATGGAATTTATATATTGATCTATTTGTTTCATATTAAGTTCCTCCTTCCAAAAATGAATCCATCATTTTTTTTACAAATTTCCATTCTGTCCGTTTCAGTTCTAACCCTTCTTTTCCAAGCAGAGTCAATTTATAATATTTTCTGCGTCCGCCTGGTCCTTGTTCATCGCTCCAATACGATTCAATCCATTTATTTTTCTCTAATCTCTTTAAAGATAAGTACAAAGTACCTTCTTTTAATTCAAACTGATTGTCGCTTTTTTCCCGCACTATTTTAGCTAATTCATAACCATACATGTCTCGTAGAGATAACATCGAGAGGATTAATGTATCTATATGTCCCTTGAGTACCTCTTTGTTGATTTCCATCCAATCACCTCCTGGAAATATAATAATACATATTACTATATAATGCAAGGTAATATTTTAAAAAAACTTTAAAATAAAAAGGGGCTCTATGAGCCTCCTTAATATAATAATGAAATTGTTAATAAATTAAATAATACTAGCGGCATAATAAAACCTCCTCCAAAATATTGTCTGGAACGATGTTGATTAGAATGAACTCTTATATATAAGTGATCTCGATCTACTTTAACAATGGTTCCTTCATGTAACTCCCCATCTATAGTTTGTATACTAACTTGTCGGTTTATATTTCGATAACAAATAGATTTAGCATCATCTCTCAATTGTTTTAAAAATTGCTCCCTATGTGGTTCATTTTGCCAAATGATCTGTGGTTGCACATTACTTAACATATAAAAAAACACCTCCGAATTTGATTTATTGATTAATAATCAAAGAAAACAGCTGTCGTGTTGATTTTATATTCATTTTTGAAAACATATTCCCAAAGTGATTTTTCACTGTTTTTTCACTGATACACAACTCGTGCCCTATTTGTTTATTATCCAATCCTGTTTTAGCGAGTAATATTAAAACCTCTTTTTCACGTGGTGTTAATTTATATTTTTCCTGTAAGTGATATACCGTTAATTTTAATGTATCCATTTCCATAATCATGGACCTCCCTGATATTTTTATTTACATTAGATTAAAGCATTACAATTTCTTATACCAAATAAAAAATGTAGTTAACATAACTAACCCTCTCCCTTTCTTCACCTAAAATTCAGGTTCTTCTATTTTCATTTCAGCTGTAGATTCCACAGTTATAAATGGATCCCACGAACCTCCACCTAGATACCTCACGACTGGAAACATTAAAGGAACCCTGTATTCAACAGTAACTTTTACAGGATTGCTAGAATCATCAATCGTGATATCGTGGTCTGCATCAAATCTTCTTCCTGTCCAATAGATTACATCTTCATTTACAAGTGAAAAATCAAATATTCTCCACTCTGTAGTTGCTCCTTTTACAACAATGTTTGAAAATTCTTGTCGATGACTACTATTTAAACCTTTATTCTCTACTGTATATATTACTTTGTAAGTCCCAGAATCAGAGGGTGGCGTAACCCAACCTGTAAACACCATCGTATGATTAGAACCTATGTTAGCAGTCATTTGAATGGTCTGATTCTGTTTAAGGGAATTTCCAACGTACCAGCCTATATTCATCACTGTATCATCACGTTTTAATGTTTTATTTTCTAAGTTTTTAAAAGCTATCTCTACTTGTTTTTTTTCACTTTCAAGCCATTCTAAGGGAAATGTATTATCTTCTGAAAAGTCTACTTTAAGACCACTTGTTACAACAATATCAGAGAATTGTTGCATCTTATCTGCTAAGTTACCGCTGCTGTCTTGTAATTTATATCTAACGGTATACGTGCCACCTACAAGAGAAGGTACATTTATATTAATATCTAGTTCACGACTTCCAGAAGGACTAGTGTCTGGTAAGCTGTATTCCATGGTTGTTTTTTGAAGATTATTATCTATAAATTCTATGATAAGTTTTACATCTTCCCATAGTTTTCCGTTATTAGGATTAGATAAATTAATATGTATGGGTTCGCCTACAGTTAATAGATTTGGGAATTGATTTCCCTCTTCTGTTTGACCTACTTCTTCTAATGTTATTATGACTTGACCGTGTCCTGATCTAACGCCTGAAGTGCTTGATTTATTTGATCCTGTGTTGTAAGAATACCCTCCAGTTCCATAAGAATCATTCGTACCTCCGTTACCTCCTCGGTATCCACCACCTCCGCCAGGTCCTGTACAATCTCCACTGTCACTATCTCCTCCGCCTCCGCCGCCGA
The DNA here is from genome assembly GCF_040100845.1 of Chengkuizengella sp. SCS-71B. Lineage (NCBI taxonomy): Bacteria > Bacillati > Bacillota > Bacilli > Caryophanales > Paenibacillaceae > Chengkuizengella > Chengkuizengella sp. SCS-71B. The sequence continues at coordinate 761,629 of NZ_JAZHSH010000001.1, read as the reverse complement.
AGCCACCTGAAGCACCACCGTCATCACCGGGTCCACCATTCCCTCCGTTTAAGAAACTATACCCTCCATGTGTAGCATCTCCATCTTCTCCATCTCCACTAAAACCACCGCCTCCAGGAGCACCACTACTTCCTTGATTTCCACCAGAAGTAGATAAGGTATAAATTCCTTTGCCATCACTAGAACTTGTACGGTAACAAGCACCTCCTCCACCTCCTGCCACGATTAATGGTGCATTTGAATTTGTTACTACAAAAGTCCCTCCACCACCACTTGGTGCACTAGACGAATATCCACCAGCTTGTCCAACTAAAATTCGTAAACGATCTCCTTGATTTAATTCAAAGTTGCCAGATACATAAGCACCTCTACCGCCATATCTGCCACCTTCAGCACCCCATGTTTCAATTGTGTAAGTACCTGTTTCTGGAACTACCCAAGTTTGAATAGTACCTGAACTCCCTGTTGAGGTATGATTAAAAGTTATATTATAATCATCAAACCCATCATCCCATAAAACAAGAAATTGACTTTCGAGTGTGATCACAACTTGACCGTGTCCTGACCTAACTCCTGAGGTACTAGTTTTGTTGAATCCTGCGTTATAAGAATAACCTCCAGTTCCATATGAACCGTTCGACCCTCCGTTACCCCCTTGATACCCACCACCTCCACCTGATCCTGAACAGCTATCACCATCGTCATCTCCACCACCGCCTCCACCAAAACCACCGGAAGCACCTCCATCGTCACCGGGTCCACCATTCCCTCCATTTAAGAAACTGTATCCTCCATGAGTGGAATGTCCCTTATCACCATCACCACTGAAACCACCTCCACCTGCTGCACCATCACTTCCTTTACTTCCACCTGAAGGGGAAGAAGAATATGTTCCTTTACCATCGCTTGAACTGGTACTGTAACAAGCACCACCCCCACCCCCAGCAACGATTAATGGTGTATTAGAATCTGTTACTACAAAACTACCTCCACCACCACTAGGTGCACTGGAAGAATAACCTCCTTTTTGTCCTACAAGAATTCGTAAACGGTCTCCTTGATTTAAGTCAAAGATTCCAGATACATAAGCTCCTTGACCACCATAAAGTCCTCCTTCTGCGCCCCATACTTCTATCTGGTATTCACCTGTTTCTGGAACTACCCAAGTTTGAATAGTACCTGTTGAACCTGCAGATGTATTGTTAAAAGTATATGTCGCTTGACCACTAGAGTTTGTCCCTACAGATACACTTGCAATACTTACCAAGATTGGATGCAATGCAAGAGTGAATACCATCAAATGTATCGTGATCTTTTTTAACAATGTTCTCTTCCTTTCCTCTAATTTCAATTACTCACTTTCTAAAATGACACCACTAACCATCTGAACTTCATCACTGTTTGTATTCTCGTGATCTGAAGCCAGTATGATCCCTTCTGTATTTAAATCGTGATCTAATGTAGCATCAATCGTCACTTCTTTTACCTGTAAAGAAACATTTTTATTAATATAATCATCGAGTTGAGTCTTTAATTTCTGATCAAGTACATATAAATCTAAATTGCCTAATGAATTTAATAAATAGTGATCCTCCTCCTTAAATAGAATGCCTTGGACAAATCCTTCCGATAAATTCGACTCTTGACCAACTGAACTTACACTCTTTATTGGTAAATGAGCTTCAACAATCCCTTTTGCAACTTGCCTTGTTTCCCCACTGTTTTGAGATATAGCATATTCCCTAACTGCTGCCCATGCAGCTTCACTAACAGTTAGTTTCGCATTCACCACCCCGAAAAGAATAACCCCCCCATACACCAATCCCAAAACAACAGGAAGAGCTAGTGCATATTGAATAAAATCACCTTTTTTATTTATAAATATTTTTTTAACTTGATTAAACTGTAAAAAGAGCAAGGATTTGCACCCCCGATGAAGATAAAAATAAAAAAGGAGCAAACGCCATAGATTTTTTTCTCATCAATAAGGTTAAAATTAGAGCCATCACACAAGCAATCCATAAAATCCACATCACCTCTATACCAAAAGCAAATCCTAATCCGATCATGATTTTAATATCTCCTCCTCCAACCCATTGTTGATTACAAAGAGCCAACAAAAGTAAAATCCCCCCGCCTAAAAAAGCACCGGTAATGGAACTGATAGGTTGCCCCAATAAAAAAAATCCGATGGTCCCTAATAGAATAGGTACAGCATTCGGAATGATTTTAAAACGTGCATCGTATATAGCTACCCATAAAAATACGGACCAAAACAATGTATGGAATACTATGATCATTTTTCTCTCCACCTTTAAAATGTTTTTGTACCCTCTTTAATTTCAATCGGGTAAACCATACTTCTTTCCATTTGGTTATTTATTTCAACTCCTATCATAGACCACACAAAAGAGAAAACATCTGCTGTTAATTCAGTGGTAATCGTAACAATTGCGTAATCTTGGACTTCATCATTTGATAGTTCAATATCCACATCTTTAACATTTGCTAATGTGCTTGCTAAACTATTAAAAGATCCATTTGCAATCTGAATAGATTGTGATTCATCTTGAAACCTTGCAAAATCTCTTGCTGCTTCACGCGTTGCTGCTGAAGTTCCTTGTAACACAATCATGCGAATTCCCATATCAAAAACAAAAGCAATGATTAAAACTAATAGTGGTAGGACAAGTGCAGCATCCATTAAAGAACCCCTTTTATTCTTTACTATTTTCAATATAATCCCCCTATTCTATCTGTACTTTTGTTCTAGATACCGCATCTGCTTCCATAATAATTTCCCCTAATTCATCAATTGGTGAATCCAACCCTCCAATGAATGCCAAAACTCGGACTGCTGGAGCGATTAAAGCTGTTTTTACGTGAATTTTTGCTTTAAAATAATATTGATCTACATCACTAAAAACTCTGCGGTTATCAGGTACCCCATGTCCTGTAATGGCATCTGTCATTCCACTTGCTAATAATTCCCCATATAACTCACTGGAATAAACGGTAATTCTAGTACTTCCATCGTCATCCCAACCCAGTGCATCCATGTTCTTTTTAAAAGACTTATAAGCAAAGTTAAAAGCTTCTTGTTGACTGTTGATAATCGTATAGTTTTCTACAACAGGGGTAATATTGATTAGATTTCCATCGCTATCATATTCATGCTCATAGATGATCTCAGTATCAATTTCTGCTCTTAACACCCCTGCCAATGATGCAGCATCAACTACAGCTTGTAATTCATTAGAAATCACCCTGAGTTGATTAAACTCCAGGACTACACCAGCTAAACCAACTAAAACTGGAACCATATAGGCAGCCATGAGTATAAATCCTCTTTCATTGCCTAGTATCTTTTTCAAATTACATCAACCCTTTTTACATAAAGTTGTTTTCATCTATAGAATAAAAAAGAAGGGATGCTCAGTTGGCGTCCCTTCATTATTTAATTATTAATTATCGTCCTGGATCTGGTGGAGGTGGATTACATGAATAGCTTTCTTCTGCAGTTTTCTTCCAACCTGTAACAGATATACTTTCACTATCATTGTCTGTATGTGTATGCCATCTTGTGTCTCCATCAATCGTTACATCATTTTCTGTTGTATCACTTGCAGAAGGTCCAGATGTGGATCCGTTAGGAGCTAGATTGTAACTTGCACTACTTGGACCGACTTTAACTGTGACTGAAATCGGGATATTACTATTGTTAGAAACACTGGATGAAACCGTATAACTTGCTCCAAACCATGTATAGGTTACATCATATTTATCTGGTCCATACCTACAGCCTGTGGATTCTGATTTCACATCTGTTTGCATGGCAACATCGGATTGACTACTAAATAACGAAATTCCTGCTGATGCAATAATAAACGTAAATGAATCTTGGCTTTCTTTAATAGAAGGTGCAGATTTTGAATAATCAAAAGTACCTATAAAAGTTTGCGTATTCGTGCGATCCTTTGTTGGGATAGCAATCTCAGAGCCACTTATCGTTTGTCCAGGTGCAATCGTTCCTGTTTCAAGTGTCTTTCTCCCCCTCACATCGTCAATTTCTAGCTTATATTCAAACTCTATCGTATTTGGATTTCGAAAGGTCCAGTTCGTTCCATATGAACCTTCAGAACTTGAATTATTTGTATTGAGTGTGACTTCAGGATATAAAAACTCAATATATAAAGGTACATCAGGATACCATGAACCGAGTTCACGGACTTGCTCATAATCTGGATGCACATCGGGATGTAGATTCTCAGTCACTCGTAAAATGATTTCATAGTTTGTAAAACCTTCGTGTCTTTTGACACTATCAAAGGTTAACTCTCTCGTACCAGGGCTTAACACTAAATCATTCACTTCTTGCTCCATAAATTCATTTCTCACTTCAGAATCCGGACTTAAACTTTTAAGGTATACATTCACTTTAATGTTAAAGTTATTTGGATTATTTAACGTCATAATGATTTCATGATTGCCTACAGCTACTTGTCTAAGTGTTGCTGTTGGTGTATAAATCGTATCTCTCACCGTAATGTATTCTGTTTTCTCAATAATTTGAGTTTGGGTTTCAAATCTCGATGTATCTACCCAAACTTGTCCAGTCGGTGGAGATGGATAAAAAACACGTTTTCCATCTACTTCTTCCCACAGACCATTTAATACCCATGTGTTCCCGTGTTCATCTTTTAATTCTTCTGTCACGTATGTTCCTGCATAGCCAATGGTTGTAGTGACTAAACAAAATAGAAGGATGAAAAGAATGGTTGATTTTTTTATATGTTTCACCTCCCCTATTCCACAATCCATTGTGTTCTTTTATAGTTTACGGTCCCACTTCCAAGGTTGACCCAGTATCCATCATCGACCCATGCTTCGACTTCTCTTTCTGTTTCTGTTGTAATTTCAGCAAAACGCAGGAAGTCCATTTTATCTTTTAGATCTTGCTTTGGAATAATATCTGGATCAGAGTCTGGATCAGCGACATCTAATTGGATTGCTATGGTATGATTGTCTCGATCTGGAATTTCTTCACTTTCATTACTAGGTACAATTTGATTCGGTGTAAATGAAATTAATGTTACCTTCTCTTCTCCAGGAATGTACTGTAGTAATGTATTTGTAAAAGCCGGTTCCCAGTTCACGTTTCCGTTTGCCCCTGATTGGATCATAGCACTATTCTTTTCAATTTCTTCTGCTACGGTGACATATAAGTAAATTGGATCTTTGTTCGGGTTTTGTGTTTCCGTTGGCATTCGCCATTGAAAGGTAGTTTCAAAGGTTTCCCCTGGATCTAAGAAGCCTGGATTCACACCTATTGTTTGAAATTGTTGTACATTAGTAAGTGATGAATCAACTTGTGCATTTGCAGGGAAGTTTGGAACGAGTTTATCTAGCCCATCATTTCCTTTAAATGTATATTGCGTTCCAAAAAACATCCCAATGTTTTGTTCATCTGTGGTGTTATAGATTTTCGGTGTATTTGCTGTTCCTGGTTGAGAACTCACTACATAGTTTCTTAAAACGAAATTGGTTACAGGGTAGTCTGCATTGTTTGTAATGGTCAGTGTGGCTGTATATTGCTTTCCAGGAATACCATAACTAGATTGATTGGCTTCTTGACTGAACTGTGCTTGGTTCTCGTATTCATCCAATCCTTGTGCTGCATTTAGATTGGCAACTTTCGGTGTAATCCCTGTATCGGTGATGACAATCTCTAAATCATCAAATTCTTTGACTTTAAACGGGAACGCAAGAATGTTTCTTGTCATGAGTTCTTCGCTATCTGAAAACCACGCATCCACGATATCTTGCTCAGTATAGTGTTTCATATACAATTCCTTTAATTGTTGATCTAATTCAGAATGCTCTAGATGATCTGCACCTTCTAAATCTGCATTCTTTGCAAAAGAGGTAATCTCTTCTCTTCCTTGAGTTGTTGCAGGAAGTAATCGATCATGCATTAGAGACTGGACTCTTTTATCTCCATAAGGTACATCATGGTACTCCGATAGTTCAATAGAATCAAATCCTAATTTCAATTTAGCCATTATTAGATCAAAGACTTGATTTGCTATATTTTCTGCTGTTGTTGCTGTATCAAAATTTTGAGTGTATTTAACGTTAATATCATTTACGATTTTTTGGAAACCACTATTTGGTGTTTCTCCTTTAAGAATGTTGATAAACTCTGCCTCTAATTTTTGAGTGACTGCACCCCACTGTACTGCACCTACACTCGTTTTATTGTCTGGATTCCCAATATCATCATAAAATCGAAACACATTCATGATGGGTACCATCATGACATAATCTCCATGGTTACGGTAAATATTTGTACTTATTTTAGGAGCTTGTGAAGATTGTAAAGTAGAATAGAGTTTACTGGATGTCGCTTTTGCTTCTGGATACAAACTAATTTGATTCGTTTCTGGTTCATAATCTAGATAGATGGATAATAAATAAGTGGGTACAGGCATCGGTCCGTGGGCTCTAGGATTTTTCCGTTCTTTTACCCATATATCGTCATTGTAGTTATCCGTTGGTGCAGCACCATTAAAGGTACTTAACAACGTCATGTTTAAAGTATCATCGACAACTAATACATCCAAATCCCCTGCAACGTCTGCACTACTTTTAGGTGTACCATCTAATGCTGTTTTGGTGGCAGAAAAAGCAAATTGTTTTAGTGACACTTCCGTAAAATGATTAAACCAATAGGTTTTATATTCTTTTACTGGAGCTAACATGTCATATTCTGCTGTAACAGTTATACGTAAATCTACTAAGAACATTCGCTCTGAATTATCCCCTGAACCATCTCTTAAATATTGATCTACCTTTATCGTTGCTTTTTGACATTGAAAAGCACCAATGACCATTCCATCTGCTATATAGGTAATGCCTTGGAAATAGAATGTTTCTGGTACTGCAATTTGTCCGACGTATTGCTCCAAATCCTCAAATAGAACGTAATCATCATCTTGTATTTGTTTTTTTGAAATGTTGGAAATATTATCTACCCACCACTTCCATGATGTTAGCATATTAGTTTGGAGATCGGATGCTTGTTTAACATTGGGTGTGATATAACTTCCAGTTACATCCCATGACGAATTTACCTGTTCTATATTTGTTTGTATTTGTTCATAATTTAACATGATTTTTGATCCTTCCGCTGTTGTTACCGTTGTCGCATTAATATCTGGGATCGTAATAGCATAAATGATTTTTCCTACTTTGTCCTTGAAATCAAGTAGAGGTTTATCTTCATATAACGGGCTATAATTATTTACTAGATCAATATCAAATGGCTCATTTGCAAAAATGATCGGTTGAATAACCATTAGGACTAATAGGAATGAACATCCCATCAATATGAATGATTTCCATCGTTTCATCTTCATCTACAATACAACTCCTTTCATCTATAATAAATAAAAAAAGCCGACTATGAGAATAGTCGACTCGTTAATTTGGGTTTTAATATACATCTGTTACAATATATTTTGCTTGTCCTTTGATATATGGCTTTATTTCCAAAAACTCTTCTGGAATGATAGAACTACCCTCTACAATATCTGCATTGGTCAGATTACCAATTCCTCCAATCTTTATTGCAAAGTCCCCACCATACAATCTTTTTACGACATTATTGGAATTTGCACGTTTAATCTCTCTGGCTCTAATTTCTCGATCTGTATGGTTTTGAGGAAATCCTGTTTCATCAAATTTATCTCCATTGTTTGAATTGGTATCTACACTGATGGGTACTCCTAATTCTATAATTTGATTTAATAATTGTGGGGTGGCAATTTCAGCATATACAGCATCAAATTTTGCATCATTGACTCCTGCCCAACCTCGGTTTAACACCACGCTTCCCATTGGATTATCTACGGAGATTTTGAACGCATGTCTCATACCCGCAGGTCGAACGACTACCCACTCAAGGTTTTCATTTTTATCAAAACTGTAGCTTAATAGCATTGCTTCAAGAATATCTCCTGCATAGGTGCTATAAAATGCTTTTTTATATTCTGAAACATCATCCCAATGCCCTTTACCATATCTACTAGCTATTCGATCTAAGGTTTCTTCTTCATAGTCACTCACTGGAATTGCACCATTATAATAGTTCCAAAGGAGTTCTTCTACATGGAATCTAGCTTTATATATTTCTGATTCTGATGCCGTTCCATTTTCTATTTTTTGTGCTTTTTTATTGATGTAAGTAATATAGTTAGGACTAATTCTAGTTGTATTTATCCACTGTTCCACATTTGCATAGTCAGGATCATAAGCAGGATTTTCATTAACATTATCATCTGAATTTGGATTTATATCCCCACCGCCACCGGTTGAACCACTGTTTATATCATGATCAATATATCTTAGTAGCATTACGACTGCCTCTGATCTTGAAGCTTGATTTAAAGGTTTGAACGTTTTATCTGGATACCCAGCAAGAATGCCTAAATCTGTTACGAATGCTACATACGGTGCATCTTCATTAGTCACATTTTTTGCATCCTTAAACGTTAAATCTCCTTGATCATAAGAATCATATGTATCAAATTTTTCTTTATATTCATCTTCCAAAATAAAGGCTCTAGCAATCATTTTTGTCATTTCTAAACGTGTGATCGGTGTATTGGGTTGAAAGTAACTTCCATATTCTGATTTGTCTATGATTCCTACTTGCTCTGCTCCACCAATGATTCCGTTTGCCCATTTCGCATCATTTACATCGTTGAATGGATTCTCAACTTCATCAATCCCTACGATTCTAGTTAATATAGCAGTAAACTCAGCTCTTGTAATTTGACCCTCTGGTTTGAAAGACCCGTTTGGATAACCGCCAATATGTCCTTTACCTGCCATCCTCTCAATAGATGATTCAGCCCAATGTCCTTTTGTATCTGAAAAGCTTGAAGTTCCTGCAACTGCACTTGTAGATATAACTGAAAATACTAATGTAATTACCAAGAAATATTTAATGAATTTCTTCATATATATAACATCTCCTTAATTTATGCTTTAGATTGTACATCTTGCCTTAATTTCAAATTAATATTAATATTTAAGAATCAGTAAGCTATTTTTTCATGATATTTTTTTTCTTTAGACTAGCTCACTTTTATAAAGTTTATAAATAGTGTATAATATGTTTAAAAGATTTATATAATATTAAAGAAAACGCTAGGTGATAGTAACACCTAACGATTTCATACAATAGCCGTTCATTACGGTAGGTATATGTTCTATTCAAAATAGACCGCAACCTTTGGCAAAAATGGGCGGTCTATTTCTTACGATTAAACGACAGTATGGATACAATCAATATCCCAAACATGATCATAATTGAAATACTTTGATAAACTGTCATCGGCATCACCTCCTTCTCTGGAGGATTTGCCAACCGCCCTTGCCATCTATTGTACTTCTCTAGTATAACATTAGACTATATTAAAAGTACTATTTTAGTTAATATTTTACATGAATGACCTTTGCTACTCCGTTATAAGCTAAAATGCTTACATTTGCACCCAATATAATCATATCTAAGCTTCTATCAGAAACAACTCCTACCTGAACTTTAGTATGTTCATTTATATAAAAAGTTTGTTTTTGATCTCCATTTTGAATGACAATATTATCACTAGTACTCTCAATAATTTGTCCTGAAAATGTATGTTCCCTCATTTGTTCTGGTGTTGTAGGTTTGACAATGAAATCATTCGTATCCAGCTTCTGTTTTGAGTTATCATAAATCAATAGCCAATAACCTGATAAAAAAGTACCAAACATTATCAATATCATTATCATGTATTTTTTCATTTGAAATTTGAAATTCCTTTCATTACACTCTCCTTATAATAACCTCTTATTATTCCTCACGCTTTAAACCAATCCATATTATATTCATAATTATAATGTGCAGCACCTTTAATGGCACGATGTGGTATATGACCAGTTGCTTTTATCGTATCTCCTTGTTGTACAAATATATCGATTGCTTTAGGCTCTGGATCTTCTACTATCTCACTAATAGATTTACAGTACCGTCTTCCAGTTTTCGGATCTTGCTCAAGATGAACAATAAAATGCAAAGCAGAAGCAGCATAGGCGATTTTCTCTTCTTGGGATAATAAAGAAGCTTCATGACTCATAGAAAGCATAGAAGGTATCCGTTTCATCAGTGCTTCTTGCGCTGAATTGGCATGAATAGTAGACATAGAACCCTCATGACCTACAAGCATCGCTTGAAACATATAAAATATTGCTCCATCACGAACCTCCGAAACGATTACTCTAGTTGGTTTCATCATTAATCCTTGTTTTAATAGAAGCGCTAATGGAATGGCACCTGTGCCTTCAACACTTGGTGGTTTTGCAACTAATCTTCTCAAATGAGGCACATCCATTGGACACTCCATGACTTCTTCAATCAACAAAGGATGTTCATCATTTTTGAATAAACTACTTGCAATGGCGATCATCGTTGTTTTACCTGACCCCATGCCACCTATAAAAAGGATATTTCGTTTACTTTCAATCATTGCTTGAAAAAACAATCCAGCCTGTTCTGAAAAATAGTTATTTTTTATTAATTGTTGAACCGTTGGTACCTTCGTAAATTTGCGGATAGCTACACTTGGATGTAAAGAAATCGGTGGGATGGATACCGCAGTTCTCCAGCCCTCTGGTAACGTAAAAGTAACAAGTGGATTAGAAATGTCCACTCTTGACTTAGAAAGGTAAGCTAACTTTTCAATAAACATCATTAGATGATTTTGATCCCTAAACGTATTTGTAAAATTGAGTTTTTGTCCATTTTTTTCGTATGTAATATCGTCGTGTTTATGAATAATAATGTCGGTTACTAAAGGATCGCTAGCTAATGGATCAATGACCCCATAACCACGAATATCTACCAATATGCTTTCTACAATTTGGTTGCACAATTGATAATTACATCCTTTATTTTGCAGATATTCCTGTAGTTTTTTAGCTACTCTGTCTTCTTGAGCAAAATCTAGTGATTTTTGACGTATTTCATGAGTGAGGAACTGTCTAGCAAGTTCTGTTATTTCTTCTTTTTTAAACTGGTCTTCACCTTGAGAATGAGTGTCTTTAAAAATAGATTTGTTCATCAAGCCTCTCCTTCTATTTGATCTGCATGGGAAAAAGCTGCCTCTAAATAAAGGCAGCCTTTTTTCAAAACCTATCTTTCTCTACTTATTTAACCCCCATCTGTTCCTCCACTATTACCATCTACAGTTACATTTGTAAAAGTGTTAGACAAATCAATAAACTTATCTTTTATAGCCCCTCCCATTGTAGTAAGAGCTGCGATTCCCGCAATTGCAATTAATGTCCACAGTAAACCTTGCTGAACAAAGTCTCCTTTCTTTCCTTTTAAAATCTTTTTTGTTTTTTGTACAAATAAATAAGTTCTAATTGAAAAATCTTGCATATTATTTCCACCTCCTTTAAATTTCTCTTCATAAATAGAAAAAGCCGTTCAAACGAACGACTTTTATCACAAATCTTTACTTTTTTGAGTAACTATTAAAACACTTCTGTAAATGTAAGTGTAAGTGGACCCAGTAAAAACGAAAGAATGGAACCAAAAATCAACATTAATGGAAGAAGTAGTTTTGCTTCTGTTTGCCCTGCAATTTCCTCGATTTTAGCTTGCCTCAAATCTCTTAAATACTTTACAAGCTGAACAACCGATTCAGAAAACCCGCTTGAGCCTGCTTCAATGGCTTGAATGAGCTGATCCAAAAAAGCGTGCATCTCTTGAATTTCTACTCTTTTTGAACACTCCATAAACGCTTCATCTGCTGGAGTTCCCATTCTTATTTTATGTATAGCTAACTGCACTTCCTTAAAAAGACCATAATCACGACCGTCAATCGCTTTCTGTAAAGCTTCAATTGGAGACAGTCCAGCAGAGACACCAATAGCTGTTAATTCCGCTAAAGATAACACATGTCTACTCATTACGGACTGTTTCTTTTTCCACTTCCTTTTCAGCTGATGTTTGACAACCATTGTTGATAGAAAACTAACCATCAATAGAATAGGCTGAAATAAATAAACACCCATTAAAAAAAATAAAATAACAAGCAGCCATTGTGTCCCTAAAATATGTTTTGCCCATAAGGAGGGATAACCGTTTTTCTCCAACAACTCCTTGAGTTCATCATGATTTCTCCTAAATATATTTAACTTAGCTAATAACGTATCATAAAAATAAACTCCTATAGTTCCTAGTAATAACAACATATCTATTAAAATATGATCAGACCGATGATCATTCCGGATTGAAAATCTTCTTTCCAATACAGAGTCTGGAATAAATGCAGCTGTGAAACAAAAAATAGAAACTCCAATTAAAATCGAATACACAACAACCATCTTTTAAAACTCCTCAAAATTCATAATTTTAAAAATAAAATACCATGCTAAACAAGCTATCAAAATACCAATGATTAGAAAAATACGTCCATCCCCTAAAAGTGTGTTGTATAAATCTTGTGCCATAAACTTAAATATCAATAAAATAGCAACAGGTAAAATACTAATCGTAATCGCACTTAATCTTTGATAAGTTGTTTTTGCTTTTATCTTTTTATCAATTTGTTTTCTCTCACGAATGCTGTTAGATACAGACTGCATCACACCAGGAACTTCCTTACCTCCAATAGTAGCAGCCAAATAAGTTGCATGGTATAAAATCTCTATTTCAGGAGATTTCCATTTTTCAGAAAAGCTTTTTAAAGCTTCACTTAGTGACTTGCCACTGAATTGGACTTCATTTACGATAACTTCCATTTCCTCTTTCAAAGGAGATTGTACATAACTTATTGTAGAACGGTAAGCCTCTAGCAGCGTTAATCCACCTCGAACGGTTGAAGAAATAACTAAACAAGCACCCTCTAATTGTTCTAATATTTTTTTTCTTAAAAAATAAAACTTCCATTTCTCTACAAGTGTTAGTATTTTTCTCGTTAACAACAATCCAATAGGTAAACAAATCATTCCCCATTTTATTGAAAAGATTAAACTCACTATTATAAATACAAACATTGCTCCTATTATATCTATCATGATAGGTTGTATTTGAATGAGATACTTCTTGTTACCTTTATTATACTGACTAAATATTTTTTTTGATTCCGGAATGAATGATACAAGAATGATAAATACGGACAAAAATATCAATACTGCTATGACAAGAGGCATAGTTAACATAGTTAAACAGCCCCTTTTTTGTTAAATATTTTTTTATACCATGGTTTTGGCCTATTTGAATATATCATTGTACCTTCAGGTAAAAGAGATAGTGCAAGTTGATAAATACTACATCCAAAAGGGGTTTTCGTTAAGTCATCTCTTATGCCTATTTTTTCTGTTCTAGGTTTAAATATTTCAGGATCATAAGGAATCAATCCAAATTTAGGCAAGCCAATTTTTTGTGTAATATCATCTACTTTATAAGGTAGTTTTTTGGGTACTTTGTTCATGACTAGTCGAATTTTTTTAATAGGTAATTTCAACTTTTTAGCCGTTCTGTGAACAAAAGAAGATGAAATGTCGATCATATCTAAATCAATGCCACTAATTAGAATAATTTCATTGCTTAATTCTAAAGCCTTAGTATTACTCTCCCTTAAATCATCTGCCATATCAAATATAATCAAATCAAAATGGTGCTTTAAAACATGAGTCATTTTTTCAATTAATTGTTCTGTCATATATTTTTCATCCTCAATGTTCCAAGGCGAGGAAATAAAATATAAATTTTTTAAGTTTGTCTGTGTTACATACTCTGAAACCTTATCCCATGATCTAAAGTGTTTCTCAGGAAATGAGTTCCAATTTGTAATCACATTGTTTGGGTTATCTTCAGTGATGACAAAATATCCAAATTTCCTAGCTACATCACTGCCCTCTCTAGTATGATCTAAATCAACAATACAAATTTTTAATTTAGAATATTTAGCTATATAGTAAGATAAATAAGTAGAAATTGTCGTTTTACCTTCTCCTCCTTTTGGAGAATAAACAGACAGCACTTGGCTTTTAAATTGATCTACATCTGTAGGTAGTTTTATTTTTTTCCTATCTCCTATTTCCTCAGGTGATAACCAATAGTATTTTTTAATTGTTTGGATTTCGCTGCCTCTAGTTATGGCAATTGCACCAATCTTTGCAAATCGCTTCCAAGATTGAATACTTAGACTCGATAATGAGACCCAGATCTTAACATTGTTCTGTAAATGGTAATCCTCTAATAATGCGAAGGATTCCTGCTCATTAAAACCTAAAAATACTACATCATATCCTTCTGATTTTAAAAGATGGGCTGATTGGGAAGCTGTTGTACCAATTGCAGCAACCTTATATTGATTTTCTTGAAGTTTGGTCATTAAATCTTTCACAAACAAGGAGTCACCACATAATAATATATTCAATGAATGCTTCCCCCCACTTCCATTTCTTCGTCAGCTAAAACCTCTGAAAGCTCTACTTTTTCTGATACAATGATATGACTTCCATCATCTCCGAGTGGTCTTAAAGCGATAAAATCTTTTGCTCCACTTGCCATATAATCTGCATATTCATCTACAATATCAACTGGCAAAGATAATATGATAGATTTATTATTTAAATCATTTGCTGAACTTTTGTTGGAAACTCCCTTAATGACCTCTACAGCTTCAGCTAGTTTCACTGAACTTTTGATGTTGTTATCCAATATGTATAAATCTATGAAATCTCCTGTTTTAATACTGCCACCAACTGTAGTATCAATATTCACAGGGAGCGCAATGGCTCTCGTATTAGCATCGCCTTTCTCTAACAACTTGCCAGACATTGCTGTCTTTGAAGTATCTACTAACATCGCAGAACGAAGTACTGCATCTTCAAATACATATCCCTTTACACTCTTACCCAAAACCTTGGCTTTTTCAAACACAGCATCTGTTGGAATTGCCGATAGTGGAAGTTCTTTTTCAGTCAGCATATTTGGATGAAGAGGTTGGTTATTATCTATATTCTGATTAAATACATAAACCATCTTTGTTTCTGTATTTTCTAAAGTGTACATATAAGCTAAAAAGCCCGCTATTGTTGCAAAAACTAATCCTATCATGATAAAAACAAACCTTTTTTTCATCATTTCCCATTCATCCCCTTTACTCTATTTGAAGCTTTTGTGCTAATGCATTCATCGCTTGTTCAAAAGGATACCTTGAATAAGCTGGGTTTCTATTTGCGTATGCAGAAGCCACTTCATCTGAATCTTCAATTAAAATGATTGGTTGATTAAAGTCTTGCTCAATTAAAGAAATAAATGATTGCCTTAATGGTTTAGAGGAATCTACCTTGTTCATACAAATGATGACTTTTGACATGTCCAACTTTTCCATATTCCCTTTTAATTTCGTATAATCGATCTCAGACGGATTTAATACAACAACTATTTTTTGAGAAATGTCTATAAATTGTGAAACATAGGGAGAACAGAGTGGTAAGTCTACTACAATAACATCGACTGGTCTCCGCAATGCTTGATAAATTAATTTAGGGTGTGACTCAGTGCAGGCAATTTCTCCAAAGGGTGAAACATGAAACCCTTGTTCTTTTTGCATGTTAAAATGTGGGGCAGTGTCAAAACTAAAGGATAAATCTATAATTCTAGTAGCTAGTGCACGTGAATGATAAAAGGCAGAAAGAGAAGTAGCTACCGTGGATAAACCTACTCCCCCATTAAAACCAACAATAGAAACTATCTGAGAAGCTGAGACATTTTGAAAATCCAAATGCTCTATTGAAATATCAGAAATACTTTTATTTTCTTCAACCATGTTTATTGATTCATGTTCCATAAATACTTTTGGGTCAGGCAGTATAGGGTGATTTTCGATCCCTTCTAACATATCCTTCACATTAGACATTCTCCAATCTGTCCCATTAATAATATAATCGGAAGGCACACCTGCTATCATCGCAGTTTCTTCATATGCTTTTCCGAGTTGATCTTCGGCTCCAGTCATAACAAAGAGCGGAACTATTCCATCTGTTTGTTGAATAATTTCATTTACAATTTTAGGGTCCTGCTCATTCGAGCGAACTACTACAACGATATCTGTATTTTTATTAATCGTTTCAGAAATGGTATACCGTGATTCAAACATTTTTCTAACCCATTCATTGGATTGTACAAAAATCTCCATTCTTATCATCCTCTCTTATTTTTTGCCTATACTTTTTTGGGTTTTTCTATTTACCTTTTTGTAAATATGAGGGCTTGTTACATAACACCTATGGTGGGTAGTCATAGGCTGTTTAAATAATACAAAGCGGCTATTACTACAATACTAATAGGAACAAGAACTGTATAAAACCATTGTAGCGGAGTCAAACCCCTCCCTCCTTTCTAACTAAATCAATGATTAATAAGATGATAGGCACATTAAATCTTTTTTTACACGCAAAAAAACTCTCTACTTGAAATAGAGAGTTTTCAATATTATTGTTTTAAAAATAGGCACAATTATAGAACCTGATCAATTTGTCGCTATTTTTGTTAACTTTATTTTACATTAAAAAGAATATATTGTAAACCATTATTACATATAAAAATTATTATTTTTGTTAAAAGTGATTGCATTACTCGCTAAAAGATCGCTACTTAAGTCTGAAAGTTTGCATTGTTCTATATTTTCATTATATATTCTTCTTTCTAGCTGATGTATTGCTTCTTCTTTTATTGTGATAGGTTTCAATTTGGAATCAGTAATCACATTTATAACATAAGGTAAATTGTTAATCGTAGAGAATTTCTTATCTGTCATATCCACTTTTATTAAAATATATCCTGGAAGCATTGGGACTGACACACACTTCATCCCTTTTCTTGTTTTCACCATCGTCATTTTTGTAAATTTTTTAACCTCATCTACGAAGGGAGATATCAATTTAGCAACATATTTTTCTTCATTTTTCAATACTTTAACTGCGTACCATTCCATAGGTACCCTCTCCTTTAATTGCTTAATAAATCATCTATATAAAACTAATTTAATGTTCATTCTTTCTATTTTCGATACCTAACAACATTTATAAATCGTGAATAGAAACAATGTGTTTATGGTTTTAATTGTTGAACATCTAATTATAGGGAGTAATTAGACGTGTATTGAATTTAATATTTCTTGAATGGTTTTAACACCTTTGATATGTAAGGCTTACTCACTTTTAGTATTTTGGATATTTCTGAATAAGTTTGTCCATCTCTATACATCAACCATATTGTTTTTGTGTTTTTTGACATTTGTATGTATTGTAATGCTTCTTTTTCATTAAAACCTAATCCTATTGCCTCTTGATACGAAGAAGCTGCTTTTTTTATTTTGCTATTTGCCTTTTTAAATGAATCCCTTGCATTGAGATTATGGTTGAAATGAGCTAACTCTGATTCAATTTGTTTATAGGATTTCTTTTCAATAAATCTTTTAATTAAAACTTTATGCTGTACTTCAGTTAAGTTCGCTGCCTTAATAAATTTCTTAGGAATGACCTCTCGCCTATTTGTAAGATTTACGAACTCAATTTGTGAATCTAAATTTGTAATTGCTCTATTCAGTATCATAATATCTAACTCAACATCATCCATCTTCTCTATATCATTTAACTTTTGTGCACGTTTCCTTTCTTCTATTAGATCTTTTCTCATGTTTTTAATGCGTATTTTACTAGATTCAGCTTCCATTACAATCTGAAATAATTTTCCATCCAAGCTCATCCCTCCTTTGTTGTTTTCTTTGTTAATAAACTATAACTAGGTCAAATCTACTAATTAACAAAATTTTTGACAAAGTCATCACTTTTTCGTCTTAAATCAACAATTTTCTTGCCTTTTAATGCTCTCCCCCCCTTTATTAATCCCCACTTTATTACATAATGTACTAAAAATCAAGTATAATTACATAAAATTTTACAAATAAATGAAATGAATAGGAAAAATGAATGATCAATTAAATAGGACTTTATTCACCTTTTTTGGAATCTTCATTTCTAAGTTTATTATGTTTTGATTTTATTTTTTCCATATATTATTATAGAAATGTCCACATTATCTTCTCCTTTAGAGGATGTGCGACAAAACTAATTTATTTACCTTTTGGTAAATATGTTTATGGGCAAATTGCACTTGGGGAAGTGCGGTGAAAAGAGGATGTTATAGTCCTCTTTTCATTTTGACAGATTATTAATTGTCATTTTTTCTTAAAACATTTTTTAGTAAAACCTACTGTTTTACTCAGGATTTATGATAAAATATATATTCAGTGAAGATAACTTAGGAATAAGCATATCTACAATGAACATATGAAGGAGAATTCAAATGGAAAAAGTACTTATTTTCGGACATAAAAATCCAGATACAGATACGATCTGTTCTGCAATTGTTTATGCTGATTTAAAGAAAGAAATTGGAATGGACGCTGAGGCTGTTCGTTTAGGTGAAGTAAGTGGAGAAACTCAGTTCGCTTTAGATCAATTTAAGGTTGCAGCCCCTCGTTTAGTCAGTACAGTTGCAAATGAAGTAAAAAATGTCATTTTGGTTGACCATAATGAATTTCAACAAAGTGTAGAGGATATCAGAGATGTTCGTATATTAGAAGTCATTGATCATCATCGTATATCGAACTTTGAAACAAGCGATCCATTATATTACAGAGCTGAACCAGTAGGATGTACCGCAACTATTTTAAATAAACTATATAAAGAACATGGAGTTACGATCAAGAAGGAAATTGCTGGATTAATGTTATCAGCCATCATCTCTGACTCCTTATTATTTAAATCTCCAACATGTACAGACCAAGATGTAGCTGCTGCTCATGAGTTAGCTGAAATCGCAGGTGTGAATGCAGAGGAATATGGTTTAAATATGTTAAAAGCTGGGGCAGATCTAAGTGGAAAAAGTATTAATGAAATGATCACTCTTGATGCAAAAGAATTTAACATGGGAGATTATAAGGTTGAAATCGCTCAAGTGAACACTGTAGATACAGCAGACGTTCTTAATCGTCAGCAAGAATTAGAAGATGCAATTACACAAGTAATTGCTGAAAAAGAATTAGACTTATTTGTTTTTGCTGTAACAGACATCTTAACAAACAATTCCACTGCATTAGCACTAGGCAAAAAAGCAAGTGCTGTAGAAAAAGCATTTAACGTTACTTTGAGTAACAATACTGCTGTTCTCGAGGGTGTTGTTTCACGTAAGAAGCAGGTTGTTCCAAATCTTACTGAAGCATTAGCTAATTAGAAAATACGAAATAATACTAAGGAGATCTATGTGCTGAACTAGTGCATAGGTCGGCATGTCAAGTTATAAATATATTAAACATTGAATAGATTATAAGTATACAGGCAAAGTTTCCTTCGTCACGTAAAACGACAATACAAATTTTTTCAAAGATAGACCGAGTGCTTATAAAAAAGTGCGGTCTATTTTTAAATGATAAAGACTTGTAGAATTAGATAAGCAAAATCCATACCTATTTGGTTCAAAATATATATAGAAAAGAGATGAATGATTTGGAGCAATTAATTCTATTTGGAATTGTAACCTTCCTTGCACTAGGAATTACCTCTCAATGGTTAGCATGGCGTTTTCAATTACCAGCGATTGTTATTATGTCTATTGCGGGTTTGTTGATCGGACCCTTTTTAGGCTTCATAAACCCTGAGCACGCATTAGGAGATTATTATGTTCCCATCATTTCTTTAGCCGTAGCTCTCATTCTGTTTGAAGGAAGCTCTAGCCTTGATGTTCGAGAACTAAGAGGTATATCTAAATCGGTAGTTAGAATTGTGACTATAGGAGCGTTTCTTGCCTGGATTGGTGGTTCGTTAGCCGCTCACTACGCTGTAGGTCTAAGCTGGGAAGTCTCTTTTGTTATCGGTGGATTATTCATAGTCACAGGTCCAACGGTGATCATTCCACTTTTAAGACAGGCTAAGTTAAAACCACGAACAGCAGCTGTTTTAAAGTGGGAAGGTATCATCGTTGACCCATTTGGCGCTCTAGTCGCATTATTTGCTTACCAGATTGTTAAGGTTATAACCAATGATTCTATTGGCATAAGTTATATATTCTCTTTCTTTTTAGGGGCTATATTTGCTGCTTTATTAGGATATATCTTTGCATTCACTATCAGCAAGATGAGCGAAAAAGGAAAAATCCCTGAATATTTAAAAGCGCCTATTATTTTGTCGTCTGTGTTGCTTTGCTTTGGTATTTCAGAAATGATTATGCATGAAACTGGTTTGCTGGCAGTAACTGTAATGGGACTGACTATTGCACATAAGAGTAAATATATATCCTCTTTAGGCGGTATCCGTCATTTTAATGAAAATATATCTGTATTACTTACGTCAACTATTTTCATTATGCTAACAGCATCATTACCAATGGCGACCATTAAAGAAATATTTAGTTTACCTATCATTAGCTTCATACTGATTATGTTGTTTTTAGTTAGACCCGCTTCAATTTGGATATCAACTATTGGTACAGAATTATCACTAGCAGAAAGAACATTAATTGGCTGGATTGCGCCTAGAGGAATAGTTGCTTTAACCGTTGCTGGATATTTTGCTTCGATTCTTTCTGAAGATGGTTATTCAGATGCTAAGATTTTTACTACAATTACTTTTGCACTAGTTATTGTTACTGTATGTGCACATGGTTTTTCTATTGGATTCATATCAAGGAAGCTGGGACTTGCAAACAAACATTCACCAGGTATACTATTGGCTGGAGCTAGTAAGTTTTCCATTGAACTAGCTTTATTTTTCCGGAAAATAGGCATTTCGACAATAATTGTAGATAGAGTTTACGATAATATAATTGAAGCTAAAAAACGAAATATTGATACTTACCACGGTGAAATTTTGTCTAAAAATACTCAATTTAACATTGATATGAACTCCTACGACTATATTCTGGCGGTAACTGATACTGTACCTTATAACGCTTTAATTCATAATATGTATTTACCAATATTTGGACACCAAAATTGTTTGGCCCTTACGATAAACAAGGAAGAACATGTTATGGACCAATTATATTCTCCAGCTATAAAATCGCAATTATTATTCGGTGAGAAAGAAAACTACAAGGAGTTAAATCGTAAAATTGAGACCGGTCATACCTTTAAAAGCATAGAAATGAAAGAAAATAAAACCATCAAACGGGAGGATAGATCTCCTCATGAGCTCATCATTTGTGTACTCAAAAAAAATGATAAGATCACTTTTGCAACTTTAACAGAAGATCTGATTGTAGAGGCTGGAGATCACTTGGTCATATTAAGTAAAGATTAGAAAAAGGTATAGGAGTCTTTAACATTTTTATTTCGTAATATTTGTATCTATCCCTTTTATTTTAAAATACTAAATTATATAATTATTAACAATAACTCTTGAATATTGTAAGTAATTTTTCTTCTCATTCAGAATAGTTAACTCATGTATTTTGTTTGGAGGTTATAAAATGAAAAGTGAATCTATCAACATTGGTCAAAAAATAAGAGAGATTAGATTAAAGATGAATATAACCCAAAAACAACTATGTGATGGTATTTGTACACAAGCTAACCTAAGTCGTATTGAAAACGGAATATGCTTACCTTCTAGTTATATTATTCAACAGTTCTCTGAAAGACTAGGGATAGATTCTTCTTATTTATTAACAAATAATCAGGAGTTACAGCAAGATTATATTGATGAGTTTTATACTGTGGTTAGAAGACATTTGACAAATCGAGAATATGAATCTGTACTTAAAATGGTGCAAAAAGAAGAGAAAAATCCAATCTTTTCCAACATTAAACATCAACAGTACCTTTTTCTATATAAAGGGCTTTGTATTTTTTATTTACACAAAAAATACAATAAAGCGATAGAATTTATTGATCATGCTCTTTCGTTAAGGGACCCCCATGGATTTTATAATGAAGTTGAAATCGAAATACTTATTACAAAAGCAATGATATTATATGACCATGGCGATCCAAAGGCTTCTATAACTTTGTATAAAAAAATCATTACCATTATCAATGAAAAAAAAGAATTAAATAACAAACTCATATATAACCGAGTATACTATAACTATACAAGAGTACTTGTTGATGAAAAACAATTCAGAGAAGCCCTAAAAATTTGCACAAGAGGAATCTCTTATTGTAAACGTTTTTATTCTATGTATTATTTAGCAGACTTATATCTACATAAAGCAACTATTCACTGGAATCTTAATGAAAAAGAGTTGTGTAGAAAGTCATTGCTAAAGGCTCGTGCAATAAGCGATGTTTTAGACAACAAATTAATTTTTGATATCTGTCAACAAAATCTTTCAGAATATTTCAGCTAAATTCTATTAAATATATACTGCTAAATCCAAATAAAAAAAGCGTGAATAAAAGAGTCTTTGCCTTAAGCAAAGACTCTAAAATACTAAGTGGAATATTCATCACTTATATATATTTAATCCAAAGTAGTATACCAATGGTCAGTCCAAATACTGATATTTCTTCACAAACTTTCCTATCCGTTCCAAAGCCTCATTTAATTCACTTACAGAAGTTGCATAAGAGCAACGTATAAATCCTTCGCCACCCAGCCCAAATACGTTTCCAGGTACTGCTGCTACCTTAAATTCCTCCAGTAATTTTTCAGCAAATTGTTCAGAGGTCAATCCTGTAGATTGAATCGATGGAAATGCATAAAATGCTCCTTTGGGTTCATGACAATCCAATCCCATTTCTCGAAACCCTTTGACCACTAAACGACGACGTTGATTATAAGACTCTACCATGCGATCTTTTTCTTCCATTCCATTTGTTAATGCTTCAATTCCAGCTTGTTGCGCCATTACAGGTGCACACATAATCGTATATTGGTGAATTTTTAACATCGCTGCAATAAGATCTTGATGTCCACATGTATATCCCAATCGCCACCCAGTCATTGCAAAAGCTTTAGAAAAACCGCTAACAACAATTGTGCGATCTTTCATACCAGGCATAGAAGCAAAACTAACATGTTCTTGATCATAGGTTAATTCAGCATAAATTTCATCTGATATGACAATTAAGTCATGTTCTTCTACAAGGTTTACAATGGGTATCCAATCCTCATAAGTCATAATTCCGCCCGTAGGATTACTTGGATAACATAATATTAACACCTTAGATTGGGCAGTAATTTGCTCAGCTAATGATTCAGCAGTTAATTTAAAATCATCTTTAGCATAGGTTTCAATCCCAACCGCTTTACCTCCTACAATAGAAGCAATCGGAGAATAAGACACATAAGAAGGTTCTGGAATAAGAATCTCATCTCCTGGTTGAATTAGAACGCGGAGAGCCAGATCTATCGCTTCGCTCCCCCCCACTGTAATTAAAACCTCATTAGATGGTTCATATTTCAATGCAAATTGTCTGTATAAATATGCAGAAATGGCCTCTCTTAATTCAGGTAATCCTGCATTTTGAGTATATGTTGTTTTTCCTTTTTCAAGTGAATAAACACATGCCTCTCTTACATGCCATGGAGTTACAAAATCAGGTTCTCCGACTCCTAATGAAATGATATCCTTTCGTCCTGAAACCAAATCAAAAAATTTCCTTATTCCTGATGGAGGGATACCCTTTACTAAAGGAGATATATAATCTGTCATTGATCTATTCGTTTTTAACATACCGCTCTTACCCCTTATGGTGAAATGAGCATACGATGATCATCTTCATGATCCTCTAAAATAATGCCATCTTGTTTATATTTTTTTAAAATAAAATGTGTTTTTGTAGAGAGTACAGAGTCAATCGTAGATAACTTATTAGAAACAAAGAATGCAACTTCCTTTAAAGTTTTACCTTCAATTTCAATTTGTAAATCATAAGCTCCGGACATTAGATATACCGTCTTTACTTCAGGATATCGATATATCCTTTCCGCAATCGTATCAAAACCGCGCCCGCGTTCAGGTGTTATTTGAACTTCAATAATGCCTGTTACTTTATCATCATGAACTTTACTCCAATTGATCACAGGTGCGTATTTCACAATCACATTATCCTTCTCCATCTCTTCGATAGCTTTGATAACCTCATCTTCCTTTACTTCTAGTAAAGTTGCTATCACATCAGCTTCACGGCGGGCATCTTCTTGTAGAAGTTCTAATACTTTTATTTTAAACTCATTCAATGGGGCTTCCCCTTTCCGAACTTTTATATAAATCAACAATATACCTCATATTACAACGAAATCCAACATATGTTAAGTCCTAATCCAGAGAAATTCACAAATTATTGTTAACATGATTCAATTTCTGTTAGAATTTCTTTAGAAAATAGGGTATGATAATATTTTGATATGGTGCTCACGGATTGGGGGGAAATCTCACTTTGTCAATTAAAAAAATAATAACTCAAATGACACCAACCCAGTTTATCGTTACTGGTTATTTAATTTCTATTATCGTTGCTACTTTGTTGCTGCTGCTCCCTATCAGCTTACAAGATGGAGTACAACTTTCATTCATTGATGCTTTATTTACTGCAACTAGCGGCATCAGTGTGACTGGACTTACGGTTGTTAATGTTTCAGAAACCTTCAGTGTATTTGGTACCATCGTTTTATTATTGATGTTTCAAATTGGTGGAATTGGAATTATGGCATTGGGAACATTTTTATGGATGATATTAGGTCGAAATATTAGCTTAACTTATCGAAAATTAATTATGATTGACCAAAATCAAAATCGTTTATCAGGACTTGTACAATTAATTCGCCTTGTACTTGGATTAGTATTGTTATTTGAAGCAATTGGAACTTTAATTTTCACTATATATTTTCACTTTGCTGGATATTATGATTCTTGGTTAGAAGCTTTTTACCATGGTTTATTTCACTCTATTTCTGCTTATACAAATGCAGGTTTTGATATTTTTGGAAATTCATTAACTGACTTTTCGCATGACTATTTTATACAAATCATAACCATCGCGTTAATTATATTAGGTGCTATTGGATTTCCAGTGCTCATTGAAATTAAAGAATATTTTTCTCGAGATAATAAAAACTTTCGCTTTTCATTATATACAAAACTAACAACCTCTATGTTTTTCTTGTTGTTATTAGTAGGTGCAGTCGGCATTTGGCTTGTAGAAAATGAATTGTACTATGCTGACAAAAGCTGGCACGAAAAAATATTTTTCTCCTTATTTAATTCGGTAACAGTCCGCAGTGGTGGATTATCGACGATGGATGTATCAGAGTTTGGGACTGCAACTCAAATGTTTTTGTCCGTATTAATGTTCATTGGGGCTAGTCCTTCTAGTGTTGGTGGCGGGATACGCACAACTACTTTTACGATAGTTATTTTGGCATTGATAACTTATGCATTAGGCAGAAGTGAAATCAGAATTTTTAGACGCTCATTAAAACAAGATGATGTTACAAAAAGCTTTTTCATTTTCACCTTAGCTTCAATGACAGTCGTAGCCAGTATTATCTTATTAGTTAGTATAGAAAGCAGCCACTTTTCACTAATGGCTATTATTTTTGAAATCACTTCAGCATTTGGTACATGTGGGTTATCGATGGGTATAACGAGTGAATTATCTACGCTTGGAAAAATCATCATCATGCTTCTTATGTTTACAGGAAGAATTGGAGTCCTTTCCATGTTGTACATATTTCAAGTTAAAAAAAGAAAAGAAAACTTTCACTATCCAAAAGAAGATATTATTATTGGATAATCGAAAACTAAAAGGGAACTTATTCTTGCTGATGATAATCAGCATAATAAGTTCCCTTTTTTCCGTGATGGGAAGCGTACTTTTCCCTATTTAAATCAAAGCTTAAAATGTTCGATTTTCAGCACCAAGAAGATTGTATTATTCTTTAAGAAGGAGGAGCACAGTGTAGGTAAACCTACATGAGCACCGGACTTCAAAGAATGATACAAGATTCGATGTCGAGTGTACTACCTTGAATAAGCCTCGTGATGGGAAGCGTACTTTTTAAGCATCCTCTCCAAAGAGGTTCATGCTTAGGTATCTTTCGCCGTTATCAGGCGCAATACAACAAATCCTTTTGCCCTTTCCCCATTTTTTTGCAAGTTGCATCGCTGTCCACACAGAAGCGCCTGCTGACGGACCTACTAATATTCCTTCCTTTGCAGCTAAATCACGTATCGTCTGTATTGCATTTTGATCTGATACTTGTACAATTTCATCATAAACTTTTGTATTTAAGATTTTTGGAATAAACCCTGGACTTGTACCTACTAATTTGTGCTTGCCAGGTTTCCCCCCCGAAAGGACAGGTGAACCTTGAGGTTCAACAACAAAAATATTAATATTAGGTATTTTTTCACGCAATATTTCCCCTGTGCCTGTAACGGTTCCACCAGTTCCTGCTGTTGCCACAAAAGCATCTATTTTTCCATCCATCTGTTCGATGATTTCTAATGCTGTTGTTGTTCGATGTATAGCAGGATTTGCTTCATTTTCAAATTGCTGAGGAATATAACTATTTGGGATTTCAGCCTGCAGTTCCAAAGCTTTTTTTATTGCCCCCGGCATACGTTCTTCAGCAGGTGTAAGTACCACTTCAGCACCATATGCTTTTAAAATATTAATACGTTCTTTAGTCATATTATCAGGCATAATAAATATAGCTTTATAACCCTTAGCAGCTGCATTCATAGCTAAGCCAATTCCCGTATTTCCACTTGTGGGTTCAATAATCGTTCCTCCAGGAGATAACAGACCGTCTTTCTCTGCTTGTAGTATCAAATTATAAGCAGCTCTGTCTTTCACACTTCTGCTTGGATTAAAATATTCCAATTTCACATAGACTTCGGCATCATTTTCACTTAACAATCTATTTATTTTCACCATCGGTGTATCACCAATTAATTCTGTAATACTTGAAACAACCTTTGGAGGCATCCACAACCACTCCTTATATGTATGTAAAGTAACTTGAATTCTATTGAACTAAACTACTACATACTTAATTCTAACTGAGTGGACACATATAATCAAAGCAAAGCTACAAAATGTTATTTGGGTTTGCTGACAGTTTTGGGTTTTGTAGGCATCAATTTTCTCATGAAATACCATGCAAGTAAAGGAGTGCTTCCAATACATAATAAAAATACATTTAAAACTATCGGTTTATTGCTCCATGTAATAATAAGAATGAAAATTAAAGTCCCTAAAATACGTCCTGCATTTAAACCCGCTTCTCTTAATACCACATATTCTACCCTTTGCTGGGCACTCTCATGATCTCTCCCTATAATATCAAATACTGTTGAGGTCATGGGAATCGTAAACAACGGTAAAAATATTGAAGTTCCAATTCCAAAAATAAGCAGTGTAGTGTAATTGATATCCCAGAAGAATGGAAATATAACTAAGATCATAAATATAGTCCCTACGAACATTGCCCTATTACGATTCCAGGGTTTTAGGTATTTGCCCATTAACATATAACTGACAAGAGCTACAGCAGAAACAATCAATGAAAAGTTACCCAACTTCATCTCATTTTTAGTAGCAATATATACAAGTAAACCAATGATAAAAGCAAAAACGCCTTCTCTCATCCCCTGTGCCATCAAAGCTAAAAATGCCCGTCTCCAAGGATTCTCTTTTTCCTTTAAACGTTGAAATGCATCAAACCATTGATAAGTGCCTTTAGGTTCTCTTTTTTTCAAAAAGAAACTAACAATAACTCCAATTACAAAAACAATAAGTGAAATAGAGAAGATGATTTTGTATCCACTTGTTGCTTGCATTTGGGTAATTACAAGTCCTGAGATCCATGGCGCGAACATCCCAGCACCTGAACCTAATAATCCAGCGTAACCATTAAATTTGTCTCGATCATGTGGACCTGTAATTTCAAAATAAACGACGTTAAATGCCAACCAAAAAAAGCCCGCTGCCATCCCCTGGACTGCACCTAAAACTAACACATAATCAACAGCTTGCTTTTGAAGTAAGAGCACAAATAAATAAAACACTGCAGATAACCCAACACCCAAGCGTAAGCTGTTCATTTTATTATGCTCTTTAACCCATTTCCCCGCTAACCAAAATGTTAAGATATTGACAACTTGATGAGATAAAGAGAACCAACCAATTAAAGATAAATCATTGCTCACTTTCCATAGATACACATTTACAAAAGTACCTGATAACGCATTTGCAGCTGCAAATAAGCCATGAACTGCTAATAATAGTATTGCTTGTTTAGTTAATCTCCCTTCCTTGCTCTTTTGATGGTCTTCTGATTCATGATATTGAAAATAAGAATGTTCTTGTTGATCTTTTGTTTTAATCCATCTGTTTGGAAAATAATGCTTTTCATGCGACATCGGCATATAAGACTCACCCAATTTAATAATTTCGTATCTATGTAACAAAACAATATAACAACATATTTTAACTTTCCCCAAAAAGTCATTTTGGAAACAAAAAAGTTGGCATTTAATTATTGACAATCATAAGTTCTAATATCAGGAAAATTTTATGCTAAGCATGCAAAAAAAGAGTGACTGCTTCATAGTCACTCTTTCACTTTTTCAAAATTATTAAATCCCCTGTTGATTTTTCAAAGCATTCATCATACTTATTCGAGCCTGCTCAGATAAAACAGCTTTCATTTCAAAACAAGATGGACAAATGTATAAATTCATTTTGTATGGTGCTTGCAAAACTCCCTGTACCTGACTAACTGGAATGTAAGGAATAAAATCATCTTTTTTAACCTCATGATCTCCAACTAATAACATAAAGTCATGGCAGTTTGAACATTCAAAAGACTCTTCTTGTTTTCTTCGGTAGTGATATACTCCTTGCTCATATTGTAGTAAATCTTCTGATTTAGGCTCCGTTTCCATCTGTGAAATGAAGGAATCTAACGTAGGAGTACTACCATTTTCTTTGTTTTCATCTTGTTTGATGTTTTTTGTTTTATTTTTTACCTCATACTCTTCCTCTTCTTGATCAATTTCAACATTCATTGTACGGTAATTGCCTAATTCATTTAAACAATGAGGACAATGTTCTTCTTTTCCAATTTCCTGATCCCAAACGATCTCCGTATCACACCATGGACATACTTTACTATTCTCTTCCATTTTCGTAGCCTCCTATGTATTTTGTATGAAAAAGTAAATCCCAAATATAAAAAATAAAAGTGCCAAGATAAATAAACTACCCCATAAATATTTCAATTTAAATTGAAGCCTCCCCCTAATCTTATGTTATACACGCACCTATCACATAAGATAACGAAATAGAAATGATCATGGCAATGAATCCAACTGCTCGATTATCCTTTTGTATCTCTTTATCTACTTTAATATAAGGTGTTAAAAACTCGAATAAAAAGTATGCAAGGATGAGTAAAACAAATCCAAAACCAGCCATCACAAAGGATACATAAATCGATTCATGATTATTCTCTGCAAAGCGAAAAATATTGCATATAGCAATGATTTTCCCTCCAATGGTTAAGGAAACTGCGATATTGCCACTTAGTATTTCTTCCCATGAACGATAAGATGTAACAAATTCGAATATAGCTAAAAACAATATTAAAGCTAAAGCAGCAACAGAAAAATAAGCAATTGTCTCCATAAATGGGTGTTCTAATAATGCATCAATTTCTTGATTCATTCTGGTTCCTCTTCTTTCTTCACCTTATTTTAACTCAGCGACGGTGACTCCAGTCCCGCCTTCTCCCATATTTCCTAAACGATGCTGTTTGACATGTTTATGTTTATTAAGAAATTCTTGAATCCCTGTCCTTAATACACCTGTACCCTTGCCATGAATAATGTATACTTGTCCTACATTTGCTAAAATTCCCTCATCTAAAAATCGATCAACTTCCATAATTGAATCCTCTAAATTCATACCTCTTAAATCTAATTCAGATTTAAATTGTTGATCTTTGGAACGTTTAATGCTCGTAATTTGTTTTTTCACTTGTTTCTCATCTCTAGATACAAGCTCAAGCTCTGTTTTTCTCACTTTCATTTTCATAATCCCTAATTGTACTACTACCTCTTTCGCATTCGCTTCCTCTACTACATACCCTTTCTGTGCAAAGCTTGCGACATAAACTTCATCTCCAGGATTAACTTTTTTGACACCTTTGATTTTTTTAACCGATTTGGATGGTTTATTTTTTGTTAGTTGTGGTTCTGCTTGTTCTAACTGTCGTTTTGCTTCAATTAATTTATGTTCCTTAATTGACGTTTTTTCATCCATGGCTAGTTTACGAAGGTCGGAAATAATTTGATCTGCTTCTTTACGAGCTTTAGCAACTGCTTCCTTCGCTTCTTCTTCTGCCTTCTCCATCATCTTTTCCCGTTGTTCTTCAAATCGCAACTGTTGATCCTTCACTTTTTTTTGCAGTTGTTCTACTTCTTTTCTCAGCTTTTCAGCTACAATACGATCATTCTCAGCACTAATTCGATTTTCCTCTAAAGAGGCAATCATATTCTCAACCTGCTGATCCTGTTCATTCACTTGACCCTTTGCATGTTTAAGGATCGGCATTGGTAAACCTAATCTTTCAGAAATAGCAAAAGCGTTGCTGCGTCCAGGAACACCAACTAACAAGCGGTATGTGGGACTTAGTGTTTTCACATCAAATTCCATGCTTGCATTGATTACTCCCTTACGATCATATGCAAAGGCTTTTAATTCACTATAATGTGTTGTTGCAACTAACCGACAACCTAATTGATGAATATATTCAATAATAGAAATTGCTAACGCTGATCCCTCTGTTGGGTCGGTACCTGCACCTAATTCATCCAGTAAAATTAAACTTTTAGGAGTCACTTCTTTTAATATTGTAATGATATTTGTCATGTGACTTGAGAATGTACTTAAGTTTTGTTCAATGCTTTGTTCATCCCCAATGTCAGCGTAAATTCCATCGAATATACACATCTGGCTATGATCCTCAGCAGGTACAAATAACCCTGACATCGCCATAAGATGCAATAAACCAATGGTTTTTAGTGACACGGTTTTTCCACCTGTGTTTGGTCCTGTTATAATAATACTGTCATATTGGTCTCCCAGTTTTACATCAATAGGTACGATCTGTTCATCTGGAATTAAGGGATGTCTTGCTTTTTTGAGATTCATAAATCCACGATCGTTTAAGCGAGGTAGGGTCGCTTTCATTTCATTGGCTAAACCAGCTTTGGCAAAAATAAAATCAATTTCAGCAATCTGTTCAATATTCACAAGTAATTCTTCATGAATTTCGGTAACCTGTTCGGTTAACATGCGAAGTATTTTTTCAATTTCTCTTTCTTCTTTTAATTTTAACTCACGAAGTTTATTATTTAAATTTACAATCGATTCAGGTTCAATAAATAAAGTTGCACCTGATGCAGATTGATCATGGGTCATCCCTCCAAAATAGGAGCGATATTCTTGTTTCACAGGCAGTACATAACGATCATTACGAATGGTTACTATGGGATCTTGTAGTTTTTTTTGCACAGATTGTGAACGAATCATACGTTCTAACTGCTCTCGAATTGAGGATTCCCCTTTTTTTAATTGTTGTCGGATACGAGAGAGTTCTGGACTAGCACTATCCATCATTTCTGCTTGCTCATTAATACACATTTTGATCGCATTTTCTACTGCTTTATGATCTGTAATTTGTTTAACTAAAAAGAATAAAAGAGGAATGGAAAATTCATCATGAAATCGTTGTATAAACTTCTTTAATCTTCCTGCTCCATAAATCGTATTTGCAATATCCAACAGTTCTTGGATATTCAACATCCCTCCAATTCTTGAACGATGTATGGCAGCTGAAATATCCCTTATTCCTCCAAACGGTGCACTTCCTTTTAAGCGTTGTACTTTAACGGCTTCATCGGTAGCCTTTAACAGTTCAATCACTTCGGTATATTGAGTAGATGGTGATAATTCCTCCACTCTATTTTTTCCAAGAGTTGTCGCAGCATGCCGACTTAATTTATTTAAAATTTTTTCAAATTCCATTGTTCTCAAAATTCTACTATTCAATTCCTTGTCCTCCTGATTTATGCTCAATTTTATTATATCGAAATCAGATGTTTTAAGCGAATATTCTCAAAATGTTGCAAAAAAACATAATTTGTCATCAATTTGTTAATAATAAGTTCACCAGTATCCATTTTTTTAAAAGGAGGAACAACCTGAATGAGGAATTTTTTTGGACATGTAGTTAGATTCATTGTCGCTGCTATTGTTTTAATGTTTGTAGGTTGGGTTACCCCTCAGTTTTCAGTAGGTGGCTTTTGGAGTGCATTATTTTTAGCGCTTGCTATTGCTGTAATTGGCTGGATTATTGAGGGCATATTTGGAAATCGAGTCACTCCCTTTAGTAGAGGTATTGTAGGGTTTCTAACGAGTGCAGTTGTAATTTGGCTAGCACAGTTCTTCGTTGGAAACGTATCAGTAACAGTTATAGGTGCCATTTTAGCTGCGTTAGTGATTGGGATCATTGATTTATTCATTCCAATTTCCAGTCCGTTTGAAGCTGGAAAACGTAAAGAAAAAGCCAGCTAAGCTGCACCAAAAAAGTGTCGATAAATTTCAACTGTGAAACAAAATGTAGAAATCATTCTGGGCCAGAGGTTTAGAATTGAAGTAATGCAAAAAAATCAATCCATCTATATTGGATTGATTTTTTTGCATTACTAATCATCATTCAAATCATTCATTTTAAACAAAAAACACATTATCCTCAAGTCCAAATATATTATCCTGAGTTTGATCTTTTATATCAGCATCGATGGTGTTTGTAGTACTTATAAAGTTATTTGTTCTTGGCAAGTCCCCTGCATTAGCACTGCCAGAGCCTATATAAGCCTTTACATAACTTACTGGTGTAATTTGCACAGTATCTCCTGCTTTTACCTTCGCTGAACCAGAAACATTAATGATTTTTGCAACACCTAAAATAGATGGCATCCTTTCCACCTCTCCATCAAAATAATATAGTATTTATATATGCATATGCCTAGATGAAAGAAGTGTGCAACTCGTTAACCTTTAAATTTATAAGAAGGAGTTCCTTTTATATTCATTTTTACTGAAAACAAACCGCCAGAATAAGGGTATTGTTCCATTTCCTCCGCATCCAAACCAACATTTGCTGTAGTAATGTATAACTCGTCAAAATTTTCTCCACCAAATGTACAAGAAGTAACTTGTTTTGCTGGCACACGAACCTCACCTATTTGTTTTCCTTTTTCTGGGTCCCATCTTGACACCTTATAACCACCCCAGTGGGCTACCCATAACTTCCCTTCCGCATCAATCGTCATACCATCAGGGCCACCCTCTTCTAAAGGAATAGTTACTACTACTTTTTTATTCGTAATCTCTCCTGTTCTCATATTATAATCATAGGCAACTACTTGCTGTGTAGGTGTATCAATATAATACATCGTTGTAAAATCAGGTGACCAAGCTAATCCGTTAGAGACCGAGACAGGTTCGAGCATTTTTTTTACAGTTAGGTCTGTATCTAAACAATATAAAGCAGCTTTATCATGCTCTAGATCCAACCTCATTGAACCAGCCCAAAAACGACCAGCAGGATCACATTTTCCATCATTAAAACGATTTTCTGGCAAGTGACTTTCTGGATCTACTATTTTCTCCAGCTTTTGAGACTGTATGTTATAGGTAAAAAAACCATCCAACATCGCTAAAACAAGACCTCCATTGTTTCGTCTCACAACCGCTCCAGGTGCTTGCTCCATTTGAATTGTTCTGTTTGATTCTTCATTCAAATTGTATATATGTAATTTTTCTTCTAAAATATCAACCCAATATAAACATTGCTCTTCATCATCCCAACACGGTCCCTCTCCAAGGGTTGATTTTGAATCAACAATTAATTTTACTTCTTCCATCTTTTATATTCTCCTTCTGTATAGGCTTGTTTAATTTTCCTTCTTGAGAAGATGTTATTACGAAAAAGACCTTTTTGCAAACCTTATACTTAACAGGAGGGAATGCCCTAAAGGCTTGAGAATAGATCTCAAGCCTAGAAAATGCAATAGTTAATCTAAGGAACTCTCATTCTCTGTGTTCATTTCTTCATTCCGATCTTTATCTGAAAACATTTCACGAACTTCCCAAGATTCAACAATTTGATGAGAGGTTCGAGCATCAAACCCACTTCCCATTAAATAACTAATTAAAGCAACTTCCTCCATAGCTTGTTTATAGTTCTTATTTTCAGCTTTATCTAATCCATGTCGAATCCAGGGAGAAATTTGCACAAATATATTCGTTAAATCTGTTGGAGAGGATGTAGAACGCATATAATATGGTAAATTAGCGGCTTGCTCAGCCATTTTTTGTGGATCCATCTTAGGTAACATATAATGTGACATCATATTTTCTGTTGGAGCAACTACATTTGGGGGATACATATTTGGCTGTTGATAATAATTATTGCTTGGAGGTTGCATACTAGGGAAAGCATACATTGGATTATAGCCTATTACATTTGGATATTGTTGCATTTCCTGAGGGTGCATTGGATACATATTTGCTGACATTTCCTTTACTTCCTTTGGATGAAGCTGTTTGTTGCCCTCTGTCATTTCTTCTACTTGTTCTGCTGTTAAAAATTCCGTACTAGGGCTTACTCCTTGTGTATCAGCCGGACTAGTAGGAAATCCTTGATCATTTAATTGTTGATCCCCTGTAGGGTACATGTTTGTATTCATTGCTTGTGTTCCCATAGGATACATCGAATTTGTGTTCATTCCTTGAACTCCTGTTGGATACATGGGGTGCATATTTGTATTC
The DNA here is from genome assembly GCF_040100845.1 of Chengkuizengella sp. SCS-71B. Taxonomy (NCBI): domain Bacteria; kingdom Bacillati; phylum Bacillota; class Bacilli; order Caryophanales; family Paenibacillaceae; genus Chengkuizengella; species Chengkuizengella sp. SCS-71B. The sequence continues at coordinate 726,644 of NZ_JAZHSH010000001.1, read as the reverse complement.
ATACCTTGAGCTCCCATCGAATACATAGATTGTACATTTGTATTCATCTGCTGAGTACCCATCGGGTACATATAAGGGTTCATATCTTGTACTCCCATGGAGTACATTGGCATCATCATGGATTGCTCAGCACACGGAGAATAAGGGTTGGGTTGCTTACATCCAGAACAAGGCGACGAATAACTTAACGGCTGTGTCATAGAAGAGGGGTACTTTTTAGGAGTAGGATTTTCATTAGGTCCAGCTGCTATATTACTTGATGTTGATTCTGCTGCAGTATTATTTGATGATGGTTCTGGTAATGTTATACTTGGATGAACCATATTTAAATTTTCATTCATATGATCTTGCTCCTTTCTTTAGGTATTCCTCTTTTATTATATTAGCGATACATCCTATGCATTCGCCTATCATTCTGTGATTGTTCACATGATTGTCACGAATTTCACTAGTTTGCCATGTCAAATTCATTTTATTACAATTAAAATTTGTATGGGTATAAAATTTTCTTAGGGGGTTAAATCAATGAAAAAAATGTTATTTCTAGTTACGATGTTAGCGGTAGTGTTAACTGCAGCGGCTTGTGGAGCTTCAGAGGAACCAGGTGAAGCAACAAATAATGCTGCTGTTGAAACATCTTCTGCAGATGCTAAGGAATTGAAGTTAACTGCATCTAACTGGGCATTTGATAAAGCAGAATATAAAGTAGCCGTTGGAGAGCCTGTTAATTTTTCAATTGAAAACGCTGAAGGATTTCATGCATTTAAGATTAAGGAACTTGGTATTGAAATTGACCCGAGCACTCCAAAACAATTTACAATTAATGAAGCAGGAACCTATCAAATTAAATGTTCCATTCAATGTGGTACTGGACACAAAGACATGATATCTACATTAGTTGTTGAATAATGTGAAGTAAGGTTAAGCTAAACAAAAAAGCATCTTAAACCAAGTGGTATAAGATGCTTTTTCTCTATTCTATTTTCAGTTCTTTTTCTGCAAGCTCAATCCACTCATTGTACTCACTCTTTAATTTGTTAAAGGCGTCCTGTAACTTGCTGTACTTCTCTTCAATCTGATCTGATTTATCTTTTGCTTGTTCTTTTTGTTGCCAAGCATCTTTAAGATCCTCTTCTAGTTTCTGTTGGTACTTTTTCAGTTGGGATATTTCTTGTATTAATCGCTCTTCTATTTCACTTTTTTCTTGATTTTGTTTCATATACAATTCGTTTTCTGATTCAAGTTTCTGTATTCTGACATTCAATATTTCATTTTCCTGTTGAATGTCCTTTACTTGAAAATACTCATTTGAGATATATAAAGCAGATAAAACAGATAAACGGTTTAGATCTAATTTCGTTTGTTCACCAGCTATTGTGCGCATTTTACCATCCACATAGGACGCAATTTCTTTTATATATTCAGGAGTCATATCTGGACTCCCTTTCATTTTATATTGTGTCCCGTAGATGTTGACAGTTACTCTAGTTTTTTCTTCCTCAGGCTTCACAGGTCGTCCTCCCTACCAAACAAAAAATCAATATGTTTCTATGATAACTTATTTCGATATGATTGACCTAATTCCCTGCTTTATTTCCTTAATTCTGCATGAAAAGATTTTCCAATTTCTTCAACTACTTTACCATGAAGATCCGTAACTTCTTCATCTGTTAATGTACGCTCTAAATGTCTATAAACTAAGGATAACGCCACGCTCTTTTTATTGTCATCCACTTTTTCTCCTGTATAAATATCGAAAACTTGAACGGATTCAAGCAGCTCCTTCGCTGTTTCTTTGATCGAATTTATAATTTCTCCAATTTGTAAGGATTGATCTACAACAACGGCAATATCTCTTCCAATCGCTGGATATTTTGGTAACGTAGTATAATGGATATCAAAATTAGCAAGTTTATAAACTTCTTCTAACGTGATTTCTAAAATATATACTTCGTCTAAATCTTTTTCTTGTTGTATAGAAGGATGCAACTGCCCCAACGTTCCAAGTTCAATCACTTTATCTTCCGTTTTGATTTGAATAGAAGCCGTTCTACCAGGGTGGAAACCATCCGGACTAGTCGAAACAAATTGTAAACCCGAAATTCCAATAACCTCAAACAAAGTTTCAATGTGACCTTTTAGATCATAAAAATCTACGTTATTTTCTTGTACAGACCAATTTGCAGCTTCTCTTTTACCTGTTAGCAAAATAGATAGAAGTTCTTTTTCTTCGGGTTGTTTAGATAAAGATTGTTCTTCTGTAAGAAATACATTTCCAATTTCAAAAATATGAACATCTGATTGATTTCTATTTTTATTATAAGATGCTACATCCAAAAGATGAGGTATTAAACTTGTTCTCAAAGTACTTCTATCTTCACTCATTGGCATTGCTAGTGAAATGGGTTCAGTTTCGGCATACATACCTGGGAATAACTTAATTTGACTAGGGTGTGTAAAAGAATAGTTTACCGTCTCGTACAAACCTTCATCTGTTAAAATTCGACGGATCGCTCTTCTAATTTTCTGTTCTTTAGATAGTGAACCTGGTGTTGTTGCACCAATCATTAGGCTAGTTGGAATATGATCATACCCATGTAAACGTGCCACTTCCTCAATTAAATCCACATCTCTTGTAATATCTCCGCGTCGAGTTGGTATATGGACAATCACTTCATTTTCATCCGCTTCTGTATAAGAAAATTGTAATCGATCGAACACATTTAATACATCCTGCTTAGTTAAGTCTGTACCCAAATAATCATTAACTTTTTGCAAACTTATTTGAATGTTAACTGCAGGATTTTGTGTTGAAAGCTCCTCTACAATTCCATCTGCCACTTTTCCATTCGCATATTGCGATAAAAGTGCAGCAGCTCGATTTAACGCAACTGTAACATTTTCTGGGTTCACTTCTTTTTCAAATCGAAGACTTGACTCGGATCTTAATCCAAGTTTTTTAGAAGTGATACGAACAGTACTTCCTGAGAACTTGGCTGATTCAAGTAAGATATTTTTTGTTTGCGTTTGAACTTCTGAATTGGAACCACCCATCACACCAGCTATAGCAACAGGTTTTGTGCCATCTGTAATTAGCAACATATGATCATCTAATGTTCTTTCTTCATTATCTAAAGAAGTCATTTTTTCATCTTTATTTGCTAAACGAACTTCAATATGACCATCGTTCAATTGGTCTGCATCAAATGCATGTAATGGTTGACCGTACTCTAACATCACATAGTTCGTAATATCCACAATATTGTTTATAGGACGAATACCCGCAGCCATTAATCGATTTTGCATCCATAAAGGACTTGGCTGGATGGATACTTCCTCAATATATCTCGCAGAATAATGATGACAATGTTCAGGGCTCAAATTTTTCACACTGATTTTTTCAGATGCTTTTGTTTTAGAAGTGCTAACCTCTGTTGCAGGCAATTTAATTTCTCTTCCTAAGATTGCCCCAATTTCAAAAGCTGTACCCGCCATACTTAGACAATCAGAGCGGTTAGGTGTAAGCTCAAGCTCCAATACTTCGTCATTTAAACCAAGTACTTCTAAAATATCTTCACCTACATTTATATCTGCCGGAAGGACTAAAATGCCTTCTTGAATTTCTTTAGGCAACAATCGATCGTTCATGCCTAATTCTTTAGCAGAACAGATCATACCATTAGATTCTATCCCGCGAAGTTTCGCTTTTTTAATTTTAAAATTCCCAGGCAATACAGCACCTGGTACAGCTACAGGAACCTTTTGACCTGCTTCGATATTTTTCGCTCCGCAAATAATTTGAAGTTCTTCTTCTTGACCAACATCTACAGTACATAGGTTTAATTTATCTGCATTCGGATGTTTTTCACACGTTTTTACATATCCGACAACTACACCTGTAACACCTTTATTTAATTTTTCAACAACATCAACTTCTACTCCGCTGCGTGTTAATTTTTCTGCTAAATCTGAAGCCGTATATCCTGATACATCCACATATTCAGCTAACCATTGATAAGATACTTTCATCTATTTTCACTTCCTTCTCTTCTATATTCGAACAAATTGATTTAAGAAACGTAAGTCATTCGTAAAGAAATGGCGGATATCATCGATGCCATATTTCAACATCGCTATTCTTTCTACACCCATTCCGAAAGCGAAACCACTATATTCATTTGGATCATACCCTGCCATTTCTAATACGCGAGGATGAACCATACCTGATCCTAGTATCTCGATCCAGCCTGTTTGTTTACAAATACGACACCCTTCACCTTTACAACTTGCACAAGTAATATCCACCTCTGCACTTGGTTCCGTAAATGGGAAGAAGCTTGGACGTAAGCGAATTTGTGTATCTTTACCGTACATTTCTTGTACGAACTGTAACAACGTACCTTTTAGGTCACTCATTCTAACGTTTTTATCAATGACTAATCCTTCGATTTGAGTGAAAACGTGAGAGTGAGTTGCATCATCATCGTCTCTTCGATACACTCGACCCGGACAAATAATTTTTACTGGAACTTCCCCTTTTTTCGCTTCCATCGTTCTGATCTGTACTGGAGAAGTATGAGTTCTCATTAAAAGCTCTTCAGTAATATAAAAAGTATCTTGCATATCTCTAGCTGGATGGTCTTTAGGTAAGTTTAATGCTTCAAAATTATAATAATCCTGTTCGACCTCTGGTCCTTCTTCTACCGTATATCCCATACCAACGAAAATATCTTCAATATCTTGAATAACTTTATTAAGTGGATGAATGGCTCCTTGAGATGGCTTTCTTCCTGGTAAAGTGATATCAATCGTTTCTTCTTTTAAGCGATTTTCTAATTCTCTTTGTGAAATTTGATCTTGCTTCAACTGAATTCCATTCCCAATCGCTGAACGAACTTCATTGGCAACTTGTCCGATGACAGGTCTTTCCTCGTTTGAAAGCTTACCCATGCCTCTTAAAATCTCAGTTAATGGTCCTTTTTTCCCTAAATATTTCACTCTTAATTCATTCAGTGCTTTGCTGTCATTAACATTCTCAAGCTCCTTTAGAGCTTCCAGTTTTAGTGCTTCTAATTGTTCTTTCATTATTTACCCTCCTTCAAATGTATCGACAAAACTGACTATTCCAAATCCAAAAAGTGAAAAACAACCGCAGATGTCATTGCATCAAAAAAGACTCCTTCATCCGTAAGGGACGAAAGAGCCGTGGTACCACCCTAATTAGAACATTCAATGGCTATGAATATTCTCACTTCATTTAAATAACGGTGTATTCACCGGAATACTCTACTTCCAAAAAGTTGGTTTTTTCAAGTTTCTGCTCCGGGGCGAACTTCAGTAGTCTGTTCAAGTAGAAAGGCTCTCAATCTAGGCTTTTCTTCCCTGTATTTGAAGTGCTACTTACTTTTCCCCTTCAATGCATTTTTGTATTTAATTTCAATAACGGTATTATAAGAAAATAAGTTATAAATTGCAAGTAATTTAAGACTTAGTTGTGATTTGTTTCAACTATTCCTTCTAATCTAGAAACAAAAAAACAGAACATTTCTATGCTCTGAACTGAATTAATAGTAATATGTAATGGAGCGGGTGATGGGAATCGAACCCACGCGACCAGCTTGGAAGGCTGGAGTTCTACCATTGAACTACACCCGCATGTAAGGTATTAGTGGTCGGGACGACACGATTTGAACATGCGACCCCTTGGTCCCAAACCAAGTGCTCTACCAAGCTGAGCTACGTCCCGTTATTCATTCATACCTTTTGTTGCGACAAGAATTAATATACCATGACTTAGTATAAAACGCAAATGTTTTTTTATGGGAAGGCGGAAATTTCGTGAATGAATTAGTAAAATTAGATGTCATCGTCATCGGTGCAGGACAGGCAGGGCTAGCCATAGGCTATTATTTAAAAAAATCAAATCTATCTTTTTTATTATTAGATCAAAACGTACAAATAGGAGAAACATGGATTAAACGTTACGATTCTTTAATCTTATTTTCACCTAGAAAGTACAGTAGTTTACCAGGGTTGTCATTTCCAGGCAATCCTAATGGATACCCTAATAAAAATGAAACAGCAGATTATTTAAAAAAATATAAAAAACAGTTTTCCATCCCAGTAGAACTTGATACCCATGTCATACAATTAACAAAAGAAAATGATGTTTTTATTACAGAAACAAACCATAAAACATATCATTCAAAAGTAGTTGTCATTGCTACAGGTCCATTTCAATCTTCCTTCATCCCTAAATTGAAGTGTTCAAGTTTAGATGAGAAAATCATCCAATTACACTCTTCAGAATATAAAAACCCTCAGCAACTGCATAAGGGAAACACATTAGTTGTAGGGGCAGGAAACTCTGGAGCACAAATTGCCGTAGAGCTTAGTAACTCACATGATGTTTATCTCTCCTCTAGTCAAAATTTAAAATTTTCACCACATAAGTTTGCAGGAAAAAGTGTCTTTTGGTGGTTTGAAATACTCAAAATCTATGATGTGTTCCATACAGGAACGAAGTTAGGAGAATGGATCAAAAAACAACCTGAACCCATTATGGGTACTGAATTGAAAGAACTTATTCACCAAAATAAAGTGAAAATAACTGCAAAAACAATATCTATAGATGGGAATAAGGTTACTTTTGAAGATGGAAAAACATTAACTGTAAAGAATATCATATGGGCAACAGGTTTTACACAGAACTTTGATTGGATTAAAATAAATAATGTACTTAATCAAAAAGGGAACCCTTTGCACAAAAGAGGAGTTTCTCAAGTTCCAGGTTTATTTTTCATAGGATTACCATGGTTACATAAAAGACCCTCTGCCCTCCTTGGTGGAGTTGGAGAAGATGCAGAATATATCGTAAAAACTCAAATAAGTGTGTAATTATAATATTTGTATTTAGAGGAGAGAAAATACATGAAATATCGTCGTCTTGGAAAAACGGATTTAAAAGTATCTATTGTTGGAGTAGGAACATGGCAATTTGGAGGGGAATGGGGTAAAACCTATACTGCCCAAGAAGCAGCACAAATTTTAGAAAAAGCAAAAGAGGTTGGCATCAATCTTATTGATACTGCTGAATGTTATGGTGATCATTTATCGGAATCATTAATTGGACAATATTTAAAAAATGAAAAACGAGAAGATTGGGTTGTGGCCACTAAATTTGGACATAAGTTTAACGACTTATTTGAACGTGATCAAGTTTGGAGTGCAAATCAAGTCATCAAGCAGTTGGAAAACTCTTTAAAGGCTCTTCAAACAGATTATATTGATCTGTATCAATTCCACTCTGGTTCAGATGAATACTTCGATAATGATGAATTGTGGACAGCCTTAGACAAACAAATACAAGCAGGGAAAATACGTCATCTTGGAATTTCAATTGGAAGCAACGAAAACATACATCAAACCAATAACGCAACGAAAGTAAACGCAAAAGCGATACAGGTTGTATATAATCGATTAGATCGCAAACCAGAAAATGAAGTATTCCCTTCTTGCCAAGAACAAGATCTTGGTGTATTAGCTAGAGTTCCATTAGCAAGCGGTTATTTAAGTGGAAAATATAAACCAGGTGCTGAGTTCGGTCAGACAGACGTAAGACATCGACATACAGATCGAGATGACAGGCTAAAAATTGTTGAGGAAATCAAACAATATGAAGTTCCTAAAAAGATGGATATGGCTCAATGGGCATTAGCATGGTGTCTCAAACATCCAGCAGTCACTACAGTTATTCCCGGTTGTAAAAATGTGAAGCAAGTTGAGTCAAATACAGCCGCTGTTCAATATATTAGTGATAATCATCCACAGGCTTGGAAGGATGAAGAGGAAGAAAAATAAAGTAAAAATTACGGATAGACCGCTTTTAAATAAAGGCGGTCTATTTTCAAAATAAATTATTTATCTTTTAGTTGACTCTAACCATACGTCATAGCTTACGATGAATTTGGAGGTGATACATCATGTATAAAGTAAAAGAAGTTTCAAACATTGTAGGTGTAAGTGTGCGCACGCTTCACCACTATGATCGAATTGGTCTGCTTGAACCTGAAACAACAACTCCGGCCGGATATAGACTTTATACTGATCAAAACCTCGAAAGACTGCAGCAAATCTTATTTTTTAAGGAAATGGATTTTAGTCTGCAGGAAATTAAAGAGATTTTAGATCGAGCTGACTTTGACAGAAAAGAAGCTCTTAAAACTCACAAAGAAGTGTTATTAAAAAAGAAAAAACGCATCGAGAAAATGATCAAAACGGTAAATAAAACATTAGAGTCAATTGAAGGAGGAATAAAAATGGAAAACAAAGAGATGTTTAACGGGTTTGATATGAAAAAAATTGAAGAACATCAAGCAAAATATGCTGAAGAAGCGAAACAAAAATATGGTGAAAGTTATGAAAAAACTATACAGAAAACAAAAAACTATACAAAAGAAGATTGGAAAAACATCACTGAGGAAGCAAATCACATCTATAGTACGATAGCTTCAAGAATGGAATTCGGACCGGAGGATGAACAGGCTCAAAAAGCTATTCATGAATGGAGACAGCACATTACGAAGTACTATTACGAATGTACGATAGATACCTTTAGAGGGCTTGGAGACATGTACGTTGCAGATGTACGATTTACTAACAATATAGATAAACACAAAGAAGGATTGGCTGAATTTATGAAACAAGTTATGCATATTTATTGTGACAAACAGCAGAAAGATTGATAAAAAAATGATTCAAACTCATACAATCCAGTAAAACCAAACCGCGGAACCCATTCAAGATTGATTCATTCATAAGTTAAAAAAGCTGATATTTCATACCTTCATGCATGTATGAATATCAGCTTTTGAGTGTTGCTTAGTTCCATATATTTTAAAATGTATACCATTTTATTTTTTGTATAACTTAAAACAACAAAAGCCCTACCTCTCTTTTGTCCTTGCGGCTCCGATGACCGCGCCAGTGTGAATCAGTAATACTTACAAACTCTATTAGGGTTATGAGAATTTGAATCATATGGTGAGGAAAAATACCTAATGAGGAACAATCTGAGGTTTAAAGCAACAACTTTTACAAGTTAACATATCTTTCAGTGAAAGTCAATCGATCATTTCTCTTGGAAAATATCTATGCCTAATTCATCTAACACTACTATAGCTCTTCTCACAGGAAGCCTTGGCAAGGAAAACTCTTTATGGATTACACTTTCTATTTCCTCAATATTGCTCAATTTTATTTCTTTCTCTTTTAAATCTAAAGTTCTAATGGTAAGTTTATTATTATTTAGAGATAATGTTCTCCCTTTTTTTATTTGAAATAAATCTACACGAAGTTTCGACATAAAAAAAGCATCCTTTTTAAAAGAGACCTTTATAACCTCATTAAGACCTTGATCAGAACAAATGTGATCTGGATTAAAAATCCAAGCATTATTTACAAATTTTCCATGACGATATCTAGTGAAACGATAATAACCTTCTTGTTCGTCATCTGGAAGTATTTGAATTTCATCTGGTCCATAAGTTGAAAAATTTTTTCTATTTTCAAATCTAACTGGTCTAAAAATTGGCGCGGCCCCACCAAAATCCATATATAATCGCTCAGCTGGAAATTCAGGTAATTTCACTAAAATAGCTGTATGACCTGAACCCAACAGTACTAGATCACAATCATAACCTATGCAAGATAATAATTTTTGAGCATAAGGGTTTAATATGGTGCAAGTTCCTCCAAAATCATTAAATAAATTCTCTACAAACTTTTCTATCGGAGGTACGTAATACTGGTTTGTTTTATAATCAGAAAAATCCAGCAACTTACTGACATTTTCAAAAGGTATTGTAGTAAGATGCCTCTTGCAAAACTGTTCCAAAAACTCATACGATGGAGATTCTGGTATTGTTAAATGCAACTTTTTTAAATATTGAATAACCCAATCTGGTGTTTTTTGTTTATTCATATCAACGACTCCATAACCAATTTATATAGAATTCAATTCATTTCAACATTAAGTTCATTATTAATGATTTTAAAAACATTTTCAAATTGTTTAATCTTTTACAGCAATTCCATGGAGTACATTGTTAGCTTTGTTAGACAAGGATTTATTGTTAAGACAAATAAGTAATCCCTAAATGAAGGTGAATTCAATAAATGATCAGCATTTTCATATATCTTTTCAGCTTTGCAAATTTGAGGTTGTCATATTATCTTCCCTCCATGATTTATAATACCCATTTTATCAGACTAAACGTGAAAAACATAAACAAGACTCATGCAAACTTTAGACTTTATACTCACTTGTACTGTAAAATAAACAATAAGAGGAATTTTATTTAAATCTAGTTTTGAATAGGAGTTCAAGATGACAAATAAACTTTTTTACTCAAATCCATTTTTAAAAACGTGGGAAACAAACATAAAAGAGATAAATGAACGAAACAATCAATATATCATTCAGTTAGAAGAAACTGCTTTTTATCCTGAAGGTGGTGGACAACCTGCCGATAAAGGAACGATCAATGGGATTCAAGTATTAGATGTACAGGAGCAAAATGGAGCTATTTATCATACTCTGAATGAATTACCTGAAGACGAGCTTTTAAAATGTGAAATTGATTGGAAACACCGTTTAGAACACATGCAGCACCATACTGGGCAGCACCTTTTATCAGCGGTATGTATTGAATTATATGATGCCCATACCATCAGTTTCCATCTTGGAGTAGAAACCGTCACAATTGACTTAAATGTTCAGCATTTATCCAAAGAACAACTAGATCATATGGAACATCAAACGAATTTATACATTTTTGAAAATAGACCTGTTAAAACATATATGGTTGGAAAAGAAGATCTTTCAAGTTTACCCCTTAGAAAAACCCCTGAGGTAGAAGAAAATATTCGGATTGTAGAAATAGATGGCATTGATATATCTGCCTGCTGTGGCACGCATGTAGAATCAACGGGACAAATCGGAATGATGAAAGTATTAAAAACTGAAAAACACCGTGGCGGAATTCGACTTTATTTTAAGTGTGGGTATAGGGCTTTGGCGGATTATGATGCGACTCATCAAGTATTAATGTCAGCAGGAGCTAAATTAAATGCAAATCGAGATACGTTGTTAGCAAGACTTGATCAAATAGAACTGGATCAAAAACAGCTTCAAAAACAACTTAACGAAACAAAAGAAAAATTATTTTCATCATTAGCAGAACAACTTAACCACGGAAAAAATGATCATTTGATTATTCAGTCCTTTGACGAATATAACATGAAAGATTTACAACTCATTACAAAAGCTATATTTTCTAAAAGTGAACGTATTGTTCTTTTTAGATCTAAAAGTGAAAAGCGGTTATTACTAGCACAAAGCGGAGGGTTCTCTTTAGATTGTGGAGCTCTCTTTAAAGAGCATTTAAAACAATTTAATGGTAAAGGTGGGGGGAGCAAGGTTCAAGCGCAAGCTATGTTTGATTCTGATGAGAAATTAGTAGAATTCGAGGAGTTTATTGTAAGTCATTTGCATATTCAGACTGAGGATTGAAAATCAACATAAACCCAATCATAAAGCTATATAGTGTACATTATGATTGGGTTTATGTTTAAACTAGATCCTCAAAAGGAAGAAAATACACTGGATAATTTGGTAGTTGTTTAAATGTTCTGGTTTATAGGTGTTGATTCCAATCTCGTATTCATTATTACTCACAAAAGCAGAGATACATGTACCAATCACTTCATCTTCCTTTAGTACACAATATCCTAGTCCTTTATTATAAAATGTATCTAGAGACTCCCAAAATTTCTTTAACTCATTCGAAATAACGTTCTCTTTGTCTAAATAAATAACACTTGGGTCAATTTTTAATATCCGATATCCATCTGGAACATTTTTAACGTCCACAGAGGAAAAACGATCCTTTTCAAATTTAAAAGGGACTCTTTCCCCTTCCATTAGCTTGTTTTTAAAGATATTTTTTAAATTTACGTTCCATGTCTGAAAAGGATATAATTCTAAATTTAAACAATCGTCACCAATTGCAAGTGCTTCTGGTTTTAAGCTATGAATAATAAATCTCTCTATTTGCGAATTAAAAACAGGATTCTCGCTATTTCCAATCAAATAAAACAATTCCATTTGAGCCCATATTAAAGCAGCAGTCGGAGAGTTTTTATGATCAACAAAAATTCTCCCTACATTGTTCCTATCAATTACACCGTTGATTACAGGATGTTTCTCTAGTCCATTTAATAGTGGTTTCATTTTGGGGTAATCTTTTGAATTTAATTCGTATATCATTTGATCTACCTCTTTCTGTTTTAAGTTCTTATATATATATATCTTGAATTAAGACTTAAAACAGGTAAGCATTTAGGTTATTCGTACCCATTCAACCCCTTCCATCGTTACATGTCTTATCAAAATAAATCATGTAGTGTTTCTTCTTTGCTTATGCAAATTTCATATAAACTAATTAGTTCACTTTAATAAGTAACTTCCCATCCCTTGTCCGTCCTAATTTTGTATTGCATTTTGGACAGATTAAGTCATCACTTTCACCTTTTGGAAGTTGAATAATTTGCCCACATGCCGGACATTTATCAATTTGCCTTGAACCTATACCTCCATTAAAAACACGTTTTATTTTTAAAGCACCTTTAACAATGTTAAAAATCAAATATAAAACTATAAATATAAACACCCATTTTATAAATGATATCATCTTTTATTCTCCAATCTGAATTCGTATACTTTTATATATCTCGGAATATTCACTACTATTTTACTGATTTAATAAGTATGCCTTCTTCTTGTAATCTCTTTCTTATCATTTTAACAAAAGCTAGTGCTTCCAATCCATCCCCATGGACACATATGGTCTCTGCTTGAATAGATATTTCTTTCCCAAGTACAGTTTTTACTTTCTGTTGTTGAATCATTGATAATACTTGTAATGTTGCTTCATCTGCATCCTCAATAAGAGCTTTTTTTTGATTTCGTGGTGTTAACGTGGCATCATCTTGATAGGTTCGATCAGCAAACACTTCATTTGCGCAACGTAGTCCGATCTTCTCTCCTGCTTTGACTAATTCACTTGCTGATAAACCATACAATATTAACTGATTGTCAAAATCATAAACAGCTCTAGCGATAGAATCAGCTAATGGTCTATTTTTAGCTGCCATATTGTATAACGCCCCATGAGGTTTAACATGATGTAATCGCCCACCCTCTGCTTTTACGAATGCACTTAAAGCACCCATTTGGTATAACACAAGTTCATAAGCTTCTTCTGGTGTAATATCTATGTTTCTACGACCAAAACCTTGTAAATCTTGCAACCCAGGATGAGCTCCAATTGCCACTTTATTTTGCAAACATAATTGAACTGTTTTTCGCATTGTCCTTGGATCACCGGCATGGAATCCACAAGCTATATTTGCTGAGGTCACAAACTTTAATACTTCTTCATCCATTCCGATGGAATATACACCGTAACTTTCTCCTAAATCACAGTTCATATCTATAGTTAGCATCTCATTCCCCCTTCCTCCAACGTTCATTAATCATCTGTTTTAAAATATGAATATCTTTTTCTTGCTGTAAATATAGAAACTCTGCTTCTTCCAAAGAAATTTCTTGAAACATTACGGTGTCTCCTGGCTTTAATTGAGCAATGAATGGAAGGTCTACTGAAGCAACTTGTGCAATTCTAGGATAACCACCTATCGTTTGTCGATCAGCTAATAATATGCGAGGAAATCCATCTGGCGGCACTTGAATCGTACCCATCGTTACCGCTTCTGAGATCATATTTAAATTAGATTTAAGTTGAATTTTAGCCCCTTTTAATCTGTAAGCCATTCGATCAGATTGAGGATGAATTGTAAATGTATTGTTCAGAAGAGAATTTATACTTTCATCTTGGAATAATTCATACTCTCTTCCTTTCATCATTCTAATCACGACTTGAGATGGATAAGCTGGCAAACTGTTTTCACTTACATACCAAGGTAGAGGAATAAAAGAAGATTTAGCAGTAAAGTTTTGTAATAAGGACTTTATTCTAGTATCCCTAATTGGATCAGGTTGATGAGTTAAGATCACATCACCCGATTTTATTTTACGTCCCTTATACCCTCCAATTGCTGCTCTTAAATCTGTGCTCCTACTACCCATAACTTTTGGGATTGATATTCCACCTGCTACGGATAGATAAGCTCTACAACCTGATTTAGCATTACCAAACAGAAGGCAGCTACCTGATTTTATAATTATGGGACGCCACATTGGCACTTTTTCCCCTTCAACTACTGCTGATAGATCTCCTCCACAAATAGAGATAAGTGAGTCTTCTTGAAATTCAATAGAGGGTCCAATCATTGTTATTTCCATAACAGCAGCATTTTCTCCATTACCAACTAACAAGTTGGCTAATCTAGCAGCATAAGAGTCCATGACTCCACTTGCTACTACTCCATATTTTTGATATCCAACCCTTCCCAAATCTTGAATCGTCGTGAGCATTCCTGGTTTTAATATTTTTAAGGTCATTTTTGTTTCTCCTCAAATACAGTATACTCCTCTGTGGAGATAGAATAAAACTGAATGCGATCTCCTGCTTGCAATAAAGTGGGACTCTCATTTTCAGGTTGGAATAATTTCAAAGGTGTCCTTCCAATAATTTGCCAACCACCAGGAGAATTCAATGAATAAATCCCTGTCTGACCTCCTGCTATACCAACACTTCCTGCTGAAACTAATGCTCTAGGTTCATTCCTTCTAGGTGTAGCTATTTTATTAGACATCCCCCCCATATAAGGAAAGCCAGGAGCAAATCCTAACATGTATACTAAATATTCTCCTTCTGAATGAATTTGAATAACTTCTTCTGTACTGAGTTGATTGTACTTTGCTACGTATTCAAGGTCAGGTGCGAACTCTCCTTCGTAACATACGGGTATTTTTATAGATCTATATTCAATATTAGTACTGGTTTTTTTCATTTTAGAGATTCTATTTTGGATAATAGCAAGTATAGTTTTATAAGCAGATTGACTGTATTGATTGGAATACTTATGATCACTTTGAGTTGACTTCATAACAGTAAGTGGATCATAATAAATCGTTACTGTAGTAAAGGTAGGCACAATTTCTATTGTTCCATAGATGGGGTTTTGTTCTAAAGATCTAGAAAAATTCCATACTAATTCATATGTATTTTCATTTACTTCAGAGCCGAACTTGACTACTATTGCTTTTTCTCCGAGAGGATAGAATTCTATATTGTTTTTCATGTTTCACCTTGTTTCTTAAGATAAAGAATAGGATACAAAATACATATTTATTTTACTATACTATTGAAAAAGACCCTAGTCATTGGACTAGAGCCTATAATTAAATCTAGTAATTTATTATTAGTTAATAACTACAGTAACAGATTTAGAAACATTTGAATTGTCATAAATATTACCAGTAATTGAATCAATTTCAGCTTTAATAGTACCAACTTTCACACCATCGCTATCTGTATCAGCTATACCTAACAACTCTGGCACAGATATAGCAATAATTCCATCGTCATTAAAATAGTATTGTTTAAAAGAATCTATTTTCGGGAGTGTAACATTAACTTTTTTAGCATTATCTGCTTCAATAATAAAAGTTAAAACTTTATGGTCATTATATGAACTATCAATCTCGAAAGTATAAGAGCCCCCTGATTTTTTTGCTGGGAAAGTTTCGCCAAAACCTAAGGATACACTATTAAATTCTACACCACTTTCAAAAATTAATGTTGATCCTAATGTGAGCTTTAAATTAAAATCATCTGAAGGACTACCATTAGTATACTCTATAGATGTTTCAGTTGTAAATGTATATCCTGAAAAATCCCCTTCTTTAATTGTATCTACTCTAACACCGTCTTTATTAGAGTCTCTATCCCCCAATAATAATGAGACTGGTAAAGTTAAAACCCCATTATAAAAGTCTACAGTTTCCTCTTCTCCGCCTTCTTTTGTTAATGTAAGAGATTCAGCACCTTCCAATTCTAATGTAAATACAATAAGTTTATCTGAATCATTCAGCCCGCTTAAGTTAAATGCAAAAGAATCAGAAATCATATCTTCTTCAATAGTTTTACTAGGATCAATAACCTGCACATAAGCATTATTAATTACTGCTTTACTTGTAGCAGGAGTTGACCCTCCACCAGAACCACCAGAAGGTGAATCTAAATCAACATCAGACTCATCAGCTTGTTCCCCTTCAACTGATTCAACTTTACCTTCACCAGACACTTCTGTAATAGCGTCAAGAACAAGTTCTACAATCGTAGCATCTTTACCTAGGTCTAATGCTACACCTTCAGCCGTTTCATCTACGTTTAAGTTTTCAATAGCACCTTCAGGGATTTCTATACTTACTGTAGCTGAAAATACATCCACTGTTTCAAATTCCCCTACTAATTCAACCTTAGCATCTTTAGCAATTTCAGTGGAAAGAATGATATCAGCAAAACCTGCTCCATCAATATCAGACTCTTCTAATTTTGCTCCAGAGTTTAATGTTACTTCTTTTACATCTGTTTTACCTTCAGCAACAATACGGACTTTTCCGTTTTTCTTATCAACAATCACTGTTACTAATACAGTGTCTGTCAAGTGAATACTATTTTCTCCACCACCAGAAATAATGGTTGTACCTTTAACAGTAACATTATTTAAATAAACGTCTCCTTCACCAATTCCTTCAGTTAAAAGAAGATCTCCTTCAATCACTAAGTTTTGTAATGTTACTCCAGTAGCTGTAACTGTAACATTGCTAAGAATGGTATCAATACCTTCCTCTGGGCCATAAGTACCTGCTTCACTAAATGTATACAAATATTCTGTAGCACGTTGGATCATTACAATAGCCTCTGCACGCGTTGATAAACCTTCTGGTTGAATTTTATTGTTATATCCAGATACGATACCTAAATCAACTAACGCACCAATCTCACCTTTAGCCCATTCACCAATGCTAGCAGCATCATCAAAAGAATCTACTGCTTCAGGTTTCACTTCTAAATCTAGCAATCTAAAAATCATCACTGCTAATTCTTGACGAGTTATGTTTTGATCAGGTTTAAAAGTTCCATCTTCATAACCAGTCATAAAACCTGCAGCTAATGCTTTAGATACATCATTATAGAACCAGTCTGAAAGTTCTACATCTGGGAAATTCACTTCTGCTGTTTCTTCATGTTCAAAAGCTCTGTTTACAAAAGCGGCTGCTTCAGATCTTGTCAACGTTTGGTTTGGTTTATACACACCTTCACCATAACCATTTAATAAACCGTTATCGATCCATTGCTTTAATTGTTTTTCTGCCCAATGTCCATCAACATCTGATGATCCTGCGGCAAATACTGAACTAAACATGGAAAAGATCATTGTTAACGTTAACAATACTACTAATGATTTTCTACCTATTTTTCTTTTTAATTCCAACTTCTTTTCTCCTCCTAATGAACTATATTTAATTTTTATTTATTATAAATTTTAATAAATAACTTGGTAGGATAACTATGATTTATAGTTTCAGATAATTATGTAATAGAAGCTCTAAATGGGGTTTTAAATGAATTTATGAATTTGCTAATCTCATTGTATGAATAAGTACTATTTTCCGCTAAAATATGATGATTTTCGCCATAATAATAATCTATTCTAGTTTTTGTGCTAAGTCAAGCGTTTTTCTAATAAATGAATGACTTAGAAACACTATTAATACACTGTTAATAAGCTAAAAATCTAATAACTTTAAAACCTAAAGTGAGGTGTTTCAATGAACCTTATTAAATACATTGATAAATTACCTATCCCCCCAACGGTAAAACCCATGGATAAAAAAGGGAACATCAACTATTACGAAATGAAAATGAATCAATTTTACACTAAAATGCACAGTTCTTTACCAAATACACTAGTATGGGGATTTGAAGGGCATTATCCTGGTCCAACAATTGACGTAAAACAATTTGAGAAAATTCAAATAAAGTGGATGAATGAATTACCTCCTAAACACCTTTTTTCAGTAGATAAAACTATTCATGGGGCAGAAGGAGACACACCTGAGGTTAGAACCGTGATTCATGTGCATGGGGGGATCAACAAGGCTGAAAGTGATGGTTATCCCGATGCATGGTTTACAAATGGATTTAAACAAGTCGGGTCTGATTTCACTCAGGAAGTCTATCAATATTCTAATTTACATGAAGCGACTACACTTTGGTATCATGACCATACGATTGGTATTACTAGATTAAACATTTATGCTGGGTTAGCTGGCTTTTATCTTATTCGTGATCAAAATGAGCTTTCCCTATCTCTTCCAAAAGGAAAATATGAAATCCCTCTAATGATTCAGGATCGTACTTTTAATCCAGACGGTTCTTTATATTATCCTGAACAACCACCTGATGCATTTGAACCTACACCTAAATTCTTTGGAGATACAATTGTTGTAAACGGAAAAGTATGGCCTTATTTAGATGTAGAACCCAGAAGATACCGTTTTCGTATTTTAAATGGCTCCAACTCCCGATATTACATATTAAAACTCGATAATGGGCAGCCCTTTATTCAAATTGGAAATGATGGGGGATTTTTAGAAAAACCAGTGATTATGGAAGAAATCCTTTTAGGGCCTGCAGAACGTGCAGATGTCATCATAGATTTTTCAGACAGTCAGGTAAATAAAATCGTTTTGTTAAATTTAGCCCCAGAAGAGTATCCAAGTGAAGGGGAAATTTCAATAGATACTACAGGACAAATTATGCAATTTCGAGTAACATTGCCACTTATGAGTAAAGATGTGAGCAAAGTACCTGCTAGGCTGAGAAATGTTCAATTTCTTAAAGAAGAAGATGCTGTAAAAAACAGAGTTTTAACGTTAGTAAGGTCATTAGATGATATGGGCAGAAGAATTGTACTTATAAATAATCAGCGATGGGACGATCCAATTACTGAAAAACCAAAGTTAGGGGATACAGAAATTTGGACTTTCATCAATTCTTCCGTAAGCATTCATCCGATGCATCTCCATTTAGTTAATGTACAAATATTAGATAGACAGTCATACGATCAAGAACTTTTTTTAAAGACAGGTGAAATCAAAATGACTGGTGAAAAAAGACCTCCGGCACAAAATGAAACTGGGTGGAAAGACACTGTGAATTCATACCCCGGTGAAATTATACGAATCATAACAAAATTTGAACCTTATACAGGGAAGTATGTATTCCATTGTCATATCGTAGAGCATGAAGACTATGAAATGATGAGACCTTACGAAGTAGTTAAACAGAGTAGAAATCTTTATTGGTTAAAATCTATCTATAATAAGTATTTAAATCAAGTCCATTTAAAATTGAGAAAGGGCACTTAATAGTGGTAAAATAAAACCATGTACACATATATGTTTTTTGTGGTGAGGAGAATAAAAATACATTATGAAACGTATAAAAGTGGGAATTATAGGATTAGGAGAAATTGCACAAAAAGTATACCTCCCTCTCCTTGTTCATGATGAAAGAATTACAATTGTAGGGATAATGAGTAGAAATAAAGCAAAAGTAAAACAACTTTGTAATAAATATCGTATTAAAATAGGATATACAAATGTAAATGAGCTTCTTCTTCAAGATCTAGATGCTGTATTTGTTCATAGTACAACAGAAAGTCATTATCAAATCATAAAAAAATGTCTAAACCGAAATTTACATGTCTATGTTGATAAACCCCTTTCTACCCACATCAAAGAAACAATAGAATTAGTTAAACTTGCTGAGAAAAAACAACTTCTACTATGTGTAGGCTTCAATAGAAGGTTTGCCCCAAAATATATCGAAGCAAAAAAGTGGATAGATGAAGTGGGTGGATTCGATACTTGCATTGCACAAAAACACCGTACTCAATTGCAAAACTTTAACGCTAGGCATACAATATATGATGACCTCATTCACATTGTAGATTTGTTATTATGGTTAGGATCAGGTATAAAAGAAGTATCCTCATATACTCGCAATGTAAATAAAAAAGATCAACTCTTAAATGCATCTGGACATTTAATATTCGGGGCATCCTCTGGCTTCTTCTCTATGAATCGCCAATCAGGGGCTGATTTGGAAAGTTTAGAGCTATACGGAGGAAGTAGATCAGTCAAAGTAATCAACATGGAACTAGCTACTTTCCATGATTTAAAATCGGGGGAGCAAGTTAAGCCTTTTGGCAGTTGGGATACAGTTTTCTATAGACGTGGGTTCGCTGGTATCGTAAATCATTTTTTAGAAACCTTACATAACCCTGAATCCTGTACTGTACGAGCTGAACGAGTTTTAGAAACACATTTATTAATGGAGCAATTCTCAAAGTAACTATCCACAAAAATTTTGAAACAATATTTCATAAAAAATAAGGTAAGGAGGAGTTTATTATGTCTGATAATAAAAATGTAGAGAATAGAGTACCGCCTGGACAAACTGTAACTGAAGGGTTTCCAGTTCTGCATCATGGAACCGTACCCTATTATAATGATATGAGTAAATGGGACTTGAAAATAACTGGAGAGGTTGAGCAAGAAATTACACTATCTTATATGGAAGTCATGAACTTGCCACGTAAAGAATATAAAAATGACATTCATTGTGTCACAACTTGGTCCAAACTAGATAACGTCTGGGAAGGTATCCCAGTAAGTGAAATTATGAATTTAATCAAACTCAAAGATTCTGCTAAATTTGTTATGTTACATGGTGAACATGGATGGAATACGAACTTACCCATTGAAGACTTTTTATCTGAAACTTCATTTTTAGGTCTAATTCACAACGGGGAACGTTTAACTCCTGAACATGGATATCCCCTACGTATGGTTGTCCCTCATTTATATTTTTGGAAAAGTGCTAAATGGCTGCGCGCTATTGAATTTATGGAAAAAGATAAACCAGGATTTTGGGAAAGAAACGGATATCACATGTATGGTGATCCTTTTAAAGAGCAGCGCTACGATTTTGATTAATTTTACAGGTTAATATAGTAAGAAAGCAGTCTACATTGAAGAAGTAATCCACTATCTAACTTGTCTTGTTAGAGTGGATTACTTTTTTATCTATTGAAGTCTAAAAGAAATAAGGAAATCAGCTGTAATAGTGAGGTTTACATAAAGGTATTAAATGAGCGCAATTACCTCCTATTACTAAGAGGTGATGTCAATTACATTTTTAATATTATGTATTTAATGATAAGGCAATTTATATTCCATTAAAATGTCACTTATCTCAAAACTGTTAGAGCCTTTTAAGATTAAATTTCAATGGAGATAGATTCCCCATTGAAATTACTTATAGTATATTAACATCTAGAAACAGCTGCAATTAAAATAATAACTAAAAGAATGAATAGTACTAGAACAATAGCAGCTCCACTAGAACCGTTTCCTCCGTAACAACTCATTATATCCCCTCCTTTTTATTTGGAATAGTATATAATATGTAATTAATATTTGTCTGGTATAGACACATTACATGCTTATTAAAAAATGTGCATTTCCCTAAACTATTACAGGTATATGATATTTTCATATCAAGTTTCTGCACATCATATAAACATTACCGTTTATGTCCATTTGTTTTATGGAATACCATTTTCTAATACTTTGGTTTACTTCAATTAATAAAAATGCAGGTGCAGAAATTGTGAGTTCTAAAGGATTTGAAGATCCTTTTTTAAATTATTTAGATGTGGCCATAATTTCTTTTGCCTATCTTCAGGATCATTCATTTGCTTATTTTTAGTAGTCTGCAAATGACCAATGTTTTCTTTCACAACTATAGAATCATAGGTATTTACTTGATCACTATTAGATGATTGAACCTCTCTAATACTCAAAACTTCTCTTGCATTCAAGAAATTATTTTCTCCTGAGTTATTGTTAGTTGGTTTTGTTTCATCAAATAATAAGAAACTTCCACGTATTTTTATCTCCTTTCCATTTTTAAATGTGACTAGATATTCGTTCATTCATTATTCCTCCTCTTTTCTTGTACTATCTCAATATTGATATATTTCTTTGTGATTTATGTATTAGACTTTAGTCATAAATCTGAATTTTGTATTTTCTTATTTATCAATTCTATTTCATAATAAAAAGCACCCAATTGAAGATAAGGTGCTAAGTTGTTTGGAAGACTTTCTTTTACGTTAGAAAAACTCGCCATATGGCGAGCCTCAGATCGTTTTTGTAACCCCCTCTTCCTCGTTATTCCACAAGGATTAGGTGGCTTCTGATAAGCGAAGTAATATCACTTCATATTTTTTATAATTGTTTCTAAAAGCTGCTCACAGCTGGATTCAATCAACTCATATACTTCATTAAAATTACCTGTAAAATAAGGATCAGGAACGTTCGTTATCTCACTTGAAGGTAAAAAATCTAACATTTTGTAAATTTGAATTTGTTTATTTTTTGAAAGTGTTTTTAAATCCTTCAAGTTTTTTTCATCCATTGCAATGATGTAATCAAAATCATCCATATCTTCAACTACAACTTGTCTTGCTTTTAAACCGATATAATCCACTTCATATTCATCTAAAATATTCCTAGTTCCTTCGTGTGGTGGATTCCCAATATGCCAATCCCCAGTACCAGCAGAATCAACTTGTATTATGTTTTGTAATCCTCTCTTTTTTACTTTATGTTTAAATACAGCCTCTGCCATTGGAGAACGACAAATATTCCCTAAACAAACAAATAAAACTCGAATCACTGTTCTATCACCTATGCTTTCATAATATCATTCGCCCAATTATAACTTGTATAAAAACAGATCTCAATAAAAAATGGACAAATAACTAGGGGCATTCGTTTGATTTTTATGTAAATTGATGAATTCGTCCAGTCAAATAACATGAAACTTCATACTATGTATTATAAAAAAAATGTTTAATTCAACAATGATCTACTATTAGGCTACCCAGTCACTCATAAATGAGATATTTAGTCATAAAGTCAAAGGAAAAAGTTAAAATTATTAAATCACGGAATAGATGGGCATATCCATTCCGTGTAAAAACATACTTTTTATAGATTAATTCAACACAGAAGGCCTCTACTGAGAATAATAACAAGGAGGATAAACAATACAAGGACAACAGCAGCCCAATTCCATCCTCCTCTTGGACGGTGACATTCTGCTACTGGCGCTATGTTCTCATTTGCAACATGAGCTGGTGCCAAATTCACATGCTCAGCTGGCATTTCATAAGCTGGTTGATTCACATCATAAGCCGGCATTACATTTGATGCTGGCAATACATTTGCTGGAGCATAGGGATTAACATTGTTCATAGTTCTTCTTCCTCTCTATGGTTTATTTGAAGTGTATTCCTTACTAGTTTATTGCGGATAGACGTTTGTGGACTGGGTATTTAACCATTCTTTTTATTTTTGTGCTCTTGCGGAGTTCGTACTTCGTTTCAAACAAACCATCTAGTTACTTAAAAGGGAATTTTCATTACATATATTGTGGAGTGTACATCAAAGTATACCCATACAGTCTTTTGTAATCTGGTCTTGTTGCTTGTTCCAATAAAAAAGCAGATCTCATACTCCCTGGATAACGGAATGAATTCAACTCCTCAATCATACCTTCCTTTGGTTTAATCCCAACACCATGGCCAAAATAAAGTCCATTCCCCATATAAACAACATTTTCGCCCTGCCATTGAGGTGTACTAGGATCTACATCTGGATTGTCGAAATATAAAATATCACCCGGGAAATAGTCGTATCTTCGGGTAGTATTTAGACTTAAATCTTTATCGTATTGCCATGCCCATAGATACAAATTTCGAAACAAATAATTAAATCTCTCTACTCCTATAGACTGCATTACTGCTTTGTATAACACAATAACCATCCCAGTAGCACACTCAAACCCATACTCAGAGCCATTAACAAATATGTCGTTAATTGCATCTGAAGGTTTTATTCCTGGTAGTAACCTTAAAGCACCATTGCTCTCTGTAAGCCAATATCTTGGATTTCCTCTTGAATATCTGAAAGTAGCAAACGAAGCATCGCTGTTATTCAACAACTTTGCAGCTTCGATGATATTCTCTCTCATCTGAAGTTCAAAATTTAATTCTTTCGCAGAAGAATATGAATAAACAGCTTGACTATTGATCATTTGTCGCAAAATATCCCTTTGAAACACAGATAACATCATTTGTGATTCAAGCTGCTGGAATGTTACATATCGATTGTTGATTCTTATCATACTCGTACCGACTCCCCTCTATACAATTGCCTATACTCCAGCTTATGAAATTATATAGAGGAAGTTCCTAAAGATAACTCGCTGATTGGTAAGCTTTTTAAGAAAACTTGCTAATTGACGAGACAATAAGGCGAAGGCAGAAGATAATAAAAAACCGTCCATTTGTGAACGGTTTTTTGCATATAATTGTAATCCATTAAGATTTATATCAATTTTCACCTTAGAAATTTGTAGTCTTAACAGGTGAATCTGAAGTAAGATTCTGTACATTATATAAACGCGCATAACCTCCGCCAGTATTCATTAACTGTTGATGAGTTCCCATTTCTTTAATTTGCCCATCTTCCATATACACAATTTTATCAGCATGTGTGATTGTGGAAAGACGATGAGCGACAATAAGTGTTGTTCGATCTTTTGCTAAACGGTCTAACGATTTTTGAATCAAGGCTTCTGATTCTAAATCAAGAGCTGAGGTTGCTTCATCCAAAATTAATATTTGAGGATCTTTAAGGAACACTCTTGATATGGCAACACGTTGTTTTTGTCCTCCAGATAATTTTACTCCACGTTCTCCTATTTCAGTATCATAACCTTTGGGAAGCTCCATAATAAAATCATTTGCATTTGCAGCCTTAGCAGCCTGAATTATCTCTTCTTCTGTAGCATCAGGTTTACCGAACAAGATGTTTTCACGAATAGACCCGCTAAATAAAATGTTATCTTGCAGCACCATTCCAATATTTTCACGCAAGCTTTTTGTTTGTATATTCGTAATATCTTGACCATCTATACGAATAACTCCTTGATTGATATCAAAAAATCGAGGAATTAATCCTACAAGTGAAGACTTACCTCCTCCACTCATCCCTACTAAAGCGACTGTTTCTCCTGATCGTATAGAAAATTGAATATCCTTTAAAACAGGTTCCCCGTCTTTTAGATAGCTAAAAGTAACATGGTCAAATTGGATATCTCCTTTTACATTTTTAATAGGATATGCATGAGGTGAATCTACAATATCGTATGGCTCTTCCATGAACTCCACCATTCTTTCTAAAGATGCTGCAGCCTGAGTTAAAACAGTAGAGGAGTTTACCAAACGACGTAATGGACTGTACAATCGATCCAAATAACCAAAAAAAGCAACAAACGCTCCTAAAGTCAAATTTCCTTGAATTACTTGATAACCACCATAACCGATGACAAGAAGTGGTGCAATATCAGTAAGTGTATTAATAATTGAATGAGTTAGTGCATTCCATCGGGTTTGTTTCAAAGCTTTATCTAAATAGATGCTATTTCTTTTTCCAAATCTATCTCGTTCAACTTTTTCCAATGTAAAGCTTCTAATTACAGGTATCCCTTGAATTCTTTCATGTAAATAAGCCTGAATTTCCGCTAAAGCTTGTGAACGATCCTTTGTTAATTGTTTCAAACGTTTATACAATATTTTTACTGCTATCGCATACAGAGGGAAGATGGATATCGCAATTAAAGCGAGTATAGGATTTAAGTAAAACATAAACCCTAGAGCAATCGTGAGGGTAAATAAATCTAACCAAATATTCATCAAACCGACTTCTACGATACTCTTCGTTTGCTCTACATCGTTAATAAATCGAGAGATGATTTCTCCAACCTTTCGGTTTTGATAAAAACGAATGGATAATTTCTGAATATGATCAAATAAACGATTACGGATATCAAACAGTATACGGCTAGTAGCAAGCTGTGCAAAGTATTGCCTTAAGTATTCAATAGGCCATCTCACAATTATAAATAAAATGAGAGCACCTATAAGTAAATAAACAAGCTTCGAAACCTTCTCATTTACAGCCATTTCATCATTAGTAAGTAAACCATCTATTACATACTGCATCATTAAAGGTAGTGTTAAAGGAATGCCAAATTTGATCACTCCTATAATAATGGTAATAAAGATTAATTTCCAATAGGGCTTTACAAATTGAAAATACGTTTTAAATGGACTCATCATTGTTTGCCCCTTCTACATAGATTTTTTTCTGGAAGATAAAAATGAAAGCATTAATAATGCAATGGACAATAATACAACCGTACCTCCTGGAGCGAAATTCCAAATTCCTGCAATGACTAAACCACCCATTACTGCAACCTCTGAGAATACAATCGCCATCCAAACCGTATGTCTAAAGCTTTTTCCAATAACTAAACTACAGGCAACTGGAATTGTGATTAGAGCCGATACTAATAGAGCTCCAACTATCTTTATGATGACGCTGATCACAAGTGCTGTTAAAGTCGTAATTAAAATATTATAAAGTCGCGTAGGAAGTCCACTTACTCTGGCCGCGTCTTCGTCTAGTGTAATTAAAAATAATTCCTTATACGAAATTGCAACAAATGCAATCACTAACAACGTTACGGCAAAAACAATCCAAATATCGGCTGTGTCCAGTGCAACGATACTCCCAAACAAATAATCTTGTACATTGATATTGAATCCCTTACCTGATGTAAATAAAACAGAAGCAAAAGCTATACCACCAGACATTATAATAGCAATGGATAATTCTGCGTAGCTTGGATAGGCTTTTCTTAATTTCTCTATAGCAAAAGATGCAATCAGAGCGAAGGCAATACCAAGTGTAAGAGGATAAACCTCAATGATAAAACCTAGAGCTACTCCAGCAATAGAAACATGAGATAAAGCATCGCCAATCATGGATAATCTTCTTAATACGATAAAAACACCAATTAATGGTGCGACAATTCCGATCAAAAAACCAACAAACAGTGTTTTTTGAAAAAATGGAAATAAAAATATATCTAAATCCAAAATTCAATCCTCCGAAATCAAATTATATTTTTAAAGCTTCACTTTTTAAAAATCCTTTCAATGAATGGGTTAAATCTGATTCTACACAATCTTCCAAATCGTGTGAATGCTTTACATAAAACTTTAACTTCCCAGCAGTATGTATCGCTTCATTCCCCAAATAAGAATGCATCATATCAACATCATGAGAAACCATTAAAAAAGTAATATTATGCTGCTTATGCATATGTTGAATCATATGAAAAAAACTTTCCTGTGTTTCGGCATCAATGCCAACCATCGGTTCATCTAAAATGAGCAAATCTGGATTATTAATTAGAGCTCTTGCCAAAAAAGCCCGTTGTTGTTGACCCCCAGATAAGTTTCCAATTCGACGATGAGCTAACCTTTCAATACCTAGTGCTTGAAGTGAATCATCACATTTCTGTAATTCTTTTTTTGTTAGACGTTTAAACATTTTTTTCTTGCCGTATAAACCAGAAAGCACAATTTCCTTTACTGTAGCAGGAAAAAATGGGTTCATCGCATTTTTTTGAGGGACATAACCAATTCGTTCCCAATCTTTAAACTCTGATATCGGCTGTCCAAACAATCTTATATTACCACTTACTGGTTTTATTAAGCCTGCGATCATTTTTAGTAAAGTTGATTTGCCCGCTCCATTAGAGCCAATTAAACCAACAAAATCTCTCTCTAATATTTTAAAATTCAAATTTTGAATCACTGGTGTTTTATTTTCATAATAAAACGATACATTTTCTATTGAAATGATACACTCGTGACACAGTTCAAGAGGCATATTATGATTTGATTCATTCATGTTCATTCTCCTAACTTCATCTTATAACTTACCTTCTCCTTGCATAAGATTTATAATCAATATCTCTGCAATCACACCATTCTTTAGTTCCCCCGATAAGAACCAAGGGAGCATTCATTAGCTTTTCAACACGTGGTTTTCCAAGCATCGTCATGATCAATTTGATTTGTTCATGCCAATTTTGAATCCTATGTATCGTTTTCTCAACGCCCTGTTCTTTTAAAAGAGACAACACAGGGGATGCCAATCCAATCGCCTTAGCACCTAGAGCAAAGCTCTTCACCATATCAAGTGGATTTCGAATGCCTCCAGAGGATATAAAATCAATCTCGATTTGATAATCAGCAGACTCAATTAAAGAAACAACGGTGGATTGCCCCCATCCATCTATAAAATCAAAATCTTTGGCTTCTCTGCGCTGATTTTCTATCCAGACAAAATTCGTACCACCCTTGCCCCCAACATCAATAATGTCAATTCCAATCCTCTTCAAAGTTTCATATGTCTCTTGACACATTCCAAATCCAACTTCTTTTGCAATCACAGGAACAGGTGCTTTTTCTTTAATATGATGTATTTTTTCAATCATACCTTTAAAAAGTCGATCTCCCTCTGGCATAACTAACTCTTGGGGGATATTTAAGTGTAGTTGAAGCATATTCGCTTGCAGCATTTCAATTGCTTCCATCGCTTCTTCTACCGTACTATCTGCACTCACATTTGCTAAAATCATCCCTTTAGGATTTACTTTACGTACCACTTCATAAGTGCGAACTAGTTTATGATTTCGTAAGGCTGCTTTTTGTGAACCTACAGCTAATGCAATCCCCGTTTCCTTAGCGATAACAGCTAAATCATGATTTATTTTTTCAGTGGAAAAAGCACCTCCTGTCATCGCATTGATAATTAAAGGAGACCTTAAATTTATTCCTCCTAAATTCACATTTAAGTCGCACTCTTCAACATCCATTTCAGGTAAGGAATGATGAATAAAATGCAGCTCATCAAATGATGAATGATGTTCACTTTTATTTGATTGTAGGGCTAAGTTTAAATGATCTAGTTTTCTTTGTTCCCTCATACCACTAATCCTCTATGTGTTTTATTTATTTATTTATAATATAAACCATTCTTTCATATTAAAATCGCCATGCTATATTATACCTTATAAAAAAAGCTTTTGAACATTTTATTAATTTACGATTCAGAGGTATAAGTTCCAAATGTTAAATCGTAATTATTACTATTTATATTTAGAATTATACATGAAGTTCTTTTAATGTGTCTATCTTTAAATCCATCCAGTGCATTATCTAAATTTTTTATCCCCTTAATTTAACAATCGAATATGGTTTTTTCATATTATCTTACTAGCGACTTTTAATTAATGATATACAAATATCGTAAAACTCATCGGGCTCTTCAAAATTAGGAGAATGGGCAGATTTCTCAAACCAAACCAACTCTTTTTTTGGAGATAGCAACGTGTGAAAATACTCTTCAACTAATTCATGGGGAGTTTGATAGTCATAACGACCCACGCACAAATATACAGGAACTTCAAATTTATTCACATCTTTTAATAAATCAACTTCCATTAAATCTTCCCATAAATGATTTAATGAGAAAAGTATGCCATTCTTGATCGTCCTAATCCAATCTAAAAATGTATATTCTTTAAATGCAAGGTACTTTATCAAAAGTTTGAGAAAAGTACTGCCATGAACTGATCCCCCAAATTTTTCTAACCACTTTCTTTGTATGCGTAAACCATTCATACTTTTATATGGTGGAGGACCTATTTTTATTAATTGTCTAATCGCCTTTTTATGATTTGTTTCTTTTGCTTTATCAAGCGCAAAAGAATAAGAAATACTCTCTCCTCTTTTCATGTTCACTACTTGCCCCACTCCTATATATGCATGTATTAATTCAGGATATTTATAAGCCGTTATTGAGCCAAGAGAACTTCCCCAAGAATGTCCAACTAAATATAATTTTTCCTGATTGAAGCGTTTTAAAAGAGTATTTATTAGTTCATAAATATCAGAAATGAATTGATTAATATTCATTGATTCTACAGCAATATTTGAAGAGTAAGATTTACCCGCTCCCCTTTGGTCCCAATTGATTACTACAAAGTTTTCTTCTAATTTCTTTTGTGATTTTGGTGCAAAACCTATTTGAGCTGAACCAGGACCGCCATGTAAGAAAAGTAGTAAGGGAGAATTTTTATGTTTTCCTCTCATGAGAACGTATTGATTTATTCCTCCAATCGTCATCACCTCTAAGGAAGCAATACTATCTTTTATTACTCTTCCCTTTGAATCTCTAAAACTAGGTGTTCTACTTTTAAACATTTATATCACCCTTATTGAATAAAGTATTCAGCAAATGCATCCAAAAGATTGTTAAAGGAAAATTTCACTTATAAATTACGAGTATAATTTCTTTTTAGTAAAAATGATTACCAATTGCTAGTAAATAAATATGACTAAACGATTAACAAGAATACTTAATCATAGAATTCGTATGTTAAAATAAAATAAATACCATGTTATACGGTTAGGAGAATGACGGATGAGATTTATAACAGCAGAAAAAGACAATAGAACATTTATTGGAATCACAGATGAACAGTTTTGTTACGTGCTCGACCTCACTCTAGCAGATAAAACCAAACATCAAACAGTTCAGTTACCTGCTACAATGACCGGATGTATTGAATCAGGGGAGCAATTCCTAAGTTTAGCTAATTCACTGAAACAATGGATCATAGACAGTCCAGATCAAAATAAGTTCAAATATCAATTAAATGATATCAAACTGCTTGCCCCCATCCCTAGACCAACAAAAAATGTATTTTGTATTGGAAAAAACTATAAAGATCATGTGCTTGAGATGGGTAGTGAAGCTGATCTTCCATCAGACCCGATTGTATTTACAAAACCTCCAACAGCTGTAATTGGAAATGAGGATATTATATTAAACCACAAACAAGTGACAGATGAATTAGATTATGAAGGTGAGCTTGCTGTTATCATTGGTAAAAAGGGTAAAAACATCTCTAAAGAGCAGGCTCTAGATTATGTATTTGGATATACGATCATAAATGATATTACAGCTAGGGACTTGCAAAAAAAACATAAGCAATTTTTCATAGGGAAAAGTTTAGATACTTCCTGTCCAATGGGACCAGTTATCGTTCATAGGACAGAAATTAATAACCCAAACAACTTAAATTTACAAACGAAAGTAAATGGTGAAATAAGACAAGAAGCTAATACGGAATTATTTATTTTTGATGTAGAAACCATCATCTCTATCATATCAAAAGGTCATACATTAGAACCTGGTGATATCATTGCAACGGGAACTCCCGCTGGTGTTGGAAAAGGATTTAACCCTCCCCGGTTACTGCAGCCAGGGGATCATATAGAAATATCGGTTGAAGGCATAGGGGTTTTAAGGAACACAGTGGAACATTAAAAGATCTTAAGGAGAGTGTGAGTTCTTTGAAAAAGGTTATCCATTTTCGTTTTTTATCAAGCAAAATGGGTAACCTTTTTTTGCTATATTTAACTTCTTTCATTATCTGGATAAATATCATTCATAAATTATTCCATTACTTTATACATTTTGTTTATGAATAATTTGTTCAATTTTTTGTATAATATTAGTATCATCGTACTGCTCATTATGTTTAAATAATTGAAATTTTTTTAACCGGTATAAATCAAAAATAGCTTGCTTCATTGTAATGTCATGTTTGATTAAAAGGTTCGGGTCCAACAACTTTCTAATCATCAATTCATCTTCAATAAGAATCAGCTTTGAATTGATGTCATTAAAAACTCCATCAGAGATGCCCTGTTCATAAAATTTCAACAAATTTTGATTGCGTTTTTGTTTGGCATATTTAATTTTTTCGTACAATTCCGTATACATATTTTGCAAATCCAGCAAAAATATATCTGAAATATAAATCTCAATTAATAATGTTTGCTCAAAAGCAACCTCAAATCGCTCTAGATAGGAAGATTTTCCATTAATCAATTCAATATCATATTTAGATATATACTTCACGTACATATTTATCATTAATTCCACCATTTCATCTTTAGATGAGAAGTATTTATACATCGTAGCTTTACTGATGTCCATATATTTTGCTATTTCATCTATTCTCAATGACTTAAGGCCAAGTTTTTTTGCGTATGGAATCAATTTTGTTATATATTTCAATTTGTTGTCCATATTTTGTTCTTCCATATTATTTTTCATAAGCAATCAACTCCTAGTTCTCATCCCTATATTATACCCCATAAAAGCAATTTTTGAACACTTTATACAAAATAAACAATTTTAATATTTTTTGTATACTTAGTATTTAATTTGTGATATACTCGATATTGATAAAGTACAAGAAAGAAGGAATCTAATTATGGATAAAATTAAACTAGGTTCACAAGGATTAGAGGTTTCTAAGTTAGGACTAGGGTGTATGGGCATGTCTGAATTTTACGGTGAAACTAATGAATCAGAATCACTTCAAACTTTAAAACGAGCGTTAGAGCTGGGAATTACTTTTTTTGATACATCAGACGTATATGGATATGATCAAAATGGAAAAGGTACAAATGAAACGCTAGTTGGGAAAGGTTTAAGAGAACATCGAAACCAAGTACAGATTGCAACAAAATTTGGCGTTGTAAGAAACGATTCTCAAATACTTGGTTATAAAGCTAGTCCAGATTATGTAGTGGAATCCTGCGAAAGTAGTTTAAAACGCCTAGGCACAGATTATATCGATTTATACTACTTACATCGGGCTGACCCAAATGTACCCATTGAAGAAACCGTTGGTGCCATGGCAAAACTTGTTGAGGAAGGAAAAGTTCGATATATCGGATTGTGTGAAGTAACGTCTGAACAATTAACAGCAGCCCATGCTGTACATCCTATCACTGCTTTACAAACTGAATATTCCTTATGGTCACGAGATGTAGAAGCTGAAATATTAAAAACCTGTCGTGAATTAAATGTAGGATTTGTACCATACAGCCCATTAGGAAGAGGGTTTTTAACAGGAGAAATTAAAAAGTTGGATGACCTGGCTGAAAATGATTGGAGAAGAGCAAATCCTCGTTTCACAGAAGAAGCCATAAATCACAATTTAAATATCGTTCGTGGTATTGAATCTATGGCAAAAGAAAAAAAATGTACACCCGCACAGCTTGCTCTTGCTTGGGTATTATCTCAAGGGAATGATATTGTTCCCATACCAGGTACAAAGCGAATTAAATATCTAGAACAAAACGTAGGTGCATTAGATATTCATTTATCAAAAGATGACTTAAAAAAGTTAAATGAACTTGCTGATTCAACATTTGGCAGTCGTTATTAATAGCACAAAGCTTACTGAAAACAGGTATCAATTTTGAGTAATATCAATTAAAAAGGTTATCCTTTATCGTTATTATTAACAGAAAGGATAACCTTTATTTACTATTTCATTACACTTTAAACTTCTGAATCATTTCCTGTAAATCATATGCTAAAGTATTTAGTTGATTTGCAGAAGCTGATATTTCTTCAGTAGAAGCATTTTGCTCTTCCGTTAAAGCAGAAATTTGTTGTGATTTAGCAGATGAACTATCAGACACTTCTACAACCTCTTTAGCCAAATCAATCATATCTTTGAATCCTGCATGCATCTGCTGCATCGTTGCTGACACATCTTGAAATTCATGAGATACTTCTTGAATTTTATTCACAATCTCATTAAAGGTTTGCCCGGTTCCCCCAACCAATGAATAACTTTGATCAAAAGAAGCTTTTCCTTCTGCTATTGCTGTCACAGCCTGTCCCGCTTCATCTTGGATTTCTTGAATCAACTTACTAATATCTTCAGACGCTTTTGCTGACTGTTCTGCTAGTTTTCTTACTTCTCCTGCAACGACAGCAAAACCTCTTCCATGTTCGCCTGCACGTGCAGCTTCAATGGAAGCATTTAAGGATAAAAGATTCGTTTGCTGAGAAATATCTGTAATCATCGTAATGATTTTGCCGATCTCCTGTGACTTTTCATCGAAGGATTTCACTATGTTTGAAGTATAAGCTACTTTCTCTTCTAGAGATTTCATTTGCGCCATGCCTGCTTGTACAACCTGATTTCCGTCTACTGCTTTATCATTTGTTGATTTTGTCATTTCAGATATAGATTGGATTGATCCAGTGATTTGACCAATTCCTTCTGAAATATCATTTACAGAATGATAAGTATCCGTAATTTTCATAACCTGTTTTTCTGATCCAAAAGCTACTTCTTGAACCACTTTTGTTATTTCATCAATCGACTGATAATTCTGTTCAGTAATTGCAGATAGTTCATTTGATTGATCAGTTACCTGGTTAGAAACTTGAGAAATTTTATGTATTAGATCCTTCCATTGATTAGCCATCTCATTCATCGCTATCCCGATCGGCTTTAATTCCCCTATTTTTTCCACATTAATCTTAGAAGACAAATCACCTGCGGCCATCTGATTGACTCCATCTATAATATCCTTCATAGGCATTATAAATCTTTTAAAGTTTAGTATAGTTATGGCAGAACCTATGATCACTCCACCGACTGTTATTCCAATCGTATTCAACCAAAATAATTTCCCTTGTAAATCAATTATAATTCCAATAGAAACCCCTAATAATACACCTCCAAAAATGATGAGTATTATTGTCCGGAATAAATAACGATAAAGTGAAACCGTCCCCCTCATTTTATTACCCCTTTACTTTAAAAATATATAAGATTGTTGAACATGTTCATTATACCATTTTATCATGTTTGCAACTGTTAAAAATATACTCATACATTTAAATAAGAGTCACTGCATTCACTTCACTTACGTCAATGCTTCTTCCGGCTTTTTCTTCTTCTCTGCTACTTTCAAACGTTCCTTTCCCATCATCATAACAAAAAAGAAAGCAAGGAGCGGCAAGAAAATCGACCAAAAAAATAAATTAGAAATTGAATCTGCCAAAAAGGTAGTGATTACTTTTAATAAATCCTCAGGGATGAGCTCCCTGTTCTCAGGAGCAAATAAACTAGTTGCATCTCCCGTAAGAGTAGAATCGCTTTGACCAAATGAACCTTCCATCTTACTGCTGAAATATTGTGATTGAATCGCTCCAAAAATTGTGACTCCAATTGCAGCACCTATCGTTCTGAAAAAGGAAAGAAGCGATACCCCAATCCCTTTATATCGACCATCAATATTTTGTAAAGCAGATAAGTTAAGTACTGGAAATGAAGCACCTATACTTAGTCCAACGAAAATCATATACATCGTAATCCGTTTTGAAAGAAAGATTGATCAAAATAGATTAAACACTTTCCTTTATTTAGTAGTGATTTTAGGAGGCTTACATAGGCTTTACTTATTGTCATTGCAATAAAGCTGACTATGAATCAAGTGGAAATTCATAAACGGGAATATATCTTGGCTTACGCCGAGGGTCAACTTGATAAAGTATGATTTTATTACAAATCCAATCCATTGTATTTAATGACGGCATTTGATTTATTTGAAATAGAGAATCACCACTCCATCTTTTTGCTAATGTAATATGTGGTGTGTAAGGACGTTCATCAAGACGGAAACCTACTGTTTTGCATGCTTCCTTCACTTTTTTTTGCATATCGAATAGTTCTTCGCCAGTTAATACATTTACCCAAAGTACACGGGGCGTGTTTGTAAGTCCAAATGTACGAATATCAGATAATTTCAGAGAAAAAGGAGCGTATTTACTTGTTATTTGCTGAATGTGAGAATCCAAGATTTCTAGTTGCTGCACACTTGAAGGCCCTAAAAAACACAGAGTAATATGATAGTCCTCTTGTGAAACCCACTGCTTAAATTGGATCTTTCCTTTTTTTAACGAAGTCGTAAACGCATATAATAATGATTTGATGTCCCGGGATAATGGTATGGCTAAAAAATAATGAGGTAAGTTTTCTTTCATTGTAAAGTTCCTTTCCCAAAGAAATTAAGTTTTATCCATTCAAATTCTTTGTATTTTTAGTTTTTGCTTTCGTCAAATTATTATCCTTTTCATGAACCCCGATATGTTCACAAACTAATACTTAGCCTTTCAATTTTAAAAATGGCACACCTACTTCAAGAAGTGTGCCATTTTGTGGAATATCAAATAGTATTTTGTTTTAAAAAAAGCTGCTCAACACAAGGTACGGGAATTGAACTTAGCAGATTAAGAATATGACCTCTTTAATAACTTTACAACTTTGTTTCTATAAATATTCTAATTTCTTTATAAATTGATTTCCAATCAAACGAAGAATTATTTAAAAGTAATTTATTTATAGTTAATTTGTTGACTATTTCTAGTTCAACCTGTTTTCTTTTCTCTAAATAGTTTATTACTCCTTCTAACCCGTTCAAATTTCTACTTTGACCAAATTTTTGTTTTGTATAATACCATGTAGAATGCTCAAACCATTCAGTAGATCTTTTTGACTTAATATTTTTCACACTTTCTTTGATATTATCTTGGTAATAATATATAATAACTGGGTTAAGTTCCTTGATTATATCGGCTAGTTTAAAAATGAATCTCTTTATTTCTGATACAGGTAGATCGTCACGTGCAAGCAATGTATTAATAGGATTTTGTAAAAATGCACAATCAAAAATAGTAATTTTACTATCGTTCTTGGCATTGTCTGAAAAACTTTTCCAACGATCAAGCAATAACTGACAATATAGTTCATTTGGAAGATTATATACATCATATTGTTCTACTGCTTTTAATAGAGAATTAGGAATAAATTCCTTATATTTCATATAAGCAAATACATATATATTTTTTCCTCTATCAGTTATTGTTTCTATACAGTTTTCATGCTCAGTATATTTACTTAAAATTTCTATATATTGATTTTCAGTCAAACAAGCTATTCCTTCAAAATCTGCTGGGTGATCTGTATCTCCTTCTATGTACAAATCATTGTATAGTTCTTTTTCATTTAAAAGGTTACTAATATACTGTGATGTTGTCGTTTTCCCCGAACCCGGGATACCTTCTAGCATAATTAATTTTGTATTCATAAAATACCCTCCGTAAAGTGCTCTTTTTAATAAGTTCATATTTTCTCACTTTAGAAGATATTTAATACAGTATCTCCTACTTAGTAAAAGATATCTCTATCAATCATCTCTATCCCCCCGTTCATTTCTTATATAAAAACCCACCCAGAATTATTCCTATTTTTTCACACATCAATAGCTTATACCTAGCTGACTAAATAGCTCTTTTGTCATTTGCTTACGCTAGATTGTGGAAGGTCAATCTAATTATAATTATTGTAGCTTTTATCATCTGATATCAACTACTTTTTAGACTTATAAATAGTACTGTTTTTATAAATAGGATAATATGGGTACTGGAACGTGACTGGAATTTCCTTTCTTGTTCAATTAAAATTCTCAATAGTTGAGTACTCAATTATATCTTTCATAAACGTGAAAATCATATTGATAAGGGTTTTTATTATCTGTAATTCCCTTTTTAAATGATACCTCTTCCCATTCATTTAAGTTAACTTCTGGGAAAAAAGTGTCTCCTTCAAATTCTTCGTGTATTTTTGTAATATACATCTTTTCTACTTTAGGTAAGAACAATTTATAGATTTCTTCTCCACCAAATATAAAAATTTCTGATTCATCTTTACATAAATCTAATACATCTTGGACTGAATGAGCCATTTCACACCCTCCATAGGAAAGTTTCCGATCTCTAGTCAAAACAATATTTCTTCTCTTGCTCAGAGCTTTCCCAATTGATTCGAAATTCTTTCTCCCTAAAATAATTGGATGGCCAAGAGTTATGTCCTTAACATACTGCCAATCTCTGGGTAATCTCCAAGGAATGTCATTTTCTCTACCTATAACTCGATTTTTACCCATTGCTACAATTAAAGATATCTTCATAATTAAACACAACCTTTTTAAAATATAGTTGGATCAAAAATATCATAGTTGCTTCTTTTTAAGCAAAAGAGCGTTTAAGAAGGACATATATAAAGATAAATTTCAAAATATTACTTTTGTCACCTTCAGAAGTGACTAATTCTATATTGTTCTCAATGTAATTCATTCCATATAATGGTTATAGTGAACCTAAAATGAGGAGGGATGGAATTGAAAAATGTAGTTGTTTTAGGAGCAACAGGTGGTATTGGAAGTGAGATTGTTGATGTGTGTTTATCTAAAGGAGTAAGAACAGTAGGGTTTGCTAGATCAAAACAAAATTTAAAAAATTTAAATGAGAAGTTGGATTCATATAAATCTAAACTATTTTCTTATTATGCTGGGGATGCATTTCATCAAGAAGAACTAAATCAGGCTGTTCAAAATGCAGATGTTATTATTCATAGCATGAGCCTTCCGTATTCACAGTGGGAGCAAAAGCTCCTAAAATTAGCTGATCATGTGATAAAGGCAGCAGCCTCTACAAATGCAAAGGTCGTTGTTATAGATAATATTCATCCTTATGGAAAAAGTCAAATGAAATTGGTCTCAGAGGAGCACCCTAAACAACCTCATACCAAAAAAGGGAAACTGCGTCTGCAGATGGAAGAGTTAATGATGAATAATCAGGACGGAGTTCAGGTATTATTTGCAAGACTTCCTGATTTTTATGGGCCAACGTCTTCTAATTCAGTTTTAAATTATACATTAGATGGGATTGCGAAAGGGAAATCTACTATATTTATAGGCAAAAAAGATGTTCCGAGGGAGTTTATTTACTTACCCGATGCGGCAAAAGCAGTTGTTGAACTTGCACAGCATGATCATGCTTACGGGGAGAATTGGAATATTCCCAGTGCAGGTTTGATTACAGGAAAAAAAGCCATTGAAGTTGCTCAGAAAGAAGCAGGTAATAAAACAAAAGTAAATTCCATAGGTAAAAATGGATTTAGAATATTAGGGTTGTTCAACAAAGAGATGAGAGAGACCATTGAAATGTTATATTTAACTGAAAGCCCTCTTGTTTTAAGTGGAGATAAATATGAGCAGAGAATTGGACAGATTCCAAAAACCCCCTATAATCAAGGGATTTCAGAAACAATAAAAGCATTGATTGAATCAAAAAAATAACATTGTCCATTTTAATTCAACCTCAAAAGTTTAAAAAGCACTTTACGGACGCTTAAATAAAGATCTTTCATGGTTAGAAGTAAAATTTTATACTGTTTTATTATGAGGATTCTAAGGAGGTGAAAAATAGGTTTGTCTGATTATCAACGTTTACATGATCGTGTCAATAATAATGGTCTTTCGATTTGACAATCAAGGATGTATAATTTAATATACACAATTGCGCTAGTTTATGGAAGATCACTTAGATCTTACTCGTTCTATAAATATAGTTAGTCTCTCCATATTCGACTAATATTTGGGGGAGTTTGTGTAAAAGAAAGGAGATATACATCAGGATTAGTGAATGATTCCCATTCCTTAAATCCAAAACGATCATCATAATGTTTTAGAATAAGCGATATTAGGTTTCCATGTGATACTAATACTATATTTTTAAATTCTTTACTCAGCACTTCATCAATGACACTTATTGCACGACTCATCGCAGTCATACTGGATTCACCGCCATCATAGCATAAGTCTAAATTATCATACGTGTTCTTAAGCATACTGCGCCATTCAGGGTTATTCTTGTTGGATAAAATTCTTTCAGTTAACCGATTATCAAATACAATGTCTATTTCAAGTTTTTCTGCTAGTGGAGCTATAGTACGGTGAGCACGCTCATAAGGACTTGAAATTATAAAATCAATATTTTTAGAAAGGAGAAATTCTGAAAGTTTGTTTGCTTCTTGTAAACCTAGATCGGTTAATGGAGCACTAGATTCTTGTCCACCTGCTTTGCAATGACGAACGACATATATATTCATAATGATGTGATGCCTCCTTATAATCCAATATTAGATTTTAAACCTTTGTAACTACCTGAGTCAGGGAAATTGCCCTGTACAATACTCATAAATTTTTCAGAGAATCCGTGCTCAACTAGATCATTGACTGGAATCATTAATACCTCACTAATTGGGTTTTTGTCAAACTCATTAGATGGAAGACGTATATTTCCTTTTATCCGTTTAAGCAAAAAGGTTATGTGTAGCAGGGAAGGTGAGGCTTCAGGTTTATCACAGATATACAAAAGTTTTAAAACCTTCGTGGTGAGTCCAGTTTCTTCTTCTATTTCTCTTATAATTGCCTCTTCTAGAGTTTCTCCTTGTTCGACTCGTCCACCAGGTAAAGACCAAATTCTATCTGAAGTAACGTTCTGTTTAACTAACAAAATTTTTCCATTCTCAATCAGTATTCCTGTTACTCTAACCTGTAATAGATTACTCATCAGTATCCACCACTCCAATCATTAAAATTTATAGATTAATTTTGCATTGCTGATATCGATTCTATCAACTCTATAATTACTCAGTCTAAATTAATATATAAAAAAGAGAGTATACTAAATAGTTATTTCACTGTCAATCCCTCATTCAACCATAAACGTTCCTCAGCAATCTGGACTAAGTTAATTGTATACCTTCATCCAGTCACAATAAACTTTATGTAAAAATTGTGATACTAATTTATCAGAAACTTTTCGACT
Source organism: Chengkuizengella sp. SCS-71B (assembly GCF_040100845.1). Taxonomy (NCBI): domain Bacteria; kingdom Bacillati; phylum Bacillota; class Bacilli; order Caryophanales; family Paenibacillaceae; genus Chengkuizengella; species Chengkuizengella sp. SCS-71B. The sequence goes on along the minus strand of NZ_JAZHSH010000001.1, from coordinate 685,930 downwards.
TGGAACGTCTTTTCCAGCTATCACATAAAGAACAGGATGTTCTGTAAAATTACCAAGTATACCAACATCTAATATTAGATCTTTCAATCCACCACCCAAATAGGTATAGTGTTCTTTTGGTATGTTATCCAAACCTGATCGCTGCCTGATCATTCCACTTATAATTGGAGAAAATAATTCCGGTGTCTTTTGATAACCTTAAAATATTGCACTTAAAGCTAAAAATAGGTCCCTGAGATTTCCATTGTTTTTATCAGAATATGGATTTTTAGTAAGATTAACACTTGTGAATTCCAACCTAATTTTTCCGTTTATTTTTGTCCATCCTTCAAAACAATTTATAAGTTTTGTTCCAATGCCTTCATTTCGATATACTTCTTCTATCATAATTTCTTCTATCCATGATACACGACCATTAGCGTAAAAAGTATAATGATCAAATCCTAAACAGTAACCTATTAATTTGATTTCATATTCTGCTACCCTCAAGAGAACAGACTCGTCTGAAAGTAAAAAGCTGATGTTCTCAATAAATAATTCTTTTTTAGGTATAAAAGAAGTAGCGAACTTTTCTATTACTTCATGTATCTAACTTCGTTAGTTTAAGGATATACTTTACAATTAACTTCTTACACCATCTGGTCCTTACCATAAAGAAAGACGCTTCTCTTAGAGAAATGCGCATATTGTTGAAAAGTAAATGTCGAATTAAAATAAAACTTGATTATCAACTACCAATATAGCTTAGTCTAGTGCTAACTAGCGATCAATTATTTCCAAATTCATTTCCTTACTCTCTTTCTCAAAACCGTCCACAAAGCGAACTAACCACTTTCTTCCTTTCTCATCAAATGCTAACCCTTTTAGAACAAAAACATTAATTTGAGAACTTCTATTTATTGCCTTGCGTAAAACCTCTTCAACCGTTAAATTTGCTGTATTGGGTGACTGAATTTTAATAATTTTAATTTGATCAAGTTCCACTTGACCGGGATAACTAGTCAGGGTTATTCCTTTGGTTGTAAACTCTACTTTTTGTCCTATTTTTAGGTCACTACGTCCAACATTAAAAAGCCAAGTAGCATCATAATACTCCTTAACTCCTCCATCTTCACTAAAATCCTGTGGAACATTGCTTACAACAAGTATCTTATCTTTTTCAATTTTTGTAATAAATTGGCCTTGTATATCTATCATTAAAAACCCTTCATCTTTATTCATTTCTCCAGAACATGAACTTAATATTAATAAAGTCAAACACAACATCAAACATTTAATTTTCATACAGATTAATTATCCCTTCTCTATTAACAACAGTAAAGTACCATTACCTCCTGTATTATTAAACGAAAAAACTACTTGTTATGTCTCAATGTAAATAAGAATATCTTCCATTTGATATGTTTAAACTTTATAATACATTATGGTCAAATCATAAATAAAAGCGCTAGTAAAGAAAACCGCTAGTTTGCTGAATAATCTTAACTTAAACCTCAAGATCAACTCTTTTTTTATTCTTTATTTCGTTCATAAATCTTTTTAAAAAAATCTGAAAGCCAATCCGAATCTATTGGTCCATTCAGTACATCGTAATAACCTTTGTTTCTAATATGGATACGATCCCCTAGTAAATACATGCTTGTACCAGTATTCCCTTTATGTAAGATTTCAAATTCAAAGATTTCTTCTTCAACGCTTTTATCTTTTTGATTAAATTCTTCATCATATTGTTTGCTGTTAATTTTTTTTACTTGATACTGACTTAAGAAGTCTATCAATTTTTCGACCGTTTCTTTATCATCTTCTAACCACGTTGATTTCCAATTTGATCGAGGAGACTTGTTACTACCTTCAGCAAATCCTAGTCCAAAAAGTATTTCTTGTTCATATATAATTAAATCAGCTAAATTTCCTTCCCTATAATCATTAAAATTTTTAAAAATAAAAAGTAAAAACAATATGACAACAATTCCAATGAACACATTTTTAAAATTTTTCTTCTTCATTGCTCATTACTCCTCTACCTCTTAAAAGTAATATAATTCTTTTCATATTAAATCCTTTGCTTATGAGTAATAAACTTAACAAAAACAGCTTTATATGTCTTTTTCCAGAAATACACCATTTGTTGAATGTTAGAATTTTCCCTATTCTATATTAATCATTTATCTTTATTATTCAATACAAATGATTCTTCATACTCATCCCATTTGACTGTTACCTGTATACCTTCATCTTGATTAATTTTTACACCTGTTCCACCACTTTGATGTATAATTTCTAATCCTTTAGACGGTTCAATAAATATTATATTTTCACTTCCACTCCCACTTCCAGCAGAGGTTTTGAATGAGTATTCAAGGTTATTCAGCGATGATACTTCTTTTATAGCTCTATCCTTGAATTCCAATATAAACTCATCATTATGTTTATGATCATAAGTGGTTCTCCCGCTTTCTTCTCCCCATACTTCAGTTCCTTTAGAAATAAATTTACCTTTCCAGTAGTTCCCTTCCCCTATAAATGTATATTCATAGTTAATTCTTTCCTCACTCGAACAAGATGTGATAAGTAATATAATTAATACAAGTATTGTAATAATTCCTTTCAACTTGACACCACCTTATTTAATTGTTGGGTGAATACCTCTTGAATTTTACCCGATAAGGACAAATTTAGAATTCAATAAACGCGCCATTGTGGAAGATCAAATTATGTTTTTTTAATAAATACTTCTTCAGGACCATTTTTTTCTTCATTCCAGACAGTTTGAATTTCGAATGTTCCAGGTTCAAAAAATAAATCAAATCTTATTTTAATATCTTCTTGCATCGGCAAATCCTTTGCTTCCTCAATCTTAACCCAATGAATTTCACCTTCAGGAGGGTCTGCTAATAATTCCCCCTTATAGTCCTTTGTCCAATAATTCATCATTGTATATCGTTTGTTAACAGTGGGATTAACAAATTCAGAAATCCCTTTAAATACTAGATTACTTACTTTAAGTCCAGTTTCTTCTCTTACTTCACGAATAGCCCCATCTACAAAACTCTCAGGAAAGTCTATTTTCCCACCTGGAGGAAGAAACCCTTCAAAATGGTCATGTTGTCTATTTAGTAGCAATACTTTATCACCATCTTGAATCATAACCACTGTCCATATCTTATAAGTTATATCTCGTCCCATTTTTTTCTCCCATATTTACATAATTACTACATTATTCCTTTGTAGTCTTTACATAATATCAAATATGGTCGCATTCATAAAGAAAGGCGCTTCTCTATTAGAGAAATGCGCCATAGTATGGAAGATGGAGAAAATCTAAAGAAGGTTATCCTCAAGCCGTATATTCAACCGCTTATCGGATAACCTAATCTAATTTAACTGAATTCAATTCATCCATCGCTGTCACGACAAAGTAATACTTTTCTCCATTGCTCAGTTTATAAAGTTTATCGTTTGTAAAAATCTTTCAACCATTGTTGCTGCTTCAGCTCTTGTTGCATTTGCTTTTGGATCAATATATTGACTGCTTTACCTAAAATGTTTCCAGCTTGTGTTACTACGTTCAATTCTTGTTGAGCCCAGCTACTAATAGTCTCATAATCTTTAAACTTATTGCTAGCTTGAATTCTACTATTTAATTCTGTCTTATCAGAATCGACCCACTCTAATGCCCGATAAATCATGACTGCAGCTTGTTCTCGAGTAAAGTTATATCGTTTGGTCTAAAGATTCCATCTTCATAACCTGTTATTAAACCTGCTTTTACTGCTGCATTTAACTCATTAACATACCATTCATTACCTTGTACATCAATAAATGTAGTAGAATAATCATTTGGCGATTTCAAGTCTAGACTTCGAACAAGCATTGTTGCTAATTCAACTCTTGTAGTTGACTGACTTGGTTTAAATTCGCTCTCTGTAACACCAGTAAATTTGCTGATAGGTTTTCAATCTTTTCTTTACCTACTGAAGAGATCACCTATCGTAGTAAAAAGCGTGGGCAACGTGAAACAAAATTGGAAGACTTACCAATGGAAACGGTTGAATACCGTCTTTCCGAAGATGAGCAGATTTGTTCATGTTGCAGTGGCGAATATAATATTATCTTTTCTTTGATAGACAAAAATGATTGAAAAATCAAAAGGTATGTTGTAAATAAAAGAACTTGTTTTGAGAATTCTTAATTTTCAAAACAAGTTCTAAGGGTTTTACTTTTGATCTAATAATTGATTTTTTGTAATGGTAGTGTAGCTTGTGAATCATTAATGATACTATTTGCTCTTATCTGAGCATTAACAAAATTCACTATAATTGAGCTTTCAGATATTATCATCTTTCAACTTAACTGTTTCTTTTTATAAGTAACTAGCATAACAGCTACTAAAATTAATATTCCACCGATAAAGAAACTAACATCTAACTTTTCACTTAGTAAAAACCAACCCAAAAAAGAACCAACAATAGGTTGTAAAAAGAAAAACAATGAGCCAATACTTGCTTCCATCAATTCCATTCCCTTATTCCAGAGGAAAAAAGCTCCAGCAGTTGAAATTAACCCAAGATAAATAATACTCAAAATAATTAAATAGTTTTGATAATATCCTGTATCTACTTGAATTTCCCACAACATGATGGGTGTTGTAAATAAAAGTGCAAATAATACGGCATATGTTGTAATCGTTAAAATTGAAAATCGTTTAGAAGCAATTTTCACATAAACTGAAAGTAATGCCCATGTAATTGAAGCACCTACTAATAATACACTACCATAAAGATAGCTCCCAATATGATTATCCATGCCAATGACAATAAAAACTCCACCTGTTGCTAAAACCAAAGATATAACTTTTCTAATCGTTAATCTTTCTTTTAACACAAATTTTGCAAAGATTATAATAAAGGCAGGTGTAGTTGAGGTAATTAGTGCCCCTGTATGTGCATCAGATAATTTTGTACCGATGAATTGAAAAGAAATTGAAATAAAATAGCCTATGAAACCAATCCATCCTATTAGTATCCAATCTTTTTTCTTTATAGTTTCACGTTTTTTCCTTTTTCTTTGAGTTAATTTTAAAATACCATATAAAAAAACAAAAGCAATAATATAACGCAACCACATCAACGTGAATAGTGGAATAAATGCTAAAACATATTTACTAACTACATACATTCCACCCCATATGCTAGCTGCTAAAGATAAACATATTGCACCAAGTAAATTTCGTTTCATGATTATAAAACCTCCATCTATTAAGGGATTTTTAAAATGGATTTTTCCCTAAGATGAGGCATAACTGTTTATCATTTATATTCATCCCCAACTTAGGCATGAATATTGGATGGTTGATCATTTTCAAAAATATCGAAATATAATCTCATTACTTATCCCTCCCAACTTGTCTCAGAGTATTCTCAGTTAAATTAGTAAACTTATAAATGATTTAAACTATTATTATGATTTTAAAATAGAGCATCGATAAGTTTTTATGCATTATTTAAAGAAACTTCATAATTGCAAAAATAAGATATTTACTCCCTTGAAAACCCACAAAATATTCACCATTGCTTAAGGAGTAATACATCGTTAAAGTACAAAGGATTGCTTCTAACAACATTCTCACTTTATTTCATAATAGTCCTGAACACTATAAGTTTCAAAACCACAATCTGTATATAGTTTCAGAGCATTTTTATTTGAAGTTTCTACGTCTAAAAAGATTGGAAATCCCTTTCTTTGTTCAAACAAAACCATATTCATTAATGCTTTACGTCCAATTCCTCTTCCTTGATACTCTGGTAATATGGCAAATCCATATATCCATGTTTCATCATTTGAATGATCTACTGTTATTTTCCCAACAGTTTGTCCAGCATAATCAATCATATAAAAAAACCGTGTTTCTTCCTTTTTAACTCTCAAGTTAAAGTTTTCAGCATCTTTTTGATCAAATTGAAAGCATCGTACATCTAACTCTACTTCTAATTGTAGATCTTCTTTTTTTGCTTTTCGAATCACAACATCCGTTGAAGAGGATAATGAGGATTGCGCCCATTTCATTTGATATTCAGAAAAACGATATAAATATTGTTTGGTTTCCAAAAAATATTTTGCTGAAATAGACGCAGCAGGAGCATTTAATAAAATGTTAGAGAATTCTTCCCTGTCACATACTGTTAAAGCTTCTTGTAATAGGTTTGAGAAGATGCCTTTATTTCGATGTTTGGGGTGCACCATTCCGCAAATCTCTATTTTTGTACCAAACCAATATAGTCCTAAATACCCGACTAATCTACCATTCTCCTTGTAGAAGAAATCTCTCTTCTCTTCTTCCTTTCGAGTTTTCAATAAATCCCAATTTAATTTCAATAATATCGGTTCTTCTTTTTCGCAGATTTCCTGTAATTCTTTTATTTGAGTTAAATTATGTTGACTAAGCATAATGATTCTCCCTCTTCTATATATTATTTAATTATAACAAAAATTTTACAGTTGAAACAAAATAACAAGTTGAAAGGATGGTTTAATCCCACTACCCAATTCTGTGATTTTAAAATAAAGTTAAACCTTTATAAAAAAGATGCACCGAAGATGTAGCGGTCTATACTAAGAATCGTTGCCATACGTCATTCACACTAGGATCCCTCTTCGCAAAAAAAAGAGCCCATTTTCTTCTTACAGAAATCAGCTTTTTATATTTCTACTATATTAAGGGTAGTTTTTCTTCACTTTTTCATCCTGAAATTCAATTTCATTGTTTTAATATTTTCATCCAACATTATCCTGTTAGCATACCTCGTAACATACAAATCACTTTGTTTAACAATATGGTCCAAATGTGGAACAAAGTTAAAAAGTTCTCATTAGCTAAGCTATCTGTTATTTCAGTTATAAAAAAGTTCAATAAAATAGACATTTATGCTACTAAAACTTTTTTACCAAAAACAACCTGTATTATGTGTTCCAAAACTCATGGAATTATGTACCACCCCTTTATTTCTACATTTCAATGTAATACCTACTTTTGGCTATTTTTAAGATATTCTCATCAGTCAACTTTGTTCTAATTAATACCTCCACAATTCGGATGATTACACGGACCACCACCTGCATATACATTTCTATCAGGGGTTACAGATACGATTGAGGGAAAGGCTGACATTATTAATATCACTGTCAAAAAAAATATCAATATTTTTTTCATTACATGAACACCTCCAAACTTAACTTAATAATAATCATTTCTCAGGATAACCTGGACATGTTTCTAATTCTTATCATTTAAATATCTCAATATAATAAGTATGAGTTGTAGAAACTTCACCACAATCACTCCCCCCCATTATAAGGTCCTGTAGAAATAATTGAGGAAAAGCTCTAAAATCTATGTCAAAAACTCAGCCAATACTTTTTTCATTAAATAAAGCACTTTCTTGAAAAAATATTAATGAATTACTTCTCTCTGCACCCCTCCCCATCACACGGATCTAATTGGTATACATGTCTATCATAATTTTTAGTATAAGTTACAGAGACTTCACCACAACTATGTACACTACGAGGTTCTGCTGCAAATACAATTGAGGAAAAGGTGGACATGAATAATATCATTGTCAAAAATACAACCAATGTTCTTCTCATTAAATAAACACCCCCCAATTTAATTTTATTAAAAAAATATTAATATAATACATAAATTTTATACCAGAAATTGGGTATAAATTGGGTATAAAATAAATGAGATACTTTAATTCTACTAAAGATACTTAGTGGTGGATATTCTTATTTTACAGATTTAACCAAATAAGTTTATTAGTCAATAGAGCCGGATCATTACATGGAATTGACAAATGTAGAAAATACAAACCTAAATATAATGAAGGATGAAAAAAGGTGACGCTACAAAAGAAGTAGGAAAATATTCAATGAAATCAACAGAAGATGCAAAAAAAGAAGTGAAATTTATCAATAGAAACAAAGTGTAACTGTTCCTCACTATTATTTGATACAATATAAATACCAATAAAACAATCGAAATAGTGAACAATAACCATAAACTCTTAATCTAACAACTATCCAGTAAAGTGAGTTGTTTTTCATGAAACCTCTAAAACTTCAAACTAAGATGGCACTACTAATCTTAACTTTACTCGTTTTTGTCATCGTGATTCTAAGCAGTGTGTTTGCCTATTTTATCTCTAACAGCTTAGAAGATCAAATAGGCAGCCGTGCTTTAAACATAGCAAAAACTGTTGCTATCATGCCTGAAATAAGGGAAGGATTTAAATCTGAAAAGCCCTCCGCTATCATTCAACCTCTTGCTGAGGAAGTCCGTATTCAAACAGGTGCCCAATTTGTTGTTATTGGTAATATTGATTCTGTTAGGTATTCTCATCCTGTAGAAGAACGTATTGGACAAACAATGGTTGGAGGAGATAACGATCGAGCATTACTTCATGGTGAATCCTATACATCTAAAGCTACAGGTACATTAGGTCCATCATTGCGAGGGAAAACTCCGATTTTTGATGATGCTGGTGAAATTATAGGAATTGTGTCCGTAGGTTTCTTAATTGAAGATATAGAACTGATTTTAAATTCGTATCAAAGGAAAGTATTATTGCTAACGATATTTGTTTCTTTCATCGGAATTGTTGGTGCTTTATATATTTCAAAAGGATTTAAGAAAGCAATATTCGGTTTAGAACCTAGGGAAATTGCCAGTTTATTTTTAGAAAAAAATGCAATCTTAGAATCCATACATGAAGGCATTATAGCCATCAATGCAGATGGGAACATCACATTAGTAAATCAAAAAGCGTATCAAATCATAAATAAACACCCTTCAGAAAATATTATAGGAAAAAATATATTAGAAGTTTTACCACATACTAAAATGTTAGACGTTTTGCAAACTAAAAAGAGTCAGTTTAATCAGGAACTAAAGATTGGAACAAACGATATCATTGCAAATCGCGTCCCTATTTTTGATAAAAATCAGATTGTCGGTGTTGTTTCCAGTTTTCGTAATAAAACTGAAATTGATCAGTTAACAAATGAACTTTCGCAAGCTCAATCCTATGCTGAAGCTTTAAGAGCACAAACTCATGAGTACTCAAATAAACTCTATACAATCTCTGGTTTGATTCAATTAGCGTCTTATCAGGAAGCTATTGATTTTATTACTAAAGAAACAACAGACCATCAAAACTTAGTCGAATTTTTAATGTCAGCCATTCCAGAAACAATGATTGCAGCCTTATTACTGGGTAAATACAATCTTGCACAAGAGCTAAAAATAGAAATGATTATTGACAATGAAAGCAGCATGAAGGATATTCCTCATGAAATCAATCGAGAAAAAATTGTCACAATTATAGGGAACTTGATTGATAATGCTTTTGAAGCTACTAAAGCTAACGATAAAAATAAAATAGTCAAAGTATTTATGACGGACATCGGTAATGACCTTATTTTTGAAGTTGAAGATTCTGGATTAGGTATAGATGAACAAGATTTACCATATATCTTTCAAAAAGGTTTCAGCACCAAAGATGGTAATGATAGAGGAATCGGTTTATATCTCGTAGATAATGCAGTAAAATATTTAAATGGTTATATTACAACATCAAAAAGTGATATTGGGGGAACAGTTTTTACAGTAGTTCTACCTAAGAGCACCCAAAAAAGTGAACATTAATCAATGATGAGATATCCCTACTCTTAAGAAAAAGGAGGCAGTTACATGCAGAACATTCGGGTATTTATTGTAGAAGATGATCTAAAAATAGCAGAAATCAATCGTCGTTTTACAGAAAAGATTCCTGGATACGAAGTTTGTGGGATATCCACAAATTTAACTGAGGCAAAAGAAATGATTGACATCCTGCATCCTGACTTAGTTTTATTAGATATTTATTTTGCTGATGGAAATGGCATTGACTTATTATGGTTTATACGTCAGCAGTACAGGAATACCGATGTCATCATGATCACGGCTGCAAAAGAGGTAGAAAGAGTGCAAAGCGCCATTAGAGGTGGGGCAATTGACTATATCATTAAACCGATTATTTTCCAGCGTTTTCAACAAACTTTAGAAAAATATAAAAGCTATAAAGAACAAATATCAACGATGAGTCATGTAGATCAACAACAAGTTGATCATTTATTTGATACTGTTCATAAACAGACCAAGCCATCTGAATACCTTATTCCAAAAGGAATTGACCCTATAACGCTAGATAAAATAAAAAATCATATTAAACATGAAGTAAACGGTATAACTGCTGAGCAACTTGGAAAAAAAATCGGTGTAAGCCGAACTACCTCCCGTAGATATTTAGAATATATGGTATCCATTGGGGAGGTCCGTGCAGAATTGACATATGGAAGTGTTGGTCGCCCTGAGAGAAGATATTTTCTATAATAAATAAAGAGTAAGAATTATAGTTGCATTCTCTCCTTCTTTTTATTCATTTTCATGGAGAAACGGAAATAATTTTCTTGAAGCATATTTCTCCAAATATGAAGGTCCTAGTGTATAACCTGTACCTTGTTCATTACCGATCATTTTGACGGCCATCTTAAAATGCATATTGTTCCAAGATATGAATGTCTCTTCAAACCGCTTCATACACTCAATCCATTCTTCAAAAATAGGTTGCTTGCAAATGGACTCATCTGTCAAATAATCTCGCATATAAGTTTCAAAGTTGGAAATGTTTCCTTTTAAATAATCTTTTTTTATACTAGGGACAGAATCGAAGGCTGGCGAATTTAAGCGCTCTTTCAATGGATCTGCTGCTAGAATCTCAATCATTTTATACTGCTTAGACTGTATTGCACTCGCACCCTCTGTATAAATACGAAAAGCAGCAAAGTTATCTTTCTCCATCATCATTACTACTCTAAACAATGCAGGACCACAGTCAAATATAGCTTTAAGCATCTCCATAATAGCTATAGATTCTTTAAATTTTTGAAATTGAATTTGCGAGAGACAAGTTTGAAATCCTTTCACTACAATACTGAAAATAGTTTCCAAACTTTGCAAACATCTAATAAACATATACTCATCATGAATTGTATGAACTGGCATAATAATTAAATTTAAAGCCTTTAATGAAGTCTCCGGCAGTTGTGATAAAACATCTTCACTTACTTTAAGTATCATATCAGCAAGTTTCTTGCTCAATGTTTCATTAGAATCCAATTCAGTTTGCAAAATTTTTAATGTCTCGTCTAAGTTTTTAGGTAATTGGAAAGTAAGTGAAAATGGACCATACACTTTCATGGCACGTAAAACATGAAAAATAATTCGCTTCCGATGATCGTTAGAAGATAAATTCCTTTGAAACCTCTTATCAGCTCCAATTAATGTATGGCATTCAAAACGAATAATATCAGATAGAATCGCAGCTAGATGTAAAATTTGAACCTCCAAATACTCAATAAATTCTAAGTCATCTGGATTAACTAACTCTGAAATAATTCTAGTTCCCGTATAAGTATGGTAATCATAAATCCCTTTATGTTTATCTAGCAGCATGACTAAAAACTGTTGCAATAAAAATGAATAAAAAGATTTATCCCCTGCTAATCGATGATTTACTTTTTCCTCAATTTGTAATAATTTGTTGAGAATCTCTTCATCAACAAAATGTTTACCAACTTTGTGATAATAGTCCAAGGTCGTTTGGAATGGAAAATTTTCAAATAATGATTCTAAATGAGCACTCTCATTATCTAACAATGAACAATAAATATGGAGTTCTTTCATTACTTTACTAAGTTCTATATCTAACGATAAATTGGTTTTCACATCAAACCACTCCTTACTCTTTTATATAGAAGACAAGTAGTTAAAACAACAAAACTGTCCATACCGATTTTCTTCATCACAAAATGCTATAAAACAACTGAACATTATTAATTTCACTTAATTATATCAATTCAACCCTAAATTTTCCATTAAATTATAGTGATAATTTCTAAATATACATATTTTTATTTAAAAAATATAAAAAACCCTACTTTAGCACTATATACTTAAAGTAGGGATAATTTTACTAGAAAATTGAAAAAATTTAAATTTAAACTCTAGGCAAGTAATTCATGTTATTTTTATAACAGCTTTAATTCTAACTTTTTTTCATTTTACTTTTAAGCAATGGCAATAGAAGTGATAAAACGGATACAGCAATTAAAACAGCTGAGATTGGACTTTGTATAAAGGTTAAATAATCACCTTTTGAAATGATTAATGCTTGACGGAAAGATGTTTCCATCATTCCACCTAAAATAAAAGCTAAAATAAGTGGAGCAGCTGGAAAGGATAAAAGCCGCATCACATAACCTAATATCCCAAATCCCAATAATAAATATAAATCAAACGTATTAAAACTTATACCGTACACACCAATCAAACAAAAAACGATAACTAAGGAAATTAAAAGACGTTTTGGAATGTATAAGATTTTTGCAATCAATGGAATTAACGGTAAGTTTAAAATCAACAAAAATATGTTTCCAAGATACATACTTGCAATGACTCCCCAAAACACATTCGGTTCATCTTGCATTAATAGAGGTCCTGGTGTAACTCCAGCCACTAGTAAAGCCCCTAATAAAACAGCGGTTGTGCCTGATCCAGGTATTCCTAAAGTTAACAATGGAACAAAAGCACCACTCGTAGCTGCATTGTTTGAAGCTTCAGGAGCGGCTAATCCTTTAATATTGCCTTTTCCAAAAGATTCTGGATTTTTAGAAATTCGCTTTTCTGCAATATAAGATAAAAATGAAGAAATCGTTGCACCTGCACCAGGTAGAACACCTATAATGAATCCTAACACAGAGTGTCTAGCAATCGGACCTGAGATCTCCTTTGCTTCTTGTTTAGTAATTCTCAAACTACCAACCTCTGATTCATTACCTGTATTTACTTTATTCCTTGTTAATACTAAATTCGTGACTTCAGCAAGAGCAAATAATCCTAATGCGATAACTAAAAAATCAATACCATCTAATAAATTTACAGATCCAAATGTAAATCGTGCAGTTCCTGTTAATAAATCTCTACCTACTGATGCAACCATTAGACCAATCACTGCTGAAATTAATGCTTTGATTGTTGATCCTTCCGACAAACTTGAAATGGCAGATAGACCCAAAAACATTAATGCAAAATATTCAGTCGGCCCAAATTGAGTCGCAAAACTCGCCATCATCGGTGCTACCAACATTAATGCAAAAACACTAATTGTACCTCCACCAAAGGATGAGATCGCTGCAATAGCTAGTGCTTTTCCTGCTTTCCCTTGTTTTGCTAAAGGATACCCATCAAATGAGGTAGCGACTGTTCCAGACACACCTGGTGCATTCAAAAGAATAGATGAGGTAGAGCCGCCAAATATAGCTCCATAATAAACACCAGCCATTAATATTAAAGCTGACGCAGGCTCCATACCATAACTTAATGGGATCATTATAGCAATTGCTGAAATAGGCCCTAATCCCGGAAGCATTCCAATAACAGTACCAGCTAATACCCCGATAAAAACAAAGAATACATTCTTCCAACTCAAAGCTACTGCAAAACCATTTAATATATTATCAATCACTTCCATTACGTTCCCCTCCTCTTCTTAAAATGGTAATATACCTGATGGTAAAGATAGTCCTAATAATTCATTAAAGGAAAAATAAATGACGAGGGTAAATGTAACAAAAACGATAAGCATTTTAATCCAATTCGTATAACCTAAAACTCTTGATGTAGCAGTTAAGAATAAAATAGTTACAATAATAAATCCAATAATTTCAAGCAATAGAATATATCCAATTACAAATAAAACGATTAACAACAATAGCCCTACTTCTTCTTTTGTTAAGCTTCTCTTAGCCTTCTCTTGTTCTGTCTCTTCCTTATTTTCAATAAATAATAAAACAGACAGTACTATTAACAGAAATCCTAAACCTTTTGGCATGACATCTGCATCAATTTTTGCAAAACGAGAAGGTTCAATTTGATAACTATAAAATAGATACAATGTTGCAATTAGAAATATCACGATAGACACTTTACGATTCAAGGAGTTTAGCATATTACTCACCTTCCACAAGTATTAAATCATCCACAATGTGAATTAAAATCATCAAACTTCATTTTTAAAAATGACTTTTAAATCTTAAGAAGGGTGGACAAGCCACCCATTATTCTTATTTATCTCTCTTTTACCCTGATGACTCTTTATAGGCCTAATTCTTTCATAAGATTTTCGTATATAGTATATTGTTCATCTAAGAATGTCCCAAACTCTGTACTTGTCATAAAGTTGTCTTTCCATCCAAAGTTGTCTCTTCTTTCTTGCCATAATGCTGTCTCATACATAGACTTTATAGCATTTTCATAATAACTCACCGCTTCTGAATCCATTCCTTTTGGAGCCATAAATCCACGCCAGTTAATGAATTCATCTTCAATTCCTTGTTGTCTTAAAGTTTGAAATTCTGAGATCCCCTCTCCTTCCAATGGTTCAGGAGAAGTAATCGCTAACACTCGTACTTTTCCAGCTTTTGCTTGTTCTGCTGCTTCAGCAAGTCCTGTAGAATAAACATCGACACTCCCACCAAGTACAAGTGTCATACCGCCAATATCTCCAGCAGATAAATAATCAATAGTTGTAATATCAACACCGGCTGCTTTTGCTGCTTTTATAAATTGAATATGGTCCATACTTCCAGGGGAAGAATCACCTGCTATTGTAATAGAACTTGGATCTGATTTAAGTGCATCCATCACATCATTAATGTTTTGATATGGAGAATCAACATTCGTTACAAATGCTCCAAAATCTGCAATTACACCAGCAATTGGTTCAAAATCATTATGAGTTAATTCAGAACCCCCATTTAAAGGGACTAATAAAATCGGAGAAGAAGTAACAAACAACGTATGATTGTCCCCTTGTTTACCATCTACATAAGACCATCCGATCGCCCCACCACTACCTGATTTGTTTACAACAGGCATTCCTTCACTAACAAGATCTTCTTCAGTCAAAACCTGAGCTACTGTTCTGGCAGTTGTATCCCAGCCACCACCAGCTCCACCTGGTGCAACCACTTCAATCGATTTGCTTGGTTCCCATCCTTCGGCTTTTGATTCATCAGTTGTTGCAGGTTCTTCCTTGTTAGGCGTTTCTGCTGGAGTTTCTGGTTCACCAGTTTCTCCTCCACAAGCTGCTGCAAAAACAAGAATAAATGAGAATAATAACATAAACCAAACTTTTCTGTTTTTCATAAAATCCATCCCCTCTTATTTGTAATCGCTTACAGGTAAGAGTTTAATTGATAACTTTTTAAAAGTGAATATTTTGTGAATATTAAAAGATAAATCTATTTTGCTTATTTTGTTCATATTGTTCATGAGGGAATCTCACCGATTTGCGAGTCCTAAAGGCGAAGAAAAAACCTCCAATTCAGGAGGTTTTGCATTCAATAAAATATTCAATTGTTGAATTGTTGATTTACTCTACTTCAGATTTCAATTCCAATATACTCTCTACATCTCCACTCACAAGCAATCGATCCCCTAATTCAATCTGAGTATTTCCATGTGGAATAATAAATGAATCACCACGATAAATTCGTAAGATCAACATGTTTCCTGGAAGTGGTAACTTGTATAAATATTCATCATGATAGGTTTGATTATTCATCTTTACTTCACCAATAGAACCATCATGATGAGTAATTAATTTTACAGCACTCGGGTGTTCAACCAACGCTCTTAATAGTGTTCTGGATGCGTATAGAGTAGAAAATAAAGATAAATCTTCTTCAGTTTGTACATTTTTAAATAAATCAGGATTTTCAATTCGAACAATAATGTTACTAACACCAAGTGTTTTAGCGTATCTAGCTAATTCTAAATTGATATCATCATCCATCGTAGCAAATACGATAATATCCGTTTTAAATGCATCCTGTTGCTCTAATGATTTAGCATCTAAATGTGGAATTTCTACAAGGGGAAAACGACTGTATGCTTCTTCCTTCGACTCATCATTTTTCGATTCTGTACTATACAGATTTACTTCATACCCTTCTTTTATCATATCTTGAGATATTGGTAAAGTGATATGATTGGCACCTACAATGGAAATAATTTTAGGCTTTTTTACGAGAGGTGGAAAGATTTGATTAAAAAGTATAGGTGCGAGTAAACAGCTGATAACAGCTACTAAAATAAGAGCCCCATGCATCGTCTCATCAATCGCTCCAATTTGTAATGCTAAAGCTGCAGCGGCAATAACAAGACTTAATGTTGAAGAAAGTAATATCCCTGAGCTAAGTACTTCACGCCATGGAAAGTATCTTTTTAAAATCAAAACAGGAATCATTTTTGATAGGAATATCGCTGCCAATAACATCGGCATAAGTATTAAAATTTTAGCATCAGTAAATAGATCCCATAAGTTAAGATTTACTCCTAACATGACGAAAAAGATAGGTATCAAAAAGCCATAACCAAATGACTCCAGTTGATGAACAAATTTTTTATCTGGCGCTAATAAAGAAACCACTACTCCAGCCAAAAATGCACCTAGTATGTTTTCAATTTCAAAGGTTTCGGATAATACAACGAATAACAATATCAAAGCAAACACAGCTCTTGTTCCCATTTGTGCTGTGCTTTTTCTTAACACCTCAAATAACTTGCCCTTAACAAAGTTCTTTAAGAATAAATATGTAAATACAACAAGTCCAAAAAAGACTAACAACAATAACATTTGCATTATATTTTCTGACTGATAACTTATGTAAACAGCTAGTAAAATCATCGTAGCAAAATCTGATAAAACAGCGACAAGTAAAATAATTTGACCGAGTGGAGTGTCCGTTATTTTCTTCTCTTTAAGAACTGGAACCACAACACCTAATGATATCGTCGCAATGATTAAAGTCATTAACAATGGATCTTCGATCAAGTTCATCCATAATAACGTATAGGACAAACCATAGGATACAACGAAAACACCTACTAGTATAATTAAAGATAATATTAGCGGGTTTGCTTTATTATCTTCGGCCGTTTTTTTCTTCTTAAAGGAAGCAAAGTCGATTTCCAATCCACTTAAAAATAACAAGTATATAAAACCAAATAAGGATAACAATTCGAGCCATTGGTCCTCATGAATTAAGTTTAATCCACTCTTACCAATGATTAAACCAGCAATAATTTCTGCTACAACCACAGGTATCATTTTTAAATGAAACCGATGAAGCAGGATAGGTACCAGAAAAGCAATTGTGACAACGATCATTAAAGAAGTTAATTCAGTAGTATGTTCCACTTAAATATTTCCCTCCTTAAGTCTATACGTAGCTTTTATTTTCTAAGATGTTGTCGATTTATTTTGAAAAAACTAGAGAAAAAACTCTAAAAACTCGTTTCTTCTCTAGTTTACCAGCTCTTGATCATATTATTATCTTTCCACTCTTTTTTTTATTCTTTTGGGGAAAGAATTTTATTAATACGTTGTTCAACCATTTTAAGCCCTTTTTCACCTGCTTGAAAATGGCGAAGCTGATGATTTTCATCAAACAAATAATAAGCAGGGACATGTTCATTTTGGAACTTATCTGTAATGGCATGCTGATTGTCTATCATAACTGGATGTTTTAATCCATATTTCTGAATGTTTTCTTTCGCAATATCAATATCCGTATCCTTTTCGGATCGAGGCATATGTACCCCTATTACTGTTAAGTTATATTGTGCCTCGTATTTCTCTCGCCATTCATTGATTTGTGGCAAACTTTCCTTACACATATGACAACTAACTGCCCAGAAATGGATTAATACAGGTTTACCTGTTAAATCATCTTTAGATAATTCTCCATTCACCCATTCTGTCACACCTTCAAAATTAGGTAACTCTGTGCGCAAACGCATTGGCATTATCTTTCACCTCTCAGCTTATTTTAAAATAACTAACCTTAAACTCTGCTTAACTATACTTAAAAAGAAGAAACCCCTCTTACCTACGAATGCAGATAGAGAGGGTTATTAAATGTAATACTTAAATAGCTGTTAATTGTTTTTCCCCTGGTTTCCAGTTAGCTGGACATAATCCACCAGATTGAAGAGCTTGTAAAATACGAACTGTTTCATCAACACTTCTACCTACATCGTTGTGGTTTACAACTTGATATTTCAACTCTCCATCAGGATCAATGATGAATAATCCACGAAGTGCAATACCTTCTTCTTCAATTAAAACACCATAATCACGAGCTACAGATTTAGTTAAGTCTGCTGCTAATGGGAAGTTTAATTTTCCTAGTCCATTTTCATCTACTGGAGTATTGATCCATGCACGGTGAGAGAATTTGCTATCCGTACTTACACCTAAAATTTCAGTATCAAGATCTTCAAAAATGCCACTTGCTTCACTTAAAGCTGTAATTTCTGTTGGACATACAAATGTAAAATCTAGTGGATAGAAAAATAATACTAACCATTTT
The DNA here is from genome assembly GCF_040100845.1 of Chengkuizengella sp. SCS-71B. Lineage (NCBI taxonomy): Bacteria > Bacillati > Bacillota > Bacilli > Caryophanales > Paenibacillaceae > Chengkuizengella > Chengkuizengella sp. SCS-71B. The sequence goes on along the minus strand of NZ_JAZHSH010000001.1, from coordinate 667,393 downwards.
CCTCTATAATCAGAAAGAGATACTGTGCTGAAATCATCTCCATTACCTAGTGCTGTCTCCATTGTAAAATCTGGTGCTGGTTTACCTACTAAACGTTCTGCCATTTAAAAAGCCCCTCCTAGAAAATATAATATTTTAAGTCAAATGAAGGCACCAAAAAAACAAATTTATGTAATGCTTAATGGCTATACCATCATTTTTACTAAGTGATGTTGTTCACATTAGAAATGTTATCACTCCACAAAACCAAAGTCAATAACTATAGTCATTTTTTTTTAATAATTATTATAATTAATCAAAATATAGGATTATTTTTCCATTTCAGCTATGATTAGATCTCCCATTTCAGAAGTACTTAATGCATTAGATTGATCAGTAGAAATGTCCCCTGTTCGATGTCCGGCATCCAGCACATCTTTCACTGCTTTTTCGATTAAATCTCCAGCTTTTTGATATCCAAATGATAGTTTAAACATCAAGGCAACAGAAAGGATCGTGGCAATTGGATTTGCTTTTCCTTGCCCTGCAATATCTGGTGCAGAGCCATGTACAGGTTCATACAATCCAAAACTTCCTTCACCTAAGGATGCTGAAGATAACATACCGATAGATCCTGTGAGCATTGCAGCTTCATCACTTAAAATATCTCCAAACATATTCTCTGTTACAATGACATCAAAACTGGAAGGTCTGCGTAATAATTGCATCGCACAATTATCTACTAACACATGCTCAAGCTCTACGTCTGGATATTCAGGAGCAAGGCGATTCACTGTTTCTCTCCATAAACGAGAACTTTCCAACACATTCGCTTTGTCCACTGAAGCTAATTTCTTCCTTCTTGTTCTTGCAATCTCAAAAGCTTGTCTTACAATACGTTCGACTTCCATGACATTATAAGCACAAGTATCTACCGCTTCTTCACCAAACTCAGTATCACGTCTAAATTTTTCCCCGAAATAAATACCTCCTGTTAATTCACGAACTACGATTAAATCTGTGCCATCTAACACTTCTGGTTTTAAAGTAGAAGCTTCCTTTAAACAATCAAAAACAACAGCAGGTCTTATATTAGAAAATAAACCTAGTTCCTTTCTAATTCCTAATAATCCAGTTTCTGGTCGTAATTCCTTTGAATTATTGTCCCATTTAGGCCCACCAACAGCACCTAATAATACTGCATCTGAGTTTCTGCACATTTCCAATGTTTCTTGAGGGAGTGGAGTACCCTTTTCATCAATCGCAATACCACCAAATAACCCATGATCTGTTTCAAATTTATAGCCAAAAAGTTCTTCAGTTTTTTTAAGGACTTTCTCCGCTTCAGCCACAACCTCTGGACCAATTCCATCTCCGGCTATAACTGCGATTTTTTTTATATCAGACATGTCTTCTCTCCTTATCAAAAAAATAACCTGCCTAACAAAGGATGTGGCAGGTTATTTATTTTTTTTAAATTAAAGTAATATTTCCTCTCTTATCCACACTATCAGAGGTTTTTCTATCAATAATTCGGTTCACGGCATCGATGTAAGCACGCGCACTTGCATCAAGAATATCTGTGCTAACACCACGCCCCGTTACTGCAATGTCACCTTGTTTCAGTACAACGTGCACTTCCCCTAATGCATCTTTACCATGTGTTACGGATTTAATAGCATAATCCTCTAAAGTAACTTCTTCTTGTGTTGCTTTGTCAATTGCGTTGTAAATAGCATCAACAGAACCATTTCCTTCTTGCGTTTCTTCAGCTATTGCATCTTCATTCGTTTTAATTCTAATCGTAGCGATTGGAGTCGATTGATTTCCGTAAGATAAATCAATTCGTTCAAGTGTGAAAAATTCAGGTGTGCTGACAAGCTTCTCTTCTAACATTGCTCGTATATCTTCATCACTTATGTTTTTCTTCTTATCCGCTAGATTTTTAAACTTTATAAAAGCTTCTTTAATCTGCTCTTCATTTAGGCCATCATAACCCATATCTACTAGTTTTTCACTAAAAGCATGTCGACCTGAAAGCTTTCCTAATACTAATTTACTTTCTTTTAAACCTATCGTTTCTGGAGACATAATTTCATAGGTTGTTTTTTCTTTCAACATACCATCTTGATGAATGCCAGATTCATGGGCAAAAGCATTCGCACCTACGATTGCTTTATTACCCGGTACGACCATTCCTGTCAATTTACTCACTAATCGACTTGTGCGATGGATTTCACTCAACTTTAAAGAGGTAGTTGCTTCATAAAAGTCTTTTCTAGTTTCTAATGCCATTGCCACTTCTTCAATTGAAGTATTTCCTGCACGCTCACCTATACCGTTAATTGTTCCTTCAATTTGATCTGCTCCATTACGTATGGCTGCTAGGGCATTCGCTGTAGCCATTCCCAAATCATCATGACAGTGTGCACTTAATTGAATTTTTTCAATTCCGTGTACGTTTTCTCTTAGTGTTTTGAATATATTCCCAAATTCATCTGGAGTCATAAAACCTACAGTATCTGGGATGTTCACTACAGTAGCACCAGCTCGAACTGCCATTTCTGTCACTTCACATAAAAAATCCAATTCGGTTCGAGCTGCATCCTCAGGCGAAAATTCAATTTTATTAAAATATTTTTTTGCATATCGAATGGCCGCTTCTGCTGTTTCAAGCACTTGTTGTTTCTCCATACGCAACTTATATTTACGATGTATAGGAGAGGTTGCAAGAAATAAATGCAAACAAGGATCCTCTGCTTTTTGTAATGCTTGCCTCGCTGCTTCAATATCTTGCTCACGGGAGCGAGAAAGTCCAATTATAGATGAATTTTTTACAGCCTCAGCTACTTCACTTACACTTTTCAAATCACCTGGTGATGCTGCAGGAAATCCTGCCTCAATTCGATCAATTCCAAGCCTTTCTAATTGTAAGGCAATCTCCACCTTCTCTTGGGTATTTAAGTTCACTCCTGGAGATTGTTCGCCATCTCTCAACGTTGTATCAAACACATATATCTTTCTCATCCCAAATCCACCTCCTAATATGGTTTTTCAGTACAAGGATGTACTGATGCCGACGTTAACCACATGGACGTGGTTGATATTAGTCGGCATTCAATGATTTACTTACTAATCCAATGCATCATTTCACGCAATTTTGAACCTACTTCTTCAATCGGATGCTCTGACTCTTGACGACGAGTTGCTGTAAAAAATGCACGATTAGATTGGTTTTCTAAAATAAAATCACGAGCAAATTTCCCTTGTTGGATATCTTCCAATACTCTCTTCATTTCTTTTTTCGTTTCTTCTGTTACGATACGAGGACCTGTTACATAATCTCCATATTCAGCAGTATCACTGACGGAATAACGCATTCTCTCTAATCCGCCTTCGTACATTAAATCCACGATTAGTTTTAATTCATGTAAACATTCGAAATAGGCAACTTCAGGTTGGTAACCTGCTTCAGTTAGTGTTTCAAATCCAGCTTTTACAAGTGCACTTACACCACCGCACAATACAGCTTGCTCACCAAATAAGTCAGTTTCTGTTTCTTCACGGATCGTTGTTTCAATCACTCCTGCACGAGTACAACCGATACCTTTAGCGTAAGCTAAACCAAGTTCTTTCGCTTTTCCAGTTGAATCTTGTTCAACTGCGATTAATCCTGGAACACCAAATCCTTCTACATAAGTTCTACGTACTAAATGTCCTGGTGATTTTGGTGCGATCATAAATACGTCTACATCTGCAGGAGGGACGATTTGTCCAAAGTTTATATTAAAGCCGTGTGAAAACATGATTGCAGATCCTTTTTTCAAGTTTGGAGCAATCATTTCTCTATATACGGTTCCTTGCGTTTCATCTGGCATTAAAATCTGAACGATATCTGCTTTTTTAGTTGCTTCATCCACTGTAAAGACTTGAAAACCATCGTTGGTTGCTTGATCCCAAGAGCGGCCTTTACGTAAACCGATGATAACATGTACACCACTATCTCTAAGATTCTGAGCCTGTGCATGCCCCTGACTTCCGTATCCGATTACTGCAATTGTTTTTCCTGATAATACGTTTAAATCTGCGTCGTTTTCATAATACATTGTAACTGCCATTGAATAATTTCCTCCTTTTTTTCTCCCTTGAGTGGATAATAGTTATGCCCACTCAAAGGAGTCTTCCCATGTTTTATATCTTATAAATAAACTTAAACTCCTCTTATCATTGCCGCTACACCTGTACGAGTTAATTGAATAACACCGTATGGTTTTAATAATTCCACCATAGCTTTTACTTTATCTGAATCTCCTACGACTTGAACCATGATACTTTTTGGTCCAATATCCACAATCGTTGCTCTGAAAGTTTCCACAACACCAATGATCTCTGGACGTATGGAAGGTTCAGCGTTCACTTTAATTAAAGCCAACTCACGTTCAACCATTGGATTTGCACTAATGTCTATTACCTTAATTACATCAATAACTTTATACAGCTGTTTAGAAATTTGTTCTAATTTTTGATCATCACCGATGGTTACGATAATCATTCTGGAAAGGCCTTCCTCCTCAGACTTCCCAACCGTAATACTTTCAATGTTAAAACCTCTTCGACCGAATAAACTAGCCACACGTTGTAATACCCCAGGTTGATTGTTTACTAGTATTGAAATGGTATGTTTAGTCGCATTCATATTACGAATCCCCCATTAACATTTCATCAATTGTGCTTCCTTGTTTTACCATCGGATACACATTTTCATGTTTTTCAACTATAAAATCGATTAATACTGGACCTGGTGTATCCATAGCTTCCTGCCAAGCTTTTTGAGCCTCTTCTTTATTTGTTGCTCTTAATCCCTTTACTCCATATGCTTCAGCTAATTTCACAAAATCTGGACTTCCAGATAAATCAATATGGCTATAACGATTGTCATAAATAATCTCTTGCCATTGACGCACCATGCCTAATACTTGATTGTTAATGACTACAATTTTTACAGGAATATTGTGAATAGCACAAATCGCTAATTCTTGAGCACACATTTGCATGCCACCATCACCATTGATCGATACTACGAGTCGATCTGGATTTCCCATTTGTGCACCAATTGCCGCAGGAAAGCCAAAACCCATCGTACCTAATCCACCTGATGTTATCCAAGAACGAGGATGATTAAACTTGTAGTACTGTGCCGCCCACATTTGATGCTGTCCTACATCTGTTGTAACGATGGCTTCTCCCTCTGTTGTTTTGTGAATCATTTCAATGACGTATTGTGGTTTAAGATGTTTATTATCATCTTTATATTTAAGTGGGAATTCTTTTTTCATCATCTGTAACTCTTGTATCCATGCTTCAGATTGTGCTGCTTTTGCTTTTTGATTTACAAGTTCTAAAACCTTTTTTACATCACCCACACAAGGAATTGCTGTTTCAACAACTTTTCCTACTTCAGCAGGATCAACATCAATGTGTGCGATTTTTGCATTTGGGGCAAATCCATCCACTTTCATCGTTACACGATCATCAAACCTTGCACCGATTCCTATTAACAAATCACAACTTTGGAGTGCTTTATTTGCTGTATAAGTTCCGTGCATGCCTGGCATGCCCAACCATAAATCATTCGAGCTTGGAAATCCACCGATCCCAAGTAAAGTTGTAATTGTCGGAATATTTGTTTTGCTTACAAATTCTAATAATTCTTCTTGTGCTCCTGCATATACAACCCCGCCCCCTGCAAGAATCACTGGTTTTTTCGCTTCATCGATTGCCTTTAATAAACGTTCTACTTGAAGTTTATTAGGTAATACTGTTGGGTTATACCCACGGATATTAATTTGATTATCATAGTTGAACTCAGTTTTATGTGCAGATATATCTTTAGGAATATCAATAAGAACAGGGCCTTTTCTACCTGTTGACGCAATATGGAAGGCTTCATGAACAATTTTGGATAAATCTTTTACATCGCGAACTAAGTAACTATGTTTCGTAATGGGCATGGTAATTCCAGTGATATCTGCTTCTTGAAAAGCATCTGTACCGATGGCTGTACTCATTACGTTTCCAGTAATGATCACAAGTGGAACTGAATCCATATAAGCAGTAGCTATTCCTGTCACTAGATTTGTAGCTCCTGGACCTGAAGTTGCTATGCATACACCAACCTTTCCTGTTGAACGCGCATATCCATCAGCAGCATGAATTGCTCCTTGTTCGTGCCTTGTTAATAAGTGATTAAAGTCAGGGTTTCCATGGATTGCATCATAAATATATAACACAGCTCCACCTGGATAACCAAAGACGCAATCAACACCTTCTAAAAGTAGTGAACGAAGCAAAATTTCTGATCCTGTAATTACATCCGGTTGCATTAACTTAGTATATAGTTCTTTATTCGTAGCTTTTAACGTTAGGGTGCTCATCTTACATCCTCCTCTCAAAATAATATCTAACTATTTTTAAATACCAAAAAATCCTTTCACCCCACTGCTCTGCTAAAGCAAAAAATGGGACGAAAGGATTTTCCTTACGTGGTACCACCCAACTTTGTTACATACTTCACAATATATAACCTCAGAAAGTAACGATTAAGAAATAGCTGTCACTTACAGCATAATAACGTATGCCTACCGATTTCCCCTACTAGGTTAGACCTTTCAGGAAAACAGCTCCAAGGTGAGCTCGTGAATAAGGGTTATGGCAAAGGTTTCAGCAAATCCTCTGCTCTCTGTTCACAGTGCCCTTATTCCTTTATCCTTTTCATAGCCGATGATCCATATGTGATTGGGTAATGATTTTTAACTATTATATATACTACTTGAGTTGAAGTCAACATATTTTCATCGAAAAGAAAAAAAGCTCCTATCGGAGCTTCTAGAAGAAGTAGTCGAATCCTACAATAATTTCATTCTTATGTTATAAAAAATTTAGGCATTAATTTTTTCTTTTGCTACATTTGCAAGGTTAGTGAAACCTTGTGAATCATTTACTGCAAGGTCTGCTAACATTTTACGGTTAATATCTACACCTGCAAGCTTTAATCCATGCATTAATTTACTATAACTTAAACCATTTGTACGAGCAGCAGCATTGATACGTACAATCCATAATTTACGGAAATCACGTTTGCGCTGGCGACGGTCACGATATGCATATAACAATGATTTCATAACCTGTTCATTCGCAGTTTTATAAATTCTATGTTTAGAGCCAAAGTAACCTTTAGCAAGTTTTAATACTTTTTTACGACGACGACGTGCAACAAATCCACCTTTTACTCTTGCCATCTTTTTCTACCTCCTATGTTCACTATTATTTAAGATTTGATAATTGTTGAGCTAAACGTTTAACGTCACCTTTAGCCATGATTGGTTGAGTTTTCATTAAGTTTTTCTGTCTTCCTGACTTTTTAGCTAACAAGTGGTTTTTACCACGTTTATGTCTTTTAATTTTACCAGTGCCTGTCACTTTAAAACGACCTTTTAAACTGCTGTGAGTTTTCATTTTAGGCATAATTGTATCCTCCTAAGAATTAAAGTATATTTACTGAATCAGCTTTGGACATCTATTTTTTTGTTATCGGAGCAAGTACCATAATCATGCTTCGACCATCAAGTCTAGGTCTACGCTCAACTTCGGCATACTCTTTAACGTCTTCGATTACTCTATCAAGTACTTTTTTACCAATGTCAGCATGTGTAATCTCACGACCCCGAAAACGAATCGAACACTTCACCTTATCTTCTGCCTTAAGGAATTTGATTACATTACGCAGCTTAGTTTGATAATCATGTTCTTCGATTTTAGAGCTGAAACGCACCTCTTTAATATCCACAACTTTTTGATTCTTACGTGCTTCTTTTTCTTTTTTCTGTGCTTCATAACGATATTTACCATAATCTATAATACGACAGACTGGTGGTTTTGCTGTTGGAGCAACAGCAACTAAATCTAAATTTGCATCATATGCTAAACGCAACGCTTCTTTAATAGGTTTGATTCCAAGCTGGTCTCCCTCGGCTCCAATTAAACGAACCTCTCTAGCTCTTATAGATTCGTTAATGATATGTTCTTTAATAACGTGTCACCTCCGCTAAAAATTTAAAACAAAAAAAATGTGGGCAGATTCATTCGCCCACATCATTTATTTCATCTCCGAAGAGATAAGATTTATCATTTGAACCAGCTAACTATACGTTAGTCAGGTGAGAAGCGGGCGCTTCTGCTTGTTGATTTGTTCTAACTATAAAAAGATACCACATAAATTTACTAATGTCAATTTGTTTATAATAATTTAAGATATCATAAACTAAAAGTGGAAAAATCAACAAACTTCCTTTAAAATTACCATACGACGCTTTCTTTTCAGAACGTTAGCTTAAAAGGAGATGGAATATGTTATATCGATTGAAAATGATTGAAAATCAAATATTTTTCTTTATAAATGTAAAATTAAAAAATAAAATTTTAGATATTATCATGACGAACATTACTCATTTAGGCGGGGCTATTTTCACTATATGTATAACTTTAGCATTATCTATTTTTGCATCTGCACCATGGAAACATGTCGCTTTCATGAGTTTAGTGTCATTAAGTGTAAGTCACATTCCGGTTGCTGTCATTAAAAAAACTTATAAAAGATTAAGACCTTATTTAGTTATCAAACATGTGATTACTTATAAAAATCCATTAAAGGATCATTCTTTTCCATCAGGTCACACCACTGCTATTTTTTCAATCATTATACCATTTGTCATTAGCATACCTGTAATGAGCATCATATTACTGCCGTTAGGTTTCATCGTTGCATTATCTAGAATATATTTAGGACTTCATTACCCATCTGATGTATTTGCAGGTTTAATCATTGGTACATTAACCGGTATATCTGTAACAAATATCTTAGGTTAGTTAAATCTGGGAAAGCTTTGTTAGTTTCAAATGGGATTTTTTTTTTGAATTTCTGTCCGCAGATCGGGGAAAATTAAATTTAATAATCATTAATGATATACATTAAAAAAGGATATCAGAAAAATATTGAAATTTGATTTAAAATACGATCAGAAGCGGGTGACCTCTGTTTTGCAACAAAAAAATATACTCATTTTATCAGAAGGATTCGGTACAGGTCATACACAAGCCGCATATGCCATTTCAGAAGGTCTAAAAAATCAATTTATTCATACAAAGGTAATTGAATTATTAAAATTTCTACATCCAAATTTAGCGCCTCATTTCTTTAAAGTATATAGAAAAACATTAGATGTACAACCTAAAATATATGAAAAATTGTATAAATCCCAATTTGAAAATTCACTGAATCGTTTCACTCAAATGATGCTCCATCGCATTTTTTACGCTAGAACATATTCATTTATTGATCATTTTCAACCTGACACCATCCTTTGTACTCATCCTTTTCCAAATGCCGTAATTGCCAGATTAAAAAGATTAGGACTTCAAGTACCTTTATATACAGTAGTTACTGATTATGTTATTCACGGGGCATGGATAACACCTGAGACAGATAAATATTTAATACCTACTGAAGAAATAAAAAGACAATTAATTAAAAAAAATGTGCCTGAAGAAAAAATTATGATCTCTGGCATTCCAATACACTCTAAATTTTGGAAGACAAATGAAAAGTTAAAAATAAGGGACAAGTTCGGATTGCAACCTATGCCTACTGTACTCATTATGGGTGGCGGCTGGGGAATGATGAAATACAATGAGTTAATTGAATATTTATTATCTTGGAAGGAAAAAATTCAATTCATTATCTGTATGGGGAATAATGAAAAAGCTCGAAAAAAGATCATTTCAAACTCTAAATTTGAACATCCTAATATCCATATTCTTGGTTTTACTAAGGCAATTGATGAGTTAATGGATGTTTCAGATTTATTAATAACAAAACCAGGGGGGATTACCTGTACAGAGGGTTTAGTAAAACAGTTGCCTATGTTATTTTATAACCCTATTCCAGGTCATGAGGAAGAGAATTGTCAATTCTTCTTAAACCATCATTTAGGGGAAAAACTTACTTCAATTGATGAGTTAAAATTTTGGTTAAATCAATTGGTACAACAACAAAAAATAACATTTCAATCAAAACCTTTATGCACAACTCAATTCTCTGTAGATGAAATTAATTGTCTGATTTGAGAAAATTAAGCCAAATTAACAGGTTCAATCGTACAATCCATCTCCATCTCTTAACATAAACTATTAATATATGAAACCTTTATGGTCTCATATAATTTAATCGTTATGGAGGTGAGAACGTGTCTAGAAGAAAAAGCAAAACATGTCCTAAAAAAATACAAGACTGCAATTGTTGTACAACATCATTGAAAAAAGCAATCGAAGAAAACTTTGATGAATTTGATCTAATTGGTATTACGTTTGTTGGAACAGATGTACTTTTGGTTGCTATCGGTACGTTTATTGCTGTTAGAGGTGAAGTATTAGTTGCTAGAAACATCTTTAATATCCCAGGTACTGAATCAACAAGTTATATCCCTTTATGTGATATTTTAAGTATAGATAAACTTGATAATCCTCCAGCTCCTTTACTTGCTGAAGGGAATACCGTATTTACTATTACACCAAATAATGAATAAAATATAAACTTTTTATAAAATAACCCTCCAAGGTCAGATAAGACGTGGAGGGTATTTAACTAAAAAAATTGGTTATTTCAACAAAATCACTTCACAACGATGAATTCTAATACCTTGTTCAACAAATTTTTCTTCATATTCTGTAAAGACATGGTTTTCAGGCGTACCCTCTTTATGCAAGTCCAACTTTATATTTTTCATTTTTAAATCTAAATCAGCGAATGAATTTAAAGAAAACTCAAAGAGGGAAACAGAATCTGTCTTTAAATGAATCTCTCCCTGATTTTTTAAAACAGTTTGATATTTTTTTAAGAAGTTTGCATGAGTTAATCTACGTGAAGCATGTCTTTTTTTTGGCCATGGATCACTAAAGTTTAAATAAATTTGATCAATTTCATTCTCGTCAAAAATTTCTTCTATTTTCTCAATATTCATTAAAACAAGTCTTAAATTATCTATGTTTGGCACACCATGTTTTTCCCTTAAAACATATGCCTTCTCACTTGCTTTTCGAACTAACTCATCATATAAATCTATCCCTATAAAATTGAATTCAGGATACTTCAAGCTCATTTCAGAAATGAATTTTCCTTTTCCCATCCCTAACTCTACGTGAATAGGGTTATCATTACCAAAAACTTCTCTCCATCTGCCTTTGTTAGCTTGTGGTTCAAGTTCTACCACATCTTTAGCGTTTTTTAAAAATTCAAGTGTATCTGATCGGCGTCTTAATCTGCCCATGTAGATGTAACCCCCGTTTATCCTCTAAGTTCGTAATCATTGATATCTTATCATCAGTTACGCTTTTTGAGCAACAAATAAGAGCTGCATATTATTGCTATTTTTATATTTTATGATGAATACGAATTAGATAACTTAAGAGAGAGAAACTCAATTTTTTCCAATATTGTTAATTTATCATTTATTCTTTTTAGCTCATCAGGTTTAAAAATTTGAACTTTTTTGGCTTGATAATAGTCAAATAACACTTGTTTTATTGTGAGCCCTTCTTCTAATAGGAACGCTGGATCAAGCAATCTTCTCAACATCACTTCATCCTGCAACATGAGAATACTAGGATTTAAAGACTGGAATATCCCTTCTTTCATTCCCATTTCGTAAAACTGTCTAATGTTCATTTTTCTTTTTCGACGTGCCGAAATAATTCCTTCATATAATTCAGGAAATCCAACCTTTAATTCTTCAAAGAACAATTCAGAAATATAAATGAAAGTGAGTACTTCTTGTTCAAATACTTTTTGAAAACGATCTATATAAGTGATTTCTTTATTTAAAATGGTTTGATCAACCTCTTCATAATATGCAATATAGGTCCCAGTAAGCTCTTGTATGATTTCTTCTTTAGAAGAAAAATAATTGTAAAATGATGCTTTGCTGATCTGCATATGTTCAGCCATATCTTGTATTTTTAAGGTATTAAACCCTTTTAAACGAATCACATTCATTAATTTCAATACGTATGTTTTTCTCATCTCTTCCCTTAATTCAGGATCGATTTTGCGCATGTTATTTCCCCCTTAGATCCATTATTATACCACACAGTCATATTATAATATACACTTTATACTATTTTTATATTTTTGGTTTATAATGTTTAAAATAAATGTTATATTTGTTTCAGAAATATTTTAGACAAAATGTATATATAAAGTCTAAAATTAGAACAATAAAATTAGGAGTGATTTAAATGACGAAAAAGGTAGCCATTATTACTGGAGCAAGTAGTGGGATCGGTCAAGCAACAGCCCTTGAATTATCAAATCAGGGATTCAGAGTCATGTTAGCAGCAAGACGAGAAGACAGATTAAAGCAGTTGCAATCGGAAGTGATCAATAATGGTGGCGAAGCTTCTTACCAAGTAACAGATGTAACTTCTTTTAAGGAGATGGAAACATTAGCAAAAGCAACCGTTGAGCAATTTGGTCAAATTGATATCCTAGTGAACAATGCCGGAATCATGCCATTATCATTATTAAACAAAATAAAAGTGGATGAGTGGGATCGTATGGTTGATGTCAATATTAAAGGAGTTTTGTATGGGATTGGCGCCGTTCTCCCGTATATGGAAGAACAAAAATCTGGACATATTATCAACGTGTCCTCTGTAGCAGGACATCGAGTGGGACCAGGAATGTCCGTTTATAGTGGTACTAAATTCGCTGTAAGAGCGATCACTGAAGGATTACGTCAAGAAATGAAATCTGGACAAAACATCCGTACAACTATTATTAGTCCTGGAGCAGTTGCAACTGAATTAGCACAAACGATCACTGATGAAGATATTATCAGTGGGTTCCAAGAAAGATTTAAAGATTTAGAATTTCTAAGGGGAGAAGATATTGCAAAAGGCATCTATTATGCAGTTTCACAACCCGACCATGTAGATGTGAGTGAAATTATCATCCGCCCAACAGAGCAATCATAGTAATTTACTAATTAGGATATGCATATAATTAGATTATAATATACACTTTATACTATTCTTATACTTTTAGTTTACAATGTATGAAATAGATGTTATAGTTACCTCAGGAAATATTTTAGACAAAATATATATAAAAAGTATAAAATAAAAATACAAATTAGGAGTGATTTAAGTGAGTAAAAAAGTAGCCATTATTACAGGAGCAAGTAGTGGGATTGGTCAAGCAACAGCTCTTGAATTATCTAATCAAGGATTCAGAGTCATGTTAGCAGCAAGACGAGAAGACAGATTAAAACAGCTTCAATCTGAAGTGATTGAAAATGGTGGAGAGGCTTCTTACCAAGTAACGGATGTAACTTCTTTTGCGGAGATGGAAACTTTAGCGAAAGCAACCGTTGAACAATTTGGTCAAATTGATATTCTTGTTAACAATGCGGGGGTTATGCCATTATCATTTTTAAGCAGTAGAAAAGTAGAAGAATGGGATCTCATGGTAGATGTTAATATTAAAGGTGTCCTTTATGGGATTGGGGCTGTTCTCCCGTATATGGAAGAACAAAAATCTGGACATATTATTAACATTTCATCTGTAGCTGGTCATAAAGTTATGCCATCAAGTTCTGTTTACAGCGGTACAAAGTTTGCAGTAAGAGCGATCACTGAAGGATTACGTCAGGAAATGAAATCTGGACAAAACATTCGTACAACCATTATTTGCCCTGGAGCTGTAGCAACAGAATTGACACATACGATCACTGATGAGAATATCATCCGTAACTTACAAGAAAATTATTCAGATGTACAAACTTTAAAAGGTGAGGATATTGCAAAAGCAATCGCATATGCAGTAAAACAACCTGATCACGTAGATGTGAGCGAAATTATCATTCGCCCTACAGAACAAGCTTTATAATTAACTTATAGGATAAAAAAGCACTTATAAAATCAAAATTAAAACACAAAGCACAAAGCACACACATAAAAAAGCATGTGATTTCACTAAGAGATTACATGCTTTTTTAATCCAGATCTAATCCAAAAAAATAATAAATTTAATAAAACATAAAATCCAATAGATGACTTTAATAAAGCATAAATAGTTCAAGTTATAAATTTACAAGAACTAAATATACTACAGAGAATCTTCTTTTATTGGGGGAAAAGGGGCTATGGGGAACGAGAATGTTCATCACATATTAGATGTTATTCAACACTCTTCAAAAAATGATGTACTTGCTACGATTCTTCATGTAGAAGGTACAGCGTATTTAAAAGAAGGAACGATGATGTTGATCCAAGAAGACGGCCTTCGAGTGGGCATGTTAAGCGCTGGTTGTCTAGAAAGTGATCTTGTTATTAGAGCCAAAGAGGTTTTTATAAATGAGAAACCAATTACAATTACATATGATATGAGTGAAGAAACAGATATCTCCTGGGGACAGGGAACTGGATGTAATGGTGTTATATTTATTCTGTTAGAGTTTTTAGATCAAGAACTAAAAGAAAGTATGCTCAATTTAAAAGAAGCGCTTGATCAAGGTATTCCCATTCTACATATAAAAACATTAACTGAAGATTTTAAATTGAAAAATAACTACTATTACTCATTTGAAGGAAACACTTTAATTACATCGGACGTAGATTTAACAATAGAAATTCGAAGTTATCTTCATCATAACCAAGCAGAATCAAATCCATCTCAAAAAAGCGGAGTTCATAAGTCAGATCATTTCCCCATCCCATTCTATACCCACATTTTTTCACCCAAACCTAGACTCATTATTTTTGGTGCAGGACCTGATGTAAAACCACTAGTTTCTCTTGCTTCATTAACAGGGTTTTCAATCACGATATGTGATTGGAGAGCTGGATTTTGCAGTAAGGAACAATTTCCACTTGCGAACAAATTAATTGTAGGGTTTCCCAAAGAAACGATAAATACATTAAACCTTACCTCTCAAGATTATGTTGTAATTATGACGCATCATTTCCAACGAGATCAAGAAATTCTTTCCACACTCATTCATCAAAATTTACGTTATCTTGGTATCCTTGGACCTCGTATTCGAACAGAAAAATTATTAAATGATAAATCAATCCCCTCATCCCTTCAATCTCCTATCGGACTTCCCATTGGAGCAAAAGGTCCTCAGGAAATAGCCATTAGTATCGTTGCAGAGTTGATTCAATGTTTACATTCACCCTTACCTCAAAATGAGTTTGAGTTGGATAATTTATGAGTGATCAAATCGTTGGAGTATTTCTTGCTGCAGGAAACAGTATTCGTATGGAAAAAAACAAATTGAATTTACCACTTGGAGAGCAAACACTTGGAAGCATTACATTAAAAACAGCTATACAATCCTCATTAGATCATGTTGTTGTTGTAACTAAAAAACAGGATACACTTCAATGGATTTCACCTTGTATATTATCACCACCTTCTAGAAAGAAGTGGACTCAACAAACTTGTATATCAGCCATTAAGGGGCAAGCATATTCGATAAAATGCGGTGTGAAAAAAGCAATGAAACTACAACCAAAGGCTATTATGATCCTGCTAGCGGACCAACCTTTTATATCAAAACAATTGATAAATAAATTAATTGAAAATTATATACAAAATAAAAATGCCTATTTTGTTGGTCCTTCTTTTCAAAACTCGATTAGACCCCCCATTTTATTTTCACATCAAATGTTTCCTGCACTTATGCACCTGAAAGGAGATATAGGAGCGAGATATTTATTGAAAAAAGTACAATGGAGGGAGAAAGGAATTATCTTTCCTATTGAACATTCAACCCCCTTCATTGATGTAGATACCAAAGAAGATTATGAGTTGGCAAAACATGTATGGAAGTCCCTCAAGTGACAAAGTATTAAACCTTTAATACCTCTAATACATTAATAGTAACCCCTATGCTAGAAGGAGGATGGAGATATGGATATCATCGGAAAAAGTGTGATTCGAAAGGATGCATTAGATAAAGTTACTGGCAAGGCAAAATATACTGCAGATGACCTATCTGTATCTATGCTACATGCAAAAATGGTCATCAGTCCACATGCTCATGCGAGAATTACACATATTGACACATCTGAAACATGGAAAATCTCTGGTGTTCGAGCTATATTGGCAGGAGAAGAATTCCCACTTACAGGTGAAGAAATTCGTGATCGCCCTCCCATTGCCTTTGATAGAGTACGTTATTGTGGTGAGGTTGTAGCTGTTGTTGTTGCTGATAGTCCAGCCATTGCTAAAAGAGCTTCCAGTTCAATCAAAGTTACCTATGAGCCTTTACCTGTTGTAAATTCTCCAAGTCAAGCTTATGAAAAAAATGCCCCTTTAGTTCATGAAAATATAGACTTATATCACCGCGGAAAAGGTGTATATCCAGAAGCAAAAACGAACATTGCAAATCGTACGAAGATCAGAAAGGGAAACATGGAGTTAGGTTGGAGGAAAAGTGAAATTGTTGTGGAAACTAATTTTTACTTTTCTCCATCTGATCATGCCGCGATGGAAACAAGATGTGCAATTGCAGAAATACGTGAAGATGAAACCATTGTTATCCACTCCTCCTCTCAATCTCCTTTTATGATAAAAAAATTAATGCACAATTATTTCGATATTGATGTAGGAAAAGTAATTGTAAATACGCCCTTAGTTGGTGGTGGTTATGGTGGAAAAGCTTCAGTTCAATTAGAGCTTATTGCTTACCTAGCTTCTAAAGCAGTTAATGGAAGAAAAGTGAAGGTTTTAAATTCCAGAGAAGAAGATTTAATTACGTCCCCTGTCCATATTGGTTTAGATGCAACAATAAAGCTTGGAAGTACGAAGGATGGAGTATTACAGGCAGCAGAAATATTATATTTATTTGATGGGGGCGCATACTCAGATAAAGCAGTTGATATCAGTCGAGCAGGAGCTGTTGATTGTACAGGACCTTATCGTATAAACCATATTTCGTGTGATGCTTTATGCATGTATACAAATCATCCTTATGCTGCACCTTTTAGAGGTTTCGGACATTCAGAAGTCATGTTTGCTTTTGAAAGAACGATGGATATACTAGCAAATAAAATAAATATAGACCCCCTGCTTTTAAGATCCATCAATGCCATAAAGCCTGGAGACACTACTCCAAGTCAGGTACCTGTAAACAAAAGCAATGTAGGAGATATATCAGAATGTCTCTCTCATTTGAAAAAAATTATTCATTGGGATGAAGGGAAAATTGAAAATGTCAGTGATACAAAGGTTCGTGCAAAAGGAATATGTTGTACTTGGAAAAACTCAACAATCGATCCTGATGCTGGGTCTGGGATTACACTAACTTTTAATCCTGACGGCAGCATCAACATTATTTCAGGCGTTGTAGAAATAGGAACCGGAACGAAAACCGTTCTTGCACAAATGTTAGCAGATAAAATGAAGATGGATATTCATAAAATCTATGTGCAATTGGAAGTTAACACGCAATCTACCCCCGAGCATTGGAAAACGGTGTCCAGTAGAGGAACATTTATGGCAGGTCGAGCTTTACTTAGTGCAGCCGATGATATTATTCAGCAGTTAAAAAAATTAGCTGCATGTATATTAAGATGCTCTAAGGAAGATTTAGAAGTTGGATTCGACAGAGTATTTTTAAGAGATAATCCAAAACTTTATTTAAATATTAAAGATATTTGTTATGGCTATAAATACCCAAACGGGAATGCTGTTGGAGGTCAGATTATTGGCAAAGGCAATTATATTCAAAGACACATAACATATTATGATCAAAACACTGGTAGAGGAAATCCAGGTCCAGAATGGACTGTTGCTGCACAAGGGGTTGTGATAGAATTTGATCGTTCAGATTACACCTATAAAATATTAAGAGCGATTACAGTTGTTGATCTTGGAAAAATACTTAATGAAAAAGGGGCACTAGGTCAGGTCATGGGTGGAATGAGCATGGGATTAAGCTTTGCTGGACGAGAAACGTTTATTTTTGATCAACATGGAAAAATCCTAAATCCCCAACTTAGGACTTATCGCCCTCTCCGTTTTGGGGAGCATCCCCAGTATGAGGTGAAATTTATTGAAACTCCTGTTTTAGATGGTCCCTATGGTGCACGAAGTGTAGGTGAACATGGTTTAATTGGTATGCCAGCCGCTTTAGCTAACAGTTTATCACTCGCTTCTGGTGTAGAACTTAATCAACTACCTCTTATCCCAGAATTGATTTGGAAAACGAAGGAAGGCATTCACCATGATACCATATGATTTTGAATACTATAAACCTCTTACCATTCATGAAGCAGTTCATTTATTTCAAAAACTAGATACTCAAGGAAAGCAACCTATATATTATTCAGGCGGTACCGAAATCATTTCATTTGCACGTATAAATCTCCTATACACAAAAGCCATCATTGACATCAAAGACATACCTGAATGTAATGTTTTAAAGTTAGAAAATAATCAATTAGTCTTAGGCTCATGTCTTCCTCTAACTGTCATTGAAGATGTAAATCATTTTCCTTTATTAACAAAAACCATAAGTGAAATTGCTGATCGTACCAACCGCAATAAAATTACTATTGGTGGCAACATTTGTGGTCAAATCTATTACCGAGAAGCTGTATTGCCTTTTTTACTATCAGATAGTCAGGTTGTCATTGCTGGCATTCGAGGGTTAAAGAATGTACCTATTCAACAAGCTTTTCATCAACAATTGCGGTTGAAAAAAGGTGAATTTTTAGTCCAAATCATTACGAATCAAAATGATCTCCATCTGCCATTTATCAGTATAAAAAAACGCCAGCAATGGGATACTGGTTATCCTCTAGTTACAGTTGCAGCCATTAAAAAATCATCTACTCTTCCTTCAGATATTTCATTCAACTCCTCATCAAGCCAAATCCGTATAGCCTTTAGTGGAATGAGTCCATTTCCTTATCGCTCTGAACAAATTGAAAAAGACTTAAATCAACAAAATATTTCTGTCCAAGATAGAGTCGACCTAGCGTTAACACATTTGGCAGCGCCTATCCTAAACGATATTGAAGGATCTTCAGAATATCGTAAATTTGTATTAAAAAATACAGTGCAGCACATCTTAACTACATTGGGGGTTGAGTAATATGTATTCATCGGAATCAAAAAAATTGGATATTTCATTATCCATAAATGATGAAGAGAGATCCATTACTATTAGACCTGCAAACACACTTTTATATGTGATTAGGGAGCAATTCGGGTTAACAGGGGCAAAACCAGGTTGTTATAACGGAGATTGTGGTGCCTGTACAGTTGATGTTGATGGGGTGCCCATCAAATCATGTTTAATGCTAGCCGTTGAGGGAGTCGGAAAAAAGATTACAACCATTGAAGGTTTAAAAGATACACCAATCCAAAAAAGCTTTGTAGAACATTTTGCCTTTCAGTGCGGTTATTGTACTCCAGGTTTTATTATAAATTGCAATGCTTTAATCCAAAAGTATCCAAATGCTAAAGATGAAATCATAGAAGAGTGGCTTGAATCCAATATTTGTCGGTGTACTAGTTATAAAGAAATTGAAGAAGCTATCAAAGCAGTAATTACCAGAAGTGAAGAGCAATATTGATTCCCAGTTCTTAGATAAATTAGTGCTCACATGAACAAAAGCTCCTATCGGAGCTTCTCGTAAAAGTAGTCGAATCCCTCATTAAAAAAAGCCCCCTCAGGAGCTTTATAATATTAGTGTAAATTTAATTTTTTACTTTCATCAATGATGCGCATTAATTTTTTCTTTGCTTCTGTTTTTAATTCTGGTTGTTGATTAAACCGTATGCCTGTTAAAGCTATGGCTTCTTTCATCGTTAATTCAACAGTAATCTTTTCGTCACCTTTAGGTACTTTCACTTCATTCATTTGGATCACCTCACAAATATTTTCTTTTAGTTTTTACACTAAAAGCAAAACAAATAAAAGCGTTATAAACCGAATACAATTTAGAGTTCAAACACTTGATATTAAAGGATCCTTACAATTTTAATTTAACATACTATGTAAGGTTTATCAAGTGGAAAATTGGATTATTTTCAACTTTTTTTCAATCAATTTCCCACCTATTTTTTGTATTTTGCAAAAGCTATTTTTTTCGTTACAATATATTAATAATAGCCCACTAAACATTAATGAACTGTTGAATATATTCTAATTTTTACCATTAAGAAATAAATTGATTCACAAATATAAAATATATTTAAGCATTATTGTAAATCATCCCACATGCATCAAAAATATTTTTGTAGGATGAACTAAAGGAGATAAATAATAAACATGAAATTAACAGAACAAAACTCTCCACTCCTTTGGGGAGAGAAACGTTTTCATACATGGAATGTTGAAATGAGAAATACATTTAATGAAAAAGTGTTTAAGGTCATGTTAGATGCTGGATTTACATGTCCGAATAGAGATGGGAAAATCGCAACCGGAGGTTGTACTTTTTGCAGTGCCCGAGGTTCAGGTGATTTTGCAGGAAGTCGTAGAGATGATCTAGTCACTCAATTTAATACTATTCGAGATAAGCAACATCAAAAATGGCCTAACGCTAAATACATCGGTTATTTTCAAGCCTACACAAACACTTACGCACCTGTAGAAGAACTTCGAGAATATTATGAAGTTATTTTAGAACAACCCGGAGTCGTAGGGCTGTCCATAGCAACTAGACCTGATTGTCTACCAGATGATGTAATTGAATACTTGGCTGAGTTAAATAAGAGAACTTATCTTTGGGTCGAAATGGGATTACAAACTGTACATGAGAGCACATCGAATCTCATTAATCGTGCACATGATACCCAGTGTTATTTGGATGCTGTTGAAAAATTAAGAAAACACAACATTCGAGTTTGCGCTCATATTATTTATGGCCTCCCTCAAGAGACACACGAAATGATGCTTGATACAGGGAAAGCTGTTGCAAACATGGATGTACAAGGAATAAAGATTCACCTTCTTCATCTGATGAAAAAAACACCAATGGTCAAACAATGGGAAGCTGGTCTACTACGTTTTCTTGATAAGGATGAATACATTAAACTAATCGTTGATACTTTGGAAATTCTCCCTCCTGAAATGATTGTCCATCGACTAACAGGAGATGCTCCACGTGACTTATTGATTGGACCAATGTGGAGTTTGAAAAAATGGGAAGTTCTTAATGCCATTGACGCAGAATTAAAAAATCGAAATACATGGCAAGGAAAGCTTTGGAAAGAATAGGCATGGAAATAAAATAACAATTTTTTATAAATGGAGTCAATGGGAAATCGGAGGAACTATCGTGGGTTTTTTATCAATATTAGGACAAACACATAAATTAATTCAAGAACATGTAAAACAAGGGGATATTGTCATTGATGCAACGCTTGGAAACGGAAACGATACATTATTTCTTAAAAAACTAGTCGGCGACAATGGAATCGTTTGTGGTTTTGATGTGCAGAATACAGCGATTCAAAATACAATGAAACGATTAGCTGAAGCTGGGTTTTCTTTAGAACATGTCCACCTTATTAAAAATAGTCACGATAAAATGCTAGAGATACTGCCCCCTTCTATGCACGAGAAAGTATCTGCTATTACGTTTAACTTAGGTTATTTACCAGGTGGAGATCACAATATCATTACACAGCAAGAGACAACGATACGTGCACTACAACATTCTCTTTTATTTTTGGAAAAAGACGGGATCATTACGATTGTGGTTTACTCTGGTCATTCTGGTGGAGAAGAAGAAGCAGATGCTGTGCTTGCGTGGGTACAAAACTTACCGCAGCAATATTATCAAGTTCTCAGATATCAATTTTTAAATCAGAAAAATAATCCTCCTTATTTAATTGCAATTTTGAAGAGATAGTATAGTTGAAACCTCCATGATTTCATCTCGTATATAATTTAAACACATCTGAGATTACTCTTGAAGAGTATAATAAACTCGAAGAAGGCATGTCATATGAAGAAGTTGTAAAAATCGTTGGAAGCGAAGGAAACAAAATGGTATCAAATGGAGAAATCAAAAAATATGCCTGGGCAGGTTCTGAAGAAAAAGCAATGGCATTAATTACATTTCAAAATGAAGAATTAAGAGGGAAATGGGAAGTTGATTTGAAATAAGAAATATGAATCCATATGATAGCAAATTGAATTCGGATCTAATTGTTTAAAAAAACGCCAAATGATTGGCGTTTTTTTGCTTTCAACTTAAGTTTCCCAAATAAATGCGAATAAACCAACTAAAAATTCCATTATATCCCTCCTCATTTAGCATTTTATTCTGATTCCTCAAGTTTGTAAATCATTAAATTTTGTTCTCCAATTTTATAATTATGTTAATCATTCTTATACAATTGCTTTTTTCTATAAAACATGATCAAAAAAGCAATAAAAACAATATAATAACTCAACATTGTTTTTAAACAAAAAAAATAGAATGTGTTAATTATTAAAATTGAATAGAGGTGAAAAAATGTCATTTTCTAAATTTTGTTGTTGTGCTATAGGAGCAGGAATAGCTATGTTAGCATTGATCGGTATAGGGATAGGAATTGGAACAGCTGGTGGAATGGCAGTAGAAGGAATCGCACGCCAACCCGAAGCAGAAGATGCAATTAAAAGAGCCTTAATTTTTTGTGTCATACTACCAGAATTATTTCTTGCCTTACTCGCTTTTACTGTATCCATACTAATTATCTTTTTATGTCTAATAAAAAGAAAGGAACCCCCTTGTTAAAGGAATAAATAAAAATTTTTCTATATAAAATCATTTAGAAAAAGTCTGGTTTCCCATCTGATGGGTAACTCGTTTCACATTGTTTCAGTTTGAGGTTGGAGGTCTTCTGTTTTTCTTTCATATGACTCTTTTTAAACAGCTTCATTTAATTCAAATACCAATGTTAAATTGAGGAACAGCAACAATATGTGTAATTCCATGCTGTTCTGCTGTGGTTTTAAAAGAAAGATTGATCAATTAAAAGAATATTTGATCGTTTAAAAGAAAGATCGATCAATTGTAGGAAAGACAGATCAAAACTCATGAATTAGAAAGTGATTCATGAGTTTTTTTACTTCTTATTACACAAGCGGGCCAGATTGTTGAATAACGAAGATAAGGATATATGCTAAAATTAGTAAGTCCTACAGATCACGCTGTAGTATTAAGGTTGTGCTGTTATTTATGTTGGTGTTATTCAATATAGAGGTAAAATCATAATCGACTGAAGCGTAAATTCTCTTCTGAAAAGGAAAAAAATCTAATATAAAATTGAAACAGAGCTTCTTAATAAAACAAGAACTCGAAAAAGATAATAGCAAAATAAAGAGTAACTATAATCCAAAAGGATAAAAAAGTAACCACCCCATAGATTGAGGTGGCTATTTCTTGACGATATCCAGTTTTTTTGTGCTTTGTCAAAACTTATAACTATTCTAATCATTTCAATCCACGTACTTAATTGTGCGACGGTATTTTTTGAATGTGAGATCTTACAGCCTCAAACTTGGTAGATACGATTCATCATTTAAACTCCTTGGCATTTAAAATAGTTCAACGCCACAGGAAGGAATCTCCAGGGGTGAAATTTCTTAACGATTTGTAATAGACTTGATAGGTCAAGTATTATCAATCCTTTTTTCTATTCAAAAGATTTCTAGCTAAAACAAGAATCACTTGGTAAAAAGCAAATAAACTACTCGCTAACCCAACTAAAATCACAAATATTGATGCGTTCCAAACATCAAGCGGTGGTTTTATTACTAAGAAAATAATTCCTATTATCATACCAAATAAGAAGTAAACCAGTAATTGAGCAATACTCTCCTTAACAATAGTTATTTTTCTCCTCTTACGAATAAGACCATCTGCCAATATTGATAAAGGGATTCCAAAAACTATATACACAAAGATTAATATTGCAGTTGCTACATAAAATTCATAAGTAGGAGAATAGTAATGGGTATTTTCATAACGCTCTCCATTATTATTGATAAATGTAAGTATTGCTGATAAGGATACCGCCGAAACTATTGCTGTTAAAAACTTAGTAAACAGTTTGAGCCCTCCTTTTTAAAGAAATTGCTTGTATCCCAAAGTTTACGGTTACAAGCAAAGTTAAATATTAGTTCGAAACACTAAAGCTTCTGGCTAAGGTACTTGAAGATCCTAAATATTCAAATCCCTCATGTCCGTGTCTAAAGATTGATACATTTGTTACATTATCAATTCTTAAATACAGCTCATGTGATGGTGCACGGTCATGCAAACCTTCAAAACTATAAGAACCATTGCTGTATGTTTTAACTCTCATTTGATAATCAATTTCGGCTCCAGGAACAGCATACGGATTACCTGACTTATGATAGACTGTTGTATCGACCATACTCGAACTTTTACTGTTAACGATACGATTAATATTTGCACCTGAGTCTGTTTTTGAACCTACAAAGACATAATTTTTATCGTATGCAGTAGTAGGTGAAACTTTTTTATAGAAAGCTTCGTGTGTAGAAGTAGAGCCATCGTAAAATATACTGTCACCTAACGTTTTGGTTCTATATTTTTCTGAGGTAGAACTAAATCCTCTATCATCTCCTCCAAAGTAAGCTATTCCGTCCCCCCAAGTTCTTGCATTATACCAAGGGTCCTCTGCAAAATCGTAAGGGATAAATGCTTTATAGGTCCATTTAAAGGACTTTTCAACTGAAGCGAGCTTTAACTGAGGAACAACGATAGATGCATCAACAACCTTAATTATACTGTATGGTTTGTATGCAATCCTTTCAATATCTTTGTCATTTATTTCCTTACCTAGATTTTTGAACTCCGTTTTAAGTTCTTCTTTATCAGCCTCGGATAGTGCAACCTCGAATTGAACCTCATAAGGAATATAGGTATCTTTCATTACTTCCCTATCTATATATTTTGTCCCCTTTACTGCATCAATAAACTCGTTATTTTTATAAATTTTATACTCAGCAACTCCTGGAACTTTGTCCCATTCAAGAACAACTTTATCTTTTGAGACTACTACATTTGCAGTTAAATTAATATCATTAGCTGCCTCTTGAGCATCATTTTTCTTATTCTTTTTAGTTTGAGTAGAAACATAATATTCTTTCAAAAGTATTCCATTAGTATCATAAGTACTAAGCTTAAATCTATACAAACTTTCTGGACTCAAATTATTAACTATAGTTTGGTTCTCTGTACCTTCATAGACTACTGCATCATTATTACCAATATCCGTGATAATAAAATTATCACCAGGGACTTCCCAAGACACATCTATTGAAGTTTTAAAAGCTTTAACCTTGACATTTTCGTTATCTCCTTTTGATTGTGCAAAAATCGATAACTGGCTACTACTAAGCGCTAAAATAATTACCATTGCAAAAACACTAAAAATTTTAAGTTTTTTCATGCTGTCCTCCAAGATTTAGTTATTATTTTTGAATTTATGCTTAACAAATTACTTATCGATAAGTTGTGTGCAATTAAGTTGAGCACCATACAATTCTATAATATAAATAAATATCAGATCAATGGTAAATAATACGTATATATTTAATTTTTTCTTAATGAAGTATGCCTCTGGTTACACGTTTACATTTAAGACGCTTGATAAGACTTTGAACGACGTTTTAAAAAATTGAAAACTTCTATAAATAAGATTGTGAAGAGATACACTTAACAAAAATGGGGTTATATGAAGAGTATTTATTATCCATCAAAGAAGGTAAGAAAATCTTTGAGATGCGTTTAAACGATGAAAAAAGGCGAAAAATAAAGGTTGGAGATAAAGTAGAATTTGTTAAAATACCTGAAAAAAATGAAATATTAAGCGTTGAAGTTTCAGTGATACATTTAAAGAAATGTATGAAGATATTCCCTTTCAAGAATTTGATTGTGAAGGTTGGACAATCGAAGATATGGTAGAAGGAACATATCAGATATATACACGAGAACAAGAAAAACAGTGAGGTACATTGGCAATTAAAGTGAAAGTAATAAATCAATAGTCTTTCCAAAAGTGGTAATTTACTAATAACGAAATAACGATCTTCCGCAATATGGCGCGATTTTTAAATAAAAATAGTTCCTATAGACTTAAAAGGAAAAGTAGTTTTATTTAATCAGAACTATTTCCCCTATTGTTGAATAAGTCTATTAAAATTTGACCATACTATTGATAGATTTGAATTGAATAGTTAATAGTTTGGGAGAGTGAATGATTATGTTATTGTCACATGCATGGAAGAGTTATCAATCTGATAAAATGATTGAGGGGTATTCTGCTTTAACCATCAAAAACTATGGTTTCCAATATAATATGCTTCAACGATATTTTGGAGATATAGAAATGAATAATTTCAGTACTGATTTATTAAAAAAATTCTTGGTTGAAACAGGTGGGCACCTGAAGGCTTCAAGTTTATGTCATAGAATTAGGTATATCAAATCTCTATTTAATTGGGCTTTTGAAGAAGGTGTTGTTTTAAAAAATCCAGCTTCAAAACTCAAGGAACCAAAAATCGGAAAAAGAATCCCGAAGTTTCTCACTGGACAAGAGATTGAGCACCTACGGGAATCTTGCCATGCTCCCTTGGAAAATGCTTTGCTAGAATTTATGTATTCTACCGGATGTCGGATTGGAGAAGTAGTCAAATTAAATAGGGATGATATAAATTTTTCTAGTCAGTCTGTTATTGTTACTGGCAAAGGAGATAAAGAAAGAGAAGTATATTTTAATGTAAGGTGCGATATATGGATAAGAAGATATTTAGATGAAAGAGATGACAATCATCCATCACTGTTTGTGACCGAGAGAAAACCACATCACCGTATGAGTATCGATCTAATGAGATATGTTATCAAAAGAATATCCAATCGTGCTGGTATTAAAAAGAATATTTACCCTCACCAACTAAGGCATAGTTACGCAACACATATGATAAACAATGGTGCTCCGATAGATGTAATCCAAAGCTTATTAGGTCATGAGAAAAGTGAAACAACAAAAATATACGCCCAATTAAGTGGTAAGTTAAGACAACAATTCTATAGTCAATATTTTTAAGGTGAGGACGAATTAAATGTCCTCTATTTTGGTGCAAGGTTTGAGTCAAATATCTCTATCTTTCAATATGGTCAGTCCTTGCTTTTCATTCGGGCCATATTGTTGAAAAAGAGATACTTTGAGCCCAAATGTATGCTTTATAGTGAATAATATGGAAACTACGATCTATATGGTGTTTAATTATCCATAAAAATCATTTTTTTTTGCACTATATTAAAAAATGAAACTTCTTGGCAGCTCCTTCGTATTTAATGGCATTGCATAATAAATAAAGGGGCGATATTTTTGAAAAAAACGATGTTTCTTGTACTTATTAGTTTATCTCTTGTAATTGTCGGATGTAGTGCGGAAAATTCTATTGATAAAGAAAGTGAAGTTTCAGATTTATATAATGAAATAGACTCTACTATGTCTGCTATTGAGAGAAAACATGATTTTTCAGGAGCTGTGTATGTTGGGATGGAAGGTGAAGAGATTTATTCCAAAACATTTGGTATGGCTGACTGAAAGCAAGATATCCCAAATACATTGGACACGAAATTTATCATGGCATCTTTAACTAAACAATTTACAGCCACAGCGATATTACAGTTAGAGGAAAGAGGATTGCTTGATCTTGATCATCAAGTTACAAAATACTTCCCAGATGCAAACCAATTTAATGAGATTACAATTCATCACTTATTATCCATGTCATCTGGTATTGTAAATACAGGTCATCCAAGTCTTGTTGAGAACTTTGAAAAGAGTCTTGGGTCTAATATTACTTCGTTGCCATCCGCAGAAGAAACCATTGCTTTATATAGTGACATTCCTCTTAACTTTAAACCTGGGGAAGAATATGAATATAGTAATTCCAATTATTTTTTATTAGGATTGATAATAGAACAAATCTCGGGGGATACATATGAAACCTTTTTAGATGAAAATATTTTCGAACCTTTAGGGATGTTAGATTCAGGTTATAGTTTGGATTGGAACATTCAAGAAAATAAAGCGATTGGATATGAAAAAGTGATTACAGAAAATAATGTTTATCCTAGTCAATATGATGAGTATTTCTTGTTCCATGCTGCCGGGGGTTTGTATACAACAATGAATGACTTAGTAAAATGGGATAGGGGATTATATTCTGAAAAATTACTAAAAAAAGAGACAATAGATAAGATGTATGCTCCTTATACTAAAATTCCTTTAAATTCCGACTATGGTAATGGATATGAATATGGATATGGGTGGCTTACGCAGAGAAATAATGTTGAACATGCAGGGTACTTACCAGGGTATTTAGCGAATATTTATCGTGAGCTTGATTCAGAGCTTGTCATTATTTTTTTAAGCAACAATCAATACATAGGAGGAAACAAGATTTCGAATTTTACAAATACGCTTACTAACATTGTCAAAGGTGAATGAAGACAAGGAGTAGATAATGAAATGACGTTTGTATAAAACTGGAGTCATTTTTTTATCTGATTATAAAATAAAGTTTATCTAATTATTCGAGGAGGAATTGAACTATGACTTCAGAAAGCCATGTTCTCACGCAAAAACAAATAGCAGAGTCATTTTCTAATGGTAATTTTGAGCCTACTTTTCCATTTCTAGCAAAAATAATTGAATGGAATATCGTTGGTGACAAAACCTTAGTAGGTAGGGAAGCTGTAATAGAAGAATGCAAGCAAACTTCAAATTATTTCAAAACTATAACCACTAAATTCACTACATTGAATGTAATTTCCGAAAAAAATTGTGTTGCAGTAAATGGAACAGCTGAATTTATTCGCAATGGTGAACAATTATCTTTAGTTTCAGCCTGTGATGTCTATATTTTTAATGATAAAAATGAACTGCAAAGAATTGATTCTTATTGTATCAAATGAGACGCTTTGCTTTCTCCTGTCAAAAGTATTGTTAAGGATTATAAGGATGGAAGTTTTGCAACAAACCAGCTAATAGTTTGTCAACATTTTTAGATAAAAAACTTTATTTATCCATGCTATACTAAAATTGTCCATGACAAATAACCTTCCGAATATGCAGTTTGGAAGGTTTTGTAATTTATGATTATATATAGTAACTAGTTTATATCTTGGAAGGTTGTTTTGCTTTTTAATAAGGCATAGATCCAATGTAAGAGCTTATTCACACAAGCGATAATCGCAACCCTAAATGGTTTACCTTCATCGCGTTTTTTATCATAGAACTCTCGTAGTTTCTTGTTTCTTGCAATGATCTCATCAGTTGTCTTTTGCTTTCTGGAATCACGAATTCCACACCTAACAGCCATATATAGAGATCGTCTTAATGGGCTAGATCCTCGTTTAGTAATTTTGTTTTGAGTAGCTGTAAATCGACCAGAAGAGTAAACACTAGGGTCTATTCCTGCAAATGCAACTAACTTTTTAGGGTGATTAAACCTTTCTATCTCTCCAATTTCTGAGATGATTGTTGCCGCAATTTTTTCTCCAATACCAGGGATAGATTGGATTATCTTATACTCTTCCATTTCTTCAGCGAGGGCATCTATTTCAGCTGCTAACTTTGATAGATGCTCTTCGTATTGAAGAATGATATTGATTAATATCTTAATATTAAAGATGTGACTGTCGTACATATTATGTTGAAATGGATTTCTTTCAGCTGCCTCAATAAGTTTCACTGCTTTCTCTTCAGCCCACTGACTTGATCGACTCTTACACAGGGATGAAATGATGCCGGTTAGCTCTGAATTAGATACTTTTAATACAGACTCTGATGTAGGAAATGTATTAAGGACATTTAAAGAGATTCTAGAATATAGATCTCCAAAAACACCTCGATATTCAGGGAATACTTGGTCTAATAGAGTTTGTAATTGTAATTTTGTTTGAGATGAGACACTTACAATTGCTTCCTGTTGTCGGGTTAGGTTTCTTAGATTTAATAACTGAAGTCCTCTTTTTCTATGAGGTTCTAACTCTTCCTTGTAGAAAAGCTCGCAAAGTTGATACGCATCTACAGGGTCTGTCTTTACCTTTCTTAGATTTGTACTACGTGAGCGATGAGACACAAGTGGATTCACCATAATATACACATAGTCTTGTTCATCTAAAAACTGGACAACAGGCGAATGATAAGAACCAGTTGACTCAAAGATAACCGAAGGTTTCAGCCCACCTGATACTTTTGTAACCTCCTCTAAGAAGTGGTTCAATCATGATTTTTATTTAGCTTTCATCCAAAAGGAACTCGTTAGTATTGATTGAAATCCTACCTTTAACAGATTATTGTGACTTATAGAACCGAATTCTACATCTGTATATAACTTTGTTAATCCCAATTCTTTTGCTACCTGTATTCTAAAATGAAGTAATGATTTTTGGACTTTTCTACCCCTGTAGGGTGGGAAGGTAAATCCATTAGCAATATATCCTTCCTCACCTTTTATAAAAAGCGAGCCCATTCCTACAGCTTCTCCATCTATATATGCTATGAAATTTTGAAAGTTAGACTGATAGAAAAATACCGATTTTTTTTCAATCAAATCTTTCTCTACTTCCTTTCCATCTGAAAGTAATATGAGATTAATAAATTCTTTTGCATTATTTTTAGTTACTCTAACAATTTCAATTTCTCGATGATCATACTCCGTAAAATACGGTTCTAGTTCTAGGAATACCAGTTGTTCAGAACAAAAGAACCCTTTATTCATTAATACTTGAGATACTTCAAAATTAATGTTATTGGGAGTCATATCGAAACAAGGAGTTATACGTTCGGAATAATACGTATCCAAAATATCATCAACTTTGTCTATATCATGATTTCCAAACCCCTTGATACGGTTGTAATAAATTGAATTTGGTGCATTTGAATCGATTATTAATGTACAATCACCTAAATTTTTGAGTATTAAATTTGAATTAACACGAGAAAGTGCCCTTTTTGAGTTAAATTGAGTTAATGCCAATTCCATTTCATTAACTTTTTCTTGTTTAAATAATACATTCTGATATAAATTCCCCATTGAATAACAACTCCTAGTTAAAAATTCTGGTTTTTTTGCCATTTGTTTTTCCTCCAGATATAAATTATTAGACTAACATTTATGAGGAATAACTGAAAATTAATAATATTTAGACATAAAAAAGCCACAGGGTTATATAAATTAACCTTGTGACTTCCATTACGTTCTTTTTCGAAAGATATACTTACGCCATGCTCTTTTCATTAATATAACTAAGGAGGCTTAATTTCTTAATCCGCATGAGTGAGAGGCAATACATTGAATTCCCAAGGTTATCCTCATTAAATTAGTCATTATTCACCCTCACTCCCTTCCATAATAAGAAGACAAGTATACCAAACATACTTGTGTAAATCAATAATTATATTAATTGCGTGATAGTAAATAACACCCTCCTTAGATCATTTGTTCTTACATTGCTTTAGGTAAACGTATTGTTACCTTTGAACCTTGATCTATTCCCGAATTTACTTCAATAGCAGATCCCGAAATCGATGCTAATCGTTTCTTTATATTCGTCATCCCGATGCCTGCGTTGTAGATTTCACCTTGTTCAAACTGTTTGAGAATATCCTCGGACATCCCCACACCATTATCTTCTACCACCACTTGAATACTTTCATCTTTTTCAATAATAGTTAAGGTCACCTGACCCTCTCCTTCTTTTTCCAAAAGTCCATGACGAATCGCATTTTCTACAAATGGTTGAATACAAAGGGATGGAACAACATGGTCTTCCAGACCTTCATTGATGTGATAACTAAATTCAAAACGATCAAACCTGGCTTTTTCAATTTCAACATACGCTTGAATTAAATCTACTTCTCTATGTAGAGGGACAAACTGCGTCTTATGATTGGTACTATAAATCATGCGTAAATATTGACTTAAATGATTTAACAAGTGGGCTGCCTTGTGCCCATCTGTGTAACAAAAAGAGATGATATTACTCATTGCGTTATATAAAAAATGCGGTTTAATTTGCGCTTGTAAAAAAGCCATTTCATTATGAAACGCATCTTCCATTGAACTTTTCATGGAAAGCAAGGTATGGATTCTAGCTAAAATAGTGCTGCAATCAAACGGTTTGGTAATATAATCGTTCGCTCCTGCTTGAAAGCCTAAGTCAATATCTTCTGGTCGATCCTTTGCCGTTGCAAATAAAACCGGCAGTTCAAGTAAAGAATTCGTTTCTCTAATCTCTCGACAAAGCTCAATCCCCGACATCACCGGCATCATCACATCTAAAATGGCAAGATCAATGTTTGAGTATTGATCCATCTTTCTTAAGGCTTCCTTACCAGAAAATGCTGTGATGACGTTATACCCTTGTTTAGATAATAAATGAAGCAGTACTTGAATATTAGTAGGTTCATCATCTACAATGAGAATCGTTTGATCATACGTTTGTATTGTATCAAAATCAGACTTTGATGATAAAGTAGAAGTGGAAGACTTGTCTGATTGAAGAAGTGAATTCTTACTCACTTTTTGTACTAAATATTCCGCTTTTAGCAAGGTAAAAGCCATTCTTGTCCCCCTTCCAACCTGAGATCCATCCACCCATATTTCACCATTCATTTTCTTAATCAACTGTCTGCTAATATATAAACCTAACCCCATACTTTGATACCCATTTTGCGGTGACAGTTTATCCAACTGTTCAAAATACCCAAAAATCTCTTCTCTTTTATCTTCGGGTATACCGATCCCTGTGTCCTCGACGTACACATATACCAATTCATCTACTTGTTTGCAAGAAATGGTGATGGTTCCACTCTCCGTATGTTTGATGGCATTTTGAATTAAATTATATAAAATTTGTCGAATACGATTTTCATCTGCGACCACAAAGACGGATTCCGTGATGTTATTCATCAATTGAATCGGTTTCCCTTGAACCTCAAAGGTGAGTACATCACATACGATTTGAGCAGACACCTTCATATCTACCGTAGTAGGCTGCAATCTTAATTCTCCATTTTTCAAGCGAGTGACATCGATTAAATCATTCACTAGATTAGAAAGCTTAATCGAGGTGTCATGAATGAGGGAAAGGTTCTCATGATACTTCTTTGACACTCTTCCTTCCCCTTCATCAAGTAAAAAGGAAGAGATGTTCATGATACCATGCAGCGGTGTTTTTAATTCATGAGACGTTTTAGCTAAAAATTCGTCCTTCACCTGACCTACTTTCATCAATTCTTCGGACAATTGTTTATTTCTTTTGAACGCTTTTGAATAACGCAAAGACATAAATAAGGCGAGCATTAAAATTAGGATGAAGGGCTCAAAAGGAAAGGATGTAAGAAAGCTGTCAATCCCATGTATCCTTAAAAAGTAATCATCAATCAAAAACAAACTTATAGCAATTGCACCTACTATTAAATAACCACTACCTTCCATTTTTTTTAAGAATGCTAAGATCATGACATATACTGCATATAACATTGCAATAAACATATAAAAGGTAGTAAAATGATGTAACCAAATCGGAATATATTTTAGGAATAGCATTTCATATAGTATAATGCTTAAGCCCACTGAAACTACAACCCACATCAACTTTTTTGATGTCAATTTTTCAAATGTCATATAAATATATAATATTAAAAATAGATTCGATACCATGAAGGGTATAAACTGAAGCCTAATCATAAGCCAATCTAACGTGTTAGGAAAAACTGTATGCCATACTCCTTCACCATGAATAGCGGTAAATACTGCTGTGGACAAACAATATAGTGAGAAATACAGTAAAAAGAAGTCCTTATTTCTTTGAGAGAATATTCCTAGGAAGTAAAGTCCCATGATTAGAAAGACACTAATGGTGATCCAATCTGCTATCACCAACTTTTCCCTTAGTTGTGATACCTCCTCTAAATTTCCAAATTTTAGAGAAGTTGCGAGACCACCACCAACCGGATGACTATCATTTTCCACTTGCAAAATAATTTCAATAATATCACTGTTTATAGGAAAATAACGAACGTAAGGCTCGAAACTAGAAGCGGTTGCTAATAATTCTCCATTTACGAATAATTGATTTAATCCCACTATATAATGTGTTTTAATACCAAAAATCTTATCCATTTCATCTATTTTAATTTTTAAACGAAAGGTTCCTTTTCCAAAGGTATTCATCGTTTGATCTCCGAGATCATAATAGGACCAAAAAAACATAGGAACAGAAACAAAATGAGATTTAAGCTCATCTTGCCGGCTTTCTTCAAAATCAGTAGGATAGAGTAATTGATGGGGATAAAACTCCCACTCTCCATTAAGGTGTACTATTCCTTCCTCATTAAAATTCCAATCCGTCAAATCCATTACTCCATTATTTGCAATCGGAGTTTCTTGCTTAGAATAAGATACAAATAGAGCTATCAATCCGAATATTATTAATGAAATTAATATTAATAGCAGTAAAGCCACTAGTTTCTTTTTCATCTTCCACCTCATATGCTAATTATTACCTTAAAACAAAATTATTTCTGGCAGATTTATTTATATGAATGAATGTAATATACTACTTATTTTTTGTCAATTAAAAAACGCCTACGTTAAATAGACGTTTTCCACAATTAAGTACTTAATTATCCCATATAAAAGCGAATAGAATCTTCACAAATTCCATTGTATCCCCCCTCAGTTTTTTTTTATTCCTTAATCTTGATGATGATCATAGGAGAAAAAACTAACATCAATCATAGAGGATATCTCTATAATCAAATCTGATTTTTGTCATTCGCCATGCTGATAATTTTTTCATTGATTATTTCTTACCTAAATTTATTTCCATAGTGAGTCATTAATTCCTTTTTTTAAAATCATTTCTTTAATGTGAATTTAAACTTGTAATTGAAGTCCATCCTTTAAATCCACTGTGTAAGCCTCTGTTAATTTACTAACACCTGTTTGAAAACTTACTATTAATAAAGTACAAGTTTCGGTATGAACGATCCCTTCATCTATAAAAGCTTCATAATTAAATGGTAGAACTTCAAGTACAACGTGTTTAAACATCTCTTTTTCACTCATATTTAATTTGGCAAATGAATCAGATACGACTTCAGGTTTTTCAGCAATCCACTTCATGAAGTGTGCATGTTGTTTTTTATCTAACGTTGGTTCCCACCAAATTTTACGCGGTTTATATTTATGGTTTAGAAAATAGTCTAATTTCATCAGTCCTTCAATTACTTCAATATTTTTCGTGGTGCGATGTTTTAAAAATGACATTAACCTTGTAAATAAGTTTTCAAGCTGATGACCAATTTTTTGCCAGCCTTGCTCTTCCCAATAATCACCGAACTCTTGGAAAAAATCAAAAGCAGAATCAAATTCATGTTGAATTAAATATTCTAACGTATGATCCATCCGATGTGCATTCCAATATTTTTCTAATACATCCTCTACTCTTTTAATCCGAACGATATCTGAAAACGACATAATATCATTTTCTAACATTTCATATGGAGCTCGATCCATATACTTGTATCCGTGTTTATGAGCTGTATTACGCATCCCTGTTCCACGAAGCATTTTTAAAAAACCTAATTGCAATTCCTCTGGTCTTAATTCAAAAACATCGTTAAAGGTTTTTCGAAAAGAGGTGTAATCTTCTTTGGGTAATCCCGCAATTAAATCTAAATGCTGATCTATTTTTTTACTTTCCTTAACCTTCGTTACCGTTCTTGAAAGCTTTTCAAAGTTTTGACGTCTTTGAATTAAATCATTTGTTTCATCATTTGTTGACTGTACACCAATTTCAAAACGGAAGATGCCTTCAGGTGCATTTTCAGATAAATAGTCAAGTACTTCTGGACGCATAATATCTGCAGTAATCTCAAACTGAAATACACACCCCTGATGATTTTCAATCAAAAACTCGAAAACCTCCATTGCATAATCTCTTTTAATGTTAAATGTTCGGTCTACGAATTTGATTAATTTGGCACCCGATTCAATTAAAAATAACAAATCCGCCTTCGTTCTTTCCATATCAAAATAACGTACACCAACTTCGATACTGGATAGACAAAATTGACAGCTAAAAGGACAACCTCTACTCGTTTCAAAATACACGATTCTATTCGTTACATTAGGCAAATCTTCTTGAAATCGATAAGGAGTAGGGATTTCATTTAAATTTAATTTAGGTCGAGGTGGATTAATGATGATTTCCTCTTTATTTCGATATGCAGCGCCATATACAAAGTGATATTTTTGTTCGTTTTGTATTTCTGTTAATAAATGATGAAAAGTCTCTTCCCCTTCACCCATCACAATAAAATCAACCTCAGGTATCCGCTTCATCCAATAATCAGTGTCATAAGACACTTCTGGTCCGCCTAATACAATTTTAAGCTCCGGTTTTATTTTCTTTAACATTTCAATTACGGTAATCGTCTCTTCAATGTTCCATATATAACAGGAGAAACCTATAACATCCGCGTCTTTTTGGTAAAGATCAGACACAATGTTCATGACTGGATCTTTAATCGTAAATTCTGCCATCTGTATATCAAAATCTTTTTCACTAAATGCTTTTAAATATCTCAATGCAAGACAAGAATGAATATATTTTGCATTTAACGTAGATACAACCACTTTCATTTATATAAATACCTCAATTTCTATTCATATTAGTGTGTTTCTTCACTCTGTTAGGTATATTTTAAATATTATTTTCGCCTAAAACATATGGTACCATTCTTTGAAACAAAAGCAATCATCTAAATGTTTTTATCACAAACAAAAGATGGAACTGACTTGACACAAAGTGTTTATCCTGATAAGTTTGAATGAACGTTCAATCAAGAAAGGTGTAACATATAAAAATGAAAAAGAAAGACATCGATACGAAACAAAAAATAGTAGATGCTGCATATAGAGTGTTAGCAGAACAAGGATATGATAAAACCTCAATGAAGCAGATTGCCAAAGAAGCTGGGGTAGCTCAAGGGCTGATTAATTATTACTTTGAAAGTAAAGAAGACCTTTTATTTGAGTTGTTTCATGAAGAAAGTTGCAGGTATAGTGAAGAGTTATCAAAGCTTTCTGAAATTCCTATGTCTGATAACTTTATTCATGAAGCGTTACAGGTTCCTAAACAATTAGTGATGGATCAACCAGAGTGGCATCGTCTAAGATTTGAGCTATTTGCGATTGGTCTTCGTTCAAAAAGAGGAGCTCAAGAAATAACTCGAAGTTCAATGATGGATCGCGAGCAGACGATAAATGAACTATCTAGACTCCCAATCAGTGAAGAACTAAACATACAAGGACTAGCAAGAATTATTACCGCTGTGATGGATGGATTATCATTGCAAATGATGGTTGATCCAGAATTCGAGGCTGATTCAGCTTATGAGACTTTTGCTAAAATGCTTGAGATATATGTATCAAAAAAAGCATAAATTTTTTTAATATAAATTGAATGAACGTTCAAACAAGTAGTTTTTTGAATGCCGATAATTAAATTTAATCAAATAATTACGATAAGAAGCTTTAGGAGCGTGATGGAAAATGGAATCACTATTATTTAACGAGTTTGCATTAAAAAACGGTACAGTCATAAAAAATCGTTTAATCAAAGCTGCGATGAGTGAAGCACTTGCAAACATTCACTTTCAACCAAATGAGAAAATATACAAATTATATGAAGCCTGGGCAGATGGAGGTGCAGGGATTGTAATCACTGGTCATGTAATGATAGATCGAAAAGCCTTAGCAGAACCCAGAAATATCGTTGTAGACAATGAGGATGTTCTCCCCTTTTTAGAAACATGGGCAAAAAGAGGGTCTAAAAATAATACACAGCTTTGGATGCAATTAAATCATCCAGGTAAACAAACATTTAAAGGAATGGCGGATGAATCTGTTGCTCCTTCAGCGATCCCATTAGAAGGAGATATTGGTCGTTTTGTAGCTCCTCCAAGAGAATTAAAACATGAGGAGATATTAGACATTATTCAACGTTTTGGTTATAGCGCTAAACTTGCACAAAAAGCAGGTTTTACTGGTGTTCAAATTCATGCTGCACACGGGTATTTGATTAGTCAGTTCTTATCCCCTCGGCACAACCATCGCAAAGATGAATGGGGTGGTGATATTCATGGTAGAATGAAATTTCTAATTGAAATTTATAGAGAAATACGTAGTCAAACTACAGGTGCTTTTCCTATTGCAGTGAAAATGAATTCAGCAGATTTTATGAAAGCTGGTTTTACAGAGGAAGAATCTATCTATGTTGCTGAACATCTTGAAAAAGAAGGCGTTGATCTATTAGAAATTTCTGGAGGGTCATATGAAAGCCCTCAAATGACAGGTCGTAATATTAAGGAGAGCACTAAAAAAAGGGAAGCTTATTTTCTCGATTTTGCAGAAAAACTCCGTCAATCCGTAAATATTCCTCTACTAGTTACAGGTGGTTTTAGAAGCAAAGAAGGAATGGAAAATGCACTTCATTCTGAAGCAACTGACTTTATAGGTTTAGCCCGTCCTTTTGCAGTAAGTCCAGATCTTCCAAATTTATTAAACCAAAATAAAATACAAAAAATAGATATTAAACCTAAACAAACAGGTATTAGACTTATAGATGATATCTCTTTACTGGAAACTACATGGTATGCACAACAAATAGAAAGAATTGGATTAGGGAAAAAAGTAAGACCCAACTACCCTATCTGGTTCTCTTTGTTGCAAGCTATTTTTAAAAATGGGAAGGAAGTTTTTCAACTACAAAGAGCGAAGTGATATCTTAAGTAAAGTCTTCACTTAATTGACACACAAATATTATTTACACAAGTGTATAAACTATGTTATATTGGTAATGTTGTTAAAAAATGGTACATTATACATCTATTCTACCAAATATTAAATGTACTTATTTCACATGGCAACAGTCCGTTATAACAGGGAAATAACGGACTCTTGTTTTTTTAACGACAGTAATAGGTTTTATATCTTTTGAAAACAAATCATCACTCCTTTAAAAATAGGAGTGATGATTTGTTTTATGTTTATTATTTAGCAATGAAGGTCATTTCGTTTTTGCCAAATGGAAAAAATCTGCTTCAACACAACAATTTAATATGAAAGTAGACGGCAATATCAAAATTGAACAATATTTTGAAGATATAGAAGAGAACATGATCGGATATCAGGTTGAGGTTCCATTAAGATTGTATTATCCAAATAAGGATGAGGAAGTTTATATTAAAGTAAAAAGTTCAATAAATCTGAAAAATGAATATGAAAATTGGAAGATAAAAAGTATAAAGTATATATTTTCTTCTAAACATAAGCAAATTTTTATATATGATTAAAATAAAATTTACATTTCACCTTAGGTTGTAGATTCAAATTAACCTCCTCTCCATTGTTTTTCCACTCCATCATTGTTATGATGTAAAACAGAATCAACAATAAATTTACAAACAATTTAAATTTCAAATACAGTGTAAAAATGGAGAGAATCGTCATGGAGAAAAATAAGAAAAAACACATTACAACCTCTGCAGCTCAAGAGTTAAAAACAGGTGAGCTGCTTGTTGTAACTATAAAAAAGATCGGTATTAATGGTGAAGGTGTAGGGTATTACAAACGGAAGGCGGTTTTTGTTGAAGGAGCTCTTCCCAATGAAGTAGTTAAAGCCAAAGTAGTACAAATTCAACCCAACTTTATCAGAGCAGAATTAGTAGAAATTGAGCAAGAATCAGAACATCGTGTGAAACCTCATTGTTCCATTTATGAAGAATGTGGAGGTTGTCAGCTTCAGCATTTAGACTACAAAGAACAGTTGCGTGTAAAAGAGGATATCATTCGAGAATCTTTTAATCGTTATACAGATAAAACCAAAATAAATATTCGACCTGTAATTGGAATGGACGACCCTTGGGGTTATAGAAATAAAGCACAGTATCAGGTAGGATTTCATAAAGGCTCTGTGCAAACTGGACTTTATTCTGCAAGATCACATAAGTTAGTTGATATCTCTGGATGTCCTATTCATCATCCAACGATCAATCACATTATTGAAAAAACCAAAAAAATAGTACAAGAGCTGCGGATTCCTATTTATGATGAAAAGAATAATAAAGGGATTTTAAAAACAATTGTTGTACGTACAGGTTTTAAATCCAATGAAAATCAACTAACTTTAGTGACAATAAAAGAACAAGTACCTAAAATGGATCAACTTATCGATTTAATTCGAGAAAATATTCCAGAAGTTTCAACGATAGCTCAAAACATTAATTCTGCAAAAACGTCCATTATTTTTGGCAAAAAAACAAATATCCTTTGGGGAAGAAGACAAATCAAAGAATCATTAGGAAATGTAAATTTCTCATTATCACCAAGAGCATTTTTCCAATTGAATCCTGAGCAAACAATTAAACTATACAACACAGTGAAAAAAGCCGTTGATATCAGAGGACATGAAAAAATTGTGGATGCTTATTGCGGCACAGGAACTATTAGTTTATGGTTAGCTCCTTATGTAAAAGA
Organism: Chengkuizengella sp. SCS-71B; assembly: GCF_040100845.1. NCBI lineage: Bacteria > Bacillati > Bacillota > Bacilli > Caryophanales > Paenibacillaceae > Chengkuizengella > Chengkuizengella sp. SCS-71B. The sequence continues at coordinate 626,687 of NZ_JAZHSH010000001.1, read as the reverse complement.
GGTTCGTGGGATTGAAGAAATTCCTGAAGCCATCAATGATGCTAAAAAAAATGCAAAGCTAAGTGGAATTGATAACGTACAATTTTATGCAGGAAAATCTGAAAACTTACTGCCTAAATGGATGAATCAAGGATTTCGCCCTGATGTGATTGTTGTTGATCCTCCTCGTGCTGGATGTGACTATAAACTACTCCAGTCAGTAGTAAGAGCTAAAACAAAAAAATTCATTTATGTTTCTTGTAACCCATCAACTTTGGCAAAAGATAGCTCATACCTATTAAGGAATGGTTACCATCTCAAATGGATTCAGCCAGTAGATATGTTTCCGAACACATCTCAAATTGAAAGTGTAGCTGTGTTTATCAAAAAATAAAATATTAACAGGTCACTGAAATAGTACCTGTTTTTAATCTAGTTTTTTACGATTATATGATGTTCAAAAAATACTTGAATATTTATTGAGCCATTTAGAAATGATGGTAACATAACGTAAAAAATGATAAAAGGATGTGAAGTAGATATTGGAGGCAAATATGAGTCCTGAGGAAGTGCTTACTCAAATTGTGCAATTACACAACAATGGTGAAACATTAGCCAAAAAAAGTGTAAAAAAAGCGCATCCCGATTTAATGAAAAACGCCCTCTACTACTTTCCTAATTGGGATCAAGCCATGGAAAAAGCAGGATTGCAGTGAATTCGTTTAAACAAAGTTTAAACGTCGTGGAATCAGATGGAGACTCTACTCCACCTGATTAAAAGATCCCACCTATAGAGGTGGGCGTCTTAATGCAAAAGATATAATAGGAAAATAAGTTATATGTCTTAGCACAACTTACAATACTCAGTTCAAGAGATTAAGAAAAAAGAAAAATCTTCATGTAATGAAGTGCACCCCAATTGTTAGACACTGGACTAACAATTGGAGGTGTATTTTTTAATAGCTTAGCTACATCATCCACTCCTGTTGCATAATAATAAATTCAGTCCCCAGTTTAATGATCATATCCATAATGCGGAGTATCATATGCTGGAGTTCCAATGGTAAATGTATAGAAAAAGTTTACGTGACTGCCAGCGTTTAAGCCATTCACTGTGTACTCCCAAGTACCGCCATTGTTAGAAGTCGCAACATTAAGTTGGACCCCATTATCCACAGTATAATGTAAGTCTACAAAGTTAGATCCAGCATTTGGTGTAAACTTAAACAGTGCACTTGTTGAGTTTAAGCTTTGTATTTCAATTGTATAATTATCTGTAACAATAATCGTATTTCCAGATGGAGCGTCCGTTGTTACTGTTACTGTATTACTTGATGCTGATTCATTTCCTGCAGCATCCAAAGCTATCACAGTGTAATTATACGAGGTTGAAGAAGAAAGTCCTGTATCTTGGAATGAAGTTGAAGATGTTGAACCTACTTCTGATCCATCCCGATATACCTTATATCCTGTAACTCCAACATTATCCGTTGATGCAGACCAAGATAGATCTACTGTTGTATCTGATTGACCCGTTGAGTTTAATGATGGTGTTGTAGGAGGTGTTGTGTCTGGCTGACCCCCACCTCCAAAACCAAATGTAAATTGATAATGAGGTGAATTATATGCTGGCATACCAATGGTATAAGTGTACCAGAAGTCAATAACATCTCCTTGATTCAGCCCTGTAATAGAATACTCCCATACCCCACCATTATTAACTGTCCCTACATTGATTTGTCCACCATTGTTCACTTTATAATGCAAATCAACAAAACTGGATGTTCCTGATGTTGGAGTGAATTTAAATAAAGCTGTATTAGCGTTTGTTTCCACCATTTCAATTGTGTAATCGTTCTCAACAATGACGTTTCCAGATCCAGCATTACTAGTTGTTGCTTGAACAGCACTACTAGCAGTAGAGGAGTTTCCTGCTGCATCCTTTGCAATAACTGTATAACTATATGTCGTATTGGCTGTTAAACCATTATCAGTATAACTCGTTGTAGATGATGTTCCTGCTAAGCTGCCATCTCGATATACTTCATAACCTATTACTCCTTCATTATCTGTGGATGCACTCCAAGATAAACTGACACTATCTGATGTTGTACCTGTGACTACTACATTTCCTGGTTGACTTGGAGGGGTCTGATCATTTGATTGATCTGTTGTACCTTGAACAGCACTACTTGCAGTAGAGGAGTTTCCAGCTCCGTCCTTTGCAATCACTGTATAACTATATGTCGTATTGGCTGTTAAACCATTATCAGTATAACTTGTAGTGACTGATGTTCCTACTAAGCTGCCATCTCGATACACATCGTATCCTGTTACACCAACATTATCTGTTGAAGCATTCCAAGATAAACTTATACTGCTTGAAGTGGTTGTGGTAACGATAACATTCGTTGGTTGACTTGGAGGTGTAGTATCAGCTTGCCCATTGCCAATATTAAAGCTATTTGGTTGAACAACGATGGAAGTCCCATCTGAGAAGTTTACGGTTTTCACACTATTAGACATATTATAAGCAATATACGTCATTGTACTTCCTTTTTTAAACACAGCGTACAAAGGATAATCTGCTGTTATAGAAGTATCTACTGTACCAATTGCATTTAAATTATGAATCCAATGATAAGTATTGGCTTTAGAATTCCCTGCTTCTGGAGTAAAGACATTCGCTCTGGCATTGTATTGACTTAATGCATCGGCTGGGTCTTCTATCGCTCGATACATCCAAATGAGATCTTCCCAAGCATCCCAATTTGTTCCCCCGTTTTCATTAATCAACGCATTGTAGTTCAATTCTGTATAGGCCGGGAATTGCGTTAAATATAAAGATCCAGATTGGAATGGGAGCCAGTTGATGCCATGGATTTCTTCAGGGTTCCCAGTCCACCAAACACCATCACCAACGGTTTTTCCTCCCCATAACATACTCGCTGTCTCTCGATTAAAGCCAGCATGATGATTTTGACCTGTCACATCAAACCAGTATTCATTAATCGCATTCATTTCCGTTGTATAGAGGTAAATCCCTAAATCACGGAGTGCCGTATCACCTGTAGCTTCACCCCATAAAATCATTCCTGTCCAAGCGTTCATGCCCTCCGAAGAAGATTCGTTATTATTACCATCTCCAAAGTTGGCATTACCCGAAGCCCAAGAATGTCCCGCGTAAATATCAAAATTTCTTAAGAAAGGAAACATGTTATCGTTCCGATCATCACTTGCGATATCACGAATTAATAAATCTACCATACCTCCCCAATTGGATGTTGATGACCAGTTTGAATCCAACCTTGCAATTTCTGCAGCAGAACGAATAAAATAACCGTAATGAAAATGATGATCGTTTAAATCCGTTACAGATCCATAACTATCTGGATAACCAAACATTGTACCCCAATTATCGTTATAATAAAACACTTCTGTACTGCCTAAATTTCCACCAGGTTCACTAGCTTTAAACCAATCTTCTAATCTATCTTTAATCTCATTTCTAAACTTATTTGCTGCGGTAGTATCCCCTACTTGATCTGCTATCGTCGCTAAGGTAGTGATTTTACCTAAGCGTTTTCCTACCCAATACGTATCTATAAGACCAGAATATACTTCATCTTCAGCCTCATTTACATATCCAGCTAAAACAGACATATCATAGGTTCCTAAATCAGGAATAGCAGGTATCACTCCAGTAAACGTCATATTCGTTTGGAATGAGTTCCCTTCTGCCACCTTCATCATGCCACGAACTGAATCATAAGTATAACTTAATAATGATTTTGAAGTATTTTTCCATTGATGAGGATATAGAGCAAAGATCGTACCTGTTTGAGACCCTTGTTTTTGAACTGTAGTATATGTGTAAGTTGTTGTTACCTGACTCGTATTTTCATTGTAAGACCAAGATACCAATGTATCTGTAACATGAGAATACGCGTACTGAGTAAATTTATTTAGTGTTGATACTGAATTGTCTGGAAGCGCGGCAATAGAGAAGTAATCGTTTCCATTTAAATTATTGGTCAATGTAGAACTTCCGATCCCTGACCAAGTAGATCCTGAAGGTCCAAATAAAGCATAGTGTCTATTATTGATCGTAATCCCTAAGACAGGGCTGTTAGTATTTCCAGACCATACTGATGGAGTTCCAGGAAACGTTAATCTAGGGTTTCCACCTGAGTAAGTAAAATAAACATACGGAGATCCATGACCATAAGTTACTTTCATCGTATTGGAACCACTTGCAAATAAATTAGTGACAAACCAATCACTGTAACTATCTACTTTGGTATCTGGGAACGCACCAACATTACTATGTCCAACTGTAAAATCATTCCCATCTGTTTCTCCCATCCAGCCTTTGATAAAACCATTTAAACCTTCAATTTCTGGGGATGGGTTAAAAATTCTTAGACCATTTGATTGATTCCATACAGCTAATGGATGCGGGTATTGTCTTTCGGAGTAAGCTTGAAAAGCAGTCGAGCTCCACCAGTCGTTTGTTGGCATTGGTCCCGTAACATTCGAAGTTTTATATATCGCTGATTGTATGTTCGTTGCACCTGGAGGTAGGACTTCAGAATAACTCCCCTGACCTACATTCACTTCACCATTAAAACCTAAAGATGTTAATGGAAAAACAACAAAAATAAGGGATAATGACAATAAAATCATACTTAACTTTTTCAAATGTATACCTCCCAAAAAATTTGATTTTAACCACTTTAATTGAAATCGATTTCAAAATAGTGTTAAAACTTTATTCACCTCTTTCTTTTCAAATTCTTAGTAGGTTTCTCAATAACTAAAGTAATCGCAATTGCTTAAATTGAAATCGCTTACAACATGTTTTTATTTATAGTATACAGTAACTTATAGTGGCTGTATATGAAAAATATGATAAAAAATTGAAATATATTGAAAATAAAATCAGGAATTGTTCACGGTATTTTTATAAATAAGCTGATCAGATTTAGTAGACTTCTCTCTGAAAGATATGACCGCAATCAATAATAAAAACAAAACAATGGCGACGATGTGAAAAAAGCTGATTGAACTAAAGTATTGTATTACAATGCCACCAAAATAAGGTCCTGCTAAGCTGCCTACACTATACGCTACACCACATAACAAGTTCCCTGCTGGCAATAAATTTTTAGGCAATAAATCAGTCATATAACTAATCCCTAGTGAAAATGTTGAGCCAACAACCATTCCTGCGATAAACAAACAAATCGTTAGAGCCAATAATGAATGCTCTAGTAAACTAGCAAATAAAAAGCTAATCATCCCTAGTAGTAAAATCGTAATTAGTACATTTCTTCTACCAACTTTGTCGCTTATCATACCTAAGGGAAGCTGAAAAACAATCGCACCCAAAGCAAATGCAAAAAGCAGAAGTGATATATTTTCTATATTAAATCCAATACGTAGTCCATACACTGGAAAACTCCCATTTAACGAAGCCTCTAAAAAGCCGTATCCAAGAGGAGGTAGAATTGCTACCCAACCATACTTCCATGCTTTTGAAAATCGATTCATCATTTCTCTAAATGAATCAGAATCATTCGTTTTCTCTGGAAATTCATTTTTTAATATAAAAATCAGCATCCAAGTTATAAAACATAATAATGAAGACAGCATAAATGGTAATGCCTCACTGAATTGAACAAGAGGTGTCATTAAAGGTCCTACTGCTAATCCAACTCCAAAGGATAGTCCATATATCGAGATATTCCGTCCACGTTTATTTGCTTCTGATGTTGTAGTAATCCACGTTTGTGTTGAAAAATGAAGAGCATGATCTCCAATGCCGATGATGAATCGCAGCAAAAACCAAAACCAAAATGTTTTCCATAACGGAAATAACATCAAGGATATAATAATCAACAAACCTCCAAAAATAATAATCGGTTTGTATCCATATTTCCTTAATTGAGGTTCCATAAATGGTGTAATAAATAAAATTCCAATATATAAAGCTGCTGCGTTCAGTCCATTAATAGAAGAAGAAACACCATCATTTTCAAAAATTATTGCTATTAAAGGAAGTAGTAATCCTTGATTAAATCCTGATATGGCTACAATGCCAATGAGTATCCAAAATCGAAAGTTCATAAGTTTGCCCTCGTTATTATTCATGAATAGAATGGTCAATATATAACTGTTCACCTCTAGTAACGTTCCCTTTTCCTTGTGTAAAATCAACCATATTTGCTATGAACTGCTCAGCTTCAGCAGCAAGTGGCAAACATACAAGCGTTACTTTATCTGTAAATAAAATATCCCTTATCATCATATCACGATTACGTAATTCATTCTCAACTTTTCCATGCCAAGTATAATCCACCTCTATGTTAACTTCTTGATGAAGCTTGTTGTAAATAGGTTGTGACGCTTTAATTCCAACAACTGCTCCTTCTGTATAAGCTCGAATAAGACCTCCAGCTCCAAGCATAACTCCACCATAATATCTTGTAACAACAACCGCAATATTTTTCAAATCTTGATTCTTAATTACTTCCAAAATGGGTTTACCTGCAGTTCCACTTGGCTCTCCATCATCCGACTGTTTCTGAAATTGATCTCTTTCTCCAACCATATATGCAAAGCAGTTATGCGTAGCAGCAGAATGTTTTTTTCGAATTTTAGCTATAAACTCAAGCGCTTCTTCCTCAGATGTTACGGGTGTTGCATGACCGATAAACCTAGATTTTTTGATGACAACCTCATCTGATCCTGATTGTTTCAATGTTTTATATAAATCTAATTCCATCTGCATTACCTCCATTCCATCAAAAAGCAGTCCACAACAGTGAACCGCTTCATAAATTTAAGACATTAATTAAATAACTTCATCAAACCTTTATTCAGTTAAGCGGGATTCCAATTCTTCTTTTTCTTTTTCAAATCCTGGTTTTCCTAATAGAGCAAACATATTCTTCTTGTATGCTTCTACTCCAGGCTGATCAAATGGATTTACTCCCATTAAATATCCGCTAATACCGCACGCTTTTTCAAAGAAGTAAGCTAAGTAACCAAACCAATAAGGAGAGATTTCAGGAATTGTTATGATTAAGTTAGGTACCCCACCATCTGTATGTGCTAACATCGTACCTTGAAACGCCTTTTTGTTTACAAAGTCCATAGTTTTCCCAGTTAAAAAGTTTAATCCATCTAAGTTGTCTTTATCTGAAGTGATTTCGATTTCATGAGTCGGTTTCTCAACTTGAATGACGGTTTCAAACAGGTTTCTAGTTCCTTCTTGTATAAATTGCCCCATAGAATGTAAATCAGCAGAGAAATCTACGGATGCAGGATAGATCCCTTTATGATCTTTCCCCTCGCTTTCTCCATATAACTGCTTCCACCATTCAGAAACATAATGTAGGGAAGGCTCATAATTCACCAAAATTTCAATTGCCTTACCTTTACGATATAAAGCATTTCTAACCGCTGCATACTGATAGCTTACATTTTCTTTCAGAACTGGATTGCTAAATTCCTTCTGTGCATCAGCAGCACCTTTCATCATATCTTCTATATTAATGCCCGCCGTTGCTATTGGTAATAATCCCACTGCCGTTAAAACGGAATATCTCCCACCAACATCATCAGGAATGACAAAGGTTTCATAACCTTCTTCCGCAGATAACTTTTTCAGAGCTCCTTTTTCCTTATCAGTTGTTGCATAAATGCGTTTTCGCGCTTCCTCTTTACCATATTTATTTTCTAATACTTCACGAAAAATACGGAAAGCAATTGCCGGTTCCGTTGTAGTTCCTGATTTAGAAATCACATTGACTGAAAAATCACGATCTCCGATAAGCTCCAATAAATGTGTTATATATGTAGAACTAATGTTATTCCCTGCAAAATAAACCTCTGGTGTTTTACGAATGTCCTTTGTCAGGTTGTTATAAAAATGATGTGAGAGCATTTCAATCGCTGCTCTAGCACCTAAATAAGAACCTCCGATACCGATAACTACTAGTACTTCAGAATCTGATTGGATCTTTGCTGCCGCTTTCCCAATCCGCAAGAATTCTTCTTTATCATAATTTGTAGGTAGATCTATCCAACCTAAGTAATCAGATCCTGCTCCCGTTTTTTCATGCAGCTGATTGTGTGCTAATTGAACAGCATTTTCTAAATTATCGACTTCGTGTTGTTGTAAGTATGGTTGAGCATTACTGTAATCAAATTGAAACTTTTTCAAACGATTCTCCTCCTACTCAATCTAATTTTTTTCGTTTTTCTTTTTCTCTTAAGCATACTTTAAATAACGGGTTTATTGCAAGAGTATAAGTATATATATAACATCAACATACGATTAATATTATTTGACTAACCAACTATTCTCTAAAAAACTTAAGTTTTATATTCATTTCCTTTGTCTGAGGATAAATATCTCTATATATTTCATATAATTGTTTATATTTGTTTACATGCTCTTCAATAGGCTGAAAGCTTTTTGAAATTTGGATGAACTGATTTGAGCAATCCTCTAATGTAGCAAACCATTTACAACCTAAAGCTGCTAACATTGCTGCTCCCATGCCTGGTCCTTGCTCATTTTCTAACTTGAATATTACAGTATTAAAAATATCTGCTTGCATCTGAAGCCAGCTATCGTTCTTAGCTCCTCCCCCTATGGATATCATCTTATCGATTTTTTTCCCTGTATTTCTAAATAAAGTAATGGATTCATTTAAAGAGAAAGTAATGCCTTCCATAATAGAACGAACAAAATCCTCTCTCTTATGTGCACTATCCATACCAATAAAACTACCACGGATCACAGCATCTGCATGAGGTGTACGTTCTCCTACTATATAAGGTGTAAACAAAAGTCCGTTAGCTCCTATAGGTACCTGATTTACATTTTCCACCACTTCTTCAAAGCTTTCAGAAGGAGCAAAAGTGTCTTTAAACCAACTTAAGCTGTGTCCTGCTGAGAGAGTAACACCCATCACATAATATGCATCTTCTTTCCCGTGATTAAAAAAGTGAACCTTACCCTCAAAATCTCTGTTGCGATCTTCTTCATAAGATAAAATCACACCAGAAGTTCCAATGCTGCATAATCCTACACCCGGTGTTAAAATTCCTGCGCCAATCGCTCCACAAGCATTATCTGCCCCACCAGCAAAGATTTTCGTCTCCTGTTTTAAACCTGTTTGTTCAGCGATTTCAGACAATAAATTCCCTACAAAAGCATGAGACTCTACTAATGGAGGACATAAATGAATATCTACATTTAACAAGTCACAAATTTCCTTACTCCACTCTTTTTTCACAACATCTAGCAATAACGTTCCAGCTGCATCAGAATAATCTATATGAATTTGCCCCGTTAAACGATACCGCAAATAATCTTTAGGTAATAGGAATACAGCCGTTTTTTCATAAAGCTGAGCTTCGTTTTCTTGTACCCATAAAATTTTAGGCAATGTGAAACCTTCAAGTGCAGGATTTTTGGTAATCTTAAATAACTTTTCCCTAAGTTTAGCTTTAATTAAATCACATTGTTTGGTCGTGCGAGTATCGTTCCAAAGGATCGCATTTCTAATCACTTCATAATTCTCATCTAATAACACCAATCCATGCATTTGCCCTGAAAAACTGATTCCTTCAATATCTTCAGGTTTAACATTCTCTTGATCAACTAATTCCTTTAATGCAAAAATGGTTTGTTTTACCCAATCCTCAGGATTTTGTTCACTATAACCTGACTTTTCATGGATTAACGAATATTCCTTTGAGCTTTCAGCACAAACATCACCATGCTGATTTACTAGTAAAACCTTCACTGCACTTGTACCTAAATCAATACCAATGACATACTTCATCACAATAATCCTCCTAACATATCAACTAGGATAAATTTAAAACTCCCTTTTTAACAAAGGGAGTTACTAATCATCAGTATTTTTCTACTCAACTTCCAATCCTTTTAACAATACTTTTACAACTGTTTCAATATAAGAGCTCCACGTTGGCTCTAAAAATATACCCTCTTCTTTATATTGTTCTTTAAGTAAAAATGCACCTTGCAAGGTCGAAAAATACAATAAGGTTAATGATTTATGATCTATTGAAACTATTTTCCCTAATTTTTTCATTACAAGAAAATAATCATCAAATAACTCTTTAATTTCTAATTCTCTATTTGGCAAAATCCGATTTGTATCTGCTCTTAATAAAAATTTCATAAAATAATAATAATCTTCATTAATTTTTACAAATATTTTTGCTACATTGAGCAAATCTGTCTTTAAATCATAGACGACATCATTTTTTAAATAATTAGATATATTAGGCTGTATAATTGAAACTACACTTAAAACGTTTTCAAGTATTTTATCTTTAGATCCGAAATGACGATAAATTGTTAACTCATTGACACCTACTTTTTTAGCTATCATTTTCACCGTTGTTAGTTGGTAACCTTGTTCTGCGAACAGTTCCAAACTGGCGTTAACTATTCTCTCTTTTGTATTGCTCATTTTATCGCCCCTATTAAAATAATCATACAATGTAAATTATAATTTAGTATGCTAAATTAATCAAAATAAAAATTAAAATGGAATTTATCATAATCCTATTTTTAAAAAATATATTCATTTAAGATTGAGCGAAGTTGCTCTAATCGTCCTGATTTATTCCTAATTTCATTATTTTGCAATGCATATTGTTCTAAAGTGTGGAAATTAGCTTTGCCAGAAACGACATCTAAACCAATGCCACTTTTAAAACTGTCATAACGATTCTCAATTACACCATCCAATACACGATCTTCTAGTAATTTCCCAGCTGACTTAAGTCCTCTTGCAAAACTGTCCATACCTGCAATATGTGCATAAAATAAATCCTCTGGATCAATGGAAGCTCTTCTTACTTTTGCGTCAAAATTCACACCACCTGATCCTAATCCACCATTTTTGAGAATTTCATACATCGCTAAGGTTACAGAATATAAATCTGTAGGAAATTCATCTGTATCCCATCCAAGTAATAAGTCCCCTTGATTGGCATCTATAGAACCAAGCATGCCATTGATACGAGCAACTCTTAATTCATGTTCAAACGTATGACCAGCTAAAGTTGCATGATTAGCTTCGAGGTTTAATTTAAAATAATGGTGTAAATCGTATCTTTGTAAAAAGGCAATTGTAGTAGCCGCATCAAAATCATATTGATGTTTTGTCGGTTCTTTTGGTTTTGGTTCTATTAGAAATTGCCCTGTAAAACCAATCTCCTTCGCATAGTCAATCGCCATATGATAAAACCTTGCTAGATTATCTAACTCAAATTCCATATCTGTATACAATAAAGATTCATATCCTTCACGTCCACCCCAGAAAACATAGTTCTCTGATCCAAGTTGAACTGCTGTTTCAAGACCTTTCTTCACTTGTGCTGCAGCATAAGCATAGACATCTGCATTGTTTGTTGTTGCAGCACCATGAACAAATCTTGGGTTTGTAAACATGTTCGCTGTATTCCATAATAATTTCACTTTGCTAGTTTTCATTTGATCTTGTATTTCATTCACGATTTTATCTAAAATCTCGTTTGTTTCCTTTAAACTATTTCCTTCTGGTGCAATATCTCGATCATGAAAACAGAAATAAGGCATCCCTAATTTTTCGAAAAACTCAAACGCTGCTTCTACTCTTGCCTTTGCCAAACTCACTCCACTTTGAGTATTCCAAGGACGAAGCATCGTTTGAGCACCAAACGAATCTGCTCCTGTTCCTGTAAACGTATGCCAATAGGAACATGCAAATCTTAAATGTTCTTCCATTGTTTTGCCTAACACAATTTCAGTAGCATTATAGTGTTTAAAAGCAAATGGGTTTTTGGAATCTGTTCCTTCAAACTGAATTTTGTCTACGTTATTAAATATACTCATAATCAAAATCCCTCTTTCACAATTTACTGTGACATGTTTAATAGTGCATTAAGATAGATTCTCTTAGATGAACTTAGTTTATATTATTTTACCATTAAGTTGTTACTTTGTATATTGAATAAACAAAGTTGTATATTTTTCTTCCATTTCATGTTAATATTAATAAATATTTAACTTTGAGGTGTTTTATGAAGATTACAGGCGATCAAAATTTAATTAAGAAAATGAACAAAACTATTGTTTTAGATGAAGTTGTCAATCATGAAATGATTTCAAGGGCTGGGATTTCTGAAAAAACAGGATTAAATAAAGGTACTGTTTCCACACTTGTTAATGAACTACTAGAAAACCATTTAGTATATGAAGCAGGGCCTGGAAAATCCAGCGGTGGCAGAAAACCAGTGATGTTATTATTTAATAAACAAGCAGGTTATGCAATTGGAGTTGACCTAGGTGTAAATTATATATTATCTATGATTACAGATTTATCTGGAAACATCATTCTTCAACAAAAAAGCTCTCTTCATTCACTTTCAACAGATGAAGTTATATCTATTCTAATTGAAAGCATTCGTAATTTAATTCAAAAAACCCCAAAAAGTCCTTATGGAATTATAGGAATTGGCATCGGTGTACCAGGGATCGTAAATGATGAAGGGACCATTCTACATGCTCCAAATTTAGGATGGAAGGATGTTAGGCTTAAGCAAATTTTATTTGAAGAGTTTAAAGTACCCATCGTCATTGATAACGAAGCCAATGCAGGTGCATTAGGCGAAAAAGAGTATGGAAAAGGTAAAAACATAAAAAACTTAATATATATTAGTGCTGGGATCGGCATTGGAACTGGGATGATATTAAATAATGAGATTTATCGTGGTTACTCAGGTTATGCAGGTGAACTAGGTCATATGACGATTGAAGCAAGCGGTGAACAATGTAGTTGTGGTAATACGGGTTGTTGGGAATTATATGCTTCGGAAAAAGCTCTATTAAATCAGAATCAATCTTTATCTCATGATGAGCATAAACTCGAACAATATGTTCAGCTAGCTTCTCAAGGAGATCAACAAGTAATTGAAAAATTTAAAAAAGTAGGGGATTATTTAGGCATTGGAGTTTCTAATATTATAAATACTTTTAATCCCGAGTTAATCATTATTGGAGGTCGGTTAAGCACTGCTGAGCCGTGGATAAAGTGTACTACACTATCCACTGTAGAGAAAAGAACTCTAACATACCATTTAAAAAACACAGAAATCATCTTCTCAGATATTGGGACAAAATCTGCAGCATTAGGCGCAGCTTCATTAGTAATTTCTAGTTTCTTTGCAGAACATGAGGAACTAATTTAATCCACCACCATCCAGTTATTAGACTAATTCTACAATTTTAACGCTTCTATATTTTCGCAACAAGATTAATAGAGCGATCTCCATAATGATGCCAACTATAGATGCGATGATGATATACATGAATAAAAAGTCTCTTGTCATATTCATCATGAATGTTTGAAAAAGAATCAATATTAGAGTCACTGATACATAAATAGTAAATGTCTTAGATGTTCTTCTAACTAATGCTTCTAACCCCCATTTGCTTACTATGTCCATCATCAACTGAAAAGTATAATAAACTAAAATTAAGTTTACCAGCTCTAGAAACATGTAATAGATTGACCATTCAAATAAAATCGGGATTTGACCTAAGGTATTGATCACAACATTTTGATAAAACATCGTAGGAAGAGTCACAATACTTAGTAGAATGGCTACATTTTTAACTTTTTGACTAGACGGAACATACACAGGTAACAATTTTACACCTGCATATATAAAATAATATCCTAGTGTGTCAGGAAAGATATCTATAATAATGATATGGATATCAATAAAAGTGAATAAAACTCCCCAGAATATTTTGTTAAATGCTTGGCTCATTTTGATACCTCTCCTTGCTTTGCTTCTATAATTTCATTAATATTCTTTTGACTTAAATGTGGAGAATCGTTAATAAGTACTCGTTCTACAAAAGGTTCCCCATTTTCTGTATCACCTTCAATGCGAATTCCGAATTGAAAATAACTTTTATGATTCGGATTGAAAGCCATTTGCAGTTGCAACCAATCTCCCTTATTTATATTTAAAGGAAACATCTGCTCTTTTGTAGATACACCATCTAATTCATTCCAATCATCTTTTTTTCTTTCATTATCAAACCAAGCAGGAGTATCTCCCCCTGATTTGATACCTTCTAATTGCTTCAATTTTTCTTGATTTAGATCTATCTTAATCTCTACTTCATCTTTAAGTTTTTCTTCAAAAGGAACAGAGATGTTACCTATATTCACCGACTGTAATGCCGTCAAAATAACAAAATCTCTATGCTGGTTGCTACTTCCAACAGCTTGAGTTTTTAATATACTGTTTTCCGATTGTTTAGTGTAAATGTTTACTTTACCTATCTCCGCATTGATATCTGGGTGATCATAAAAGGATACAATCATGTTTTCAATCGACCATATTTCTTCTAAATTTTCAGAAGATGATATGGAGTTATAAGGTATTGAGAAAGTTACAGACTTTAAATAATGATGTCTAAACTCTTGTTCATACTGTTGTGTATTGTTAGACCACATTGAAAAACCACCATATGAAACTGGATATACTTCAATACCATTAATCAAAGCATTTTTGATTCTAAAAGTATCTTGTTTATTAGTTAAATAATAAAATGTTAGGTTGATATCATTGTCATTATAATTCTCAAAGTCATAGTAGTGATTTAAAAAAATAGGTTCTTTAAGTTGTTCTGATTGAAAAAACAAATAATTACCTATGAAACTTAGAAGGCAAATTGCAATACCTATCCCAAAAATACTCTTTTTCAAAATTGTTTCCCCCACTAAACCAGTATATTTTAATATTCTATATGTTTGTAAAATCATTCCCATTTTTTTATCTAGTATATTAATACTTTTCACTACAAATAAAGTTTCTATTTATAAAGAACATTCTCAGATAAACGAGTTAAGCCATCATGGATGACCCTTGATGGCTTAACTCAAACTATTAATTAAATAAACATAATATTTTTTCTTATATAGGATAGCTCCTTAAGTCACAAAATTAGTTACTACTAGATATACAATCCCCTATAATATCACTTTCCTATACAGGGTACACCGGATGTTTACGATTAGTGAACACCATATATTTTGACATATAGGTTTCAAATCGACTTACTAACTCATCACGTAATGAATTTGCAGGAACAATACCATCTATAATCATTTCCGATGCTAATCTATATATGTCTATATCTTCACGATATTCTTCGCGCTTTTTCTCTATAAAAGCAGCTCTTTCTTCCTCTGGCAATTCAGCTATTTTGTTTGCATACACGGCATTTACAGCTGCTTCAGGTCCCATTACAGCAATCTGAGCAGTTGGAAGTGCAAGACAACAATCAGGTTCGAAAGAGGGTCCAGCCATTGCATATAGACCAGCTCCATACGCTTTTCTAACAATGATCGATATCTTTGGAACGGTTGCTTCAGACATTGCAGCAATCAATTTGGCACCATGTCGAATAATTCCTGCTCGTTCAACTTTCGTACCAATCATAAATCCTGGTACATCTGCTAGGAATAAAAGTGGTATATTGAAAGCATCAGCTAATGTAATAAATTTTGCTGCTTTATCAGAAGAGTCGTGAAATAGAACCCCACCTTTTACACTCGGTTGATTTGCAATGATGGCAATAGTTTGCCCATTCATTCGAGCAAACCCAGTAATTAATTCAGAGGCGAATAATTTTTTAATTTCAAAGAAACTGTCCTCATCAATAATTCTATTAATGAGCTCATACATATTAAAAGGAACATTCTGGTTTTTAGGAATAATTTCTTCAAGTGATTTTTCAAATTGCTTTGGTGAAATCGCTTCTTTAACGGATGGCTTATCTGAATAATTTGCGGGAAAGTATGTAATATAATCCCTAGTTAAACTGATTGCCTCTTCTTCAGATTTAGCAAGTATATCTCCAACACCAGAGACAGAGCAGTGCATTCTAGCTCCACCCATTTCTTCTAATGTTGTTTTTTCACCAATAACCATTTCTGCCATTCTAGGAGATCCTAAATACATAGAAGCATTACCTTCCACCATGATGACAATGTCACAAAAAGCTGGAATATACGCACCACCAGCAGCTGATGGGCCAAACATGATACAGATCTGAGGGATCTTCCCTGATAATTTTACTTGATTATAAAAAATCCTCCCTGCTCCACGACGTCCTGGAAACATTTCCACCTGATCAGTAATTCTAGCACCTGCTGAATCCACCAAATAGATAAGCGGTACTTGTAGTTTTTCAGCTGTTTCTTGTATTCTTAGTATCTTCTCTACCGTTCTAGCACCCCATGAACCAGCTTTGACAGTAGAGTCGTTAGCCATAACACAAACGACTTGACCATGAATTTTCCCTACAGCAGTGACAACTCCGTCCGCTGGTAAATCATTTGCCATATTATTCGCAAACAAAGCATCTTCTAGCTCTATACCATCATCAAATAATAATTCTAAACGATGACGAACAAATAGTTTCCCTTGTTTAGCATTTTTCTCATGATATTTGCTCGCTCCACCTTTTTGTATTTGTTCAACTCGTTCTTGCAACTTCTCTTCTAATGACATCTTTCCTACCTCCCTGTGCTTCTTTTTCCATAGCTAGATAAATTTTTATAAGTCGATTTACTCACCTTTATATACAGGCTTTCTTTTTTCCTTAAATGCTTGAAGACCTTCTAATCTGTCTTTTGTAGGAATCGTAATTTCATAAGCGTTCTGCTCAATGGCTAAAGCAGTACTTAATTCAACATCGTAACCTTTGTCTATTGCTCTTTTAGCTTGAGTTAATGCTACTGGTCCATTTTTTACGATCTCCATTGCTACTTCATTTGCTCTATCCATTAAATGCTCTGGCGGAACTACATACTCTACTAAACCTATCTTCTCAGCTTCTATTGAATCCACTTTTCTAGCCGTAAAAATAAGCTCTTTCGCTCGTCCTTTTCCGATCAATCGAGGTAAGCGCTGTGTTCCACCTGCTCCTGGAATAATTCCTAGAGCGGTTTCTGTTAACCCAAATTTTGCATTCTCTGATGCTATTCGAATATCACATGCTAAGGCTAGTTCGGTACCTCCCCCAAGAGCGACGCCATTAACAGCAGCAATAACAGGTTGAGGTAACTCTTCTAAATCATTCATATTTTTTCTTATTAATGCGACCGTTTTACGAACTTGTACAGGGTCCATAGTTGCACGTTCTTTAAGATCAGCACCAGCACAAAATATCTTTTCACCTGCACCCGTTATAATGACACATCGAACAGATCTATCATATTTTATATCCATCATTACTTCTTGAAGTTCATTTAACATCTGAAGAGACAATGAATTTGCTGCTGCTTGGCGATCTAACTTAATAGTTGCAATTCCCTCTTGTGACTTTGAGATCACTACTTGTCTATCCATGTTTATCCTCCTGATCAATCACAGATTATCATATTGCCAATCTTGCTTGTAGATTATGGCTTGGTAACATGCGATCTAGTTTTTCTTGAATAAATTTAGCAGCTAAAAACAGTTTTTCTTGATCTACCCCAGTTTCAATATCCATTCCAGCAAGCATATAAACTAAATCGTCAGTAGCTAAATTTCCTGATGCACCTGGAGCATAAGGACACCCTCCAAGTCCACCAACTGCACCATCATAGTTCGTTATCCCCATTTCTAAAGAAGCTAGAATATTAGCCAAAGCCGTTCCACGTGTATCGTGAAAATGCATTGCTAATTTTTCTGAAGGGAATCGTTGGAGCAACAATTCTAAGAGCTCCTGAACTTGTTTAGGATTAGCCACACCTATTGTATCACCAAGAGAGAGTTCACTAATTCCCATATCAAACAAAGTCTCTGAAACTCTCAAGACTGAATTAACATCTACACTACCCTCGTACGGGCATCCAAACACTGTAGATACATAACCTCTGACCGTTTTTCCAGCAGAAAGTGAATCTTGTACTACCTCTCTTAAAACAGGAAACGTATCTTGCATAGATTTATTGATATTTTTTTGATTATGGGTCTCACTTGCTGACATAAATATAGCAGCTTCATCAATGTTTGCTTCTAAAGCACGCTCAAGTCCCTTTTGATTAGGAACAAGTGCGGCATAAGTAACTCCTTCAACACGGTGGATGCCCTTAGCTACCTCTAAAGCATCTGCTAGAGCAGGAATCCATTTAGGATTAACAAAAGAACTGATCTCAATATATTTAAGCCCTGTTAATGATAATTGATTAATCCAATTGATTTTATCTTCTGTTGTTATAAACGCCTTTTCATTTTGTAATCCATCACGAGGTCCAACTTCTTTTAATGTAACCTTTTCCGGCCATTTCACCATACTAGCCTCCTCCTAAACCTCATATGCCCATTAAAAAGTTCAGTTTTTAGCACAAAATGGCTATTCTAACTCTACTAAAACATCCCCTTCATTAACAAAGTCACCTTCATTGACTTTAATTTCTTTTACTACTCCACTTGATTCAGCTGTTAATGAAATTTCCATTTTCATAGATTCTAAGATAATTAAATCCTGGCCCTGTTCTACTATGTCTCCTGGTTTAACTACTATTTTCCATACACTTCCTGCCATATTTGATATAAGTTTGCTCATTTTAATTCCCCTTTAATTTATATATTAAACTTATTTATTTTGAAGATACTTAGAAACAAAATTTGTTGTTGTGTCTCCATCTTTGTAAGCTTGATGAGCTATTACTTCTCGCAGCATCGGTATATTCGTTTTAATACCTTCTATTTCATATTTAGATAAAGCATTTTCAAGATGAATAATCGCCTCCTCACGATTCTTTCCCTTAACAATTAGCTTACCAATCATTGGATCATAAAAAGGGGTAACAACGGATTGTTCCTCGATCGCTAATTCATGACGCACTTCTGATCCTTCAGGTAATGATAACTTTGTAATCTTCCCAGGTGAAGGAAAAAATGTCTTCGGGTCTTCGGCATAAATACGAACTTCTATGGAGTGTCCATCACGTTTGATATCTGATTGTGTATATTTTAAAACTTCATCAGCAGCGATCCTAATCTGCTGTTCAACTAAGTCAATACCTGTTATCTCTTCTGTAACCGGATGTTCAACTTGTAAACGTGTGTTCATCTCTAAGAAGTAAAAATTCTTATTGGAATCTACTAAAAATTCAATAGTTCCAGCATTACTATATCCAATTGACTTTGCCGCTTTTACAGCTGCAGCACCCATTTTAGAACGAGTTTCTTCATCTAAAATAACGGAAGGAGCTTCTTCTACAACTTTCTGATGACGACGTTGGATTGAACACTCACGTTCCCATAAGTAAATTGTATTGCCTGATTTATCAGCAAGAATCTGGATCTCAACATGTCTTGGATTTTCAATATATTTTTCAACATACATTGCTCCATCTCCAAAAAAGTCAGTTGCACGTTTTTGATTGCCTGCAAAAGCTTTTTGAAGCTCTTCACTATTGTGAGCAATTTGCATTCCTATACCACCGCCACCAGCAGAAGCTTTTAACATGACGGGATAACCCATACTACTCGCAATTTTAACTGCTTCATCAGCATCAGATAATGGATGAGTAATTCCTGGTACTACGGGTATACCTACTTCCTCCATTGCTTTACGAGATTCTATCTTACTTCCCATACGAGTGATCACTTCAGGTGATGGACCGATAAATGTAATTCCCGCCTCTTCACATTTATGTGCAAAAGTTGCATTTTCTGATAAAAGGCCATATCCAGGATGAATGGCTTCAGTACCTGTTTCCTTTGCAATCTCAACAATTTTATCTATATTTAAATAACTTTCGTTAACTCTTGCTCCTCCAACAAGAAAAGCTTGATCTGCTTTTTTTACATGTGGAGAATCTTTATCTGCTTCTGAATAAATCGCAACTGTCTGAATATCCATTAACTTACAAGTACGTAGGATACGAAGTGCAATTTCTCCACGGTTAGCTATAAGAATTTTCTTAAACATCTGTATTACTCACCATCCTTATGCGATTAAATCTACTTTTTACAGTCCTAATTGTCTAGATAGTACTAGTCTCTGAATCTCAGAAGTTCCTTCACCGATTTCTGTTAATTTTGCATCTCGTAAATATCTTTCAACCGCATATTCTCTCATATAACCATAACCACCATGTATTTGTATGGCTTGATTCGTAATTCTTGAAGATGCTTCTGAGGCAAATAATTTTGCTATTGCAGCTTCTTTAGCAAATGGACGATCATTATCCTTTAACCATGCCGCTTTATATATCATGTTTCGTGCTAATTCAAGCTCCATAGCCATATCAGCAAACTTAAACTGAATCGATTGAAATTTGGAGATACTTGTTCCAAATTGTTTTCTTTCCTTTGCATATTCAAAGGCGGCATCATAAGCAGCCTGAGCGATTCCAAGTGCTAAAGCTGCGATGGAAATGCGACCACCATCTAAAGTATAAAGAAATTGTTTAAATCCTTTATTAGGATCACCAAGTATATTCTCTTTCGGTACTCTTACATTTTCAAAAACTAATTGTGAAGTATTAGAACCTCTAACTCCCATCTTGTCGTAGTTGTTAGTAATATGAAAACCAGGTATACCTGTAGGAACAATAAGTGCGGAAATGATGTTTTTACCCCTATCATCTTTTCCCGTGACAGCGGTTACAATTACGGTCTTAGCAAAGCCAGCATTCGTAATAAAGGTTTTCTCTCCATTAATTACATATTCATCACCATCTAAAACCGCTTTCGTTTTAGTACCTCCTGCGTCAGAACCTGCATTAGGTTCAGTTAATCCAAAGGCTCCTAAAGCCTCCCCTGATGCTAAGGGAATTAAAAACTTTTGTTTTTGTTCTTCCGTTCCAAAATAATATATTGGTGCTGCCCCTAGAGAAATTGCAGCAGCATAACTTAAGCCAGTACTCCCACAAGCTCGGCCTATTTCTTCTACTGCTATCGCATAGGATATTGTATCTCCACCAGATCCACCATATTCTTCTGAAAAAGGGATACCTAATAACCCTAATTCACCCATTTTTTTAAATGTATCAATTGGAAATTCACCAGTCTTATCAACATGTTCAGCTTTGGGTGCAATTTCATTCTCAGCGAACTTCCTAACCATCTCTTTAATCATCAATTGCTCTTTTGTTAAATCAAAATCCATTTTTTTGCTCACTCCTGTCATGTGAAACGAATTTTAGGAAATTTATACATACAATATTGATTATAATAAAAAATGTTAAATATACATAGAGTTATTTTTAATATTTCGAATATTTCAAACAAAAACATCTCTTTATCCTCCTTTTTATAAAAGAGGGACTAAGAGATGTTTTTTTATAAAACTCTGATTGTATAAACCTGATAAGTTTAACAAACTTTCAGTGGGATATACTTTATTCACTTATTTAGAACATTTTCTTCATAATATTTACCCCAGTCAGGTTGTGTTCCATCGATATCTTTAAAGCCATACTCCCTTGAAATCTCCCAAGAACTTAGCGATTTTCCATTTTTCTCATGTACATTTGGATCACTTGCTAAAGCTGCAACAGCTCTTCCTACAAAAAATGGGGTTTCTGAAGCAATAAAGTGCGGGTCTTTCTTTGCACCTTCTTGCCAATTTTCCTCTGTTACCTCAAACAAATCCAACATAGCCTCTGAACGCAAAAATCCTGGAGTCAATGCAATGGATGTTATATGATCTGCTTTTAATTCAGCAGCCATAGATGTAGCTAAGTGAATCGCCGATATTTTAGCTAAACTATAAAATAAATTACCTCTATAATCATAACTAGTGCCGTCCGTTATTTCGATAATAAGACCTTTTTTGTTTTTTACCATAAGCGGAGCTCCATAGTAACTTGTTTTAATATGTGAGTGTACTGCTCTTTCCTGCATAAGTAATCCATTTTCCAAATTGTGTTCCCAAAATGGAATCTCCCATTCCGTAAGAGGGTCTCCACCCCATACATCATTCACTAATATATCTAACTGCCCATTCTGATCTTTTTTTACTTTATCGAACAAAGCTACAATATCTTTATCAACCGTATGATCTACACGAAAAGGAATTCCTAAACCACCTGCTTCAGTTACAAGCTCAGCAGTTTCTTCAATCGTTTCCTTTCTCCCCATAGAAGATAAATTTCCTCTTGTACTTCTACCGGTTACATATACCGTAGCACCTGATTCACCCAACATTCTTGCAATCCCACGTCCCGCTCCACGAGTAGCACCTGCTACTACTACAACTTTACCGCTTAATGGTCTCAATTCAAACCCACCCTTTCCTGTATACACTAAAAGTATACAAGACTAATATGTCACTAACTGTCGTAATTCATGAATTTGTTACAGGAAAAAAGCATACTGGGTTCAAATTATTCTTTGAAGTTTTGTTATAAAAACATCCTTCACTACTTCTATGTCTGCCACTTCAGTAAAGCCATGTTTTAGATATAGTTTTTTGGCAGGATTATTATCCCGGCCTGTAGAAACAATCACTTTTTTCACATCTAAATTTAAATCAATAAGATAAGTTATTAATGCAGATGCAATACCTTTACGAAAGTAATCAGGATGGACATTCATGCGGCATATTGTAAGGACTGAAGCTTCAATTTCATATGATATGACTCCAGCTAACTCATTGCCAACATAATATCCATAATAAATCTCTTCACTTCTTTGTAACGAAGCAATAGAATCTTTTAAAGGTGGAATATCATAAAAATTGATCATATCAGCTTCAACCTTATAAGAGGGGATTTGCACTTTTAACACTTGCTCTGCCATGTCTTTATTTGTAATATCTATTTCTTTTATCAATGTATATTCACCTGATTTCTAAATGTGGTCAGTGAACCAAATTGTAACCATTCAATATAGTTAGTATCATCCATCCATTTGTTTAATAACGTTTAATCTTACATAACCAATGGGTTTGTTAATCTATTTGTTGTGTTACCTGCAAGAATTAATTTCTACTATATAATAAAGTGAAAAAGAAATATATAGTGAACTTTAAAGTCAACCCATCATTATTACAAATATTTAACTGGGTCTAATTGAAATACAAAAAAAGCATGTTTATATTTTAAAACACACTTTGTTTCTTTAGTTAAAGTCTTATAAGAAGTATTTCCTTTTAATGTAAATCCCCCATAGGTGCTAGCCCTCTTATTAATAAATTCATAACTGTTTCAAGGTATTTATCCCTACTTGGTAAATTTAAATCTCCTTCTATCTTATTTTCTTTTAAATCAAATACTGGTTGGAAGATCGAGAAAAAAATTACAGATAATGAATCAAGATCAAAATCAACAATTTTTTCCATTTCTTTCATTTTTATTAAATAATCATAAAATGAATCATCTAACACTCTATTCGGTATAAATTGGAATGATTCTGGTCTCATATAAAATTTCATAAAGTAATAGTTATCTTCATTTGTGTTTAAAATCATTTTTATAATATTAAGTATATCTTTTTCCAAATCAAAGATCACTTCATTTTTATAAAAATTACCAATCTCAGACTGTATGGTTATTATATTACTTAAGGCTGCTTCAAGAATTTTTTCTTTGGATCCGAAGTTGCGATAAACCGTTACTTCATTAATACCCATATTTAAAGCAATCATTCTTATCGTTGTTAATTCGTAACCATGCTTTGCAAAAAGTTTAATACTTTCCTTTAATATCTTTTCTTTTGTACTCTTCATCTCCATGCTCCTTGCATTTATCATTTTAATTTATATTAACAATTTTGATATAGTGACTATATGTAATATAACATAACGACAGATTTATAGTACAAATAGATACAACTCAAATATCAAAATTTTTTGTATATAAAACCTATAATTTAGAAAAAAAGGGAAATTAATACTTGTTTTTTGCACCACTAAATGCAATAATGTAATGACATCATTGCATTATTGCATACCATTTCCAACAATAAATTTTTTTATTAGGAAATAATGAGAATCTTAAAAGAAACAACGGCAAGGAGGTGAAATAAATACCACAAGATGGACAAACAATTAATATTTTTTGTTAATTAAAAATGAAAAGTGTACTTCTTTGAAGGAGGTGGAGATAAATACCACAAGGTGATTATGAAATACATTAATTATGGAAAATAAATGGAATAAATCCTTTGTCTTGATGAAATATGAGGATAAATGGTGTTTTTAATTTATGAGTTCAAAGTGTATTATCTACTATAAATTACATAAAATTATGGAGGTTATTTTTATGAAAAAAACATTAGTTACATTATTCACAATGGTGCTTCTGACATCTGTATTCGTTACATCGGCATACGCAGCAGTAGATAGACCGTTCGGTACTTCTACAATTGAAGTTTACGAAAATTTAATAGATGCGCCATATGAGATTGGTTATTGTGAAGAAGATTGGTATGGTGATGTGTGGTGCGGAATCATTCAAAAGAAAAGTTGGGATTTGAGAGATGGACTATATTATGTAACATATTCGGGATTATTAGATGAACATTATTATTGTATACATGGGGGACCATGGCGAAATAGATAGGCGTAAACCTAACACAGAAGAGATTGTATCAAGAGTCGATAGAAATAACATCAATGAATAATAAATTCGCTATGCCTATTTATTTGAACATCTTTTATTACTGCATACAGATGTCAAAAATAACAGAAATAACATTATAGAATTTGAAAATAAAATTATATTATTAAACGATCTAATAAAAAAAGAACGCTGATTGATATGCGTTCTTTTTTTATTGTCTATAGATAAGAGTCCAAGCAACTACATTAGATTGTTCAAGATATAAAATTTAAATAGTGTTGTAAAAAACAGGCAGCTAGAATGTATAGTTCCAGTTTGCCTGTTGTTTTGGTTTACGTATACTAGTTTGAATTCAATTTAATTCAACAATGCTTTCACTTTTGATACAACATTTTCTACTGTGAAGCCATATTCCTCAATTACTTTTGGTCCAGAGGCAGAAGCACCAAAGATATCTATGCCAAGAATATCACCCTGATCGCCTGTATAACGTTCCCATCCAAGCGGTTGTGCCATTTCAATTGCTAAACGAGCTTTTACATTTGGTAAGATTACAGAATCTTTATAAGCTTGAGCCTGCTTCTCGAATAACTCCCAGCTAGGCATGCTGATTACACGTACATGAATCCCTTGTTCCGCTAATACTTTTTGAGATTCTACTGCCAAAGCAACCTCTGAACCGGTAGCTATAATCTGTGCCTGTGCATTTCCATCTACTGCATCAGATACAACATATGCTCCGCGAGTTAAATCTTCATTTGCACTTTTAGTTCCTGCTAATTGAGGAAGATTTTGACGAGTTAACACTAATGCCACTGGAGCACCCGTATTTTCAACTGCATAACGCCAAGCCGCACTTGTTTCATTTCCGTCTGCTGGACGAATGACTGTTAAATTAGGGATCACTCTTAAAGCAGGCAGTTGCTCAATAGGTTCATGAGTAGGACCATCCTCACCTACTGCTATACTGTCATGTGTTAACACATAAATAGCAGGTAAGTTCATCAATGCTGCTAAACGAACAGCAGGACGCAAGTAATCTGAGAATACAAAGAAGGTACCACCGTAAGGTCTAACTCCTCCATGCAATAAAATTCCATTCATTGCAGCTGCCATCGCAAATTCTCGAACCCCAAAGTAAATATTTCTTCCACTATAATCTGCTGACGTATATACTCCCAGATCCTTCATATGTGTATTTGTAGAAGACTCTAAGTCGGCTGAACCACCAAATATAGTTGGTACTTTGTTAGCTAATGCATTTAAAGCATTTCCAGAAGCTACTCTGGATGCAATGGCTTTGTCTTCAGGAGTGTAGGAAGGTAAATCTGCATCCCAACCTTCAGGAAGTTCATTATTTACTGCCTGTTCGAATTGCTGCGCCAGCTGTGGGAATTGTTGTTTGTACTTATCAAACATGTTATTCCATGCTTTTTCCGCTACTACACCATTGTTTTTAAGTGAAGCAAAATGTTCTCTTACTTCGTCAGGCACATGAAAATCGGGTTCATTCGGCCAGCCGTAAGCTTCTTTCGTAAGTACTACTTCATCTGAACCTAATGGAGATCCATGTGGACCAACCTTACCACCTTTACCTTGTTTATTTGGACTTCCAAAACCAATCACTGTTTTTACTTCAATGATGGTTGGTTTATTTAACTCCGCTTTCGCTTGTGAAATCGCATGATTAATTTCTGCTAAATCATTACCATCCTCAACACGTAATACCTGCCAGCCATGACCTTCGAAACGAGCAGTCACACCTTCAGAGAAAGATAGATCAAGATCTCCATCTAAAGAAATATCGTTGGAATCATATAACATAATGAGCTTTCCTAGTTTTAAATGTCCTGCTAAGGAAGCCGCTTCACTAGAGATTCCTTCCATTAAGTCTCCGTCACCACAAATGGCATAAGTGAAATGATCAATCACATTAAATTGATCTTTGTTGTATGTTGCCGCTAGATGAGTTTCTGCAATGGCCATACCCACTGCCATCGCTACACCTTGTCCAAGTGGACCCGTTGTCGCATCAACACCTGCTGTATGACCAAACTCTGGGTGTCCTGGTGTTTTACTCCCCCACTGACGGAAGTTCTTAATTTCCTCCATTGGAAGATCATATCCGCTTAAATGAAGTAAGCTGTACAATAACATAGATCCATGTCCAGCAGATAGTACAAAGCGATCTCGATTGATCCATTTTGGATTATCAGGATTATGCTGCATAAATTTTGCCCACAATTCATAAGCCATCGGTGCCGCTCCCATTGGCATGCCTGGATGACCTGAATTTGCTTTTTCAATTGCATCGATTGCTAATGTTCTAATTGTATTTACACTTAATGTTTCTATATTTGGTGTTTGACTCATCATAAAATCCTCCTAGTTTCATTTTCTATTATAAGCTTGTTATTATTTGTAACTATCTCTTTAAAATGCTTAAGTCTGAGATAAGTTATTATCTGTTTGATTAAGATGACAAAATTAATTGTAACATTTGAAAATAATCTTTTCTACTTTAAATCAATAAAGTGTGTTACAGGAATTTTAAAAATTGAAATTATTAATGTAATAAAAAATAGCTAGTTAAACACAACCGTTTTATTTTCATGAACTAAAATTCGATCTTCTACGTGCCAAGAAACAGCTCTTGCTAAAACAATTCTTTCAATATGTCTACCAATGCGCTTTAGCTCATCTACGGAATCTCGATGACTTACCCTTTGCACGTCTTGTTCAATAATCGGCCCTCCGTCAAGTTCTTCTGTCACATAATGGGCAGTAGCCCCAATGATTTTTACACCTCTATTAAAAGCCTGTGTATAAGGCTTTCCACCTACAAATGCAGGCAAAAAAGAGTGATGTATGTTAATCATTCTATTTTTATAAAATTGAAGGAGCTTTGGTGAGATGATTTGCATATATCTTGCTAAAATAATAGTATCTACTTTTCCTTCAGTCACTTCAAGCTGTTTTGCCTCAGCTTCAGCTTTGGTGTCAGCTGTCACAGGAATATGATAATATGGAATCCCAAAGGATTCTACTAGCTCCCTCATATCATCGTGGTTACTTACCACCATCTTAATATCCGCATATAAATCTCCTGCTTGCCATTGCCATAACAATTCAAGTAAACAATGGTCTTCTTTTGAAACAAAAATAGCTAACTTTTGTTTCTTGTGTGCTAAATTTATTCTCCAATTCATTTGAAATTCATCTGCAACCATTGCAAAGCCTTCTTTTAATCCATTTAACTTGGACTCTAAATCAGGCAAATCAAATTCAATTCGAATAAAAAACATTCCACCCTCAGGATCCATCGTGTATTGATCAGATTGAACAATATTTGCTTCATGTTGATGCAAAAACTTAGATACCGATGCTACGATACCAGGTTGATCTGGGCATGAGATTAACATGCGAGCTCTATTTTTACTTGTTTTATCTGACCATTTATTTGAATTAGGTGTTAGTGGCTTCATGTTTTAAGATAACGCTCCTTCTTTAGCAAAACTAACTGTTAAACGTTGATTGATTTGCTCTTCAGATAAATCTGAAAGCAACTCTGCTTCCATTACTTGATCATACAATCTTTCCATCGGTTCACGAGGATCTTGTTTTCTTAATTTTGCATCACTTTTTAACATTTCCCATGTGTTTATTATAAATTCTCTTTCATTTATAGAATTTTTATTAAAAAAGTGATTTATTTTTTCAACATCTTCAAGAAACTCAGAACCAAATCGATCTTCTAAATCTCCTCTAAGTAAAGCAATCTCTGCTTCGTACATCGGTCTTTGAGATTTTTTATCTTTACCAATCCATGGTGTTTCTAAAATCATAGGAAGATGTTTTAATTTTTCATGATGTACGATGTTGTTCATCGCATTAAATCCAATAAACCCTGAACCTACTGGGGCATGGCGATCTTTCCCTGCTCCGCGGGGATTTTTACTATCGTTTAAATGTAATACAGCGATTCGATCTAATCCAACAATCTTATCAAACTGCTCTAAAACCCCATCAAGATCATTTACAAGGTCATAACCTGCATCATGAACGTGACATGTGTCAAAACATACTGTTAATCGTTCATTACTTTGTACTTTATCTATAATAGAGGCAAGTTCTTCAAAGCTTCTCCCAATTTCAGTTCCTTTTCCTGCCATCGTTTCTAGTGCGATATTTACGTTCGTTTCTTTTGTACCTTCAAGAACCTCATTTAATCCTTCGGCGATACGTGAAATTCCGTATTCTGCATCTTTATCGGTATATGCCCCGGGATGAAGTACGATATTTTTAACGCCTAAATAATCCGTCCTTTTCATTTCTTCCTGTAGAAAATCAACAGCTAGTTGATACGTATTGGATTTATAAGAGCCTAAGTTTATGATGTAAGGGGCATGAACAACAATCTCATGTATATCGTTTTTCTCCATCAATTGTTTACCTTCTACTATAAACTGCTCTTCAATCGGTTTTCTTCTCGTATTTTGAGGAGCTCCCGTATAGATCATGAAAGTCGATGATCCAT
The DNA here is from genome assembly GCF_040100845.1 of Chengkuizengella sp. SCS-71B. Classification (NCBI taxonomy): domain Bacteria; kingdom Bacillati; phylum Bacillota; class Bacilli; order Caryophanales; family Paenibacillaceae; genus Chengkuizengella; species Chengkuizengella sp. SCS-71B. The sequence goes on along the minus strand of NZ_JAZHSH010000001.1, from coordinate 597,545 downwards.
AAGTTTCTGCTTCCTTTGCTGCATTTAATAATCCTTTACTAGAAAATGAAACATGAGATCCAATTTTTAACATATTTATCTTCTCCTAAATCTATTTTTATATTATAAATTATAAACAACCTTTTTTTATTAAACTATTTCTATTATTAACTTATTGTACTCTTATTGTCCCTTTGTCGCAATTCATGCAAAATATCAAAATATGACGGGTTTAACAAATGAATGAATTCCTTTAAAGCAGGCGACATCCATTTTTTCTTGTGCACTACAAGTTGAACATATACTTCTATACTAGGTTCATCTAAAGGAATCAAAGATAGAGATCCTTCTTCCAACTCTTTTTCTACTGTGATTTTAGGTAATAAGGCGATTCCAAGTCCAGAAATGACACATCTTTTTATCACTTCAATCCCATTGAACTCTAGTGATGAACCACAAATTACACCTTCTCTTTTTAATGCTTGTTCCAGCATAGTACGATATGTACATCCTTTTTCTGTACAAATAACCGTCTCTCCTTGTAAATCTTTAACAGTAACTCTTTTCTTTGTTGCTAATGGATGATTGTTAAATCCAACTAGCACCATTTCCTCTTTTCTTATAATCAATTTGTTCAAGTCCTCATGATGTAGGGTTTGATCCATTACCAGAGCTATGTCATAGGTTCCATCTAAAACTTTTGAATACATTTCAGAGCAAATATTAGATTCTATCGATAATTTAATTTGAGGGTGTTTTATATTAAATTCTTGAAAATATTTCACTAATTCAAATGTCGCAAATGATTCTACTGTTCCAATGGACAACGAACCGTTTAATTCTGTTTTAGAAGTAAGACGTTCTTTTGCTTCATCTTCTAAAGAGACTAATTTTAAGGCATATTGATACAAGTGTTCACCTGATTGTGTCAATTGCATCATCCGTCCCATTCTCTCAAATATTCGAACTCCATAAGCCGCTTCAATCTTTTTAATTTGTGTAGTTACACTGGATTGAGCATAACCTAATTGATCTGCAGCTTTCGTATAATTTTTCCATTTTACAACTTCTATAAAAGTACGATAAACATCTATATCCATTTATAATCATCACCTTTTTCGATAGTTACTATCAATAATTATAGCTAACGTTGATAGTTGTGTCTATGGTATTGTATATTTCACGAGGTGATTTCAATGGCATTAGAAATTAAAGAGCGTTCATGTTGTTGATATATGATATTCAAGAACATAGTACCTTTCTCAAATTGATAAATCAATTTTATTTGATTAAATGGAGGGTCATCATGATTTCATCATACTTAAATTAAAAAAGATCAGAGGAATTAAAAAGTTGTGCATGTTAGGAGGAGATTAAACTGGTTGATAAAAAATTAAATGCAGTACAATTAAACGGTCTCATCGTTGGTCCTATCTTAGGATCAGGTATTATACTTTTACCTCCAATCATCTTTGAGGTTGCAGGAGATTATGCCATATTATCGTGGATAACAATCATGTTGATTAATTGGTTTTTTGCTTTTTTATTTGGTTCTTTGAGTGTGAAATTTCCCGGTAACTCTGGAGTAACGCAAGCCGTTGAGGATGTGTTTGGAAAATATATAAAATATTTAACCTCCTTCTTTTTAATAGGAGCTGTATGTTTTGGTCCGATCGCTGTGTTAATGACAGCTGCTCAATTTATTCATTTTGATGGATTTTTATCAACAAAATGGATCGCTTTCCTTCTAATGGGGATCACGATTTTGATATTGCTGCTGAACGTTTCATTTATTGGTAAAATCGCTTTTGTTTTATCATCTGTATCTGCATTATTGTTATTTTCGGGAGGATTGACCTCTTTAATTCAATATCCAAAAACTGAACTATTTACAACAAGTTTTGATATCTCTTCATTTGGATATAGTTTGTTATTATTGTTTTGGACAATTGTAGGCTGGGAAGTGATTGGAAATTACAGTAATGATGTTAAAAATGTGCGTTCAACGATACCAAAAGCGGTTGGTTTCAGTGCACTTATCATTTCGATTGTATGTTTAATGGTTGCTGCTTCTATACAATGGTCAGATATTCCTAATATTTCTGGTGCTTCACAAATCACTGTTGCAAGTATTTTAACTCCTATATTTGGAAGTTTGACTGGATTGATTATTGGCTTCATTGCACCTGGTTTATGTTTATCTTCAATCATTCTATTTATTGGGGGTACGGCTAGATTAATTCGTGGTATGGCAGAGGAAGGTATCTTACCTAAAAAGTTAAGTTATCGTACAAAAACAAATGTACCTTTAGGGGGAATTATTGCGTTAAGCTGTTTTCATATCTTTGTATTTGTGTTAGCCTTTTTAGATTTGATCAATATAACCCAAATTGTCGCTATTGCTGATGTATTTTTTATTAGCAATGTGTTTGTAACTTTGTTAGCTGCTATTAAATTGTTTGATCAAAAAATTGTGAAAATGATGATAGTCATGATGTTATTCGTATTGTTTGTGTTTTTATCATTTTCATCACCTATTATTTTGGTTTTTATAGCAATATTTACAATCATTTTCATTTATAAGCAAATTAAATTTAATGCAAGTCAATCATGTGAGGATAATGAAGAAAACCTTTTAATGGTTAAATAACGCCTTCATGTTGCAGAGATAACCTCTTAAACCTTAACTTAGAAAATATAGAAAGTAGGAATAAAAATGCCCCGTATACTCTTTATTGTACTAATATTACTGAGCCTCATTTGGGGCGGGTCTTTTTATTTTATCAAAATATTACTGGAAGACTTTGGTCCATGGACGATTGCTTTTCTAAGATCTTCCTTCGGTTTAGTTACCATCGTTCTGATTATGCTCATATTGCGAAAACCTTTTGAACTTAGAAAAATGCCTTGGATTCCGTTAACGATTATGGCTTCAATCAATACGGCGATTCCTTGGACCTTCATTGCATTTAGTGAAACTAGATTATCGAGCAGTATGGCCTCTGTATTAAATGCGACAACCCCACTGTGGACCATTATTGTTGGTATTGTATTTTTCCGTGCAGCTACCAATCGTATGCAATGGTTAGGAATCGGAATTGGTTTAATCGGTCTAATTATTTTACTTGATATCGATCCTGTTCATATTATTTCAGTGGATTTGCTTGGATTTGTTTGTATGATCGCCGCTACCCTTTGTTATGCATTTGGATCTCAATTATCTAAACGATTACTCAAAGGATTATCTATGTATCAGATTACTTTTTGTACTTTGTTTATTGGTTCACTTGGAAGTGGAAGTGTTGCTCTTTCAACTGAATCAATATCGATATCCCATTTAGTTTCGTGGACAAATATCTCTGTGTTAATAGGTTTAGGTGTATTCGGATCAGGTATTGCCTACATTCTCTATTATTATTTGGTTCAAAAAGGGAGCGCTGAATTTGCCACGATGGTAACTTATCTTATACCAGCTACTGCCATAATTTGGGGATATTCACTACTTAATGAAGAATTAAAATGGAGCTTAATTGTAGGTCTTGTTTTAGTACTTAGTGGTGTATTTATTTCAACTAAAAAACAATCCAGTAAGGTAGTTGATGTTCAGTTGTTGAAACAACAGAACATCAGGGAGTCGTAAATAATATGATTTTTTGGAAATGAACTAACCTGCTTCAGCAGTAGATTTTGTGGATTCAGTCTGAACCAAAGTAACAACCATTCCACCAAAAGTAAGGAGTAAACCAACAATTTGCAACACACTAGGACGAAAACCTATGATCATTGTATCTAATAAAATAGCCACTATAGGATCTAAAAACACCAATGCAGAAATAAGTCTTGTTGGAAGAAATCTTACACTTCTAAAAAATAAAAAGTACACCACTCCTGTATGTATGACACCAATAATCGTAATGGCAATCCAATGATTTACCTGAAGTCCAGAAAAAGCACCAAAACTAACTAAAGGAAATAACAAGATAGCGCCAAGTGATGTTTGAATTACGGTCACTGCATAAGGAGATAACTGAGTAATTCCTTTACTGAGGAGAGTTAACAGAGCATATAAAATCGCTGCCAAGAAAGGTAAGATCAGTCCTGATGAAAGTAATTGTTGAAACGGAGTATCCGTTCCTAAGCCGGATATTAACATCGTACCGATAAAACATATCAAAATAGAAATGATCGCTATCCACGTTAACTTTTCTCTATAAAGAAAGCTTCCCAACAATAAAACGATAACAGGTGCTAAATAATAGATTGAGATGGCGACAGTAATTGACATCATTTCAAATGCTTTAAAAAGGAAGACCCAGTTAGATACAAGTATTAATCCACATAATAAAACACGTTTTACTTCTCGTTTATTCCAATTTTCATTTTTAAATTTACCCGATAATAACCAGAAAGCTCCTAAAAATAATGAAGCACAAACACAACGAACAAAAACTAATTCAAAAGCTTGAAGTCTCGTTTGTACTGCTACAAACCCAATTGAACCAAAAATAGCCATCGCCAAACCCATACTGATCGTAGCAAGTGATCTTTTAGGACGTTGTAAACTATTACTCAATCATAACACCTACCTTATGACGTGAAATCCAGCTTTTAATATAAACTGTATTCATATCAAATGATTTCATTGAACCAAAACATTTCTTTCAGTGATTTTTTCCACATCCTCTATGCTACTCAAGTTGTATTTATATAAATAAAGGGAATTTATGGTCTTATATTGATTAATTTTACAAAATTAAGAAAATAGAGGTATTTTATGGTCTTAAATCAGGGAATTGATCAAAAATCACATCAAAATTAGCGAAAAACACAAAAATAAGTCCATTAATTCCCGCTATTTTAAATATTTATCAAAAAAAGACTATATAAGACCAAAAATTCCCGCTAATCCATTTTTTCATCAGCAATGCTTCAAAAAGGGGATGAGTCTTTCTGACCACATTCTGAAATAGAAATTTTCAAAAAAATTCTTCTTCCTATTGTATTACACTATATTTCTTATGGGCAATGATTTATTCATTTGATGAGATAAAATCACTAGAGTTACTTCTCTAAGGTATGATTAATCTTCGCCCAATTAGCTAAAGTAGCAGAAAGTTTCAAACTAATAGAGTGAATGAGGCTGGGACATAAGTTAAAAACTAACTGATTTTTGCATAATACGCATAAATAAAATCGCATGAAATCAAGGATTATTAAATTAATTTCATGCGATTTATTCATTTTAATTGGGTTTTGTCCCAGCCTCGCTCACTTTTTGGCTATGTTTTTGCTTGAACTTGGTGAAAATCTTCCGCCTAAACTGCTGAAGAACTGCTTCATTTTTATAGGTTTTCGATTCCCTCTTTTTTTCCTTTGTCTGCTATAAATATCCATCCATACCGCTAGGATCAAAATACCACCCTTAACGATATATTGCCAGAACGTTTCAACATTCATCATACTCATGCCGTTATCTAGACTTGCCATAACTAATGCACCGATAATCGCACCTGAAATAGTTCCTGCTCCACCTAGTAAACTAGTTCCACCAATTACTGCAGCAGCAATTGCATCCAACTCATACATATTACCAGCATTTACTGTTGCAGATCCAACCCTAGCTGTTAATAAAATACCTGCAATAGCAGCTAATGTATTTCCTAACACGAATAACATCAATGTTCTTCTTTTAATATTAATTCCCGATAAACGAGCTGCTTCTGGATTTCCACCAATCGCATAAATTTGTCTTCCATATACCGTATTTTTAGAAATAAATGTAAAAATAATTGCTAAGAAAATCACAACGAAAATTGGAATAGGTATCCCTTTATAACTATTCATAGCTAGTACAAAAGTAAGGACTATTATAGATACTAAAACAATTTTCAATAAACTTAGCACCATAGGTTCTATATCAAAACCAAATTTCTTACGAGAAACTCTTTTCAGAACTAATAATAAGGCAAAAACACCAATCGCCAAAATCCCGATTAATAGTCCCCAACCATCAGGAACATACCCCGTACCTACTAATTTAAATCCATCAGATAAACCAGAGATCGTCTGACTATTACTAATTCCTAACAATAGTCCTCTAAATATGAGCATACCACCAAGTGTTACAATAAAAGCGGGTACTGCTCGATATGCAACCCACCAGCCTTGCCATAATCCAATTAATGCACCAAAAACGATGGTTACAATAAACACAACAACGGCATTCCAATCATACGTTGAATTTAAAATCGCGGCAACTCCACCTGTTAAACCTACTAATGAACCAACGGACAAATCAATATGTCCTGCTACAATGATTAATACCATTCCGACTGCTAATACAGATGTAACTGACATTTGATTAAATAAATTAGATAAATTTCTTGGCTCTATGAAACTACCACCACTAAGAAACGTGAACAATATCCAAATCAAAACTAAAGCAGCGATCATCGTATAGGCTCTAAGATCAAATTTGACCCATTGTATTTTTTGTTTCTTTTTCAATGACTGAGTAGTATTTGTATTCATTTTACTTACCTCCCGTGGCTGCTACCATAATTTTCTCTTGTGTTGCATCTTTGTAATCAAACTCACCCGTTAGTTGTCCTTCATTTAATACTAAAACACGATGGCTAATTCCTAATACTTCTGGCAGTTCGGATGAGATCATAATAATAGCCACACCTTTTTTAATCAGTTCATTCATAATGTTATAAATTTCGAACTTAGCACCAACATCTATACCACGTGTAGGTTCATCTACAATTAATACTTTTGGTTCTGTCATTAACCATTTACCAAGGACAACCTTCTGTTGATTTCCACCACTTAAATTTCCAACAATACTTTCTACAGAAGGAGCTTTAACTTTTAAAGACTGATGATATAACTTTGAATGTTTGATTTCTTCGTTTTCACTAATCACACCATATGGTGAAATCCATTTTAAACTTGGCAAAGTAATGTTATTTTGGATGCTCATGCCCAGTACCAGACCATATTTTTTTCGATCTTCTGAAACTAACGCAAGCCCCTTTTTAATAGCATGTTCAGTATTTTTAATCTTGACTTTCTCACCATCAATTTCAACTTCACCACTAGTTAAACCAGCATAGGTACCAAATAGACTCATCACAAGCTCCGTACGACCCGCACCCATCAAACCAGAGATTCCTAGTATTTCGCCCTTCCTTACTTCAAAGGACACGTTATCAATCAGATTTTTACCTACTTGATCAGGGTCTTTCACTGAATAGTTTTTAACAGATAACACAACATCTCCAGGATTGGCTTCAACTCGTGGGAACCTTTCTGTTAATTCACGTCCAACCATTAATGAAATCACCTTATCTTCATCAATTTCAGCAGTATCATGTGTTGCTACTGTTTGCCCGTCACGTAATATCGTAATGGAATCAGCTATATCAAAAACTTCATTTAACTTATGAGAAATATAAATGCAAGTTACTCCGCGCTTTTTAAACTCTCTTAATATGTTTAATAGGATCTCAACTTCTTTTTCTGTAAGTGCAGCCGTTGGCTCATCTAATATTAATATTTTTGCATTTTTGGATAACGCCTTTGCTATTTCAATTAATTGCTGCTGACCAATTCCTAGTGTTCCAGTAATTTGATCTGGTTTAATTCCCGCTAATCCTACTTCAGCTAACCATTTTTCAGTCTCACTGTAGACATAATCCCATTGAATAACACCAAATTTTTGAGGTTCATTTCCTAAAAATAAGTTTTCTGCTACGGTCATACCTCTAACTAATGCTAATTCCTGATAAATAATAGCAATACCAGCTTCTTCTGCATCTCTAATATTCGTAAAAGCTTTTTTATCCCCATCTACTAGTATTTCACCTTCATAAGTTCCCTCAGGATATAACCCACTTAGTACTTTCATTAACGTCGATTTACCCGCACCGTTCTCACCACACAATGCATGTACTTCGCCTTTATTCACTTTAAATGTCACTTGGTCCAAAGCTTTTACACCAGGAAATTCTTTGGTGATTTGTTTCATTTCTAACGCAATTGTCATTTTTGTTCTCCCCCCTGCTATAGTACTTGTTCAAAAAATTTCGTTTTCCACCTAGAAGATTGTGGAATGTACTTTATTGAGCAAGACCTATGAGTAAAAAGCTTGTATTGGAGTAATTGAGAAAATCTTTATTAGAATTCATGCCTTTTTTTGAGGATAGAATTCAGACTTTCCTATCCTCTAAAAAAGGGGGGGAAATGAAAGAGTAACTCCCTTCATCTTCCCCGCTAAATTAAATATGGATTATTCCCCGTATACATCCTCTTGAGAGTGGAAACCATCGGCAATAACAGTTTCATCAATGTTATCTTTATTCACTGGAATTGGATCTAAAAGAATTGATGGAACGTCTTTAAATTCATTATTTACAACTTTTGTAGTTTCCGGAGTTTTTCCATTTGCTAAATCAATTGCTAATTGAGCAGAATGGTAAGCTAAATCTTTGATTGGCTTGTAAACCGTCATTGTTTGTGTTCCTTCAACAATTCTTTGAATACCAGCAAGCTCAGCATCTTGACCAGATACGGGGATTTGACCTGCTAATCCTTGTTGGTCTAACGCTTGGATAACGCCACCAGCTGTACCATCATTAGCAGCAACAACCGCATCGATGTTGTTTTCATTTTTAGTTAAAGCATTTTCCATATTTGCTAATGCATTCGCAGGGTCCCAACCTTCTGTAAATTGCTCATAAACGATCGTAATATCACCTTTATCAACTAAAGGTTGAAGAATGTTCATTTGACCTTGTTTAAATAAGTGTGCATTATTATCAGTGTCTGCACCTTCGATTAGTACATAGTTACCAGTTGGTGCAGCTTCTACGATAGCTGTAGCTTGCATTTCACCTACACGTTCGTTATCAAAAGAAACATATAAATCTACATCCGCTTCTTTGATTAAACGATCATAAGATAGAACTTTAATTCCAGCTTCATGTGCTTTTTCAACAATTGCCGCTGCTGCTTTAGCTGAATGAGGAACTACAACCAAAACGTCTACCCCTTGACTAATTAAGTTTTCAGCTTGAGAAATTTGTTTTGCATCGTCACTGTTTGCTGATTGTACTAATACTTCTGCACCTAACTCCTCTGCTTTTTCAACAAAGAAGTCACGGTCTCTTTGCCAACGCTCTTCTTGTAATGTATCCATAGAGAAACCGATTACAATCTTATCGTCACTTACTTCTTTATCCCCTTCGTTACTTCCAGTATCTGTAGCATTATCACTATTACCACACGCAGCTATTGAAAATACAAAAACTAACGCTAGTAATAAAACCCCAACCTTCTTGAATTTTGTGTTCATTCTACCTCTCCTTTTTAATATAAGTATTTACAATTTTAAGACTACCAAGAAATATATTGTTTGTGAGAGATAATCGTCTGTACTTTATTGGTATATACAGCACTTTTTTATGTTCACCCTATAAAGTGAAGTTCATACAAGATAAAAAAACACCATTATGGAAGTTTTATTAAACTAACCACTGGTGTTTTTACAAGAATATAAACCCTTATCACTTTTTAATAAGATATCAAACTTTATTTCTAAATTCTGTTGGTGAAACGCCATATTTTTTCTTAAATACTCTACTAAAATAATTCGGGTCCTTATATCCTATTTCATATGTAATTTCTTTTAAACTTCTTTGGGGATCTGTCATCAATTCCCTAGCACGTTCAAGTCGACATTGTGTGAGAAAATCAATATAGTTTGTCCCCAACTGATCTTTAAAAAGTTTGCTAACATAATACGGACTGAATCCAACAAATTCTGCGAGTATTTCTAAAGATATCTCATGATGTGCATTTTTGTAAACATAGTTTTTCATTCTTGATAATAAATCAGGTTCAACCCCAGCACTCATCTTTTCTATAGGCTCGATCATTTTTCTCAAAATCACATTTGTTTCTGTCTTTAATTGTTGTATACTTTCAATTTTTGTTAAATAAATTGGACTTTCCACTTCAAAACCCATTTCATTCATACTTCGGCTCATTAACCATAGTACTTGCAATACTCTTTGTTGAATTTCGATTTGAGGTTTTTTATTGGATGCATAGTTTATAATGAGCTGATTTATTAGTTCAGGTAATGGATGAACATTTCCTTTCCTTGTTTCTTCCAACATTCGTTTTTCCAGGTCTAAATCTAACGTATTTGATGTTGCATTTAATTTTTTTAAATCCTCGTAAAAGAGATGTTTGGTTGGCAAGTCTAAATCTGCAGATGCTAATAAAGCCTCATGATATGAATTTTGAATGTGCTCGATTTGAACACATGGCTTTCCAACCCCGATGAAAAAATGAATACCTTGAAAACGATTTGAAAAATTAAGCAATTTCCTGATTAAACTTGAAGCATGAGAACGATACGTCTTTTCAGGTTTTGGGATCACAATGATAGGAATATGTTTACCTGACAAAGCACCTACAAAACCCTGTTCCTCCTGATGATAAAAGCTTTTGACTTCACGATATAATTCCAATAAAGGAATGGGTTCCATTTTCTCAAAATTTTCGGTTTGAACTACTAACAAAAGTACATACGCATTTTGGATTTCAACCATACCTAATATTTCTATCATTTCATCAAGTTGCATGACATGAATATGCTCAAACAAAAGTTGTGTAACTAAATCTGCTTCTACAATTGGCAATATTTTTTCAAGACGTTCCTCGCTCTGCAATTGAACCTCCTTCTCTTTTTTTTCAATGTCCATTTCATCCAATACTTTTTGAACAGCATGAACTATATCTACAGGTTTGCTAGGTTTGAGAATATAGTCCTTAACTTGCAGCTTCAATGCAGTTCTTGCGTACTCAAAAGTATCGTAGGCAGATACCATAATAAATCTGACAAAAGGGGCAAATTGTTTAATAGTTTTAACTGCAGCTAAACCATCCACCTCTGGCATTCGAATATCCATGAATATAAGATCAGGTTCAAGTTCCTTAGCCATTTCAATTGCTTCTTTACCATTGCTAGCTTGTCCAACGATTTGAATATTAGCAATATGCTTTTCAAGAATTTTCTGCAATGCCATTCTTTCAATCGCTTCATCATCTACAATGAGAATTTTATTCATTAATATCCTTTCTCCTTTTTGGGAGCTGCAATGTTATTTTTGTCCCTTTTTCTGGAATACTTGAAATTTGAATCACATCATCAATACCATAGTGTAATCTCAATCTGTTAATCACATTACTTGTGCCGATTCCAGTTGAATGCCCTTCATATTGATTTGAAGATTCTCCCTTTAAAATTTCGTTCACTTTTCCCTGTGACATTCCTTTCCCTTTATCTTCTATACAAATCAAAACATGCTCTGGTTGATCCTTAATTTTAATATGTATTTCTCCACCTTCTTCAGATGGTTCTATAGCATGAATGAATGCATTTTCAACAAAGGGTTGAATCGTTAAAGAAGGAATTTCAAAAGAAAAACATTTACCTTCAATGTCAATATCGTACTGGACACGATCAAAAAATCTTGCTTTTTGAATCGCTAAATATTCCTGTACCCCTTTCATTTCTTCAAGAATTGTGACCGTCGTGCCCATCTGTCTTAAATTATAACGCAATAAATTGGATACAGAAGTAATGAGATCACTTGTTTCATAAGCTTCCTCTAAATAAGCTTTTTTCGATATTGTGTTTAAAGTATTAAACAAAAAATGAGGGTTGATCTGACTTTGCAGACTTTTAAGTTCGCTTTCCTTTAACAGTAGTTTATGTTCATTAAGATCACGTTCAATTTTAGCCTTTTCCTTCATTTCACCTATTAATTTTTTAATATCAGTGCGCATACGTTCAAACACATTAGCCAAAAACCCAATTTCATCATTGCTTTTGATATTGATTTGCCTATCAAACTTACCCCTAGATATCTCTTTTACTGCCAGAGTTAGTTTAAGAATTGGACGTGTGATACTTCCCGCGAATAGATAGGAAAATAACAACAACAAAAAGGAAGCCATCAACAAGATCCAAAAACCCATTTTTTCTAGGTTCGTACTTTGTTCAATAATGGATCGATAAAATTGATGATATGTCTTTAATTCGTGATCTAAAATAGATAGTGTCATCTCTTCAATGTAATCTGATATTTTGGTTGCTTGATCCAAATGAGATGTAGCTAGCTCGAAACGATCATTTTGAAAAGAAATCAAAGCTAACTCTGTTGATTCTATCTGGCTCCTAATCATATTTTCATAATTGATTAAATCCATATAATTATTAGTGTTTCTCAATGAATTCAATTGAACAGATGTAGTTTGTAATTCCAATTTTTTATTTTCATAAGATACAAGTTGCTCTTCAGATGTTTCTAATATGTACTCATGTAATGTAGCAATTAAGTTTTCACTTAGGTTTGAAACTTGATTCATTAATAAATATCTTTGTAATATTTGATTATACTGCTCAATCGTTTTTTGATTATGATAACTCATAAATAACCAAATACCCAACATCATCATCCATATAAACAATGACAGCAGTATGATTTTTTTCTGAATTGTTTTCATAGATCAAACTCCGTTATGACTTTACTAGGAGTGTAGTGGTTTTTTTCAAGTGGTATTTCCTTACCTTCTAACCATTTTAGCATCATCACCATACTTTTTACTCCAATTTCTTTTGGATGATGTTCAATTGTCGCCTGAATAATCCCCTTTTTTACTAACTCTCTTATTTCTGTATTGTCATCAAAAGCGTATATCTTATAGTTTTCAATCCGAGATCTTGTTTTAATTGTTTTTACAATTTGACTTGCTCCACCTGCATTTAAAGCAACGATATTTTTACAACTAGGGTTCTCATTTAATAAAGAGACTGATTCTTGGAATGTAGATTTTAGCCTATCATTAAAAACATAGGGATTTCCTATTTTAATCTTTTTATTTGTTATTAGGGTATCCATGACACCTCTTTGTCTCATTTCTTGCAAGTTGATGGAATCTTCTCCAGCTAAGAAACAAACATTAGCTGGCAATTCGATTGTTTTTTGTAAATACTCTGCGATTTTTATGCCTTCTTGATAATGATCTACCCCAACATAAGTTCTTCTTAAACTATCTGGTGCATCTGAAGCTATTGTAATTACAGGTATCCCTTTTATGGATGCTTGATTCACGACCTCATTAAAATCAGGATCATCGATACCTCGAACGAGAATACCATCCACTTTAGATGCGATAGCCATTTCAATTTGTTTAATGATTTCATTTTGATTCGTTCGATATGTTCCCCAAATATTCAGATCGGTATTATTATTTTGTGCAATATAGCTTACACCGTCAACAAGCTCATCCCAAGAAACACTTCCCAACTGATCGGAAATTAAAACAATTCTATATTTATTAAAATCGTTTTCATCTGGTTCCAAATATAGGATTGAATTATCATTATACATATTAATAATGTAATAAGCGGATACAATCATGGTTATGATACTACCCATCGAAAGAGCTACGATAATTATTTTTCTCATTAACATTTACCTCTCAATAGAATACTGTTCAGATCGTACTGTTTCACATTATTGTAACACATCGTTTAACAGCTTGAATGAGCTGCCTCACCGATTAACGAAAAGTTCATACAAGTACAAAAAAGACTTCACTCGAATTTTGTTTAAAAATAAGATATACTTTATTGTTAGTTACATGTTCAAAAAGTTCAGTTTTCAGCACCGAGAAGATTGTGCAAATATGAAGAAGCCGGAGCGGAGTGTAGTTATTGTTACATGAGCACCGGACTTCAAATGTGAGTGCAATATTCGATGTCGAAGTCACTTCCTAGAGTCAGTTCGTGATCACTACTGAAAACCAGTCACTTCCATGTGACTAATGTAGTACCAGCACGTCCTGTGCTGGCAAAAGGGGACTTTTTGAATAACTTCTAGTAGTATTTGTAATTTTATGAGGTGAAATGAATGTCAACAGGTTTCTCATGGTTTATTTTTATATGGGTCTTTATATTAATCGGTTTCATGTCTATTGGTGGATACTTCATGTTTAGAAAATTCTTGAAAGTACTCCCTCAAGCAGACGGTAAATCGAAATTAGATTGGCAAAATCATTATGTTGAAAAAAGCAGACATTTATGGACGGATGAATCAAAGGAATTTCTAGAACAGTTAGTCTCACCTGTTCCAACTCCTTTTCGTGATATAGCTAAGCATTCAATTGCTGCAAAAATTGGACAAGTTGCACTAGAAAGTAATGCTTCAGAAGTGACTCGTGATCATTGTGTAGAAGGATATATATTAGCAACACCAAGGAGAGATTACAAAAGTTTAATCTCATTTCTTGAGAAAAATGAAATTGATTATTCGGCTTATGAACACTTGCTGAAAAAAGCATAATCATTAATGTTCAATTCATACTTCTTCAGATATCTTTCTGAAGAAGTTTTTTATTTTTCGAAATCTTTATAAGTATCTTAAAATGAATTGTTTTCAGTGTCCTAAAAATCACCTATTAACATAAACATGATATAGGATTGTAAAAACGAATGTGGAAGGAAGGATCGTCGTGGCAAAATCGAAACGCGGAAAAGCTTTGTGGAAAATACCAACTAGAAGCAGAGGAACATGTCCTATATGTAATGCAACTCGTATTAAACTACTTTATGATATTGTGAACGAAGAAGGAGAGAACTTAAAAGTGTGTAAAAGATGCCAAAAACACAAAATTTAAAGTGAATCTTTCTTTTAGAAAATTGCCATAATAAAGATACTTCATAAAGTAAAGAGTAATTGTCAATTTAAACTGACCATAGGGAGATTATACGAAATGGCAAAAACGAACCGAAGTAAAGAAAATGAATTTAAAATGAAAAAAGAAAATCCTAAACCACACGGTAAGGTTGAATCCTTTGATGAAATTTGGGAAGAACAGAAGGAAGGAAAGACAAAAACGTAGTTTATAATCCAAGAACAAGATTAAAAAAACTCTTCAATTCAATACGATTGAAGAGGTTTTTTGTTTGAACTGATCATTTTTTACATTGTTGATCACTATCACTCTACCCCGAGTGTTGTTTTTAAATAATCCATAAATAAAGCCGACTGTTGCTCCAATTTCAAATCTTCTTTCGGTAATATGGAATGATCTAAAGCTAATCCATCTATAAACGCAATGATGGATCTAGCAATGACATCACTGTCAAACTTCGTGCTGAATTCACCATTTTGTTGGCCCTTTTTTATGATATTACTGTATATTTTAAATCCATTATAATATCGAGCCTTGCCATATTCTCTTCTGCGTTTATTATTTCTTCCCGTAATAAAGAACTCTAGTTTTGAAGGTGCTAAAGGATCCATTTCATCATTTGGTTGTCTCTCCTCACCATATATGGTTCCTAATAACAAATCCCAATGAGAATGGACTTTTTCTTGTAACACTTCCTCCAGTTCATCTAAATACACCTGTAATTCATCTTCAAGAATGGTTTCAAATACATCTTCCTTGTTAGAAAAATACTGATATAAACCACCTCTACTTACTTTGGCTGCATCCATGATATGTTTCATCGTTGTATGTTCATAACCATGTTGTATGAAAACATCTTTTGCTTTATTTAATATGCTAGCTCGTCGCTGCTCCATGTGTTCCTTGCTGACTTTCGGAGACATCTATCTTCCCTCGCTCTATTTTGCTTTTTAAAGTATAGCCAATGATCGAAATCAAGATCAATAGTGATCCTGTTATAATAAATGTTGGAATGACCCCTAAAACAGTTGCTAACCATCCACCTAACAATGGACCAATAATTGTCGCGGTCGTTGTCACACTATTGATAACCCCAAATGCTCTCCCTGTCATATGTACAGGAGTATCGGTCTGCACTGCAGCCTGAAAAGGGATAAAAACTAATCCAGCTGCAAAACCCGCAACTAACCCTAATGCCGGTCCCCATAGTGTAGATAAAGATAAATCTATACTAGTTAATACTGCCATCATACCAAAACCTACTCCTATTCCGCAAACCCCAATGAACATGAGTTGAAGAGGATTATAGTTCGTTTTCTTAGCTAAAATCAACCCTGAGAAAAACATTCCAAGACCGGCAGCAGTAACGATATAGCCAAACAAATCAGGAGAAACATTAGAAAGTTCCCTAATTAAAACAATAATTTGAGCATCGGATAACTGTAAAATTAGAAGGCTTATTCCTAAAACCGCCATTCCAACTAATAAAAAATTATTTCTTTTTATAAATGTCAAACCTTCAAAAAACTCTTCTTTAAATGTACCTTTTTTATTCTCTTCTAGATCCTGGTGTTTTTCTAAAGCATTAATCCCTTTAGGTAAGGCTAGAATGAAAAGAGCCGATACTATAAAAGTAGCTGAATCAATAAAGAATACTAGCTTAGAACCAAAGGCTGCAACCAATACTCCACTCAATAAAGGACCTAGTACCTTAGTTCCTGAATCAATCATGGAAGTAATAGACATCGCACTTTTCATTTGAGTATCAGGCACAAGCTCTTTTAACTTACCATTTTTAGCTGGAATAAACACAGCCGATAACATACCAATTAAAAACAAACAAACATAAACTGTCCAAATAGAATTAGCAAATGCTAACAAAAGAATAAGTCCTGCTCTAACACAATCGGATATAACCATTAACATTTTTCGACTAAACCGATCTGCAATTGTCCCTGCAAGAGGTCCTAAAAGCGCCATTGGCACAGCTAAAGATAAAATAATAAATGAAATTTCCATAGGGGACGCTTCCCATTTCAATCCTACAAGTGTAATAATTGCCACAATACTTAACCAATCACCAAGGCTTGAAATTAACTGTGCAACCATTAATGTTATATAGCCCTTATTCTTTCCTAAATGTGTTTCCAAATGTACCCCTCCCAAATTAACGACACTAATGTCTTTTTTACTTCTTCATTATAACGACATCAATGTCGTTAATCAAATCTTTTTTAAAAACTCGACTGCTGTTTGTGTTTCTTTAATATTATTGTAGGTGGTTCCTTTAACAACCAAAACAGACTCTGGACCATATTCCATCCTAGACCATAGTCTAGGAAACAATTTATGTAGAACAAAAACTCCTATCGGAGTCTCTCGAGGAGGTAGCCGAATACTTCTTTACACTATCATCTTTGAATAGGCTCTAGTGAATGTACATGTGTACATTTTTGAATCTTAAGTACAAACATCCAATCAAAATATTGTTACCTTTAATATAATATCTTGTAAAAATATATAAAATAATTATGAAAGAGGTGAGCTTATGGGACATTTTGCTAAATCTATCTGCGACTGCTGTGTCTGTCCAATGAAGTGTATTTTAATGCAATTAATGGAGCAACAAATAACTGTAGATTTTTTGCGCACTACTTTTGGACAAATTAACATTTCCTTTACTATAGATCGTATCGAAGATTTTATAGTATTTACTGATCAAGGAAATATCGCAATCTGTCAAATTGTTGCTTTAGGTTTCAATATGGAAGCTGATATTAAATTAAAACCAATTAGAAAGAATTTTGTTGGAGAATGTGCATGTTGTGAAGACCCTATGACAAATTTGTTAAATTCCATGAAGGGGCAAAAAATAAGTATACCTTCATCAACAATTACAGAAGCAACTATAGCAGATGTAGGTGAAGGAATCGTATTACTTAAAGATCTTTTAACTAACATAGGAGTAGGGTTTGATTTAGGCATAGCTTCTACTTGTGCATTAGATATAGTAGCTCCTCCAATTCAATAGGAAAATCCCGCCATTAGCCATTAAAGACAGTGATGAGAAACTTAATGGGGCTGTCCTAAAAGTCCCTTAAAAGTAAAGAAGCTGAAGGAAAATAACTCATTTTTCTCCAGCTTCTTTTTGGATGGTAATTTTTTAAAAAAGTAGCTAGGCAAATGCCTGCTACTTTCAGTAGATTGTGTGTTAATCATCCTGAATATAATGCATCTAATGAATAATTCAAAATAGCACACTAAATGATATTTTTTCAACAAAAAAGGGCTGTATCCATATCAGAGCCCTTCTTGTTAAACGTTTAAATATAAAATTTTATTTTTAAACAAAGGTGTAGTAAAGCATTTCGTTTTAATAAACAGCAATCAACGATCTATCCAATATAATTGCACTAAAAAAAGTTCCATTAACAGATTTTAAAGTCGCTGTTACTTGATACAAATTAATTCCTATATCTGGAGTTTCATCGCAAAAAGTAAAGTTAGGTTGAGTATGTTGAAGAAAAGAATTTCTAATAAGATTATCAGGCGCAAGATTATCTACACCAACTGAGCTCTGATTTTGTGAATTGATTGTTGATCCTATCTGTTTATCATTTCTAAAAAGTCTATATTCAACAGTAACATTAATGAATGCTGTATTTTGAGCCGATGTTGATGCCGAGAGTTCTTCATCAACCGACCAATCCAGTTTTATGGCTTTTTCTTTATCCTTCACACACACTTTCACTTCTAAAATAACTACTTCTTGGGTAAGTTCTAACTCAATCTCCTCATTCCTAAAATCACAGATTTTCTCTGTCTCTTTTTTAAAAGCTGCCATGGTGTTGCCCCCCAACCTATAAATGTCCGTTCATCCTATCCTATGAACAATCTAATGAAGTTGCTTGGACTCTTATCCATAGGCTGGAATGTAAAAAAGAGCGTGGTATTAGCATCCTTTTAATTACTCTCTCAATCTATTTTATTTAAAAATGGACCTACATTTCCTGTTTTTTCTATGGCATAAGCTACTGATACTTTACTTTGATACAAGATGGCTCTATTGTTACTGCCTTATGGCACTTATAAAGTGTCAGCTACAAAATATGAGCAGATGCACTCATAGGAACTATCAAATATTTATTTTTTATTATTTGCAGAAGCTCAGTTACATCTTCTCTATTTGCATGTAAATCTAGATATCTTCCATCTATAGACCTAAACCACCATGTACACTTATACCTAAATCTAGTCGTTCATATCTCGAACGTCCACTTGCTGCAATTAATATAATAACCAAAAGAATGAATAGTACTAGAACAATTCCTGCTCCAGTAGCAGAACTATGTCCACTCATGTTAATCCCTCCTTTCTATATTTGATGTACTATATAATATGAAAGGAAATTCTACTTTGATTGGACGTGTATCCTAGGGTAAGTACACATTTTTCATAGATTAAAACCCCACTACATTAATAGTGAGGTTTTCCGTTGAGGGATTTTATGAGTGCTGCCAATATATTCTATGTTCATACTCTTCATTTTGGTATATACAAGTGACTTGCTTGTTTGAAAATGTACTATTTTACCATTTCAAATATATAAGTTCTTTCCACCCTCCTTAACATTAAAGAACCCTGCTATTAGTTAAGCAGAGCTTTGAGTTTATTATATAAAACTTCATCTATTTATATCGCTATCCTATCGCGAGCCTATGCTGGGGTAAGTTTAAATCTAAAGGATTACTAGTGGTATAGCTTCTAATTGAAGCTAATAATATTATTACAAGTAATATAAATAAAACTAAAACAATTCCTGCTCCAAAACCAGAACTATGTGAACCCAGGTTAATCCCTCCTTTCTATATTTGATGTAATATATACTATGAAAGGCCAGGCAAATCTAATCTAGTACGTGGAAAAGATGATATGAGGTGGCTACCTTCAAAAGATGAACCATATCTCGAACCTCCATTTGCAGCAACTAAAATAATTACCAATAGAATGAATAAAACCAAAACTATAGCTGCTCCCATAAAAACACCTCCATTCTATATGTTATAATACATACTATGAAAGGAAAATATTATCTGCTTGGGTTAATGTTCTGATACAAGCGCACATTTTTCATAGATTAAAACCCCACTACATAAATAGTGAGGTTCCGTAGAAGGATTCTATGAGTGCGTTATAGTGGATAGCAACTCTACTATAACTGCCCATGTTAATCCCTCCTTTCTATAATATGGAGATTACTTATATATTTAAACCGGGTTGAGTAAATGGACTCATCAATCGTGAATCATTAAATAGGTTTTGTTGGGATGATAACGGTTGTCCAAGTACCCATGAACCACATGAACCATATCTCGAACGTCCACTTGCTGCAATTAAAATAATAACTAAAAGAATGAAAAGGACTAAAACAACTCCTGCTCCAGTAGCAGAACTATGACTGGCCATAAAAATCCCTCCTTTCAATTTGATGTACTATATACTATGTTAAATAATCTAATATGATTGGACTGGTATCCTAGTGCAAGTACACATTATTCATAGTTTAAAACCCCACTTCAATAAATAGTGAGGTTTACACCGTAGAGAGATTCTATGAGCGCACACCCTCCTATTACTAGGAGGGTGATATATTCTATGTTCAAACCCTTCATTTGGTATAGACACGTGACTTGCTTGTTTGAAAATGTGCTTTACCCTAAGTCAAGATCAGCACAGATTGTTGTTTTACGCCTAACAATACCAAAACGACTTGTCTCTTAGTATAAAAGAAAAAATGTGTTTTTTAGATTAGACTTTATAGGAATATAGTACTAACTGCATCCCTGATCACATATACCAGCTGGAGGGATACTTATATTACATATAAGTCCCATTACAGAATTGGCAATTGGATCAACTGATATATCATATACAGTATTATCGCAAGCTTCATTGTTCTTTAGTGTATTATCTATTGAACTATCTACCGTAATCCCTCTGGCATGTCCACATACCGTATTATTTTCAATTCTGTTTTCGTTCGATCCACTATCTAGCAAGATACCATCAGTATCACTATCAGATGATGGAAGTTGAAGCTGAAGTAAATTGGACAAACTTGATGTGATGGTCGATCCGATCTGTTTGTCGTTTCTACAAAATCGATATTCAACCGTAGCATTAGGATGAAGAAGAAACCCATTTTTGGATGATGCTTCTGAAGAGAGAAACTCATGTACCGACCAATCCAGTTTGACAGTTTGATTTTTATCCTTTACACAGATCTTTACCACCAAAATCTCTTTCTCTTGATCCACAACTAATTCAATGGGAGCTTGGCAAAAATCACAAGCTACTTTGACCTTCGGTTTTAAGAAAGATATATTATTCACAGCTGTCAAGGAGCGTGCGGATAACCTTGCTTCACTACTTACATCCTCTCCTTCTGGTGATAACAATTTTGCCTTCACTTGATAACAGTTCACCCCTAAATCTGGTGTCTTATCACAAAGCGTAAAGTTCGGTTGACTATTTTGACTGATACCTAACGTATTTATAATTTGAACAGTATTGTTTTTTATCATATTCAATGAACTATTACTTAAAAAGATACCACTTTCATTATTTTCAAGGACATTATTTTCAACCGTATTGTCGTTTGAATCTTCTAACACAATGCAAAAAAGATTATTATTTTTAATGGTGTTATTTTTTACCGTGTTGCCATTTGAATTAACTAACACGATACTAAAATCATTATCGTCTTTAATGGTATTATTTTTTACCGTATTGTCGTTTGAATCATCTAACACAAGACCGCTTTTATTATTTTCAAGAGCATTATTTTTAACTGTGTTGGAGTTAGAATCATCTATTACGATACCAAATGTATTATTATCTTTAATAGTATTATTATTAAGAATGCTGCCATTTGAATTTTCTATCAAGACACCAAGATTATTATTTTCAAAGATATTATTTTCAATAATGTTAGAGTTTGAATCATCTAGAAAGATACCAAAAAAATTATTTTCAACCGTAATATTTTGTAAAGTACACTCACTTGCTGAGGATAAAAGAATACCCTGATCTAAAGCTCCATTAAAATCCCTTACGTTAAAATTATCAATGGCAACCTCAGTAACACCATCTAAAAAAAAACCAAAATCCCCCCCTGGTTGTACCACAGGTGTACCCATAATACCTCGAATAATAATATTATTTGTTGAAACAGTTACGGACTCCATATATGGACCACCAGGCGCTTCTACTTCTATCTCATCGCCTGGCATGGCAGCAAACTCTGCTGCTTGTATAGTAGGGTGGTCATTGGGTACATTGATTACTGTCATAAAGAAGTCAACTCCTTTTATGTTCACTTCAGTTAGTATATGTCACCAAACCACATTGGCTTGTGCGTTTATACAAAAAATTCTTACTTTTGGAAAAAGTTTTACACGAATGGGGTAGTCGGTTTAAAAGCCTTATTTTTATTAAATGAAACCCATAGAAAAAGCTTCTCCTTTTTACGGAAGAAGCTTTTCCTTTGTGCTAGCTTTGGTAGCTAGTGGGGGTGTAGCTTTTTTAAATTGCCCGAAACCTGAAAAACTTGATTGGTTGTTAATTTGTTGTTGGTTAGATGGAATGACTCTGGTTAGAAAGCAATTGGACGCAAGAGAAAAAAAGCCACCCATAAAACAAACAGTAGTAATTCCTTCACCAACATCCAATACTCTACCTGGCGGTGAAAGTGAAAATCCTATACTTTCAAATTGTGCAAATTGTCCCTTCATAGAATTTAATAAGTTCGTCATTGGGTCCTCACAGCACTTACAATCGCCAGTACTTTTTTTAATAGGTTTTAATTTAATATCAGTAAAGGATGTACCTATATTTAATGCTGCAATTTGGCATATTGGGATTTCTCCTACAGAAGTAAACGCAATAAAGTCTTTGACTTCAATTAAAGTTGCACTTGAAAAATTATTTTCAATTGGAACAATTATGGCGTCAATATCTTGCCCAACCAACTGCTCCAAAGCACACTGCATCGGACAGACGCAGCAATCACAGATCGTTTCATTAAAATGTCCCATAGGGATCATCTCCTCCTTATTTTATTTATATCTTATGAATGAGATCGTATCCTTGATTGGATCTCTGCCTTATGTGATCATAAATCCACATTTGCCTGTATCAATATGGAATGTGCAAAATCGGTGTAATATGATCTACCATATCTGCTGGAGTGATACTGTTGCTTTTAGGCTTCTTGATGCAACAAAGATCTCTGCTACACTTATTTCATCTATTGTAGCTCTTGTACATCTAAGCTCATACGTATTCATTCCCTTATTTGGATTATTATCCACTGTAGGGAAATTTGGAAAGTTAGTAATTCTTCCACCAAAAAATGGAGAAAAATAATCCATTTTATCATGAATAGTTGCAATTACTTCACCATTTCGTTGAATCTCATATATTACTTCAAAAGTAACAGGACCACCAATATCAGTCGACGCTAATACAGCAATTTGAGTCATTGAGTTTAGTGAGACTTGCGTTTTCTCTGTTTGTTTAATACACACATCCACTGTATTTATAACTATGGGAACTGGAGGAACACCAAAGGGAAGTTTAATCGCACCTGCTGCCTCACTATACGGATCATCTACCGAAACCGTATCAGCAACAACAAAAGGTCCTTTCTTTAGTCCCATAAACTCACCTCTCAACTTCTTAAATTATCCGTTCATTCTATCTTATGAATAATCTAATGAAGTTGCTTGGACTCTTATCTATGGGCTGGAATGTAAAAAAAGAGCGCTTATGTGGAGGTCACTGTTGCTCCTTGTTCTCTTTTCTAGGGACCTTACTTTCTTCTAGAGGATATAAAAAAACCAAAGGTTAATACAATTTTATGATGGAGAGGAAGCTAAACAACTCCATTTTAAAAGAGAATCCTAATCACTTAGAATTTGATACTTGTTGAAAAAGAAATGCCGCATCAACTTGACAAGTAGATAAAATACATTGTTCTGAAGGGCTAGATACTATTACGATACCTTCTCCAACCTGATTTACTGTGCCTTCACAACGTCGTTGACCTTCACAAGGAAATATTACCTCAACAGATTTTTCTTTTTCAAATTTATTTGTGGCAGATTCTTCTATACAAGCACATTCCCCTTTAACATCTTTTTTAATAGATTTTAGATTAATTGTTTTTGAGGGACTAACGAAAATACCAGTAATTCGACTTATAGGAATACAAATTGGTGTACCCCCCAGTGTTCCAATTACGTTGAAGTCCTCTACATCCGATATTTTTACTCCTCCAAGAAAAACTGAGATAGTACATATGTTTACTTCACAATCTATAAGTTGTTCACAGACACTCTTCATAGGACAGACGCAACAATCGCAGAACGTTCTATTAAAATAATAGGTCATTCTTTCACCTCCAATCGAAATATATTTATGTTATTCTATGTGACTAGAAATCTATTCGATTGGACTTAATTACCAACATAGCAAAATTGTGTTCTATCCTACTACCTATACTTATACCTTACATTTAGTATAAAAAAATCTATTATACAAGATATGTAATTCCTCTCTTTCCATGTGAGTAATCATCAGGACGCCCCAACTATATCATCAAACTTAATCCACTCATATTTATCCTCAATCTCTAATTTAATTTGCCTTAATCGAGTGTCAATTTTAGTTACTATCCCAGTTTTAAACGCAGGTATAAAAATATAGCTGCATCTCGTATGAAGTGTTGATCGACTATTGCTGTATCTGTTAGATGAACAATTGATATCATGATGAATATCATTACCTTTTTGGTTATCCCTTTAAATTCTTTGTTGCTTTGTAATCTCCCCTCCACACCTGCAGCTATGATTCCTGAAATATAATCAATCAATACAAAGACTATTAATATTTCTATCAAACTGTTCAATCCTCCAAATAGATATGATCCTATTGAACCTAATGAAGCGATAACAAATTTAAATATTGTATTTTCCAGTCCCTGAGTTAAAAAATATTGAATGATATTTAATTCCAATCTATCCACCCTCCTTAACAATAAAGAAACCCTACTATGCATAAGCAGGGTTTTGACTGTATAACTTTATCTATTCATATCCTATACTTTTGATGGTAATACTGATAGGGACTATTCAATATTTATATTTTTATAATATAAAAACTTTTTCCAGTTTAATTGGTTGGAAATACGAAGGTATTACGCCTGGCCAATGGCATCAGTTATAGCGAGAAACAAACTTTCTTCTTGTTCAATTTCTGCAGTTTGTGTTGGCTGTTGGGCAGTAAATCCCTGTAAAGGTTGCTGCAATGGCTCCATTGAGTTCGTAGTATATCTCGAACCTCCACTTGCAGCAACTAAGATAATAACTAAAAGAATGAAGAGAACTAATACTAAAGCTGCCCCCATAAAAACGCCTCCTTTCTATATTTGATGTAATATATACTATGTAAGGAAGATCTATTTTGTCTGGACGAGTATCCTAGTGCAAGTACACATTTTTCATAGTTTAAAACCACTACAAAAATAGTGAGGATTTCGTAAAGAGTGGAATGTCAATACCAAACTAAACAACTTTTTAAGGTGTTCAAGTTTGTAATCAATCGGGCTTAAATATCCTAATGGTATTCCTTGCCTATCTAGGACTATTAAATATTTATCACTATCCATTTACTCACCTCACTTTATCCCATAAATCTGTGTTTTATCGGATGTTCTTCTCAAAATCAATCATGTCAGAACTTCAATAGCTTGGATATTGCATGTTGATAAGATAGTTTGAATGAGAGGATCATCACTTAGAATAACAATCCCTTCACCAACATTCATAATAGTACCGGTTCTACTAGCATTACTAAAACGAACATTTACCCTTTCTCCGATCATCCTTTTTAATACATCGGTGGCTGGATCCTCACAACAAGAGCATTCACCTTTACTATCTTTCCTAACTGGCTTCAAATTTATATTAAGATTAATGGGTTGAGAATTAAATAATTCAACTCCTATTACTTGGCAGATAGGAATTATGAACCTTCTTCCAGATCCAGATCGTATAGTAAATAAATTAAAATTGTTGACATCAGTAATATCATCAATGGTAGCTCCAGCAAAATTAAAAATAATGGCAACATTTTGGATTTCCGATCCTACTCCTACCAGTTGTTCCAAAACACACTGCATCGGACAAACACAACAATCACAGAGATTTTTATCAAAAACACCCATGTGCGCCACCTTCTTTCATTTTACAGTTTAAATATTGTATGAATGTTATTGAAGATTCGACTGGACTGTTGAACGAATAAACAATAATTCCGCTAATTAACTACATATTGAACCCCTGTAATCTCTAAATACTCGGCTTCAGTAATTCTTTCAAAAATGCACATAAAAACCAACTTGTTCTATGGTAGCCCAACCTTTTAAAGTTAGTTATCGAATCTTTATATAAAGAACCTAAAATGTGGAGACTATTTATTTTAGGAGCAATACTAGGAGGGTAGAGAAGAGGAGAACTTCTTGGCATAGAGTGGTCTGATATAGACTTTGATAATCTAACAATAATGGTAAACAAAAGTATTTCATTAACCAACAAAAAGGAGCCATAATAAAAGATCCTAAAACAGAAAAGTCTATCCGTTCCCAATTTCAATTTTTCAATAAAATATTTTTACTGTTAGATAGTCTAAAATAGATTTCAAAGCACTAAAAAAACCCTTGTAACAAGGGGTCTAAAGATTTAATATGTATGGTGCGGTCGAGAGGACTCGAACCTCCACGGGCGTAAGCCCACTACCCCCTCAAGACAATCACTGAAAAAGGTGTAATATGTTGAAACCTTATGTAACAAAGCTTTCATAGTATTTATCAAGTTGTAATAATGTGAAAATAGATAGTTGTTGACGGAATCCGTCAACATTTCGTCAACAACTGTTATTTTTTATAGTGTTTTTCTTATATTGTTTCAAAACTAAAGCATAATCCCTCTTAATTTCTCCAATACAAAACCTTTAATCTTATTTATTAACCTTAAATATCCAGCATTAATAATATGGACATATAACTTAAAATCAATCGTTACATTAATCTCACTTTTCATCTTCATTCTCTCCTTTTCCTGTTTCTCAGTAAATTATATGAATCATGGCTTGTACAATATTTCAAATTTTTTTGAAAAACTAGTATATTTTTTGGAAGGTTGTCCAAACTTGTTTATAAGAGAAACCATACTGATAAGGGAGATTTATTTTAGATGTGGGGAATAGGAAAATATAGAACAAGGTTTGGAAGATGGGTTGATAAATCACCATACAATCAATCTGAGTTTTCAAAATTATCTAAAGTTAGCCATCATACCATAACCCAAATATGTTCAGATAATGATTACATTCCGGGTACTACAATTAAGAAAAAAGTGATGAGAGTAGTAAATGTCACTGATCCTGAAAAAAAACCGTACCATTTTTGGGATTTGTAAAATTTTTCATGTTTGTAATAATAAAGTTGTATGTCTCCTTTAAACTTATTTTTGGGCAAATGGTTTAATTAGAGATGAGACCGAACCACTGACTTTCATAGTTAGTGGTTTTGTATGTATCATCTGTACCTATGTCTAAGTTTAGAGAGTGGTGATGGCAATTTATATTTTGGATGAAATACTAAATCGATGGAATAAATAATTAAAGCTCTAAGAGAAGTAGATCCTTCAGTTAGGGCAGAGACAATAGTGTACCCTTGACTGTGAAATGATATAATCCCCAATCATATCACGACATTTATTTCCCTTTGATACACCAAGGGTTTTGAAAGAGAACCAAAACGCTAAAATGAAAATAGATTTTGCCGAGCGATGGACATATTAAGAATTAATAATGAAAGTAGGATAAGAGAAACGGATATTTACAAATAAAAAAGAGAGGTACTTTCAATACCTCTCAATCAAATGAGTGTTCATTTATAATTTTTTAAAAGTCAAATCATTTTTCATTTAAATAATTGATTGCTGATATAGCATCGACCAATCCATTTCCAAATATGAAAGAATCATTTAATGGAGTTGCTGTTTTATTTATAATTTTCCTAACTGCAACATTAGTTAGTTCTGGTTTTTTCTCTAAAATTAATGCAGCTACTCCTGCTACATGAGGTGATGCCATGGATGTCCCACTATTAAAATCATATCCACCAGGTATTGTACTGAATACATCAACTCCTGGTGCTACTAATTCTAACTTATTTCCAACTGATGATCTAGTATAAATGTTATTTTCTTTATCAATAGCACCGACTGCTATAACAGATTCATATTTGGCTGGATAGTCGATCGAGCCTTTTTTATCATATCCATTATTTCCTGCTGCGGCTACAAGTAATACTCCTGATTTATAGGCATTTTTTAATGCTTTCTCTAAAGCTTTAGAGTGTGTATTGCCACCGAGACTCATATTTACAATGTCTAAGTTATTTGATACTGCCCATTCAATCCCTGCTATAAGATCACTGTAGTTTCCATTTCTATTTATATCCAATACTTTTATTGCATATAATTCTACATTAGGTGCTACTCCAAGTACTCCTTTGTCATTATTTAACCCCGCGACAATCCCTGCAACATGAGTACCATGCCCATTATCATCATTATAATCTAAAGTACCTTCTACGAATGTTTCTCCACCCACAACAAATAAGTCTTCATGGGTATAATCAATACCTGTATCAACTATCCCTATTTTAGTTGCTTTTCCTGAAATACTATTTTCTTGTACAGTTGTAGCATTTATACTAAAAACTCCCCATGGAGTTGATTGTCCGGAAGCTTTTATACTACCATCTTCTTCTACATATTCAACATTTATATCCTTAGTAATTTCTAGAGCTGCGCTATCTGTCATCTCAACAGAAACAACTGGCATATATTTATACTTCTTCTTGATCTTCCCCCCAGCCTCTTTAATTAGCGTCTCATCAATTTCTGAATAGAACCCAACCAAGTATTGTTTTTCATAACTAGCAGATTCTGCAGATGAAAAAACACCATTAAATAATATGAGATTTAAAAATATGAAAGTAGACACAAAAATAGAGATGCTTTTTTTCATAAGATCACTCCTAAATTTTATAAATTAAAGATGATTCGAACGTACAATAAATCGCTGTATAGAAGACTGAAAGCACCTCTAAATCAAGTGGTACATTTTTAATATTTGCTCACTTAGAAAAAATAGATAATAGTTAATAGGGATATTCTGTTATTATATCAAGAAGTAGTGTTTTCAAATTTTATATCTCTCTGTGTAACAATTAGCTATTCCAATAATGATTAATTAACCTAGCTCATGATTAAACGAGTTAATACAGCAAGTGTAAATATAAAAGCTAAAGCACAAAAAAAACTGAATACTTTTCTTTTTTCTTGAAATCCCTCTACACCTAATGTTAACAACAATCCAGATAATAAAATTAACGTGTAAGGATGCATGTCAAAATCTCGTGTAATTAATTCATAACCTGATAATACAACTAGCATTACTACTAATATGAACCGGAAAGTTTTAAGTAAAATTTTTAACACCTCCTTGCACTACTATATCTTAATGTAATAGGTTAATACAAAAGTGTCACCATCTTATTTGATTAACCTTAGAGTGTACTTTTGTCTGATTTTTTCAAAAGGAGGAAATAGACTACCTAAATAGGGTAGTCTATTTCCTTATTATTTTAATATTGATTAATAGTTCCTATTATTCTTGAGGTGAAACATTAAATACTGCTAAATAAGTTACGGTAATTATAGTACCATGTCCCTCATCATTTCTCAGTATTCTTGTAGCTAATAATGACCAATATCCTGCAGCAACAGTACCTCCAATTACACCAGGTGGGAATCCAAGAGCTGATAGTCCCGCAGCCATTGTAGCTCCAGCAGCAGCTGAATACAAGTCCAATGCTATATCTTCACTTTCTTCACTATCTGCGTATCTTGTCCATCCCCACCAATGTTCTTCTATTCTATTTTCTCCATGGTCTTTTGCTGAAATAAGTGATGATGATATAGAAAAATCTTTATTAATAGTAATTTCACCAGATTTTACTCTATTATTTAAGTAATCAAAATATATAAGTAAATCATCTGTTTTATATGTAGTACGAATGTCCTCAGGTATTTTTTTGGATAATCCAATTGTGCCATCTTTATTTAGCTTTAGATACTTTTTTACAGTGTCTACCATTATTTGTGTATCAATACTTTGTTCAGAAACTGTGGAACTACTCGCAAAAGCACTTCCTGATGGTGCTAATAAAGCTACCGCTATCATTACAAACGCTAGTGCCAAACATGAAATACTTTTAATACTTTTAATCATAATATTACCTCCATAGTTGTTTTAATAGATTATGTACGAAAAATATTATATACTTTCTACTAATCTATATCAAGTATTATTTTTAAGTCTAAAAATAACCTGGAAGATTCAACCTTCAAAAAGAAATCTCTTTTTAATAGCTAATCTATTATCTATATTAGATTTTATTTTTTAATCTTTTTTCTTAGTTTTTTTAGTTTATTTCTGGATGTTTATATTTTGTTCTTGGTATTTACTAACAATAAGAGTTGATAAGTACCTTTTTTTTATTCTGGGTTTATAATGCCTTCTTAAAGAAATATCACTAATCTCTTCATTTAAAGCTTTTTCACCCATTTTTATGCTATCTTCAAATAAACATAAGTTGTACGAATGAACAAATAATTTATAATACATTAAACCTCGTTCTTCACTTGTAAGGAAATCCTCATATTCTATAGTACCTTTACCAGATCCATATGTTGTTCGTAGTTTAGTGAAATCATCTCGTTCTACTAGATAAGCTTGCAACAAAGATTTCGCAACATAGGGCATGATGCCATGAGCACGAGAATGGCGAACAATCAATTTATAGAGAATTAGTTTAGTAGAAGGTTCCTCAATATTTGCCGTACTATTATAAAGATTCTTCACCAAATCTAAGCTTTCCTCTGTAGGAGAGTTAAGGATTTTCTTTGCTAATTTAGTAATCATATTACTATTAATGTTATTATTGCTCCGTATTAACTCATGTAAAATCGTGAATAAAATATCTGATCTTTCTTCAACCTCTATGTAAGGTTCCATCATCTCTTCATAAGGTATTTTTAATATAGAGCCTATCTTTAAAATATTATCAAGATTTGGACGTTTAATTCTCCCTGATTCAATTCTACATATATTTCCCTTATCTACATCAGTTAGTTGATCTAATTTTTCAAATGTCATCCCTCTTTTATTCCGGTAATCTTTAATGAGACTACCCAAGGATGACGACGTTCTGGATAAAACCATTTTATTCATCCTTTGCTGTTCTATATTTCCCTTCATATTCATTTTTTTAAATTTAGTTATGAGGCTAATATTTACTTATAGTCCATGGTCACTTTTAACAAACTCACCTCTCAATCTGTAGAAAAATTAGCATATAGTGCGTTAACCAAAACATTGAGGGAATATGTTTTAGTGAATACGCTAATCTTTGTTGTTCCTACTCAATAACCATTTTTATAATTAGTACATATTTCTAAAACCCTTGTAAAATAAGGGTAACATTTGAATATTCTTCTTACAACCCCTTATTTTTCTACCAACTTCTAACATTCTCTAAGTAACTTTATCCTAATGTTTTTATTTTGTATTTGAAGTGATTTTTTGTTATTTGTTATAATTAACCTACTACTTATCAAAATGGAATTTAATCAGAGGAGGTTAGATTTATATGGCTTCTGTACAAAAACGTGGTAAAGATTCTTTCTTACTAGTAGTTGAAGCGATGCTGATGGTAAGAGAATAAAAAAAACTAAAACGATTAAAGCAAAAAACAAAACTGAAGCAAAATTAAAATTAGCTGAATTTCAAATTGAAGTAGAAGCAGGAGAATATATTTCACCTGAAAAAATGCGGTTTTCTGATTTCGTAAAAGAATGGGAAATGAAATATGCAAAAAAGGAATTAGCACCTTCTACATTAAGAACTTATAAATTCAACTTAACAAATCATATTCTTCCTGTGTTTGGTCACTTGCAGTTCGATAAAATCAAACCCATTCATTTAGTTACTTTTTTTGATGACCTAAGCAAACCAGGATCAAGAAAAGATGGGAGAGAGGAACCTCTATCTTCTGGAGCGATTGATGCAATTCATCGTGCTATGCGTAATGTATTTAAGCGAGCAAAAGAATGGCAAATCATTAAGAAAAACATAATGGTTGATATAAAAAAACCAAAGATTGAAAAAACAAAAATGAAATTTTATGATGCTGAGGAAGCTGCTAGCGTAATAAAAGCACTTTATCAAGAACCTTTAATGTGGAGGTTGCTCATATTTACAGGTATGTTTGGAGGGCTAAGAAGAGGGGAAATTTTAGGTTTAGAATGGAATGATGTTGATTTTGAGGAGCGTACTCTAAGCATTAATAAAAATATCCCTCTTACATTAAACGGAGAGCCTGTAATCGAAGAACCTAAAACAAAGAGCTCAAAAGATATTGTTAAAATGCCTTTATGGTACATGGATGAATTAAAAAAATATAAGATAGAATGGGATAATCAAAAGGAGTCAGCAGAAGATCTGTGGGTAGAAAAAAATTATGAATTCATCTTTCATGGCGGACAAGGTAAACCAATATACTATACATACCCTTCTGAGTGGTGGACAAGGTTCCTTAATAAAAATAGACTTAAAAAAATCCGATTTCATGATTTACGTCATAGTTGTGCATCACTTCTGATTGAAGAAAACGTACCTCTTAAAAAAATACAAGAGCATTTAAGACATTCAATGTATCAAACTACAGCAGATATTTACACCCACATTACTAAAAAAAGCAAAGAAGATACAGCAGATACATTTAACAAATTTAGCCCTGAAATAAATGAGGTCAAATAAATCCGTCAACAATTCGTCAACAAATTAAATTTTTAACCCACTATCCTTAATCTCAAAATGATACATTATTTAAATTAAAACATACAAAAAACCCTTATATACCAAGGGTTACAAAGACATAATATGTATGGTGCGGTCGAGAGGACTCGAACCTCCACGGGCGTAAGCCCACTACCCCCTCAAGGTAGCGTGTCTGCCATTCCACCACGACCGCATGTAAAAAAGCAATTAAGAAAAAAAATAACGGTGATCTTACGGTAGTATATTCTCATTTAAAGATAAAAAAACCTATAATGAAGAATATTCTCCGACGAACCTTCCGCTCTGTTACTTTGAAATATCATGTTGTGAGTTTGTTCAGTTACCTGATGTTGTTTTTGTTGGTGACCCGTACGGGATACTCTTCATTTCATTACGAGACTATGATGGATCTCTTACGAAGATTATGCTCCGACGAACCCTGGGATTCTTCATCCCTTGATGTTAGATTATTATGGTGACCCGTACGGGATGCTCTTCATTTCATTACGAGACTATGATGTGATCTCTTACGAAGATTATGCTCCGACGAACCCTGGGATTCTTCATCCCTTGATGTTAGATTATTATGGTGACCCGTACGGGATTCGAACCCGTGTTACCGCCGTGAAAGGGCGGTGTCTTAACCGCTTGACCAACGGGCCATGTTTTTGACGACAAGGATTATTATAACGGATTAATTTTAGATTGTCTACTGTTATTTTCTTCTTTTTTAAAGAAATATTTTCTCGACAGTATCTATTGATACTTCTTGTCACATTAGGACCATAAAAAGCGTACTGTAATATTAGTAACAATTCTATACGACACTGCCCGTCGCACAAAAAAAACCACCAAAATCAGTGGTTTGACTAATATGTATAAGTGGCGGAGAGAGTGGGATTCGAACCCACGCACGCATTACACGACTACTCCCTTAGCAGAGGAGCCCCTTATAGCCACTTGGGTATCTCTCCTTGGCTCCCCGAACAGGACTCGAACCTGTGACAACTCGGTTAACAGCCGAGTGCTCTACCAACTGAGCTATCAGGGAAGGACAATAAATAATTTATCATGAATCAGGGATATAGTCAAGTGGAATTAACTTCAATTTCCCTTTACATTTTCCACAAACATATTTTGAGACGTCCATTTTCCTCTTCCTTAAGTATGTAGCTTCACATTTAAAACACTTTAATTGATATCGATATGCATTTTGATTGGGTTTATCATTTAATGGACGACAATACCTACTGCCGCCTACTCTTTTTAATAATTGTTTAAAATCTGCATCACGATGTTTGTATCCTTTATTCAATAAATGTAAATGATAATGACAAAGCTCATGTTTAATAATTTTCTCTGTTTCATCTTTACCAAATTGATCATAATGCTTCCAGCTAATGTCTATATTATGTGACTTGGTGAAATACCTACCACCAGTAGCACGTAATCTATGGTTAAATTTTACCTGATGTAAAAATGGTCTACCAAAAAACTGAAGTGATATTTGTTCTACCCACAATTGCAGTTGTTCATCGTTCAACACATACCCTCCATCAATAAAATATAGGCACAATACCTGTTAATATTAGAATATTAAATAACTATACTTGAATTTTAACTTATACCTAAGTTAAACTGTCAAGTATAGAGTTTCGTGAGAGGGGAATTGACTGATGTCTCAATATAAATACGTGATCTTACAATTAAATGAAAAAATTGATTTTGTTGAAATGCCATCTACTCATGCATATCAGTTAAGCGCACTAAATGTTAGACTACATAAAGAACTCAACAAATTAACTGCTAACAATGCACCTACACTCCCAGTGGTTATTGCAGAATGTGACAATTTGGACTTAATTACTGAAAAAAATCAAATTATTGATGGTTTAGTGTATATGACTCAATTAGAGAAAGAATTTTCGAATACCAATGAAACTTCATATCCTTTAATTTCTCTACTTACAGAGATTAGAGCTCTTTTAGCACAATTAGAACAATGGTACGAAGAAGAAGTCGATGCATAAATCTTGATAAGGACATGCACAATCTATATCTGATTCCATAAAGTAATTCTAAAGTAAACTCTCTTCAAAACAGAGAATTTTTACTAAGGAATAAACTTACTTCGGAGGTGTATTGTGATATGCCAAATTGGATTTACAATCAACTGATTAATGCCTACCGTAACAAGGATAAACGCAAAATACAACTACTGAATGAGTGTTGGTTTTTTTACAATAAATTAGAAAAGAAAGTAGATTGAAATACAAGTAATTATACTTGAATAATTATTATAAAATAATAAGGATCATTACACTGATTGCAAAATCAAAAACTAAAAAGCCGTTCATTAAAGTAATTTAATGAATGGCTTCATGCATTCATTTTTGTAAACATAGGGCAAATTAGGGTATTATTCCTTAATCTATGAGATTACGGGTTTTTCATTGTTAAACTAACTCTTCCCTTTTTCTCATCCACCTTCAACACCCATACTGTTACAATATCACCAACAGATACAACATCTAGAGGATGTTTAACAAATTTATCACTAAGCTCTGAAATATGTACAAGCCCATCATTTTTGATTCCAATATCTACAAATGCTCCAAAATCAATGACATTCCTTACTGTTCCTTTTAATTCCATACCTGATTTAATGTCCTCTAATTTTAATACATCCGTCCTTAAAATAGGTTTCGGGAGATCCTCACGTGGATCTCTACCAGGTTTTTGTAAACTTTCGAAAATATCTTTCATCGTAGGTATACCTACATTCAGTTTAGTAGCAAGCTCTTCTGGGTTATGTGCTTGTAAAATGTTCTTAAATTGAGAAGAATTTATTTGATTTAACTCTAATTCCAATTCTTTAAAAAGAAGATCAACTATTTTATAAGACTCAGGATGAATAGGTGTATAATCTAGTGGATTCAGTCCATCTCTAATTCTCATAAATCCCACACATTGTTCATACGACTTAGCACCCAAACGCGGTACTTTTTTTAATTCAACTCTCTTTGTAAACTTCCCATTTTCTTCTCGATACTTTACAATATTCCGTGCTATCGTCTGATTAACTCCTGATACATAAGATAAAAGAGAAGGTGATGCTGTATTTAAGTCTACACCAACGTGATTTACAGCGGACTCAACAATAACTTTAAGACTTTCTTCTAATCTTTTTTGTGATACATCATGTTGATATTGGCCTACTCCTATGGATTTGGGATCAATTTTAACAAGTTCTGCTAGAGGATCCTGCAACCTTCTTCCAATGGATACAGCACTGCGTTCTGCTACATCAAGATCTGGAAATTCTTCCTGTGCTAATTTAGAAGCTGAATAGACACTAGCACCTGCCTCATTAACAATAATATATTGCAGTTGTTTATATTGCAGCTCCTGAATTAAATCTGCAACAAATTGTTCTGATTCCCTTGAAGCTGTTCCATTCCCAATCGCAATAAGTTGAATTCCATACTTGTTGATAAATTCTTTAAATATTGCTTTAGCTTCAGTAATTTTATTTTCTGGTGGTGTTGGGTATGTCACGGCGATATCTAACATCTTACCTGTTTCATCAATAACCGCTAGCTTGCATCCTGTTCGATAAGCTGGGTCAACAGCTAATACAACTTTCCCTTTAATTGGTGGCTGGAGTAATAAACTACCTAGATTTTCACCAAAAATCTCAATAGCTTTCTCCTCAGCTTTTCCTGTTAATTCATTTCGGACCTCTCGTTCAATAGAAGGCGCAATGAGACGTTTATATGCATCCTCAATAGTTTGATGTAGGATATTGGATACACCTGAATTCCTAATGATAACTTTTTTATTGATGTATTCATAAATTCGTTCAGTAGGTACTTCCAAACGAACTTTTAATAAATTTTCACGTTCCCCCCGATTGATTGCTAAAATACGATGAGGTGGCATTTTACGAATCGGTTCTTGATATGCATAATACATTTCATATACAGACTCAATCTGATCGTCCTTGGCTTCAACATCCATTAAACTATGATCAAATGTAAATTTACGGGTCCATGTACG
The DNA here is from genome assembly GCF_040100845.1 of Chengkuizengella sp. SCS-71B. Lineage (NCBI taxonomy): Bacteria > Bacillati > Bacillota > Bacilli > Caryophanales > Paenibacillaceae > Chengkuizengella > Chengkuizengella sp. SCS-71B. Next base: position 560,696 of record NZ_JAZHSH010000001.1, on the reverse strand, counting down.
GATTTTTGCATCATCTGATATACTTTCTGCTATAATATCCATTGCACCATGTATAGCATCTTCAGCTTTTTCTACTCCTTTTTCAAGATCCACATATTTCACTACTTCTCTTTCTATCTGACCGTCTGGATGCTGCTGCATAATCCAAATTGAGAGTGGTTCCAATCCACGATCTTTTGCTACCGTTGCTCTTGTTTTTCTTTTTTGCTTATAAGGACGATAAAGATCTTCAACTTCCTGTAGTTTTTCAGCTATTATAATGTCTTGTTTCAATGTATCTGTAAGTTTTCCCTGCTCATCAATAAGACGGATCACTTCTGTCTTTCGATCTTCTAAATTACGCAAGTAAATGAGTCGCTCTTGAATTTCTCTCAAAGCAATTTCATTAAGTTCTCCGGTTTGTTCTTTACGATACCTCGCTATAAATGGAATCGTATTTCCTTCGTCTAGTAAACTTACTGTTGTTTTAACTTGACGATAAGAGATTTGAAGTTCTTTAGTTATTTGATTTAGAATTCTTTTTAGTATTTGATCCTCTGATTCATGAATAGATTGCTCATCTTTTTCTGCAAATTGTGTTGTGTTTACTGCTTCAGGCAAAATAATCATCCCCTGTTATAAATTTTAAATGTATCTGCTGTACTATTTATGTATAGAACTGCAAAAAACGAGGGTTTAAGCCCCCGCTTGTTTGAAGTTATGCTTTTAAAATTCAATCAAACCTACGCTAATTTGTAAAGCTTCATCCACTTTACGCATTGTTTCCTCGTCCAAATGGGTAATCTTATCCGTAAGTCGTTGTTTATCAATTGTACGAATTTGTTCTAATAAAATAACGGAATCACGATCAAACCCATGTGTTTTTGCATCAATTTCAACATGTGTTGGTAGTTTTGCCTTTTGAATTTGTGCGGTAATAGCTGCCACTACAATAGTAGGGCTAAAACGATTACCTATATCATTTTGTATCACAATTACAGGTCTGACTCCGCCTTGTTCAGACCCTACTACGGGTGATAAATCCGCATAAAACACATCCCCGCGTTTCACTATCAAGAGCTACACCCCGCTCACTAAACGGTCAGTTGTATTGTCCGCTTCTTCCTCCGCTTGAAAAGCCTCTGATGCCATATTCAGATTAATTTTGGCCATTTCCATATACCCGCGCTGCATCATCTCACGGATTTGCCTTTTTTTACGTTCCATGAGGTATACCTTCATTGCTTGTCGAATAAATTCGCTGCGATTGGATCGTTCCTGTTCTACGATTCCGTCAACCTCTTGCAATAAATGATCAGGTAAACTTATCATAATTCTTTTAGTGTTCGTGTTATGTGCGTTAGACACCAATCTCACACCTCCAAAACATTTCCAAACCAATAATACCATTATGGCGTATATCAAGCAATTTTATACAAGAGATAATATATGCATCTGATATATCAAGTATGCAACCATAATGGAAAAAGCGTACATATTAAGGTCATTATAACCCTACTTAAAATATAATTCGATGTAAAAATCAAAATTCCTTCATAATTCTTCAAATTATGCATAGTAATTATTGGTTATAAACGTAATCCGTTATGCACCATGACTATCCTTCCATTTTGAACATATACATTTGGAACGCGATGAGAAATCATACATACAATTTCATAATTTATGGTATCCAGCTTTTCAGCCAGTTCCTCTACAAGAATCTGTTCATCCCCTTGTTTTCCAAATAATACAACCTCTTCACCAGATTTAACATCATCTAGTCCCGTTATATTCATCATACATTGATCCATACAAATTGTCCCTACAACAGGTACCCTTTTCCCTCTGATCAAAGCATCTACTTTCCCACTTAGCATTCGAGAATAACCATCAGCATACCCTATAGGTAAGGTGGCGATCTGTTCCTCCTCCTTTGTAAAATACTTGGTTCCATAACTTATACCTGACTCAGGAGGCAAAACTTTTGAGTATATAATTTTAGTTTTCAAGCTCATTACAGGTTTAAGATCAATTTTATGATGATTTATTTCTGTTGATGGATATAACCCGTACATACTAATTCCAAGTCTCACCATATTATATGAATACTCAGGCAAATCAATTGCAATAGCACTATTACCTGTATGGATTTTTAAAAAATTGATATTTTTTTGTTTAAAATAATCTACAATTTCTTTAAAATGTTGATATTGTTTTAAAGTGTAAGTTTTATCCTCTTCGTCTGCATTCGCAAAATGAGTATAAACACCTTCAACTTCAACACCATCAAGCTGTAATACTTTCTCAATAAAAGGGATGGCATTTTCATAACGTACACCTAACCGCCCCATACCTGTATCTATTTTAATATGAACTTTATATGGCTTAGAGTCTCTTTTTATTTTGCTTAGAGCATCAATGGTTTCATCCTGAAAAACAGTCAAAGTGATATCATGTTGAATAGCTAGTTCAACAGCTTCAGGAGGAATGTACCCTAGAATAAGGATTGGTGCAGTAATTCCCGAATTACGAAGTTCCAAAGCTTCATCCAAAAACGCAACAGCGATATATTGGGCTCCACTTAAGATCGCTTGTTTAGCTACTTCTACTGCACCGTGTCCATATGCGTTTGCTTTAACTACAGCCATAATTTCCATATGATTAGGAAGAATCTCTTGAAATCTTGTTAGGTTATAATGTAAAGCATCCAAAGAAATTTCAGCCCAAGTTGGGCGATAATATGAATCCATCGTATGTTCACCTTCTTCACACAATAAGGAACAAAGAAATTAAAATATATTGTGATTATGCCTATCCCTTTAATGTTAATCGCTTATGATGAGGCTGTCAATGAACAAACTACAAACAAGTTTTGGAATTTATTTTCCTATCTGTCCTTCTAAAGATTGTGCTACTTTTATCATTTCTTCCTTAGGTAAATCATCTGTTGTTAATTTGAATTCCACACCATCATAACTCCAGCTTAATGTCTTCTGTACTTCACCTGTTAAAACAGCAAAAGTATACCCTAAATCAATAATTTCACCTTGAGGAAGGTTCACATCTTTTGCTTCTGGCTTTTCCTCAATAATCGTGTAATTATATACTCCAGCATAACGAACTAAAATAGCTATATGATCATCTTGCGGCACTTCTCTTAAATCACTAAACTCGACTCCTTCAGGTGTATAACTTGGTGTGTATACTCCAAACGATAAATTTGTTGGAGTAGACTCAACTTCACTATCTTTCTCTTCTTGATCTGCTAAAAATGTAGGAAGTGATTTCATTTGCCACATGGATAAATTTCGCTGCATATCAAAAGCATCGTCCTCAAATTGTTTATCAAACTCAAATTCATTAAATTTCACTAAAACAAGCACAGATGCATTATCATCAGCAATTTCTACTTGCTGTGGTTCATAACCGTCTTTGCTTAACCAGATTTTTTGACGACTCAAAGAACGATTTTGATAATTTGCATTTACATCAAATACAAACGATTTCTGTTCATCATCCTTTGTAAATTGTCTTTCATCATCTGTTATAATGCTATTTACTAAAGTTTCATATAAATATACCTGACCTTGCTGCCCTGGCCAATCACTTTGGAACCGAAAACTCTTCTGTAAGTGAGGGGTGAGTACAAAAACCCCCTCGTCATTACGTAGTACAATTTGAGTGACATCTCTTTCATTATTCGTAATGGAGATACGATAATAATGAGGCGACTTATAACTTACCTCTAAATTGTACTCTTGTGCTTCGTTACCTGTGTTCAGTGTCATTGTACCCGTTCCATGATAACTCTCCAAATCTTTTAATTTCTTTTCTAAATCACCAACTACGTCATCTGCATCTCTTGATCCACAGGCTGACAGAATAAGTGACACGCATATCACAACAATAAAAACCCATGTGATTTTACGCATACGCATGTACATCCCCTCCACATAAAGTTTAATTTACTGATACATGTCTATGTGGAAACTTGGACAATTATGCAGACTAGCTTAATATGCAATTTAGAAATTTATATTAAACTTTTTCATAAAGATAAATATTTTTACAAAGAATATAAACAACCTGATTTAATTAGAATTTATATGCCTTAATTAAAGGAGAGAACTTTTTGGAAAAAAAATCAAATATCACTAATTTACTAACACCTAAAAACTCAGTATTAGTTTTAATTGATCATCAACCTCAAATGTTCTTAGGGGTAGAAAGCCACCATGGTCAGTCTATTCTGAATAATGTGGTAGGACTAGCAAAATCAGCGAAAGTTTTCAAAGTTCCAACCATACTTACAACAGTAGGTGCAAAAGGTTTCACAGGCTCTTTACATCCAGATATCCAAGCTGTCTTTCCAGAACAAGAGCCGATTGATAGAACTTCCTTAAACGCTTGGGAAGACAAAAGAATTGTTAAAGCAGTAAAATCAATTGGATCTAAGAAGATTATTTTAGCTGGATTATGGACAGAAATTTGTTTAGCCTATCCTGCTCTTTCTGCTTTAGAAGAAGGATATGATGTCCATATTATAACAGATGCATCTGGAGGTGTAAGTAAGGAAGCACATGATATGGCAATTCAACGAATGATTCAAGCAGGTGCGAAACCATTAACATGGGAAGTTGTACTATTCGAATGGCAACGAGATTGGGCTAGACTAGAAACTGTTGATGCAGCAAAAGAAATTTCTAGGCAGCACAGTGGCGTTTTTGGAGTGGGACTTCTTTATACTGATCATAAATAGACTTTATTTTAAGCAAAAAAAAAAGACACTATTTTAGCGTCTACTTTGTTTAAAAAATGCTTTTATGTTAAGCACACAAATGAAATATTTTATATTTTTTTAAATAAATTCATTTGTTGAACAGGAACATCAATTGCAGTAACGAAACACGTTGAAATTATAAAAAATAACGTCGTTCCATTAATATCTCCTTCAGCTAACACAAGTCCTTCTCCTACTTTTAATATAACTACATCGAGGCCTACAATGTTTACAGTTTGATTAATTTTAGAATTTAATAAATTAGTCATAGGATCTTCAATACATGCACATTCTCCAATATTTTTCTGTATTTTTTTTAATTGAACTTGAGGATCAAACTCCATTGATATAGCTATAATAGAATGAATGGCAAAATCTCCGTTATCAGTAAATAAAATAAAATTTTCTACACGTTCTACAATTACAGGAACTAAAATAATCTCACTTCCAAATAATACAGATACGTTTATATTTTCACCAATTAACTGCTTCAACACACATTGCATCGGGCAAACGCAGCAATCACATAGAGATTTATCGAAATGTCCCATAAAATTCAACTCCTTTTTATTTAAATTAGTGTATTATATGAATTTAATTGTCATTATGAATGGACGTTTGTCCCCTAGCGTTGAATTTCCGCTAATCAACTATCTTTTAGATTATGGATGATCTAAACTCATACGATACTGTAATCTATACTATGAATACTGTGGCTTTTAGGCTTCGGGAGCCAATATACATACCAATATTTTCTGTTCCTGTAAAAGAAAGACCATTGAGTATAAGTTCATACTTATTGATACCAGTATCTGGTTCGTCATCAACTAAAGGAAAGTTTGAAAAGTTTGTATATCTTCCTGTAGATCCAGCAGGTACATAATCCATCTCATCATTGATAGTTGCAACGACAATACCATTACGCTGGAGCTGAAATACTAATCCAAAACTTGTAGCTAACCCCATATCCTCGATAGCAGCTTGAGATAAAAAATCAAGTGATACCTTTGTTTTCTGTGATTGTCTGACACACACATCAATGGATACTATAGTAAGAGGTGTAATTACAGACATACCACTTTGAACTAATATAATTGATCCTTCTCCTCCATATGGATCTAATACTGAAACCGAATCACAAACAACAAAAGGTTTTTGTTTTAACCCCATAATATTAACTCCCAACACATTAGATTATCCTTATATCTTATGAACCATTGAATGAAGTTGCTTGGACTGGTATCTATAAATATACGTACAAAAAAAGATTATGTGCGCCCTTCTTAACTTAGATTCATAGATCGGCTAGGACATAATTTGACCGTCCTCTTGATGTTCGATAATCATTTTCTATATTCCTAGAAAAGGCATTCACATTGGATACAATCCCCAAGGAGAGAGCATCCTCTGGAATAACCTCTACTTGCAGCGATTAATATGATAACTAAGAGTATAAATAACACTAATACAATAACTGCCCCCATAAAAACCCTCCTTTCAATAGTTGTAATATATACTATGAAAGGAAAATCTATTTTGTATGGACGGGTGTCCTAATGCAAGTACACATTTTTCATAGATTAAAACCCCACTACATAGATAGTGAGGTTTACACCGTAGAGAGATATATATGAGCGCATACCCTCCTATGATTAGGAGGTGATATATTCTATGTTCAACCCTTTCATTTGGTATAGACAAGTGACTTGATTATTTGAAAATGTGCTATTATACCAATGTCTACTATAATAAAAAAAGAACCACCTTATAAAATCAACGTTTATGGACTTTTTCAATACATAATTTTACCTAAAGGTTCTCTTTTATTCATCTCATTCTAAATTCTCTTGCCTGTGCCCTTCCTCTTGACGTTTTGACAAACCTCTTTAATAAAGTTTTAACGCATCCTCAATGACATCATCTTCAGAAATATGATCCAACCACGAAAAATGCTTTTAAACTTTTCAAAAGCCTCAATAACACTGTATTAATAATATGGATATACATTTTAAAATCAATCGTTACTATAAACATTTTCATAATCCACTCATATTCAACTCTAGTTTAATTTGTTTTAATTGGGGGCAAATTTAGTTACTGTTCCCGTCTTAAACGCATTCTGACCAAAAGTTCTGAACAACTTAACTGTAACTTCTGATTTACTTAACATAGAATCTGATAATTGTTGAGATATAATATTGACTTCTACCTCTGCAAGTTCTGATTTCGTCTTTCTGTCTCTTTCATATTGATAATCATTTATACGTTCTTTTTGTTCAGGAAGCATCTATCTGCTTGATTCCCATAGCATATTAGATCCAGGTGTTAATTTATTTTCTTTCATTTGTTTCATCCCTAACGGAACATTCGTTCTTATTATATAAGGGGTATAAGAGAAAAGGCAAGAGCATATTTAAAGTACAGTACATTCGTCCACTCATCATAATTCCAATTTGAATACACTAATAAAAAATGAAAAGGTCGTGATTTTATGGGCGTTTTTGATGAGGATATATGCGATTGCTGTGTTTGCCCGATGCAGTGTGTTTTGAAGGAGTTAGTTGGTGTGTTTGTCGGTATTGATACTCCTATCGGCAGTACTATTGACACTACTATTACTGATGTTGAAAATTTTATTGTGTCAACTTCTGATGCTGGAGATATTCCAGTATGTCAAATTACTCATGTAGAAAGCGAAAATTTTACAAATACGATAATTGCGAGAGTATTGTCAGCTTTAAAACCTATAAGAAAAAGTAAAGGAGAGTGTGCTTGTTGTGAAGACCCTATGACAAATTTGCTTAAATTTGAAATTGGGAATAATTTTAACATCGAATTTATTAGTCCTGAGGGCCCATTCCCAGACAGAATCTTAGGTGTTGGAGAAGGGATTGTCGTAGGAATTGATGGAGTAACCTTTTTAGATATCTATTCTACATGTGCAATAACAAAGATTATTCCGATAACTACAGAACAAATTAATGATCCAGATAGACCTTCTAGAAGAACCATTTCCCTATCAGCTACCTAAGCCAAGGGCGATTACTCCTATTTCTGCATTGTATTTCTTGATAACAGCACAATTTAATATTTCCAAAACAAACGCCCAATCAAAACACTTATAAAAACATATGATGGATTAAGAATGAAAAGCACTAGAACTAATGCAGCTCCTATAGTTAAATTCTACGTAGAGAACCTCACTATTTATAGTGGGGTTTTCATTAAGATTCTCAATAGATTGATGAGCCATTTCTATCTGCCATTTTTTTAACTTCAAAATCAATTCCTCCCTCGGTAAACAATCATAATATTCCTTAACTACATCTTGTAATAGTTGATCATAAGATCTACCCATTTTTGATAGAGCGTTTTGCGGATCTGTTTTACGCTGTGGATCAAGGATATGATGACCTATGATCGTTTTAGCAGGATCTAGTCCAAACTTAAAACAGATATAAGCGATTACCCATACATACCTTTTATAAGCTTCTTCATTATTAATACTGCCTCGTTTATACGAATAACAAAGCTCAACACCTGCTGCTATATCATTCGCATCATCACCAAATATCTGATTATCCAAAGGTTTTTGATATAGAACATGCCAAGCTTTTTCTGGTATATCAGTCAATAAAGGAATGCACTCATAAATACCTGTGTCGTCTACAAAGATATGAGCTGAAGCGTACATGACATTGTTTGAATTCTCGTAGTATTTAATATTTTGTAAAGCTGTGGAACCATCATTCCCTGTGTCGTGAGCAACAATAAACCCCACTTTTGGCATCTTGATTCCTGATCGTCTTTTTGTGCCTTTAGTAAGGTATTTCTTCGTGATGGGATATTTCATTTTGAAGGTCATACTTTCACTTCCTTCCTGACATTTTCTCTTTCAATTCACGTAATTCATCAATAATCATGTCGTACTTTTCACTAAACTTTTCTAATGTACTAATCAACTGACCTTCCCTTTCCTTATGTGACTCAATTAGTTTATCCTCTCTTTCTTTGCTATTTCTCATTACATAGATAAACAACCAAACAAAAAGGACCGCAAAGGGTCCCTGAGTTAAAAAATATTGAATGATATTTAATTCCAATCTGTACACCCTCGAACCCTGCTTTAAATAGGCAGGGATTTGACTGTATAACTTTATCTATTCATATCCTATTTATAGGTTGATAAGTTACTTAGATTGTAATACTAAATGGTTTACAATTAATTTTAGATGTACGGTACAAATATTTTGATTTTACACTTACCTCAAGGCAATCAAAATGGCTTTTGTCACACGCTACAACATAAATCAATGAGTTCACCTGAAGCATATCTCGAACGCCCACTTGCAGCAACTATAATGATAACTAAAAGAATAAATAAAACCACCATAAAGGTCCCTCCTTTCTATATATGATGTACTATAGACTTATGAAAGGAAAACCTATTTTGTATGGACGTGTGTCCTAGTGCAAGTACACATTTTTCATAGATGTAAACCCCACTATATAAACAGTGAGGTTTACACCGTAGAGAGATTCTAATGAGCGCACACCCTCCTATTACTAGGAGGTAATATATTCTATGTTCATACACTTCATTTGGTATAGACAAGTGACTTGCTTGTTTGAAAATGTGTTCTAACCCAAGTCCATACATAAAAATAGAACCAACACTGTGTGTGGTTCTAAACTTTATCCTTTTTCAAATCAAAAGATGTGGTAAGTCGGGCTCATTAATAACTCTAATATTATCTGGACACTGAAGTCCAAGTGCTCGTGGGCAAGTATAACGATCATAACTAGTAGCCAAAATGATAACTAAGAGTATAAATAATACCAGAATAATAGCTGCTCCAGTAGCAGAACTATGTCCACTCATGTTAATCTCTCCTCTCTAAATGATGTAATATATACTATGAAAGGAAAATCTAAACTGCTTGGGATAATGTTCTGATACAAGCGCACATTTTTCATAGATTAAAATCCCAAAAGTGACTTGCTCATTTTGAAAATGTGCTATTTTACCATCTCAAACTAAAAAGGACCGCAAAGGGTCCCTGAGTTAAAAAATATTGAATGATATTTAATTCCAATCTGTACACCCTCCTTAACATGAAAGAACCTTGCTTTAAATAGGCAGGGATTTGACTGTATAACTTTATCTATTCATATCCTATTTATAGGTTGATAAAATACTTGGATTGTAATACTGATAAGGACTATTCAATATTTATATTTGCCCTATAGGAAAATCTGGATTACGATATACAAATTCCGTTACCATAGGTGCTGTAGTATATCCAGAACGCCCATTTGCTGCAATTAAAATAATAACTAAAAGAATGAACAGTACTAATACAATTGCAGCTCCACTACCAGAACGTCTTCCATAATCACTCATGTTAATCCCTCCTCTCTAAATGATGTAATATATACTATGTACAGAAATCTAAACTGCTTGGGTTAATGCTCTGATACAAGTACACATTTTTCATAGTTTAAAACCCCACTATATAAATAGTGAGGTTTCCGTAAACTTAAAAGTGGATAGACAATATATTATATGTTTAAATGCTTCATTTGGTATAGACAAATGACTTGCTTGTTTGAAAATGTGCTATTATATCAGTGTCTACTATAATTAAAAAAGAACCAATATATTGAATTGGTCCTTATCATTATCCTTTGATCAAATTAAACTGAGCTTGTGTTATCCATCCTTTATCCACTGCATTTTGTAATCCTGTCTCATTTAATCGTCCAGCATCATATAATCTTTTTAGTGTTTGAAACATCTTTAAACACCTCCTGCTAATGAATCTAAAAGGATCATCTCCACTGTTTCCTTCAGGTTCTCTAATTCTTCACCTGTCGTTAATGGAACATCTACATATTCATACCATAATTCAGAAGTTAGAGGATTTACATATAATACGCCTCTTTTCCCCTGTTCCTTGATCGGTTCGGGAATGGATTCTACCTCTATCCCTTCTGCTCGTTTACTAGCAGGAAGTAAATGAGGTTGGTGATGAATCACTCCTACTTTCCCTCTTTCTGTGGTTTCTCTCTCATAGAATACTAACATATTAAAACCTCTCCTTTTATATTGTTATGGTCACACTTTGTACGATTTTGACTAATCGATCATTTGTTGATGTATAACGCATTGCACAATAAACTTCCCCACTTTTACCGATACTTAAATCTCTACTTGTATAGCTCAGCGTATACGTCCAGACTAAAACACCATCACTCGTAAATTTAGCTAATGTTTTGTAACTTAACACAAATACATTCCCATATCGATGGATAAAGGTGGTTCAATAAATGAGAAGTTTTTTGAAAAAGAAGAGTTAGAAGAATTTTTAACTACCTCCAAAAATAAAGGTTTAGAGGGGGATTTGTTAGCTTTCACATTGTTAGCCTATACTGGTCTGCGAATCGGGGAAATGGTAGCTTTAAAATGGTCTGACATTGACTTTAAGGAGCAAACACTTAGGGTTATTAGAACATACTACAATCCTACAAATAACAAGTTAAAATATACATTGCTTACACCAAAAACAGAGGGATCAATCAGAACCATTACAATAGATAACATTTTAATTGACTTACTCAAACTTTACAAACAAGAACAAGATATAATCAAAAAGGAAAACAAACTTTTTTACAAAGATAATGATTTTATTTTTGTAACAAATGAAGGCTATCCTAAAACAATTAAGCATTTATCAATAAGAATGCAGCGACTACTTAATAAAACATCTATACAAAACAGGTCACACCTCATTCATTTAGACATACTCACACGTCCTTATTAATAGAAGCTAACGTACACATAAAAGAGATACAAGAACGATTAGGACATTCAGATATTAACACTACCATGGACATATACGCACATATGACAAAGAACATTAAAAAAGAGGCTTCCAATAAGTTCAGTAACTTAATGAAAGACCTCTCTATAAATCTTATTACCTAAAACATGAACAAAAATATGAACATGATCGTGTATGGGAACTCAAAAACATTGATGTATTAAGGTTTTTTCACCATTATTACATCATACCGCCCATTTAATAGTAAGAAAAATATATAAAAATAAACATTAAAAACCTTATAAAATCAACGTTTATGGATTTTTTCAATACATAATTTTTAGCAGTTCCAAATCTTATCGGACACCAAACGGACACCTAGAGGACATCATTATTAGAACTTCTCTTTTATTCATCCATTCTAAATTCCCTTGCCTGCGCTCTTCCTCTTGATGTTCTATAGTCATTTATGTAAGTTGGTTTAGCATTCTGTTTTTTGACTCTAGCCTGTTCATCATCTATATGGAGAGAGCCACGCAAGTATAATTTGAGTGCATCCTCTATAACATCATCCTCTTTGATATGATCCACTTCATCTACTTTAGCATTATGTAATGCAACATATGTTGTTAAAACCTTTTCTATCCGTTGATCCATCGTGACCGTAAAATATACATTGTCGTCTTTCCAAACCACCAATCAAGTAACCCCATGTTAAAAGCTCCTCCCCCTGTAATGTGCTGTTTGAGTATAAGTGAAATAACCTTTTCGGTTATCTCTTGAATATTTATTTTCGATATAATTTAAAAAACCATGTGAACCTAAAGCGTAATCAATCGCCTCTGTGTAAAGTAAATTAAAACTCATTGGATGCTTAAAGCAAATGATTTCAGCTTCGGCATGAAGTTCTTGCTTTAAACGTAGCTGAAACCTGTGTTTACGATCTAGCCTTCTTCTTCCCTCCATTAGGGCATCACCTCAATTTTTTTCATATGAAAAGTTCGATGTCATGACATCATAGCATCTAGTTTATTTGCGGTAGGGGAGGGGAGTCCTTCTTCTAGTAACTGAATGGATAACTCCCCTTTCCTTCCCTTCCATTCGATTAAAAAGTATTTCTCGTATATAAGATGATTTATTACTACTCTGATTATTAAGCCATTCCAACATTTTCATGTGATGTTGATTCTTTTTAGCTGTTGCTTGTCCATTATGCTTACTTTTTCAAAAAATAATGTTTAGAAATTTAAAGAAGTGTTAATAATGTTTGATAGGGAGTGATTTAAATGTTTGGGTTAGAAAAACCAAGAACGCCATTAGGTAAATGGATTGACCGTAGAGGAATAAAACAAGAGTGGTTAATAAACAAAACTAAATTAGGAAGAAATACTATTACATGGGCATGTGGTAATGGTGATTACATGCCAAGCGGAAAATCAATGCAAAAAATAATTAAAACTCTAAAAGAAGTAGATCCTTCCGTTAGAGCAGATCAATTTTGGGATTTATGAAAGGGGGAATGAAATAATGAAATGTTTATACTGTAAAAAGAACCTTTATAAGAAACAAGACTTTTGCAATAATAAATGTAAAAAACTAAAAATAAAAAGAAACATGGAGCAATTATTATCTTTAAGCTGTTAGATTGCAATAATTTGTAAAATATTAGGCGTTTGATATAATAGAACTGTTTAAAACTAATTTTTTTATGGGCATGGTTTCATTTAAGGTGAAACCTAAGAAAAACCACCGACTTTTTTAAGGTCAGTGGTTTTTAAGTTCTGGGATGAATCAGATGGTATTTTCAATATTAATTAACAAAAAAGTTGACATAGAACAATCCTGATATTATAAATGAAAACAATATAGCTCCCCAAAAAGTATTATTAGACGTGTCTTCCCCTCTATGTATTTTCTTTACTATGGAAACACAATTGGTAAAAAATACAATTGCAACTAAGGGTAAAAAATAAAAGTAAATACCTATAAAGATTTTGTCCATATTAACCCTCCCTGATAAAAAATTATACCTTACTTTTACCTAAAAGGTGAATCATAATCCCTAGTATATATAATCTTTATATTTTGTGTATCTCCATCTGGACATTCTATATACCCACCTCTAACAAGTCCGTTTAATACTGAACGGACTGTTTTGTCGTCTTTACCTGTTTTGATTTCTAGTTCAGGAATGGTTGGCATTCTACGTTTTGAATGAGAAAAGTTATACAAAATTCGTAATACCTTTCGTTCAAGGTCGGTAAGCATCACGAAACACCCACGATATCATCAAACTTAATCCACTCATATTACTTCTTTTGAACCCATACAATATCTAATCAAATAAATTTATAAGGAGTAGAGATTATGGGACATTTTAATGAGAGCATTTGTGATTGCTGTGTCTGTCCGATGCAGTGTGTTTTAGAGCAATTGGTGGGTATTGATAATTTAGCTATTGTAACTCCGACATTTGAAGACGATGGAGTTATTATTAACCAAGTAAAAGATTTTATAGCATTCACAAATCGAGGTAATTTTCCAATTTGTCAAATTAATGCAGTTGCAACCTTTGATCCAAACATCCCAGTAAATATAAAACCGATAAGGAAAAACAAGGGAGAATGCGCTTGTTGTGAAGACCCTATTACAAATTTAGCTAAGTCAATGATTGGTGAAATTGTTGAAATTGAATTTATTTCTGTTGGTAATTTTCCTATTGATGAAATTATAAATGTTGGTGAAGGTATTGTTGTAGGAAAAAATATTACTGTCCCAAATGAAACTGACTTTCTTTCTTCATGTGCAATAACAAGGATTACTCCACTTACCCAACAACAAATTAATAATTCTTCTAAAGCTGCTAATTCACATTGGATTAAAAAAGCAACCCCACCAGCTACACTATGAGCCAGTGGGGATCTATTCATTTCCGTACCATATTCTTTGCACCACTCCACAACCCACTAGCTGCTAACCCCATCACAATACCAACTAAAATGGCTTGTTTTGGATCACCAGGAGCCACATAAAAAATACCAGTTGCTACCCCTAATACTAGAGAAAAAACTGGTAATAATTTAGCTCCTAACCCTAATTGTTTTGCGAGATGCACGAGTGCCACAATAATAGGTACGACTGCAAAATCATAAACTTGAAATTCATATTTTATATTCCACCTTCCAATGTTTTATTTGATAATCGATCTAACATAACAAAGAAAAGCCAAGGTATGTCCTGTAAAACCTCGTCAGGCTTGTCCTCTACTTTCTTTTTCCATTCATCAACATCATGAAGTAATTCTTTCTCATTTAAATTCTCAATAGATTGATGAGCCATTTCTATCTGCCATTTTTTTAGCTTCAAAATCAATTCCTCCCCCGGTAAACAATCATAATATTCTTTCAATACATCTTGTAATAACTGGTCATATGATTTACCCATTTTTGATAGAGCATTTTGTGGATCTGTTTTACGTTGTGGATCAAGGATATCATGTCCAATAATTGAATTTACAGGATCTAGTCCAAACTTAAAACAGATATAAGCGATTACCCATACATACCTTTTATAAGCTTCTTCATTATTAATACTGCCTCGTTTATACGAATAACAAAGCTCAACACCTGCTGCTATATCATTCGCATCATCACCAAATATCTGATTATCCAAAGGTTTTTGATATAGAACATGCCAAGCTTTTTCTGGTATATCAGTCAATAAAGGAATGCACTCATAAATACCTGTGTCGTCTACAAAGATATGAGCAGATGCGTACATGACATTGTTTGAATTCTCGTAGTATTTAATATTTTGTAAAGCTGTGGAACCATCATTCCCTGTGTCGTGAGCAACAATAAACCCCACTTTTGGCATCTTGATTCCTGATCGTCTTTTTGTGCCTTTAGTAAGGTATTTCTTCGTGATGGGATATTTCATTTTGAAGGTCATGCTTTCACTTCCTTCCTGACATTTTTTCTTTCAATTCACGTAATTCATCAATAATCATGTCGTACTTTTCACTAAACTTTTCTAATGTACTAATCAACTGACCTTCCCTTTCCTTATGTGACTCAATTAGTTTATCCTCTCTTTCTTTGCTATTTCTCATCACATAAATAAGTAACCAAACAAAAAGGACCGCAAAGGGTCCCTGAGTTAAAAAATATTGAATGATATTTAATTCCAATCTATCCACCCTCCTTAACATTAAAAACCCTGCTTTAAATTGGCAGGGCTTTGAAGTTACTATATAACTTTATCTATTCTCATTCTATTCATAGGCTGATAAAATACATGTAATTACTAATAGGGGTTATCAAATATTTATATTTTATGAAATTAATACATAAGGCAAGTACTTCAAAACGGTTCAACTATTGCAATACATTCTTCTTGTGTAAATGCCTCAGGGGACATTAACCTACAATAAGGCACAACGCCTTTCTATCAATCCTAAATCGGGTTCACCTTCTGGTCCACTAAAAGGGTTTTCACTATATCCCGAACGTCCACTTGCAGCAATTAATATAATAACCAAAAGAATGAATAGTACTAGAACAATTCCTGCTCCACTACCAGAGCGTCTTCCATAAGCACTCATTAGAATCCCTCCTTTCACTAAGATGTAATATACTATGAAAGGAAAATCTAAACTGCTTGGGTTAATGCTCTGATACAAGCGCACATTTTTCATAGTTTAAAACCCCACTATATAAATAGTGAGGTTATCAACAAAAGAATATTATACGGAAAATGAGTGAAATCCCCACTGGCTCATAGTGTAGCTGGTGGGGGGATATCAAATATTTATATGAAATTAATACAAAATTAA
The DNA here is from genome assembly GCF_040100845.1 of Chengkuizengella sp. SCS-71B. Taxonomy (NCBI): domain Bacteria; kingdom Bacillati; phylum Bacillota; class Bacilli; order Caryophanales; family Paenibacillaceae; genus Chengkuizengella; species Chengkuizengella sp. SCS-71B. The sequence continues at coordinate 544,276 of NZ_JAZHSH010000001.1, read as the reverse complement.
AATACTCAAAAAATTGTCACAGTTGATAGACTATACTAGCCTATAAATGGGGTCACTCCTTGAACTGTATCTGGAGATGTAGCGAATCCGAATTTTCCTACGGAACTTCCATAACTGTGTGGGCGCCCCGCACCTAATAAAATAATAATTAAAAGAATGAAAAGGACCAATACAATTGTAGCTCCACTACTAGAGCGTCTTCCATAAGCACTCATGTAAATCCCTCCTTTCTATAATATGATGTAATATATACTATGAAAGGAAAATCTATTTTGATTGGAGGTGTATCCTAGGGTAAGTACACATTTTTCATAGATTAAAACCCCACTACAAAATAGTGAGGTTTCCGTAGAAGGATTCTATGAGTAGTAATAGTTCTGCCATATATACTATGTTCATACCCTTCATTTGGTATAGACAAGTGACTTGATTGTTTGAAAATGTGCTATTATACCATAGATCGGCTACACTTAACTGGACAGAAAAATTAAGGTCAAGTAGAATACAACTAATATTATTGAGGAGAATCTACTATGACAAAAAGAAAACGAAGAACATTTAGTCCGGAATTCAAGCAACAAATGGTGCAGCTTTATAAAAGGGGTAAACCACGTAAAGATATAATTAGAGAGTATGAATTAACACCATCAGCACTTGATAAATGGGTTGTGCAGAGTGATACATCGGGATTGTTTAAAGAAAAAGACAATTTAACCCCTGAGGAACAAGAGCTAAGAGAACTTAGAAAAGAAATCAAACAACTTCGAATGGAAAATGATATTTTAAAGCAAGCAGCGCTGATCATAGGACGAAAGTAAATGTGATTAAGAATAATCGTCACAAATACTCGATATCAGCAATGTGTAAAGTCCTAAACATCTCAAGAAGCACCTATTATTATGAAGCAAAGGAAAATTCCTCGGAAGATAATCTGGCATCTACTATGATTGATATTTTTAATGCAAGTCGTCAAAATTATGGAACTCGCAAGATGAAAATCGAGTTAGCTAAGTTAGGATATCAGGTATCTAGACGACGAATTGGTCGGATTATGAAAGAGCAGGGATTGGTTTCTACCTACACCATCGCACAATTTAAGCCACATCCAACAACGTATAATGAGTCTAAACAAATAAATGAATTGAACCGTAATTTTGATCAAGAAGAAGAATTGAATGTGGTCGTCAGTGACCTAACCTATGTAAGAGTCAATCAAAAGTGGCATTACATATGTGTATTTATTGATCTTTTCAACAGAGAAATCATCGGGTACAGTACAGGTCCTAACAAAGATGCAGCATTGGTTTATCGTGCGTTTGCATCTATTCAGAGAGATCTTCGTAAAATACAATATTTCCACACAGATCGTGGAAATGAATTTAAAAATAAGTTGATAGATGAAGTGTTAGAGACATTTGATATTAAGCGTTCTTTAAGTATGAAAGGTTGTCCTTATGATAATGCTGTAGCCGAGGCTACGTTTAAAATCATCAAAACAGAGTTTATTAGAAGACATCAATTTGCTAGCTTAGAAGAGTTATCCATAGAACTGCAAGATTACATACATTGGTTTAATTACATTCGAATTCATGGAACATTAGGATATTTAAGCCCGATTGAGTATAAACTTGAACACCTTAAAAAAGTTGTCTAGTTTTGTGTTGACAATCCACCATTTCAAACACATATAAGTTCTATTTAGCCTTAAACCCTGCTTTAAATAGGCAGTGCTTTGATTTTAAAAGTTTTAAAACATAAAATGTCTACAGTTTGAATTTGAAAAGGATTACTTCTCATAGCAAAATCCACCACAACCACTCATAATGTGAAATTTTCATCGCCAAGAACAATATTAGGTTGAACATTAATGGGGTTTGGTAAGGGGGTTGTATATCTCGATCCTCCACTTGCAGCAACTAGGATAATAACTAAGAGAATAAATAGTACTAATACAATTGCAGCTCCACTACCAGAGCGTCTTCCATAAGCACTCATTAGAATCCCTCCTTTCTATATATAATGTAATATATACTATGAAAGGAAAATCTAAACTGCTTGGGTTAATGCTCTGATACAAGCGCACATTTTTCATAGTTTAAAACCCCACTACATTAAATAGTGAGGTTTCCGTAGAAGGATTCTATGAGTGCTTAATGGTTTTACCTTATATTCTATGTTCAAACCCTTCATTTTGGTATAGACAAATGACTTGCTTGTTTGAAAATGTGTTCCAACCCAAGTCCATACATAAAAATAGAACCTATACTGTATATGGTTCACCTACGATTTGTTCATATTGTTCTTCTGTGATCTTTGTTCGTTCAACAAATACTTGGACTGTCAACACTAAACTAGACAACTTTTTTAAGGTCAGCTAGTTTATATTGTACAGGGCTCATATAACCCTATGTATTAATTTCATAAAATATAAATATTTGATAACCCCCACCAACTACACTATGAGCCAGTGGGGATCTATTCATTTCCGTACCATATTCTTTGCACCACTCCATAACCCACTAGCAGCTAACTCCATCACAATACCAACTAAAATGGCTTGTTTAGGATCACCTGGAGCCACATAAAAAATACCAGTTGCTACCCCCAATACGAGAGAAAAAACTGGTAATAATTTAGCCCCTAATCCTAATTGTTTTGCTAAGCCAACTAACTCAACGATAATCGGCACAATTGCAAAATCATAAATTTGAAAATCCATTTTAATTTCCACCTTTCAATTTTTTATTTGATAATCGATCTAACATAACAAAAAATAACCATGGTATGTCCTGTAAAACCTCGTCAGGCTTGTCCTCTACTTTCTTTTTCCATTCATCAACATCATGTAGCAACTCTTTTTCATTAAGATTCTCAATAGATTGATGAGCCATTTCTATCTGCCATTTTTTTAACTTCAAAATCAATTCCTCCCTCGGTAAACAATCATAATATTCCTTAACTACATCTTGTAATAACTGATCATAAGATTTATCCATTTTTGATAGTGCGTTTTGCGGATCTGTTTTACACTGTGGATCAAGGATATGATGACCGATGATTGCTTTAGTAGGATCTAATCCAAACTTAAAACAGATATAAGCAATTACCCATACATACCTGTTATAAGCTTCTTCATTATTAATACTGCCTCTCTTATGAGAAAAACAAAGCTCAACACCTGCTGCTATATCATTCGCATCATCACCAAATATCTGATTATCTAAAGATTTTTGATACTGAACATGCCAAGCCTTTTCAGGTGTATCTGTTAGTAAAGGAATACACTCATAAATACCCTGTGTCATCTACAAAAATATGAGCTGAAGCGTACATGACATTGTTTGAATTCTCGTAGTATTTAATATTTTGTAAAGCTGTGGAACCATCGTTTCCTGTATCGTGAGCAACAACAAACCCCACTTTTGGCATCTTAATTCCTGATCGTCTTTTTGTGCCTTTAGTGGTATTTCTTCGTGATGGGGTATTTTATTTTGAAGGTCAAAGTGCTTCACTTCCTTTCTAAATTCACTGAAATAAATAGAAGATCACCGCACCAATCGTGGCAGTGATCACATATTTAAAAAGCTCCATCCAGCCTTGACGTTCTTTAAGATTGTTTGCTGTGGTGTTTGATAAAGCATTGAATAATTTCGTTTCTAAACTATCTAACTTTTGCAGGATCTGATTTACATAAGCTTTTGTTCCTTCTTGATGTGCGTATAATTGCCTTATATCTTCCTCATGTCTTTCATCATTGATTTCCAATTTGTCGAGACGACGTTTCATTTCTACTTGTTCAGTATCCAAACGATTGACTTGTCTCATAATTTCTTCCAATCTCTCCACCCTCCTTTTACAATTAAATAACCCTGCTTTAAATAGGCAGGGTTATGATTTTACTTTATAAAAATTCATCTATTCATAAGTTGAGAAAATACTTTTTATTGTAATACTGATGGGGACTATATACGGTACAAATATTTAGAGTTTGCACTACCACAGGGAATACAAATAATAGCAAGACCTAAAACGGGCTTGATCCTTGTGGTAAATCTGGAGACATAGCCCAAGAAGCTAATAAGATGATAACTAAAAGAATAAATAGTACCAAAACTATAGCAGCTCCACTACCAGAGCGTCTTCCATAAGCACTCATTTGAATTCCTCCTTTCTACTTGACGTACTATATACTATGAAAGGAAAATATATTTTGCATAGACTAGTATCCTAGGGGCAAGTGCACATTTTTCATAGTTGTAAACCTCACTATTTGTGGGGTTTACACCGTAGAGAGATTATAGTGATGATACTGGCTCTGGTATCTCAGGTCTAGGAGCACTCGGCGGCAAAAGTGACATTAGGTTTCCACTATATCTACCTCCACTTGCAGCAACTAATATGATAACTAAAAGAATAAATAAAACCAAAGCTAAAGCTGCACCCATAAAGAACCCTCCTTTCTATATATGATGTAATATATACTATGTCAAATCATCTAAACTGCTTGGGTTAATGCTCTGATACAAGCGCACATTTTTCATAGTTTAAAACCCCACTATATAAATAGTGAGGTTTCCGTAGAAGGATTCTATGAGTAGTAATAGTTCTGCCATATATACTATGTTCATACAATTCATTTGGTATAGACAAGTGACTTGCTTGTTTAAAAATGTGCTATTATCCTAAGTCAAACTAAAAGGACCACAAAGGGTCCCTGAGTTAAAAAATATTGAATGATATTTAATTCCAATCTCTCCACCCTCCTTAACATTAAGGAACCCAGCTGTTAAAAACGTAGGGTTTTGAATTTATTATTAGTTAGTATTTTATATAATTACCATACCTTAGCGCACAGGCAGACAGAGCAATCAAGTATGGTATATTCATATCTCGAATGTCCACTTGCTGCTATAAGAATAATAACCAATAGAATGAATAAAACCAAAACTATAGCTGCTCCCATGTTAATCCCTCCTTTCTATATATTTTGTAATATATACTATGAAAGGAAAATATTATCTGCTTGAGTTAATGCTCTGATACAAGTACACATTTTTCATAGTTTAAAACCCCACTACATAAATAGTGAGGTTTTCGTAGAAGGATTCTATGAGTGCGTAATAGTTCTACCTTATATTCTATGTTTAAATCCTTCATTTTGGTATAGACAGGTGACATACTTGTTTGAAAATGTGCTATTATACCATTTCATAAAAAAAGAATTGCATAGGGTGAATGATATTTAATTCCAATCTCTCCACCCTCCTTAACATTAAAGAAACCCTACTGTTAAATACGTAGGGTTTTGACTGTATAACTTATCTATAAAATACTTAGATTATAATACTAAATGGTTTACAAATAATTTTGGATTTTGCACTTACCTCATGGCAATCAAAATGGCATTCCTCCCAGACAACAACCTAAATCAATGTTAGCATCTGAAACATATCTCGAACGTCCATTTGCTGCAATTAAAATAATAACTAAAAGAATGAATAGTACTAGAACAATTCCTGCTCCACTACCAGAGCGTCTTCCATAAGCACTCATTCGAATTCCTCCTTTCAAATTATAATGTAATATATATTATGAAAGGATAATCTAAACTGCTTGGGTTAATACTCTGATACAAGCGCACATTTTTCATAGTTTAAAACCCCACTATATAAATAGTGAGGTTTCCGTAGAAGGATTCTATGAGTGTGTAATAGTTCTACCTTATATTCTATGTTTAAACCCTTCATTTTGGTATAGACAAGTGACATGGCTAGTCACATTGCATTCAGTTGTTTTAAAGAAGCTACACAGTGCTTGGACGGCTCACACATTCAAAAAATGGTGCTCCTTGTTGGTATGAAGTATATCTCGAACGTCCACTTGCAGCAATTAGTATAATAACTAAAAGAATGAATAGTACTAGAACAATTCCTGCTGTAGAACCGTTGTGTCCACTCATGTTAATTCCTCCTTTCATTATGTTGTACTCATATACTATGAAAGGAAAATCTAAACTGCTTGGGTTAATACTCTGATACAAGCGCACATTTTTCATAGTTTAAAACCCCACTATATAAATAGTGAGGTTTCCGTAGAAGGATTCTATGAGTGCGTAATAGTTCTTCCTTATATTCTATGTTTAAACCCTTCATTTTGGTATAGACAAGTGACTTGATTGTTTGAAAATGTGCTATTATACCAGTGTCTACTATAATAAAAAAAGAACCAATATATTGAATTGGTTCTGGTTCTTATCATTATCCTTTGATCAAATTAAACTGAGCTTGTGTAATCCAGCACGAATCGGGGAAATGGTAGCTTTAAAATGGTCTGACATTGACTTTAAGGAGCAAACACTTAGGGTTATTAGAACATACTACAATCCTACAAATAACAAGTTAAAATATACATTGCTTACACCAAAAACAGAGGGATCAATCAGAACCATTACAATAGATAACATTTTAATTGACTTACTCAAACTATACAAACAAGAACAAGATATAATCAAAAAGGAAAACAAACTTTTTTACAAAGATAATGATTTTATTTTTGCAACAAATGAAGGCTATCCTAAAACAATTAAGCATTTATCAATAAGAATGCAGCGACTACTTAAGAAAACATCTATACAAAAACAGGTCACACCTCATTCATTTAGACATACTCACACGTCCTTATTAATAGAAGCTAACGTACACATAAAAGAGATACAAGAACGATTAGGACATTCAGATATTAACACTACCATGGACATATACGCACATATGACAAAGAACATTAAAAAAGAGGCTTCCAATAAGTTCAGTAACTTAATGAAAGACCTCTCTATAAATCTTATTACCTAAAACATGAACAAAAATATGAACATGATCGTGTATGGGAACTCAAAAACATTGATGTATTAAGGTTTTTTCATCCTTATTACATCATACCGCCCATGCCGCCCATTCCACCCATGCCGCCCATATCAGGCATTGCAGGAGCAGCAGCATTTTCTTCTGGTTTGTCAGCAATAACTGCTTCAGTAGTTAAGAACATTGCTGCAACGGAAGCAGCATTTTGCAATGCGGAACGAGTAACTTTAGCTGGATCAACAATTCCTGCCTCAACCATGTTTACCCATTCACTAGTAGCTGCATTGAAACCAGTGCCTACTTCTTCTTTTTTCAAACGATCAACGATTACAGAACCTTCTAAACCAGCGTTTGAAGTGATGATGCGTACAGGCTCTTCTAAAGCACGTAATACGATATTCACACCTGTTAATTGATCTCCTTCTGCTTCAACAGCAGCAACTGCATTATAAACATTAATTAATGCAGTACCTCCACCAGATACGATACCTTCTTCTACTGCTGCACGAGTAGAGTTTAAAGCATCCTCAATGCGAAGTTTGCGCTCTTTTAATTCAGTTTCTGTAGCTGCACCTACTTTAATTACCGCTACTCCACCACTTAATTTAGCTAAACGCTCTTGTAATTTTTCTTTATCAAATTCAGAAGTTGTTTCTTCTAATTGATTACGGATTTGTTGTACACGAGCACCGATATCAGCAGCTTCACCTGCTCCATCAACAACAATTGTGTTTTCTTTTTGAACAACGATTTGACGAGCGCGTCCTAATTGAGAAATATCAGTATTTTTTAATTCTAAACCTAGCTCTTCAGTAATTACTTGACCACCAGTTAATACAGCAATATCTTGTAACATTGCTTTACGACGGTCACCAAATCCAGGTGCTTTAACTGCTGTACAGTTAAAAGTTCCACGCAATTTGTTCACTACTAAAGTAGCAAGTGCTTCACCCTCAACATCTTCAGCCATAATCACAAGTGGTTTACCTTGTTGAACTACTTTTTCAAGTACTGGTAAAATTTCTTGGATGTTTGTAATTTTTTTATCTGTAATTAAAATGTAAGCATCATCTAAAACAGCTTCCATTTTATCTGTGTCTGTGATCATGTATGGAGAAATATATCCACGGTCAAACTGCATACCTTCTACCACTTCTAGTTCAGTAGCAAATCCCTTGGATTCTTCAACAGTGATAACTCCATCATTTCCTACTTTTTCCATTGCTTCAGCAATTAATTGACCTACTTCTTCGTCAGCAGCAGAAATTGCAGCAACTTGTGCAATAGATTGTTTGTTTTCAACTGGTTTCGCAATATCTTGAAGTTGAGTTACTGCAGCAGCAACTGCTTTTTCAATCCCTTTACGAATAACCATAGGATTTGCACCTGCTGTAACATTTTTTAGTCCTTCACGAATCATAGCTTGCGCTAATACAGTTGCTGTAGTAGTACCGTCACCAGCAACATCGTTTGTTTTCGTAGCTACTTCTTTAACTAACTGAGCACCCATGTTTTCAAATGCATCTTCTAATTCGATTTCTTTAGCAATAGTCACACCATCATTTGTAATCAATGGACTACCAAATTTTTTCTCAAGAACAACGTTGCGCCCTTTAGGACCTAAAGTTACTTTTACAGCATTTGCTAATTCATCTACACCACGAAGCATTGCTCTGCGAGCATCTTCACTAAATTGAATTTGTTTTGCCATTTTTATATGTTACCTCCTTAAATTGAACCGTATATATTTATGCTAAAACTGCAAGAATATCACTTTCACGCATGATCAATAATTCTTGACCGTCGTACTTCACTTCTGTGCCTGCATATTTAGAGAATAGTACCATGTCTCCTGCTTTTACTTCAAGAGGAATACGCTCTCCATCTTTTAAAGTACCGCTTCCTACAGCAACAATTTTACCCTCTTGAGGTTTTTCTTTCGCTGAATCTGGTAATACGATACCGCTAGCTGTTGTTTCCTCCTTCGCAACAGCTTCTATCACTACGCGATCACCTAGTGGCTTAATCATAGGTAATAACCCTCCTTAAAAAATATGTAATGCTAAGTTACATTATTTTGGTATTATTAGCACTCGGTTTAGTAAAGTGCTAACAATACTATTTATCATACTCATTTTATGAAGACATTTCAAGTGATTTAAACAAATTTTTTGTGAATTTTAAAGAAAACTCTCTGATTGATGAGCCTGAAGCCGATGAAAGAGGGGTGATTGACTTATACTTTGTCATTAAAATAGTTATTCACTAGTTCTAAAAGTGGAAAAACACTAATATATGTGCTTCATGCACTTACATAGTGTTTTTCATATCAATCTATTATTTCTCACCATATTCCTCTTCCCAAGCACGATCCATCTCTAATTGTTTCTTATATACTCTTTTTGATAGTAAGGCACTGAATTCATATAAAAGTATCATAGGTACGGCAACAATTAAAGCCGTAATGGCATCTGGAGGCGTAACTAAAGTACCTAAAACAACAAGTATAAAATAAGCAAACTTTCTTACTTTTTTTAAGAGGTTTGGGTTTAATATTTTTATTTTTGTTAAAAACATGACAACAACTGGCAATTGAAAAACGGCTGCGAGTGGTAATAAAATGTTAAACATAAATGAAAAATATTGACTAATTCCATACGTTTCTATTAGTCCCAAGCTTTCTGTAATCGTTGATGTAAACAAAAAAGCTAACGGAAACACAACAAAATAACCAAATGACAACCCTACTAAAACCATTAAAAATGCAAAGGGCACATAAGCAAGTGAAGCTTTTTGCTCTTTAGGTTTTAATCCTGGTTTTACAAAAGCCCAAATTTGGTACAACGTAAATGGGAGAGAAATGACCAATGCGAAAATAAATGCTACATTGACATACATCCGAACAGAATCCCATGGTGATAAAGCATGTAAACTAAGGTCAGCAGGAGCTGCCCCCATTAGATAATTGATAATAGGTCTTGCTATGACAAATCCTGCGACCATACAAACAACTAATATTATAACAACCCAGATAATACGCTTGCGTAATTCACCTAGGTGCTGGACTAAATCCATTTCTTGATTAGAACTCATCTTACTCACCAACTTATTCAGGCAATCTTCTGTTATCTTCCTTCTCATTTTTACTTTGTGTTACTACTTCTTCATTAATCTCTTTACGTGTCGTTTCTTGTTTCTTTTTCTCATCTTCATCTAAAATACCATTTGCACCTTTTTTAAATTCCTTTAACGTTTTGCCAAATGCACGACCTAACTCTGGAAGTTTATTCGGACCAAATAAAACTAATGCAATGATTAAAATCAGGATTAGCCCGGGTATTCCAATGGCTCCAAGACCCATGGGAATCCCTCCTTTCGTTTTAATATCTATCTCTATATTATAGCTTAACAGTGATATAATCCACCATAGCCCATAATAGTGATGTCTTCCTTTTTAATTTTTTCACCTGCACAGATTCTGGGCAACAACACATCAAAAGAGGTGAATGGATCATGCATCACACACCCTGGAAGTCCCATAATGGGTGTATCTCCTAAATAAGCCATCATCAACATAGATCCAGGCAACATCGGAGTACCGTAACTCACCACATCCGCACCTGATTGTTTAATTGCACCCGGTGTTCGATCATCTGGATCTACAGACATTCCTCCTGTTATTAAAATGAGATCCACATGTTCATCTTTAAACGTTTGAATATGTTGTATGATCGTTTCAGTATTATCTGGAGAAAAACGCTGATCTATAACTTCAGACCCTAGTTCAGCAACTTTCTGTTTTACAATAGGACCAAATTTATCTTTAATTCGCCCACTAAATACTTCTCCGCCGGTTGTAATCAAACCAACCTTCATTTGACGAAAAGGCTTCACATGAATTAATGAATCATCATTGTCTAATTGATACTGTGCAATTGTTTTTTCAAACTGTTCTAGTTTTTCTTTATTTACGATTAAAGGAATAACTCTTGTGCCAACTATCGGTTGATTTGCTTTAACTAATGTATTATTCTTCAAAGTAGCTACTGCGATATCATCAATTTTATTTACTTCATTTACTAATTCAGCATTCACTTTAACCAACCCATGAATTTTGGAATTTATGTTTACTTTTCCCTCTCTTGGTTCAGTTAATTCGACATTTTTTCCATACAGTAAGTTTGCCATCTGAATTGCAGCTTCATTTTCATGAAGATAACCGTTTTTTAAATTTAAGATGTAGATATGTTCTTTGCCAATATCAAGCAGTTTAGGAATGTCGTCTTTTTGAATTACATGTCCTTTTTTGAACAATCTGCCCTTAAATTCACCTGGAATAATTTGAGTCAGATCATGAGCCAACACCATTCCAATAGCATCCTCTGTGCGAACCTCCTGCAGCATGTCATCTTTTGTCATATTTTATGCTCTCCCTCCACACCAGTAAGAATACTTAAAGCATGAGGTAATTGATCAATAATCGCTTGCAAATTTTCATGAACGCCTTTAGGACTGCCAGGCAAGTTAATAATTAAAGTTTTGCCACGTATTCCTGATACAGCTCTTGACAGCATAGCACGTCTCGTTTTTAACATAGAGGCTGCTCTCATCACTTCAGCAAAACCAGGAACCTGTTTTTCAACTACTTCTAAAGTAGCTTCTGGTGTGACATCTCTATGGGCAAACCCAGTCCCACCTGTAGTTAAAATCAAATCAACTTCGTATTGATCTGCCATTTCAATCAATGTATTTTTGATCATATGCTGTTCATCAGGAACAATTTGATATTGGACAATGTCTCCATTCATCTCTTCTTCAATTAATTCCCTGATCACCTGAGCACTAATGTCTTCTCTTTCTCCCCTGGAGCCCTTATCACTCGCTGTTAAAATAGCTACTTTCCAGCTCATTGGTCTCCACCTCCAATTACAACCTATGATAATCTCCGCTTTTACCGCCCGTTTTTTCTGCTAAATAAGTGGGACCGATGACAATTGACTTTTCCAATGCTTTGCACATATCGTAAACAGTTAAAGCCGTTGCTGATGCAGCTGTTAGAGCTTCCATCTCAACACCTGTTTTACCTATTGTACTCACAATGGCTTCAATAAACAATTCATCCTTGTCATTATCTGAAAAACGAATATCAATACCCGTAATCGGAATGGGATGACACATTGGAATCCATTCACTTGTTTTTTTAGCAGCCATAATGCCTGCAACCTGTGCTACAGCAAGTACATCGCCTTTTTTTATCTTCCCTTGCTTGATGGCAGTTAATGTAGACGGCTCCATCTTCATTGAAGTTTTTGCAAGAGCTGTTCTTTTTGTTTGATTTTTCTCTGAAACATCCACCATTCGTGCTCTTCCTTGCTCATTCATATGGGTAAATGTTTTTCCTTCTTCCAAATGGCATTTCTCCTTCATTTATATTCTATCTTAATTTTAAAACACATAACTGCTAAACATGTTACAAATTCATTAAATGAATCTTAAATTTATTTTATGTATATTCTCATACGGGAACTTAAATTTATCAAGATTGCTACAATAGTGATCCTTTTTCTGTAATCACTTGATCCATCATATAATCATGTTTCTCGATAGGAACGTGTTCTACTATTTGTAAGTCATAGGCAACTGCTATTTTATACGGTGCTTTTAAGCCTGGTTGATCATAACGTGAAAAAAAACGATCATAATATCCGCCACCGAAACCTAATCTACCACCCGCTTGATTAAAAGCAATACCTGGAACAATCACAACGTCAATTTGAGATATTTCGTGGCAGGTATCCGTATTGGATTTTGGTTCTAAAATTCCAAATTTCCCTACTTCAACTTCACTTAAGTTTTTTATCATATGAATTTGCATTTCATTATTCTGAATTACCTTAGGAAGGAAAACAGCCCCGCCCGATTTCCAACACCAATTCATTAACGGTGTAATATCTACTTCATTTTTAAAAGGCATGTACATCAATATATTAATAGGTTGTTGCATTTTTAGTGTTCCCTCAACATGTTGAATGATATAACTGCAGATTTGTTCTGACTTTATTGTTCTTTCTTCTGTTGTGATTTGTGAACGAACGTTTAGCATTTCATTTCTCAATTGCATTTTCTCATTTTTTATGGACATAAATCAAATGACCTTCCCATATCAAATTATATATTCCTTCCTTTATTTTATCATGTATTACAAAAAAACTCCTATTTGTATTCACTATCTTCAAACATCTCTGTCACAGAAACCTCTGCCATAACAGGTAAATGATCAGAAGCATCAGAATCAATCGTCCAACTATCTAATATCAACAATCCATTATTTGTAAAAATATAATCTATCTCCAACCCGCTTAACACAGTTGCAGAATCAGTACGTGAACTTTGCCAAGTATAGGTTAATTCTTGCATAAGTGTGTTATCTGAAGTCATATTAAAATCACCCATCAAAATAATAGGATGTTCTATGTTTTGTATATATAACATAATCTGTTTCATTTGTGATTCCTTTTCCTCAAATGTTAAGCCAAAATGCACATTTATGATCTCAATTAAACCAAGTGGAGTCTCTATTTCTACTAGTATCGCACTTCGGTCCTCAATATCATTTTCTAAATCAATCATCGCTGTATTTATGATGGGAAAGCGACTCAAAATTGCATTTCCATACTCCATAAAGCTAAACTGTAAACTAGGAACAAAAGCCCAGTACATATTTAACCTATCTGCAATGTCTTCTATTTGATCTACCATGTCACTTCTAATATGAAATCGGTCAACTTCCTGTAAGCCCACAATATCTGCCCCAGAATTTTCAATCACTGTCGTGATACGATTAAGGTCAACGTTACCATCCAGCCCTTTTGCATGTCTAATATTATAAGTCATTACTTCTAATAGATAGTCCAATTCAGAAGATGACGCACTCGCTATTTGTATTGATTTTTTTGAACCTATTTTTATATCCCGTTTTGTAGGGTAAGTAAAGCTAGTAGTCAATAAAATGAGTAATACAATACTTAGAAAGCGTTTACAAAAAGGGCTATATTTCATATTTTTCCTCCCTCAAGTAATTCTCTTTCTTTCTATCATACATGAGCTAGTTTCCTCATCCTAGTCGCAAAATTTGGTAAGTTTGTGGTTACTTTGAAGTGTAGATGAATTTAAGTTACACTGAAAAGGAATGAACTTACATTATAGTTTTTAAACTTACAAGTTTACCCTATCTAAAGTGCTGAACTCAATGAAATGAACTATTAATCTATAAATTTTTTTTACAAATAACATAAATGACATGAAGGTAGAAGTACTACAGGAGGTTGTAAAAACATGCTTGTACAAGCATCTAATATAAGCAAAAGTTATGGCATAGAAACGATATTATCAAATGCTTCTATACAAATTGAAAAACAAGAACGCATTGGTATTGTCGGTGTGAATGGCGCTGGTAAATCCACTTTTATGAAAATTATTGCAGGAGAATTATCCCCAACATCAGGTGATATTTTTAAAGCGAAAGAAATTAGCATCGGATACTTAGCACAAAATAGCGGATTAAATTCGGATAAAACCATCTGGAATGAAATGATATCCATATATGAACCCATCTTAAAAATGGAATCGGAACTTCGTAAACTGGAACAACAAATGTCTGATCCTCAGGTTATTGAGAATACAAAACTATACGAACAAACGCTAGAGCGATATTCCAAGCTATCAGATACCTTTAAGGAACAAGGTGGATATGAAATTGAAGCCAACATAAGAGGTATTCTTCATGGTATGGGTTTCTCCAAAATCCCAGCTGATTCATCTATTGAAAACTTGAGCGGTGGGCAAAAAACTAGATTAGCATTAGCAAAGTTGCTATTACAATCTCCAGACGTCATTTTGTTAGATGAACCGACAAACTATTTAGATTTAACCACCTTATCTTGGTTGGAAAGTTTTTTACGTTCTTATGATGGTGCAGTTGTGGTTGTTTCTCATGATCGTTATTTTCTTGACGCAATAGTGAATGTAATTTATGAAATCGAAAGAACAACAAGTAAAAAATATACAGGAAATTATACAAAATATTTAGAATTAAAAGCACAAAATTTTGAGATTGAAAGTAAGAAATATGAAAAACAACAGGCTGAGATTTCAAAAATGCAAGATTTTGTACAAAAAAACCTAGCTAGAGCATCCACAACAAAAAGAGCACAAAGCCGTAGAAAAGCGCTTGAAAAAATGGAGAAGCTTGATAAACCATTAGAAGGATTGAAAAAAGCACATTTCACTTTTCAAGTCGACCAAAGAACAGGAAATGATGTATTGAGGGTAAACGATTTATCTTTTCAATTTGAAGATAACACCCCTTTATTTAAAAATGTAAACTTTCAATTATACAGAGGGGACTCCATAGCTTTAATTGGACCTAATGGAATTGGAAAATCTACCTTGTTAAATACGTTAATTAAAAAATATAAACCAACTACTGGAACCATTGATTGGGGATCAAACATTTCACTTGGCTTTTATGATCAAGAACAAAAAAATTTAAACGAAAATAATACTGTACTCGATGAGCTTTGGGATCAATATCCTCATTTAGAGGAAAAACGAATAAGAACTGTACTAGGTAATTTTCTATTCTCTGGGGATGATGTTCTTAAAAAAATCAGTTCCTTAAGTGGAGGAGAAAAGGCAAGGGTTTCACTTGCGAAACTAATGTTGCTGAACGCGAATGTGCTCATTTTGGACGAACCAACAAATCACCTAGATTTATTTAGCAGAGAAGTTCTCGAATCTGCATTGATGGATTATGAAGGAACATTATTATTTATTTCACATGACCGTTATTTTTTAAATAAACTTGCAGAAAAAGTATTCGAGCTTTCCCCCTATGGTATGACTCATTTCCTGGGAAATTTCGATGATTATGTCGAAAAAAAAGCAGAGCTTGAAGAAGAGAAATTGGAAGAACAAAACGCAAAGCTTGTTAATAACAATATTAGTGACGATGCGGAAAATAATAATAAAAACTCATATGAATTAGAAAAACAGAAAAAAAGAGATGAACGTAATCGTACCAGAAGAATTGAAGCCTTAGAAAAATCTATTCATGACCTAGAAGAGGAAATCAGTGAAATTGAAAAAGAACTGGCAGACCCCGAAATATTTAATGATTATGTATTGGTTCAGGAAAAAACAGAGTTGATCGAACAAAAGAGAGCAAAACTGAAGGGTGATTATGAGGAATGGGAAACCTTACTTTAAGTACAAGATCTTTCATTACTTCTCCTCTATTATAGAAAAACAATGTTATTATGGGGAATAGAACAAATTATGTTAATCTGGATCTTCATATTGCAACATAAATGTAAGCGATGTATAATAAATGTAACAAAAGGAACATAATAATAACAAAAGCCCCTATCGGAGCTTCTCATAGAAGTAGTCGAATCCTTCATTAGTGGTAGCTTTTGTTGAAACTTAGAATTTGAAAAACTTATAAATTCTTAAGTTATAAAGAAAACCCGCAAGTGTTAACGCACTTACGGGAATTACAAGCATAGAGTTGTTCAACAAAGTGCGATAGGCTTTTAAATCATGAATTCAAAAACCGCTACCTTTGGCGAGGGGGGCGGTTTTTTCGTTGTTTCCTAATTTCGATGATTAGTCTACCGATATTAACCAGCAGGTTTAGGAAATCAATTATCATAGGCATCACCTCCTTCTCTCTAAGAATAAAGAGAATCGGATCAGCCTACCGCCCTTGCCAAACTATACTTGTACTATTATTATAACATGTTTTAATGTGAAATTGGTTTTTTTATCCATCACTCACCTTCAACAAGAGCATCGGAATAGCTACATACACTATCATAGTAGCTGCCGCTACAATACCAGAATCATTAATGAAAAATACTACAATAGTGCCAATTGTTGTTGCTGAAAAACCAATCATAAAGGAATAATATTTATCTTGCCATTTCAAAAACCTCCCTGCTGGTTTCAGTACAAACAGCACAATCACTATCAAACTAGTTAAAAATACTTTACTCCATGCTGACACACGTATTAGTTGCCAATTCATAGATATCTTTCTAATTGCAATGTCTATAATTTGTTGTACATCTCCCCCAAATAATCCATTCATCGCTTTTCCAATGTGACTCATTTTATTGTGATCAGAAATGAATACATCATTTAATACCCAAAGAACACTGAATGATATTAATCCTAAAACCCCACACAAAAGAGTCAACTTCAACCAGTGAATAGACCTCAACCATTTTTCTTTAAAACACCTTATCCACAATATAGAAAATGTTACAATTGCAGTTATTGTACCTCCAGCATTTGTTCCTAAAAAAGGAGCTCCTAAATAGAATATAACAATCAAAAAATAACCAGCAATCAACCATTTTGTCATCCTATGGTATTTCAAATAAGAAATATGAAAAAACATGGTCGCTGCTAGCGCAGTTGATCCAATCAGGACGCCCATAAATTCGTTTCCAATCCCATAATATCTAGCACCAATCATCACATCATATCCTAATACTGAATGTTGCATTGCATATGCACCAAGAAAACCATCCAAAATAATCATGAAGGAAGTTGAAAAGCTAAGAATTGTAAGCATCGTTATAATAGAAAAATATTTAAACGTCATACTTACTAAAAAAGTAATTACAAGGAAAAAAACAGTTTGATATATATTAGATAATCCTGAAAAATATCCCATCCAAAGCATGACAAGTGGGGCTATAAGTAGTGAGTACAAAAATGGTTTAATAAAATTCGTTCCTTTTTTCCAACCTTTAATAACGAATAATAAACTGATGATTAAAACAATGACTTCATATGTAACAAAAGAATATAACAACTTAGGTCGTAACTGATATATATTTTGAATTTTGATTAACTCTTTTTCTAACCAATATATATTTTTGTGTTCATTCTCTTCAACCATCATTGCATTACCCATCATTTCATTAGGAGTAGAGATTTGGAATAAATTCAATAAACTTGGAGCGATATCCACATGTGAAATAATTCCGGTACGTTTGGTTGTAGTTGAAGTGAGCAATCCTGGGGTAATTTGACTATCGTAATAAATGAAGGGTGTTAACATTAGCTTTTTTTCTTTTGCATCACGATTTACTTGAGGTGATAATACGACCAATGCGTCTTCTGAATTCATCTCATTTAAGATTTTTCCTAAAAACTCGTCCATCTCTTTTAAGACTTCTTGTTGTAACTGTTGAAAACGCTCTGGTGAATAAAATGACTTATCCACATATATACGTTCTAAATCTCCTAGCTCAATCAAAATCGTGGAATTTACTTTCACATTTTTCAATTGTTCATAAATCCATTGATAATTCGTTTGTACTGAAAATGGCCTGTTTTTATTCATAATTAAGGTTTGTACCCCAATATTACCATAAGAAATTAGCCCTTTTTCATCCATTAACATTTGAGCAGCTGATCTTTTTTTTTCATTGTCTGATCCATTCGAAACGATCCCTCTATCTCGATTACCATACACAAATATATTATTTTCATGTTGCTTCAACGTTTCCCCTAACAAACCAATTTGTGTTTGATAACGATTATCTTCATTCAACTCATACAATAAAGCGATTCGAGGAACCAAAACCTCATCACTTTTATTTAAAATCCCTACATAACGAGAATATAATGTAAATGCAGTCTCTCCATCTATTTCCTCATCCCTATTAAGTGCATAAATATCTGATCTGCTTTCCGTAGGGACACCTGCACCTAGTGATACATATACATCATCAATATTACCTCCGTTTATACGTACATTCACAGCTCCAACCCTGCTTTGTTCTAATAAAAACGAAATGGAAGGTAGAGTTTGTAATTGTTCTTTAGAAAACTCATTAAAAGACAAACTAGGAATAGAAACTATAATGACTTTATTTTTTTCTTTTTCTGTAAAAGTGGAAGCTGAAATTTCTTCAAAAACTAAAAACATCATATTGAACATAACAATAACAAGAGTTGATATGAGTAAGCTTTTCCACAAATTAATTCACCTCTGTTTCAAAAATCAGCCACCGTATTTCATCATCATCTCCATTTCAAAAGGGATACATACTATCCACATTATCCACAACCTTATCCCCAAAGAAATATGTCGTTTTACATCGACTTTACAGGTATTTAACAGGATTTTTGCACAATATTTTTTTTATCCACATTATCCACAATTCATTGTGTAAAACTTATCCTAATTTTTATCACACCCATAATTCAGCAATAACAATAGATAGAAGTACTTTTCCACATTATACACACCCTGTTGATAACATTGTGGATAATTTGTGAACTAATTGGAGATAGATCAAAGGTTTCATACACAAATTTATATAATGACATACTTTGTCGTTAATAAAGTGAACTCGTTTAAGCAAAAGGTTATTATATTAGTATGTATACTTATAAATTCAGGAGGTCATATCATTGAGTAAAACAACGGGATTTTTAATACTTATTTTCACTTTATTTAATACGATTACAAACTTGGTCATACTAGGGTTTATATCATTAGGAACCTCTCTCTTTCTAGTCATTATCATCTGCTTGATATTAACTATCGTAGGAGCAAACGCCTTACAAAATTCTGGAAAAGGTGATCAAAAAGAGTGAACTTAAGCAAAGCTTAAACATCGAGGAATCAGATGGAGATTTAAAGTACAAAAAGAGGCTGGGACATAAGTTGAAAACTAACTGATTTTTACATAATACGCATAAATAAAATCGCGTGAAATCAAGGATTATTAAATTGATTTCATGCGATTTATTCATTTTAATTGGGTTTTGTCCCAGCCTCTTTCTAGTTACTATTAAAAACCTATTAAAAATTGTTTTCTTCTTTTGTTAGATTTCTAACTTTATCCTCTAACACTCGTATTCTTTTGTTTATTCTGTAAAAAATAGGAATATATAATACCGTTATTACAATTACTGTCCAAAACATCACATTATCACCTCTTAATTAAAAACTATCTATTTTTCACTTTATAATAACTTACTCAAGAAAATCATTTCTATAACCGTTTAATCAACTCCCCATCCAGTTTTCTAAAGAAAGGCGAGCTTCCGATTTCAAATCCATCGAACTGAAGTCTTGTTTTTCCCATTTTAAGAAAGCTGCTGCACCTATCATCGCTGCATTATCTGTACAAAGATCTAGAGGTGGGATAAGTAATGAAATCCCTTCTTTTTCACAACGAGCTTGTAATGCTTGTCTTAAGCCTTTGTTCGCCGCTACACCTCCAGCTAAAAGCAGTTGTTTCGCATTGAATTCCCTTACTGCTCTCAAAGATTTTTCAACTAAAACATTTATCACTGAATTTTGAAAACCAAGGGCAACGTGTGCTTCATTTAAAACTTCCTTTTTCATTTTTGCTTGATTGACTACAGATAATACGGCAGACTTCAACCCACTAAAACTAAAATCATATGAATTTGCCTCTAACCAAGCTCTAGGTAGTTTAATTTCTTTATCAGATTCCTGTGCTAGTTTATCCACATAGGGTCCACCAGGGTAGGGTAAACCTAAGGCTCTAGCTACTTTATCGTAAGCTTCACCTACTGCATCATCACGTGTTTGTCCTATAATCTTAAAAGAGCCTGGTGCTTCCATGTAAACCAATTCGGTATGTCCTCCAGATACAACTAATGAGATTAAAGGATATTCTAATTCATGTACTAACTGATTAGCATAGATATGACCTGCAATATGGTGGACTCCAATCAGAGGTAGATCAAGAGCACATGCAAAAGCTTTTGCAGCAACCATACCTACAATTAATGAGCCCACTAAACCAGGACCCTGAGTCACGGCAACGGCTGATAAATCTTTTACATTGATATTTGCTTGTTTAATAGCCTCTTCCATGATTAAAGTGATTGTTTCAACATGTTTTCTTGAAGCAATTTCAGGTACAACCCCCCCGAATTTCTCATGTGTTTCCATTTGACTTGAAACAACATTCGAACAAATCTTTTTTCCATTCTGTACTATGGACACCGAAGTTTCATCACAGCTCGTTTCTACCGCTAAAATATTTATTGTCATTTTGCTCCACCCTTTTAGTTCAAATCTACCCACATAATCAGTGCATCCTCATGATTATCTGTGTAATAACCTTTACGGATGCCTGCTTCATAAAACCCTAATTTCTTATAAAGATGAATCGCAATTTCGTTAGAAACTCTTACTTCCAACGTCATTTTTTTCATTCCTAGAGACAATGCATTCTCTTTCATTTCCTGAACTAATTGTTCTCCCAATTTTTGACCACGATATTGATCACGTACTGCTATATTCGTAATATGTGCTTCATCTATCACTGTCCACATGCCCCCATATGCAGCAATGTTTCCATCTATCTCAATAACTTGATAACGTGCAAAATGATTGTTCAAAAGCTCATTATAAAAAGCTTGCTCCGTCCATGGGGTTGTAAACACCTCAGACTCTATTTCATGAACTTGCTTTATGTCAGCTATCGTCATCGACCGGCTTAAACGTTCCATAGTTTGTGTCCTTTCAACAACAGTAAGGCAGTATGGTTCATATCATAATTTTCTTTCAGCTTCAGCTAACTGTGTATAATTTGGTATAAATTGATGTGGTTCGTTTATTTTATTTTGATCCCATTGGTTTAAAGCCAGCAATCCAATATCATAAGCATTCATATGTTTTTGAAAACAGTTCACTTTGTGACCAGAAATCTCTTCTAATGTTGATATTTCTGATCTAAACTCGTCAATATCACCTACAAATGTAATTTGTTTTAAAGAGGATTGTGATTGAAGTTGCTCATGGATTTGTTCCACCCATTTTTCCATCAGTCTGATACCATCAGGTAATCTATTTGCGTAGTCATTTTCTTTATATTCATATAATGCTGTATACGCTTGTCCTCTTCGCGCATTTAATATTGGAATAATCCAGATATCCAATCCGTTTAAATCCATCTCATTCTGTTTCATATCTCGATAAAGACCATAAGATAAACCTTCTAAGCTGGAAACTCCTAATAAAGGGATATTTAATGTCCATGCTAGTGTTTTTGCAACTGTTACTGCTATTCTAACTCCCGTATATGAACCTGGACCTTGTCCAGCTGTTATACAGTTCAGATCTTTCATTTTAAGATCTACATCACTGAGCAATTTTTGTATACAAGGTATCAATTGTGTGGAATGACTTCTTTCCGCCTTCACTCTAATTTCTTTTAAACATTGATCATTTTGTAATACAGCAACAGTGAGATCTGAAGTTGAAGTATCCATAGAAAGCATAAAGTTATTAGATATTTGCCCTGTTTTCATGAAATCACCCCACTGTTTTTCAACTTTTCACACCAATTTATATATAACTCACCCTTTGGAGTAATCTCAAACTTTCGCTCTTGATCACCTAAATGCGTAATGTATAATTCCAAACGATGCTTTGGAAGCAAATCAGTAATTTTACTTGACCACTCAACTAAACAAACACCATTACCATAAAAATATTCTTCCAAACCTAATTCATCCGCCTCCTCTATGGATAAACGGTAAACATCCATGTGATACAAAGGAAGGTTCTGTCCTTGATATTCTTTAATTAACACAAAGGTAGGGCTGTTTACGATTTCTGTGATCCCAATTTCCTTTGCAAAAGCCTGAGAAAATGTCGTTTTTCCTGCACCAAGATCACCATCTAATGTAATCACGTTTCCTGCTTGTACACTTTTTGCAATTTCATGAGCTAGTCGCTTCGTATCTTTTTCAGAAAAAGCATGAAATTGAAAGCTGCTTGTTTGATTCAATGTATTCACTCCAGCCTATCTAATTAAAATGATTATACCCTTTTTTATGTATTTTTTTTATATTACCGTATGAATCTTTCATATGCACACCTTTTTGAGTAACAACTTCCCCTATAATGAAAAATGGGATTCCTTGTTGTTGAAAGCGACGCTGCAGCTCGATCACATTCGTTTTTGAAGCCGTTCCGAGCAATTGATAATCCTCTCCGCCGTACAAAATCAAATCTATTGCACTCTTTCCGATAAGATGACTATACTCTTTTAATTGGGGGTGTATAGGTAACTTTACTTCTTCTAATAAAATCCCTACACTAGATGCCTCACAAATTTCTGAAGCTTCACTTGATAATCCGTCGCTTATGTCGTTTAGAGAATGACATCGTTTAGATTGAAGAAGGATGCGACCTGCTTTAATTTGAGGCGTTGGTCTTCTGTGTTCTTGTACAAGTGGACGAAAGTTCGTTGGAATTTGATCAAGAATAAGTTGTTTTTGTTTCGCTGCCAATAAATAATCTAACCCAGCGGCTGAGCACCCTAAATAACCAGTGGTGAAAACTAAATCATTCACCTTCGCATTTGAGCGTAATAAGGCCTGATTTGATTCTACCTCACCAATTAAAGTAACAGAAATATTTAAATGTTTAGGTGATTTTGTTGTATCACCACCAATTACTGCAATATCAAATTGGTTTGCACACTTATAAAGTCCTTTATACATTTTCCTCAAACGAAATGTAGAATAGTGTTTAGGTATGCTTAAAGAAATGAGCGCATACTTCGGTATAGCCCCCATTGCGGCAATATCACTTAAATTGGATGCCAGCGCTTTATACCCAACATCTTCATCTAACATTGTATATGCATTGAAATGTATCGTTTCCACCATCGTATCACAGGTCATTACTAGCTGGGAACCTGAATGGATATTTACTACAGCCGCATCATCTCCTATGCCTTTTACAACACCTAATTTATTTTGAAAATGTTTGGATTGTTTTTTATAATTTAAAGAATGAATTAATGCAAATTCATCTTGTGAACTCAAAGAAACCACCTACTATCTATACATTCAAGTTTCTTGCTGACTTTATTATAAATAAAACATCCCGAAAAGTGTAGTTATGATAAAACTTACAACCAAGCAATCACATATTGGTATTTTTATCTGCTTAGTTATGGATATATAAAAAGTATGATTAAAAGGAGCAAATAAAGGGAAATAAAGGTCTTATATGTGAATAAATAGTTATTTATTTAAAATAACGGTAATAAGTGGTCTTATTTCAGTGATTTTATACAAAAATATGATTAAAAGCTCATTTAGAGCTAAAATAAGACCTTCAAATACCGCTAATTTCAAAAAAATAGGAAAAATACATGAAATAAGACCTTCAATTCCCTCTATTTTCAAAATTAGATGGTCCGTTCCCACTATCAGCCATCTCTCTACTAAATGTTGATAAACTAACTGATTATAGAACAGTTTAAAAAAATCCCACAATGAAAACGCCAATCTTCATTTGGGATTCTTTTTCTTCTTTAATAGAATAAGTTTCAATTGAGTTAGCCTATTGTAGTTCTTTTAATTTTGTAATATCTACGGTTTCTTGTTCATTGGGGTTATTTACGTCGTGAATACTTGCGCAATTGTTTACTCGATCAACTTTATCAATCCATACTTCCTTTCCATTTAAATACACATTAATTTTTGCTTCTGAATCAAATATCTCCTGTGCTCTTTCTATTTCCATAGTTAACCTCCTAAATCAACGATATAAAGTTTTCTTACCACAAATTCCCTTATTCACCGAAAGATTTTTCTTTAATATCATTCTTCTCATCATCCATTGTATCCGTTGTTGATTCATCGATGAGTCCATTTTGTTGGGTTACTTGGCCGCCTCCTAACCCTTCATTCACCATACGATCAATATCCATAAAATGACTTTCTCTTCCTTCATTTTGTCCTTCATTAACTTCAGTTTGGTTTTTTTTAGTCAAAATAATTTACCTCCTTTTATTAAATGAAATGAATGGGATGCCCATTCGTTATATACGATATATTTTTTCAAGCAATCCCTTGTTTAAATGATACCCACTCCCCATTATTTTTATCATTACATTACATACAACACGATATGGTTAATTTTGTTTAGCTATGTAAATAATGAATAAAAGATTGATGAATACTCACTGATAGTGAACTTGTTTAAGCAAAGCTTAAACATCGAGAAATCAGATGGAGACTCTACTCCACCTGATTTGAAGATACCACCTATATAGGTGGACGTCTGTACGCAAAATATTTTTGGTGAAAGATTTCTAGAAATGAAGTTAACAATAATAGTAAAAGGAGGAATGTTTTATATGCATACGATGTGGAAAGGAGCCATTAGCTTCGGACTTGTACATGTACCGGTTAAAATGTTCTCAGCTACGGAAGATAAAAGTATATCCATGAGATATATTCACAAAGACTGTGGGACCCCTCTCAGTTATGTACGAAAATGTAAGCATTGTGATGAAGAAGTAGAATGGGAGTCAATAACAAAAGGATACGAATATGAAAAAGGAAAGTTTGTTCTTTTTGAAAAAGAAGAGCTAGAGCAGCTTGATTCTGAAACAACAAAAGAAATACAGATTCTTGATTTTGTACAATTAGAGGAAATCGATCCAATTTATTTTCAAAAAACGTATTATTTATCACCAGGAGAAACGGGAGCAAATGCGTATTCTCTGTTGTTAGAAGCGATGAAGGAAAGTGGGAAAATAGGAATTGCTAAAATATCTATTCGTTCTAAAAGCAGCCTTGCAGCTCTAAGGGTTATAGACAAATGCATCACGCTGGAAACAATCTATTATCCTGATGAAATTCGAGCTGTTGAAAAAATTCCTAATCTTCCGGAAAAAGTAAACGTCAAAGAAAACGAGTTATCTATGGCCAAAATGCTAATTGAACAATTAACCAAACCTTTTGAACCTGAGAAATATCATGATGATTACAGAGGTCAGTTATTAGAGTTAATTGAAAGTAAAGTTTCTGGAGAAGAGATCAAAATTGCACCGAAACAGCAAACTGCTGACGTCATTGATCTGATGACAGCTCTACAAGCTAGCTTAAATGCGATGGACACAGGCGAGCAGCAACCAAGTAAAAAACCAGCTAAAAAAGCAAAAACAAAGAAAACAGAAACTGTATCATAACAAATGAAGGGAAAGCTCAATGACATTACAGCTTCCAAAAAAACCAATGTCACCTATCTTAAATGAACACATTCCTGAAGGAGATGAATGGGGTTACCAGCTCAAATGGGATGGAGTTAGAATTTTAACTTTCATTCAGAATGGAAAAGTAAATCTTTACTCTAAAAAATTATTGCTTAAAAATGATACGTACCCAGAAATTGTGGAACTCTTTAGCAATCCCGTTTATCAATCCATTCTTCCGTCTAAATTGAAGGGGTCAATGATATTAGATGGTGAAGTGATCGTTTTTGATCAAGAGACTCAAAAACCTAATTTTCAAAAAGTACTACAAAGAGAAAAAAACAAAAGTGACATTGTACAAAATAAATACCCTGTTTCTTATGTTCTTTTTGATCTGCTCTATCTGGACGATGTAGATTGGAGAAAAAAACCTTACAGCGAACGTTATCAAAAGCTAAAAACACTTTTCAATGAAACCACTCCCTCCCTTTTTGTTACTGATTTATTTTATGATGGTCAAGTATTATGGGATTGGGTTAATACGCATCAATGGGAAGGTATCGTCAGTAAAAGATTAGGCAGTTCCTATCATGAAGGGAAAAAACATAATGACTGGTTTAAGAAAAAAACGATCTTATCCTTTGACGTTGAAATTGTAGCCATCACAACGAAAGGAAGGTTGCTTTCAAGTTTAATCATGTTACGAGAGGGATACTATTTTGGGAAGGTTTCTTCGGGATTAAATCAACAATGGAAAGAAGCTCTATTACTATATTCAAAAGTGCATCAGTCAAATGAACCCTCATTCGTTCCTTTACCTATGGATTTACAAGGTGATCATATAATATGGCTGAAAAAACCTTTTCCATGTAAAGTCAAAGGATTAGAAATTACATCCTATGGAGTATTACGCCACCCTCAAATTGAGTACATTGATGTCAACCATTTGTATTAATTTTATGGAGGTAAATTCATGTCTAATGTAACAGAAAAAGTACCTTTGATGGTAGAAGGGCATGAGATACTTATTTCAAATCCAAGTAAACCCTTATGGCCTAACATTTCCAAAATCGAGTATTTACATAAGTTAGTAATGCTTGCGCCATTCCTCCTTACATATTGTAAAAACAGATATTTAACAACGATCAGATTTCCGCACGGTTATAATGACAAGACTTTCTTTTATCAAAAAAACTGTCCAGAACCAACCCCTGATTTTGTGAATACTGCTTACTTACATAACATTCATTATGTGAACTTGGATAATGTAGCTACTTTATTATGGCTAGGTAATTTAGCTTGCCTAGAATTTCATCCCTCCTTTCATTACATTAGTCAATCCTTACCCGCCGAATGGGTTATAGACATCGATCCTTCTATAGAAAAAGAACCTAGATTAGTAGACGCTGTTCTTTTTATAGGGGAGCTTCTCGATAAACTGCATATTCAATCTGTACCCAAAACTTCTGGAGCAACTGGGATTCAAATCGTAATCCCTATTGAACAAAAGTATAGCTTTGATCAGTTAAGAAAAATTGGACAGTTTATTAGTGAATACTTAGTGCAAAAACATCCAGACTTATTTACCATCGAAAGGCTCAAAAGAAATCGAAAACAACTCATCTATATTGATTATTTACAGCATTGGCAAGGAAAAACATTAGCCGCTCCCTATACACCAAGAGCCCGAGCACATGCCCCCGTATCTACCCCTCTTTATTGGCATGAAATCAATAAAAATCTAATTCCATCTGATTTTAATCTTTTAAATATCGAGAACCGTTTAAAAAAAGAAGGAGACCTCATACAAAAGGTTAAACCACAACAGCTAGACCATTTATTAGCTCACTTATCCAACTAATACATATTGTAGTGATATTTGGAGAAAATACTTTCATAACCCGTAACTTACTACAGATTTGGCAAAATTGGGGGAAGTTAGTATGATTCTTTCTAATAAAAAAAAGCAAGAGAAATCTTATTTAGATTATTCATTCCTTGAACAATTAAAAGGTGTATTTATCTCACCAGAACTTGAAACGAATAAAAAAATGCTTGAAGAATATTTCAAAGATTGTTCTGATGTCATCATCAAACCGTTTCAAATCGGAAATGGAGTTGATAATGATAAAATTGATGGCCTCGCCATCTCTGTAGATGGGATGATAGATAACGATTTAATGACAGAAGCTATGAAATCAATGATGAAAAGCAAAGTTGAGATATCTGACATTTTACAAATCAAAGAATCCATAATCCCATTTGCAGAAGTAAAAGAAAAAAACAATTTTGCTGATTTCATGTTAAGTGTATTAAATGGGGATTTAGGCATTATTATCGATAAAAATACTGAATCTCTGTTAGTGAGCATGCGAGGTTTTAAAACACGTACGATTTCTGAGCCAGAAACGGAATCAGCCATTCGTGGCCCTAGAGAAGGATTTATTGAAAATATTCGTGTGAATACTTCGATGATTCGAAGAAAGTTAAAAACACCGCATTTAAAAACAAAAGCTTATCAAATAGGGAAATATAGCTGCACTGATGTTTCTCTAGTTTATATCGATAACATTATAGATCCTAATCTGATTAAGGAAGTAGATCGAAGATTAAACATGATCGATATGGATGGTGTTCTTGAAAGTGGATATATTGAGGAACAAATCCAAGATCATATATATTCACCCTTTCCACAATTTAGATATTCAGAAAGGCCAGATACGGTCGCAGCTGCTTTATTACAAGGAAAATTTGCTATTATCGTGGATGGTACACCTAATGTTTTAATTGCACCAACCATATTTTTGAATTTACTCCAAGCAAGCGAGGATTATTATGAAAGATTTATAGTAGCTACAGCCATTCGCTGGCTTCGTTTTTTATTCCTATTTCTTGCGCTGACAACACCAGCATTTTATATCGCCTTTTCAACCTATCATCAAGATATAATACCAACTACTTTGTTGCTAAGTATTATAGCAGCACATGAAGCTATTCCGTTTCCAGCGATTGTAGAAGCTTTAATTATGGAGGTCACATTTGAGGCATTAAGAGAAGCCAGTGTTCGATTACCCAAAACCATCGGTCAGGCTGTAAGTATTTTGGGTGCATTGGTTGTTGGTCAAGCTGCTGTAGAAGCAGGTATAGTCTCAGCCCCTATGGTTATCGTTGTATCTGTAACTGGGATTGCATCCTTTACTATCCCTACTTTTAACACAGGTATAGCCATACGTTTATTACGATTTCCAATTATGTTTGCAGCTTCTTTATTTGGTATTTTTGGAATCTTCATGAGTCTACTGCTGTTATTAGGGCATTTAGGAAATTTAAAATCCTTTGGTATACCGTATTTAACCCCATTGGCACCTTTAAGAGTAAAAGATTTAAAAGATACGGTAATCGCTGCTCCGTGGCCTTTTATGACTGAACGTCCTCAATTTATACAAGTCCAAGATAAAAAGCGGATGGGTACTCAAGTGAAAAAAAACGTTGAAAAAGATGGCGGCATCAAAAATAAAAATGCAGAGGAAGTAGGGGATCAAGGTGAATAAAAGAATACAGATTCTCATTTATTCTCTCTTAATTGAATGTTTACTGCTTACCGGATGTTGGGATCGCATCGAGCTAAATGATATAGCCGTTGCCCTAGCTACTGCCGTTGATCTAGAGGAGGATCATGTTTATCGTACAACCGTACAATATGCATTGCCTGGTAAAATGGAAGGATCTCAAACCTCAGGAGCTGGGGGTGGAACTGAAGATAATATTGCTTATATTGATTCAGATATTGGAAAGACACTTCGAGAAGCAGTATCTAAAATGCAAGCAAGAATGTCACAACAAATCACATTTTCCCATCGACGAGTATTAATCGTAAGTGAAGAACTTGCTAGAAATGGAATTAGAGATATGTTTGATACAACAGCACGTACAGCCAGCAATCGACTTTCTGCATATATTATTGTTGCCAAAGGAAAAGCTTATGATCTATTAAAGGCTGAACCACAGTTTGAACGATTCTCTGGAGAAAACATGTTATATTTAGCGGAATCCAAAGGTGTAATTAAAGTAAATATGAGGCAAGCAGCACAAGCAATGAGCCCTATAGGTAGTGATACGATCCTGGCCTATATGGCAGTAAAGAAATCACAGCTTTCTAACGATCCATCAGAAGAAATTGATTATGTGGGCTATGCACAATTTCAAGATGATAAAATGGTCGGAACGTTCGAAGGTGAAGAGGCACATGGTTTAATGTGGCTAAAAGATGAAATAAGTCCTTATACTACAATACTAAAAATCAAAGATAATAAGTATGCATCCGTTAATGTTAAAAATGGGAACGTAAAAATCAAACCTAAGCTTTATGATGATCATATCGAATATGCAATAGATATTGAAATCAATGCAAATTTAATTGAAGACTTTACTAGATCTGATATTACGAATAAAGCATCACAAGAAGTACTTAGTAAAAATCTTGAAGATCACATCGTTGGAGCAATCAATAATGCTATCAAAGTTATACAAGAGAACAAGGGTGATTCAGCTCAATTAGGTTTATTAGTACAAAACTACTACCCTAAACAATGGCGTGAAAAATATGAGAAAAATTGGTATGAAGAATTAGCAAAAGCCAAATTTTCAATCCAAGTTAATGCTAATATTACAGATGCAGGTTTAGTATCAGAAAACATTACTAATAGAGTTAGGGCGGAAGAGGCTAAATGAATAGTGCAATACAAATCAGCTTATTTCTATTATATTTATTAACAATATCTTTTGATCTAAAGTTTATCAAATCAATAAAACGGTCTGAAAAAATCATTTTATTGAGTTTAAATTTGCTAATTCTAAGCTTTATGGTCATGAGATATTTGTTTACAACTGACATTCCGATGCCTATCGATTTTTTTATCAATCATGTTTCACCGTGGATTCATAAATGGGTTCATTCTGAAAGCTAAGGAGTATGTGAACAGATGGATCAAAGACAAATTATTAGCCCTTTACAATTATCATGGCTTACAACCGTCATTATTTTTACTAGCAGCGAGACTTTTTTCCCAAGAGAAGCGCTATATGTAGCAGGTCATAATGGTTGGATTGCATATACAATACCACTTTTTTATGCATTGTTCATTACATTCACATTTTACCAATTGTCAAAAAGATTCCCTGAAAAAAATATTTTTGAGATTTCACATCAAATTTTAGGCAAAATAATGGGGGGAATTATCAACTTCATTATTCTCATTTACATTTGGGTTTCTTTGATGCGTAATGCTACTATTCTTACAGCATTTATGGATAGCTCTATTTTAATTTTAACTCCTATTTACATTATTGGTATCATTGTAATTCTCATGTTTATCTATTATGGTAAAATGAGCTACGAAGTAAGCGCACGTGTAAATGAATTAACTTTTTTATTATTTATTAGCATAGTCTTCTCAATGCCACTCATGTTAATAGGAGAAATTCAACTTGAAAGATTATTTCCTATTTTAGCAAAAGGAGTAGATGGTTTTATAAAATCAAACACATTAAATATAGGCTGGTTTGGAGACATTTTTATTCTAGGCGCTTTTTTACATGCACTTTCTGTTCCGAGGCAGATTCATAGCGCTATTAGATTTGGTTTAATCAACGCTACTTATTTACTTACACTAGTTATGGTTCTAACAATTGCTGTATTGGGTCCCAATATAGGAAGTAAAGCGATGTATCCTATTTATTTATTAGCAGAACAAATTCATTTTACAGATTTTTTGGAACGTTTAGAAATTATTATGGTTACAGCGTATACTTTTTCATTTATGTTAAATATGATCTTTATGTTTATCGCAGGTTTAATTGGACTAAGCAGTTATACTAATCGAAAAGACTATCGAATCTATTCTACAACTGTTGGATGGTTCATCTTTATGTTAGCTGTTTTATCTTTTACAAATATTACAGATCTGTACATCTTTTCAAGTTACAGCAGCGTTGTAATCACCTTAGTTCTTCAAGTTCCTATTTTAATCATAATGTTGGTTTTTTCTAGAAGAAAGAAGTTTAAAAAGAAACAATCCAATATCGTTAAAAAAGAGCATAAGTATGCTCGAAATTGGCGCTGGTCTACAAACTTGCTTCTCTTCTCCTGTCTACTTTTTATCGTATTTGGGATATTGTTTGGGGGAAATTATGCGATTTGTGGATTTATTGCTGGGATTGGTTTCGCATTATGTTTGACTGGTGCATTGCTCACTTCATTCATGGAAATGATAAAATGCAACAAATTAAGACAAAATAAAACATAATTTTAATTAATTTTAGATCTAAAAGCAGGTTTTTCGATGCTTATGTAGAATAATAAATGACAGAAATATTTTTCATGTGAGAAAAACTTACAAATGACCATTTAAAGGAAGCATAAAGGAGTTACATATGGAAAAACAAACTAAATTTAAGTGGAAAAAGAAGAAGTTCACCTTCATTATTTTAGAAGACTCTGGTCGTACATCCATTCAATTTAGGGTGAAGGATTTCATTTTATATAGTCTCCCCTTTCTCTTAGGTATGCTAATCCTAGCTATCTTCGTGCTTTTCACACTTCACCAGCATGCTTTGATAAAGTATGATCGGTTACATATATCTTTAGAGGAAAGTGAAACAAAATATGACGATATGGTTGTTCAAAAAAATCAAACGATTGAAAGTAAAGATGATACCATAGAACATTTACAAAATAATTTAATTAGTTTATCAGAACAAACACAGGAAATAAAATTAAAACTAAATGAACTAGAGAAATTAGAAAATGACATAAAAAAAATTACGGGTGCAGATACCACAGCACTCTTAAATCCATTTGATACGAAATTGGAAAAGGAATCTGTTGCAACTGCTCCTGTTTCTATCCTACATAATAATAATAAATCAGTCTTTATAGGAACTGGTGGACATCTTGTTCCTATACATAATGAATCTCTAAAAGAGATTACAACAAATACATCTGAAAATCTAATTGCATTAAATAAAAATGTGGATACCTTATTAGTTAGTTTATCTAACTCAAAACAAGATATTGTAGAATATCAGCAGCTTTTAAATATTACACCTTCAATTTGGCCTACAAATCATCAAAAAATCACATCTACTTTTGGTTATAGAAGAGATCCGTTTACTAATGCGCTTAGTTTCCACACTGGCTTAGACATTGGAGCCTTCTATAATGATCCAGTTTTTGCAGCAGCTGATGGGTCCATTAGTTATACAGGTTATGACCGCGTTTATGGAAATCAAATTAACATCAATCATTCAAATGGTGTGATCACTAGATATATGCATTTAAATAAAATATTAGTTCAATCTGGTCAAAAAGTTAAAAAAGGGCAAAAGATTGGATTAGTAGGTTCAACTGGACGAAGTACTGGACCCCATCTTCATTATGAAATAGTTAAAAATGGTGAAAGACAAAATCCATTAGATTTTATTCAATAACATTCATTATAACTCGATTTCTATTATTAGAAGGGATGATGTGTTTTGTTTAGAAGTACCAAAGTGAACAATATAGATCCAAACAAAACGGATACATTAATTGGTGAAGGGTCTGTTTTGGATGGGAATATTAAATCAGAAGCAAGCATTCGCATTGATGGTAAAATCGTAGGAGATATTCATTGTGAAGGTGATGTCATCATCGGGGAAAGTGGTATAGCAATATCAAATATCACTGCTCGTAACATAACTGTTGTAGGTAAAATTGAAGGAAATGTAGAAACAAAGAAACTGCAAATTTCATCAACAGGTAAACTCTATGGTAATATCTCTACATCTGTCTTAGCTATTGAAGATGGGGGAGAGTTTGAGGGCACCAGCAAAATGAACATTGACCAGAGCAAAGCTGAAATTCAAAAGGAAATGAAAGAAAAAAAACAGAAGAAAAATGTACCTGCCTGATTATTTGTATGTTATTTATAAACGTAAACCGTCGACCAAAAGTTTGGTCGACGTTTACTATTTAACTTACTAATTTATATTTGTTCACCTTATCAATCCAATTGCATCTTATCTACTTTTTACTAATAAATCAACTGCTTCTTTTACTAATTTACTTGTATCATTTCCTTTTTCTTGTTCTTCTAAAATGCAGTTCTCTAAATTTACTGCTACGACATAAGCAATCGCCTTATCTGCAGCACTTCTCACTGCAGATAATTGACTAACCACATCCTTACAAGGTTTCTCCTCTTCCATCATATTTAATACGCCGCGAACTTGTCCTTCCAAGCGCTTTAATCTTCTTTTCACATCTTCTCCATATTCCATTCTAAAACCCCCTTCAATAGCTCATACATGTAAAGGTATACTATCATGAGTAGCTGAATGAAACAAGGCATACATTTAGAAAAGTGATTCAACAATTTGCAACACATTGTTCTTTCAGGGGATTAAGTTATTTTTTCTAATTTACCAGAAGACAAATCAAATACAAACCCTATGATTTCAACATTAGATCCATACTTTATATAAACAGGATGTTTCTTTACATTTTCGATTTGATTTAACACATTTAATTTGGATAACTCAAATGAAGTCAAAGAATCACATTGATGTTTACTTGGAATGTTCTTTTCAATTTCTGAAATCCATAACTGGAATCCATCATCTTTTTGTTTCTCCTGTCGATTCATTTCACATGCAGCTTGGATTCCTCCACAATGAGTATGACCTTCAATCAATATTTTTTTCACTTTTAAATGCTTTAAAGCATAATATAATCCTGCTGAGAAGCTATGATCACCTTCTACAACTTGATTTGCTACATTTCGATGAACAAACATATTCCCTAAAGGCATATTTGCTATAACAGAAGGACTAACACGGGAATCACTGCAGGCCAATACAAAATATTCTGGAGATTGACCTTCTGCTAATTTGTTAAAATAATCTGGATCTTGCTGCAATATTTCTGTTACAAACTGTTCATTTTGTTTTGTTATGTCAGTCTCTTTTGAACTCAAATTTGATACACCTTCTTATTATCTTTCATCACCCAATTTGTAAAACATGTTGTAGTGATGGATGATTAATATTTTCTCCGTATTTTTCAAACCAACCTGCTTTTTGAACTAAATCTTTAATGGGTCCTTTCATTCCTGTAATGAGAAATTGAACTCCGGCACTTTTATAATTGTCCATCAATTTTTCTAACTCATCTATAGAAACTGCATCAATATCATTTACAGCACTGAAATCTAATATGATTCGATTAATATTTGCTTTTTTTGACATTTCATCATTAAATTTTTTTTCAATGAATCCCATATTTGCAAAATAAATCGAAGCATCAATTCTAAAAATCAAAGTATCTTTAAAGGTTTTCGCTTCAGGGTAACGTTTAATATTTCGAAATATTTTTGTCTTCTCAATATAACCTAGTTCAGCAATGTGTGGATACGCACTTCTCCAAATGAAAACAAGTAAAGAAAATGCAGCTCCGATTAATATTCCCTCTTCTATCCCTAACATTAATGTAAAAATGAATGTTATGATCAGCGTTAACCCATCCATTTTTTTCACCTTAAATAAATGCTTTGCTTCCCGTATATCAATTAAACCAAACACAGCT
Organism: Chengkuizengella sp. SCS-71B; assembly: GCF_040100845.1. Lineage (NCBI taxonomy): Bacteria > Bacillati > Bacillota > Bacilli > Caryophanales > Paenibacillaceae > Chengkuizengella > Chengkuizengella sp. SCS-71B. The sequence continues at coordinate 508,733 of NZ_JAZHSH010000001.1, read as the reverse complement.
ACCATGATGATGGCTGCTAAAACGGCATTTGGTAAATAATAAAACAACGGTGTTAAAAATAATAATGTGATAATAATGAGTATAGCTGTGATGATTGAGGCTAATCCTGTTTTAGCTCCTGCTTGATAGTTAACTGCAGATCTGGAAAAACCGCCTGTTACAGGGTAAGCTGAGAAAAAGGAACCGACGATGTTTGCTAAACCCAGCCCGTTTAACTCCTGATTGGAATTAATTTTATATTTTTCTTTCGCAGCAATCGCTTTTGCAACAGCTATAGATTCCATAAAACCTACAAAAGAAATCGTTAATGCAATTGGAAGTAATGCTATAATCGAATCCATATTAAACGCAGGAAGTGAAAAACTCGGAATCCCTTTGGGAACCTCCCCAACAATTTTCACTCCATAATCTTTTAAGTTTAAAAAATATACCAATAAGGTACTTACCAAAACAACCACTAATGGTGCAGGAAATCGCGGCAGTTTTTTCTTGAAAAAAAGTAACGTGAGAATGCTGCCAATACCAATTAAAAAGGTAATCATATTGATTTCACTGATTCTCTGTGCTGCTTCAAGCAAAGTATGAAATATCGTTTCACCTGTATCCAAATTGATGCCTAATAAATTTTTTAGCTGACTTAATCCAATAATTAAAGCCGCAGCGGATGTAAAACCACTTACTACAGCATGGGATAAAAAATTAACGATAAAACCTAGTTTAAAGATCCCCATAGCGAACTGAATGATCCCAATCATAAACATTAATAAAAAGACATAGGACAAATATTCTTCAGAACCTGGTTCAGCTAAAGCAGATACACCTGATAAAACAAGAAGCGAAACCATAGCAACAGGCCCCACTGCTAATTGTTTTGAAGATCCCATAATTGCATAAATAAAAAGTGGGATAGTAGAGGCATATAAACCAATAACTGGAGGCAAACCCGCAATCATAGCATAAGCCATCGCTTGAGGTATCAACATAATGGCAACAATTAAACCTGCGGATACATCTCCTTTGAGATCATGCTTATTATAATTTTGAATCCAATCGATAGCTGGGATCACCTTTTTTAACATGTTTCACCCTCCCTTCTTCTCATCCTTCTTTCACGATCCCATTTACCCTTTTTTAATCCAAAATTTAAATAATCCGTTTTCTTCAGACGACTCCAGCAATTCATGCCCAGTTGATTTAATCCAAGCAGCTAAGTCATTTTTAGCTCCTTTATCTGTAGCATGTATTTCTAAAATATCACCTGATTGTAACTCTTCTATCATTTTTTTCGTTTTTACGATAGGCATCGGACACGCTAAACCTTTAGCATCTAAAATTTTTGTGACATTCATATTTCTTATCTCTCCTTTTTTTATTTAATTAGTATGGTGGACAGCACAACGATTTGGACCTATTTCCAACTCTTGCTGTTTTTCTTCTTCCGCTTCTTCTTCGCCTCTATTTATTGCAATAATCTCCTCAAAGTTTGGAGGTGTTTCTGAGCTTGCAGATTGTGCTACATGTTCAACAAAGTCCTCTTCGCTCTGATTGGACATAATTTCATTTTGCTTACGAATCTCCCCTAATAACTCACCAATATACCCAGCCACATTCACTTCCTCTTCAAAATCTGCATAATGAGAAGGTAGAACAATCACATCGTCTGTGATTAGTGAAACTTTGTTATAAACCGTATCATATAAATCTTTGGCCCATTCTCTAGCCTTTCCACCTAAATCTGGTCTGCCTAAACCACTAACAAAGATGGTATCTCCTGAAAATAATATTTTCTCATTGACAAAGAATGAAACACTACCTGGAGTATGTCCAGGTGTCTTGACAGCAATGACTTCTAATGAAACATGCTCAAAGTCAATTTTGTTATAATTTTCTAGCGCTTTGAAATCAAAAACTGCCCCTTCACTTTTCATCAAATAATAGTTAGCTCCTGTTTCTTCTGCTAGTAAACGACCACCTGAAATATGATCCGCATGAAGATGGGAATCTACAATATGTGTTATTTTCACACCCTCATCCTCTGCAGCCTTTTTATAAATATGAGTAAATCTTGAAGGATCAACGATTAAAGCCTCTCCACCAGAGACAACCATATAAGATAAACATCCTTTGCCGACTCGAACAAATTGGTACACTTTCATCTTGTCATCTGAAAATACTTCTTTTTTGTAGAGATACTCACTCCATGATTTCATTCCGCCTTTTAAATAAGAAGCTGTTAATCCCTGTTCACTTAACATCTCAGCTACCATTTTAGATGAACCTTCTTTAGCACATACAACAATGATTTCTTTATCAGATGGAATTTTATCCATGATTTCTTCTACCCCATCTATTAATTCAAAATAGGGAATATTTAAATGTTTAATTTGTTTTCCTTCAATTTTCCAATCTTTAAAATCATCATGATTACGGACATCTAAAATAAACAATTGTTCCTTGTTTAATACTTGATCAAAAATTTGTTGAGCTGTTTTCACTGTTACACTCATTTCATTCTCTCCCTTTTTTTACTCGCATACGGCGAGTTTTATTAGAATGTTAAAGTTACATTTGCATCTTTCGCAAAATCAAGAAAGGTTACTGCTCCTCCTACTTCAATTCCTGATATTAAGTCCTCTTTTTTTACATTCATAACATCCATCGTCATTTGACAAGCGATGAATTTCACCCCTAACTCTTTTGCCATTACAATAAGTTCATCAATAGATGGAACTTCAGCTGCTTTAAACCCTTCCTCAAAATGCTCTCTTCCTTCTGGTAAAGGAAGTTGCTGATTACCTTCTTTATGAATTAAGTTCAAACCCTCAAAAGTAAAGAATATTCCTACTTCAGCGTCTGTCGCTGCAGATGCTGTTGCAATATTAAACACTTTATATGCTTCAAATAAACCACCGTTAGATGCAATGATTGCCACTTTATTTGACATGATGATAACCTCCTAAAATTTTTTTACTTTCTAAAATAGCTCAGGTGATTATTTATGAATTAAATCCAATATCTTTTTTCGATCATATCCTAATACCCATTCTCCATTAACCTCTGCTTGGGGCACGCCTAACTGCCCTGTAGTATTGATCAGTTTTTGAGCTTCAATAGCGTCATTTTCTAAATTGATTTCTTTAAAAGGCAGTCCTTGTTCATTCAAAAAGTTTTTCAACATTAAACAATAAGGACAAGTATTTGTCGTGTATACTGTAATTTGATTTTCCATGAATAACACCCCCAATTAATCGATTAACTTTTCTGTTTTCCCTTTCCATTCAGACATTCCTGGAACAACATTAAATACTTTCTTAAACCCTAATTGTGATAATTTTTGTGCTGCCAGGTCACTTCTATTTCCTGTTCTACAAATCACATACATCTCAGCTTCTTTATTTAAATTATTAATTCGTTGCTCAAGCTCTCCAAAAGGAATAGAGATAGAACCAGGTATATGATTGAATGCGAATTCTGAAGGCTCTCTCACATCTAAAATAACCGCTTGTTCGTTACTCTCCAGTCTTTTTGCTAATTGGTCGTTTTCAATTAGATGGGGGTATTTTATTTCCTCCATCTCTTCTCCACCTTTTCTAACAAAATGGTGGATAATCTCTGCATTCTCGATTGTTCCAATGTATTGATGACCTACATTAGCACACCAAGCTTTTAGATCAGCGGTTGATCCTTTATCTGTGGCTTGAATTTCCAATACTTGACCAGGCTCCAATTCATTAATTGATTTTTTGGTCTTTACAATTGGCATCGGACATGCTAAACCTTTGGCATCTAATACCTTATCTGTTTGAATATTTGTCAATGACAAAACCTCCCTATTTATCAAAAGCTCTTTTTTTATTTAACAAACCTCATATACCCTGTAGGGTATTGATTAGCGTAAATTTTTTTGGACTTCCCCTGTCCATTCCAACATACCGCCTATCATATTTTTCACCTTAAAACCTTGACTTTTTAAATATTGTGTAGCAATGCCACTTCGATTGCCGGAACGACAAATCATAATATATTCTCTAGATCTATCCAATTCATGAAGCCGGAATTCTAACAAACCTAATGGAATGTGTGTAGCTCCTTCAATCATTCCTTCCTTGATCTCATCCACTTCTCTCACATCTATCATATGAAGTTGCTTATTTTTATTAAGAAGTTGTTTTAATTCTTCAGGTGTAATGATTTTCAAAATCTAACCCTCCATTCTCCATAAAGTTCTTATTCTTTTTATATGTCATCATTTGCTAAATAAATAAATTCACATTTCCATTTTCCGCATCTGCTAAATATGCTGCAACCCCACCATATTCAATTCCTTCTAACAATTCTTCTTTTTGCAAACCTAATAAATCCATCGTCATTGTACATGCTACCAACTTAATCCCTTGCTCTTGAGCCATTTGTATCAATTGTTCAGGAGGCAGAGCATTGTGTTTTTTCATGACTCTTTTAATCATTTTAGGGCCCATTCCTGCAAAATTCATTTTAGATAATCCCATCTTTTCCACACCACGTGGCATCATGCTGCCAAACATTTTTTCAAGGAACCCCTTTTTGGTTAGAACGTTTTCCTCTTTACGTAAAGCATTTAATCCCCAGAATGTATGAAAAATGGTAACCTCATGGTCATAAGCTGCCGCTCCATTTGCAATTATATAAGCAGCCATCGCTTTATCGTAATCACCACTGAATAATACAATTGTTGTTTTTTTCATCCAGTACTTTCACCTCCCTTCAAATACTTATACCCCTATGGGTATTTATATTGTAAAATGAATTTCTCATTTCGTCAACATTATTTTTGAATTTTTCCATAAAAAACCACCCATACTAAGAAAACAACTATGCGAAGTATTAAATATTTTTTAAGGAAATCTAGTGAAGCTAAAATTAATAAGGGGGATGAACCAATGAGGAAAAATGGGGATCTAATATCAACTACTCAATTAATGTTCTTAATGATTACTTCCGCTGGATTAATTAATCACGTTTTAATTATCCCTGTTTTATTGGCGACAGCTCATCGAGATGCCTGGATATCTACTGTAATGAACATCGCAATTTATCCAATATGGATTTTACTTATTATTTACATTAGAAAACATACACAACAAAAAAAACTTTATGAATTTATAAAAGAAAAATTCGGTAAAATAATAACATTCATTTTATTTCTCATGATCTGCTTGCATTTATTTTTACTTTCAACAACAACACTAATTGCTACGCTTAGGTGGACAATCCTTACCTTTTTGCCTGAGACACCCATGTTTATGCTCACGATCACCTTTATACTGTTATGTTTTTTTACTGTCATCACTAGTCTAAGAACAATTACAAATATGAACATCATTTTGCTACCCATTGTGGTTACTTTAGGCTTTTTTGTTTCTTTCTCAAATACACAATATAAAGATTATTCATTATTAACTCCTATTTTAGAACATGGTTTGGAACCAGTACTCATTGGCATGATAGTTTCAGGATCAGGGCTTATTGAACTGTTTATCATAATTTTTTTACAACACAAAGTACATTCAAAGATTAAACTGCTCCCTGTGATATTAACGGGATTAACTTTGATCATGCTTACACTCGGACCTCTAATTGGATCGATTACGATTTTTGGTCCAGAAGAAGCACAGAAAATGAGAGCTCCTGCATTTGAACAATGGAGAATGGTTACCCTAGGGCGATTTGTGGAACATGTAGATTTTTTGTCTATTTATCAATGGTTAGCAGGTGCCTTTATTCGAATTTCCTTATTTATGTATATCATCCCAGAAATGATAAATATAAAAAGGCAAAAAAATAAAGTATGGATCACACTTATTTTATTTACAACGATGATCATTCTCGTTCAATTACCAACTAGCGACACCTTTTTAGCTGGATTATTATATGGTTTTTTTATACCTTATTCATTTTGGTTTATGTTCACCATTTCAATATTATTAGGATTCTTAATATTTGTACAAAATAAGATAAAACAAAAAACTTAACGAAACTATCATTTTAAATATAAAAGTGTTCTAACCAAAATAATCAAAAGGAAAAATTCAACGATGATCACAAACAAAAAAAATAATCATAATCACTTTAAAGAGCAAACAATAAAAGATGCTTTTCAATCCTGCTATGATGTTAAACATCAAATCTTACATTTTCAGTCCAATTCTAATGATTACAAGGTTATGTTTACTTATTGTGAAGGTCTTCATGATTACGATAAACTGAATAAAGTAATTATTCCAGAGCTGCGTAAACTTTTTGAATTGATGGAAAATCAAAGTTTTTCAAATGAATTCATTCATAAAGAGCTTAAAATAGCAACATTACATCAAGTTGAACATACTAAGGAAATGATTGCACAAGTTTTAACCGGACAAGTGTTAATTTACTTCCCAAAATTATTATCTGCCTACACTATCGATACTCGTGACTTTCCTAAACGTGATCCTCAGGATTCTACTACTGATGTACCCATCAAAGGATCTAGAGATGGATTTATTGAAGATATTACTACAAATGCGGCCTTGATTCGAAAGAGAATACCTTCAAATAGTCTACACTATCATCAATATTCTGTAGGCGAAAAAACAAAAACTAAAGTAGGCCTGCTTTATATTGATGATAAAATTGATCCTCATGTACTTAAAAAAATAAAAGGTAAATTATCAAATATTAAAGCTGAAGCCATATATAGTACAAAACAAATAAAACAGTTAATTGGAGATATCAAATTCCCTTTATTCCCATTATTTAGCTATTCAGGCAGACCTGATTTCACAGTTCATTCTTTGATGAACGGACGTTTTGTACTCATCGTTGACGGATTGCCAACGGTAATCATAGGTCCTGCAAATTTTATGTTTTTATTAGACAGTGGTGAGGATAAAGAGATGATCACTATCTTTACTTTATTTGAAAGAGCAATGAGGATCTTAGGATTTGTAATGGCAACATTTCTACCTGGTTTTTGGGTTGCCTTAATCTCTTTTCATCATGATCAAATCCCGTTTGCATTACTTGCTACCATTGTTGAATCAAGACGTGGAGTTCCTTTCCCTTCAGCTTTAGAAGTATTTATTATGCTGATGTTATTTGAAATTTTTAGAGAGGCTGGGATGAGGTTGCCTGTTGGAATAGGGCAAACGTTAAGTGTCGTAGGGGGACTAATTATCGGTGATGCCGCAATCGCTGCTGGGATTACCAATGCAACTACAATGGTCATCATCGCAGTTTCTGTTGTATCCACTTATACGTTAATTAATCAATCATTAGTTGGTTCAATAAGTGTAGTAAGATATTTTATTTTGTTCGTCTCTTCCATTTTAGGAATATGGGGATTCTTTATATCTTCTTTCCTTACCATTCTTTATTTAGCCAACTTAAGACCCTATGGAGTGAATTATTTAACTATGACTTCAAAAAAAACTGGTAATTTTTTAAAGTCATATGTGAAATCTTTGAAAAATAACTAATTTTAATGACTTAAGTGGAAATAAATCACTAGGATGAGAATGATGCTTAAAAAAACAATCTTTATTCTTTCTATTATCATATTGCTGACAGGCTGCTGGAATTCTGATGAGGTTGATCGCATGTTATATGCTCATGCATTAGGTGTGAATGTAAAAGATGGCCTATTTGAAATTCATGTACAATTTGTTATTTTCGGAGGTCGAGGCGGACAAGGACAGGAAGCTGGAGGGGGATCGCTTGTACCTACTGTTAAAAAAGGCATTGGAAAAACAATTGAAGAAGCATTATTTGATTTGTATAAAACCGTGCCGGAAAAAGTATTCTGGGGACATTTATCTGCTATTATTTTTACTGAGGATTTATTAAAACAAAAAGGAAAGGTGAACGATGTTATTGAGAAGTTTATCCGCTATCCTAAGACAAGATATACCATATGGATTTATAGTTCCAGTGCAGAATCTTTAGATGAAATTTTAAAAGAAGGTACTTTTAAAGATATGAACTTATCCCCTATTTTTGGAAGATTAGGTGATCCTAAAAACAATTATGAACAAAGCTCTTTGATTAAACCGATCAATTTAATAGAGATGTTGATTGAATTGGATGAACCCAGTTATACTTCTGCTATACCTTACATCCAACTGTTAGGTGATAGTGAAAATAAGCACCTAAGATTTGATAGTGTAAGTGTCCTTTATACACGCAGTGAATTTAAAGGAATATTAAGGGAAGCAGAAATAGATGGATTTCGGTGGCTCCATCCCGATATTATCAATAATAACCTCCTAATTGAAGATCAAAACAAAAAACCTATTGCATCCATTATCATTGATAAATTGAAAGTGGATATTATACCTGAAACAAAAAATGAAAATGTAACATTTCTAATTAAAATAAAAACAAAGGCATATGTAGGTGAATTATTTCAAAATATTAATCAGGAACAACTTACAAAAAAAGCAAAAGAAGAAATAAAAAAGCAAATCTTAACCACATATAAACGGGGATTAGATTTAGATGCAGATGTATATCGTTTAACAGAAACTTTATATCGGAAAGACCTGAAAAAATGGAAGGAAATTACACGAAAAGATAAACTCCCTTTAACTGAATCATCCCTTAAAATCGATATTGATTTATTGATTAAAAGTTCATCTATCTTAGAATTAACACCTTGATTTTTTAAAAAAAGACGTGAAATATAATTGGACTATTTTCAAACAGAATTTTGTCTAATTTTGGTGTTTTTTGAACTTTGTTTGAATTTTTATGCAGTATATATCAATATTGACAATTTATTGTCGATCATTTATACTTTAAAATGAGTATTTTGTTAATATATACCATTTTCAATTATTCCCTTACATATTACTTTTACCACTCCTGAAACCTTTTTCACAATACAAACCGACTTTTTTTGTATTTACATCTCATTTACTAGGATACTTCATCTTAACTAATTAACATGAACCTTATTTAATAATTATTCCACTATATCCTATCAATTGAAAACTCCTAATATTCTGTACTCTACTTTTTATTCTATTATTCAACTAAACTTTAAAACATATAAGATAAATTGTAATATATGCAATCATTTTGTGGGAAAAAGTAATGTGAATTGTTAACGGTAATTTATATGAGAAAGCGAGGTGAAGCGTTTTTACAATACAAATACTCAACTCTATTGAAACTTTAAAGAGGAGAGATTAGTATATGAAAAAAAAATTCCTTGCTATTAGTTTATCACTCTGTTTAGTTCTAGCTATCTTCATACCTCAAGCTAGTGCAAAACCTGATATATTTGAAAAAATTAATAAAAATGAGAAAACTTCCACGCCTGAATTTGTTTCTGGTAAACTAACAGAAAAATCCAATAAAAAACCAAAGGATATTTTGTTCGGATATTTAAATGGAAAAAAAGATGTTTTCAAATTTGCTGAATCCGCTGAAAGTGATTTTGTTGTCATTGATGAGTTTGTCGATGATTTAGGATTTACCCATTTAAGATTAAAGCAAGAATTTAAAGGAACGCCTGTTTACGGAAGAACCTTTACAGCTCATATTGATAATTCCGGCGTACTAACTTCCTTTTCTGGAACTGTTGCTCCTGAATTAGATAAAAAGGTAAAACAGGATAAAAAGGTAAAGAAAAAAGAAGCATTTTCAATTGCTGAAGATGATCTCATTTCCTCCTTCTCTGAAGCACCACAATATGCCATTGACCCAACTACGGAGGAAGTAATATATGTAAAGAATGACAAATCAAACTATGCGTATCACATTAATTTTAAATTTTTCTATCCTGAATTAGGAGATTGGAATTATTTTGTAGATGCTGCCACAGGTGACATTTTAGATAAATTTGATCAATCTTTTAAAGCAGATGAAGTAGGAACAGGTACAGGTGTATTAGGAGATGAAAAAACATTAAATATTGACAGACAAGGAAGTACCTATTACTTACAAGATAATACGAGAGGTAATGGCATTTTCACTTATGATGGGGGAAATGTTCACCAAAACCTTCTCTTTTATCCAATATGGTTGATTCAACTTTATCTACCAGGAACTCTAGTCAGTGATACGGATAATATATTTAATGATGGCTCAGCAGTTGATGCTCATTATTATGCTGGTTTAGTTTATGATTACTTCTTAGAAGAGTTTAATCGTGATAGCTTTGACAATCAGGGCTCTACTATTAAATCTACTGTTCACTTTGGACAAAATTGGGGCAACGCTGGTTGGTTAGGTGAGCCTTTAAATCAAATGATATATGGGGATGGGGATGCAGATACTCTACCTTTCTCTGGTGCATTTGATGTCATTGCACACGAGATCACACATGCAATCACGGATAGAACTGCCGATCTTATTTATCAAGATGAGTCGGGAGCAATAAATGAATCCATGTCCGACATTTTTGGTGCTTTAGCTGAGTTTTGGGCTGACTTAGATCCTGACTGGTTAATGGGTGAAGACGTTACGCTTTCTAGTAATGGTTTAAGATCTATGGCCGATCCAACTTTATTTAATAAACCAGATCACTACGATGATTATTTACATACCACAGCAGATTATGGTGGTGTTCATACCAATAGTAGTATTATCAATAAAGCAGCTTATTTATTAAGTGAAGGTGGTAACCACTCTGGTGTATCTGTAAATGGTATTGGAAAAGACAAAATGGGAGATATCTTCTACAGAACACTAACTCAACACTTAACTGCATCTTCTACTTTTAGTCAGCTTCGTTCTGCAGCAGAACAATCTGCATCTGAATTGTATGGATCGAACAGTTCAGAAGTTACATCTGTACAACAAGCATTTAATGCTGTTGGGATTAACTAATACTCTTCCTTATTGATTAATATAGTAAAAGTATTTTAACTCAACGAGGCTGGGACATAATTTGAAAACTAACTGATTTTTGCATAATACGCATAAATAAAATCGCATGAAATCAAGGATTATTAAATTGATTTCATGCGATTTATTCATTAATTGGGTTTTGTCCCAGCTTCGTTCTAAACTAGTGAACTCGTTTAAGAATGCTTAAACATCGTGAAATCAGATGGAGACTCTACTCTATCTGATTAGGGAGAGACCACCTATTGAGGTGAACCCCGCTAAAAATCATAAGATTAAAATTTTAATATCGTTATATATTATTGACAGTTTAAAGTATTTTATTTATAATTTAGCGTGAGTATCTGATAACTTACGACACGATTCAACAATTATTCCCTTACATATTACTTTTTCTACTTCTGAAAATAATCTCTACATTAAATCTCATCTTTGAATCAAATAATTAGATTGAATTTTAACTACCTAGATTTTATTACTGTTACATTATTCATTCACTCTACTAGAAAAACATTTCAGTATAAACCTAATTTTTTTGTATTCATAGTTTTGAAATTTAATTGTGGAAAGCGCTTTCAGATTTTAGTGATGTGAATTGTTAAACGGTCATTTTCAAAAAAAGCGAGGTGAAATTAGTTTAATATTCAAATACTCAACTCTAGTATTATTTTAAAAAAGAGGAGAGATTAGTATATGAATAAAAAATTACTTGCTGTTTGTTTATCATTAAGTTTAGTTCTAGCTATATTCATACCTCAGGCTAGTGCAAAACCTGATATTTTTGAAAAAATAAACAAAAGTGAGAAATCATCCACTCCTGAATTTGTTTCCGGTAAATTAACAGAAAAATCTAACAAAAAAGCAAAAGATGTTTTGTTTGGATACCTAAATGGAAAAAAAGATGTTTTCAAATTTGCTGAATCTGCTGAGAGTAATTTTATAATCATCGATGAATTTGTTGATGATTTAGGATTTACTCATTTAAGATTAAAGCAGGAATTTAGAGGAACGCCTGTATATGGTAGAACCTTTACAGCTCATATTGATCAATCAGGAGTATTAACAGCATTTTCTGGAACTGTAGCTCCTGATTTAGATAAAAAATTAAAACAGGATAAAAAAGTAAAGAAGAAAGATGCATTCTCAATCGCTGAAGATGATCTTATTTCTTCTTTCTCTGAAACACCATCATATATTATAGATCCAACTACGGAAGAAGTGATCTATGTAAAAGATGATTCATCTCACTATGCATTTCACGTTAATTTTAAATTCCTTTACCCTGAAATAGGAGACTGGAGTTATTTTGTAGATGCTGCAACAGGTGACATCTTAGATAAATTTAATCAATCGTTCAAAATTGATTCTGAAGGAACAGGTACAGGTGTATTAGGAGATGTTAAAACATTAAATACTGATAAGCAAGGAAGTACTTATTACTTGCAAGATAATACGAGAGGCCAGGGCATATTCACTTATGATGGTGAAAATGTAAGTCAGAGAATATTAGATAGACCTCTTCGTCAAATCATGCGTTATCTTCCAGGTACCCTATGGAGTGATAGTGATAACGTATTTAATAGCTCATATGATAGAGCAGCTGTTGATGCTCACTATTATGCTGGTTTAGTTTATGATTACTACCTAGAGAAGTTTAATCGTGATAGCTTCGATAATCAAGGTGCACCAATTAGGTCTACGGTTCATTTTGGACAAGGTTATAACAATGCAGGTTGGTTAGGTGAACCTTTAAATCAAATGATGTATGGGGATGGAGATGGTGTAAATTGGCTTCCATTCTCTGGATCGTATGATGTTATTGCACATGAAATTACACATGCAGTGACAGATAGAACTGCAAACCTTCTTTATCAAAATCAATCAGGCGCAATAAATGAAGCGATGTCGGATATATTCGGTGTATTAGCAGAGAACTGGGCAGGTTTAGGACCTGACTGGTTAATGGGTGAAGACATTTATACACCTAACATTCCAGGTGATGCTTTGAGATCATTAGCAGATCCTACTTTATTTGGTGATCCGGATCATATGAATGACTTTGTACAGCTCCCTAATACTAGAGAAGGTGATTGGGGCGGAGTACACATAAACAGTGGAATTATTAATAAAACCGCTTATTTATTAAGTGAAGGCGGTAACCATGGTGGCGTTTCTGTAAATGGTGTAGGACAAGATAAAATGGGTGACATCTTCTACCGTTCTTTAACGCAACATCTAACTGAGTCTTCTACTTTTAGTCAGCTCCGTTCTGCAGCAGAACAATCAGCAGTTGAATTATTTGGATCAAACAGTTCAGAGGTTACATCCGTACAGCAAGCTTTTGATGCTGTTGGGATTAACTAATAACTTCCTAGATTAATTAACATAGTAAAAGTTTTTTAACCCCAACTCCCTTTATCGATTGATTACATCGATAGGGGGAGTTCATTTTTTGTTTCAAAACTTCAATTCTATTTAAGATTGTCTTATAATAGTTGTTGGTATATCTTTTTTATTTTGTTATAACAAGACACTTTATGAGAATAATAAACGTAGTCCTAAAAATCATTTATGCAATTATTGAGAGGTGTATCTTATCAACAACTTATTAGACTTAGTTTCCAGCATTTCAGAAGAGGATATCCTCTTATTTATTGAAAAATATAGAGCTTTTGGTCCACTTCCAGGAATCCTCCTACCATTATTAGAATCTTTTCTTCCGATACTCCCCATCTTTTTGATTGTCTTAGTAAATGCACAAGTATACGGACTTGGTTTAGGTTTTTTATTTTCATGGCTTGGAATTACGATTGGAAGTTATAGTGTTTTTATGATTAGCAGAACATTAGGCAAAAAATTATCTACATACATAGAACGCAGGTTTTCAAGAAAAAGAAAGTATCAATTTATGAAAAAGTATAGAGGGAACATCAAAAAATCGAAACGATTTTTTCATTGGATAGAAAAAAAAGGATTTACTGTTATTTTCATTTTGGCGTGTTTGCCCTTTGCACCCACATTTATAGTAAATGTTGTATCTGGATTATCTAGAGTGTCAAAACGCACTTTTTTTATTGCCACACTTTTAGGAAAAGCCTTTATGAGTTTTCTTATCTCATTAGTTGGGTATGATCTATTCTCTATAGTACATAACCCATGGAAAATCATATTTACTGTGGGGATCTTTTTCCTTGTTTGGCTCGGTGGAAAAAGATTAGAGATGAGATATGTATAGAACTTAACCACAATACATCTTATCGCATTCCCTGGATTAGATCGCAATGCATTATATCATCTGGTTTGGAAATTAGGGGAAAATTAACGATTACTTCCTTATATTTAGCTACGTAGTTAAATACGTATTTAACTACGTAATGAAAATAGAGGGAAATTATGGTCTTAAATCGTTATTTTTGACTGAATAATGAAGATAGCGGGAATAAATGGTCTTATTCCATTGGTTTTTAGCCCAAAATGATTAAATATAGATGAAATGAGTGAATTAAGACCAAAAATTCCCGCTATTTATTAAAGTAATGCTCTTTTTCTTTAAATAAAGGTACAAATTCCCGCTATTTCTAAGTTAAGACATCATATTTAAAAGTACAGCTATGGAAAATCAGAAAGTAACTCCATATTATACTACCTAACTGACAGTGCCCACCTAGATAGGGTGGATCTCTATATTATAAATTTCAGCATAATTAGTCCGTTACAGTACCTTTGGTGGATCTTTATATTATAAATTTCAGCATAATTAGTCCGTTACAGCACCTTTGGTGGATATCTATATTATAAATTCAGCATAAATAGTCCATTACAGCACCTTTGGTGGATATCTATATTATAAATTCAGCATAATTAGTCGTTACAGCACCTTTGGTGGATCTCTATATTATAAATTTCAGCATAATTAGTCCGTTACAGTACCTTTGGTGGATCTCTATATTATAATTTCAGCATAATTAGTCCGTTACAGCACCTTTGGTGGATCACTATATTATAATTTCAGCATAATTAGTCCGTTACAGCACCTTTAGAAGCAGAAGATACTAATCTTGCGTATTTATTCAATACTCCTCTGGAATATCTTAAAGGACGTTCTTTCCATTGTTGTTTACGTTCTTCCATTTCTTCTTCAGAAACATCCATTTTAATTTCCTGAGTTTCACTATCTATGGTAATCATGTCACCCTCTTCAAGAAGTCCAATCGGTCCTCCAACTTGCGCTTCTGGTGCAACATGTCCTACGACAAATCCGTGAGTTCCTCCAGAAAATCTGCCATCTGTCATTAATGCAACATCTCCACCTAAACCTTTTCCTATAACGATGGCAGTGACAGATAACATTTCTGGCATTCCTGGTCCACCTTTCGGCCCAGTATATCGAATGACAATAACGTCGCCTTTATTAATTTTATCTGCTAGCAATGCTTCAGTAGCCGCTTCCTCAGAATCAAATACTCTAGCAGGTCCAGTAATTTTTTTCATTTTTACACCTGACATTTTAGCTACAGCACCTTCAGGTGCTAAGTTTCCTCTTAATACAACTAGAGGCCCTTGAGGTTTCAAAGGATTGTTGAATGGACGGATCACATCTTGTCCTTCTTTTAACCCTGGAAGTTCTGCTAAGTTTTCAGCAAGTGTTTTACCAGTAACAGTAATACAATCTCCGTGAAGCAGACCTTCTTCAAGGAGCAATTTCATCACAGCAGGGACACCACCAACATCAGATAAATCCTGCATCACATAACGTCCACTTGGTTTTAAATCTGCTAAATGTGGTACACGTTCACGAATACGTTCAAAATCCTCAAGTTGAAGATCAACATCCACCGCATGAGCAATCGCAAGTAAATGCAAGAAAGCATTTGTTGATCCACCCAGTGCCATCACGACCGTAATTGCATTTTCAAACGCCTTTTTAGTCATAATATCTTTTGGATAAATTTCTTTTCTTAATAAATCTACAACAGCCTGTCCAGCTCTATTACAATCATCTTCCTTTAAATCGGCAATCGCTGGATTAGAAGAACTGCTTGGAAGACTCATCCCCATTGCCTCGATAGCGGATGCCATCGTGTTCGCAGTATACATCCCGCCACATGAACCTTGACCTGGACATGCGTGACATTCGATGTCTTTTAACCCTTGTGCATCGATATCGCCTTTATTATACTGGCCGACTGCTTCAAAAGCAGAAACGATGTCTAAATCCTTTCCTTCCCATTTACCAGGCTGGATCGTCCCTCCATATACAAAAACCGCTGGCAAGTTCATCCGACCAATCGCAATCATACATCCGGGCATGTTTTTATCACAACCACCAATAGCAACTACACCATCTAATCGTTCCGCACCCATTACTGTTTCTATTGAATCGGCAATAACTTCACGACTTGGTAAAGAGTAAAACATTCCCTCATGTCCCATTGCAATGCCATCTGATACTGTAATTGTATTAAATATCAATGGAGCCCCTCCACCTTGAGACACTCCTTTTTTAGCTTGAATGGCAAGCTTATCAATGTGCATATTACAAGGAGTAACTTCACTCCAAGTACTCGCTACCCCTACCATCGGTTTTTTAAAGTCTTCATCTGTAAAACCTACTGCTCTTAACATCGCACGATTCGGTGCTTTATTGGCACCTTCACTGATCACTTTACTGCGTATTCTTAAATCTTTTTCATTCCCTGCCATTTGTAATATTTCCTTTCTGTTTTATTTATACCCCTAATCGTAATCTACACCAAAAGCTTTAGTCAAGTAAAACATTCTTAGATTTAGTTCGTATATCCCGTCCGCTTCTAACATATATTTAACTTACGACAATATTTTACACTTAAGAGGGGTTCCCATGAAAAAAAACAAGTTTACTTTTATGTTTATCCCAAATGCACAACAATCCATACGAAGGATTCGATTTCCACCTTATTTACTAACAGTAATACCTCTAACTATCGCTATTATCATTCTCATCATTATCGTTTGGCAGTACAGCATTCATTTTAAATCTTTCACTGAAATCAATGAGCTATCAGAGCAAATTGAAACAAACAATAACTCGTATCAAAATACGCTTCTAGAAAAAAACCTGACCATAGAGCATTTGCAAGACGACATATTAGAACTTACATCTGAAGTAGATGATATTAAACTACAAATTGATGAGTTGAAAAAATTAGAACAAGACCTATTAAACTTAACTGAAGATGTTTCATATTCAATAAAAGATCTATCAGATGACGCTGAGATTGGACAGCTATCTATAGGTGTTGGAGGACAAGAACTTCCTGTTACTGAGTATTTGGAAAACTTAATTAATAAATCTGATGAATATGTAAATGGTCTAAAAAAGGAAGTAAGTATTTTATCTAGTAACCTTGAAGAAATCAAAAAAAAGATGCAAGAAAAGGTTGATTTATTGAAGGTAACACCCTCCATATGGCCAACGAAATCAAGAAGAATTTCTTCTTGGTATGGAATTCGTAAGGACCCCTATACAAATGTAAATAGTCTTCATACTGGAATAGATATAGACGGAAATTTTTATGATCCAATTTATGCAACAGCAGATGGAACAGTTGAGGAAACAGGGTTTGATTATCAATTAGGCAAATATATTTTAATTAACCATACAAATGAGGTTAAAACGTTATACATGCATTTGTCAAAGATTTTGGTGAAAGAAGGCGTTTCCGTAACAAAGGGTGGAAAAATAGGCTTAATGGGATCATCTGGACGAAGTACAGGCTCACATTTACATTATGAAGTCCTATTGCGAGGATATCCTACTAATCCTTATCCCTATTTAATAGGCGAAAGATAAAATTAAAGGAGATAAGTGAAATGTTTAAAAAATCAGAAGCAAATCCCAATTCAATTGATACTGTAATTGGAAAAGAAACAACATTTGAAGGAGAATTAAAAACAAAAGCCAGCTTACGAATTGACGGTCAAGTTTCTGGAGACATCCAATGCACTGGAGATCTAACCATCGGAGCAGATGCCATCATACAATCGAATATTAAAGCCAAAAATGTCATCAATTCTGGTATTATACGGGGGACAATTAACACAAGTGGATTATTAACCATCTCTAGTACAGGTAAATTATTTGGAGACATTACCGTAGGTTCATTCAAGGTTGAAGAAGGTGGGATATTCTCTGGCGAGAGCAAAATGGAAGATCAGAAAAACGTAACTGTCATTCCTACTGATATTAATTCTGAAAATAATTCTGAAAAGCAATCAGAAGTAAAAACGATTATGCACAAAATTAAACAAGAAAAAGCAAAAAAGCAAGCTGTAAAAAGTGAACAGGTTTATCAGATTGATAGATAATTTAACAGTGCGAATAACTCAACCATGATTTAAAGTTATTCGCACATGTTTTTCATTCTATAACATGGTGTCCACTCACTGCCTATATCCAGTGTTTCATCCACACATCACAATGTATGTCAAAAGACAATTGATGGTGATGATTATTTTTAGGAGCATCACCTCTCACCTCTCCCCCTCCTGCACAACTCTTACATTTCAAATTTTATAAAAGATTTGAACAAAAACTCCTATCGGAGTCTCTCGAGGAGGTAGCTGTAATACTTCTTTAGAGATAGTTTTTGTTGAAACTTAGAATTTGAAATTTTATAAAATTCCTAAGTTATAAAATAAACTGCTATTAAAGTGCCTCAAAAATAGACTGATATCCAAGCACAAGAGCACAGCAGTGCATACAATATCAAGAAATATCCTATTCAAAGGTTGTTAAATTACTTTTATACAGGTTGTGTATAGAAAGGAGGAAAAATATCATGAGAGAGATATATCCTATAAATGAGTCAACTTGCACTCCTTGTGTAGGTCAGCATGTGTGTGCAGTATTACATGATGGCACTACGGTACATGGTTATCTTCAAGATGTTTCTGGAGGATGTTTACATTTTGATTCTGGTTATGGAGGACCCTCTAACATCTCGACTACAAGCTCTAAAAAGGCAAAAGCTCAGCTTAAAGATGCGGGAGAAAAAGCATCGATCTCCTTCTTTCCATTTTTAGGTGCCCGGTTTGCTCTAGGTTTTGCAGCTATCTCTGCATTATTCTTAATCCCATTTGCATTCGCAGCATTTTTCTTTATTTAAAGTTTGGCTTTCTAAAGGACATCTCCACAAGGTGTCCTTTTTTTGTAAGCTCCCTTTAAGTGGATCCTAAAGAAACTCGTTAAATCAGCAAGCTTCTAGGCTAAAAGGCCACAGTGAACTAAGCAAAGCTTAAACATCGAAAAATCAGATGGAGACTCTAACTCCACCTGATTAGCGAGAAACAACCTACACAACATATTTTTTACTATCAATGATTCTAGCTGCTATTTGACGTTTGATTGGAAGTAAGTTTCTGAGATTAAACCGAATTATTTTTTTCAAAATAGCCAGAGTCATTTTTCGTTCATCTCCATCTAACATCATGACAAATGCTTCCTTCGCCATACTCTCTACCTTTGCGAAACTTTCCTGAGTTAATGCTACTGTAATATTCCACTTTTGTTTAGCTCTTACAATACCTTCATTGTCAATTGCTTTTTTCGTCCTTATAATAACCGATTCCATCGCATAAATTTGAATCGCTAGATTTGCAATGATTTCTAAAATCTCTTGTTGTTCCTCCAACTCTTGTTTGTATTGTTTAAATGTAGTCCCCAACACCATCAAAAAGATTTTCTTAGCGGAGCTTAACATTGCTTTTTCCTGTATTAGTGGCACTCCCTCATCCCATTTAGAAGGAATATAGGTAACAAGCTCCTTTTCTAATTTTTCTGCCGCTTCCATAAGTGGAAGCTCACCTTTCATGGCCCTTCGCAACAACTGGTTTGGAATCAATAGGCGATTAATTTCGTTTGTGCCTTCAAAAATGCGATTAATTCTAGAATCTCGATAAATCCGTTCAATTTTATATTCTTGTATAAATCCGTAACCCCCATGAATTTGTAAACTTTCATCAGCAACAAAATCCAAACACTCTGTTGCAAACACTTTATTCATTGAACATTCTATCGCATACTCAGCAATGCCTTCTATCACCTGTCTTTCATGATCCTCCGTATTTAAATCTATTGCTTTTCTCGTTGCATCCATTAATCCACCTGTTCGAAATACCATGCTCTCAGCCGCATAAGTATAAATCGTCATGTCTGCAATTTTTTTCTGAATTAAGGGGAATTCAGTAATTGTTTTGTTAAACTGTTTTCGCTGACAGCCATATTGTACTGCAAGCTCAATGGCCCATTTACTTGAACCAACACAACCTGCTGCCAGTGAATAACGCCCTAGATTTAAGATGTTAAATGCAATCACATGACCTTTTCCTACCTCACCTAATACATTTTCAATAGGAACGTAAACATCTTCCAATATAAGCTGCCGAGTGGAAGAACCTTTGATTCCCATTTTTTTCTCCTCTGCACCTGTGGAAACACCTTTAAACTTTTTTTCTACAATAAATGTGGTAAAACTTTCACCATCCACTTTCGCGTATACGATGAATACATCTGCAAAAGCAGCATTCGTAATAAATTGTTTCGTACCATTTAAAATGTAGTGTGAAGCATCCTCACTTAACACAGCTGTAGTTTTTGCATTCAACGCATCTGAGCCGGAAGAAGGTTCAGTTAAACAATAAGCAAAAATTTGATCCCCACTCACTGACGGAGGTAAATATTTTTGCTTTTGATCTTTTGTTCCAAACAGAACGATGGGTAAAGTTCCAATCCCAATGTGAGCTGCAATGGTTAGTGAATAAGAACTGCTTCGAACCATTTTTTCAGAAATTAAAGTGGAACTAATTCGATCTAAACTAGTCCCACCATACTCTACAGGGACTGAAGCCCCTAACAGCCCTAATTCTCCAGCTTTTTTAACCAGCCTTACTAACAAAGTGAAGTCTTGCGTTTCCAAAACATCGTCAAAAGGATCGATTTCTTGATCAATAAAGCTTTCAGATAAGTTTGCAATCATAAGATGTTCTTCAGTACAATCCTCTGGTGTAAAAACTGCGGAAGCATCCACCTCACTTAATAAAAAGTTGCCACCTTTCACGAGGTTATTGGCTTTCATAGTCATCCATTGCCGTTGTCAAAACCCTAAGCCAAATATTAAATGGAAAGTTACTGTTTCCACATCAATTAAAGATTGACATTTCAAAGAATGAAGTTCGGATGTCATTTTTCATGAAGTTATACAATATGTTTTGACAAACGTTCCTCCCTTCTTCATTTTATAAACGAATGAAACTGAAGAATACATTTGTTTTGCATCAAACAAATTCAAATACTCCAGCAGCTCCCATTCCCCCACCAATACACATGCTTACCACTCCAAATTTGCTCTTTCTCCTTCTTGCTTCATATAATAGAGTGGTTGTTAATTTCGTACCTGTACAACCGAGTGGATGACCTAAAGCAATACCACCTCCATTGACATTCACTTTATCAATATCTATGCCTACTTGTTCAATGACTGCTACACATTGTGCAGCAAAAGCTTCATTTATTTCAAAAAGATCTATATCCTGCAACGTTAAACCTGCTTGTTTTATCGCTTTGGGTATCGCATCTACTGGTCCGATCCCCATAATCTCCGGTGCTACGCCTGAAACTGCAAAAGATCGAAATATAGCCATCGGTTTTAAACCTAATTGTGCTGCTTTTTCACGAGTCATGACAACGACAGCAGATGCCGCATCATTCATTTGGGAAGAGTTCCCCGCGGTTACAGTTCCTTTTGTAAAAAAAGCAGGCTTTAATCTCGAGAGCACATCTATAGAACTATCTGGACGCACTCCTTCGTCTGTTTCTAATAAAAAGGAAGTCTCTTCTTGTTTTCCACTTTTATTTATAAACGATTGTGTCACAGAGACAGGAACAATCTCTTCTTTAAATTTTCCCTCATTAATCGCTGAGGCCGCTTTTTGATGGCTCCTCACTGCAAAAGCATCTTGCTTTTCTCGATTGATATCATATTTTTTCGCAACATTTTCAGCGGTAACACCCATTTGTATATATACCTCAGGACGTGAATCTACTAAATAAGGATTCGGTTGTAGTTTAAATCCCGACATAGGAACATGACTCATGCTCTCCACCCCGCCAGCTACCATCACTTCTGCAGAACCACATTGTATCCGTTCAGCTGCAAAAGCAATGGATTGTAAACCTGAGGCACAAAATCGATTCACGGTTAATGCAGGTACATGGTCCGGTAAACCTGCACGCAAGGATATAATCCGTCCCATATTCAAACCCTGCTCACCTTCTGGCATCGCACATCCGATAATAACATCTTCTATTTCCTGTTTTGTTAAACCTGCGGTTCGATTAATTACTTCTTCAACAACTAAAGCCCCTAAATCCTCTGCACGAGTTTGAGCAAGTGAACCTTTATGAGCTTTGCCCATCGGAGTTCTCACTGCTGAAACAATAACTGCTTCCTTCATCCTATCCTCTCCTCAAATAGAATCATTAGAAACTTAATTACGTAACGGTTTTCTTGTTAGTAACATGTGCTGTATACGTTCTTGCGATTTCGGTTCTCCACATAAACTTAAGAAGGCTTCAAGTTCTAATTCCAGTAAATGCTTTTCGGAAACAAGGCTATTTGCTGCTACCTTACCACCAGATAATATGTTAGCAAGATGTGTGCCAATCAGCTCATCATGCTCACTGATAAATCCACTCATTTTCATTTGATATAATCCCATTTTCAATGCAGCGAGTCCTGGTTCACCCACTACTCTTACTTTCTTCTGTATTGGCGGTTCATAACCGGCAATGGACATCCCGAGCGCAGCTTGCTTAGCATCATAAATTAAATGATCTGGATGCATCGTGATTCGATCTGATGCTTTTAATAAACCAAGGTCCTTGGCATCCGCTGCACTCGTAGAAACTTTGGCCATTCCTATCGTCTCAAATACACGGTTCACAAATGGCTGTAAATCAATCGTTTTATCAATATCAACAGGAGCGGTGGAACGGACTAACATTTCTTTTGTACCCCCACCTGCTGGGATCAAACCAACCCCCATCTCAACGAGACCCATGTAAGTTTCAGCAGAAGCTTGCACATGAGAAGATGGTAAACAGACTTCTACACCACCACCTAACGTCATACCAAACGGGGTGGTGACAATTGGTTTTTCAAAGTACTTTAATCCCATCGCCATTTGATGAAAACCTTGTATCATCTGTTCAATCTCATACCAATCTTCATCTTGTGCCGCCATCAGCAACATCATTAAATTAGCACCTACACAAAAGTTCTTTCCTTTTTGATGACCAATGACTAGGCCTCGATAATTTCTACGTACCTCTTCTAAAGAGATGGGAACCATTTGTAAAACATCAGGTCCTATTGTATTGTTCATTGAATGGAACTGAAGGCAAGCGATATCATCTCCGATATCAAATAAGCTAGCCCCTGTATTACTCTTGATCACTCCATTTTTTTCTTTTAATTGTTCTAAAGAAATGATCTCTTTTGGAATATCTTTTTCTTTTAAACCACCGTCCATTTTAATATAGAAGGTTTTGTCACCTTGTTTTTCATAAAAAGAGGTTTTTCCTGAGGCAAGCATGGACTCAATCCACGCAGGGATTTTCTCACCTTCTTCTTTCATTCGTGAAACGGTATCTACAACGCCGACTGCATCCCAAGCTTCAAATGGTCCAAGATCCCAATTAAATCCCCATTTCATGGCTTCATCCACAGCTCTAATATCATCCGATATTTCAGGGACCTTATTTGCAGCGTATAACCAGCCTTTCTTCATAAGTTCCCAAGTGAATTTTCCACCTTTATCATCTGACTCAATCAGGACTTTTAACTTGTTTTTCAGACCTTTTGTATTTTTTGCTGCTTCTATGGAACTCAAATTACTTTTACTTCTAGGAATGTAAGTTTTATTTGCAACATCAAGTTCTAATATCACCTTTCCAGTATTCGTGCGTTTTTTCTGATAAAAACCAGATCCTGCTTTATCCCCTATATATCCTTGTTCGACCATGTACTCCATCAGTTCAGGGACTTTAAATATTTCCTTCTCTTCAGTATCTGTTACATTTTCAAACACAGTATTAGCAACTAAAACAAACGTATCAATACCCACTAAATCCAATGTACGAAATGTAGCACTTTTGGGTCTACCTATTAAAGGACCTGTCAATTCATCTACTTCAGATATTGTCAGACCTAGTTTTTCCATCTGTTTAAGCGAGCATAAAAGACCGTAGGTACCAATTCGATTTGCAATAAAGTTAGGTGTGTCTTTGGCAATAACTACCCCTTTTCCTATTTTCTTCTCACAAAAGTTCTTCATAAAAGATACGATGTTCGGATCTGTATGTTTAGTAGGGATAAACTCAAGCAGTTTCATATATCTAGGGGGATTAAAAAAATGAGTGCCTAAAAAGTGTTTTTTAAACTGCTCAGAGTTATTCTCACATATGGCATGAACGGAAATACCAGAAGTGTTAGAGCTCACAATGGTGTCTGGATTCCAATACTGTTCTATTTTTTTGAAAAATTCTTGTTTAATTTCAAGATTTTCAATAATGACTTCGATTACCCAATCCACATCTGCAATACGATGTAAATCGTCATCAAAATTGCCTACCTCTATACGATCTAAAACCTCTTTTGTGAATAGGGGACTTGGTTTGTTTTTCAATAGGTTTTTTTTAGAAGCTTCAACGATGTCATTCATCTTGTTCGGATCTGTTTCTCCTTTTGGAGCCATGTCTAACAGTAAGGTTTGAATGCCTACATTCGCTAAATGTGCAGCGATTGCCGCTCCCATCACACCTGAGCCCAAAACTGCTGCTTTACGAATTGTCCTCTCCATGATCACCACTCCTTAAGCTAATTTTTCCTCTTCCTCTTCTTTTAACTTTCTGCGTAGTATTTTACCTACAATGGATTTAGGAAGTTCATCCCTGAACTCGTAAATTCTAGGCACTTTAAAGGCAGCAAGCTTGGAGCGACAGTATTGGTCTAGCGCCTCCTCTGAAATGGTGAATCCTTCTTTTTTTACGATATAAGCTTTGATAGTTTCACCGCGATATTCATCAGGAACACCTAAAACAATGGCTTCCTTCACCACAGGGTGCTCATATAATACTTCTTCCACATCTCTAGGATATATATTGTATCCTCCAGCAATGATGAGGTCCTTTTTCCGATCTACAATGTAGAAATAACCGTTTTCGTCCATATAACCCATGTCCCCTGTGTATAACCAGCCATCTTTTATGGTTGCCTCAGTTTCTTCTGGATTGTTCCAATACCCTTTCATAACCTGCGGGCCTTTGCCGATGATTTCTCCTAATTCACCTGTTTTTACTTCTTCACCTTCAGGGTTGACAACTTTGCATTCTGTATCTGGCCATGGGACACCAATACTTCCATTCACATTTTTTCCCCATACTGGATTACCGCAAATAACAGGAGAGGCTTCAGATAATCCATAACCTTCCACTAATTTACCACCGGTTAGCTCCTCAAACTTAGCTTGTGTATTTAGAGGTAATGGAGCTGATCCACTAATACAGAACTTGATAGAAGATAGATCTGTTTCGGTTACTTTCGGATGATTTATAATTCCTTGATACAAAGTTGGAGCGCCTGGGAAAAATGTTGGTTTTTGTGTTTTAATCGTCTTCATCAAGACATCGATATCAAATTTAGGAATTAAAACCAGTTTAGCTGCATGAGCTGCTGCAAAAAGCATACAAATCGTCATTCCATACACATGGAATAAAGGGACTACAGCTAGTACAGTTTCTTCTCCTCTTTCCGTTTTATATGCCCAAGCCTGACATTGTGTAACATTGGCCACTAGATTTTTATGAGTTAGCATGACTCCTTTTGGTGATCCTGTTGTACCACCAGTATATTGAAGAACAGCTACATCATCTGGGCCACAAGGATCTTCCACAGGTGTGCTATTGGATTTTTCCATAAATTGATGTAAAGTTTGAATTGGCTCTTTACTATAATCTATGTCTACAGTTGGTCCTTTTTTGATTTTTTGAACTAGAGGATATAACATTTTTTTGAGTGGAGGAAGCCCATCGGGAATGCTTGTGGTGAAAATATGTTCCAAACCTACCTTTTCTTTCACAGCTTTAATTCGTGGATAGACCAAATCTAAACAAAAAACAATCTTGGCCTCCGAATCTGAAAAGTGATGTTCAAGTTCTCTTTCTACATACAATGGATTCGTTTGTACAACGATACCTCCTGCAAATAAAACACCGAAATAACAATATACAAACTGAGGTGTATTAGGTAACATAATCGCAACGCGATCACCCTTCTTCATACCCAATTCCTTCAGTCCATTTGCAACTTGATACGAACGAGTTAACAGTTCTTGAAAAGTCATTTCTTTACCGAAGAAATGAATCGCTTTATGATCAGGAAATTGCTCTGCGGTCAACTTTAAGTAATCTGAGATTCGATAGTCAGGATAATCAAGGTGTGGTTGAATCTCCGCTGGATAACATTTATTCCATGGATTGTTTGGCATCATTACCACCTCTTATTTCAAATTTTTTAAAATCGATTTATTCATCTCTCTATCAAACGTGTTTTGATGCAATTGGAACCAAATCAGCTATGATCTGATAGCGTTCGCTCAAACTGTTTCGTTAATAATGGGACTACTTCAAATAAATCCCCTACTATGCCGTAATCTGCAATATCAAATATTGGGGCTTCAGGGTCCTTATTAATGGCCACTATGATTTTTGAATTCGACATACCCGCCAAATGTTGTATAGCACCTGAAATACCGCATGCGATATATAAATCAGGTGTCACTACTTTTCCTGTTTGACCAATTTGAAGTGCATAATCACAATATTCCGCGTCACAAGCACCTCTTGAGGCACCGACTGCCGCTCCAATTACCTGTGCTAGTTCTTTTAAAGGTTCAAAGCCTGCTGCGCTTTTCACCCCCCTGCCTCCAGCTACTATGATTTTCGCTTCGGATAGGTCAACCCCATCTGTAGTTTTTTGAATGACTTCTTTAACAGTAGTTCGAATTTCATCTAGGTTTAATGTCTTTTGTATTTTTTTTGCAGTTTCATTTTGATCCACTTTAGAGCATGGTATATTGTTTGGCCGTATTGTAGCAAAAATCTTATCATCAGATACCACCCTCCTTTGAAACGCCTTGCCTGCATAAATCGGTCGGGTAAATACGATATTTCCTTCATTGATTTCAACATCCGTACAATCCGTAATTAATCCACAACCTAAGCGAGCTGCAACACGAGGAGCAAAGTCTTTACCTAAAGCTGTATGTGGCATTAAGATGATATCTGGATTTTTTTCTTCAATGATGGAAGTGAATGCTTGGGTATATCCATCGGTAGTATACGTATCTAAAGACTCATTTTCTATGAATATAACTTCACTTGCTCCATATTCAGCTAGTGAATCTGCTAGAGTTTCAGGTTGGCTGCCAAACAAAACAGCTGTAATTAAACCTCCATCGTTCACTCTTCTTGCTGCTTCTAAAACTTCTAAGGATACGTTTCGCAAACTACCATTTTTGGTTTCTGCAAATACTACAACTTGTTTAGCCAACTGCATTCACCTCTTTTTGTAAACATTGGACTAGTTCGTTTACTTGATCGTTTAGTTCACCTTGCAGAATTCTTCCTGCTTGCCTTTCAGGTGGTAGAGAGAAATCTTTTATGTTTGTTTTTGCTTGTATTTGTGTGAGATCTATGGAGAGGTCTTCCGCAGTGACATGTTGAATTGGTTTTTTCTTGGCTTTCATAATACCTGGTAAAGAAGGATATCTCGGTTCATTTAAACCTTGCTGTGCTGTAATTAAAAGAGGCAGTTCTGCTTCAATGACTTCGATATCTCCCTCTACATCTCTTTGAACCTCAATTTGAGATCCATTCACTTCTACTTTTATTGCCGCATAAATATGAGGAAGATCTAATTCTTCTGCCAAACGTGCTCCTCCTTGAGCTGCACCATTATCAACGGACATATACCCTCCTAAAATCAAGTCGAAATCTTGTTGCTTTAAAAATGCAGCCAAAACTTTTGAAATTGTGAATTCATCACCAAACAATCTCTCATCATCAATTAGAACCGCTTTATCTGCTCCCATAGCTAGCGCCGTTCTTAATGCACTCTCCACACGTGTGGGACCAACGGAGATTGCTGTAACTGAGCCTCCATATTGCTCTTTTAAGCGAATAGCTTCTTCTAAAGCGTATTCGTCATAAGGATTGATGATGAATTTCACACCATCTTCACTTATCTGACCCTCACTAATGATTATTTTATCCTCTGTATCAAAGGTTTGTTTCAGGCACACCATGATGTTCATACTTCAGCCCCCTATTCCTAATATTTTTTATAGTAGTTATTTCACGTATTTATAGTAGAATTAATTCCACTATTTTTTCTCTCATTATTTATTATTTTATGGCTGAAATATAAGGATCATGCCATTAAGGACTAACTTACTGTTTTGGTCATATCGTATTATAATGCGCATTAAATTCATAAGTTTTGGTTTTGTTTTTGGTTTTAGTTCGTTCTGTTCAGGAAAAATAAACGTTTTTGTGGTAGCGCTTTCAACAAGTAAATTAAATTTAGCTTCTATTATTATGGCAGTCTGTTGGATCTACTACTTTATTGTAGAGGCTCGTAGCCAAGGTGGTGGAAAGCATTTGCCAGTACCTCATACCCTTTTGAATTGGGATGCACTTGGTCTGAAAACAAATATTGTTCTTCGTTTCCAATATAGGCTTGATAGGCATTCGCGACACGGATATTGCCTTTATGAAATCTTTGTATCATATTGTTAAAACGATTCACTACAAACTGTGCATCTAACATTTGAGGTTTAGGATTGTAAAGATTCGTTATGTTAATCATACAATGATCTAACCTATCATTTTTAAACTTTTTGATCAGGCTGACAATTTCTCTCATATTTTTTTTGAATTTTTTTAATGCCTCAATCATATGTTTAATTTCTTGATCGGTAAAATACAATTCAGCAGCTCGAAGCAAGTCATTGCCACCAACCGTTATTGTAATAATATCAGCCTCCTTTAGTTCTTGTTGCATGATTGAATCAAGTGTGATTAACTCTAAAACGTCCTGTGAAGTTGCCCCCGAAATACCTGCATTCGTAAAATGTACCTTTTTGTATAAATTTTGTTCAAGTAGTGTATGGTATCTACTTGCAAACCCTCTACCCTCAGGTGCACCTACACCAACAGTTAATGAATCACCAATTGCTACATAACAAAGCTCATGATGCATAAATCTCTCTCCATTCTGAGTATAAGTATGTTGTTATAGTTTATTCATATAGTTTGTTCAGAATGTTTAAAAAGGAGTCAAAATTTTTGGTGGAAAATGGGGAGTTTTGTCTACATTATCTTTTTCTATTATTTCTATTTTTTCAACTTCATTTCCTGCTTTCATTTCAAAATATTTATGTATAAAAAATTGGTAAAATTAAAGGGCTTACAGGGTTAAGATTAGGGAGGGGAAAGTTTGAAGTTCAATCATCTATCAGACATCATGTGAATTTCGTGCGATTAGAAGGGGGGAACTTTTTCTAGTTCATCAGTTTGTAAACAAACAACATAGTGAGAATTTGTACGGGTTGAGGGTGGATTGCTTAAAAATAATATAAAGAGTATTTATAAAATAAAGGGAATAAATGGTCTTATTCCGTCCTTTTTCAAGATTTTTATAAAATAGCGGGAAATAAAGGTCTTATATCACTGTTTTTAGTCCAAAAATGGTAGAATGATGCGAATATGGACGAAATAAGACCACTAATTACCGCTAATTTTCATTTTGAGCTAGTTGTTATAAGAATAAGACCACAATTTCCCGCTAATTTAAATTCCTCTTAACCGTATTAATTAAAATCCTGTCATTTAACTAAAACTTCCTCTAGTTTAGTCGCCGTCTATTTCCACAATAGATAAACCTTAGGGCAATTAATTGTACAAATTAGCGGTAAACGTTTGTTGAGCTAGTCACTTTAATTTAATACATTAGGTGGAACTATTAATACGAAAATCGAGACTCTTTATAAACTTGATGAGACTCTTGAATTTATGCATAGTATCTCTGTCTATTTTATAAAAATATATTGATTTCGTTATCAATCTCCATCTATAAGTCTTCCTATACCTCCAAGCACACTACCTTCTTCTTTTCTGCCCGCAGCCCCAGATGCAGAAACAATTCGATCCGCCATTCGACTAAATGGCAGGGATTGAATCCAAACCGTACCAGGTCCTCTTAATGTAGCAAAGAAGAGTCCTTCTCCTCCGAAAATGGCCGTTTTAATTCCTTTAACAAATTCAATATCATATTCTACATCCTGAGTCATTGCAACCAAACACCCAGTGTCGACTCTTAATAACTCACCTGGTTGAAGCTGCTTTTTACATACCGTGCCTCCAGTATGTACAAAACTCATTCCATCTCCCTCAAGTTTCTGCATGATAAAACCTTCTCCACCGAAGAACCCTGTACCTAATTTCTTCTGGAGAGCAATTCCTACAGATACGCCTTTTGCTGCACATAGGAAGGAATCCTTTTGGCATATAATTTTACCACCCATTTCGCTTAAATCCATTGGGATGATTTTGCCAGGATACGGTGAAGCAAAACTAACTCTGCGTTTACCATGACCATTATTCGTAAATAAAGTCATAAACAAGCTTTCACCTGTTAATAATCTTTTCCCTGCACCGAACAATTTCCCTACTAAACCTCTATCTTGATTCGTACCATCTCCAAAAATTGTATTCATCTCAATATGTTCTTCCATCATCATTAAGCTACCTGCTTCAGCGATGACACTTTCCTCTGGATCTAACTCCACTTCAACATACTGCATTTCTTCTCCTGATATGAAATAATCAATTTCGTGAGCGTTCATATATATCCCTCATTTCTTTTTTATTCATATATATTTTTCATATATGTTTATTGAGATTAGCTTCTTATAATGTATCAAAAGTAGATTTGACGAACATCATTGGAATTATACAACGATTATAGTTCTAGCTATCATCTCAATAATATAGTGCTTTTTATACAGATTGTCTATCAAATGAACTAACTTTCAACTATAGGATAATAGAAGGTACATAAATTCAAGGGCAGGTTAACCGTACTTCCTCATGAGAGGAGGTGATGCTTATGAAAGTACACAAAGCATTATCTTTAATGCTTAAACTAGTGATATTTATCCTGACGTTATTTTCTTTTATTGTGGTATTAATCATCGTAATAAAATAGACCTCCCTTGAGTTAGCGCTCTGAAGGTCTATTTCTTGAAGACACCTGCTGCCCTTAGGCAATCTTTTGTACATAATTAACTAGTAGACGTTCACTCGTCTGCGGCCTTTTATCCTATTATTTTTAGCGTTAAGACGCCCACCTCTATAGGTGGCTTCTCCCTAATCAGGTGGAGTAGAGTCTCCATCTGATTTCTCGATGTTTAAGCTTAAACGAGTTCACTATTCTTATTATATACTAATCTTCTTTAATTTAACAAATTCAATTACTCTTTTAAAAAAACTATACTTTAAAATTGGATATAGAATGGTTTAATTGATTCACAATTTCCATTAGTCTCTTTGCAGAGTTATCCATATTTTCCATAAGTGCCAATTGTTCTTCTGTTGCTGCTGCAACATTTTGAGATTTACTAAAAATCTCATGCGCAGTAGAATTGGAATGCTCCATCGAAGCTGCAACTTCTTCTGAACTTGCGGAAAGCTCTTCTGTAATCGCTGATGTCTCTTGAATGTGTGTATCAATCTCTTTTACGTTACTTGAAATTTTATTAAAATCTTGACTGACCTCTACCATAGACTGATTGCTTTTTTCTGCCTCTTCGACTGCTAATGTCATGTTTTTAGATACCATCGTAATTTCCTTCTGCGTTTCTATGATAAGTTTCTGGATATTATCTGCTGATTTTAATGAACTAGAAGCTAGATTTCTAATCTCATCCGCAACCACTGAAAATCCTCGTCCGTGTTCTCCAGCTCTAGCTGCTTCAATTGAAGCATTAAGGGAGAGCAAATTGGTTTGGCTTGCAAACCCTGTTATATCATCCATAATTGCACCAATTTTATCGGAACGCTGATTTAAAGAATCTACAGTCGTTGATAATTCCTGAACCGTGTTATACATGGATACGATCTGATTGTTCAATTGAACAATTACTTGATTTCCTTTATCAGATTGTTGGTCTGTTTTTTGTGAAAGTTCAGAAATAAATGTAGTGCTTTCAGCGATTCTTTGAATACCTGACGCCATTTCCTCCACGGCTCTGCTCGTTTCATCTGCCGTTTTTGTCTGAACTTCGATTCCTTCAGTAATCGTCTGAATATTCTCAGCAACATGATTTGAAGCTGCAGAAGATTCCTGCGTACTTTGTGTAAGTTCTGTCGATGATGCTGCTACCGTTCTGGATTGCTCAACAATACCATGTATGAGATCTTTTAATTTGAAGATCATCACATCCAAATTTTGTACCATTTGTCCCATATCGTCTTTTGTATACACGTCGGTAGGATCAACTAGCAGATTTCCTTCTTTAACATGATTAATTTTCTTAGCTACTCCCTTTATGAGTTTTACATTTTCTCTAATAAAAATTAATCCACTTATCGTAATTAATACGAAGATAATCGCGTAAATGATGTAAATCCATACTTTAGTCCTTTGGTTTGACGTATGTATTTCTTGAATGCTTTTCTGGGCATATCCATTTAATATATCACCTGATATCTTTAATTTCTCCCGCCCTGCTTCAAAATATGGGAGAGCCATAAAATACAAGTCATATGTGGGATTTTCTACATCTGTAATTCTTGCCCAGGATTCAAATTGCGAGTTGAATTCGGAGAGATATTTTTTAATTGTATTCTTATTACTAGATGATTCAGACTCAACAGCTTCTTCCCCTATAGAAGTAGCTGCTAAAGTTAAATCTTCTAATTGATACTCTGTGACGATAGATAGAGCTTCATCCACTTTTTCATTGGCATTGGCTATTTTTGTCTGCACTTCTTCGCGTAATTCTTCTTTGTTAGCGTTTTCTTTCCTTGTTAGAGTTAGATAAGCAACCAATGCTTGATACAAATCTTTATCTGCATCTAAAATAAGTGTGTTCGTTTGAAATGAAATATCATACAAAGTTTCTGTAAGTTTATTTTCATTCTGTTGGTTTAGATTCAATAAAAAAATGGAGGACACTAATCCAAGAATGAGAGGAACACCAAATATTATTAAAAGTTTCTGACTCGTTGACATGTTTTTTGTTAATTTTATGAACAACATTTAACCACTCCTATGGATTGTTATCGAAAACTATGTACCTATTTTATATCGGCTGAAATCAAAAATAACTTTAATCCAATTTGTAAAAAATTTGAAAACCAGTAAAGAAGATTTTACATGAAATCCCTTCCCTACTGGCTTAAGAAGATGTTTTATTTTAAAAAAAATTTATTTTTTTGTTACAATATTATATTCATTCCTTTGTGCATCCCACACTACCTTGGCATCAAGTGACTCCCCAATAAAACGAAGGGGTACATAAGTTGTATTTTTAATTAAATAAGAATCTATTGTAACCCTTTCCCCATTTAAAAGACCATTTACTTTTCTTTGTACCTTGGGCAGTTCTTGATTAGGAGATTTATATTCACGACCAATAAAGGTAGTAAAAGTTTTAACTACCGCTTCAGCATAATCCTTCCAAAAGGTTTGGAGCTGTTCAACATCATCTAGTTTACTATCTGCAAAACCATACTCAATAATCGTAGTACTAACACTTCCAGTTTCTCGATGCATAAAATAATAATCTTTTTTTGGGTCTGTAGGTAATCTTCTTGAAAAAACTCTACGAAGGTTTTGTCCTTCATCAACGATTCCTTGCGCTAACTTTGTTGCCAGAGTAGGATCTGCGTGAATAGAATGAATTGTTTCAACTCCATCCCCACCCCCTGCATTAATATGGTTACTGAAACAATACTGTGCACCTGATTCACGTACCATTCTAGCACGATTTACAGAACTGATGAATACATCTTCATTTCGAGTTAAGGTGACAGGAATATCCAACTGCCTGAATCGATCATATTGGTATAGCGAAATTTGTAATGCGAAATCTTTTTCCTTCCACAGGTGATTCGTTCCTCCACCAGGATCTTTTCCTCCATGTCCAGAATCTATGATTAATATAGGATCTATTATTATCACCTCCTTTTAATATCTTATGTTTTACTGGTCCTGATTGACATGGACAATCACCTGTTTTTGATAGTCTATTTTTTACGCATGTAAAATCCTGTAAACATTAATTTCAGGAAAGAACTTTGTTGATAAATATTGCCACGTAACGTATAGAAATGTATAATAAAAGTAAGATATTGATCATAATAATAAAGAAATCCCGCAGGTGCTCTAACACCTACGGGATATAAGTACAATTTATAGTCCGTTGAAAAACGGAAGGCTTAACCTATTGAAAGACCGTGCCTTTTAGCGAAGAGAGCGGTCTTTTCGCCTTTTCTTACGACGAAAATCTAGAATTAACCTTGATATATTAACCAACAAGTTTAAAAATTCTATTATCATGCTTCATACCATTTTTTGATAGGATAAGGATATAATTATTGCTTTACAGTGAAGGTCTGGTCCTATACTTCATAGACAGAATGATTTTTCACATCTATAACAATAACTTTCCCCCAAGTCTTTTATTATAATTCCCCTCTGTTTTTTTTGCTCCTTTTAATTTTTTCATTCTCAAAATCCGTAATTACAGGATTTATTCCATGATATAGCTAGTTTTCTTATATTATATGGATCGGCATGCTCTTCAAGTATGAAAAAAACCTAAGCCCAGACCATGCTGAGCTTAGATTGGATATGGATGGCGCTTATAAACAAAATGTTTGGTTAGGTTTTTTTATAAAGAATGGATCGGGATCAGGGATATTCCCCCATTCTTACCTTACTGCGTTATATGCGTTGATTCGACCATGTTCCCAATACCTGCCAGTCCCATTAATAGGATCTGCAGTACTTTCAATTTTATCTCTAATTTCAACATTTGAAAGCCCTTGAGATGCAAGCAACGCAGCAAGTCCAGCTGTATGTGGTGAAGCCATAGATGTTCCATTGTAAGAAACATAACCTCCACCAAGCCTTGTAGAAACAATATCTACACCAGGAGCAGCTACATCCACCCAAGATCCAAATGTAGAGAATGAAGCTTTTCTATCATTTTCATCTGTAGCAGCAACGGCTATTGTATTTGTGTAATAAGCTGGATAATTTCTTTTACGATTTCCTGCATTACCTGCTGCAGCTACGACAACAACACCACGATCCCATGCATAGTTAACTGCATCTTCTACAACCCTTGAAGAAGATGGACTTCCAAGGCTTAAGTTAATTACATCTGCACCATTATCCGCTGCATAAGTAATTCCATTTGCCACTCCTTCATTCGTACCAAAACCATCTCGATCAAGTACACGGACAGACATGATTTTAACATCAGGAGCCACTCCCGCGACACCTACTCTGTTATCTGTGAGTGCACCAACTGTTCCTGCTACATGAGTTCCATGTCCATTTATATCGGCAGGATTATTGTCATTATCTATGAAGTCATAACCTCGAACTACTTTTCCCTTTAAGTCTTCATGATTTTCATCAACACCTGTATCAATAACTGCAACTAGAACGTTTGAACTGCCTGTAGTGATGTCCCAAGCACTGTCCGCCTCTATAATTTGAGGTCCGTATTGGTCGGATGAGTATAGTGGATCATTTGGATCGAACAGAGCATGATATTCAACAATGGGTTCAGCGAATTCAACATCTGCTCTTTTATTATATTTTTCCAATGCTTTCTCTATTGATTTCCCTTTAACTTTTACAACTTCAAAACCTATTTGTTCATTTGTTTTTAAGACCTCTGCATTTTCTTCTAGATGTATTTGTTTCTTAACGTCTTTTGTAGTTTTTTCTTTAAACTTTACGATAATTTCACTGTCCTTGTTAGAGCTTGCATCAACCTGTGTTTCTGACACGGAAAAAGAAAGAATTAGTGCAAATGCCATAAGAACTGAAAAAAACTGTTTTAATTTCATTGCTTTAACCTCCGATAAAATAGATTTAATATGATTGCCATCCTAAAACTATTTGTAACTATGTCCCTAACCAATACAATATAAATACTTCTATTAATGTATAAATATTCCTTTTTTTATTTTTAAATAAAAGAATTAAATATATTATCCAATTTTAAGTTAGTTCAGAAGTCACAAATCTACTAAATATAATGTATATATATTCTATTTATGTTATAATATAGAAATTAATTTATAAGGGAGTGTTCTTTTTGAAAATTAAAAAAATGAGTAGAATGGCAAGTGTTATGATCTGTTTCTTTATGAGTCTAGGCATTATTAGTTCTCCTTTTATTTCTTCTGCAGAAACACTCACACCAAGTTTAAACAGTGAAACAAACAACGCTATTGACATTAATACTGGTATAGCGAATCTGAACTATAATAAGGACAGTATTTTAGCAGCGAATGGTGATAAAGTAGAACATTTTATTCCAAAAGAAGGTATCTATTCAGATGATAAATTTATAGTGATAGAACGTGAGAAAAAATCACTTACAACTTCTCCTGTAGATATATCCATTATAGATTCAATGGCTAATCGCTCTTATCCAGGAGCATTACAGCTCGCAAACCAAGCTTTTACAAATAATCAACCTACTGTAATAAGTTCTAGTAGACAGCCTTTGAACATTAGTATAGATTTACCAGGTATGAGAGAGGAAAATACAATAACTGTAGACAACCCAACCTATGGAAATGTTGCTGGAGCAATAGATGAGTTAGTATCTATTTGGAATGAAAAATATTCAGATACCCATACCATCCCTGCTAGAATTCAATATTCAGAATCTATGGTATATAGTAAATCTCAAATAGCAGCTGCTCTTAATGTGAATGCTCAAGTTCTTGATAGTTCACTTGGAATAGATTTTGATGCTATTTCAAATGATGAAAAAAAGGTAATGGTTGCCGCATACAAGCAAATATTCTATTCTGTTAGTGCAGAACTACCTAATAATCCATCAGATCTTTTTGATGATAGTGTTACTTTTGAAGAGTTAACTCGTAAAGGGATAAGCAATGAGGCTCCACCTGTTATGGTGTCAAATGTAGGGTATGGTAGAACCATTTATGTGAAGTTAGAAACGAATTCTAAAAGCAACGATGTTCAGGCTGCATTTAGAGCTTTACTTCAGAATGCTGATCTTGATCTAGAAACTAGATTAAAGTACCAAGAGATTTTCGAAGATAGTTCCTTTACTGCTGTAGTACTAGGTGGGGATTCAGCGGAGCATAATAAGGTTGTTACAAAAGACTTTGATGTAATACGAAATATAATTAAAGACAACTCAGAATTTAGTCTTAAAAATCCAGCATATCCCATTTCATATACAAGTATGTTCCTAAAAGATAACTCCATTGCTAGTGTAAAAAACAGTACAGAATATATTGAAACTACATCTACTGTATATTCTAAAGGTAAAATATCACTAGAACATACGGGGGCATATATTGCTAAATTTGAGGTATCCTGGGATGAAATCTCGTATGATATAAATGGAAATGAAGTCTTAACCCATAAAACTTGGGAAGGAAACAATAAATATCGAACGGCTCGTTATTCAACAGTTATACCACTCCCACCGAATGCAAAAAATATAAGAATTAAAGCAGAGGAACATACTGGTCTTATATGGGAAGGATGGAGAACAGTTATAGATGAATACAACGTTCCGTTATTTAATGAAATACAAGTTGCTATCTGGAGTACTACATTACACCCGAAGGGTAGCATCACCTTTATTAATTAAAGTGTTATTCTAAATAAGTAAACGTACTAGTTTAAGAGCTAGTACGTTTTTCTGTTGAATCCCATGCTTTCGCACGACTTGACAAGTTTGAAACAGATTTATATGCAATGCTAATGTCGTTACATATAAAAATGAAATTATGTATCAATTATCAACTGATAAAACAAAACATCTAACCAAGTATCAAACTTATAACCCACTTCTCTAAAACAACCGATATATTCAAAACCAAACTGCTCATGCATTTTTACACTTGCATCATTTCCTTTTGTAATACCAGAAATAATGACATGATGACCTAAGCCCTTAGCACGTTGAATAATTTCAGTCATTAAATTTTTGGCAATGCCTTTACCTCTATATTTTTCATCTATGTATACAGATAACTCGACTGTTCGATTATATGCTGCTTTTGATCTATAAGGGGATAAACTGCAATAACCCGCCACATGATCATCAATACAAGCTACTATGATTGGATGTTTCTTGCCATAATGAGAAAACCACTCTTTTCTTTGTTCCAATGTTTGTTTTTCTAAATCAAACGTTGCCGTTGTTGTTAAAATAGCATGATTATAAATACTTAAAATATTAGGAAGATCCGTCTCAACTGCGTCTCTAATTATCATTTGTTAGTTCATCTCCATCAAAAAATAATTAAAAATAAAAAACAATATACTTAAATGTATTGTAATTCTCTTTAAAAATCAATGAAAAAATAAAAAATGTACAATTATTTTTTTCTTAAATTATCCAATTGGATTTTTTTAATTTTTGGGAAATACTAATTTTAACAAGGAGGGATAACATGACGAATAAAGATATGAGTCCAATGTCAGGAGATCCTGTAGAAACTGAAGGCATATATAAAAATGAATGGGGTAGAGAGGAAATGTTTAAACGTGGAGATATATTCCCTGCTGATCCTCAAATGGGAACTACAGCATGGGTATTAAGTGCATTTCCTCCAGATCAGCAAAGAAGAGAAACGGTTGATCCACGATTTAGATTGGATAACACTAGTGAATCCAATCATCAAAACAAACCACGTCTACACATAGATCGTGGGGATAAATAAAACTTATGTTTAAATCATATAAAGATCCTAATATAGAGCAGAGATTTAAGGAATTACAAAAATACAAAATTAAAAAATTGTCTTCAGAGTACCCAAGTGAAACTTGGAAAACATTACAGTTATATTCACAACAGAGACAAAAAAGAAATGTCATAATTTCACTAATTACTGCTGCTATCATTATTCCAATGGTCATCGTTCTATTAATGAGTAGACAAAATAATAAGAAAAGAAGTTGGTTTCACCAACTCTTTTGCAGATAGCGGTAAAGAAAAATCACTGACCCCCAATAGGTCAGTGATTTATTATGATTTATAAACTACTTCACAAATCGATGCCCACCAATTTCTTTTACTACTTCCTTATTATTAAAAAAGCTACTTTTAGATACTGCGGGGTTAAAGAAATATAGAGCACCTTCTACTACATTTTTACCTGCTAACACTTCTTGAGCAGCCTTGACTGATTGTGCGGTCGGCTGAATAGTTTCAA
Organism: Chengkuizengella sp. SCS-71B; assembly: GCF_040100845.1. Lineage (NCBI taxonomy): Bacteria > Bacillati > Bacillota > Bacilli > Caryophanales > Paenibacillaceae > Chengkuizengella > Chengkuizengella sp. SCS-71B. Next base: position 469,255 of record NZ_JAZHSH010000001.1, on the reverse strand, counting down.
ACTTACCTGTTTTTACAGGTGTAAATTGATTGTTGGCATAGATTACACCTTTAATCGTATTTGGAAAACGTGAATCATTTACTCGATTCAATATGACATTTCCCACAGCGATTTGACCCTCATAAGGTTCGTATCCTGCTTCTGCTGATATAATTTTAGCTAAAAGTTCAATTTCTTCTTCAGTAAAGTTTTGAGCTAATTTTGATTGCATTATAGATGGAATTACTACTTTTAATTGATCGTTGATAAATAACTCATCGGATTGTAGATTATTCCTAACTTTTAGTTGTTCAACCGTAATTCCATATTGTTCACTTATACTCTGTACAGTTTCACCAGGCATTATGGTATGTAGTGGTATAGTTGATACATTCATTTGTTTGGTTTCTACATCGTACTGAAAATTTGCATGCAATAATTCTGTGAGATGACGAACAGGTATATATACCTGACCATTTTCTATTATGGTTGGAGCATCCATATAATATTTTTCACCATTAAACAGTACACTTACATCATTTAACCTAAATGTCATATGGTCTCCAGAATTCATTTGGATAATAGCTTCATTTGTATCCTTTTTCCATTCAACTGTTGCACCAAACTCATCAACTACTATACGAATTGGTACATAAATACGACTTTCTTTCTCTACTATTGGCTTAGATAAATTCATTTCTTGAGAGTTAATTTTTATCAAGTAATTTGACTGAGATGCAAAACTAACACTCATTACTGTAAAAAATAAAAATAAACTTATCGTTACAGCTTTTAGTTTTCGAATAAAAATCACTTCCTAATTTAAAATTATGAAACCCATCCCTATTATAACATAGCAATGCAATCAAATAATTCTCAATTAATGGAAGTGTATTATAAGAGCATGAAATAAGACCCATACGAGCCTTTTTATTTAATAGTATACCCTCCACGAACCATCACATAAATTGTGTAATCTACACTCTCATGGGGTTTAATACCACGACCTTCACCAGGATTAATTAATAGATGGTTATTCTCAACAGCTACTCCGTTTAAAATATCTTTGGCACCAGTGACATCTGCTAACCCGTTGCTTGTATCACTAAAAGCGACTGTTTTACCAGTTCTAACTATTATTTCTGTCCCAACATTAGGATATAAAGCTTGTCCCGGTTGTAATTTTACAACTTCCAATGATGATGCTGATGATCCTCCTCCTATTGTTGATAAATCTACACCGGATAATTGTTGTTCAATCAATTTACCAATTGTCTCATCTACATAACTTTTAGTTACTAGTGGATCATTTGCTGATCCTGGTTGTTGAGAAGTGAAAGTGTTTGCTAAGGACGGGATTGAGGCCCCAGCTAAGTATCCCCCTCCTAGCAATAGAGCTGATAAAGCTATTTTTGTTATGTGTTTTTTCATTGCGTTTCCTCCGATTTGGGTATGTATATTAATATAATATTATACTCATTGGTAAATGGAAGGTTGCGAAATGATTTTTCTATATTCCTAAACAGAACAAAAACTCCTATCAGAGCTTCTCGTAGAACCGAATCCTTCATTTGTGGTATCTTTTGTTGAAACTTAGAATTTTGAAAAATAAATTCTTAAATGATGAAAAAAAACCTTGGATAATCATAAATCATCCAAGGTTTCTATTTTATATTTCTTAAGTATTACAATAAATTAAGGAGCAAAGTCTACTTCTACATCTTCAAAAGCCTTAATTTTATTAGCTGAAGGTGTATCATCTGTGATGTACTTCACTTTATCTACAGTAGATATTTCAAGTTCTTTTTCATGGGAACCATAAGAACCAGAAGCTTCTAATTTAATAACTAAGTTTCCACTATCTACAGAAACAGTATAATCAATACCTGCTGTTAATTCATCTTTTTTATGATCTTTAATAACTAAGTCTATAGCAGCTAAATCATTAAGAAGTTTAATGTCTTCAGTAAAGTCTAATGTAATTTCTTTGGTTGCTTTATTTACGCTGACATTATCTTTGTCTAATGATGGAGCAAATCCGTCTGTAATATCTTCTCCAGGATCATCACCATAAGTATCATTTTCCATATATTTACCATCAAATGATTTCAGCTTTTCTGCATCAACTTCAAGCTCAATATTGATATCACCGGAATCAGCTAATTGTTGATCAGCCTTAAGAGTACCTGTGATGATCGTATTAGTTCCGTCTATTTTATAAGAAACTGCAGCAAGTGTGTCTGACGTACCATTTGTTACTTTAAAGCCAGTTTTAGTAACTGTTTTTAACGGCTTATCAACAGTGATTTCAATTGTTTTTTTATCAACTGTTTTAATTGCAGTAATTTTTGGTGCTTTAACTTCACCGACATCAAAAGTATGAGCTAACTTTTTAGTTTTATTTCCAGCAGCATCAGCTACTCGTGCGATTGTCAATTCAACTGCATCAGCTGGATCTGAAACTTCAATTTCTTGAGCGTTTCCATTTTCAACAACAATTTTAACTTGACTAGAATCACCAAATAATGAGATTTTGTCCTTACTAGCTAATTGTTCTCCATTTAAGAGATAATTATCTTTATCTAATACAGAGAACTCACCTGAAGTAGCCATTTTTTCTGGGAAAGTAATGTAAATTACATCTTCTTCATCGGAAGCTCCATCAATACCTTCAACTATAGCAGTTTCCAAGGACATAGCTGACTTATCATTCATAGAGAAACTTAATGTTACAGTTTTTAAAGTATTTGTTTCAAGTGCTTTATCATCAACATCACTAATTTCGATAGTGTAGTCACCAGATAAATCATTAACAAATTCTATTTCTGCGATATATTCGTTATTATCATTAGTATATTCAATGTCATATATGCTTACTTCATCACCATCAGAATCTTTAACTACATAGTTATCTTCATCTTCTGCTGATTTTGTGACTACATCTTCACTGAAGTGAACTAATACAAATTCCTCACTGTCACCAGCTACAACTTTTGTTACAGTTGGCTTAGTTTTATCTGCACTTATTTCTACAAAAAACTCAAGATTTTCAACTAATTCATTACCCCATTCATCTTCTAACTCTTCATCAGCGTCATAGTTTACAACTACTTTCACTTTTCCTTCTGGAAGTGGGTTATTAGAGAAATCTAATACAAATTTTTGATTGTTTGAAGAAGTTACTTCTGCTGGATTATAAGAACTAAAAGTATGATAGAAATACTCTTCAAAATCTGCATCGTCTACATCTACATCAAGTGGTCTGTCAAAAGTAATTTCTACAGATACTTGAGAAGCGTCTGTTACTTCTGCTGTAGGAACAGATTTAACTTTTTTGTAATCTAAAGTAAATTTTTTCTTCAATGCTTTAAATTCAGCATAGTCTTCAAAACCAGCTACAACAACTTTATATTCACCTTCACTTAAAGAATCAACACTTAATTCAACCGTTACAGCATTACCTTCAATAGTATATCCAACTACTCCATAAATACCATCTTCAACTTCAATTTCTGCATCGTCAATTTCAGGATTTAATGGTTCACTGAATAACACTTTAAATTTGTTAGGACCAATAAGTTCGATATCTTTTGCTACTGGAATTTCTGCATCAAAAAACTCAATGTCTTCAACTACAACATCTTCTTCAGTTCCAAGAACTTTAGCGTCAATTGTTAATGTACCAGAATCTTGGTTAGGTGCTACTTCTGCTAATGAGATTGTCAATTCCGTACCATCTAATGAAACAGAACCAATTTCAATGCTTTCATCATCAGAATTTTTCAAACCATAATTTTTTTCGTTTTCTAATTGACTTGCATTTAACCCGTTAACATTGCTCAGTTCAACTTCAACTGTTACAAGGTTAGGAGAAGATACAGAAACTACTTGAGGCTTATCAGTATAAGCAACTACTACTGTGTCAGTAGCATACGCAGCTTCTACTAAGAAAGCACGATCAGCGGAAACTGTGTAATCTTCTTGCTCCGCAATTAACTCCCAATCTAATGCTACTGCAACAAACGGTTGTGCCCAAGCACTTACGTTTTCATTGTCAACAGTTGCTTCTTCGTCATATTCCATACCAGTTAAGTTAGCATAACCAACAACTAGCATTTTTGCAAATTGTTCGATAGTAACTTCTGCTTTTGGATCAAAAGCGCCGTTACCAACACCTTCGATAATTCCTGCAGCTGCTGCCGCTTCGATAAATCCATAAGACCAACGATCAGAAGCTACATCAGAAAATGTAGGCTCTTCTGCGTCTGCATCCTCAAGACCAAAAACTAAAGCAATAATTTTTGCAGCTTGCTCACGAGTCATGTTGTCTTCAAGATGTGGTAAACCATCATCATACCCGTTAAAAATATCTTTGTCTTCTAACGCTTCATATTTCTCTTCAGTAGTCATTTCATCTTCAGCAGCAAACGCTACAGATGCGAACATAGAAAAGACCATTGAAATTGCTAATAATATAGATAAACTCTTTTTCATAACCTTTGTTTCTCCTCCTTGAATATCATTCGTTTGTTTGTAATTACTAGAGTTAGATATTGAATCATGTGAGCTCTTTTCTCTCATCATCATTCACCCCCTTTCTAGAGTTGAGCTGTTTTATTTAATATTGTAAGTCTGTAACATTGTGTTACAGAAACTAGCAAACCACATTAATAGATATGTATACCCCTAACATTATACATCGCCTGTTCATGATCGTAAAGACATTTTTTTGTGAAATGCTACCAAAAGTTTCTCTGTGAAAATATCTTACTAATTCTTAAACGCAAAATTTTTAAAAAAGTTGCGTTACTTTTTTAAAAAATAAAAAAAGACTCCGTGTTTTAATAAACACGAAGTCTCTTAAACTTCTCTTATTATTGTAAAGTAATTTCTTTATCAAAAGATTCGATTACATTGCCTGATCCATCAGCAATATAATTTACTTTTTCTATTGTTGAAATTTCAAGTTCATCAGCATATTCATTATTGCTTAATGTGATTTCTAAGTTACCATCAGCATTTACGGCAACAGTATAATCAATACCAGCTGTCAGTTGTTCTTTAGAAGCATTAATAATTACAAGATCAGTTGAAGCTAATGATAATTGTTCATCTTGAACTACTATTGCTTCTGTAAAGTCAACGATAACAACTTTAGCATTTTCTACATCTTTTTGAGTAATTCCATTATCTACAAGAGATGGAGCAAAGCCATCTTTTATGTCTTCAGGTGATACATCACCAGCTGCCATATAGTTACCTGTTTCTGACATGATTTTATCTGCAACTACCGTTACTGTGAAATCAACATCACCAGAATTAGTTAATTGCTGTGCTGCCTTAAGTGTACCAGTAATAATTGTTTCATTTCCTTTAACTTCATAAGAAACTGCTGCTAAAGTATCTTTATTATTTTCACCTTTTGTAATTTCAAACCCTGTTCTAGAAACAGTTTTTAATGCTTTGTTTACAGTAATTTCAATTGTTTTCTCATCAATTGTTTTTACTAAATGTACTTCAGGTGCTTCGTCTGCATCGATAGGTAATTCAGTTGAAAGTAACTTACTAGTGTTACCAGAGATATCTGCTACACGTCCAATAATAATTTTAGAATCAGTAATCACTTTACTATTGTCTGCAATTGTAATTTTTACTTTACTGCTATTTCCAAACAATTCAACTTTATCATTAGAAGATAATTGCTCACCATCTAAAAGATAGTTATCTTTATCTAATACAGAATACGTACCAGAAGTCGCCATTTTTTCTGGAAATGTCAAGTAGATATAATCCTTTTCACCTTCACCTTCAGTATCAACTCCCACAACTTCTGTAGCTGCTAAGTCAATACCACTAACATCCTTAACTGTAAAGTCAACTGTTACTGTTTCTAGTGTATTTGTTTCAAGTGCTTTATCTTCAATGTCCTGAATTTTAACTGTATATTTTCCTGATAATTCATCATCAAAAGTTAATTCTGCTACATATTCATTATTTGTGTTTGTATATTCAATATCGTCAATATCTACAACTTCACCGTCAGCATCTTTTACTTCATAGTTATTTTTGTCTTTTGCAGACTCTTTAGTTACATCTTCACTAAAGTAAACTAAAACGATTGTTTCATCGCTACCAGCTTCAACCTTATTAACAACTGGTTTTGTTTTATCTGCATTAATATCTACGAAGAACACAATGTTATCTACTATCTCATTGCCCCATTCGTCAGCTAGAACTTCATCATTTGCATCAACATCTACAACAACTTTTACTGAACCTTCTGGAAGTGGATTGTTAGTAAAATCTAATACAAATGTTTGATTGTCTGAAGAAGTAACTTCTTGTGGGTTATAAGAGCTAAATGTGTGGTAGAAATATTCTTCAAAATCTTCTTCTACATCTACATCTAATGGTCTGTTAAATTGAATTTCTACAGAAGTTTGAGTTGCATTTTTCACTTCAGCAGTTGGTACAGAATCTACTTTTACATACTTTAAAGTAAATGTTTTATCTAAAGCTTTAAAACCAGCATAGTCTTCAAAACCTTTTACTACAACTTTGTAGTCATCTTCATTTAAAGAATCTACACTTAATTCTACAGTTACAGTTTTACCATTAAATGTGTAACCAAGAACTCCATATACTCCATCTTCAACTTCAACTTCATGACCTGTTATTTCTGGATTCATTGGTTCACTAAAATGAACTCTGAATTTATTAGGACCAATAAGTTCAATTTCTTCAGCTACTGGAATTTCAGCATCAAAGAATTTAATATTTTCAATTACAACATCTTCTTCAGTACCAAGTAGACCAGCATCAACTGTTAAAGTTGCTGTTTCTTGGTTAGGTGCTGCTTTAGCTAATGTCATTGTTAATGTTGTACCGTCTAATGATACAGTATCAATTGCTAATTTATTGTCATCAGAATCAGTCAACTCATAATTAGATTCATCTTCTAAATCTGATTTTTCTAATCCATTAACATTTGTAAATTCAACTTCTACTGTTACAAGATTAAGTGCAGTTACTGACTTAATTTGTGGAACTGCTTTAAATGCTTCAACAGATTCATAAGTTGTGTAAGCAGAATCTACTAAGAAAGTACGGTCTGCATCAATTGTGTAATCTTCATATTCAGCGATTAAACCTAAGTCTAATGCAGCTGCAATATAATGTTGTGCCCATTCACTAATGTTTTCATTGTCTACTGTTGCTTCTTCGTCAAGTTCAACATTAGTCAGGTCAGCGTAACCTACAGCTAACATTTTAGCAAATTCTTCAATTGTTACATTTGATGTAGGAGCAAAAGTACCGTCACCCATACCTTCAATAATTCCAACTTTTACAGATGCTTCGATATATTTAGTTGACCAACGATCAGAAGTTACATCAGAAAATGTAGACTCTGCTGATTCATCGATGTCAAGTCCAAATACTAAAGCAATAATTTTTGCAGCTTGCTCACGAGTCATGTTGTCTTCAAGGTGTGGCAAACCATCTAAATATCCATCAAAAATACCTAATTCTTTTAATTCATAAAACTTGTCTTCAGTTGTCTTTTCTTCCGCTGATGCCACAGATGCGAACATTGAGAACACCATAGCGATTGCAACTAATAATGATAAACTCTTTTTCATAACCTTTGTGTCTCCTCCTAGATGTTGTGTTTTAGTTTGGTTATTTAATTTACTGTCATATGACATTAAATCATGAGAGCTCGTTATCCTCATTTAAGATGCACCCCCTTTCCAGAGTGTGAGCTAAAAAATTGAGTAAGTAGAAAAATGATTGATACGGATACACATTGATATATTGTAGTATATTATACAATCTATCAAGTCTAGTGTATTGCCTTCTATCAATCGGCTACAGGAATCAGTATATCTTAAATTATTCACGAAGTCATTGATAAAGATTTTCCAGTAAATTAACCAAAAAATGAATAAAGTGAACTCGTTTAAGCAAAGCTTAAACATCGTGAATTCAGATGAAGAATTTCCTCAAAGTGCAAAAAACAAAGCACCATGAATAAGTGCTTTGCTTATTGGAACAATATATATATGCTAATGCATTTATAAATTCGGTATTTTCTTATCGTTTAATAAGATGCGCATAACAATTGCTGCAGCTTCAGCACGAGTCATGTTCGCTTGTGGATCAAAGTAATAGGTTTCTTTTGCATTTGAATCAGAAATGACTTTCTTACCTTGGATAATTTCTTCCTTGTATACACCCAATACAGAAGCCCTTGCATAGTTGTTAATATCTTCAGCATCAATAAAGACTTTATTCAAGGCAGTATTTACTTTAATCTCATTTGTATCTAATCTTAAATTAGCAGCTCTTGCGACAATCGTTGCTGCATCTTCACGAGTCAGATTTAAATCAGGTAAAAATTGATCATCTATCTTTCCTCTTACTATACCTGCTCTTGCTGCAGTTTCAATATACTTATATTCATATAACCCATCTGAAGATGATGTTCTATTATTTACATCTACAAACGTTCGGTCACCTTCATAATTTAAAGGAAGATCAAATGCTTTTACAATTAAAGAAGTAAACTCACCTCTGCTGATCTGTTCATCAGGTTCAAATAACTGAGTACTTGATGCTCTATTGTTCATAATTCCTTTAGAATATAAAGTATCCAAATAATTTTTAGCCCATGGATGTCCTATTACATCATCAAATGACTCGTTCATGTACATGACAACATAATACCCAAATTCAGTAAACGGTACTGTAATCGTATTTTTCTTTTGATCTACAACACCTCCAAGATTAATCCACTCGTATGATTCATTATCTAGATAATCAACATTATAACCATAATGGAATACTGTCACATATCTCCAGGCAGACTGTACTACATTTGGATCATACTTTAACGTTAATTCACCTGGATTTGATGGAACATATTGCTCATCTATTTCTGAAACATCTCGATCATAAAATTCTTGCCCATCCTCATATGGATAAATACCGCTGCCATATAATATTTCTTGCTGGTCTTCTATTGAGGAAACCATCCCCCCATCAATCCAGTACAAGTCGCTAATCGATCTAAATCTTTCTGCAGGATCTTCAAATATTCTAACAAAGTTGTCATTCACATTATTAAATTTAGAATCCTCTCCGAAGAATGGATGTAATACTTTATTTACTCTTCCATCATCTGGATCTGCAATAGCTAATAGGATATCTCTGGTTGGAGATAAAGCTTGAACTCCTTTTGCTTCATTTTGAAGTAAAATAGTTCCTTTAGGAAAAGATAACTCAACTGATTTATCAAATGCATCAATTTTTCGCTTAGAGATACTTTCTTTGTGTTCTGCCCCAGGCACAGGTGTATCCGCATTAATTAACATAATTTCAGCTTCATCTTCCTGTAAACCTCTGACGACAGTAAACTTTATTTTATTATCTCCTTTTTTCAAATCATTAATTTCAAATACAAATAAGTCATAATCTTCCCCATCCAACTCAATGACCTCTGTTTTTGTCACTTCTTTTTTCTTATCATAAATAATTTTATCTGCATTTTCAGCTTCTACATAAATTCTTGTATAATTTCCATTCACAAAACCAGTTTTGGTTACAGGATCAATAGTTGGATAATGGACTACAAAAGTAGCAGGGTCTCTTCCAATTTCTATCGTTCTTGTATTTATTAATCCATTTTCATTTCTTGAAATTACTTCTACAGCGAAAGTACCCGTTCCTTCAAGATCAAGTACTTCAGAGGTGAATGTAGCCCAACCACTTGTAGAGTCTGGAGGAATAGAATCTTTCTTCACTCCATTCTCATCGATCAAGTCCTCATATTTATACCCTACTTCTTGCTCCGTACCGTATTTTGCTTCATACGCACTTTCGGACATTCTCTTAAAATTGGTACCATCCCATAAGAATAACTCTCTATACTGCTCATATTCTCCTTCTTCATTTATCCCACTAAATCTAAACTCAACTTCATTTGCGCTGGCAACTGAGCTTTTAAATTGAAGCTTTGTTTCTTGTGTATAATAACGGTAATTGCTTTCTTGTACATAGTAATAATCATCTAAGAAATCTTTATCAACTTCTAATAATAAAACCTCAGGCAATTCAGAAGTATAATAAAACATCTCATATTTAAATGTAGTAATAGGTTCTGTTAACCCTGGGTCAGTACCATTCAAAGTGCCTTCCGGATATACCTCTATAAGAAGTTCATTTAGTCCATTTTGCAGCTGCCAATCCTCACGTAAATCATCACCATCTGTTCTATCACCAAAATAAAAGTGAAATTCTTCAAACTTACCATCATCTAAATGTTTATCTATATCTCGTATTTTATCTACATGATCATTAAATACAATTCTAATATCTCCCCATTGACTTTCTGGAATGTTCACTGGCTTGATTTGAAAAATTGGTCCTGGAAAACCCTTTCCATCTGAACCAATACCACCTGGCTCATTAATTGAACTAAAATCCTGTGCTTTAGAAATATTAGTTAAGTAAACGTATGGAGATGGATTATAATTAATTTCAAACTCCTTAGAGCCTACTTCAAAGTCAGTTTGGATTCCCTGATCATCTTCCTGATACGGAACAAATTTTAAGGTGCTTCTACCTTCAGGCAAATCATCCTTGTCCAAGGCTACAGTATATGCTTGCTCTGTATTTTGAGATTCTGTAGAAGAACTAGTTAATAATATTGCATGGCCAAAGGAATCTACACTATACACCTTCACACCACTAGCATCTTTTTCAGTAACAACATCCAACAAAAGAGATTCCGTTAAAACAGTGATTTCAATTCCGCTGAATAACTTAGTAGATGAAATTGTTTCATATACTTCTTTTACAAAAGGCTGTTGCTCGTTTATAAAATAAAAAATGAAGTCCAAGGCATTTTGTGAATATCCAGTCTGACTCGGAAGAAACGTTGTTGTTAATGTTTGTTCATTTTCACCGTGGTTAAGGAGTATACCGTTTATTTCTATGTTTCTGATTAAGTAATATTCATCTTCAATTTCAATGTCATCATCTGAAATCGGTACAGCAACACCGCCATCTATAGAGTAGCTATAAGTTGGAATACTTTCATCAATGCTTAAAGCCACTTCATGTGTTTCGTCAGTACCATCAATTTCAATGTTTAATTTATCATGTGTTGGACTAGCATCATTTCTATTTATTTTTACATCTGTTGAAAAATTAATTGCATATGCATCTGCATTGGCACTTGCGCTAAAGGTCGGTTGTTTGAATAACATAGATTCTGTAGGAACGTTTAGATTTGATGCTTCTGATACCTCAGTGTTATATATGAAGTTATCTCCATTATTAAATACAAATGTTCTTTTCGTGTTATATGTTGTATCTGCACTTGATGCAAGTATTTTCAACTCATTGTCACCAGGTCTCAAATGTAAATCCTCACTTTCATCTTCCCCTGCTGAAAATGAAAATTGACCTGTTCCTGGACGGAAAAAGCTAGCATATACACCTAAAGGGTCTAACGTCGTATAACCGAATAGTGAGGTAGCGTTTGGTGCAATCCCTTCAATAAAAATCGTATTGTCATTAGAGGCTCGATTCTCTAATGGCACTATCATACCGTTTATGAACTGTCTTTCATCTATCGTCAACTCGTTTACTGTCGTAATCTCTGTGTAATTTATCCATGCTGGTAATGATTGTGGGTTTGTTCCTGAATCCAGTTTAACTGTGATCTTATTTAAACCCTCGTATAATTGAATATCGCTAAATTTAACAAATCCCACACCATCTTTTTCAGGAGGATTGTTCTTGACTTCATTAGAAATACCTGTGTTCACTTCTTCAATAACATAATATAAATCAGATAAATCCGAATCATCTATTTGTGTATAACCTACTCTAAGTTCTATCAACTCTTGTATCGTTGAATAAGGGTTGGATGGTCTTTGATCTGATGTTGGGTACCCTTGAATCTCCAAATTAACTGCCGCATAAGATGTACTTCCAAGCGGTGGAAGCAAAGCAATCAACATGGCAAAAATCATGATAATACTTAACGAACGTTTGATTGATTTCATCTGGTTTCTCTCTCCTTTTAAGTAGCTCGTACAATTTACATGTGATAAAACACACTAATATTATGTATATCGGTAAAAATGGTAAAAAAATTTAGTGATAAGAGTTGAATTTAACAATAATTATTTTTAAAAAAAGGAAGAAAGGGAAGTGAACAAAAGCTCCTATCGAAGCTTCTCGTAGAAGTAGTCGAATCCTTCATTAGTGGTAGCTTTGTTAAGTTATTAAAAAGAGTACAGGTAATGGCTTAGTAAGCCAAAACCTATACCCTTTTATTTGAATTTCTATTGTACTTTTATTCTAGTTTTTTGAGTATAGTTTATGATTTTAATCCTAGGAGTTGAGTGGTCATATTAACAACAGAACGAAACACAGTTTTTTCTCTTTTTTGAATGAGTCCTAACTTCTGTGCAGCCATGATCAACAAAATAGATATAACTGCGGTCAGTATAAGAATCCATAAACTAGCTTGTGATAAAATGATTGCACTAAAACCGAATGTAATCGCAATACCATAGATTGCAAGTACTGTTTGACGATGTGTTAAACCAATTTGCAATAAGCAATGATGCAGGTGACTTTTATCTGCCATAGAGATGGGTTCTTTTTTCACAATTCTTCGAACGATTGCAAAAAAGGTATCAGATAATGGAACACCTAAAATTAATATTGGAACAATTAAGGATACGATGGCTGCTTGCTTAAAACCTAAGATGGATAAGGTAGCTAGAGCAAAACCTAAAAATAACGATCCTGAATCCCCCATAAAGATTTTTGCAGGATGAAAGTTAAAGTATAAAAACCCTAAAATACTTCCAAGCAATAAACAGCTTAAAATGATAACTGTTACGTTCCCCATCATAATCGCTAATACTAATAACGTAGCTGTTGCAATAGCTGAAACACCTGCGGCTAATCCATCCAGACCATCTATTAAATTAATGGCATTTGTTACACCGATAATCCAAAATAATGTGATAAAGGTACTAAGCCAGCCGTTAATGTTATACGCTTCCCCAAATGGTAACGTAAGAAATGATACTTTCAAATCAAAAACAAAAACAACAATACAGGCTGCGATGATTTGTCCTAACAGCTTTACCTTCGGAGATATTTCCACCTTGTCATCAAAAGCCCCAAGTAAAACGATAATTGAACCTCCTATTAAAATCGCAAAAACAGCATTAAACTGCACATCTACACCTATTTTCACTAAAATAGGTAACATGATCCCTAAGGTCAATACAAAAGCAATATATATAGCCAATCCACCTAAACGTGGCATTAAGGATGTATGTACCTTTCGATGATTCGGTTGATCTACAGCTCCAACCAAAATTGCAAACTTTCTAACAAAGGGTGTCATTACAAAGGATAGTACGATGGCAATGACGAATACTGTTGCAAAAATGTAAACCATAGGTTGGTATTTCCTCCTCTCTCCCTTATATATGTGTGTTCAACCTCTATAAGAGAGTCTATCTTTTTTCTGTAATGATATGTTTATCTTTTTTCACTCTAAAAACAAATTTAGGTAAATCTAGCATCCTTTTATAACGTGAAGGTTGTTGCAGCAATCGATAAAACCATTCGAGCCTAAGTTTCTGCATCCATTTTGGTGCACGTTTAAGCTTGCCAGCAATAATATCAAAAGTTCCACCTACACCCATCATAACAGGAATATCTAGCTTATGTTTATATTTATATATCCACGGCTCCTGCGTGTCAACAGATCTAGCAACAAACAAGAGATCCGGTGAAAGCTTACGAATGTCTTCAACCACTTGCATATCTTCATTTTCCGAAAAGTATCCGTCACGCGCACCTACGAAATGAACATTAGGAAATTGCATTTTCAACTTTTCTGAACTTTTTTGAATCACTTCAGCCGTTGTTCCTAACATATACACTTTCCATTGCTTTTCATTTGCAACCTTTAGCAATTCAAACATTAAGTCAAACCCCGGGACTCTTTCCTTCACTGGTTGACCAATATAATCTGCCGCCCATACTAGTCCAGTACCATCTGGTACTACCAACTCTGCACTTTGCATTGCTTTTGCAAATGTTGCATCATTTAAAGCTGCCATGAACATGATTGGATTTGCTGTAATGATTTGATGTGTTTTTTTATGTTGTATGGCTTCTGTTAAATACTGAACAGTTTCTTTCATGTTCATCTTGGAAACGTCAATCCCATACATGGTTACAGTTGGAAATTTTGTTTGAGTTTTATCCATATCACTCACCATCTTTATATACGTAGAAATTACCAATATGTTGCGCTGGTTTTTGGGACATTTCCTTTAAATTGTTAATTAGAGGTTTTTTTTCTAATAACCAACCTTCATATTCTAACATAAGCTTTTGTACATTTTCAACGATTTGATTTTCATCCAGTTGCTCTGTACTACCCACAGCAGTCATCTGCATCTGTTCTAAAAATAAATCAATCTTTGGATCGTAAGAAATACCAACCATAGGAACGTAATTATTCGCTGCATATATTAATGAATGTAATCTCATACCGATCAATACATCACATGTACTTACCTCTTTGAACATCTCCGTAGGGTTGTCTCCATAAAAGATTTGGATATCCTCTGGGAGTTCTTTATCCGTTAACCCCATTTGGTGAAGGATATAGAGAGAAGCTTCCCGATCATGTGGCATATGAAATGGAAGCATTTTAATGATTACATTTTCTTTTTCACGAAGTATTTTTATAGCCTTCGCTATTTTATTTAATTCTGATCGATCCTCATTCCAAAAACGGACAGAAACACCAATCACTTTTGGCTGTTTTTCATCGGGCAATACCTTGTTATCTTCTTGTTGTATTGGTACTGACATGCCCATAACTGGATCTGGTACTTGATCCATCTGTGATTCTTTCAAGCCCATCTCCTTTAAAAGTGCAAAGGATGCCGTATCTCGAACAGAAATATAATGACAACGCTCGAAAACCTTCTTCACCCATCTATGAAATAATGGCTTATGGATGGGGCCAATACCTTGAGCATAAATAAAAGTGGGTTTTCCTAACCATTGCGCTAATTTGAGAATACCTAAATAATAAGGAATCGTTTTGTTACTTGTGACATCTTGCAGCAAACTCCCTCCACCACTAATCAGTCCGTCACTTTTTCGAATTGCTGTAAATACTTCCTTCAGTTTCATGCGATGCACAGCTTCTACACCATACATTTGTGCTGTCTGAACTGGATTAGCAGATAATACAATCGGTTCAATCTGAACGTTAGTTTGAGCAGATTGATTTCTTAATGCTGCTAAAATGGAACTTAATACCGCTTCGTCCCCACTATTATTAAATCCATAATATCCTGAGATGACTAATCTTCTAACAGAGGACCCCACTTTTTCCAACTCCTTACTAGCATTTCCCAAATAATAATCAGTATTAAACCGATCATTACGCCAAAAATTAAACCATATATAACACGAATACTTGAAATTAACATTGGAGTATGTAAATGAGCAAAAGTATCAACAATTGATAATTGTCCTATGACTCCAACAATGAGCAGTAATAGCCCTTTTCTGTATTTTAAAGCAAAATATAAACCCAACAATAACATTGGATGACCTAAACCAAATTCTTTTAATCGAGGTCTAACTCCAAGTACATTTTCTAGAAAATATCTAAAAACTAATTCAATGGAAGAAACTTGCCCACTATTCCCCGTTCTAGTTAAGTAATAAAAGGCTGTTCCTGCGATGAACACTGCTATAATCACATAACCTACTTTTAAGTCCATCATAAATAAATTCTTAGCTTGCTTGAAGATATTTCGAAGTCCACCTTCTTTTCCATAAAACATATAATATACAAAAGCCAAAAAGATAGGTGCAAGATGAAGCACGCTTACTCCTCTAAATTGTTCTAAAACGAGCATATAGGTAGGTGCATTCAATAGCCCGACCACATAAAATACTCCGATAAGTGAAATTCCTGTTGCCGTTATAAATAAAAGAAAAGTCGATTTAATCGGTGACACGACCTGCAAAGATTCTTCTCTTATCTGTCGTATTACTGTAATAATCGCTAAGGTTGGTGCTGAAATAGCTGCACCTAGCGCTGCCGCCTGTAATAAAAGGGATGAGTTTAAAACAAATAATCCAGCAGAACCGATCATTCCGAATACAAAAATCGGTGTTAGCAAGATAGGTGCGAACCTTGATATCGTTATTGCTATGAGTGCAACCGCTCCAACCCACAAAATAAGTTTTGCGAATTTTTGCCAGTCTGCATTTCCATATACAAACGGTTCAGTGATACCAATTTGAAATCCTTCATCCTGAATTCGTTGGATCGCTCCATCAGGTCCTGTTAAACTTTCATAAATATTGCCTAATGAATTGGTAACCTCCGCTTTCAACTCGTCTTTTTGAATATTCACATTTAAATAAATCATTCGGATATTTCGATCCGTGACTGCTAATACAAGTCGATCCGAAATTTTAGTTGGAGATAACACGGAGGATTCTGCATCTAAAATAGAATGAAGACGTACGACGTTATAATCCGTTAAATAGGCTAATTGATTCAAGCCTTTTTCTTTGGCAGAAAACTCGTTTATTGCAAATCCTATCTGGTGCTTGTTCATAAGTTCAGACATATGTGTTAAAGAACCTTGGTTTGCTTCTTCTTCATAACCAGTTACAGCACTACCTGTAAAAATAATTCTAAACACGCCTTGTTTGCTAAACTGATCCATCAACTTTTCCATATGTACTGGATCATACGGTCTGTTATCCGATATCCGTACAACAATTTGAAATCCAGCTTTCGTTAATTCGTCCATGATCATGGGATCAGGATCCATCGGCTCAATAATTGCAGTTGCTTTTGAAGATTCAATGACCATGCCTGTTTGATCAAGAAGGTTCCAATCACGCACGTTAATATCTAACTGCCTAAAAGCTTGTTCAATAATTGGACGAATTTTAATGTCTGTGACCACATCGGGAAACAATACATAAGTGAAGTTTTCATTCGGGTCTGGTTGAACCCCTTCAATTAATGATGCTTCATACGAGGAAAATAACTCTATTCGCCCGCTCGATTCTAAATCTGCTAAATTGCTTTCAAATACAGCGAGGGAAGTAATACCCGCTTCTTTGATTTTTGTTAATTGGTCTTCAATATAACTTTGTGGGTTAGGTTCGTATTCTGCTATTTGTAAAATGTCTTTGTAATCTAAAACAACTTCAACTTGATTAGACGTATCTTCTGCAGCAAAACGGACCATTCCCAATGGGACTGCGGCAATCATACCAATCACCACAAGAATCCAAAGAACTTTTTTCATGAAAGGGTTCATGTTTGTAAGTGTTTTTAGCAATGAGTTCATCTCCCTTTCTAACCCTTATTTTCGTCTACTTTATTCATGATGACTTGGGACAACTGTTCTAAAACGACCTGTGCTTCTACTTTTGACTGTCTGTTTACTGCGATATACACTTTTATTTTGGGCTCTGTTCCAGAAGGTCTCAAACAAAACCAAGATCCATCTGCTAATTTATATTTCAATACATTTTCTTTCGGTAATTCATCTAATCCTTTTCCATAATCTAAAACTTCAGTTACAGAGGTATTCATCAATTGTTGCGGTGGACTTGTTCTCCAATTATTCATAATCCTTTGAATTTGCTCCACCCCAGCCTTACCTTTTAGCGTCCTGGAATGCACGACCTCTAAAAATGTACCGAATTGTTCATAGAGTTCTAATAGAACATCATATAATTTTTTACCTTGTGATTTATAATAAGCGGCTGCTTCACAAATTAACATAGATGCAACAACTGCATCTTTATCACGCGCATATGTGCCTGCTAAGTAACCATAACTCTCCTCAAACCCAAATACATAGGTTGCTTCTCCCGTTTTTTCAAACTGGGTCATTTTCTCACCAATATATTTAAATCCTGTTAATGTATTTAATGTTTCTAATCCGTAGTGGCTTGCAATTTTCTCCCCTAATTCACTCGTAACAATCGTTTTGATTAAAACACCGTTATTGGGAAGTTTGCCTTGTTCTTTTAAATGACTTAAAAGATAGTTTAAAATAAGTGCACCTGCTTGATTACCCGTCAACACTTCATATGTACCTTGTTTGTTTTTCACAACCGCACCCATACGATCACAATCTGGATCTGTTCCTACGATAATGTCTGCTTGAATCTCATCTGCTTTTTGGATCGCTAATGCAAATGCGTCCTTTTCCTCTGGATTCGGTGATTTTACGGTCGAAAAGTTAGGATCAGGCAATTCTTGTTCTTTCACAACGTGTACTTCTGTGATACCAATTTGTTTTAATACTTCTCTTACTGGAATATTACCTGTACCATGTAAAGGCGTGTATACCACCTTCAACGGTTCAGACATTTGTTTAATGGTATTTGTATTTAAACTTACAGAAGTAATAGCTTGTATATATTTTTCATCCATTTCTTTTCCGATAGCAACTAACAATTGATCCTTTTCAGCCTCATCCTTTGAACTCTTTTTTACTTGATCAAGAGAATCGATTTGACGGATGTGATGAATGACTTTTTGCGCATCATCTGGTATCAGCTGTCCTCCATCTGATCCATACGCTTTATATCCGTTATATTCTGGAGGGTTGTGACTTGCTGTAATCACAATTCCTGCGGCTGCCTTTAATTCACGCACGGCAAAAGACAGCTCAGGAGTAGTTCTTAAAGACTCATATAAATACGCTTTAATGCCATTGCCTGCTAATACAAGCGCTGCTTCTAAAGCAAACTCTGGAGATTGATGTCTAGAATCATAAGCAATCACTGCTGATTTTTCTTGATCAGCATTTTCTGATTGTGATTCTAATATGAATTGAGCCAGTCCTTGTGTAGCTTTACCCACAGTATAAATATTCATACGATTAGTGCCTGCTCCAATGACACCTCTTAAACCGCCTGTACCAAATTCTAAATCCTTATAAAAACGATCTTCAATTTCCTTAGGATCATTTTCAATACTGTGTAATTCCTGTTTAGTCTCTTCTGTGATCAATGGATCCTGTAACCATGATTTATAATTTTCAATGGCCTTTTTTTCTAACCCTTGATCTGAGCTCATTCGTTGTCTCCTTCGCCAGCTGGTTCAGGGTTTGAGATCGCAAACATAATCTCCCCTT
The DNA here is from genome assembly GCF_040100845.1 of Chengkuizengella sp. SCS-71B. Taxonomy (NCBI): domain Bacteria; kingdom Bacillati; phylum Bacillota; class Bacilli; order Caryophanales; family Paenibacillaceae; genus Chengkuizengella; species Chengkuizengella sp. SCS-71B. Next base: position 450,026 of record NZ_JAZHSH010000001.1, on the reverse strand, counting down.
CAGCAACGGTTTTTCCATCTACGGAAGCAATTGCTTTCCCTTTACCAATGCTGCCTTTAGCGCGGATAATTTCTACTTCAAGTCGCAGTGTATCACCTGGTGTCACTTGACCACGAAAACGAAATTTATCTAGACCTGCTAAGAAACCGATCTTCCCTTGGTTTTCTTCCATTTTCAAAATTGCTACGGCACCTACTTGAGCTAATGCTTCAGTAATTAATACACCTGGCATGACTGGATAATCAGGAAAATGACCTTCGAAAAAAGGTTCGTTCATCGTGACATTTTTAATCCCTATCGCTTTTTTGCCTTCTTGTACTTCTAAAATACGATCCACTAATAGAAATGGATAACGATGAGGAATTATTTGTTGAATTTGATTGATATCTAACATATTAATATTGCCCTCCATTATTAAGTCTAGTCCATGTATAAAAATGGTTAAGAAATGTGAAACTAGATATGATCCCCTTCATGATCTGCAGTAGTGAAGGTTGATATAATTTGAGCATATTTATAAAGCGCAGCCAAATGCGATTGTAAATATGCTCTTTATCCTTTAAAACTTTAATTCGCTTTCTTGGGTATATTCTGATTTAGTGACTTAAACTGAAATATATAAATAATCGAAGTTATAAACGAAAAAATGATGACGATCCACAGAAAAGATACGGAAAATTTTAAGTTGAGTATAATAAAAAAAATGGCGGAGTAATATAAAATCGTTGTCAGCTTTCCCATAACATTAGCAGGTACGGTTTTTTTTCCTTGGAAATGATAAAAAAAACCGCCAATCACCATTCCTATATCCCTCAAAAATATGGCTATCGCTGCTTGCCATGGTATAAGCTGTTCATACAAGAGAGAAACGAATACAGTAACCATCATTAATTTATCTGCTAGTGGATCTAACATGATTCCTACTTCTGTTACCATCTCTCTTTTTCGAGCAATATATCCATCTAAAATATCACTTAAAATGGCAGCCACAACAACAAGAAAGGCAATCATCATTTTATCGTTAATAAAGAAAATTAAGTAGACTGGAATGAGAGTAAAACGAAACAACGTAATCAAATTAGGTAGATTCATTTGAATCCCTCCTACCATCCCTATTCATTATACCGAGCAGAAGAAGAAAAGAAAACTCCCTGATGGGAGTTTATTATATTTTTTTATTTTATCGATCTGCAAAAATCAAACTAATTAAATGTTTCCATGTTTGGACATCCAAAACATCTGAAGCTGATTCACCGCCAAGTATAACATAACCGATTATAACACCGACATAGAGTGTAATGATACATAAAACAGGAACAAGAAAAAACCTTAAAATTTTTAATGTTGTTTTTGCCGGTTTTTGTGAAGTTTTTTTCTTTTTTTTAGCTGTTTTCGTTGCATTTGCATTTGTATCCATAACATTAGCCGCATTACAGATGTTTCGCGATCACTTTTCATGATGATTACGCTCATCCAACGGATTTTCAACTCCCTATTGTTATATTTAAGATCTTAGATTTGCTGCTAGCTTCATCATTGTCTCAGCATTACTATATGCTTTGGAAGTTAACTGAAATGCCCTTTGTGTAACCATCATTTCTGTAATTTCTTCCGATAAGTTTACATTTGATTGTTCCAAATACCCTTGAAGTATTCGTATATTAATTTTATCATCAGGATTCGTGGTAAAATCGCTATTTTCGTTTAAATCAATTTCCTGAACTAAACTAGGGTCCGTCAATCTGTCCTCGTTAAGTGTATACAAACTGTTACCCACTGGCTGTAAATACTGTGGTGATAAAACACGAACGATTTTTAACTGCCCCAACTCTAAAGGCGCTTCACCAGGGTTAGACTGATTATATGCAAAAACATTTCCCATATCATCGATGTTAATGTCATGATTAACAGGAATGGAAATGGGTTCATTTTCACTATTCTTCACGAACTGCCCTTGACTTGTTGCTAAATATAGTTCATCTAGATCATTTGAAGAAGGTACCAATTGGAAAGAACCATTGCGAGTAAACAAACGATCTTCGCCATCCAATGTGCCAACTTCAAAAAAACCATCACCTTGGATCGCCAAATCGGTTGATATCTTTGTATTGGTCACTGTTCCCTGTTCTGTCTTGAGGTATGGGTTAGACATTCTAATTCCTACTCCCTCTTGTACACCCAAGGAAGACTTTCTACCTTCTAAACTAAACTCATTCACTTGATTTACTCTTGTTGTTAAAAGGTCTTGAAAGGAGGCTTCTAATTTCTTATATCCCGTCGTATTAATGTTCGCGACATTATGAGATTGAATATTTAGTTTTTGTTGTAAAGCTTGCATGGAAACCATGGCGTTCATCATGGATTTATTCATTCATTTCACCTCAGGTTGGTTACTGCACTCGTCCAATTTCGTTTACAGTTTTACTAAGCGTGTCGTCTAACATCTTAATCACTTGCTGATTCGCTTCATATATTCTCATTGCACTGGTTAAATCAACCATCGATTGTGCTGCATCTACATTAGATCCTTCAATAAATCCTTGTAATACTTGAATAGGTTGATCTTCTAAACCATCCAAGATTGTAACAGAAGCCTTCTCTTCATCTGTAATTGCATAAACACCATTTCCCTCACGAGCCATATGGTGTGGATTGTTAACTTTAGAAAAAAGTAAAGCGATGGGTTTCCCTGTTATATCCGTGACCTCTTCCCCATTATATAACAGTTGACCGTTTTTTTGTATTTGAATTTGCTGGAGAGAAAGATCATCGTCGAATAAAGTGATCGGTTGTTCATCCTGACCTAAAAAAAGAAAACCTTCTTCTGTCATCAATTGTTTTTGATCGTTTATAAATAACTTAACATTCTGTATGTATCTCGGCTCCTCATCAGCGTTCCACAATGTAAAGAAAACTTCTGGCTGATACACTTCTTCCCCGTCAAGTGTTATCCCTTTGCCAAAGGTATCAAACTGAATTTCTAATAATTCCCCATTCTCATCCGTATATGGATTCCCATTTTCATCAACAGGTTGAAGGTTTGAACTTATCATTAAATCTTCAGCACGGTTCGTTTCTATGATTTGTCCAGGTGTAAATACATTCACCGTTTCTTCGATCATGACTCCAGAATGTAAGCTGCCGACTTCACTCGATGTGCCTTTTTGAATCATAGAAATATAAATCTCTGGAAAAGAACGAGAGATCGGTACGGCTTCTTTAAACCCTGGTGTATTTATATTAGATACATTATTCGTTATTGTATCATGTCTTTTCTGCTGTGTAAGCATGCCTGCGGTTGCTGTGTATAGTCCTTTAATCATATACTTTAGCTCCTGTCATATATCTTATCCTAATTTTCTTTTTGACATTTTGTCAAGGTTGTCCAGCATAATTCCAGTCCCTTTTACTACACACCCCATTGGGTCTTCCGCAATTAATACAGGTACTTTTAGCTCTTCTGCCATTAATATATCTAATCCATGAAGCATAGCACCGCCACCAGTTAGAATAATACCCCGATCAATAATGTCCGCTGCCAATTCAGGTGGTGTTTTTTCCAAAACATTTTTTGCAGAGAGTACGACCGATGTAACCGGATCCCACAAGGCTTCCTTTACTTCTTTTGCTGTGATCGTTACCGTTAGCGGCAGCCCACTTACTAAGTCCCTACCGCGAATATCCATCTCATCGTTGCTTCGCTCAGGATCTAAGGTGCCTATTTTCACCTTCACATCTTCCGCAGTACGTTCCCCAATTAATATTTTATATTTATCCTTAACATACTTCATGATCGCAATATCCAGTTTATCTCCTGCAACTTTTAGAGAAGAAGAAGCAACAACATCTCCCATAGACAAAACGGCAATATCTGTTGTTCCTCCTCCAATATCCACTACCATGTTTCCACTAGGCTGGAAAATATCCATACCAGCACCAATAGCTGCTGCTTTAGGCTCTTCCTCAAGAAAAACATCCTTAGCTCCGCTACGTTGTGCTGCTTCTCGAATGGCTTTTTGTTCAACAGAAGTAATGTTGGTTGGTGCACAAATCAAAATCCGAGGATGGCTATACCACTTTCTACCTCCAACTCTAGAAATGAAACCTTTAAGCATAACCTCTGTAATTTCAAAATCAGCGATAACACCATCTTTTAAAGGTCGGATGGCAATAATATTACCTGGGGTTCTACCTACCATTTTCCTGGCAGGCTCCCCCACTTCAATCACTTTTTTTGTTTCACTTTGTACAGCCACAACTGAAGGCTCATTTAAAACAACGCCACGCCCCTTAACATGAATGAGAACATTTGCAGTTCCTAGATCTATACCGATATCTTTATTGAACATAGATAGTTTTTTCCCCCTATAGAATTAGTTCAAAGATTTTTATAATGAATTAGTAAATAAAATTACAATTTTGAAAAATCATGTAAAGACACAATCATTATTTTGAATTATTATTTATTTTTTTCTATATAGATCCATATAATTCCTGCAAGTTTCTCATTTTTAATAAAATTTTTTATTTTCGGGTAATTTTCTATGAAGGTGAGGCGGATTTTGTTTTATTTTTTTTGTATTTGATCTTTGTGGCTTCACCTCCTCTTAAATGGCGAACTGATTTGTGGTACTCTAAAATTTCTTTTACTTGGTTGGCCAAATCCGGGTTAATTTCGGGCAGTCTTTCTGTCAAATCCTTGTGCACCGTACTTTTTGATACTCCAAATTCCTTCGCTATCGTACGAACCGTTTTCTTGGTTTCCACAATGCAACGACCAATTTTAATGGTTCGCTCTTTGATGTAATCGTGCACTCCCCTCGCCTCCCTACTCGAACTAGTTTGGTACATTATATGAGGGGATAACTTAGATATTCTTTGAATACAAGCATGACAAGCAGTTAAATTTACAAAACAGGATTATTTTAGTGGCTCAAGTTGATTAAAACGGGACGTATTGGATAAAAATATTTAAAAATTAACAATGCAACAAAATTTTATGCCTGCCCACATGGACGTCATTAAAAGCAAAAAAAATCCCATTTATAATAAAATGGGATTTACAATTTTTCATGGAAAATTATTTTTCAATAAAACCCTTAATCTTAAATGTTATTCATTGCTTTGGATAAGTTGTTCTGGATTTACTGCTTCGCCATTTTGATAAATCTCAAAATCAAGATGAACGCCGAACTCTTTATCAAGCTCGTTTGTTCCTGCTTCTGCTATTTTATCTCCTTGTTGCACTTCTTGATCCATCTCAACCTGTATTTCAGTTAAACTTTGATATACAGTTTTCAAACCATCTTCATGCATAATTTCTACTATATTTCCTGCAACTGGAATTTTTTCAATTCTAGTAACTTTCCCACTTAAAGCTGCTAATACATCAAAAGTTTCATCATCAGGATGTGATAGTGAAATCCCTATACTTGGAGTCATCGTCCCATCAAACTCAACAACCGCAGCTTGTTTGCTTTCATTGTCGCCATTCTCATCATAAAAATGACGAATAATTTCTAAATCATCTCTGTTATCTACTGGCCATGCAATAGATTCTGCGGATACAGTAACTGGGACATCTAATTCTGAATCAGACGAATTGTTCATTTCATCAGAAACTTCTAATCCTAACTCTGGATCTGTTAAACTAGTTTGATCATTGCTTTGAAAATAGACCATGAAACTAACAATTAAAACAACCGCTGCCAAATACATAGCCGGAAATACCCATTTCTTACCGAAAAACCTTTTCCATGATCCAGCTTGAACATTTGTAGCTCCCTCTTTATTTTCAGGAGTTTGTTCATGCTGATTCTCTTTTTTATTATCATTCATAGATACATCACCTCAGCAATCATTGTTGCCAGATGATATACTTTTATACCTGTGTTTACTAGATTTTTTATATCAAAGAGTTGGATTCACTCTCTTAACCTCAATTCCTTGATAATAATATAATAAAATTTCTTCTGCAGTACTGCCTTCCATAGCCATTCCATTGGCTCCCCATTGACTCATTCCAACCCCGTGTCCATAACCGTATGAAGTGATTTGAACTTGGTTGTCTACCATTACCATTTCAAATTGTGAAGATGAAAGACCTAATCTCTCTCTGACTTCTCTACCTGTTAAAATCACATCACCAATCGCTATTTTTTTAATTCTATGTCCTTCTGACCATTCTAATATTTTAAACAACGATTGACCTGTAGATGCCCTTTGAGCGGGATTAATTTTTAATTTGTTAAAAAACTGATTAGAGGATAATACTAACGTATTTTTAAACTTAGGTGAAATCTCTGCATCCCATGGACTTTCTACACTACGTAAATAAGGAAGCTCTACATTCCAATAATCTTCAGAATTTTCTGTATAACCATTACTAGTAGAAAAAAAAGTGGAGTTTATTGGATGATCATCATAAGTGACTACAAGACCTCTCGTTTCGTAAACCGCTCGATTAATTTTCTCCATATTCTTCTCATAAAGATCTCCCGTCCATTTTTGTATCAGCTTATCCTCAGATAAATATACCTGATGTGAAACTGTGTCTGTGACATAAGCCCCTTCAACAGGCACATTGCTAAAATCCTGATCTACCATTCTTCTAAAAATATAAGTTCTGGCTGCAATCGCTTGTGCTTTTAAGGCTTCAAGCTCAAATTCAATGGGCATTTCAGCAGCAATCACTCCTCTAACGTAGGTCTCAAGTGGAAGCACTTCAATCTTCTTCTCATTTGTCATATAAATGGGCACATATATTGGATTTTCTTGTTCTATGATTCCATTCTTCAATTCATCTTGTGTACTCGTCATGTTGAAATTCTCTTCTTTTTCATTTACTAGAATGGCAGGAATAATGAAACTAGCAAACAAAAGCAAACCCGCCCACAAAGCAAACCACAAAATAAAGCGATGAGTTTTCATGCACTTCCCTCCGATAATCCAAAACTAACACTATCATATGTGGACAAATACTAGATTAGAACTGCAATTGAAAAGTGAGTGAAATTCAACATTTACCATTGAAACCGTTTTGTGTCTGTGTCGTAATAATAAGTATGCGGCTTGAACCTGTAGAAGCAATGTTTTACTGGATCCCCGAGAAGTATTAGCCAACTAAGACCCCACCACATCCATGTGGGCAGACTAAATTATTATCACGTCCTGTGACAAATGTCTGCATCAAAACGTCCTGTTTTGACGATATAGGCACCGGTTTAAGAGCTGGGGACAAACATGATAGAAAAAGTTCACTTTTTGGGGTATATCAAGTGTGGATTAGATGAGAATATGGTATGTTATTTAAGGAGGTGAAGAAAGATTGGGTACACGCGTGATTATATACGAAAAACTAGAAAGTGGAGAATTGAGTAAATTAGATGAACGGTCTTGGAGCGAGCCTCTTCTTAAATCATTGGAGCATGCAAATTACATTACAGTGAAGGATAATGAGTATGAAATGGTAGAAGGGCGCTTAAACATAGATGAGGAAGTTCTAGAAATTCTAGTCATCGCTTCAAAAAAACCTTAAAAGGGGGTGAACGACATGAAGCAAGATCAAAAGATGACAGACAAATTATTTTATAAAGGAAAGCCAATAAAAACATTATCAACAACGTTAGGTATTGCTCTTGTCGCAAACTTAGCTTTGACACCGTCTGTGTATGCAGAAGGAGATTCTACGAGCAGTGCCGAACCGAAACTCGTGGAGTGGTCTTCCGAAGATGTAAGAAAATATTTTGATGCGAATATGGACTGGAATATTCCTTTACTTATATCGGAGGAAGAACAGTCCGAGGGTGAGTCTCAGGGTGAAACTCAATCAGAATCAGGAGGCACTAACCAACCTGTATACATTAATAACGGTTTTGGATGGGACGATATGTTATTGTATCATTTGATCTTTAACAGCGGACGTTCCTATTCAACAAGAGGCTGGTATGATTCTAGACCTGTATATGATCCTAGAACAAACCAAACGTACAAACCTAAATCATATGATACTGGCAAATTTCAAAACAAACCTGTTGTCAATTCTACTGTCAGACCAAAGACAGTGAATAGCCAAGGAACAATTACAAAGAGGGATAGCAATAAAAGCACATCTACTTCTAAAGGAAGCATTGGAAATAAATCCAGTAATATGAGCTCTTCGAGCAAATCAGGAGGAAGTTTCGGTGGATAAAGCAGAGGCAGTGTATCATGTCGTAGGCTCACCCCATCCAAATCGTCAAGAAAGAATGAAACAGCTTGAAGAATTAGGTTTTACATGGGGAGATCTTGACCATTATTGGATAGATCAAGTTGTTTCCATTGATCAAAAGATGTGGGATGAAATTAAATTTGCATCTCAAAACTTATGGACTATTTTTGATAAAGCTGCCCGCTTTACGTTTGGGAAAAGAGATTTATATGCCTTACTATCTATCCCTGAGGTATTATGGGATGGATTAGATTTGTTACTTCCTAACGAAGCTGAGAAATTAAGTAGGTATGCCCGATTTGACTATTCTATTACTGAGCAGGGTGAGATCAAATTATTTGAGCTTAATGCAGATACCCCAACTGGTTATGTCGAATCTTCAGTTGTTACTCCTTGGATTTGTGATCAATACGAATTAAATTCTCCAAATGTAACAATGAAGGAACAGATTCGTTTAGTCTGGGAAAAAGAGAAGCCAGATTACGCTACTTGTATCTCATATGGAGAACATTTAGAGGATTCAGGTACAATCGACATGCTTGTAAAGCATAGCGGCTTAGACATTAAATGCATTGATACATTAGAATTATCCGTTGATGAAGGTGTTGTGAAAGATAGAGAGCTCAATCCCGTTAGAAGTATGTTTGCCTTATATCCAAAAGAATGGATGGCAGTTGATGATGGTGGAGAAGCTTTAGCTTACTCCATTGAATCCAAAAACATAGAGATTTTTAATTCCTTGCATGCGATTATTCTTCAATCTAAAGGATTACAGGCTGTCATATGGGGACTTCATGAATTAGATTCAGATATTTTTACTAAAGAAGAACATGAATGTATAGAAAAATATATGCTACCAACGTATAACAAACCCATTTTTGATGGGAATTATGTGTCAAAATCTATGTTTGGACGTGAGGGTGGATCCGTTCGTTTATATGACCATCACGGTACACTAGAAACCCAAGATGAAGAAGGATACGATACTAGCGTTCTGTTTGACCGAGTATATCAAAAACGTATTGATTTACCAAAATTAGAGATGCATAATGGAGCATTTCATTTATTAACAGGTGTTTTTATGATCAACGGGGAACCATGTGGATTACTCGGTCGTGCAGGTGGATTAATCACAGGGAACTCAAGTCATTTTATTGCAATGGGGGTGAGATAATTTGAATCGAGTATTACTATTTATAATTTTTGGATTGATTCTTTTTGGAGTGTTATCTTTTATTGGGAATTTATTTGATAATGGTTCACAAGTATTTGAGACCAACCCAGTTTCTAGCAGTTCTGGAACAATCTCAGAACCTGAAACCAATACAAACACTTTACCTTGGGACTATAGAGTGGAAGAAGGAACTGTAGGGGATTTAATCGGTGGAGATATGACCGTATTACCTGATAATTTACTATTACCTAACGATGAAAATTATGCTACAGGAGATAAAATATGGACCCTTCAATTCATGAATGCACAAATGGATGTTTTAGCAAATGGGAGTAATGAGGTTCATTTATCATCATGGAAAGGCATTAAATCATATAAATCGTTAGAAGAAGCTGAAAAAGATCTGCAGGAATTGAAAATTCAAATTAAAACAGAAGTCGATTTGGTTGGTGTATATAAAACTGAGTTTGAAGGACAGTTTAGACATTTCGCAATCCTTACTTTACCGACAGGTCACGATATTAAACAACCAATTGATGAGGCTAGATATAATAGGCTTAAAGAGAAAAAAACAGCAGAGGTTTATTTAGAAGAAATTCATAGTTATACGAATTATGACTTGGCTATGGCCAAATTCCGGGGGTGGGTAGAGTGATAATAGTAGATTTATTGATTAGTGTTATTGTGATTACTGTACTACAGTTGATAGGCATGGTTGTTTTTAGTTTAATCACTCCTTTTAATGATTTGGAAGAATTGAAAAAAGGAAATACTGCCGTAGGTTTAGCTTTTGGAGGAAAGTTCTTAGGTACTGCCATTATTCTAGGGGTTTCAGCTTACACTAATACATCCATCTTGCACATGGCTTTATGGTTTTTAGTTGGTTACCTTTGTTTGCTAATGACATATTATATTTTTGATTGGGTTACACCTGGCTTAAAGCTTTCTGATCATTTACAAAAAGGAAATGTAGCTATTGGAGTATTATTAGCATTTGTATATCTAGGTATAGGCTTTGCAGTAAGCAGCCTGATTATTTAATAAACTCGTTTAAGCAAAGCTTAAACATCGGGAAATCAGATGGATACTCTACTCCATCTGATTATAAGACCCCACCCATAGAGGTGGGCGTCTTAACGCTAAAAATATAGGATAAATTCTGATATTCATGTTAAGTTTCATTCTATAACGAATTTCTATAACTAACTACATCTTCATACTTTTTGAAAAGATGTAATTTAATAAGGGTGAAAAAAATGAGTTTATTTAAACGAATTTCAAATTTAATGAAAAAAACAGAAACTCCAAGACCTGAAAAGACAATTCATACTGTAGTTCCAGGAGACTTTGTAGAAGTTTCTTTGGTTATGTATGAAATTATAGGGAAAACAACAAATTTCATGCGAAATGAAGCTATGCTTACATTAAAAGATGGAAGAGACATTCAATACCTATACACCGAAAAACGTGAAAAACCTACATTTATTTTATTTACAGAAATTGATGGAAGGTTAGATTCTTATCACGAGATCCCCTCAACCATCACTTTAGAAGATACAACATATTATCTTGAGGAACAATATAGCGGAAGATCAGGTGTGCAGGGAAGCACTGCTTTTCCAAGTGCAGGTGAGCAATCCGTATGGATTTTCCAATCAGATGATCGAAAATATTTACGAATCGAATGGCAAGATGGACGATTCATGTTTTATGAAGGTGAGGATGTTCTTACTGGAGATATTGAGATATTGCAAGGTAAGGAATAATTCAGCGAAAAATACATGTCTTTTGACTAAGATTGATTGATTTGATTGATTATGCCTATTAAAAAAGCTTTGGAAAGGTAAAATATTTCAATTAAATTTTGTTCAGCACAAACAAATTAACTATAGTGTTGATGAGGTACGAAATTAGCGGTAATTGTTGGTCTTATTTTCATCTTTTTAGCTTAATTTTAAGATTAGCGGTATTTGGTGGTATTATTTTGCGATAAAATGAGCATTTCATTGTATGTTGAGGAGAAAACGCCTAAATAAGACCATTAATTCCCTTTATTCACTTGAAGAAGGTTACTTTATCACATATAAGACCACTATTTCCCTCTATTTACCTATATTCTTACCTATATTTCTATTACCCCATTCAATTCCACTTTAAATTTAAGGTGACTTTATTTATTCTTTCTTATTTATCTGCCTTTCTTTACTCTTTCTTTATCTTTCTTTACTCTTTCTTTATCTTTCTTTACTCTTTCTTTATCTTTCTTTACTCTTTCTTTATCTTTCTTTACTCTTTCTTAATTCTTATCTTTTTCTTATCTATTCTTTATTTAATTCTTAGTTATTTCTTATTAATCTCTATTTATAATTTTCCTCCCACTTTATAAAATGTAGTTTTTACCTTCAATATTTAAACGATATGAACGAATTCGTTGAATACCCCGCTCAGGTTCTAACCATTTTTTTGATACAAGACTATATAACAACTTCCTTGATGTTTTGATATCAATATCTAGATGTTTACTGAGTTCAGTAGGAGTGAATGGTCTGCCTAATTTCATTGCAAATCTGATAGCTTCTTTTTCAACTAAAGTGGCTTCAATTATATTCTTATCTTCACCAAACCACCTACCCATAAATTGTTGTAATTTTTGTTGGCAACAACGAGGACTATTATTAATATCATCGTATGTGAAACGAAGTATTTTCCATCCATCTGTAATTAAATCGTTTTGTCGTCTGCAATGATCTGAAAATTCCCAGCGGCTGATGTTCTGCCAATGTGACCCAAATCCATCAATTTCAATGGCCAGTAACATATTAGAGCGAATATATGCAAAATCAATATAGCGATTCCCGTCTTTGAAATCACTAACTTGATATTCTGGATGAAGATATTTAAAATCATTAAATGCTGGCCACCATACCTTTTGCAAAAAAAGTATTTCTGCAAAGTTATGGCCTTCTTCTAGTCTTCTCAAACTAGCTCCATTACGTGAATTGATATGTTCTTGAATAAACTTTTCGTGTGCTTCTTCAAACTTCATTAAAATGACCTCCTATAACAATTATTAAATTCATCTAGAACAAACAATTTTAAGTAAGAAACATTAGAAAGGAATGCATAATCAAAAAGAGTTTCTATATCCGATATCTTCTATGAATGTTATTTGAAATATTTATTATTAAGTTTTTAAATGACCTTTTAATTAAAATACATATATTCACCACAATTCATCTTCATTTAGACCGTTTTTAAAAACAGTTCAAGCATGAAATAACACATTAATATATTTCCTAAATAAAAAACGCCACTCGAGTACGGATCATCCGTAAACAAGTGGCGTGTGCTTCACGTCCAAATTAATAATTCAGAATAGTATTATAGTTGTTTCTTGCTAGTGCTTCCTGGTTAAAAAAGAATTCTGACTTTCTCTAATTCTTTCATACGTGACCTGCGTAAAATAAGTATAATGTAGTACACTTTTATCTATTTGGATCAAAAGTTGTACTCTATTATTTAAAACAGCTCTCTCCTGCCTTCTAATGCTTTTGACAGGGTGACCTCATCTGCGTATTCTAAATCTCCACCTACAGGCAATCCATGAGCTATTCGAGTCATTTTAATGCCAAATGGTTTTACCAATCGAGAAAGATACATCGCTGTTGCTTCACCTTCGATATTTGGATTTGTAGCTAAAATAAGCTCCTTAACTTTTTCATCACTCAGTCTAGTTAAAAGCTCGGCAACCCGAATTTCATCTGGTCCAATCCCTTCCATCGGAGAAATAGCACCGTGAAGCACATGATAATATCCTTGAAATTCTTTTGTTCGTTCCATTGCAACCAAATCCTTGGGCTCCTGGATAACACAAATGACGGAGGAGTCCCTACTTTTGTCATTACATATTCTACATGGATCAACGTCTGTAATATTGCAACAAACAGAGCAATAGTGTAAATTCCTTTTTACATTCACCAATGCTTTTGCAAATTCAACAACGTCTTCTTCTTTCATACGAATCACATGAAAAGCAAGTCTAGCTGCAGTTTTCGTCCCAATTCCGGGCAGACGAGTGAAAGAATCAATAAGTTTTGATACTGGCTCCGGATAATGCAAAGCGTTTAACTCCTTTTACCAATTTTATAAAGAAATCCTCTTATAAATTTAGAAGATATGGTGAGATGTTAAAGTATCCCTGGTGGTAATCCACCTGCGAATTTCCCTAAGTCTTCATTAGCAAGGTCGTCTGCTTTGTTTAATGCATCATTCATTGCAGCAACAACTAAATCTTGCAACATTTCTATATCGTCTGGATCAATCACTTCTGGTTTAATTACTACATCACTAACTTTTTTATCACCTGTAACTGTGACTGTAACAACACCGCCACCAGCTGTTCCTTCCACCGACTTTTCTTTAAGTTCCTCTTGTGCTTTTAACATTTGTGCCTGCATTTTTTTAACTTGTTTCATCATTTGATTCATATTATTTCTCATTGTAAATCTTCCTTTCTATATTCAAATCATCTTTAATAAAATCGTCATTGTCTAAGACTTTTTCCTATAATATGTTTGAACAAAGTATATTTGTTCTTTACTTTTTATCTTCTATCTGTACTAAGTCACTACCAAACAATTGAACAGCCTCATCAACCCAATTCTGTTGTTTCTCCTCATTTTCATGATGTTCTGGCACTAACTCTAAACTTTCCGTCTGTTCAGTTTTCTGAGCACCTTGAGCCCCCATGGATTCTAAATCATTCCAGTCTTTTAACATGACTGTTTTGAGATGGATGGGTTCATTATATACTTCATGGAGAACTTCTTCAATCATTTGTTTGTTGTTTTGTTTTTCTGTTGTTTCTCTATGGATTGTATTTTTGAAAGCAACCAATACAATATTATTTTTTGCAGAAACAGGTTCACCATCCACTAACCAAGCATGTAAAGTGATTTTTTTTGACTTTACTATATTTAATACTTGACTCCATTTTAACAGAATTCGTTTAAAGGCTTCCTGATCTTTTTCGTTTAAAAACCCAAGCAATTTTTCCTTCGATTGTGCATTCAATTTTACAATAGGTTGTTTAGGTTGCTTCTTTTCATTAGTTGGTGAAGGTAGAGACTCGATCCCGCCTGATTTTTCCCATTTTGAAATTCGTTTTTCTAACTCTTCAACTCTTTGAATTAATGCTGCAATCGATGAATCATTGGAATTAATTTGAGCATTTAATTGCACGTTACCTTCTGATTGTGGTGAAAGTTTTTGTAATTGTACAGTGTTTTGCTCTTGATGATTTAAGGTACAAATTTTCATCAATGCGATTTCTAATAATGTCTGCGGGTTGGAAGCATATTTCATTTCTACTTGATACTGATTTAGCGTATCAATAATTTGAAAAACTTCTTCATTCTCATATGCTTCAGCTAAATCAGAATAACTAGATACATCTAACACACGATCTGTCACGTCCTGAGCTTTATCCACCATTTTTATGACTAATAAATCTCTGTAGTAATAGATTAAACTTTCTAAACACTTATCAGCATTTTTTCCTTCTTGCATTAGATAGTTCGTCAACACAAGTATTTCACTTACATTCTGTTGTTTCACTGCTTCAGCTATCTTTAAAAACTGACTGGACTCAATACCACCTGTTGCTTCAATAACTTGCCCATACGAAATATGCTGACCAGAGAAGGATACAATTTGATCCAGCAAGCTCAAAGCATCTCTCATACCTCCATCAGATAAAAGTGCGATATACTGAAGTGCATCATCATCTATGGATATATTCTCTTGTTCACATATCAATCTCATTCTTTTCTCTTGTTCTTCAATAGCAACTCTTTTAAAATCAAACCTTTGACACCTTGAAATAATCGTTGCCGGAATTCGATGAGGTTCTGTCGTTGCCAAAATAAAGATAACATGGGCTGGTGGTTCCTCCAATGTTTTCAAGAGAGCGTTAAAAGCTTCCGTCGTTAGCATATGAACTTCATCAATAATATAGACTTTATATCTTACTTCAGTTGGAGCATATTTAACTTTATCACGAATATCACGGATTTCCTCAACACCTCTATTAGATGCTGCATCTATTTCCATCACATCCATAACTGCCCCGTCAGTGATTCTTTTACATGCATTACATTGATTACAAGGCTCCATTGATGGTCCAGATTCACAGTTTAATGCCTTAGCAAATATTTTTGCAGTACTTGTTTTCCCTGTCCCTCTAGGCCCACTAAACAAATATGCATGTGTAATACGATTTTCTTTTAAAGAGTTTTGTAGGGTTTGAACGATATGTTTTTGTCCTACGACTTCTTGGAAAGTTTGTGATCTCCATTTGCGATATAAGGCAATATGACTCATTATTTTCTCCGAGTTTATTTAGATTTTTTCTGACAACCACTTCATATTATTATACTATATATGTCTGTATATGAAAAACCACTCTTTGAACACCTCCAATTGTATTATGGTGTCTAACAATTGGGTTGCAGATCAAAACTTGAGTGGTTTAATCATTAAATTAAATTGTATTGTAATGGTGAACGTCGACATCAAAACATCCTCCGGCAAGGTATACCTCTAAAAACGACCACATCCTTGTGGGTCGATCATAATCTGCCACGTCCTATGGCCATTCCGACACCAGCGCATCCTTGAGCTGGTCACGATGCACCAGTTCATCCAATTAATGTTCCCCGACTAAAGACCACCACATCCTTGTGGCCAATCATAAACTGTCACCTCCATGTGACAATTCTGGCACCAACACATCCATAAGTTGGGTGAACGTCGACATCAAAACATCCTCCGGCAAGGTATACCTCTAAAAACGACCACATCCTTGTGGTCAACGATGCACCAGTTCATCCACGAACTGGCTACCCACCCGGAAGTGGCATACTAATAATAAAAGTGGTTCCAAAACCTTTAGATGACACTCTTATAGAACCACCTATGTCATGTATTATTCTTTGGCAAACAGATAACCCTAAACCGGTACCTTCTTGTTTTGTCGTAAAAAAAGGATCAAATATTTTATCTACTAAAAATGAAGGGATGCCAGGACCTGTATCGTGAATTTCGATGCTTACCTGCTTATTTCTTTCGTCTATCTTTTCGGTAATGCTTAATGTACCTCCATCAACCATGGCTTCAATTCCATTTTTGCAAATATTCAGACATACTTGCTTAATTAACTCTGTGTTAGCCAATATAAATGGAAGATTGCTTGCAGAATGATACTGTACTTCAACATCATGTAATATGGCTTCGTTATGTATAATAGGTTTTATTTCTTGCATCACTTTTGATAAATCTACTTGTTCAAACACAAAATCTCTTGGCTTGCTTAACAATAAAAACTCACTAACTAATCCATTAATCCGATCAATTTCTGTGAGCATAATATTCGTAAACTCAAACTCTTGATTCATCTGATTTTCTTTCAGTGATTTCTTAATAACTTGTAAAAATCCCTTAATAGACGTAAGCGGATTTCTGATTTCGTGTGCAGTACCTGCCGCAATTTGCCCAATCATAGCCAAACGATCACTTCTTTGAACCTGCTCTTCAAGAGATCGTAAATTAGAAACATCTTTCAATATAATATAAGCTCCTACAGTATCTCCATTGCTGTTCTTTAATGTGTTTGAATCCATTAGCAACTCAAATCTTTGTGAATCATTAATCCAAGATACTGCATGATTTTTCGTGACCAGTCCTTCTAGAACGGTACGTTGTACTAACTGATACTCTCTAGGAACTGGCTTAAAAATCTCATCCAATGATTTATCGATTACTTCCTCTTTTTTCATGCCAAATATAGTACAGGCCATATCACTAATATCAATCAATTGAAATTCTTTATTAATTAGTAAAACACCGAGATTAACATCCTTCATAAAAGTTGCAGAAAAATGTTGAATTAAGTTAGAGTTATGCAAGTCATATAACATAATTAAAAAGCCTTGGTGTTGATCATCATGGGTTTGTAATGATATTACTGAGTATGTCGATTCAATAATGGTTTTGTTTTTAGTGTGGATGCTTAATATATTATTATTTTGTAAAGTCTGGGCTAAATTCTTAAGAGGTTCTTGGAAGTGAACAATGTTTCTTATTTTAATGTTGTTAAGTTCATCAATATCAACATAACCACTAGCCGATAGAAATACTGAATTACTAAAAGTAACCTCATCTTTCTCATTTATTATTAACATAGATGTACTTTTAACTTCAAGGGAGTTAAGTAAATTTTCTATCGTATATGGGAACTTTAACGTAACTGGAGTATACAATACTTCAACCTCCCATTCCAACAAATTCCATCGTATATCATTAGTTAATTCTACCTTTGTATAGAAAATTCCTCCTTATTCGAAAAAAATCTCACATGGTAAGTAAATCCAAAAAAGTAATCTATCTTTTAGAGGAAATCTTTCTATTTAAGCTATAACAAGAAGTTTATCTTATCACAATATTTAAAACTGGAAATTATAAAATTAAAAAAATTACAAAAAACGACTTTTATAAGATAAATAGTTAGAAATTTGGAAAAATTGCTTGTTGGTAAATCTTTAAGTAATTTTAAGGGGGATAGTTATGAGATCAGGTCGAGCTGATGCAAAATAATTAAAATGTAGATAGTATAAGGGCAACTAACGATTCTGCCTTCGTCTAGACTTGCCAATCATCGAGTTTTCTTTAGAGGTAGTTTTTATTGAAACTTAGAATTTGAAATTTTTTAAATTCTTAAGTTATAAAAAAAATCACCTACAGGTGATCTAATTTAAACATTTTTTACCGTGCACCAGTTATTGATAATTGCGACATAACCGCTGCTTTTATCGTTAGCTCAAGTCAGGCGACCCCTCGGCACATGAAACATCCTACTTACGGCTGCTTTCTTCCGAACCTGACCGGATTCATAGGCATCCATTGCGAGAGACCTGACCGTCAACACTACGTGTAAAAGGCTGACATTACATCAACAATACCTCTAACTGGAATTCAACCCCGCTATAGCGGATTGCGGGTTACAGGGCACCGCTACCTCCCCGTCTAGCACGGCAAGATTAAGTATATCTGATTCATCAAAAAATATCAAGCTTCAGAAACGATTACCATCTTATCCAGATTTATTTCTACGAACAGATACTTCATATCTTGGTAATTGCTTCGTTATTTCTTTATATACTTTTTGTTCAATTTGTCTTGCTTCCTGTTTAGATAAATGGTTAGGCACTTGAATTGTTATAACCATGTTTACTCCGTTTGTAATTGTAACTGTTGAGTTAATAACATCGTCAATCCCTTTTAAAGATTGTTTAACGAGTTCTGTATCTTTCCTATAGTTATGATAAGTCGGATTTGTTGGCATATTAGGCAGTGACTTAGTAAGCCCTAAATAACCATCGTTTTCATATTTTTTCATTTGAACATTATTATCCTCTGCGTTACATCCTGTAAATATCCACATAACAACAACTGACATTAATAAAAGAAAGCATTTTTTCCACATAAAAAAACCTCCCTTGGTTATTATGATAACCAAAGAAGGTTTCTATATGCTGTAAAAATAAGATTCCTATTTTTACTGGTTGTTTTCTTATAGACCATATTTTTTCTTGAAACGATCCACACGTCCACCAGCATCAACAAACTTCTGCTTACCAGTGAAAAATGGATGACAATTAGAACAAATCTCAACACGAAGATTTTCCTTAACAGAACCTGCTTCAAAAGAATTTCCACAAGCACATGTTACTGTAGTTAGTTCGTATTTAGGATGAATTGCTTCTTTCATTGTAATTACCCCTCTTTCCGCCCTGAATATTTTGCAATCCAGAGTTAAATTGACACATAAAAGATTCTAACACGTTCACTCTAATGTTGCAACCTTTATACAAATAAGCCGGTTATAATTGTTACACTTTTCTTTTGTTTGTAGAAATTGGTTTTGAAACTGGTTTTACTAAGGTAGATAAAAACTCTTGATTGGTTTTCGAGTTGGATAATCTCTTTAAAAATGCATCAGTAAAGTCTGGTGCATCATTCATATTTTTACGAAGCAACCATATTTTATCCAGTTCTTCTTTAGGTACCAATAATTCCTCGCGTCTTGTACCTGATCTGCGAATATCAATGGCTGGGAAAATACGACGTTCAGCCAATTTACGATCTAGATGAAGTTCCATATTCCCTGTTCCTTTAAACTCCTCATAAATGACATCATCCATGCGTGATCCTGTATCAACGAGGGCTGTAGCTAAAATAGTAAGGCTTCCGCCCTCCTCTACGTTCCTAGCCGCACCAAAAAATCTTTTAGGTCTATGGAATGCTGCAGGATCAATACCACCTGATAAAGTACGTCCAGAAGGAGGAATAACCAAATTATAAGCTCTTGCTAAACGAGTGATGCTGTCCATTAAAATAACAACATCTTTTTTGTGCTCCACTAATCTAAGAGCTCTCTCCAAAACGAGTTCTGCAACTTTTATATGATTTTCCGGTAATTCATCAAACGTGGATGCCACTACCTCACCTTTCACAGATCGCTGCATATCTGTCACTTCTTCCGGGCGTTCATCTACAAGCAAAACAAATAACTCCATATCGGGACGGTTGGTTGAGATACTATTGGCAATTTGCTTCAATAATAATGTCTTCCCTGCTTTTGGTGGTGCTACAATGAGTCCTCTTTGACCTAATCCAACTGGAGATAATAAATCTATAATCCGAGTAGAAAGGTGAGTAGGGGTTGTTTCAAGAATAATTTTTTCTTGTGGAAAAAGTGGAGTAAGTGCTGGGAAGTGAAGTCTTTCACTCGCTTTGTCTGGATCTTCACCATTCACTGCTTCAACTTGCAACAACCCAAAATATCTTTCATTATCTTTTGGAGGTCTACACTTACCAGAGACTAAATCACCTGTTCGTAAATCAAACTTACGGATTTGTGATGCAGATATATAGATGTCTTCTTTGCTTGGCAAGTAATTAATCGGTCGAAGAAAACCGTATCCCTCAGGTAAGACTTCCAAGACCCCCTGCATGAACATCAGTCCGCCTTGTTCTGCTTGTGCACGTAAGATGGAAAATATGAGTTCTCTTTTTTTCATTTGACTATAATATTGGATTTGGAACTTCTTAGCTAAGGTATACAGGTCGTTCAACTTCAATTTTTCTAATTCTGCTAAATTCATGTCCATAAAAGTACCACCACATTCTAAAATTATTAAAACAATTTTTAAATCTTTCAATATACAAATGATGACTGAACTAGATAGTGTTCCCTTTTTTTCACAAAATCAAACTATATTAAGATTCACGCCACACGTCAGCACCTAAACTCTTTAAGTTTTCAACCAGATTGTCATAACCTCTATCGATAAATTCTACACCCGTAATTTCTGTCTGACCACCTGATTTAACTGTAAGGCCTGCAATCACCAATGCTGCCCCTGCTCTTAAATCCATCGCTGTTACTTTTGCTGATTGCAATTCGGATTTCTCAATTACCGCGGAACGGTCCTCGAGTTTAATTTTTGCACCCATACGAATTAATTCTGGAATATGTTTAAAGCGGTTATTGTAAACATAATCTGATAAAACACTTACACCCTCAGCTTGTGTAAGCAAAGTGGTCATTGGGGATTGTAAATCTGTAGCAAATCCAGGATAAACTAGGGCTTTCACATCAATGCTATTATATAAAGGTTTACCAATTACTCTAATAGCCTCATCTAATTCATGGATTTCAACACCCATTTCTTCCAACTTGGCTGTTAAAGCTTCCATATGTTTTGGAATAATGTTGTCAACGATAACATCTCCTTTAGTAGCTGCTGCTGCAATCATATATGTTCCCGCTTGAATACGATCAGGAATGATGGAATGACGACATCCTTTTAATTTATCTACACCTTCGATACGAATCGTTCCCGTTCCTGCCCCTTTAATCCTAGCACCCATCGAATTTAATAAAGTGGCTACATCAATAATTTCAGGTTCTTTTGCAGCATTTTCTATTAAAGTGATGCCTTTTGCACGTGAGGCTGCCAACATAATGTTAATCGTTGCACCTACACTGACTACATCGAGATAGATTTTAGCTCCAACTAATTGTTTAGCTTTAATATAAATGGAACCGTGATCATTTTTTACTTCTGCTCCTAATGCCTCAAATCCTTTAATATGTTGATCAATTGGACGAGGTTCAAAATCGCAGCCACCAGGTAACCCAATTACTGCTTCACCAAATTTACCTAATAAAGCACCCATCAAATAATAAGATGCACGTAATTGTTTTACGTTATCATCAATCATTTCAATAGATTGTAAAGATGAAGGGTCTATTACCATATGATCCTGTGAAAATTCTACATGAGCACCTAAATTTTCTAAAATATGTTTATAAGTTTGAACATCTCTTAACACAGGCATATTATCTAAAATAACAGTAGAATCAGCCATCAATGCAGCAGGTATAAGAGCTACCGCACTATTTTTGGCTCCGCTGATACGGATTGTTCCTTGAAGTGGTTTGCCTCCTGTAACGATCAGTTTTTCCATAGTTATGTATATCCCTCCAACAATCTAAAAAAACTGTAGTAAAAGTCATTTGATATGTTAACACATAGGAAAGAGAATGTCACTATCAGTAATTCCCTTTCCATTTATTACTAATTATTACGCTTGATTGCTACTTCCAAACAATTTAATTTTAGATTTTACAACTTCAACCATAGCTTCTTTACCAGGGCCTAAGTATTTTCTAGGATCATAAACGCTATCGTTGCTGTTTAATACATTTCTAATTGTATTCGTCAGAGCAACTTGATTTTCAGTATTTACATTAATTTTACCTACACCAGCTTCAATAGATTTGCGAATCATTTCATCTGGTACTCCTGAACCACCGTGTAATACAACTGGAACTGGAATATTTTTCGTAACTTCTTCAATAATATCAAATTTAATATCAGGTTCACCACTGTACATTCCGTGAGCAGTACCCACAGCAATGGCTAAGCAGTCAACACCCGTCTCTTCGTAAAAACGAATTGCTTCATCTGGTTTTGCTAAATTAGCATCAGATTCATCAACACTAATATCATCCTCAACTCCACCGATTGTACCTAATTCACCTTCAACGGAAACACCCATTGCATGAGCAGTTTTTACAACTTCTTTTGTAAGACGTACGTTCTCCTCATAAGAATAATGTGAACCGTCAAACATAACCGATGAAAAACCAGCACGAATACACTTCATGGCTACATCAAAGCTGCTTCCGTGATCTAAATGAAGAGCGATAGGTAATCCTGATTGTTTAGCTGCTGCTTCAGCCATAGCAACTGTGAATTCAATACCCATATATTTAAGAGCGCCTTCACTTACCCCAAAAATAAATGGAGAGTTTTCTTCCATAGCTGCTTGAACAATCGCTTGTGAAAATTCAAGGTTATTCATGTTAAACTGTCCTACTGCAAATTTTTTCTCTTTAGCTGCAGGTAAAAATTCATTCATTGACACTAATGGCATGGTTTCGTCCTCCTACTCTAAATTGATATAGAAATAACAATCGTAAGTCATCTGCACTATTATAGCACTGAACAGTACAAAAATGAAGTAAGCTTTAGCACAGGAAAAAAAAGACTATATAACACTAGGTGAACTCTTTTAAGCAAAGCCTAAACATCAAGAAATCAGACGGAGACTTTACTCCACCTGGTTTGAAGATAACACCTATTGAGGTGGCGTCTGTATGCAAAATATTTTGGATCACAATAATTGTTGACTTGCAAAAAAAAAGATCCTTTTCAGGATCCTGTTGCAGCATGATCATCTCCGATCGCATCATTCACAACTGCACGAATTTCATCAATATCGAATGGTTTGGAAAAGTGCCTCATTGCCCCAGCTTCTTTTGCTTCTTTTATCATGTTAAGCTCGCCGTAAGCAGTCATCATGATGACCATTATTGAGTTGTTGATCTCTTTAATATGCTTTAATATTTCTAATCCGTCCATGCCTGGAATCTTCATATCTAACAGAACAAGATCTGGTGGGTCGTTATTGACATGGTCTAATGCCTGCTGACCATTTGCAGCTGTAAGTGTATAAAACCCATCCATCTTAAAAACTTCTTCTAACAAGACTCTAATTCCGTGTTGATCATCAACAATTAAAAGCTTTCCTTTTTCCAAACTACCAACCTCCCGAACAACACAAATCACTTTTTATGGTAAATAAACATTTCTATAAGTTACTCTCACATTCCTGCTTAATTTACCAAAAAGTTGAAAAAAAGCATTATTTATTACTTAAAGCTGCTTTTATAAATCCTGTGAACATTTTTTGTGGTCTATTCGGTCTTGATGTAAACTCAGGGTGAAATTGTGAAGCTAGAAACCATGGATGATCTGAAAGTTCAATCATTTCAACAAGTCTTCCATCTGGAGACGTTCCAGAAACTTTCAATCCTGCATTTTCTAATAATTCTCTATAATCATTATTGAATTCATAACGATGACGATGTCTTTCATTAATTAATTCCGTTCCGTAACTCTCATATGCTAAAGTATTTTTTTCTAATTTACAAGGATAAGCCCCAAGTCTCATGGTTCCACCTAAGTCTTCAATATCCTTTTGCTCTGGTAATAAATCAATAACTGGATGAGGTGTTTCTGAGTTGATTTCAGAGCTGTTAGCATGTTCTAATCCTGCAACTGATCGTGCAAACTCTATTACAGCAACCTGCATCCCTAAACAAATACCTAGAAAAGGAACTTTGTTTTCACGAGCATATTTAATGGCACTTACTTTTCCTTCAATCCCGCGATCACCGAATCCACCAGGAACTAGTACGCCACCTACCCCATGAAGCAGATCATGCACATTATCATCGTTGACTTCTTCTGCATCTACCCAACGTATGGAAACTTCTGCTTGATGCTCAAATCCTGCATGACTTAAAGATTCTACAATACTTAAGTAAGCATCATGTAAAGCAACATACTTTCCTACAATGGCGATCTCAGTTTTATGTTTCAGTTGTTTTACTTTATTTACAAGTTGATTCCATTCTGTCATTTCAGGGGGTTTTGTTTCAAGTTTTAAATGGTTCACAACAATCTCGTCCATATGTTGATCAAGCAGCATTAAAGGGATTTCATACAAAGTATCTGCGTCTCTTGCTTCAATTACATCGTTTGGATCAATATCACAGAACAATGCTAATTTATTTCTCATATCTTCAGACAACTTTTGTTCTGTTCGGCATACGATGACATTCGGCTGAATCCCTAAACTTCTTAACTCTTTCACACTATGTTGAGTTGGCTTGGTTTTTAATTCTCCTGCCGCTTTTAAATAAGGAATTAATGTAACATGAATATACATTACATTATCTCTGCCAATATCGCTTTTGATTTGTCTAATTGCTTCTAAAAACGGTAAACTTTCAATATCACCGACAGTACCACCAATTTCAGTAATCACCACATCTGCTCCAGATTCTTCTCCTGAACGGAAGACACGCTCTTTAATCTCGTTTGTAATATGTGGAATTACCTGTACTGTTCCTCCTAAGTATTCACCTTTACGCTCTTTTGTAATAACGGAAGAGTAAATTTTCCCTGTAGTTACATTGCTGTTTTGAGTCAGATTAATATCAATAAAACGCTCATAATGCCCTAAATCTAAATCCGTTTCTGCACCATCATCTGTAACAAATACTTCCCCATGTTGGTAAGGACTCATCGTTCCAGGGTCTACATTAATATAAGGATCAAACTTTTGAATCATGACTTGTAAACCTCTGTTTTTTAACAATCTACCTAATGAAGCAGCAGTGATTCCCTTCCCTAAGGAAGACACTACCCCTCCAGTTACAAATATATACTTAGCCACTGTGCCTTACCCCCTATAATTTACAAAAAAATAAAGTGACTCTTTTGTTCAAAGAGGCACTTTAGTTTATTTATTTATACTTATAATACTTCAAAAATATTTAGCCCTTGCAATAGTTTACTCTGTACATAAGAGGATGTCAAGGGACTTAAAATCAAAATTTCTTTCTAGTACGAATTATCCTCATCGTTGTCTTCATCCATTTCTTTTTCCATTTCTTCATCTAGACTGATTTCATCCGATTCTTCTTCTAAATCTTCACTCTCATCAAGATCTTCTCCATCTTCGCTGATGATATCATCCGTATTGTTTCCTTCACTAACAAATGAATCGTTATTTTCTTCTTCATCAGAAAACATTTCTTTTTCATCTTCAAGATCATCGTCATCATCATTGATCACTTTTGGTTTATTAGATATTTCTTCAGCTTTATCTAAGGTATACCATCTTTTTAAACCCCAAACATTATTTCCAATACATGCAAAACGGCCATCAATGTTAATTTCAGTATATAACTGCGCTATAACCTCATCCACTTCATGTTCAGATAAATTTTTGATCTTTGCGATTTCATTCATCAAATCACGATAGAAAAATTGCTTATTTGTTGATTTAAAAATCATAAAAGCTAAATCAACCATTGGTATTTCTTTTATTTCCTCAGCGGTAAGATTTATTGTATATTGACTACTCATGTCTAACACAACCTTTCACACAACATAAATAAAAATGATATGTATATTGAACTTTTATCTTTGTCATCATTAAGTAAAACCTATTTTACATTAAAATGCAAGAATACTTCAACTTAGTCTTAAAAGTAAATACCACCTGCGTACTCAAATTCCATACAATAAGCGAAGAGTAATAAACTCTTCGCTTATGACTGTATCCGCATAGTTACGAATCATCTATTCATAACCCGGAATGATAAAGAGAGCTTTCTCTCTTTATCTATCCTATGTCCATAATTCATTTATGACCTAATCGAATGCCCAATTATTATAAAAAAAGGCATTCCCCCAAAGCCAACCGAGCAAAAACGACATAATATAATGCATATCCAAGTTAATATGCTCATCATAGGGGGGATAACAAATTGAATTTCTCCAAATTGTTAAAACATTTAAATCATCATATTGTTACAAGGCAGTCTGTGACACGTCAAATTATTCGATTTAATAATCGGAAAGAATATCAGAGTTGTTTACGCCAAATAAAAAAATTAAAACCTTCATTATCCAAACTGTCACATATTCAACCCATTGGGATCATTCATGCTATTTCTTGTCCCTTATACTCAAGTAAAAACCTTATAAGTCACCCGGCTATTCGATTCATTGAAAAAGATACAAAAATTAAAATGCACTCACCAACAAACTTCGCTCCTATAGAAACTGAATTAAAATCACCTATCCCTTGGGGTGTCCAAGAAATCAAAGCACCTCAAGTATGGAAATACACTAAAGGCGACGGAATTAAAATTTCAGTTATTGATACAGGAGTGGATTTCAATCATCCTGATTTAAAGGAACAGTTGCGTAGAGGGTTTAATTTTATATACCCACACATGCCTCCATGGGATGATAACGGACATGGAACTCATATCGCAGGGACCATTGCTGCTTCAAACGAAAATATGGGCGTCGTAGGGACAGCTCCAAGAGCAGAATTATATCCGATTAAAGCATTTGATTATAGAGGAACAGCCTATTCATCTGATATTATTCAAGCTATTGAGTGGAGTATTCGAAATCAAATGAACATTATAAATATGAGCTTTGGAATGAGTAATCGCAGCCAGTCATTATTAGATGCCATTAAACAAGCAAATGAATTAGGGATCATCACGGTTGCTTCTTCAGGAAATGATGGAAAAAGAGAAAATGTAGATTACCCCGCTAGATTTACACCAACGATCTCTGTCGGGGCAACCTCGACAAAAAAACGCCTTGCCTCTTTTAGTAATAAAGGAAAAAATATTGATATATACGCACCGGGAGAAAGGATTTTCTCCACCTGGCCAAACAGAAAATATGCCGAGTTAAATGGAACATCAATGGCTACTTCTCATGTTTCAGGCATTGTAGCACTAATGTTATCCATTAATCGCAATCTAAGCCCTGTAAAAATAAAAACGATATTAAAGAAAACAGGAACACCTTTAAACAAGTCTAGTAAGAAAAATACACCAAAAGAGATTAATGCTATTCGGGCTATTCGATCAGTTAAAAAAATGAACTAAACTAAAAAATATAAAAGTGAGGGTTCCTTTGTATTACATAGGGAATCCCTCACTTTTTGGGGTGCTTTATTTGTTCTGGGCCCCGCAAAAGTATTAGGTTTATACTTAGAATGATTTTCTTCACTTTTGTGGGTATATCTACATTTTCTCTGGTGCAGATATTCCAATGATTTTGAAACAGTTTTCAAATACAGTTTTTAATGCAGATAAAAGAATTAATCTCGCCTGAGTCAGTTTCACATCATCCTCTAATATAACTCTATGTGCTTTATAATAGCTGTGGAAAAGAGAGGCTAATTCATAAACATATCGAATGATACGATGAGGTGCATATTGTTCTGTAGCAACTTGCACTTCATCATATAACGTAGCTACTTTTAACAATAAGTTAAACTCTGACTCTGTATTTAATAGGCTGAGGTCAATCTGTTCCGATGGCAAGATTGCAACTCCCTGTTCATCTGCTTGACGAAAAATACTACATATACGTGCATAAGCATATTGTACATAATACACTGGATTTTCATTGGAAGTGGAAATAGCTAAGTCCATATCAAAATCAAGATGGGAATCAATACTACGCATCGTAAAGAAATAACGAATCGCATCTACTCCAACTTCATCCATTAGCTCCTTCATGGTGACCGCTTTACCTGTTCTCTTCGACATCTTTACCTTCTCACCATTTTGAAACAAACTTACCATTTGTGAAATAAGCACGGTTAATTGATTAGGTTCGTATCCCAGTGCAGTAATAGCAGCTCTCATTCTTGGAATGTACCCATGATGATCTGCTCCCCAAATATTAATAAGCTGATTGAACCCACGATTAAATTTATCTTTATGATAAGCAATATCTGGTGTTAAATAAGTGAAAGAACCATCATTTTTGATTAATACACGATCTTTATCATCACCAAATGGTGTTGTTCGCAACCACTTTGCCCCGTCTTGCTCGTATGTATGTCCCTTCTGTTCAAGCTCCTCTAAAACTGCATCTGTTTTTTTCTCTTGATAAAGAGAGGTTTCACTAAACCAGACATCAAACTCCACTCCAAAACGTGTTAAATCATCTTTCAATTTTTGTAATTCTTTTTCTAATCCGTAACGTTTAAAATATTCAAATTTATCAATTTCTCCTAAGGAAAGAAGTCTGTCACCTTCTAGGGATACTAAGTCTTTAGCGAATTGAATAATATCTTCGCCATGATACCCATCTTCAGGCATAACCATATCTTTACCCAGCTGTTCCATATACCTAGCTTCAATAGATTTTGCTAAATTATCAATCTGATTCCCTGCATCATTTATATAATATTCTCTCGATACATCATAACCTGCAAAATCAAGTAAATTACATAATGAATCCCCTACCGCTGCTCCACGAGCATGCCCTAAGTGCAGACTGCCTGTTGGATTAGCACTGACAAATTCAACTTGAATCTTTTCATTATTTCCTACTTCAATAGCCCCGTATCTAGTCCCCTTTTCTAGCACATCTGAAATCACTTTATGCAAATAAGCTTTATCCAAATAAAAATTTATAAAACCTGGTCCTGCAATCTCTACATTCTCAACGCCTGCTTCTACATAATCAAGATTTTCTTTGATTTGTTCTGCAATTTGTCTAGGATTTCTCTTCGCTATTCGAGTTAACTGCATGGCGATATTGGTTGAAAAGTCCCCAAAAGATTTATCTTTTGGCACTTCAAGACTAACTTCAGGCAGCTGATCTTCTGAAACTATATCTGACTTTACAGCCGCAATATTGATGGATTGTATAAGTTTATCCTTTACTTTGTCTAAAACACTCACGATACAGTCTCCTCCTTTATATAAATCTTTATTTTAAAATCCCCTGCATGTTCATCATCTAAATATAATTCATAGGACCAAGAGATTTGTCCATACCCTTGATTCAATTCAATATTTATTTCCGTTGCTTTATTTGATATGTTCATTTTCCCTGTTGCAGTATGATAATAACCTGGCTGTAAACTATTAAGTTGAAATGATTGCTCCGATTTAGTATCCCCATGCCGGACAACTCGAATCTCATTTCCTTTAATTTTTATCGTTGTATTGGTTCTACCCATGTTTTGATCTGGTTCTTCGTAACGATAATATACGGTGTCACCCTTTTGAAAATATTCCCCTGATACATTTTGAACGATTTGTTGTTCATGACTATTACTTTCAATTCTTAGTGAGACTTTATTCCTTTCTGACATGTTTAACACTCCAATTTAAAATAGTTAGTCCATTATATCATGAATTTACAATTGTTTTTTTGTTGTGTTATTTTACAAAACCTAACAATATTTCACGAATTAATTTTGAAGCAACTATGGGTGTTTGCTCTGTTGGATCATAAATTGGAGCTACTTCTACCACATCCGCCCCAACAACGTTTGCTTCTGATCGAGAAATTTCATGAATGGCTGCAATCAATTCTTTTGAAGTAATGCCACCCGCTTCAGCCGTACCGGTTCCAGGTGCTGCTGAAGGATCTAATACATCAATATCAATAGTGACATAAATAGGTCGTCCTGCTAAACTAGGCAAGCTTTTTTTCAAAGGTTCTAATACTTCAAAAGGATAGAAGTTCACATGTTTTTTTCCGAACTTAAATTCTTCTCGGCTTCCTGAGCGAATACCATACTGATAAATATTATGCCCTCCCATAAGCTCAACTGCTTTTTTTACTGGTGTTGAATGAGAAAGTACTTCCCCTTCGTAATGATCACGCAAATCTGCATGTGCATCGATATGAATGAGTGCAAGATCAGGGTATTTTTTGTACATTTCTCTTATTACTGGCCAGGTGACTAGATGTTCCCCACCTAAACCTAGTGGAAACTTATCATCTTGCAGTAAACCTCCTACATACTCACCAATCATCTCCAAGCTTCGTGAAGCATTCCCGAATGGAAGCATTAAATCTCCTGCATCAAAATAAGTAATGTCTTCAATAGACCGATCTAAATAAGGACTGTACTCCTCCAAACCAATCGAGGCCTCACGTATTCTTGCAGGACCGAAACGTGAACCAGGACGAAAACTTACTGTAAAATCCATGGGCATACCATAGATGATTGCACGTGAATTCTCATAATCATTAGAACTATTTATAAATACTTTTCCAGAATAAGCTTCATTTAAACGCATAAGTACACTTCCTTCATTCGTCTATTCCTCTGTATGTTATCGTATTATCGTTGTTATTTAGGGTTGACTAAATCTTCAACAAATCTAGGCAAAGCAAAGGCAGCCTTGTGTAATCTTGGCGTATAATATTTTGTTGGCAATTCAGGGATATTATTTTCATCTATATTTAAAGGATCAACGGTTTTACTACCCATCGTAAAAGTCCACAATCCACTTGGATACGTGGGAATATTCGCTTGATATACTTTTACAATCGGGAAAATTTCTTTCACATCTTGATTCACTTTTTGAATCAAATCGCCTTTAAACCATGGGTTATCTGTTTGGGCGACAAAAATCCCGTCTTCTTTTAATGCATCATAAATACCTTGATAAAACCCTTTTTCAAATAATTGGACTGCAGGTCCTACTGGCTCTGTTGAATCCACCATGATCACATCATACGTATTTTTATTTTCATGGATGTGCATGTAACCATCGTTTACAATAACTTCTACACGAGGATTATCTAATTCACCCGCAATTTCAGGTAAATATTTTTTAGAGTATTCGATGACTTTCCCATCAATTTCAACCAATACTGCCTTTTCTACTTCTGGGTGTTTTAGAACCTCTCGAATAACTCCTCCATCTCCCCCGCCTACTACAAGTACATGCTTAGGGTTTGGATGTGTATGTAAAACTGGATGTGCAACCATTTCGTGATAAACAAATTCATCTTTGTTTGTAGTCATAACCATACCGTCTAAAACTAACATACGTCCAAATTCTATCGTATCTATAATCGCTAAGTGTTGGAAATCTGTCTGTTCCTCCACTAAAGTTTGTGTAATTTTTGCTGTAATTCCAAAGTGCTCTGTTTGTTTTTCCGTATACCATAACTCCATTTGTTTCTTCCTTCTTTCCAACTCAATATTTTTATCCTACTAAATCTTTAGCGTTAAGACACCCACCTCTATAGGTGGGACCTTTTAATCAGGTGGAGTAGAGTCTCCATCTGATTCCACGATGTTTAAACTTTGTTTAAACGAGTTCACTCTAGCTTGTATTATAGTTTATCCTTTTTAAAATGCAACAAATTATCCATTTTTCTTTTACACTTTCTTTATTATTCATGAAAATAATGAATAGTAAGTGTTAAGTTTTTCCATACTAAATACTATAACTGTTGTTTAGAAAGGAGGGATTCATATGATAAAAAAACTGACATCCATTCTATTTTCATTATTTGTCATTTGCACGATTAGTTTTGTTGTGTTCCTGATCTATTTGAGAGCCCAGCCACTCCCAGCTACGAGTATACCTCAAACGTCTCATGTATATGATCTACAAGGACAAGTTATTGACCGTTTTTATATAGGTGAGAATCGAGAAGTTGTATCACTTGATGACATCTCCACTTATGTCATCCAAGCTACGTTAGCTGTTGAAGACCATCGTTACTTTGATCACTTTGGTTTTGATTTAAAAGGAGTCACACGTGCAGCGATTGTTAATTTACAAAACATGGATAAAGAACAGGGAGCTAGCACAATTACTCAGCAGCTTGCAAGAAACTTATATTTAACACATGAAAAAACTTGGACTAGAAAAATGAAAGAAGCTATTTATACGATTCAATTAGAGATGAAATATAGTAAAAAAGAGATTTTGGAATTATATTTAAATGAAATTTATTATGGACATGCCACATACGGAATTCAAGCCGCTTCACAACACTATTTCAATAAAGATGCCAAGGATTTAACCTTAGCTGAAAGTACACTCATTGCTGGAATTCCTAAGGGACCAGCCTACTATTCACCTTTCTTAGATTATGAAAACTCTAAAAGTAGACAATATATTGTATTACAAGCCATGGTCAATTCAGGCTTAATTTCTGATCAAGAAGCAGACGTTGCTTATCAAGAGACGTTAAATTTCAACTCGAATGAACAAGATAATAAAGCCTTTGCACCTTATTTTGTAGACTATGTTCGCAAACTAGCAATAGAGAAAACAAATATAAATGAAGAGGACTTTAATCAAGGTGGTTATCAAATCTATACAACCTTGGATACAAACGCTCAAAAAATAGCTGAAGAAATCGTTGTGGAAAAGATGAAGGGCAAAGACGAATTGCAAGTTGCTTTAATCTCAATTGATCCAAGAAACGGGTATGTAAAAGCTTTGGTTGGCGGCTCAAATTATGAAAAAAATCAATATAATCGAGTGTTTGCTAATACTCGTCAACCTGGTTCAGCCTTTAAGCCTATTTTATATTTAACTGCACTTCAGTTAAATGAACTGTCTGCAGTTTCACAATTCAAAAGTGAACCTACAGCATTCTCCTATGATGATGGGAAAAAATCATACATGCCTAGTAATTTTGGAGACAAATACCCACATGATTATATAGACCTGCGTCAAGCAATCGCAGAATCTGATAATATTTATGCTGTTCATACAATCATGCAGATTGGTGCAGAAAATGTCATTTCTACTGCTCGTACATTAGGAGTTACCAGTCCAATGCAGCCATTGCCTTCTTTAGCATTAGGCACTTATCCTGTAAGTCCATTTGAAATGGCGTACGCTTTTGGTACGATTGCAAATCAAGGAATAAAAGCAGAACCGATTGCCATTCTAAAAATCGAAGATGCTTTTGGAAATACCCTTTATG
This sequence comes from Chengkuizengella sp. SCS-71B, assembly GCF_040100845.1. Classification (NCBI taxonomy): domain Bacteria; kingdom Bacillati; phylum Bacillota; class Bacilli; order Caryophanales; family Paenibacillaceae; genus Chengkuizengella; species Chengkuizengella sp. SCS-71B. The sequence continues at coordinate 416,635 of NZ_JAZHSH010000001.1, read as the reverse complement.
AAGCTGAACCTCAAGCAAAACAAGTTATAGAGCCTGCATACACTTATATCATGACCAATTTGATGAAAGGCATTTTTGATTCTGGTGGGACAGGCAATCGCGTATCCAACATACTCAAAAGACCTGTCGCTGCAAAAACAGGGACAACAAATACAGATGCTTGGATGGTTGGTTTTACTCCTGAGCTTTCCACTGCAGTTTGGATCGGTTATGATAAAGATTTAACAATTAGTCCAGTAGAATCTATGCTGGCTTCTCCTATTTTTGCTGAATATACAGAAAGAACGCTTGAAGCCATTCCACCAAAACTTTTCCCAGTCCCTGATGAAGTTGTGAGTGTATATGTAGATGTAAAATCAGGTAAGTTAGCCACTGAGGATTGTCCTGATTCTCGATTGGAAACTTTCGTTAGAGGCACGGAGCCTACAGAATATTGTTCAATCCATTCTTTAAACGATTCTGATCTTGATCCAGCAACTCAGCAGGAGGATGTGGAAAGTGGAGAGTCATCATGGTGGAACGACTTGAAACGCTGGTGGAATAACTAATTATAGAGAAAAGAGCAAGGAACGTTAATTCCCTGCTCTTCTATTTATTTATATACTTTTGGTTTAAACAGTAACCTCAAGTTCCTCACCCCTTTTAGGAGCCATCTCTTTCATTTCTTCTTTAATTTGATCTACCGTTTTTCCTTCTGTATCAATACCAAGTTTCTGTGCTTTTTCAAACAGTCTCGCTTCACGCTGCTCCTGTAACTCAGCTTGAATTTCCTCAAACGTTTTTCCTTCTGTATCAATGCCTAGTTTTTCAGCATGTTCGAATAACCTAACTTCTTTTTCTTCATCTGACAATTGGTTCCATGATTCAATAAATTTTTCTTTGTTAAATTTTAAGCCTTTTGAACCATGCCCTCTTTTAGCACGTTCTGGAGCAAGTACTTTTAATTCCTCTTGTATTTCTTCAATGGTTTTTCCTTCTGTATCAATGCCTAATTCCTCTGCCTTTTCAATCACTCTAACTTCATGAAGATCTTGAAGCGCAGCTAATACTTCTTCAATGGACTTTCCATCTGTTTCAATACCTAGTTTAGCTGCTCTTTCAAAAAATTGATTTTGCTGTTCTTCCGAGAATTCATCCCATTTTTCAGCTAAATTCTCTAAATTCATCCCTTTTCCTTTTGGTCCATGACCTCTTTTACCTTTAGGGCCATTCTCTGAAGCATAAGCTCTTAATTCCTCTTGAAGTTCTTCAAACGTTTTTCCGTCAGTTTCTATACCCACACTTTGAGCTTTCTCAATCAATCTTGCTTCTTTTTCTTCATCAGATAGTTGACCCCACGCTTCAATAAACTTCTCCTGATTCATCTTAGGTGTTTTCAAGCGAAGTGGATCTGCTCCTTTCTCAGTTTCACCGGCAAAAGCACTTCCTACACCAACTGCACTAACTACTAATGTTGCTGCTACTGCTACAGATAAAAATTTTTTATTCATTTTACTTCCCTCCAAATTTTTTAATGTACATCAAGTACACTTATAATATAAATTTTGAATATGTCGGGAAAATGTCCATAAAATGAAAATAACATTAAAAATTAGTTTTTAATTCAATTGGAAAATTGAAAAAGATTCAATATTAAAAAGTCCTTCTGATTTCAATCGTAAATTTATACCGATCAGCACGATAAGAAGATATAACAAATTCCAAAGGCGTTTTGCCTTCCAAAAAGGTTTGTTGCTGCATGCGTAATATTGGTGCGCCTTCTGGTACTTTCAAAAAGATCACTTCCTGTTCTGAAGCAATGGTTGATTCTATTGTCTGCACTCCATCCACTATGTTCACTCCATATTGTTTTTCTATATACTGATATAGTGATTGTTGTTCCATTTGTTGTTGCGTCAAATTAGGTATGAGCTGTGCTGACATATAGACCGTTTCAATCGCAATCGGCACTTGATCTGCTAAGCGTACACGTTTCATTTCATATACTGGTTCATTTGGTTCAACTTTTAAATAGTTGGCGACTTCTTTAGAAGCTTCAATTTTCTCAAAATGAATCCATTGGCTACTAGGCTCATACCCTTCTTGTTTCATATCCTCTGTAAAACTCGTTAATTCACCAACAAATTTATGTTCAAGTTTTTTGCTTGTTACATATGTACCTTTTCCTTTATGTCTATACAAATAGCCCTCATTCACCAGATTATTAATGGCTTGTCTAACTGTCATGCGACTGATATCAAACTGTTCTGAAAATTGACGTTCAGAAGGAATCAAGTCCCCTGCTTGTATATCTCCATTCACTATCTTACCTTTAATCAGTTCGGCGAGTTGATAATAAATAGGTAGTGGGGAATTTTTATTAATCATTTCACGCTTCCTTTCTAGATCTATCCTAAACTATAAATCAAATTATGTTGTTATATCCTATATTGAAATACCTGAGGAAAGTGACTGTTCGTCTACAATGATTGTCACGTTCGGATGTAATTGTAAAACAGATGCTGGAAATTGCTCATTTAAATCACCTTGCAATAATTTATAAATCGCTGTACTTTTCTCAGTACCTGATGCTAGTAAAAGAATTTCCCTACTGTTCATTATAGACTGTATCCCCATCGTAATCGCATGTGTAGGTACTTCATCCAAGTTATCAAAATTATGTTTATTTGCTTGTCGTGTAGATTCGGTAAGTTTTACAACGTGTGTTTTCGTACCAAATGATGTGCCAGGTTCGTTAAATCCAATGTGCCCATTTTGTCCAATACCCAAAACCTGAACATCAATCCCTCCACACTCTTTTATTAATTTATCATAAAGAGCACATTCTTTCTGTAAAGAAGCTCCATTTCCATTTGGCAGGTGGACATTTGAATCCAATATATTAATATGGTTAAACAAATTTTCTTTCATGTAATAGTGATAACTATTAGGGTAAACTTCTGAAAGCCCGACATATTCATCTAAGTTAAAACTGATGACATGTCGATAATCTGTTGTATTCTTTTGAAAATCTAAAACCATGTATTTATATAAACCTAATGGTGTCCCTCCCGTTGCTAAACCTAAATTAATACTGTTACTTGATCTTACTTTTGAGATGATATACTCTGCTGCTTGTATACTCATTTCATTATAATCCGTTACGGTAATGACTTCCACTTTCACCCACCCCTTGTTTTTATAAATAGAAAAGTCATTCTTATTTTCCATCTTATAACATAGAATTCTAGTTGTCTATACCAATAAGCCTAATGCTTTTAAATTAAGTGGAATGACAGTAAGTTATATAAACTCCTTATCATTCCACTTTGCACATGTAGATAAAATTAATTTACATATTCACCCATAATTGAAGTAATAGTTGATTCATTAGTTTTACTTAATCAATTCATTAGTTCACTTAATCCATCCTTAAGCTCATCTGGTGAGTTTTCCCACCACTCTTGATTATTTTCCATTAAAGCCGTTCGCAGGGCTGTTTTCTCCGTCTCATCTAAACCATCTAAAATAAATTTACGTTTAAGCGCTTTGTCCATCTTATTTACATGATCTGCGAGAATCTTCCACCCTCTTCTTGCTTCTTCATCAATTAACATTTCACATACCGTAACACCTGCGTAATAAGAGCCTTCTTCATTGCGATCAACAGCCACCCATGCAACCCAACACTTCCTACCATTAGGTACTTCCTCTTTATCTGTTAGAAATTTAATTCCTTTTTCCACCTTACTTTTAGCATGCATAGCTCCAATATCTATATAAGCTTTATCCCCATCTATGATCATACTCGACATTTGGCTAAGATTAATCATCCCCGCTCCAAAACCTTTATGCTCTTTATTGCTAACTACATTCAAAGATAAATTCTTTTTTCCCTTTTTTTTATCAAAATCCATTCGTATAACACCGTCCTATTCTCCAATAGATGTAAACTAATTTTAGCATACAAAAAATATCAATGATAAACAAATTTTTTCTGTAAATTATGCAATCACCCAAGTTCAACTCTATGCAAGAGTTCGATCATTAACTGACTAATATCTAGGATTCACTCTACTACAAGAGATGGAACAAGCATATACATTAAATCATGACTCCTAACCTCGAAGTAGGTTAATCATTTTCGTTGTCGTGAACTTATATTATACGGAGAAAAATGAACAGAGGTGGAATGACATGTTGCAAAAGAAATTTTTTGGAAATGTATTAATTTTTATAACCGGTTTATCGATTATCTTTTTATTATTCATCACGCTTTGGAACACCATCCAATTCAACCATGAAAATGAAAGAAGTGTTGCGACTGTTTTAGATGAGAATGCCTCCCTCGAGAAACAAGCTGAATTTATACAATTAGATTATCCAGAAGATTCAAAACCTCTAAGTTCACGGATCGTGCATTACAACATTGATGTAAAGCTAGATGAAGAAAATAAAAAGTTGCTTGGTTCTCAAAAAATAACTTGGATTAACCCAGGAGAACAGCCTGTGAATGAAATCTATTTTCACTTATATCCGAATGCATTTCAATCCAAAAAAACCAGCTTCAATATTGAGTCAGGTGGGAGTTTAAGAAACGATAAAATGAAAAAAGATAGTTTTGGAAGTATGTCTATACATAACATAAGGTTAAATAATGGGAAGGACTTGTCACAGCAAACTTTTTTTATTCAACCTGATGACAAAAATCCAAATGATTATACATTGATGGGATTGAAACTCCCACAATCTGTTTTACCTGGTGAAGAAATCACACTTCATATGAGATTTACCGTCCACTTGCCTTATGTTTTTGCAAGGATGGGATATGCTGGAGATTTCGTTATGGCTGGGCAGTGGTTCCCGAAAGTTGCAGCTTACGAAGTGTCTGGGGTGCGTGGTAGAAGTAAAGAGGGATGGAATTTGCACCAATACCATGGCAATTCAGAGTTTTATGCTAATTTTGGTACTTATGATGTAAACATCAAAGTTCCATCGAATTACATTGTAGCTGCAACAGGAATAGAGATAGACAAATCTGAAACTACAATTGATCATACGTCAAATCAATCCATAATAGCAGAGAAAAATTTAGAGGAAAATAACAAGGATACAACTTATCACTTTAAAGCCGCAGATGTCCATGACTTTGCATGGTCTGCTTCTCCTCAATTTAAGGTCATAGAGGAATTCTATCGTTCAGAAAATATAAAGGGGGTTAACATTAAATTATACTTAGATCCTCTTCATATCGACTTAAAAGAACGCTACTTATATGCTGCTAAATCCGCCTTAAACAACTTCACAAATTGGTATGGTCAATATCCTTACCCTACTTTATCTATCGTTGTTCCTCCAGATGGGGCAAATGGGGCTGGTGGCATGGAATACCCTACTTTAGTAACCGCTTGGTCTGCTTCTGAAAAGGAAAAAGATAGTTCGTTAGAAAGAGTCATTATACACGAAATTGGACATCAATTCTGGTATGGTATGGTCGCTTCAAATGAATTTGAAGAAGCTTGGTTAGACGAAGCTTTCACCTCTTATGCTGAGGATAAAGTAATGGAAAAAGAGTATGGAATACGGTCAATAAACCATTATGAAGCTAGTTATGTATCGTCTCCTGCACCCCTTAAGCAAAACGCCTGGGAATACGAATATAAAAATGAATACGCCCAAAACGTGTATGTTAGAGGGAAGTTAGTGTTACGTGATATTGAGCATATCATAGGCACAGCTCAAATGAACAAAGTATTAAAAACATACTTCCAACGATGGAAATTCAAGCATCCCTCTACCGAAGATTTCCAAGCTGTATTAGAAGACGTCACTGCTCAAGATTGGGATCAGTATTTCAATACTTTTATTTATGACAATAAAATGGTTGATTATGCAGTACAATCGATTAACATCAACAAGATCACTAATCAAGAACAAACGTTATATAAACATCAAGTGCTGATACAAAAAAATGGGGCATCACACCATAAACCTCTATCCATTCTATTCACTTTTGAGGATGGAACTTCCATAGAAAAAACTTGGGATGGAATTGAGAAACATAAAATGTTTACGTTTCATCATACATCCGTCTTAAATTGGATTGCCATTGATCCTGAGCATACGATGATTTTAGAAAATAAACATATTAACAACTTTAAAAAAACTTCTATAAATTCAGAAACAAAAACAAGATGGAATTTAGTTTTGATCCAATGGATTGAAGCAATATTAAACGCCAAGATGTGGTGAGGTGATATGATGATAGTAAATATAATAAAACAAGGATTGAAAACAACAAATCAAAATATGGTTTATATCTTATTATTTTCAATGTATCAGCTAGTATGTGGGATCTTATTATTTCAATGGATTGAAAGTGTCATTATCTCAATTTCACTACGTTTTCCAGACTCTAGCATTATGGACGCTAGACAGTTATTTATTATAGAAGGTCAGTATTTAATCACAGATGGAGATTTCATGTTAAAGTTCCTCTCTCCTCTCTTGATATTCATAGGTATACGCTGGATAGTATCCCCACTACTGAATGCAGGACTTTTTTATGCTATACATCATAAGGAGTCCAAATCTGATAAACCTTTGTTTTTACAAGGGGTTATTAAATTGGGTAGGTCATTTTTTATCATTTCTTGCATCCATCTGTTGTTCTTTAGTTTACCTCTTTATTGGATATTCCCATTTTTAAAAAATACACTAGAAACTTATACTACTCCGTATTCATTACTTTGGAATGTTACCCCTGTATTGATAGCTTATATCGTATATGTTTGGATTATCCATATCCTATTCATGTATATTCAATGGGGTAAAACCACGAGCAATAATATCACATCACCAGTTGTATTTATGTTAAAAAATATAGTAATTACTAATGGTTTAAGTCTAATCATTATTATTATCATTGGCGTATTTACAGCTTTATTTTTTTCTGTCTCTATGATGTGGGTAGGTTTTTGGGCAATCATAATAAATCAAATCCAATATTTTATTAGGGTTTATTTGAAGGTTTGGGAAATTAGCACACAGTATCATTTTTGGCTGCATAAAAAAGAGCCCCAATAGGCAATCGGAGCTTTATGGATTAATTGATAATTGATAATGGGTAAAATGGAATTTAGGACATTGAAGCAGGTGGAATTTTAAGAGCAGTGCCAGGTTCAGGCATAGTTCCTACCTGCATACCATTGTAATCTGCCAACTCTCTAGCAGTTATACCATATTGATTTGCTATAGTTTCAAATGTTTCTCCTTCAAGAACTGTATGATAAACTTCTTCCGGTTCTGGCTCTGGCTCTGGTTCAGGCTCTGGTTCAGGCTCTGGTTCTGTCATAGCTTCCGGAATTAAGAGCACTTGACCTACATATAAATCCAAAGGAGAAATAATATTGTTATATCTCATCAATCTTCTTGCTCTAATACCATACATTCGTGCAATTCTCCAAATCGTCTCCCTTGGTTTAACGATATGGTACGCCACACCTGGCTCTGGAAGAACAGGGACTCGTAATACTTGACCTACATAAAGCATATTTGGATCTGAAATATTATTAATTGCCATCAAATCTTCCACAGAAACACCTGAACGTTGTGAAATCGCGTTTAATGTGTCACCAGACTGTACAACGTAAGTTCCCGCTATAGGTTCTTCTGGTGCTGGTTGCGCCTTTGGAATGTACAGTATCTGACCTACATAAAGGTAACTTTCTTCAGTAATATTATTAATCTCAACTAAGTCAATAATAGGTACTCCAAATTTCTGAGAAATCATATATAATGAATCACCTGGCTGTACTACATAAGTTTCCATTTCCATAGGTACTGGAATTTTCAGCATTTGACCCACATATAACATATTGGGATCCTGAAGATTATTTAATCGAATAAGATCAGATACTGAAACATTATATGCAGCCGCAATATCATTTAGCGTATCTCCCGGTTGAACAATATAGGTATCTGCTACACCAATTGTAGGTATATAAAGCTTTTGACCTACAACAATATAATCCTGATTTGTAATTCCATTCACTTCCATAATCGCTTGAACGGTAACACCATATTTTGCTGCGATTTCATTCAATGTATCGTTCGCCTGTACTACATAAATCATAATGTAAAAAAACCTCCTAATGTTGATGATGTTTAACTCAACTAATATTTATCTCATTGATAAGGTATGATGAACCCTGATAAATTGCCTCGGTCAAATGCCTATTTTTTGTGACAAATGACTATTTTTTGAGTTTTTTTGCACAGAGGTTATGATTTCTAAATAAACATAAAACATTAGACGGGTACAGGTGGAGGAAGCATCAATACTTGACCTACTCTAATCTTATTCGGATCTGTTAATCCATTCATCCTCATTAATTCATTTCGGTTCACATTATGATATTGTGCGATTTTAGTTAGCGTATCACCTGGTACAACAATGTGATATTCGCCTGTTTCCGGTTTAATTGGCACAATCAACATTTGACCGATATAAATACTATCGGGATCTAATATATTGTTGATTTTTATTAAGGTATCAATAGGAACATTAGATTGATTTGATATTGTATTTAGAGAATCTCCCGATTTGACAATGTACACATTAACTTCTGGTGGCTCTGTTGGTTGTGGTGGTTCCACAGGTTCAGAGCTGGCAGGGATATATAACATTTGACCTACATAGATATACCCGGCATCACTTAGATTGTTAACATCCACGATTTCCTGTACAGTTACTCCGTATCTACTTGAGATTGCAAATAGTGTATCTCCACTTTGGACAATATACCATTCGCCTTTTTTGGGGATGATTAACTTTTGACCTACATAGATCACAGTGTTGCTTAAATTGTTTGCTTCCATAATTTCATTCACCGAAATTCCATAAGTTTGACATAAATCGTATAATGTGTCCCCAGATTTCACTATATGTGCATGTTCCATAGTTGGTATCATTAATGTCTGACCTATATAAATCATTCCACTAGTAAGATGATTCTGTTTTATAATCATTTGTAGTGGAATGCCATACTTTTGAGATATACCCCACAAATTTTCCCCTTCTTTGACTACATGCGCAATCATATTCTTTAACCTCCATAACCTCTTTCATAGTTAAAGTATGTTTACCCAAGATATTTTGCCCCTACTTCTTATCATCATTTTAATAATTAAAGGAGTATGTATTCCCATCCCTAGCACACTGGATGATTATTTCCCAATAAAAAAAGCGCTATAGCAGCGCATTCTGTTAACCGTTTAATCATAAAATTTTATTTTCAAACTAGTATCTAGCATTCAAATACTGTAGCTTTAAGACTTCGGGAACCAACAGTAAGACTACCCTCAGGAGGAGGAGTAACCAATGTACATCTGAGGTTATACGTATTAAGTCCAGCACTTGGATTATTATCCACTAAAGGAAAGTTTGGAAAGTTTGTATGTCTTCCTTGGTTAGCTGTTACATAATCCATTTCATCATTGATTGTTGCTATGGTAGTATCATTACGCAAGATCTCATAGATTACTTCAAAAGTTACATTAGCTTCTTCATCTATAACAGCGATTTGAGCCATTGAATCCAGTGATACTTGTGTTTTCTGTGGTTGTTTGATACATACGTCGACAGAAGCTACAACTGTAGGTGCGTCTCCAACAAGATTAATTACATTTGGATCATTAATATCATATGGATCATCTACCGAAACCGTATCAGCAACAACAAAAGATCCTTTCTTTAATCCCATAAACTTACCTCCTAACTTCATAAATTATCCGTTCATTCTATCTTATGAACAATTTAATAAAGTTGCTTGGACTCTTATCTATAGGCTGGAATGTAAAAAAGAGCTCTGTTATGTTATTAATTTAAGTAATTAAATCAAACTAACTACATTAATGATATTATCAACTTCAATTTTGATCCTATGCTTACTTTTTTCATATGTAATGGCACCTTGCCCTAGGCTGATTTGACTATTAGAACCAAGAGCATAAAACACATCATCTGTTAACGTTTTTAAGCACTCTTTTTGCTGATTCATCAATCCTTCTATATGGAAGTCTAATTTTGAGTACTTTCAAATACTTTAGTAATCAGAACCTCTACTCGACGGTTCGCTTCACGCCCTTCTGAAGTGTCATTCGTTGCTACAGGATGATATTCACTATATCCAATTGCACTAAAGTTTTGCGGATCTAATTTTTCATTCTCTAACAAAATTCGCATATAATTTAAAGCTCTTGTTGAACTAAGCTCCCAATTAGATTCAAATTGTTCTGAATGATGTGGAATATTGTCTGTATGTCCTGCTACTAACACTTCATAGTCCGGATAATTCTCGAGCAATTCTGCAATCGTGATCGCTAGTTTTCTAGATCCAAACTTCACATCCGCACTCCCAGGTTCAAATAAAGTATTATCACTTATCGTTAACTTTAGCAAATATTTATCCATTTCTATTTTTAATTGAGAGGTCAATTCATTGTTATCTATGTATGCCTGCAGCTGATTTTTTAAACTCTCTAAATCATATTCATAATGTGGAGTGAAATTGGTTTCATCAATAGAAGTTAAATCACCGTTATCGAAATCATCTGCAGATTTCACTCTGGTATCTCCTTCAAGTATACTCGTGCCACCATCCAAATAGGCATTCAATGAACTTGCAAGCTTCTTCATTTTTTCAGAATCAATTTCACTTGAACTGAATAATACAATAAATAAAGCAAGCAGCAAAACTAATAAATCTGCATATGGGATGAGCCAAGATTCATCGATTTTAGTGTGATTATCTAACTTCCGCGTACGTTTCACCAGCTACACTCTCCTTACTTCCTTTCCTCTCTTGATTTCGTTCATTTTGAGGAAGAAATACGGATAACTTATGTTGAATCGCAGCACTTGAAATACCTGATTGAATAGAAAGCAATCCTTCAACCATCATAAGTTTCAACTCAATTTCCCTTTGAGATAAACGTCTCAGCTTATTCGCAAAAGGATGCCATAACACATATCCCGTAAAAATACCTAATAAAGTTGCGATAAATGCAGCGGCAATAGAACGACCTAAGATATCTACATCATTTAAAGTACTCAAAGCTGCTATTAAACCAACAACAGCCCCCAACACGCCTAAAGTTGGTGCATAAGTACCCGCTTGTGTAAAGATCTGTGCCCCAGCCTCATGCCTGTTTTCAGTTGCAGATATATCTTCCATTAATACCTCTCTCACAAAATCAGGATCATTACCATCAATAATCATTCGCATCCCGTTTTTCAAAAAAGGTTCTTCAATATCATTCATTTTATTTTCAAGAACAAGTAATCCTTCTCTTCTTGTTATCATTGCCCAGTCTTTAAAAACAGCAATTGTTTCTTGTTGTGTTAATAGTTTTTGCTCTGTAAAAAGAATTTTAAATAATTGAGGGATTTTTTTTAGTTCATACATTGGAAATCCAATCATGACAGATGCAATGGTTCCTCCGATTATAATAAGTAATGCAGTAAAATTAAATAAAGATAAAAGACTTGCACCTTTTAAAACCATACCAAAACCTAAAGACAGTAACCCAATAAACAAACCAATAATTGTACTTTTGTTCATATGCTGATCTCCTTAAAAAGTGATAACAAACGTCAATATATTCCCTTTTTTAGTACTTTTATTACATTGTATCAGACAATCTTCGACAGATAGGAAAAAAAATCCTGCTGCATAAATAATTAAAAGTATAGGAGTTTATTCCTAAAAAAAGGACTCCTATACTTCTAAATAGTTCTTAAGATCTATAAATTCACCAAGTTGGTAAAATGTTGTGTTGTTATCTTCCTAATAAAATCTGTGCATATGGTGAGGTAATAGGTAACATAATGATCGGTTCACCTTGGAAGGTGGTTATATAACTTTCTAATGTGCGATACAATTTATAAAATTCAGCGTCTTTTCCATAAGCTGCATTGTAAATACTTGCTGCTTCTTGTTCTCCTTCAGCAATAATTTTCTTAGATGATGCTTGAGCTTCTGCTATAAGTTCCTTCGCTAATCGATCTGCATTGGAAGTAATTTTACGGTATTCCTCATCACCCTCAGAAAGGTATCTAGCAGCAATTGCACGGCGATCTGAGATCATTCTCTTAAATACACTCTCTTTATTTTCATTCGGTAAATCTGTTCTTTTAATACGTACATCTACAATTTTGATTCCATATTTATCACGTTCTAACACACTTGCCACTTCATCGGAAATTTGTTTGTTTAAATCTCCACGTGCAGATCCGGTCTCACTAATAATGTCTCCATAATCAATCTCAGACAATTTACGCCTTACAGTGTTATATACAGCATTATCAATTCTTTTTTCACCATTACTTAACGTTTGTGCTGTTTGTAAAAATTGTTTCGGATTTTCAATTCTCCAGACCGTATAATTATCCACTTCGATCGGTTTTTTATCCTTTGTTAAAATCGGTGTTGGATTGCTATCATATAACATTTGTCTCTTAGGAAGTGAAGTCACAGATTGGATAAATGGAATTTTAAATTTAATCCCTGGGTCTTGATAAATTTGAACAGCTTCGCCAAATTGTAATACGACTTTGTATTCCCCTTCATTCACAATAAAGAGAGAGGTAAATCCCAATAAAATAACTAAAGCTACAACGATGATTGCTGTTATTAATTTCTTTTGATTATTCATTGTGACTCTCCTCCTTGTGATGATTTATTTGTTGATTTACTATTTGTTAGTTCATTTAAAGGTAAATATTTTACGGTATCTCCTGAATCATCTGTAACTACAACTTTCGCATTAGGAAGAATTTTTTCTAACGTTTCTATCACTAAGCGATTTTCTGTAATCGTAGGACTTTTCACATATTCAGTATAAATGGCATTAAATTTTTCAACGTCACCCTGTGCGTTTAAAATTCTTGATTTTTTGTCTGCTTCTGCATTTTCAATTAATGCTTGTGCTTCCCCTCTCGCTTTTGGCAAACGATCATTCATATACTCCTGTGCATTATTAATTTTTGTATTTTTCTCTTCTCTAGCATCTGTAACAGCTTTAAAAGCAGCTTGAACTTCACCTTCAGGAGGTTCTATATCCTGAAATTTAATATCCATGACTTGAATACCTGTAGAATAAACATCCTGCAATTCAATTAATTTTTTATACACTTCACTTTGAATTTGCGTCTTACCTTCTGTAATTGCAAAATCTAAATTCGTAGAACCCATTACAGAACGAATGGATGCAACAGCTGAATTTTTAAGAAATTCTTCTGGATTATCAATGTTGTATAGATAGTCTCGAATGTCACTGATTCTCCACTCGACTACTGCATCTGCTGAAACGATGTTTTCATCCCCTGTGATCATTAGAGCCTCTTCCTCTTTTGCTACGGTTTGACCATTAATCACATCGTAACCGATATAAATTTGCTGAGTTCTTTTAGCCGGCAATTTAACGACCTGTTGAATCGGATAAGGTGCTTTAAAATGCAATCCCGATTCTATTACAGTATCTGTGTATTTCCCAAATGTTAAAATTGCAGCATGCTCTTGCTCCTCCACTGTGTAAAACATCGTTATTCCTGCTAAAACAATCAAAACTAATACAAGCCCTATTACCCCTTTTTTAATCGCTCCTGGTGGTAACGGAGGCATCTGGGAGTTAGATGACTTTCCTTCCCCATTAATGACTTCCATATTTTTTCCCCTCTCTGTTTCTTTCCAATATTATGTATGATAATAGTAATCATTCTATACGTAATTGTAACAGTCCAGTTTCAAATAATCCACAAAAAGAAATACCATTTAATAAACAAAAAGTGAGGAAGAAAGCGTCACTGATAATTCTTCACACTTAGCTCATCAATCCGTTTAAACGAATATCCTTGTTTACGAGCATCATCAATAATGTTATCCAAAGCTTCTGCGTTATCCTTAGAAACTGAATGCAAAAGAATCACAGCACCTGGATGCAGTTGTCTCATGACACTGTCGTATGCATATTTCCATCCCTTTTGAGCTTTCGTATCCCAATCTTTATAAGCTAGAGACCAGAAAACATTCGTATATCCTAACTTGCTGCTGATTTCAAGAACACGATCATTAAAAATCCCTCTTGGCGGTCTCATATATTCCATTTGCCACTGCCCTGTCACCTCAGCAACTGCTTCCTGTACCTTATCCAGCTCCTCCTCTATACGAGTATCAGAAATAGTAGACATATCCGGGTGCCCCCAAGAATGATTACCAATTAAGTGACCTTCATTTACCATCCTCTTTAATAAATCAGGTTGTTCTTTTACATATTGACCTGTCACAAAAAAAACTGCGGGTACCCTTTTTTCATTTAATACATCCAAAATTTTTATAGTGTGCCCATTCTCATATCCATTATCAAATGTTAAATACAGTACTTTTTGGGAGGTGTCCCCTAGAAAAATTGCACCGTGTTTTTTTAAAAGATCTGAAAAACCCTCTTGTTCTATTGAAGCAGGATCACCATTTCGACTCTTTTTTAATCCAAAATGATATACGTCTCCAGTGTACCCATACACGCTATTAACAAAGTTTGCACTCATCACCAAACCGAATATTACCCATATACAAACCAATAACCTTGCTAGTTTTGTTTCCTTCACTGTCTGTTCCTCCTAAATTTATATTTTTCCAAGAAAGAAAACCTTTGGCATGGTTAATATTCCAAAGATGGCTGTAGTTTATCCCCTGTGTCTAAGCGATTGGATCAGCAGACACTAGTAAAAACGCACTAATGGACTCTAGCCATTAGCACGTTCCCTAGTCATCATTCTATTTACTTAAACGAGTTCACTTTTTTATTTGATGAACTCCATGACCTAACGCACCTTCTGCTGCTTCCATTACGATTTCTCCTAGCGATGGATGCGCATGGATGGTTAAAGAAATGTCCTCTAAGGTTGAACCCATTTCCACTGCTAAACCAAGTTCAGCGATTAAATTAGAGGCTTCTTGACCTACAATTTGTCCACCGAGCACGATACCTGTTTCTTTTTCTGCAATAATTTTTACAAATCCATCTGTAGCGTTTTTGGACATCGCACGTCCGTTACCGCCATAATTAAATTTATTCATTACAATGTCGATTCCCTTTTCTTTCGCATCTCTTTCCTTCAAGCCAACACTCGCCATTTCTGGATCAGAAAATACAACTTCAGGAATCGCTTTATAATCAATGATACTAGGTTGACCTGCAATGACTTCTGCTGCAACCTTCCCTTCATAACTTGCTTTATGGGCTAGTGCATAACCTTCTACGATATCACCTATCGCATAAATGTTAGGTACACTAGTTTTACATTGATGATCGATTTCCACTAATCCACGATCTGTCAGTTTCACTCCGATATTTTCAAGACCTAGTTGATCAGTGTTCGGACGGCGGCCTACAGTAACAAGCACATATTCCGCTGTCACTTGTTTTTCTTCGCCCTTCACTTCAAAGGTCACAGTCACATCATTGTCAGTTACCTCTGAGCTTTTCGCCATCGCATTGTTATATACTTCAACGTTCGATTTCTTTAGATTTTTGCTAACAAAACGAGTCATCTCTTTTTCAAAACCTGGTAAGATCGTGTCCGCTCCTTCTAGAACCGTAACCTTAGTTCCAAACTTTGCATATGTTTGTCCTAACTCAATTCCAATGTATCCTCCACCGATGACAATCATACTTTTCGGAATTTCTTGTAATGATAAAGCCTCTGTTGAAGAAATAATACGATCCCCGAACGGGAAGGTTTTTAATTCAATCGGTCTAGTCCCTGTTGCAATAATACAAGAGTTAAACTTTAAACGTTTTCCTTCTTCATCGTTGCTTACACTGGCAACATTCTCTTCAATGAAAAATACTTCTCCACTTAGAATTTGAACATCGTTCCCCTTAAGTAGGAAACCAACACCACCCGTTTGTTTTTGGACGATACCGTCTTTCCAAGCTTGTACTTTTGCATAATCAACACTTATATTATCCGCTTGAATTCCAATGTCCGCTCCATGGCTTAGTGATTCAAATTTCTCCGCTGCTGAAATTAGAGCCTTTGATGGAATACAACCACGATTTAAACATACACCGCCAAGTGCATCTTTATCTACAATCGTTACTTTTTTACCAAGCTGTGCAGCACGAATGGCTGCTACATATCCACCTGGTCCAGCGCCAACAACCAGAACGTCAACTTCTTCAACGAAATCTCCTACTACCATGTTTTACACCTCCATGACTAACAACTGCGGGTCCTCTAACAGCTGTTTAATGTAATTCATTGCATATTGAGCTGTTGCTCCATCAATAATACGGTGGTCAAAACTTAAAGACAATGCCATCACTTTTCCGACCGCGATCTCACCATCTTTGACTACAGGTTTCTCCGTAATACGTCCTGTTCCTAAAATAGCAACTTCAGGATGATTGATAACTGGTGTAAAAAACATACCGCCAGCAGAACCAATATTTGTGATGCTCATCGTGCTTCCTTTTAACTCATTTGCAGTTAATTTACCTTCACGGGCACCTGTTGATAAATCTTTAATTTCTTGGGCGATAGTCCAAATGTTTTTCGCATTTGCATTTTTAACTACAGGAACCATTAAACCATTATCTGTATCTGTAGCAATTCCGATATTAAAGTATTTTTTATATACGATTTCCTGTTTGTCATCATCAATAGATGCATTCAAAACTGGATATTCACGCAAAGCAGCAACTAATGCTTTTACGATATAAGGCAAGTAGGTCACTTTGATGCCTTTTTTCTCCATTAACGGTTTCACTTGTTCTCTATATTCGACAAGTTTTGTAACGTCTACTTCATCCATGATCGTAACATGAGGCGCAGTATATACCGATTTCACCATCGCATTCGCAATGACTTTACGTATTCCCTTCAATGGAACTCTTTCTTCTAACTCTTCTGCTCCTGCGGGTACAGCTGCTGCACTTGCTGCTGGCGTTGCGGCTTGTTTGGGTTGTTCCGTTTCAACTAAAACTTCAATTGGAGCTGCTTCTGTTTGTACTGCGGCTCCTCCTGCAGAGAAGGAAAGAACGTCTTCTTTCGTAATGCGTCCATTTTTTCCAGTACCGTGAACTTGATCTATCTGTACACCTTTATCTCTTGCAAGTTTACGAACACTTGGCGTTGCAAGAACTTCTCTATGATCTACTGGTGCAGGTGCTTGAGAAGATACTTCGTCAGGTGTTACCTCAACAACCACTTCGTTAGAAGGCTGTTCTGGTTCCGCTTGAGCATTAACAGCAGGCTCATCTGCACTACTCTCTACTTCCCCTTCAACTTCAATCGTTGCTAATATATCCCCTACTACAGCTACCGTACCTTCTTCTACTTTTAATTCAGCTATTTTACCCGTCACTGGTGAAGGAACCTCAACGACAGCTTTATCGTTCTGAACTTCCATTAGTATATCGTCTTCATTAATCATATCCCCTTGAGATACGTTCCACTTTACGATCTCACCTTCATGTAAACCCTCGCCTAATTCCGGCATTTTATATTGAAAAAGTCCCAATTTATGAACCTCCTTTTTAGAAATTGATTACTTCTTTCACACCTGCGATCACTCTTTTTTCATTTGGCAGCCATTCTTTTTCGATTTGTCCGAATGCTACAACTGTATCTGGTGCTGCTACTCTGATGACTGGAGCCTCTAGGTGTAATATCGCTTTTTCGTTTATTTGGGCCATAATTTCCGCTGCTGCACCTGAAGTTTTTTGAGCTTCTTGAACTACAATGGCACGATTGGTTTTCTTCACTGACTCAACAATAGTTTCTATATCTAAAGGCATTAAAGTACGTAAATCAATCACTTCTGCTTGTACGCCTTGTTTTTCTAATTCTTCCGCTGCTTTTAATGAAGTATGGACCATATTGCCATAAGTAATAATGGTCACATCACTGCCTTCACGAACAACGTTTGCTTTTCCAATTGGTACTGTGTATTCGCCCTCTGGAACTTCACCTCTGAAAGAACGATAAAGTTTTAAATGCTCCATAAAAAAGACAGGATCGTTATCACGAATTGCAGAAATCAACAAACCTTTTGCATCGTATGGGTTGGATGGTATTACAACCTTGATTCCTGGTGTTTGCATCATTAAACCTTCTAAACTATCTGTATGAAGTTCTGGTGCGTGCACGCCCCCTCCAAATGGAGTTCTAAACGTAATCGGGCTATTGTATTTTCCACCTGAACGGTAACGCATGCGAGATGCCTGTGCGCAAATAGAATCCATGACTTCAAAAATAAAACCAACAAATTGAATTTCCGCTATCGGACGAAAGCCTTGCACCCCTAATCCTAGTGCTAATCCACCAATACCTGATTCTGCTAATGGGGTATCAAAAACTCGATCTTCTCCAAATTGCTTTTGCAAACCTTCAGTAGCACGGAATACACCGCCGACATGCCCCACATCTTCACCGAATAGCAGTACATTCTCGTCTCTTTCCAATTCAACTCTCATTGCGTCTTTGATTGCTTCAATCATTGTCATTTGTGCCATAACTTAATTCCCCTCTTTCTCTAAGTAAGCTTTTTTTTGTTCTTCAAGATGCGGCGGTGTAGTTTCAAACATACTATCAATTAAGCCAGGGATCGTCATTTTTGCTGTTGATTCGGCTTTTTTGATTTGATCAGCTACCGTTTGTTTTGCATCTTCAATCGTGTTCTTTTCATCATCTTCTGTCCAAAGGTTTTTTGTTTCTAAATATTTACGGAAACGTACGATTGGGTCTTTCAATGCCCACTTAGATTCTTCATCCTTGGTACGATATTTTGTTGGATCATCACCAGACATGGAATGGGGTCCAAAACGATAAGTGATCGCTTCGATTAATGTAGCACCTTCTCCGTTACGCCCTCTTTCAGCTGCTTCTTGAACTGCTTTGTACATAGCAAGTACGTCCATTCCGTCTACTTGTACAGACTTAATTCCAGCTGCCAACCCTTTTTGTGCAATCGTTTCTGCCGCTGTTTGTTTTGATGATGGCGTTGAAATCGCGTAGCCATTGTTTTGCACTACAAATATAGCAGGTAAGTTAAAAGCTCCAGCAAAGTTCATACCTTCGTAAAAATCACCTTGTGAGCTTCCTCCGTCTCCTGTATACGTAATGACTACATTTTTTTTGCCACGCTTTTTAAGTCCCATTGCTACACCCGCACTCTGTACTATCTGAGCACCGATGATGATTTGCGGCATGAGCACATTAACACCTTCAGGAACTTCCCCACCATGTTGATGGCCTTTGGAGTATAAGAATGCTTGATACATTGGTAAACCGTGCCATACGAGTTGCGGCATATCTCTATAACCAGGACATATAAAATCCTCTTTATTTAAAGCAAACTCACTTCCAATCATAGAAGCTTCTTGTCCTGAGACTGGAGCATAGAAACCTAACCTTCCTTGTCTCTGTAAGCTAATTGCTCTTTGATCCCAAGTTCTTGTAAAGACCATTCTTCGCATTAATTCCTTTAACTGCTCATCACTAAGATTTGGTAATAGTTCTTCATTTACTTTACCATCCAATGAAAGAATGGATAAAAGTTCTACTTTGTTTGTGCGAACCTCATAGCTCGCTTTGTCCATTACTGAAACATCTTCCATAATAAATTTCACCTCTACCTAAGTATTTTTTATAATATCGAAGCATCAGTAATCCGGGTCAGACCTAACATTTATGATTTAGAAAAAAAATGACCTGTATTTAGCTGATGAAGTATTGTATTAATCTGTTATATCAATATTAACAAACTGTCATAATTAAACAAAAGGGTTAATAGACCATTTTATTAATATAATTATTAAAAATTAAATATAACAGTATGTAGTATTATATAATACAGATATGAAAAAATCCATCTTTATGTTACAAATAATTTAGTTGTTACCTTATCATGATCATTTTGTGCTGAATTTACTAAAATTACTCTGAATAAATGGAAGGTTGATGGTTATGAGCGATGTACGATATTACAAAAGAACAATAAACAAAGAACAGATCCAATCTACAATATTAGATGATGTAAGAAGTCTACGAGTTTATCTACCTCCAGGATATAATGAGTTATCTTCATATCCTGTGATATATTGCCAAGATGGCGAACAGTTTTTTAATTTTGGAAGAATTGCTACACATGCAACTCGACTTATTTTAGAGGAGGATTTAGAGCCTGTCATTATCGTAGGAGTAGATGTGAAATTATCTAAAAGAACGTCTGAATACGCTCCAGAAGGAGAACGTTTTGAGATTTATAAGGAGTTTTTCATACATGAACTCCTTCCTTTTATAGAGGGAAAGTATCCTGTGAGAAATCATAAGAGTGAACGAATCATTGCAGGTGATTCTTTGGGAGGAACGGTATCCTTACATCTTGCTTTAGATCATCCCGATCTATTTCAAAAAGTAATTTCTTTATCTGGCGCATTTTTAGACCGTACACAAGCTCGTATAGAGTTAGAAGATGATTTATCTTGGTTAGAGCTTTATATGATTATTGGTTTGCAAGAGGATGTGGTAAAAACAGAAAGAGACACTTTTGATTTCCTCCAAGCCAATCGAATAACGAAAGGAATTTTATTGGAGAAAAAAACGAAGTTAAAGTATGTGGAAAAAGACGGGGAGCATTTGTGGGGTTTTTGGCAAAATGAGCTTGAGGAGATACTGAAGTACTTTTTGAAAGGTTGATGTGATTTTTAGAGTTAGGCTTATTGTTTATACCTTGATTTGATCCTTTCCATCATAACTAGGATCTCATCATTATCCATTTCGACAGAGTTCGATTCAAAACTTTGCTCAAATATGTTGGACTCTGTGGATATATACTGCTTCATTTGATTTACAAAACCTTCAACAGAGTTTAAATTCGTCAATTCAGATAAACTAGCAGTGCTGTTTGGTTGCACTTGAGGATGCTCTATAAATTCATTACTTTTACCAGTCGCTGCTATTTTATAAAAATCACGGACAAGAGAAGCACGTTGAGACCCACTACCTTCAACAACAACAAATGCATGGACAATAAATGATTTTGTTTGTCTTCTTTGTGCAATTCCACAAAACTTGAATCCATGAATACTTAAATCATAATCTCCAGGACAATAAGAGCCAACAACCTCGCCTTTATTTATTTCCTGGGGAAAACCGCTAAGTGTATTTTTTATATATTGATACATAATTTCAAAATCATGATGTATGTTTATTTCACCGGTTAGCTTTGGTAAAATAATGGAGATATTAATAACCCCTTTATCCAAAGGAACAGCAGCCCCTCCAGAATGTCGAACCATCACATCATAACCTTGTTTTTGCAGCCATAAAACGCCCTCTTTTGCATTAGGAAGTTTCCAATCACGCATCCCTAATACAAAACCTTTCTGATGCCTCCACACATGTATCATAGGAGTTTGTCCTAATCCTACTTTTCTACAATATACTTCATCAAAGGCAAAGGGATATAGAACATTTTGTTGTAAGACATTGTTAGTATTATTAACGAACACCATGTTGTTCGGCCACCGAAATGATGTATTCATTAAAATCTCCTTTATAAAGTGAACTTAATATGTATAAAAATATTCACCTTATTATACACGAAAATAATACAGAAGTTGATGTATCAGTTTTGAAGACACTTTTTTAGAGAACAAAAAAAGAGGCAGATCATAATAAAATCTCTCCCTCTTTTTCATTATTAAGATTGTAATGCTTCAATCATCTTATCTAAATGTGTAATTTTTTCAGCTAATTTTTCATTAAACTCTGTCATTAAAGCTACTGTATGATCCAAAAGTTCTTTTACTTTCTCCATGTCATGATCTTGATTTGCTTTAATTAATTCTTTTTTGACATCCATTAATTCCTGATGAATCTCAAGTACCTTATCATGTGTATCCTTTGCTTTTTTCCAATGTTTTTTGGCTTTTTTTATAGCATTTTTTTCATGATCACCATTTATACATAAATCAATGATTTCGGCTTTTTTTTCATTGATTTGCATGTGTAATTCATGGCTTTTTCTTCTTAAATCATTGAGCTTTAAAAGAACCTCTTTATGTTCATTCATCATGGAAGGTGTGCTTTTTTCCATGTTCATTTCACTTTGTTTCATGTCTTTCTTAAATTTCTTCTTTTCTTCCTCGGGCTTTATATCTGATTTGCCCTTCTTTTCTTCTTTAACATTTTCCTCAGGTTTTATGTTCTGTTCTTCTTTAACATTTTCTTCAGGCTTTATGTTTCCTTTGCCCTTTTTTTCTTTCTTCATTTCTTCAGGTTTTACATTTCCCTTACCTTTTTTGTCTTTCTTCTCTTCTTCAGGTTTTACATTTCCCTTACCCTTTTTGTCTTTCTTCTCTTCCTCAGGTTTTACATTTCCTTTACCTTTTTGATCTTTCTTCTTTTCCTCAGGTTTTACATTTCCTTTACCTTTTTGATCTTTCTTCTCTTCTTTTACTTCTTCCTCAGGTTTTACTTCTTCTTTCTTTTCAGGCTTAATTTCTTTTGCTTTTTCTCCGCGATCTTGATTTTCAGGTGGATTCACCATTATTTCTGGATTTAATATTTGAGCAGAGCTAATGCTCATCACACCAAAAAACAGTACTATCGCTAATAAAATAGAGCTAATTCTTTTCATAACCATTACTCCATTCTTCATAAGATTTTGTTATAGTATATGGATAGGTTGTGTCATAACTCTAAAAAAAATGTATGGATTGGAGAAATAAATGAGTCAACAAAAGTTCGACTTTACAAATGGAAGCATACAAAAGAAAATGATTTTATTTGCCACGCCTGTATTGTTGGGGAACATTTTACAATCATCTTATCAATTAATTGACAGCCTTTGGGTGGGGAATTTACTTGGTTCAGAAGCTCTTGGTGCACTCGCTATCTCTGCACCCATCTTTTTTTCCATCCTTTCATTTATGATTGGAATCAATAGCTCAACCTTAACTATTTTGTCTCAGCAAAAAGGTAAAAATGACGAAGAAGGTTTAAAGCAGTCGCTTAATGCATTTGTTGTCATTTTAGGTATTTTGTCTATTTTATTCGGTATTATTGGATTTTTTTGTTCAAATATATTACTTAAATGGTTAGGAACACCAGAGGAGATTTTACCTTTGGCTAAATCTTATCTACAAATCAATTTTTTAGGAATTATATTTTTGTTTGGCTATAATTTTATAGGTACCATCTTAAGAGCCTTAGGAGACAGCAAAACACCTATTCGATTTATTTTTTTAGCGGTTATATTGAATACTTTTCTTGATCCACTATTTATTTCAGGGTTTGGATTAGGGATGGATGGGGCAGCTTATGCTACTGTGATCTCTCAAGCAATCGCCTTTTTATACGGACTATGGTACTCCATTTACAGAGCTAATGTTCCTTTTACTATACCTAAGTTTCCAGAAAAAAAAGAAATAAAAACTGTACTGAAATTAGGTATTCCTGGTGGACTTCAGATGATTGCGATTTCAAGCGGATTAGTTGTTGTGATCAGTGTTGTCAACTCATTCGGAAAAGATGTGATTGCTGGATTTGGTGCTGCTCAAAGAATCGAAAATATTATTTTACTACCTGCGTTTACATTGGGCTCTGTTGTAAATAGCATGGCTGGACAAAATATTGGAGCAGATCGCTGGGATCGAGTAAGTGAAATAGCAAAAAAAGGAGCTTACCTTATAGTTTCTTTAACATTAATGATCAGCTTGTTCGTTTTTCTAGGGGCTGAGTTTCTTGTTCGAATGTTTGTGGATAATCCAGAAACAGTCGCTTTTGGTACTACTTATTTAAAAACAATTGCATTCTTTTATCCTTTTATCGGAATCAATTTTGTATTAAATGGCATTGCACGTTCGTCTGGAGCTATGATGCAAGTATTGATTTTAAACATTATTTCATTTTGGGTTTTACGATATCCGCTTGCTTTGTTATTTTCCTCTATTTGGGGAGAGATAGGGATTAGTATTGGGATTGGATTAAGTTTTGTAGTGAGCTGTTTGTTAGCCACTTTATATTACTTTTTTGGGAAATGGAAGGAGATTGATATTTTTGAGGAGAAAAAGTCGAAAAGTGATGGAGGCGTAAGCCACTAAAAGAAAGAGATGAAACCAATTTAAAATGAACACAATTGACAATGAACTCAATGGTAGTACTCATATTCACTCCACTTGCCCACCCCGCAAAAGTCGCTCACATGAGTACTACCATTGCTTTGTATTTCATGTGAGGAACAACTTGCTAGTTTTTCAATGAAGTATTTGTGGCTTTTTATACTGGGAAGGTGAAGAGATGTACACAATGGGGGGTACTCATATTCACTCCACTTGCCCACCCCGCAAAAGTCGCTCACATGAGTACTACCATTGCTTTGTATTTCATGTGAGGAACAACTTGCTAGTTTTTTATTGAAGTATTTGTGACTTTCTATACTGGGAAGATAAAGAGATGTACACAATGGGAGTACCCATATTCCATCCACTTGCTCACACCGCAAAAGTCGTTCACATGAGTACTGCCAATGCTTTGTATTTCAAGTGATGAACAACTTTCAAAACGCATACCCTGTTCAGTATCTTATGTAGCTGAAATCGTACGAGTTTCCTTGAAGTAATAGTGACTTACTTTATCGGGGGAATTGAGGAAGAGATGTTCATCTCGCAGTGGATTGCTTCATAGGTATTACGTAAAGACCTTCCTCCTGATGCCATTCTGCATAAAAAATATCCTCAACTCTTTTGATATTTAATTTCACTAATTCATTTTGCAACCAAGCTTCATCAAAGCCACTTGCTGTTAAATTATCTAACAACACTTCCCCATCAATGATAAAAGTAACGGATAGGAATGTTGGGCGTGGATGCATGTCTAAATCTTGTTGTGTAGTAGTTGAATATAATGATTTCTTAAGAACTGAAAGTGTACCATTTGCTTCTAACAAAGCAAATTCTACTTCATGTACTGAAAAAGTATCTTTTTGTCGCAATAGAGTTTGTAATTGATTGATGCTCATTTTATTTTTTCTTAGTTCATTTCGATCGATTATTCCATTATAGATCACGATGGAAGGGTTTCCCTCTAAAAAACCACGAAGTTTTAAAAATTTTATTTCTAACATTTCAGCTATGTACATTAATAAACCCCAAACAAAAACAGCAAATAAAATGTATCCAAAACCAATATCCTCATCATATATTGCATTACCAACAAGTTCACCCAACACTAAGGCAGATATGAATTCAAATGGGGTGACTTGATTAATTGAGGTTTTTCCTAAAATTTTTGTCATCAAAAAAAGGAGTATAAATCCAATAAATAACTCCACACTAATATCTACAAAATTCATAGAATCCTCATTCTTTCAATCTGCCTTTTAGTTTCCTCTGTTCCTAATTCATGAACTTTTTTATAAATACCAGCTAACACTCCATCATAGTCATCATTTTCCTGATCATTATGATATGCCATCGCTGGTATAAAGGACCTTATAAAAGTAGTGTGTTCTGCATCTTCTCTAAAATTAAATAGTTCTTCAAGCTCTGTAAGTTCTTTAGCTGATGCATATATTTCAAACTCATAGGAAGCCGCCGTTTGTTCTTCTAGTATGGTGCCTGCCTGCACTGAAACGTAATATTTTTGCCTTTCCATAATAAGATAACTCCCCTCAAGTTTTATTTAAGTACGTAAATGTAAAAGAAATATGCACCGACTAGCATTAAAAGGGTAATAATCACATAACTAAGTAATACTGGATTTAAAATGATCGGATGTTTCGTAGATGTTCCACTTTGATCTTCATTCCTTTGCTCTTGAGCTAACCTAAACGTATAAATTAACGAACCAATACCGATGATCACGATAAGGACCAACCCAATATTGATATAAGTACTGTACATCCCATTCATGTTTTTTTCCTCCTTTTTACTCCTTTATGTTTTCCCTTTTTAAGGTTTCTTATAAGTCAAATGATAAAAATAAGGGGTCTGGTTTCGGATTAAAGTCATCAGCAAGCAACACAAAAAGCTCTTGATCATATACCAAGAGCTACATCATTATTTCTATTTCCTATTTTTACTTTTAACAAATTTATTCCAATATGTAAGCCAATGCTTCTACAGCTTGATCTAACGTTTCTACAACTACTTGTGATTTATTGGATAATTCCTTTAACGCATGGTGGAGTTCTTCAGGACGAACTAGTATAACAGGTTTGCCCAGTTGAATCGCTGTAGCAGCATCCATCGCAGTGTTCCACTGTTTATATTTAGAACCAAATAATGCTACAACTACATCTGCTTTGTTCATTAATACTGTAGTCCTAAGATTGTTCATTTGAGAAGCCGCTTCATCTCGATAAATGGCATTTGGTTGTGTCCCTTTAATTGATTCCCCTATTTCGTCTGATCGATCATGATTTTCCTGTGGTCCCACGGTTTGGATGGAAAGGTTTTTTTCCTTGATTTTACTTCTAAAACTCTCTCTCCAATCATCATGAATTTGACCCGCTAAATAAACTACAAGTTCCATCATTCATTCACTCCCTTAAAAATTTAAAAATAAAATATTTTCTATCCAAATTATTGAAATGTCAATAAGTATAAAAGATTTCTGACATTTTCATCACAACTACTCTTCGGATATTTTTTAAATTTATTTCTTGAAAATTTCACTTGCCAAATCATTCAAATTTAGTATACCATAAGTTAAATTTCAAACCCTTTTTGTGATTGTTGAATCTAATCTTATATCTAATGAATGAATTCTTCACTAGATTAAAGGATTTCAAAAAAATATGTCGAAATATGAAGATCTGAAAGGAGCAATCATCATGGCTTTTGAAATTCGTCCTTATCCCGAATGGTCGTGGTCGCAATCACGCCATCAAATTTTTAGGGATTGTAAAAGAAAATATTATTACCATTATTATGGTTCACATAACGGTTGGTTGAGAGAGGCATCCGAAGAACAGCGTACAGCGTACCGTTTAAAACAAATTACTAATCTTTATATGATGTTAGGCGATGGTGTTCATCTAATGGCAGAAGCTTCATTAAAACAATGGCAGCTAGAAAAATCCATACCTAAGCAAAAAGAGATCACTGAAGATGTTCGATTCCACCTGAATCAAGCTTATAAAGATTCATTAGACATGGCAAGATGGAAGATGGCACCAAAAAAACTAAAAATGTTACACGAGTTATACTACGGTGATAAACTTCCACCAAAACGAGTAGAACAAATTAAAGAGCGCTTAAAACTATGTGTAACCAATTTTTTTGAAAGTGAAACGATACAAGATCTATTACAAGATCAAGATATGAAAATAATAGAGATAGAAGAACTTAACACCTTTCTCATCAACGGACAGAAAATTTATGTGAAGCTAGATTTTTTATATAAAAAGCGAAACCGTTGGATCATCGTTGATTGGAAAACAGGAAAAGAATCTGAAGAAAATGAAAATCAACTTTTGTTATATGCACTATTTTTACATGATAAATATAAAGTACCTTTTGAACAGATAGAAATTAGGTTAGAATACTTGTTATCTGGAAAGACTGCAAAGATCACAATCGATGAAAATGAACTAAATCAGCTTAAAATTGACATAGTAGAAAGTATGAATCAAATGAAAAAATGTCTAGAGGAACCTGAAATGAATAAACCTCTACCCATTTCTAAATTTACACCAAACCCTACTACACAAAATTGTTGGGGTTGTAACTTTAGAGAAAATTGTGATGAAATAGCTAACTAATGTAGGCAATAAGGAGGAAACCATGCAAAGCATTCAGATTCAAGACATTATTCACGCTAGTCGGGTGCTTAATCCCGTCATTGAAACTACCCCACTACAATATAATGAACTGTTATCTCAAATGTATGACTGTAATGTTTATTTAAAACGGGAGGATTTACAGGTCGTTCGTTCTTTTAAAATTCGAGGGGCTTATCTTGCGATACAAAGTTTATCCAAAGAGGTTCGTGAACGGGGCGTTGTATGTGCCAGTGCTGGAAATCATGCGCAAGGAGTTGCTTATTCGTGTAATCGATTAGGTATCCAAGGCAAAATATTTATGCCTTCCACAACACCAAAGCAAAAAATCTCGCAAGTAAAATTATTTGGTAAAGAGTTTGTAGAGGTCATCATGACAGGTGATACGTATGATGATGCTTATACAACCGCGATACAATATAGTAATGAAAAAGAAATGCCCTTTATCCATCCTTTTGATGATCCTCTTACTGTTATTGGGCAAGGAACTATAGGGATGGAAATTATGAATCAAACTTCTGAAAATATTGACCATGTATTTGTGACCATAGGTGGCGGTGGATTAGCTGCAGGAACAGGGAGTTATATTAAAAGTGTGAGTCCTGACACAAAAATCATTGGGGTAGAGCCTGAAGGTGCCCCTGCAATGAAACGATCTATTGAACAAGATGAAATCGTCAACCTTGAAAATATAAACAAATTTGTAGACGGTGCTGCAGTTCAAAAAGTAGGAAGGATTACATTTGAACTTTGTAAACAGCTTGTAGATGATATTGTACTCGTTCCGGAAGGAAAAGCATGTACGACCATTTTACAAATGTATAACAATAATGCGATTGTAATTGAACCAGCTGGAGCATTACCAATTACGGCACTAGATTTTTATAAAGATGAAATCAAAGGGAAAAATGTCGTTTGTGTCATCAGTGGTGGGAACAACGACATTGATAGAATGCAGGATATTAAAGAACGTTCACTTATATATGAGGGGTTAAGGCATTATTTTATTATTAATTTTCCTCAAAGATCGGGTGCATTAAGAGAATTTCTAGATGATGTGCTAGGCAAAGATGATGACATTATTCAATTTGAATATACGAAAAAGAACAATCGAGAAAATGGACCCGCACTCGTAGGTATTGAGTTAAAACATCGTGAAGATTATGATGCACTGATTGAACGTTTAGCGGAAAAAGATATCAAATATATTGAAATTAATAAGGATGAGAAGCTGTTTAATTTATTGATATAAAAATTCCATTTACACAAAAAAATTTATATTCCCTCATTTAATACAAAAAAGTAGCTAATACAAACTCATTTTGTAATTAGCTTTTTTTATTTTATCCCAGATGAACTGCACCCCAATTGTTAGACGCTATCATACAATTGGAGGCGCAGTTTAGCTTTTATCATCAAGGATAGCTTTTAAATTAAATGATTTTAATTAGTTCATAAAATCTACAAACTGTAAGAAACGTGCAATCATCACAGCTACTTCTGCTCTTGTTGCATTCGCTGATGGTGCAATCATATTTTCCGTTTTACCACCAATAATGCCTGTCTGAGTCATTACTTCTAATTCTTCTATTGCCCATTTACTTATTTCTGCATAATCTGAAAACTTATCTTTTGCAATTAAACTTTGATTTAACTTGGATTCATCAAACTGTACTAATGCCATAGCTCGATAAATCATTGCTGCTGCTTGTTCACGTGTTATCAAATCGTTTGGTTTAAAGGTGTTATCATTATAACCTTTCACAATTCCTGCTTCCACAGCTGCATTCAGCTCGTTTACAAACCATTCCGTTCCTTCTACATCTGTAAAGATACTTGAGTAATCTTTGTTAGATTTCAAATCTAAGCTTCTAACCAACATCGCTGCTAATTGTGCACGCGTGGTTACTTCATTTGGTGCAAACTTAGTATCACTAATCCCATTTATTATATATTTACTTGATAATTTTTCGATAGTGGTCTGATACCAACCCTCACTATCTTCAAAGCTTACTTTATTTTCAACAATGACATACTTACTATTCGAAGTACTTTTAATGATTGCTTCTTTTCCATTAAACACAGTTGGAATAGGAGTAAAAGTTCCATCTTCGTTTAGACGAACTGCAATGGAACGATTAGGATCAAATCTCTTTTCACCCATGATCACACGCTCAATATATTGACTAAAGTGTTCAATTTCTACTGTTTCATCTCCTGAAGTGACTTCAATATGAAAATCATATACGTCTGATGCTAGATCTAGCTCATCTTGATCCTCTATTAATTCTGTATTCTTCACCTTGTTAATCTGGATAGAAACTTTTAATTCATTTGCAGATACACCTAATTCTTTAGAAATATCTTTAAGATCAATTTCTTCTATAGGAAGGTGGTATGCTGCTTCGTCCATGATGATTTCAATCACTACTTCATCGTTTTTATCTGTTACGGAATCGATAATGTCAGAGCTAAGCTCAATGTCCAATCCGTCTGTTTCAACCGTTGATAAATCTATTACAAGCTGCTCCACTTCGTCCACATCTTCTAATGCTTTGTTGATTGTTCGTTCATCCAATTCAATCTTCGTTTTTGTTGATCCATCGGCTTGCTCTTCTGTTTTCGCTTCTTTTGCAACATCAACTTCTACGCTCTTAGAGTCGTCTAACTCTTCTTCTGATTCTTCTTGTTCAGTTGACTTGGTTTCTTCGACGTCAGCTGGAGGGGGTGCTGAGCCTCCACCTGAACCGCCGCTTGGAGTTGATTCGCCAGAGTCTCCACCATCAGAGTCTTCATCGTCAGATCCATCGTTATCTTCATCTGATTCTACCATTGCTGATATTTCATTTGAAGGGATACCCTCACCAACATCATTCAATGCTGTCACAATATAGTGATAAGTTGTATCACTCTCAATATCAGTATCTATATAATGAGTAGTTCCTGTTACACCATCACTATTTATAATCGTTTCACTGCTATTCAATTCTGCAATATCTTCATAAGGTCCACCTTCTGCTTCCGAACGTTTCACAACATAACCAGTAGGAGCATTATTGTTTACATTTGATTCCCAGGTCAATTCTATTTCTAGATTTGATGTTATAGCTCTCATGTTGATAGGTGCACTTGATGTTCCCAATGTGTCAAATTGAAACCAGGCTGACTCTTGTAATGGTTCCTGACCTGGAACATGAATCGCTACATTGTATTCATAATTTCCAGAAGGCAAAGAATCATAAGGAATTTCATAAAAAATTCCACCTGGATAATCAAAATCTAGCGTATCTTCAAATACAATTTCTTTATTTACATTTTTTATTTCTATTAAGGAAGAAATAGCAGAATCACTATTACGATCAGAAACTACATTATGAAGGTTAAATTGGCTACCCTTTATATTATGTTCAAACTTAATTTCATTACTCAAGTATGAAAAAGATACATCCATTTCAATTAAATCCGTCAATTGCAATTGTGTATTTTCTACGATATCTATCTCTTTACTATACCATTTCCAAATATAATCCCCCTGACGTTCTTCAATAAAAAACCTAACTAAATCAGGTGTCAATATAATTGTATTTTGTTTAAACTCAGGAAAACTAAAAAATGATGCTGAATAATGATCCATTGCCAAATAATCTATGTCTAATGGCTGATTATTTCTATAAAAAGATATTTCAACAGCTTCTTTTAATTCATTATCAAAATGAATTGGAGATTCATACACACTCAGATCGACTTCTTTAAAAAGAAGAACTTGTTGAGATAAATCATCTTCTAATTCAGTTTGTGCAGAGTATTTTAAGTAAAATTTTGATATTTCTTTAGGTAACCATAACATAATACCCGATTCATTAAATAGAACTTCTTCAATGCTGAACCCAAAATTTTGATCAGAAATAACAGTAATTCTATGATGATTAAGTTTATTATGTGGTTCAATTTGAAGTTCAATCACTTCTGATTCATCTATATTAATTTCTTCTAAATCATTAATTTCTTGACCTGCTAAGTTAGCTTGATATAAATATATAATGATTTCACCAGCATCACTTTTTAATTCAAACGCCATTTCTATCCAATGATCTTCGTTTTCTTCTAGATCTAAACGAACATCATTAAATTCATCAAAAGATCTAAACCCTTTACTGCTTACTCCATTCCCAAAACTTCTTACTATTCCTGAATTTAAGGACACTTCATACTCTTCAAATCCACTAGGTAAATTGAACTTAAAGTCTCCTGTTTCATCATTGTTTTTAGTAAAAAACACTATAATATAACTAGTTAGATTTTTATAACGAACGAGTACTTCTTGATCGCCATTAAATGTAGGTCGGTTTGAATCATCATACTGTAACCATGAAATACCACCATCGGCTGAATACTCCATACTTGTATCTGCATTTAATATCACATTGTTCTCATCATCAGCAGAAACATTAGGATATACACGACCTTCACCTATTGTAAAATCAACTGATTGTTCCAGAGTTTGCCCCTCAAATTCAACCTCTACAAAGTATACATAATTTCCTGGTGGAAGAACTAAATCATCAATCAATAGATATGAACCCCACTCTTCTTCAAGTTTATAAATATCATCTGTATCTTGATTTTTTATCATAAAAGAATGAGATATATTTTCAGAATCTACCCAGTCAAGATCAAAATCCCCACTCTGTATATCATTTTTTAGTGAAATTGCATGACTTAAAAAATTATAATATACATCTATTTCTAGATTCATAGTATCTGAAAAAGATAACTCAGTTTGGAACTGAAAATCAATTATGTCAGTAGACCAACTCGAAAAGAAATTGTTTCCATAAAGCATTGCACTTATAAATCTTTCCCCTGGAGATACAGATACTCTATCAATGTTCCTAAAAGATCTTGAAATGCCATAGTCTATAAAAGACACATGTGGAAGATCTCTATCAAATACTACATCTACTAAATTATTAAATTCTTCATCAAATGTAATAGGAGTATTTAAATCAATATTTGAAATATCAATTTCTTTTACTATATAAAATGCATCAGAAATTTCATTTGAGTAATCATTACCTACATATTTAACAAGAAAATTGTTTAAGTTAGAGGGCAACCACAACTCTACTTGTGAATTGTTGTTAAAATCATATTTATCAACTTCAACTGAGTATTCATCAGAGCCTAATACAACTAGAGTGATCAATTCATTGTTGAATTCTTCATTCATATGGATCTGAAGTCGATTAACTTCATCTTCTGATACATTAACATTATTTAAATTTTTAATTTCATTGCCATCTAACTTTTCTCGATATAAATAATTGATCTTATTTCCTTCACTATTCCTCAACTTAATAGTGATATTTAGAAAATATTCTGTATCCTCATCCAGGCTTCCATTTTTCAAATCTAAAAACTCTTCTACAGACAAAAATTCATTACTTTGTTCTCTATTCAGTAAGTTAATTTCACCAGAAAAATGGTAGGTCTCGTATCCTTCTGGAACTAGAAGCTGGAAATTTTGAACTAAACCTACTTCTTCTTGCTGGTTATTTCCCTCAGTAATTTCCGGTTCTAACAAGTCACCTACGTTAGTTACATCCTCAACTACATCCCCCTCAGCTTGTACACCAGCCAAAGGAACCACCGAAGAAAAAATAAGTAAAAAAGATAATAATGACACTAATATGTACCTATTGCTGTTTCTCATGTTGTCAACTCCACCTTATTATTATTGGACATTCAGTACATATTTTACTATATTTATTTTTTAATTAACATGTATATAAATCCCATGTTTGCCCTCATTTCTCCTTTTTGTGCTTAAAAGGAAGAATCAAATAATACCCAAAAGGTTTACAATGCTCTCTCCTTCTTCCTTCACGTAAATTTGTTAAAGCTGCATTGACCTCACCACCTAGGATAATTGTAATATTAATAAGGTACATCCAGATGAGTAAACCAATGACTCCTCCTATACTTCCGTACGTCTTTGAAAAATTACCAAAGTTATTTATGTATATTGAAAATAGAAGTGAAACCACGATCAAACCAACGGTTGTAAAAATGGCTCCTGGCAAAACTTCTCTATATTTTAATTTTCGATTTGGTGCACTATGGTACAAGAACACAAAAACAAAGAAAATAACAAAGAGTGGAATCAAATATTTCATCCATCTCCATACAATTCCAAAATATTGTGGCAACTCAAAGAAACTAAACACTTGTCTACCTATTACTTCTCCAAAAACAAGCATGATAAATAAAAGCAACAGCACCAAAGCTAGATACAG
The DNA here is from genome assembly GCF_040100845.1 of Chengkuizengella sp. SCS-71B. Lineage (NCBI taxonomy): Bacteria > Bacillati > Bacillota > Bacilli > Caryophanales > Paenibacillaceae > Chengkuizengella > Chengkuizengella sp. SCS-71B. The sequence continues at coordinate 382,503 of NZ_JAZHSH010000001.1, read as the reverse complement.
AGTATATAAAATAGAAATCCCTCTAACGACAACATAGTGTCTGTTTTCCGCTTCATCATAAGCCTTATTAATCCCACGAATAATAGCCATAACCCCTCTAGAGGCTGTCCAAATGGCAGCAATGACACCAAGGGATAACAGTGTCTCACTACGACTGGATACCGTCTCCGCTATTAAATTTATAATCGTCTGATCAGTATTATCAGGCAGGAGCTCCGTGATCTCCTTTAGTACATCCTGACTTGTAATGGTTGTGTATGAAAGTAATGTAATGAGAAAGATAAGGAAAGGAAAAAAAGATAAAATCTGATAATAAGTTAACTGTGCAGCAATAGCATTGACTTCATCATCTTGAATTCTACATATCATTTCATTGAAAAATGGCTTGATTTTCACGTTGTTCACTCCGAGTATGGTTGAGATATTTTGCAAAAAATACAATCATTAATCTTGGTTATAGTATGTATTATTCTAGAACTATCTATAATTAAATTACTTAAAAATTGACTATAGAGATTTATTGTATATAATAATAAGATTCATGTTTTGACACCTTCTTCTTATTTAAGATCGCTCCTAATATTTTAGCATTCGCTTGTTCTAAATTTTCTTTGGCTTTTTTAACTTGTTCTGTTCTTGTTTTTCCGCTCCGTATAACAAGAATTACACCATCACACACATTTGATAAGATTTGTGCATCGGTTACTGCTAATACGGGTGAAGTATCATACACTACCATATCGTAATTTTCAAAGGCTTCCTTCATGAATACTTTCATTTCACTTGCAGATAATAATTCTGCAGGGTTAGGGGGGATTGGACCACTTGTAACAATTTGAAGGTTATCAATGCCAGAATCACAAACGAAATCTTCTATTGATCGGTAATGACCAGCCAAATAGTTAGTTAAACCTCTATGTTGAGTACGTTCAAAAATGTGATGCAAAGTAGGCTTTCTAAGATCAGTATCTACAAGTAATACGCGGTTCCCTTGCTGCGCAAAAGAAATCGCCAAATTTACAGCAGTAGTCGTTTTTCCTTCACCAGGAACAGAAGAAGTAACTAAGATTGATTTGACACTTTTATCAACAGAAGAAAATTGGATATTACTTCGTATGGATCTAAATTGTTCAGAGAAAATAGACTTAGGTTGATAAAATGATAGCATACTGCGTAATCTCACCTTATCCTTCTTTCTTTCAAGCTTCATATGTGATGCTCCCTTCCTTAGTAACACTATCTTCTTTTTTACTTCTCTTCTCTTTTAAAAACTTCTTCATGTTTATTTTCCCTATTTTATTTACTGTCCCTAGAACTGATAATTCTAAATCATCTACATGACGTTCAGTTTTAACTGAATTATCAAAAAATTCTAATAAGAATATTAGTACCAAAGAAAATACTACAGCTACAACAAAAGAAATAGCTATATTTAAAATCGGGTTAGGTTTTACAGGAGAATTTGGAACCTTAGCTTCTGATAATATAGTCACATTATTCACTTGCATTAGCTCAACTATTTTTGTTTTAAACACTTGTGCGACTGTATTTGTAATCTGCGAAGCCATTTCACGATCCTCACTGGTTACCTCTATTGTGAATACTTGCGATTGATTTTCTGTATACACTTGAATCAAACTGCTTATATACTGAGCAGAATATTTCCCTTCTAAATTCTCACTAACTTGTTCCAATATAAGAGGACTTTTAATGATGACACTATAAGTATTAATTAACTCTATACTAGAACGAATGTCATTAAGATCAAATGGCTGTAATTCGGAAATTTCAGGGGTAACAAGGATTTGACTAGAAGATTTATACGTAGGTGTTAGGACATAATAATTAACTAGCCCTGTGGTTACCGTAACTATTACAGTAATTATGATGATCATCCACATTTTTCTTAGAATTAATTGAAGAAATTCTTTTACATTCATATCTTGTTCCATTTTTCCCTCCACAATAACTTTATTTCACCAATTCATATTCATGGTTTCATTTTCGTATAAAATCTACTAAAGTTATACTAATATAAAGCAATATGTGAATCTCTTATTTAGGTGTTTTACAAGTTATATATATTAATTAATATAATGTTTATGCCTAAAATTCATATTTTATATGGACACTTTTGTGAATTAACATCAGAGGAAATAGATGAATATTATCTTACTTCAAAACACTTTTAATCTTTCTTTTTATAACATTCACAAAAATATTTACATCATCTATCTTAATGAAATAAATAATGACTACATAAGTTGTTACACCTATTGCTAAAGTAAGCAGGAATAATAGGAATTGATTAAAAATATGAATTGATAAATAGTCAAAGCTTAATTTGGAAATCACACCTGTCAATAGTGAGGCAATTAATATTTTGACAAATGATACACTTATGTGCTTTAATCCAAATTGCCCTATTTTCCTTCTAAGACTGATTGTGAGCAATATTGTAGTAAATGTTGCAGAAATACTTGTAGCTAAAGCTAAGCCGCCTATTCCTAAAAATTTGGAAAGAATGATGTTCAATATAATATTTAACCCCATGCCTATTGCGGCATTGATCATAGGTGTCTTAGTATCCTCCATGGAAAAAAACACTTTAGATAAAACATCCCTTAGTCCGTATCCGACCATACCGATAGAATAATAAAACAAGGCAGTCGAAGTCATTGAAACCGCCTGTGAATCAAATGCTCCTCTGCCAAATACCACTTGCACAATGAGCTCTGCAAAAATCATAACTCCTACTACTGCTGGTATTAATAGCAAATTAATGCTGTTAAAGATAGTGGATATGGATTTTTTTAAACCAGATAGATTATTTTCTACTACCATTTTTGAAATCATTGGAAATATGACCGTTGTAATTGACGCAACAAAAACTCCTTGTATAAATAAATTAAACAGATTTGCATAAGTTAGAGCAGATATTCCGCCAATTGATATTTGTGACGCAATCGTTCTATCTACTAATACATTAATCTGGTTCGCTGAAACTCCTATCATTACAGGAAGTGATAAGTAAATTATTTTTTTAAATTGTTCCTTATATTTGTTCAGTACAAAACTAAATCTATAACCTTGTTTCAAAACAAATGGCATTAACCATAATATTTGAAGTAAACCTGCAACAACACTCCCTATACCTAAAATGATATTATTAAATCTATAAGCTAGAAAAATTGAAAGAATGATGGCTAAATTGAAAGGTAAACTCATAAGACTTGGAACTTTAAAATTATTATTTAGATGTAAATATCCAGTAAATATATAAACCAACCCTGAAAAATAAATTGCAAATATGCTTATTCTAGTTAAATTAGTCGCTAATATTAAAGTTTCTTCTTGAAATCCAGAGGCAAACATCTTAACGATAGGAACCGTAAATACAATTACGATGACAACAATAAAAGTACATATTACTAAAACAACATTTATAAGCATGTTAGTAAAACCTATAGCATCTTTTATCCCTTTTTCTTTCAATATTCTACTATACATAGGAATATAAGTATGTTGAATGCTTTTTGCAAAAAACTGAAATAATATTAAAGGTATAGTTAGAGAAATTAAATACGCATCTGTAACATTTGATGCCCCATAAAAATAAGATAGTGTAATCTCTCTGCCGAACCCAAGCATTTTTGAAAATATGGCTAATATCATTAAAATGAATACTAATTTTTTCACAAACCACACTCCAAATTTTTTTATCTATTAGTGCGTGATCAAAAGGGGACTTTTTGAACAACCTCTTAGTTATTCACATACATAAATTTTTTGTACAGCAGTATTATTCCTACTGCTATGCCCGAAATACCATTTATCATCAAAGTGTGGGAAAAAAAGGAGTATAAAAACAAATACATAAATAAAGAGATAGAAAACTTGTTTCCATTCACAATAAAATTTTTTATTGCAGTAATGAGTAAACTTAATAAAAACAAGATATATGTAAAAAGAGAAATAATTCCGGTTTCAGCAAAAGTATAAATAAACATATTATGTGCACCTTGTCCTGTGACTTTAGTTGAATTACCTATTCCTAGACCAAATATGAGGTTTCTTGATGCAGTTTCAACGCTAATCACTAATGCATCCATTCTCCCATTACTAACATCATCTTGGTGTTCATTGGTATTCCAAAACATTAATCTATCTAATCTGCTATTATATAGAAGATCTTGTATCCACAAATTAGATCTGATAAATGTAAATAGTAGTGCCAGAAAGATCATGGTAATAGAACATCCCACTATGATTTTTTTTATAACACGCAATTCCCATTTTTGTAGAACAATAGACTCAATAAAAATGATGATTAATAATACGAAAAAAGCTGATCTAGAACTTGAAGCTACAATGCCCAATATCATAATGATTTTTAATAAGATATTTACCTTATTGTTTCCATATTTAGAAATACATAAATATGAAAAAACGATTGCCGCTGCATATTGATTAGGATCAATCCACATTGAACCAGGTCTTCCGTTATTTTCCTTATATACCCCTACCATTTCCATTACTTTAAATATTTCCAAAAATTCAAGTATACCTAATACAGCTAATAAAACACCTGCATAGCCAATAACTAATAATAATTGTTGGAGATGGATCTTTCTATTTATAACAAAGACAACAACTACACAAATTACAAAATTCTGAATATATTTCATTACTATGTACTGGGATGAACTGTCTAATTTACTATTTACCAATCCAAAATTTATAAATATCATAGTATGAACTGCCATTAATAACATGCCAATGTATAGTTTTTGTTTGTTCAAATTTGTTTTATAAAATATCAAGATTAGAAGAATATTCATGAACATAGCAAATGAAGAAATTTGAAATGTTGAGTTTATAGATGTAAAAACTCTATTCAAGTTTGAAACGATAAAAAATGCCATGATATATAGAAAAAACGGATTATTTAAATTGAAAGATACATTTCTTTCTGGCATATTATCATTGGCTTCCTTTCTTTATGGCTTTTCCGTTAGAAAACCGAACTTGATTTATTTATCTTATCTTCCTAAGTATTTTTTTTACGCTTGTATAAACATTATTATTTTGAAAACTTTTCATTGAGATTTTTCCAACCCAGTATGCACTAGCTGCTTTTGAATATACTTTTGGATAATTACGAGTAAAGGAAATTCTGTTTAATCCGACAAATTTCCCTTGTTTCATTTTCTTTAAATGATTAATATTATTGTCTTCTCGCAATTGACTCGATCTCATATAACAGCGATATCCAGCATCATTTGTAATTTGTAGTACAAGGTCATTATATCCTCCTCCTGGAAAACATATGACCTCTATATTTTTATTTAATTCATCCTCGAGCACATTTTTACAATCCATTACTTGAACCTTTATTTCTTCGATATATCTTTCATGAGTTTCTAATTCACCTTTACCTTCATCTTCATCATCATTTAATATAGATATTAATTCTTGTTTATCTTTTACTTTTTCATATTTATCCAGAGCATGTTTTATAAACTCATCATTAGGTATAAACTTTTGACAGGATAACCTTCTATTGTATTCGAATATTGGGAACCCCTCTGGTATTAATTTTGCATACTTATATGCATCTCCATCCCATCTTTTTGGGGTATCAGGATATAACATCCAAGCCAACCAATAGTACTTATCAAATTTATCCTCTGTGTAGATATCTATAATTTTTCCTGAAGTAAATATAAACTCATGTGTCATAGCATGCGCTTGTATATCAAATACTTTGCTATATTCTGCCTCTCTCATTTCATCAAAATTCATATATCCCCAACCATATTTAGATTTAATAACATCGCTAACCTTACTATCAAAAGCATATTCTGGATTAACAAAGATCGTTCCTCTCGCATTATATTTCTCCATAATTTCTCTCGCAATTAATAAATTGTCCACAAAACCATCATCAAATGTAATTACAGCAATTTTTTTATTATAATCAATCTCCATTTCAAGTAAATCAGACATGTTTATAAGTTCATACCCTAACTTTTTTAACATTTTTAAGTGAGCTTCGAATTCTTCTGGATAAAAACTAAGATATCCTAAAGGGTTTTTTTGAGGATGTTTATTAATGGAATGATACATAACGATAGGTATGTCAAATTGATTCAAGATTTCACCTTCTTAATAACAAATTTTCTTTTTCCAAAATTAGTAAGTTCTATGTGATCTACAAACTTAAATATTAGATTCATCTCATCTCCAAAATTATCTCGAAATCCTCGTTTCAGCTTAGAAATTGACTTATTGTTGTCAAATTGACTTGATACAATCATGTTCATTGTTAGGTTACTCTCATCATCCTGAACGATTTGATAATTTATAATTCCATCTACCGTTCTGCTTAGGATCGTCCAAAATTGACTTGGTATCATCTTTCCAGTTGGAGTTTCAATCACATCATTAGCTCTTCCATAGATCTCTTTTAAGAAGTACCTATTTCCTAATCTTGATATTTCACCCATATCACCAATGTTATATCTAATAAAAGGTGTAGCATAATTATCTAAATCAGTAACAAGCAGTTCATTTTTATCATTTGTTTCAACAATAAACTGTGTGGAATTAATTAATAATTCTTGATCTTTAAATGTTTCATGAGCGATAACGCTAAACTCACACGAACCATATTTATTCAAAATTTTACAGTTAAAAAATTCCTCGATGGTTTCCCTTTGATAAGGTTGTAATTGTTCTCCGCTAGATACGATGATTGGAGGAGTATAACACGACATATTATTTTTAATACCTACATCTGCTATTTTATATAGATAAGAAGGATAACCATACAACTCTCTTGGTTTTTGCGAATTAATGATATTGATATACTCTATTGCCTTAGCATCATCCATTGCATATCCAGGCAATACCGTTGTGTCTAACAATAAATGTTTCATTCTAATGATCGTTTGACTGATTTCAGGTTTTTGCAGGTTCCCTCCCCAAATTCCAATTGTTTTTCCTTTATGTTGCTGAATCCCATTTATATGATTAAAATAATGTTTTGATGCGGCGTGCTTAGATTTTGCCTTCCTACTTATATAAAATTTGAAATTCTCTCCAGATGAGCCACTTGTGCTTCTTAAAACAGCAGTCTTATTATTTTTTTTTATGATATCTATGTTATTTCTAATAAATTTCTTTGTAACAATTGGATACCTTTTCAGTTCATCAATATGATTCAAGGGTCTATGTATCACTGAATTTTCACTACAATAGTTTTTATAGAATTCCTTTTTTGTAAAGTGATTTAAAAGTTTGTTTAACTTATCTAGTCTAATTTCTTCTAACTCTTCCCAAGTGAGTTTTTCCATTTTTTTATAATGATTTGCGTAAATGTATTTTTGTGGATATATCATGTAGTTAATTATTTTTAATATATTGTTCATGAACAACACCTTTACTTTTTAATTTCAACAAATGTTTATACATATCATCGAACTCTTTCAATACATGGTCTATAAGAAAACTATGATTAAACATTTCTAAGGATTTCTCCCCCATCTCATGTAACTCTGATTTACCTTTGTTTAAAAGTATATTTATCCTATCAACAAGCTGATCTTTATTTCCAACATCCGTTACATAACCATTAACACCTTCAACGATAAACTCATTCATTGACGTGCTTCGAGTAGATACAACAGGTCTTTTAGCTCTAAGCGCTTCAGCAATTGTATTGGGCGAGCCCTCAGTATTGCTAGTTTGCACAAATATATCAGACCTTGACAGGGCAATATCTATATCGTCTCTATACCCTAAAAGTTTTACTTTATGATCTAGCCCTTCATTTTCGATCCATTCATTAAAAGACTTAACCAATTCTCCCTTTCCCACTAACCAAAATTCAACATTGTCATTCGTCTTCAATATCTCTTTCGCAGCTTCTAAAAACATTTTTTGATTCTTAACAGGTGTAATTCGACCGATTGCAGTGACAACAAATTTGTGTTTTTTCAATGAATCATAGTAGGTTTGCTTGTTGATTTGGTAATCAACTTTGTTGTGATCATCAAATCCATTATGGATGAGCCAAATTTTTTGTTTTCTTAAGAAATGAAGATCTTTTTTAAGAATAGGTTCTAAATCTGTATTATTAATCGTCCAGTTTTTAGTAAAAATATTTATAACTGAATTAACCCATTTCATCTTCGTATATGTGAAATGTTTTTTTCCCAACATCGCCCCTATCACAACAGGTGTTCTAGCGATTAAGGCTGGAAGCCTTCCATATATATTTGCAGTTCCACCACCAAAGGCATGGACAATATCATAGTTATTTTTCTTTATTAATTCAGTTACTTTTTTTATAAATTTTATATTTCCACATTTCGATTTATCAATATAAATTAGATTAATACTACTATTTTCAAAATGTGGAAGAAATTCAGATCCTTTATCGTCATAATACAAAACATCAATACTATAATTTAGTTCATGTAATGCATGTCCCATAATCAAAACCTGTCTTTCAGCCCCTCCATACCCTATGGTGTTTGTTACCCACAACATTTTAATTTTGTTCATCATTACAGTAATCTCACTTTCTAAAAATTGTTCTCATATTGTGTAACTATACTTTTTATTGAAAAATGCTCCACAACTCTGTTTCTATACTTCTTTCTTCTATTTTCTGCCACGTCACTTTTTTCAACTAATGTATTTTTTATAACGCTAGATAAAGCGATATAATTAGAGCACTCTACAACCCTCTCATTATCATCTAATATAAGCTTCGCATCACCAACATCAGTTACTACACAAAGGGATTCACAGGCCATTGCTTCGATTAACGTATTTGGAAAAGCTTCTCCTGCCGAATGTAAAATATATACATCACTCGCTGACATAATTAAGGGCATGTCATGTCGCAAGCCTAGTAAGTATATATCTTTATCAATGATTAAATTTTTAGATTGGATAATCGATACCAGTTCTTCATTATGAAGATCAATACGATGGCCGCACATCACACCCACTACATCAGGGAATTCTTCTTTTACCAAGGAAAGGGCATTGATAAAGTTCGGTATATCCTTTAATGGTGAATACCTAACCGCTGATAACATAATCTTCTTATTTGCAGGAATAGACAACTCAGCACATAAAGTACTTCTAGCATTACAAATCGGGCTATAGATAGAGGTATCACAACCGTTATTTAAAACCATTGATTTTGATTGATCATACCCAATATCTTCATGAACCCTCTTAGCTGTCTGCCCATTATAAGTCACTATATTTACAAACCTGCTAAGAAAAGAGCACACTTTATTCAGAAACAAAGTACTTCTTTTATTGCGACTTACCTCAAGATTGCTATGCCTAATTCCCCAAATGATATTTTTAACACCAGCCATTTTCCCACAAATCAAACCAATAAAATTAGCATGATACATCCAGCAGCATACAGTATCTGCTTTTTTGAAATGTTTGAATATTTTGAAAATAGTTTTTATAGGACGAGAGGAAATTTGATAATTAAATACTTCGATATTAAGATCTTTAATTTTTTCAATGTAGTATCCATCCTTGATTAAACTAATCACTTGATGTTGAAATTGATCTTTACTGCTATTTTTCAAAATATTATAGAGCATCGTTTCTGCTCCACCTTTATTAAGACCTGTTATAATATGAACAATTCTCTTCATAAATTTACCCTGCACCATTCAACAACTTCAACAGGTATGCTAATTTTATACAAATTCATGTTCTATCCTCCCTTTTGTTTCTGTTAAAATATTTTTTATTGTTGTCATATAATGGCCTATTACAATGTTTCTATCAAATTCACTTTTTACTTTTTTACGGGAATTTTCACCCAAAACCTTTTTTTCTTCGCTGTTTAACGCTATAAATTGATTAAGTTTATTTTCTAATGACTCTATAGACCTTGCCTCACATAAGTAACCGTTATATCCTTCTTCAATAATTTCTTTGCATCCAGGTACGTTAGAAGCTATAAGGGGTTTACCCATTGCTGCCCCTTCTAATAGAACATTGGACATTCCTTCGAAATAGGTAGGATGAACTATGCAGTCCACTTTTTTAATTTCTTCCCGCACATCATTAGAGAAACCAAGATATTGTATATGTTGATGATCCTTAATGATATTGACGTACTTTTCTTCTTCAAATCCTCCGAGTATTTGAAACTGTACATTGGAATATTTCTTAGAAAGTCTATTTGCAGCTTCGAGATACTCTTCTATTCCTTTTTCTTTCATAATTCTTGCGATAAATAAAAATCGAACCACTTCATCACTGTTATTATCTTCTAGAGGTGTGAATTTATTGAGATTAACTCCAGAACCTTTGACTAGTTTTGTTTTACTATGTTCAACAATATTATTGGTGACGAAAATAGAATGGTCATGTTCATTTTGGAAAAATATCATTTTAGTGGTATTGCAAGCATATTTATATAGTTTCTTAACTATAATGCTTAACTTATTATTATAAAACGAGTGACCAAGTCCTGTGATATTCATAATGACTGGTTTATTAAACCTAGCTGCTGCAATTGTTCCATATATATTAGGTTTAATTGTATAGGTCAGGATCAAATCTGGATCAACATCTTTAATTATTTTTTTATATCTATACATTAATTTTAGGTCTTCAATAGGATTTATTCCTCTTCTATTTATGTATGTCTGTATGAGTTTTGCTCCTGTTTTTGATATGATTTTCACTTTTTCATCTTCTATTGATTCTGGCAATGAAATATAAACTTTATAACCGTCATTTATAAGTCTTTGTATCAACTCAAATCTAAAATTATATAACCCTCTAGCATAATTTGCTAATATGAGAATCTTTTGCACTATCTCTTCACCCCTAATAGTTTATAGTCTATATATATTAAAGTTTGAATGAATTATTACTTTATATGATTAAGTTCCTATTGAATTTTAAGTATTAAAGGGGTGATCGAAGAAAAATTGCTATTCATTTATAACCAATACATCTTGTTCTGTTTGGTTATTTGTCATTTCTAGCAATTTAGTTTTCAATTCAGTTGATGACATATTTACGAAATCATTGATAAACGAATATAACAATCGTCCGTCAATAGCTGTAGATTTTCCGATATGAATTTTAGGGAAAATTTCCTTGCTATGTACCTCACTTTCATTTAATAACTCTTCAAATAACTTTTCGCCAGGACGTATACCAGTGTATTCAATTCCTATCTCCTCCACAGAATTACCCGATAGTTTAATTAGGTTCTTTGCTAAATCTATTATTTTAACAGGTTCACCCATATCCAATACAAATACTTCACCACCTCTTGCTAATGCTCCAGCTTGAATAACTAACCTCGAGGCTTCTGGAATTGTCATAAAATAACGAACCATGTCTGGGTGAGTAACCGTAACTGGTCCTCCCGCTTGAATTTGTTTTTTAAATAATGGAATAACACTTCCTCTACTACCAAGCACATTGCCAAACCTAACCGCTACAAAACGTGTATTACTTATTGTGTCTAAATGTTGTACTACCATTTCAGCTATACGCTTCGTTGCACCCATTACACTTGTCGGGTTCACTGCTTTATCTGTTGAAACGACCACAAATGTATTTACTTTTGCATGACTAGCTGCTTCTGCTACATATTTTGTCCCTAAGACATTATTTTTGACCGCTTCTTCAGGGTTCCTTTCCATTAAAGGAACATGTTTATGTGCAGCCGCATGATAAACGATGCTTGGTTTATGTTTTAACATGACAGCAAGCACTTTTTCTTTATCCTGAATGTCTGCAACCTCAGTAATGAATTGAATACCTGTATATGTTTGAATCAATTCTTGCTCAATGGTGTATATGCTATTTTCACCATGACCAAATAAAACTACTTTAGTTGGCTTATAATTTGAAATTTGTCTACAAATCTCAGATCCTATAGATCCGCCCGCACCTGTTACTAAGACCGTTTGGTTTTGAATTGAATTTAGTAGATTTCTATCATCAAGCTGAACTGGGTCTCTTCCAAGCAGGTCTTCTATTCTGACATTTCTAAAATCATTAACGGACACTTTTCCTAATATTAAGTCCTCTATCATTGGAAGGGATTGGGGTTTTATATTAGATTTCATACATTCTTGTACTATTTTGTTCAATTCCTTTTTATTAAGCGAAGGGATAGCAATTACAATATTAGTAATGTTATACTTTGCAACTGTTTGTTTAATTTTACTTACGCCGCCTATAACAGGCACTCCCATGATTTCCATCTGTTGTTTTTGACTATCATCATCAATAAATGCAACAGGATAAAGTTTTGAGTTTTTATTATTCTTAAGCTGTCGAACCACCATGGTACCAGCAGATCCTGCTCCTATAATTAAAGTATTCTTTCCTTGAACTTTACTTTTAAAATATGTATCTTGATATAATCGCCAAACAAACCTTACACCACCTACTAACAACAAATGTATCATCCATGTAACAACAAGTGCCCTAACATAAATACTTTGGTAAAAAATCAATTGCACAAGTGCAGTTATCACAATGGTTAAGGTGACAGTTTTGCAAATGATGATTAATTCACCAATACTAGCATATTCCCAAAACTTTTTATAAAGCTTATAATATCCTGCTAAAAGATGATGCCCAATAAGTAAGGTTAGGGAACTGACAAGCAGGCATGATGTAAAAAAATTCTCCGTGCCTACAATAAAATAACTAAAATATATGGCAGTTAATACACATAATGAATCTAACATAATTAAGTGTATTAACCTTTTTCGGTACAGCACTAACCGAACCTCCCTTTTTATTCTATTTTTTTAAAGGGCTAAATAATATTACATTATGTTATATTGAATATGAATAGAACTTAATAGGAAAAAGGAACTAAAACTTTTAAAATAAGGAAAATGAGAGATGTTAAGGTTTCTGATTCAGATATCAATTGAACCCTAGTTATGTTAGGGTTACAAAGCTTATCGCTGTAGTTTTATTATGAGATATTGAGATATTGAGGTCTCTAATGCCTAATTTTAAGGCCATTTCTAATGCAGCGTTATGCAATCTTAGAATGGGTTTACCATTTTCATTGTTCAATACTTCAATATCTTTTGGCATAATCTTATTATCGAACCCTGTACCCAGTGCTTTTACAGTAGCTTCCTTTGCAGCAAATTTTCCAGCTAAACTTTCTATTCTTTTTATTTCTCCGTAATTATGTACTATATTTAACTCATTTTGAGTAAAAACATTCAAAATATAAGTATCGTGTTCAACCAATTTTGAAACTCTCTTAACCTCAATCATATCCACACCAATATACATTTTTTATACCTCTAACCATTTTTATTGTTTATCCATTATTTATATTCAATCCATTCACAAAATTGTAAATTCCCAATTTCTATGGACATAGAATTCCATGTTAGCCCTGCTCCAAACCCAGCAAGACATAGCTTATATGATTGTTCTAACAGCTGTTCACCAAGGTTAAAACAAATTGTTGCTGGAATGGTTGCGCCATTTGAATTCCCAAAATTCCCTACTAAATTGTTAGGCATTTTATCGTATGGTATATCCATTGCATCGGCTAATTTTTCTAAGATGAACTTGTTAGGCTGATGAAATATATAATAATCGATCTCAGACTGGTTTTCCTGAGAGAAGTTAAACAACTGGTTTATCATAGGAGGCACTTCACTAAGAACAAAATTAAATATACCTGTACCATCCATAACTAAGTGATCCTTACTTCTCAAATTCCCATCCCCTGTATCTTCAAGTTCACCCGTTTCTACTGTTGAAGGTGATTTCATTCCTCCTGCTGGAATCATCAATGCATCCCCCTTACTCCCATCATTCTTTAAATTAGCAAATATTTTTGAATCCTTATCTGATTCTTCAACAATGGTAATAGAAGCTGCGTCACCTATAAGAGGATAACTATTTCGATCGTGTTTGGAGGTTTTACGACTCATTACATCTGCATTTAATACAACCACTTTATGAATTGATTCTTGCTCTAACAACATAAAAGCTTGCATCAATCCAATATTGTACCCTGCACATGCTTGATTGATATCCATACACACAATGTCTTTCTTTAGTCCTAATTCTCCCTGAATAATATTACTAGTAGGAGGCATGAAATAATCAGGTGTTTGTGTAATAAGCAATAGAGCATCAATATCCTCTTTTGATAAATAGCTATGATCAATTAAATAATTTAAACCAAAAATACAAAGGTCCGAAACACATGTATCCTCATCTACTATTCTGTGACGATCATAACCCATAATTCTTTTTAATCTTAGAGACTTTTGTATAGGAAAATTATAATTCGAAGCTTCATCTTCAAACTTAACTTCATTTTCAGGTACAACCGCTAATATTCCAGTTATTTTTTTATTTTTATACTTAAAATTCATACCTTACCACCGCTTCTTTCTATAAGGTCTTTGATTGTTCCTAAGTCTGTAAAATTTTCTGGAATGATTTCTAAGCCACTAATTGATATTTCAAACTCTTTATCAATGATCGATACTAAAGAAATAATATCAAACGAGTCTAGGATGCCATCATTAATAAAATGATTTGATTTTCCAAAATTAATATCTGGTCTTACGTCTTGAAGAATTTGCAATACAGAATTCATGTTCTATCCTCCAATTTTGATACATTTTATAGGATTTATTTCTCCAAATATTTATTGGCTAATTTTACCCTGTCAATTTTCAAATTCTGATTTAATGGAAGTTTATTAAGATGATAAAACACTGAGGGGATCATATATTTGGGAATGATATCTGCTAATTTTCTTCTGACTTCTCTATCTGACATGTTCATATTTGTTGTGTAAAACATTGTAATTTCACGTTTGATCTTATTATAAATAATGCATACGGTATCAAATTCTTTTAGGCTTAAAATTGTATTTTCAATTTCACCCAATTCTATCCTATAACCCATGTGTTTGATTTGAGAGTCATTTCGTCCAATATACATCAGCTCTTTATTTTCGTTGTAATACACCAAATCACCCGTTCTATAAATAAGCTCAGGATAATTGTTGTGAAGTGGATTTTGTATAAAAACTGCTTTTGTCTTTTCTTCATCATTCCAATAACCTAATGCTAAAGAACTACCTCTTACACATAACTCTCCTACTTCATGATCCCTTACTTCATTTCCTGAATCGTTTAGAATCATAATGTCCGTATTAAGACAAGGAGAACCGATCGGCAAAGGTTCATGATCTTTAAATTCCCTATCTATAATAAAATACGTACAAGCTAATGTTGCTTCAGTAGGACCATATAAATTAGCATACAGTGCATTAGGTAGACATCTCTTCCAATAGTTAAAGTGTCTAGTAGGCATAACTTCTCCAATAAATAAGATCTTCCTCAAACTACAATCATCAAACTCTTCCAATATTTGTGAGTTTGCAACATTTATAAACACAGATGGAACCCAAAAAATAAAATTAATCTTTGTTTGATTTACGTACTCTATCAGCTTAATAGGAAATGAAAAAAGTTGTTCTGGTATAATCACTAAGGTAGCAGCAGTAGCTAAACTAAGATACAGGTCAACCTGTGATATATCAAAATAGAACGGAGCTTGGTTACCAATGATCGTGTTAGAATTAATTTCAAATTGATCAATCATCCAGTCAATATAATCAATAACTGCTATATGTGGAATGACCACTCCTTTAGGTATGCCGGTAGAACCTGATGTATACATTGTGTAAATAGGGTCTGTGCCTATCATTTTTGATTGTATATTTTGTAGACATTCATCATCATAAGTTTGTAAACTATCGTAAATTTTATCTAATACAATTATATTCTTTTCTTCAATATCTATTGACTTCAAAACCTCTATATATTGTTGAGATGTAATGATAAACATGGGTTCCAAATTTTCTATAATGGCTTGAATTCTTTTTTTAGGTGATTTTATATCTAACGGTACATAAAAATTCCCACTGTATAATATTCCCAAGAAAGAGAGTATACCTTCCAAACCTTTAGGTAAAAAAGCGGCAATGGGCTGCTTTAATTGATTGTTTTTATGATGAATAACCGTACCTAACCCCTTTGCTTTTTTATGCAATGCATCAAATGAAATGGAACGATCCTTGTCCATAATAGCCGGTTTATTAGGGTTTATAGATGCGGTATTCTCAAGATATTCTAATACATTCTTTTTCAAAATATTCTCCTCCTAAAACACATTATCTTTAATCTAAATATTCATCTATTAAATGAATAATGTCTTCAACTTTACTACAATCCATTAATGTTTTTGTATTCACTTTTTTATCAAAATTTTCACTAAGTAACGCCGCAATACTCAAACGCCCAAGGGAATCCCATCCCTCTAAATCGTCTAAATCCATATTTATATCCAATTCTATTTCTTCTTCAAGAGTGTCCCGAACTTTATTTAAGAAATCTTCTTTCAACATTTTTTTACGACTCCTTTTAATATATTTGAACGGCAGGATTGCCAAACACTTTATTGTTCTCTTTCACCTTATTAACAACTACACTCCCTGCTCCAATGGTTGCATTTCTTCCTATTTTTATACCTGGAATAACTACTGCACTTCCTCCTATAAATACACCTTCCTCCAAAGATGTATTCCCCATTACATTACAACAAGCACTTATTGTACATCCCTTTTCAATCACGACATCATGACCTATACTTGAAAAAGAATCTACTATTACAAAATCTTCCAAAATTGTGTTATCTGTTATGATTGCATAAGGGCAAATAATCACACCTTTTCCTAAACTTGCATTGTGAGCAACGACTGAAGTAGGATGAATTAAATTAGTGAATTGTGCACCTTTTTCAAGCAATAAATTACAAATACTTTGTTTTATTGCTGGATTGCCTATAGCACATACTACAAACTCATTTTCTTTTGGCTCATAATCTTTGATTGTACCTACCAACTTTGCATTAATATTAAACTCCTTTAATGCATTTAAATTATCATCTAAAAAACCGATTTCATCCCATAAATGTTTCTTTTCTTGTATTTGCCTAGCCCACAATAACGTTTCTCTACCGCACCCACCTGCACCCACAATTAATAGCTTTTTTGCCACAATCATTTACCTCCTCTATTCCTTAATAGAATTATAGATTCCCTTAATGACAGTATGATTTCGTTATCTTTTTTCCTCGAGCTGATTTATGGAAATAATATTTTAATTTCATACTATGTTCTAAATTAAAATATTATGAAAATCTTATTCATTAAAATAAGTAGATCTTATTATTAAAGAGATAAAATATGCATATTTTAATTTTATGAGCCATACGTATGTTTAGAATAAAAAGATAAATACCTTGATGATTAGGTGAAAGAAGATAAATACATGTATGAAAGGTGGTTTTTTTTTGAAAAGGTGTTTTGATATTTTTCTTTCGGTCTTGGCTCTAATTATTTTTTCTCCCGTAATCATGACGACTGCTTGCTTAATAAGAATTAGATTGGGACCACAAGTTTTATTCAAGCAGAAACGATCCGGATTATATGGAAAACCTTTTTATATCTATAAATTTCGTTCAATGACCAACGATTTAGATGAACATGGTAATCTTCTACCACCTGAAGAAAGAATTACAAAATTTAGTATTTTTATAAGAAAGATGAGTTTAGATGAATTTCCACAATTAATAAATGTAATTAAAGGTGATCTAAGTTTAGTGGGTCCAAGACCATTACTGATGAAATACTTACCTTTATATACAGAAAATCAAGCAAAAAGACATCAAGTTCGTCCTGGTATTACGGGATGGGCTCAAGTGAATGGTCGAAATGCATTATCATGGGAGGAAAAATTCAAATATGATGTATGGTATGTTGAAAATCAATCTTTTTGGTTAGATATCAAAATTTTAGGATTAACAGTTTTAAAAGTATTTAAGTCAGAGGGCATACAATATGATGATCATATTACAATGCCAGCATTTACAGGAACTAGAAATGATTGTGAGGACAGATGATAGATTTCATGCATAATATAGATTTTTGAAATATATAAATAAGAAGAATAGACTTATTAAGCGATCTCGATTAAGCAAAGCTCAAACATTGAGACATCAAATGGAAACTCTACTCCACCTGATTTTTGGAGATACCATCTATAGAGGTGAGCATCTTAACGCAAAAAATAGCAGGATAAATAAATTTAAAAAAAGTGTTTAATAATTTGTGTATATTTATTTAGAAATGGAGGGGTGTACATTGCAAAATGTTTTTATGATCTTAGGAGGCAGCCATGCACAATTAGAAGCTATACAAGCAGTTAAAAAACTAGGAATGAAGGTGTTAGTCCTTGACATGGATCCTAATGCAATAGGCTTTAAATATGCTGACTATTTTGAAGTTGTTAGTACTACTGACTTTGAAAATGTTAAAAAAGTAGCTGAAAAATATCGTATTTCAGGATCTATGACATTATCAAGTGATACTGCAGTACCAACAGTATGTTATGTAAATGAAAAGTTAGGACTTCCAAATCAAGGTGTCGGAATAGGTGAACTTGTAACTGATAAATCCTTAATGAGAAAAGCATTTTCAAACCATCATATTTCTTCACCAAACTTTATCGTCTTAAACCATGATCAAACCATCCTAGAAATACTACCTAATGTAGAAAGAATGCTGCGTAATAGAGACTTGATTGTTAAACCTTCTGAGAGCTCTGGAAGTAGAGGGGTTTCAAAAATTGAGTCTGTTCATCAATTAGAGCCTGCCATCAATCTAGCTCGGGAGTTCACTAGGAATAATAATGTAGTTATAGAAGAGTTCATAGAAGGTGTGGAAATTGGAGCTCAATGTTTTTCCATTAATGGAAAGATGGAAATGTGTTTTGTTCATAATGACCTATCTGCCAATATGGTACCTGTGGGGCATTCATATCCATCATTTTTATCTAACGAGGTGTTGGAGCGGGTAAAGAATGAATGTGATAATGCTTTATCTAGCTTAGGAATCATGAATGGACCAAGTAATATTGATATCATTATAGATAAAGAAGGATGTCCATTTTTTATAGAAATTGGGGCTAGAATTGGAGCAACCAAACTCCCACAAATTACTAAATATCACTCAGGAATAGATCTTATAGAATGTTCAATTCAATTAGCAAGTGGGCAAGATATTACGATTCCTATACAAACAAATATTCCAGTTGCTGTAGAGATGCTTTGTTTTGAGAAGGAGCATGATATTACTTATAAGTTTGAGGAAATTGAATCATTAATTCATACTTATGACCCTATCGAATATAAAGTGAACTTAAAGAATGGACAAGAAGTAAAAGGTATTAAATCTAGTGCAGATGTTTATGGTTTTGTCATTTGTTCAGGATCTTCTGCACAAAATGCTGAACAAAAATGTAGGGAATTATCAGAAAGTATAAAAAATAAAGTAGTCTCTATTAACAGTGAACTCGTTTAAGCAAACCTTAAACATCGAAAAATCAGATGGAGACTCTACCCCACCTGATTTGGGAGATAACACCTATAGAGGTGGGCATCTTAACAAGTTTTACAACATTTTAATTAAACGACTTAAAAAATAAGGCGAGTCGTTTAATTATTTTTTTGTATTAAATTATTATGATCCCAAATCCTATATGATGCTTTTTGGGTTATAAGTTTGCGGATTCATATTGGTTCAATTGGTTGATTACGATCTGAACATGTCGGGCTGACAAATTACTACTACATGGTATATTTATTAAGTTCTTCTCATAAAATTCAGCCTTATCCAGTCTATATCCTTGATTATTTAAATATGGTTTCTGCTTGTGAATTAACCCCCACAATGGTCTGGTTTGAATATTATTAGCATTTAATTTAGTTAATAATTCATCTCTATTTATGCCATAAATCTTCTTGTTAACTATAATAGAATAGAACCAGTAATTAGACCGAGTATCTTCTCTGAATTTAAGTAATACTAATCCATCAATTTCTTCAATGGCTTCTTTATATATATTATAATTTTCAACTTTAGTATGAATAAAACTATTAAGTTTATCAATTTGACTTATCCCAAAAGCTGCTTGTATATTCGTCATTCGATAATTGTATCCTACTTCATCATGAATAAAATATACTGAATCATTCTTTGCTTGAAGACTTAGTTTTGTAATTCTATCAATAAGTTGTTGATCATCAGATACAACCATGCCACCTCCACCCGTCGTGATAATCTTATTCGCATTAAAGGAATAAACACCTACATCAGCAATCGTACCGCAATATTTACCTGCGTATTTTCCTTTTAAGTAATACGATCCCAGAGCTTCAGTTGCATCTTCTATTACTTTTAAATTATATTTATCTTTGATTTCCATTAACTTTTCCATTTTAGCTGGATTACCAAATACATGTACAACGATAATAGCTTTAATTTGTTTACCTGTGGTTTTATTCACTACTTTTCCTTCCTCGTATTTACACTCATATTCTAAAAACTCCTCTAATTTATCCATATCCATATTTAATGTATCATCACAGTCCATAAAAATAGGTTCTGCTCCCATATAACGAACAGGATTAACAGCAGCAATAAAAGTTAAGGTCGGTACAATGACTTCATCCCCTGCTTCAACACCTAATGCCTTTAGTGCTAAATGAAGTCCTGCAGTGCCGCTTTGAGTTGATATTGCATATTCAACTCCAACATACTTCGTCATTTTATGTTCAAATTCTGTTATAAATCTACCACCTGTTGATACCCACCCTGTTTCAATCGTTTCTTTAATATGATCCAAAATATCCAATGAAAGATTTGGTACTGATAGTGGAATAAAAACTGAATTATTCATATTCCTCTCCTTATTCAAAATGGTCATAGATACGTTTCTATTTACTTTAAGACTAGAAAATCTGCATTACTATATTATGATTTTCAAAATATAAATAGAACATAAATACACAACTACAGAGAGCATTTTCCATCTCACTAGATTATTGCTTTAAAACATATTAAAGAATGAAACAGCATAGAATAATATATCAAAAAAATTTGGAGGAAATATTAGTAGATAAACTAATTATTACAATGCTAATTAATGGGTCAAGATAAGGGGAAGAGTTATGAATAATAAAATTATGGTAACTGGTGGTTGTGGTTTTATTGGTTCTCATATCGTAGAGCAATTGCTTGAAGAAAATTACGAGGTTATTGTTGTGGATAATCTGAGTACTGGTAAACTTGATCATATCACCTCTGATAAAGTTCATTTTTATTTATGTGACATTACGAGCGATGAATTTCAGCAAATTGTACAAGAAACAAAACCAGATTATATTATACATCAAGCTGCACATGTATCCGTAATTGATTCTACTATAGATATGATGCACGATGCTGATGTGAATATTAGGGGATCATTGAATGTTATTGAAGCAGCCAAACAACATCAAGTTAAAAAAATTATATTTGCTTCATCTGCCGCTGTTTATGGAAAGACACAATATATGCCTATTGATATCCATCATCCGATCTGTCCTCAATCCCCTTATGGATTATCAAAATATACAGTTGAGGAATATTTAACATTTGCATCTCAATATTATGGTGTAAAGTCAACGATTTTACGGTATAGCAATGTCTATGGTCCACGTCAAAATCATTTGGGTGAAGGTGGAGTTATTGCCATATTCGCTAACAATATGTACAATAACAAAGATATTCACATTTATGGAGATGGTGAACAAACTAGAGATTTTATTTACGTAAAAGATGTAGTCTCTGCTAATATTAAAGCATTAGACCTTGGAGATGATGTAATACTTAATGTTTCTACTGCAACTAAATTTTCCATTAACTATTTGTTTAAGGTAATGACTAGTATATTAAATAATAAAGTAAATCCATTATATCTAGAAACACGTGATGGTGAAATTAAGGATAGTGTTTTATGTAATAAACTAACAAAGGAATGTTTACATTGGGATATATCCTATTCGTTGCATCAAGGTCTAAAAGAAACAATGGATTACTATAAGAATTATACACTTGTATAAAGTGAACCTTCTTTCCAGTTCCATCCACTATGAAGAAGATCGTACTCCCCTAACATATCGTTAGGTTCAAATACGATCTTCTTCATTTCTTATAACTTAAGAATTGGAATTTTTGTTCTCTTTCACTACTCTAAATAATTCACACTATACTTTAACAGTCTCATTGCTAGATTGTTCCTTAAGATTCAATAATGAAAACAATCTATTTCTGATCTCTTCTGAAGCCATATTATCTATTTCATTTAAAAAATCAGTTAATATGGTGTACTCTATGTAAGATGACTTGCCTACATATATATCCTTAAATACTTGTTGTTGATTCCCCTCTTCTGGACTTAACAATTCTTCATATAATTTTTCCCCTGGTTGAATACCTGTATACTCAATTTCTATCTCATCTTGTTTATAACCTGAAAGCTCAATTAATTTAGTTACTAGATCTACTATTTTTACAGGTTCACCCATATCCAACACAAAGATATCACCTTCTTTGTCCAACATACCCGCTTTAATTACAAGACGTACTGCTTCAGGAATGGTCATAAAATAACGTTCCATATCTGGGTGTGTAACCGTTACAGGACCTCCTGCTTTGATTTGTTCTTTAAATAATAAGATTGCACTGCCCCTGCTCCCTAATACATTACCAAAACGAACGGCAACAAAGTTCGTTTTACTAACTGTATTCATATGTTGAATGATCATTTCAGCTATTCGTTTTGTAGCACCCATCACACTTGTAGGATTTACAGCTTTATCTGAAGAGGTCATAATAAACGTCTTTACCCCAGCACGATCAGCTGCCTCTGCTACATTTTTCGTTCCAATAATATTATTTTTAACTGCCTCCTCTGGATTCCGCTCCATTAAGAAAACATGTTTATGAGCTGCAGTATGGTAAACAACGTCTGGTTTATACTTGTCTAGTACTTTAAAAATTTTATTTCGATCCTGGACATCTGCAATTTCAGTTAAAAATTCAATGTCTGGATAAGTTTTTCGTAATTCCTGCTCAATTAAATAGATACTTTGCTCACCATGACCTAATAAAATTACCCTAGACGGATGATAATTTGAAATTTGTCTACTAATCTCTGACCCTATTGTTCCACCTGCTCCTGTGACTAAAATAGATTGGTTACTTATTGTTTTTAAAATATCATGATCATCTAATTTAACGGGCTCTCGATTTAATAGTTTTTCTGGTGGAACATCATGAATTAACCTAGGCATTTCTCTATTAGCTTCTTGATTTGCACTTTGTAATTGGACATTTCGATGATTCAAGAACAATTTCCATGTGAAATAATGATGAACACATATTAAAAGGAATGAACATAACACAATATATGAGAATATTATCATATTTGCCTCCATGACTACCCATTGTTGTCCTACTGTTACTGCTGTTATGACAATTAACAATTCTAATAAAATCATAAGAGACAGGTTTCTAGAATACTTCAAAATAAATAACCTCCATTATATAAGTAATCTAAATTATTCATATACTAACTTAGGATCACTTTGAATTTCTTTCATAAATGCTAATAGTTTTGACCTCAATTCATCATCCTGCATTGCAAATTCTATACTCGTTTGAATAAATCCCAGTTTATCTCCAACATCATATCGTCTACCTTCAAAATCATAAGCAAAAACTCTTTGAATTTCGTTTAACTTTGAAATCGCATCTGTTAATTGAATTTCTCCACCTGTCCCTATGGTTTGTTTTTCCAAAAACATGAATATTTCTGGTGTAAGAATATACCGGCCCATAATAGCAAGATTGGAAGGCGCAGTTCCAAATACTGGCTTTTCAACAAAATCACTAACTTGATAACGCCTGCCTGATTGTATTATTGGATTTACAATTCCATATCGATTTGTCTCTTCATCAGATACTTTTTGTACTCCAATAATTGGTGCTAATGTTTTCTCATATTCATTCATTAATTGCCGAAGACACGGAACTTCTGATTGAACAATATCATCCCCTAATAAAACGGCAAAAGGTTCATTTCCAATAAATGTCCTTGCACACCATATCGCATGTCCTAACCCCTTCGGTTCTTTTTGTCGTGTATAATGAATATTGGCCAAGTTTGAAGAGTGTTGCACTTTTTCAAGTAAATTCATCTTCCCTTTTTCATATAAATGGTTTTCCAGTTCAAAAGCATGATCAAAATGGTCCTCAATCGCACGTTTCCCTTTTCCAGTTACAATCATAATATCTTCAATACCTGAAGCTACAGCTTCTTCAACGATATACTGAATTGTAGGTTTATCTATAATGGGTAACATTTCTTTAGGCATTGATTTGGTTGCTGGTAAAAAACGAGTACCTAAGCCAGCAGCAGGTATGATTGCTTTTTTCACTTTTTTTGTAGTCATATCTCACTATCCTCCATCTGATTTTGCAATGTTTAAGTTTGCTTAAACGAGTTTACTTAGTCCCGATTAAACAAATCCCGAGTATACACCTTTTCTTCAACATCTTTAATTTCATTACTGATTCTATTTGAAACAATAATATCTGACATTCTTTTAAAATCATTAAGGTCCTTTATCACCTTAGAATGAAAGAAATCCTCTGCTTCTAAACTAGGTTCATATACTACAACTTCAATTCCTTTTGCTTTAATTCGCTTCATAATCCCTTGTATAGATGATGTTCTAAAGTTATCCGAATTTGTTTTCATTGTTAATTTATAAATGCCTACAACCTTAGGTCTTCTGGCTAAAATCATATCCGCTATATGGTCTTTTCTCGTTCGATTAGAATCTACGATCGCACCTATAATATTATTAGGAATATCTGCATAATTCGCTTTTAATTGCTTCGTATCTTTGGGTAAACAATAACCACCGTATCCAAATGAAGGATTATTATAGTAGGTCCCGATTCTTGGATCCAGTCCAACACCTTCAATAATTTCTTTTGTTTTCAAACCTCTAATTTCTGCATAGGTATCTAGTTCATTAAAATAAGCCACCCTCATCGCAAGGTATGTATTTGAAAAAAGTTTTACAGCCTCCGCTTCGGTTGGATCGGTAAATAAAACAGGGATGTCCTTTTTTACTGCACCTTCTGCTAATAAACTAGCAAACTTCTCAGCTCTTTCTGATTTTTCACCAACAATAATTCTTGAAGGATGTAAATTATCATATAAAGCTTTACCTTCTCTTAAAAATTCTGGAGAGAAAATAATATTGTCTGTCTCAAACATATCCTTCACTCTATTGGTATATCCTACTGGGATAGTAGATTTAATGACCATCATTGCTTCTGGATTAATAGCTAGTACATTAGCAATGACTGCTTCCACCGTTCTAGTATTAAAATAATTCTTATCAGGATCATAGTTGGTCGGAGTTGAAATAATAACGACTTCAGCATCTCTATATGCTTTATATACATCTGTAGTTGCAATTAAACTTAACTCCTTCGTTTCTAAATATTGTTCAATTTCTGCATCTACAATGGGAGACTTATGATCATTAATCATATCTACTTTCTCTTGATTAATGTCCAATGCCATAACATCATTATGTTGTGCTAATAAAACAGCATTAGAAAGTCCTACATATCCTGTTCCCACTATTGTAATTCTCATCTTTTGTTGAAATCCTCCCTTCAAAACTTTAAAGCAGCAAGTTTAAAAATATAATTCTAGTAATCGTATTTATACATATGGTTTACAATCCATGAATATAACTGAAATTGAAAATATTTATGCAGAACAAAAAAATCTTCAGTTCCATTTTTATATAGAACTGAAGATTTTTTTGTAGTTTATTCGTTCACTCTTTCACTTATTAAAAGCTAAATTCATTTAATCCCATAATATCCTACATACCAATCTGTAAACTTCTGCAGACCATCTCGAATCGAGGTTTTCGGTTTAAATCCAACTGCCTTCTGCAATAAGTCTGTTGAAGCATATGTAGCTGTGACATCTCCTCGCTTGATCGGCTCAAAGCTTTTCTTAAATACAACTTCTCTTCCCAATGATTGACTAAGTGCTTGTTCTAACGTTTCAATAAAGATCATCAACTTCTCTGGGTTGTTGTTGCCAATGTTAAATACCTTATGCTGAACTCCATTACCTTTAGGCGGTTGGCTTAAAAGTCGTTCAATTCCTTCTATAATATCATCAATGTAGGTAAAATCACGATAAAGGTCATTTTCAAAGTCACCGTTGTTAAAGACCTTAATTGGTTTACCCGCAAAATGTTGATCTGTAAATCCAAAATAAGCCATATCTGGTCGTCCCATAGGACCATAAACAGTAAAAAAACGTAGTCCCGTAACAGGAATGTTGTATAGGTGACTGTATGTATGTGCCATTAATTCATTGGATTTTTTCGTAGAGGCATATAGTGATACAGGATTGTCTACAAAATCGGTTTCTTCAAAAGGCACCTTTTTATTGGCTCCGTAAACCGAACTAGAGGAAGCATAAACTAGATGTTCTACTGGATGGTGTCTACAAGCTTCAAGAATATTGTAAAACCCGATGATATTGCTCTGGATGTATGCATCTGGATTTTCAATAGAATAACGAACTCCAGCTTGAGCTGCTAGATGAACAACTATGTTTGGTTTGTACTCTTCAAAAATGCTACATATTGCGGCTTTATCAGATATATCTTGCTTAATAAAAGTAAACTGCTTAAAAAGCTGAAGCTGCTCTAAACGAGTTTGTTTTAGATTTACATCATAATAATCGTTGAGATTATCAACACCAATCACTTGGCATCCCTGCTCTAACAACTTTTTAGACAAATAATACCCAATGAAACCTGCTGCTCCTGTTATTAAAAAGATTTTAGTCGGATCAAGTGATTTATTATTCACTTTTATCCTCTCCTTTGCTCATCCCTAATTGTAGGGTTTTTCAAATTATATAAAATTCCATCCCAGCTTCCACTTTAAATAAAATAACCATTACTATATGAAAAACATATGTCATTGTCTTATGTCTAAAGTCTCAAAGTTTCTAGATCGTTTTTATCCTACTATATCTTTTCCGTTAAGACGCCCACCTCTACAGATGGGATCTTTTAATCAGGTGGAGTAGAGTCTCCATCTGATTCCACGATGTTTAAACGAGTTCACTTTAATCTAAACTTACTGCACCAGCCATTTTTTCCTCTTTATTTTCATATACAGGAGCATACTTAACTAAAATGATTGCTAATAAAACGCCTAACATCATAGCTAATCCGATTGAGATATATTGAATAATACCTGGGTTGAAATATCCTATTAAACTAATTGAACCGAAAAAAGCTCCTAATACATATAAAATGACAACAGATTTCACATCAGATCCAGTTATATACACTAACCGATGAGAAGTATGGTCTTTACCACCTTGGGATATTGCCCTACCATGCCTTTTTCTTTCAACAGCGACAAAAAAAGTGTCAAAAATAGGTACAGCAAGTATCAATGCTGGAATATAAAATGCATTCATCATCCCCGAACTCAAACCTAAAGTTCCTTGGATAGCTATTGTTGAGGTTCCTAATATATAACCTAACATAAGACTTCCACAATCACCCATAAAAATTTTTGCTGGTTTAAAATTGAAAAGTAAAAACGCTAAAGCTGCTCCCGCTAAAGACAATGTTACAATACTAAAAAACGGATTACCTGCAATGAATAGAAATATAGCAGCAGTAATAGATGCAATGAAAGCAATACCACTAGATAAACCGTCTATGTTATCTATTAAGTTTACAGCATTCATAATACCGACGATCCAAACAATGCTAATGATTGAATCTATCATAAAGCCAAGGTTTGTTTCTATTTTTAAACCTACAGCAACTGTTGCAACAGCCACAATCATTTGAAGCCAAAATTTCATTTTAGGACGTAATGGTTTGATATCATCTTTTAATCCAACTATAAAAATGATGACCGCTCCTACTATTATTCCAATATGAAGAGGATTCCAATCACGGTTAAACAATAAAACTACAATTAAAAAGCTAATAAAAATGGCTATTCCACCTAATAACGCTGTTGGCTTTTGGCTCCACCGATCTTTTCTAGGCTCAGCTATAAAACCATACCGATATGCACCTTTAATCACTATAGGTGTAGCTATTAATGTAAAAATAAATGCAAAAATCCCTGCCATATAAATAATCATCCTACTCCTCCCACACTACTCTTTAACTTGTCTACGAATTTAAATATATTCTGGTAGAGAGGGGATTATGCTTTATTTATAATATTTCATATTGCTAGTTCTAGTAAAAAAATACCTGAAATATCTTAATTATATATTAACTTATTTATTTTGAGAGGGAAAAGTAGAACTAACTCATAATATGAAATAGGAGTGGTCATTTTGCAGAAGGTTTTTATGATCTTAGGAGGAAGTCAAGCTCAAGTAGATGCAATCAAAGCAGTTAAAAAACTAGAAATGAAAGCATTAGTTCTCGATATAAATCCAAATGCGGTAGGTTTTAAATATGCGGACTATATCGAAATTGTTAGTACTACTGACTTACCGAATGTTGAAAGGATTGCAAGAAAATATAGTATCTCAGGTGTGATGACTTTTGCATCCGATACTGCAATACCAACGGTATGTTATATAAATGAAAAATTAGGACTGCCAAATCAGGGAATTGGAATAGGACCCGTTGTAACAGATAAATCCTTAATGAAAGAAGCATTTTTAAAACACAATATTTCTTCTCCAAATTTCTTAGTGTTAAATAAAGAGCAAAATATCCAAAAAATATTACCTAAATTACAAATGATGCTAACAAGTGGAACCTTCATTGTTAAACCTTCCGATAGTTCTGGAAGTAGAGGAATCACAAAAATTGCATCTATAGAAGAATTAGAAAATGCCATCTACATTGCGCATAGGTTTTCAAAAAATAAAAAAGTGATTATAGAAGAATTCATTGAAGGGGATAAAATAGGAGCTCAATGTTTTTCAATAAATGGGAAGATGGAGATGTGTTTAATTAATAATGATACAACTAGTAACATGGTAGCTGTAAGACATTCTTTTCCACCAAATTTAACTAATGAAGAGTTACAAAGGGTATATTCTGAGTGTAGAAAAGCTATATCAAGTTTAGGAATAACAAACGGGCCTAGTAATCTCGATATTATGATAGATAAAAATAAAAAACCATTTATTATAGAGGTTCAAGCTAGATGCGGGGCAAGTATGCTCCCTGAACTCATTCAATATCATTCAGGTGTAGATCTAATAGAACTATGTATTAAATTAGCATGTGGGCAAGATTTTACTATCCCTAAGCTAAAAAATAATCCTGTTGCAGTGGAAATGCTTTATTTTGATAAAAACGATCATGTTCATTATGATACGGACAAAATTAGACAACTAATTCATTCATATCAACCTCTTGAGTATGATATTGATTTAGAGAAAGGACAAGAAGTTAAAGCTCTTAAATCTAGTGCAAATGTTTATGGTTATGTTATATGTGCAGGTTCTTCTGTACATGATGCTGAAAAAAAATGTAGGGAATTATTGCTTGATATTAAAGATAGGGTGATTTCTAAAGCTACTGTTTAGGTTTATGGAAAAGGAGTATATTAAACAATAAAGTATAAGATTTCACTCCAATCATCCTACTTCTTCTAATAGCATTGATGACCAATATCTCTAACACTAAGTACGTAAAGAAATGAGTATTTTTTCGTACCCTATGGTTGGGAATGAACATGTGATGAATTTAACAGGAAAAACAGTGAATAAATTAGTTACCACTGTTTTGTATTTTAGATATTAAATTATTAAGTATTTTATTACTTGTCTCATCTTTTACATTCCGGTAGGTTTGTCTCCATTGATCAATTATCTCTGGATTAAAACCTTCTGTTGCAAATTCTTGTTCTGCTTGTATCATCAAATCTTCAAACTGTGTATCACATTCATCTTCAGCTAGTACAAACTTTTGTAGGAATGTATTTTGTAAATATTGAACAGTAACCTGCTCCCCATTTGCAGTTTTTTTGTCGATATCCGCTCTGATTTCGGCAGCTAAATCATTAACTTTTGCTTCACAGGTGTTTTGTAGAGGTTCTATTTGAGTTAGGTACTTTTGTTCTACTTCTTGGGTTACTGGTATTAAATTAGGAACTAACTCCTGCTGATTTTCTTCGGTTTGTTCTTCAGTTATTGCATCTTCTTGATAACCTATCTGACCCTCAATTGATTGTACGCCCGTTACGAGTGCTTCTTGATCCATTGGATCTTCTGTATTTTGAGATAATTCAGTGGATTCTTCTTCCAAACCCTTTATTTTAACATTTGGATCTAGTATGTCTAAAGTTCTACCATAGTATCTAGCTATTTGTCGTAAAGCATCAATTTCCTCTTGAGTTAATTTAGCTAAGAGTATCTCTCTTACATTCTTTTTCTCCTCTGAGGTTAAATTCATTCTGGCTTGACCCATTAAGTATTGCATTTCTTTAATACTTAAACCAGAGTTTAATAAAATGGAAGTAACATCTAATGCATCTTCCATTTCTATGGGTTTATCTGCAAATTCCTCTGCTTTTTTCAGATGACCTTCAGTACTTGAAGGTAATGAATCTGAATCTACTTCTTTTGAATCCGATATATCTCCTTGTTCTCTTGCATCTAATCTTTCTTGGATGTCTGTTATATCTGTAGATTTAATATCTATATAAATCCAAGTGACTGAAACTATTAAAATAATAAATAGAAATATAAAGATAGTAATGGTTCTACGTAACCAAGGTTTTAGGTTCTTGAAGTGGCGGGTTACCATACCGTTATTACTCCTTTTCTCACTTATATTTGAATAGCAAAAGCTAAAATTTTGCAGACAAATGATTAATAAGGTAGCTTATTCTTCAAAATCATGGTTGCGAATGTAGGCTGTATTCCGTCCCGCACCAACTTTGATAATGAAACCTTCCTTCAGTAAATCTGATAGTGCTTTTTCAATCGTTGTCACACTAATGTCTGGACAGAGTGTTGCAATTTCTGCTTTTGATATCCTTCCTACCTTAGTCACGAAGATATGGCGGACACGTTCAGCTTTAGTAAGTCCTTGATTTCTTGTCGTTTCTACCCTACTGCTAAACTCTTTATAGGCACTCAGGATAACTCCTAAATAGTACCTCACAAAAGAAGCATAATTATTTTCACCTTCATGCCATCCTTTTGAACTTTCTTCAAGCGCTTCATAGTAACTTTCCTTTGTTTTCTCAATAATCATCTCAATACTGATGTATTTCCCTACAATATACTCTTCTTGATAAAGGAGTACAAGTGTCAGCAAGCGACTCATTCTTCCGTTTCCATCATTGAAAGGATGAATGCTGAGAAAATCAAAAATAAATTTTGAGATTAACAGTAGTGGATCAATTTGGCTTTGATTTACGGCCTTTAAAAAGGTTGTGCAGAGTTCCTCCATGGCTTCCGGTGTTTCGTATGCGGATAAAGGTTGAAAATATACCTGCCGATTGCCTTGGCTATCTACTTCCTCAATAACATTATCGATATTTTTAAAACGTCCACCCACTGAAGAAGGACTGTAGGTGTATAAATCTCGATGCAGCTGTAGTATTACATTGGGTCTTACCCTAATATACTTATAGTTTTCATGAATGGTATTTAACACTTCACGGTATCCAGCAATTTCTTCCTCATCTCGATTTATTGGCTCCGCATTTTCAGCCACAAGTTCACTTAAACGTGCTTCCGTTGTGAAAATCCCTTCAATTCGATTGGAAGCTCCAGTACTTTGGATTTTAGCAACCTTTAACATGGCTTCTAGAATATCAGGATTCGCCTCCATGAAAAGCTCCTGTTTACCTTTGTATTCATGAATCGCTGAAAGAAGGTTCACGATGTCAGGTGTATATAGTTCTTTATCTATTTTAAAATAATCAAATGATCTCATCATTATCTATCTACCTCATCTATTACCTTTCTGCATAAACAATACCACTATTATATGCAGAAAAGCAAATGAATATATAGCATTAATTATCATAGACTTTGTTAGAGAAAGTTATTTTTAGGAAGGATTTTCGAATACTAACAGATAATAGAGCAGGTAACATGCTTTTTTTTACAGAATGAGTTCTGTGATAATGTATCATTGTGAACTCGTTTAAAACAAAGTTTAAAACAACGTGGAATCAGATGGAGACTTTACTCCACCTGATTAAAAGATATAGTTAGGATAAATGTTGTACTCCTAGGCACATTCGTTTTTTCTAAATTATGATTTTACACTGTTTGACAAGTATGAAATATTAATGATCATTTATAGATAAAAAAACTTATTTCACTTTATAATACTCCACATACCAATCTGCAAATTTTTGTAATCCATCTTCTATCGAAGTAGCTGGTTTAAATCCTACAGCTTCATGTAACAAATCAGTTGACGCATAAGTTGCAGGTACATCGCCCGACTTAATTGGTTCGAATGTCTTATCAAACTCGACCAATCTTCCAGTTGCTTTACTTAAAGCTTTTTCCAAAGATTTAATAAAATACATCAATCTCTCAGGATTGTTATTTCCAATGTTAAATACTTTATGGAGAGATGCCTCAGTAGGTGGATTATTAAGAAGTCGTTCAATCCCTTCTACTATATCATCTATGAATGTAAAGTCACGGTAGAGATCATTCTCGAAATCACCGTTATTAAAGATCTTAATTGGCTCTCCAGCAAAATATTTATCTGTAAATCCAAAGTAAGCCATGTCCGGTCGTCCCATAGGACCATAAACGGTAAAGAACCAAAGCCCTGTAGCTGGAATGTTATATAAGTGGCTGTATGTGTGAGCCATCAATTCATTGGATTTTTTAGTAGAAGCATAAAGGGATACTGGGTTGTCTACAGAATCTGATTCTTCAAATGGTACCTTTTTATTGGCTCCATAAACAGAACTAGAAGATGCATATACTAGATGTTCAACTGGATTGTGTCTGCAAGCTTCCAGAATGTTGTAAAAACCTATGATATTACTTTAAATGTATACATCAGGATTCTCTATTGAATATCTTACTCCTGCTTGAGCAGCCAGATTAACCACAACGTTTGGTTTGTACTGTTCACAGAGATTTGTGATCATGGACTTATCAGAAATATCACCTTTAATAAAAGTGAACTCCTCATAGGGTTTAAGTTGCTCCAAACGAGTATGTTTAAGATTTACATTGTAGTAATCATTTAAATTATCAACACCAATCACTTGGCATCCCTGTTCTAACAGTTTTCTAGATAAGTAATACCCGATGAAACCTGCTGCTCCTGTATGTTTTTCTAGGATCAAGGGTTTTGTAATTCAAGGGATTCGACTCCTTTATATCTTCTATACTTGATAAAAGTGACAGGCACCCCAACTTAATATCAAATTTAAAATAATAAAATCCAATGTTAATTCTGGTAGTATCAGACACTTACTCAATTAAGCAATAATCCTGGTATTTTTTCTCTCTGTCTTCTTTACTTCCTTCGAAGTATCGAAAAATAATTTCCTTATTTAAATAGGATGATGGGGACATCATTGGGTTTATATAATACAGATAACTACTCCATGTATAATCCTAAAGCTGTTTGACCATTTTAGCTTCTAATGGATTTCGATGGATATATCTACTAACTTCTATAACATCCCTTCATCATCTGTTATTTCTTGATTCCAAAATCATTTTTCAAAAAGATGTCCTTTTAAACGGTATTTGGTGTTGTAATAATCCGTGTATCGTTTATTCAGCAATGACATGATTTTAGAAATGGTTTGTTCTTTTGAACGAAGCATGAGATGGTAATGATTTGTCATGAACATGGAAGTTCAAATGGATATTTTTTATTGATCGTTGCTAACATGTGAAGGAAGGTTTTATAATCACCGTAGTCTAAATAT
The DNA here is from genome assembly GCF_040100845.1 of Chengkuizengella sp. SCS-71B. Lineage (NCBI taxonomy): Bacteria > Bacillati > Bacillota > Bacilli > Caryophanales > Paenibacillaceae > Chengkuizengella > Chengkuizengella sp. SCS-71B. Next base: position 348,488 of record NZ_JAZHSH010000001.1, on the reverse strand, counting down.
AATTCATCTCGATGATTTCGACGGCTGATGATGTGATAAAAACGATTTGGATTCCAATTCCTAGGTTTACGACCCATGCTTCCAACGTCCCCGTAAGCTGCTTTGAATGGGCTTTTCTTAGCGTTACGGCTTCCCACAAAGCTTCATCCGAAATTTCGTTTCCCCCTCTTATATCAGAGATTGTTCTAGCTAAACAAATCATTTTGACATGAACACGATTGCTCCAGCTTTGTTTCAAAGATCGGTTTTGCAAAAATCGGTTTTGATTCTGGGTTAAAGAGACTTTAGAAAGTAGCTCATCAATAGAAATTGCAGCATTCAAAGCTTCTTTCCCATAGCGTTCAAACTGCTTTTCACGCGCTTCTTGAACACTACTTCTGATCGTAGTAGATGATTCCACATCGTCTCTACTCTCCTGATGAAGACTCACAGGTTGCAGACTTAAAACAATATCATTACGACCCTCTATAGGACCCGATACACGATTTCGATAAGATTGAACTTGTTTAGGGGTACATGTACAGTAACGAGAAGTTGATTCCAAATATCCACAGGGACAAGGATTCATAATCAATAAAAAATGAGCAGGATAGACCACTGTAGCTTGTGTACGACTGATCGTAACTTTTCCTGTTTCAAGAGGCTGCCTAAGCATGTCCAATGATTTCTTCGTAAACTCTGCCATCTCATCTAAAAATAAAACCCCATGAATGGCCAATGAAGCTTCACCTGGTTTTGGATTTGAGCCACCACCAATGATGGATACAGACGAAGCAGAATGATGGGGACTTCGAAACGGAGCTCCTGATTACGATTAAGTAAAGAAATATCTGCTAATTCATATAAGCTTACATTTTCTAATTGGGCTTCTAAAGAAAGGGGAGGTAAAATGGATGGAAAGCTTTCAGCTAATAAACTCTTTCCACATCTAATAAACTCTTTCCACATCCTGGTGGATCGACCATTAACACATTATGCCCACCTACCACAGCAATTTTGAGTGCTCGTTTGGATTGCTCTTGTCCAATAATGTGTTGAAAGTCTCTACCTTCATAATATGAAGATTCCATCGAAACAGAAATATCTCGGAAAACGGGAACAGGCTCTGAACAGAGAGATGATCAACGACATCCTTCAAGTTCATGCCCAGAGGGCTTTCTCTGGATTTATAGATTACTTCCAAGTAGATGAGATACTCCGCACTTCTTATTATATAAATATATTGAAATTTTGGATCATAAAAACAATATTAAATCGAAAACGATCAAACAATGATTATTCGACATTTTCCGGTTAGTGACAGGCACCCAAACTTTATATCGTCGCTTAATGTTACAAATTTTTCCTTACGAAAATACTATTGCTTTATTATTACAATTTAAGAATAGTCTTTATGTATAAAATAAGTTAAATTAATAGATTCAATGTTTGTAAATTGTAGTATAATAGAAGGGATTTTCAAAAAATAAAAAAGAACACTGAATTAACTGTTTCGAAAAATGTGGGCATAACAAATAAGCCTACTAAAAGTGGCTTTTTTAAATGGATGTTATTATTTAAAATGAATCAAACTTTAATGTGCATATCGGGTATTTGATAGCCCAGCGTTTCCAAGTAACGTATAACCATTTCCTCAGTGATCTGAGGTGCATAGTTTCGTTTTGGCTTGGAGTCGATTTTTTATAAATCATAGTTAAATGTCTCATTCTTATCAAGCATATGGTAAAGTAAATACAATTGAGTAACATGCCTGCAATCGCAATAATCGCTTTCTTGTGCCCTCTTCGTTTTTTGATTTGGTCATAACGGACTTTGAAATAAGTACACTTTTTACTTTTAATTGCAGCATTTGCACATTGAACTAATAAGGGTTTGATGTATACACCGGCTCGTGAAATCCGAACAGATTTTTTCTTACCAGCACTTTCGTTGTTTTGCGGAGTAAGTCCAGCCCATGAACACAAATGTTTGGAGGAGTGAAACATGGACATATCGGTGCCGATCTCACCGATGATAGCAATCGCAGTAAAAACATCCTTGATGCTTGGTAGTGATAGAATGATTTCTATTTGTCGTAAATAGGGCTGAGCTAATTCTAATACAACGGATTCAATATCGGCTATGTGTTTCTCAATGCTATCAAAATGATCTAGACAAACACGCATTTTATCTGCTTGTGGTTTCGTCAAGTTTCCACGAATTGATTTTTCAATGGTTTCTGCTTTATTTTGCATGCTTTTGTGGAGCATAGATGAAATATCGAAATCCTTCACAATGAGGATTCTCAAGTAGGTGATTAATAATTTTCATTGAGCTTACACCGAAAGTATCTGAAACCACACTGGAAATCATGATATTGGAAACGGTAAGAGAGTTTTGAATACGGTTTTTCTCACTTGACTTAAAGTTGATTAGTTTAAACCGATAGCGCATTAAATCACGGATTTGACGGATTAATAAGGACGGTATAAAGCTATTGGGAACTAAACCGTGCTTGTGCAGGTCGCAAAGCCAAATTGAATCTTTTTTATCGGTTTTCTTGCCGCGAATACCCTTGACATATTTCGGGTTAGCAACGACAACATCGCAATCATTTTCTAAAACATTGAAAACAGGATACCAATACTTGCCTGTAGACTCCATACAGACATGAACGCAAAATTTTGATTTTAACCAATCCAAAAGAAGATGCAAATCTTCAGTGAAGGTTGAAAATTGCCTCGTTTGGTACTCAGTAACACCCGATTTGTTAGTCGTACCTATCGTTGCAACAACAAACTTTTTGTGGACATCAATTCCACAGCAAATAGAGTGAACAATTTTAAGCATAAACACATCCCCGCCAAAGTTTATAGTGGATAAGCAGACATTGACTGTTTGCTATGCAATAAACGGGAATTGTTTATACAAGGATTAGTTTACGTGCTCTATGTCACACTTATTTGTACTTAAAAATAGCAAACGGCACATCTTATTATGCGGGCAGTATTGAACTGCACCACTCACCTCCCCGTGCTCTGTAGTGTATCTGCTTATCCGAATACATTATATCACCAAACGAGAAAGTTGGAGGAAGGAACTTTCATTAATTTTTATGCCTTGAGCACAGCGAAAGGAATGATACTCATTATGTCAAGATTAAAACGATTAAATTTTTATTTAAAAATTATATTTTATAAGTTTATTTTAAAAAAAGATCCTATGGAGATAAAAGTACGATATTATATGGATTGTGGCGTTAAAATAGGTAAAAATATGAGAGCATTTTCTCCACTTATTTCTGCTGAGCCATATCTGCTTGAATTTGGTGACGATGTAACTATTAGTACTGGTGTTAAATTTACAACACATGATAATTCTGCGTCAAAAGTAATTCCAAACTCTACAGATTTATTTGGCAGAATAAAAATAGGTAATAATTGCTTTATTGGACAAAATAGTTTAATTTTGCCAGGCATTGAGTTAGTTGACAATATTATTGTTGGATCTGGAAGCGTTGTAACCAAAAGTTTTAAGCAAGAAGGCTTAATAATAGCAGGTAATCCTGCAAAACCGATCGGTAGTATAGTGAATTACAAAGAAAAATACTTGGAAAATGCACTGAATACAAAAGGATTATCATTTGAAGAAAAAAGAATATATTTATTAAACAATCAAGATTTATTAATAAAAAAGTAACACTATTTAATTGACTAAGATAATTTGTTTATTGAATAATGATCTAATTATAATTAATTGAAGAGCGTGAAATTAAAAACAACTTGTCCATCAGATGAGGTTTAAGAAAAATTATTTATCTTGCTACGAAGGAAACATCGTAGTAATGGTCTATGACGTTAAAAAATCAAAACAATGTATATCACAACAGGTATCATTTTAAGAATCGGATTCAGCCTGAACTTTTAACGTGAAAGTAGAAGCGAGAGACGACTTGACATAGAAGAGCTTATGTAGGCACTATGGGTTGGATACTTTTTAACAAAATGTATCGCAAGTAGACTCAACTATCATGCTCGCCACTCCAAATAAAGTCTTTTTTGTTAATTTTAAAAATCCTCAAAACAATTTATATTCACTTCTTTTATTTAGTTATCTACTCAAAAGGGAGTACATCATTTCAGCTTGACCGGCAATAACATCTCTATTTTGTTTCTAATAACTCTTTAAATTTTTCTCAAATCGCCATGCATCGCGGCACATTGCAATAATATCACGTTTAGCTGTCCAACCAAATTCTTTCTTAGCTTTTGAAACATCAGCATAGCATGAAGCAACATCTCCAGGTCTACGATCAACTATTTCATAAGGAACTTCAATACCATTAGCATCTTCAAATGCTTTTACTAACTCTAGCACACTAGTACCTTTTCCAGTTCCCAAGTTATAAATATGAGCACCTTCCTTGAGATTATCTAACGCTGCAACATGTCCTTCTGCCAGATCCAACACATGAATATAATCTCTTACACCGGTACCGTCTGTTGTTGGATAGTCATTTCCAAAAACCCTAAGTTTATCCAGTTTTCCTTTGGCAACTTGAGTAACATAAGGCATAAGATTATTTGGAATACCATTAGGTGCTTCACCAATTAAACCATTTGCATGGGCACCTACTGGATTAAAGTAGCGAAGAAGAGCAACTGAAAATTCTGGATTTGCTTTAGCTATATCCGTTAGAATCTTCTCACTCATGGCTTTTGTTTCACCGTATGGATTTGTAGTAGGTAAAAGGTCCATTGTTTCTACAAAAGGTACAGTGTTGTCTCCATATACTGTTGCAGATGAACTAAAAACAAATCGTTTAACACCAAATTTTTGGCAAGCCTTAGCAAGAACCATAGTACTAACTATGTTGTTGTAGTAATATGATATTGGTATTTTTACTGATTCACCGACCGCTTTAAGACCAGCAAAATGAATGACTCCATCTAGTTTATGTTTACTAAAAAGAGTTTCCACAGATTTTTCTTCTATTACATCTATTTGATAAAAAGTAACATCTTCATTCGTTATCTGCTGTATTTTATCTATAGCCTCAACCCTACTATTACAAAGATTATCAGCTACGATTATATTATACCCTGCTTCTAATAAAGCTACACAGGTATGCGAGCCAATATATCCAGTGCCACCTGTTACAAGTATATTCATTTAAGTTCTCCTCTCCAATATATTTAGCTTTTCCGCGTTCATCTACTTTTAACAATAAAAAAATATTAGTTTAATATTAAGAAGAGAGCTACTTATTATATATCCACTAACGTTTCTTCATCTAAATTATAAAAACAACAAATTTCAAATAGAATTTAATAATTTATTTAACCAAATCTACCCACTTATCCTTAGCTTCAAAGTATAATTTGTACTGAGTAAGTTCTTTAGTAGTTAAATCCCACCATTTTAAGTTTTCTAAAAAGTCTATATACTTTTCATCAAATCTTTTTTTGATAAATTTTGCTGGAACACCTGCCACAACACTATAAGGTCTGACATTTTTAGTTACAACAGACCCTCCCGCAATTATCGCTCCGTTTCCAATATTAACCCCTTGTAAAACTAATACATTGCTGCCTATCCACACATCATTCCCTATAATGGGTGGATTAGTGATTTCATCCCAGGTATGAATATTTAATAAACTTCTATCCTTATGATAAATATGTGGAGAAGTAGACATATGATGTACCGGATGTTCAAACATCCCTATTTGACAATTGTATCCAACTGAGCAATAATTACCTAATATTCCTGAAGCTACAATTGTTCCAGGATTAATATAAGAGTACTTTCCAATTTTAACTTTATTTCTAATATCTACTCCTATACCTAGTGCTGAACCCAAACCTAAAGAAACATCTTCACCTACTTTATGTGTCTGTATAATACTATCCGGGAATTTTTTCCTTAACTTCTGTAGTTTCCAATATCTCTTTACCGATATTGGAATTAGCTTCTTTAAGTGCACTTTGTCCCCTCACCTTCAAAATACTATCGTCGTTCCACACCTTTACTGTGTACACTTAAACCTAGGTATAAATTTATCTAGTTGACAGAAAGGTCCCACATTTAGATTTCATACTTAATTGAGAACTTTATCTTATACTACATAGAATATGCCTCTAGAAGTATTTTATCATTTTGATAACTCTTCTTTTGTTTTCTCATATTCCTTTTAGATAAAACTTCATTTAGATTTTCTAATTCTCTTATAATATCTCTTTCATTTTCAAACACTAATGTAATACTTAATAAGTAATTGTATATCTTTAATTTCAATCTCCGTAAATAGGACGTATTGTTCTAAAATAATTTTTTTTAGGACTTTATCCCTTGATATTTTGTCTTACTTTTATAATGACACATTATATAAGAGATAAATAGCATTATAAAATTGTTAGTGGAGGCATGAGAATTTTTATTAAAATAAGAGTAAACACTGAAATTAAAACAGTTTTTTCATCATCATTACTCTTATTTAATTATGCCCTTATTTCGCTAAAATTCATGAACGTCTCTCCATTCAAATATTCAATCTGTTTTAAAAAATTTTAGTTTGTTAACTTATCCATATTTGCTCTTTAAAATACCAAGCAACCAAACAGTAAATAATCCTGTTCAAACTACACTAAATTTCTTGTTTTACATTTAGAACAGCACAATAAAAAACTTCTTCAAAATTAATCTCTACTAAACAAGTCCCTTGTATATACTTTCTCCTTTATTTCTTGTAATTCATCAGTTAATCGATTTGCCACAATCACATCTGAAATTTCCTTAAACTTTTCTAAATTGTTTATTACTTTAGAATTAAAGAATCTCTCTTCATGAAGAGCTGGTTCATACACAACAACTTCGATACCTTTTGCTTTAATACGTTTCATTACACCTTGAATTGCAGATTTCCTAAAATTATCTGAATCCAATTTCATTGTAAGTCTATAGATACCTACTACCTTAGAATTTCTCTTTATTATCATTTCTGCAATATGGTCTTTTCTTGTCCTATTTGCATCAACAATTGCTGTCATAATATTATTTGGAACATCCATATAATTAGCTAACAACTGTTTTGTATCTTTAGGGAGACAGTACCCACCATAACCAAAGGAAGGATTATTATAATGATTACCTATACGAGGGTCAAGCCCAACACCATCGATAATTTGTTTTGTATCTAGTTCTCTTACCTCTGCATATGAATCTAGCTCATTAAAGAACGCAACTCTCATAGCTAGGTAAGTATTGGCAAATAGTTTAATAGCCTCTGCTTCTGTTGAATTAGTAAATAGCACAGGAATATCTTTTTTTATAGCTCCTTGAACTAACAAATCAGCAAAGACCTTGGCTCTATCAGTCTGCTCACCAACAATTATACGAGAAGGATATAAGTTATCATATAATGCCTTTCCTTCTCTCAAAAACTCTGGTGAGAAAATGATATTATCCGTTTCAAACTTTTCCTTAACTTTCTCTGTATATCCTACTGGTACTGTTGATTTTATTACCATTATTGCTTCTGGATTAATTGATAACACATTGGCAATCACTGCTTCAATTGTTCTTGTATTAAAATAGTTTTTTTCTGGATCATAATTTGTTGGTGTAGAAATAACGACATAATCAGCGTCTTTGAATGCTTTGCAATTATCCGTAGTTGCCCTTAAATTTAATTCTCCCGAAGCTAAAAACTTTTCAATCTCATTATCCATAATTGAAGATTTTTTATTATTAATCATATTAACTTTTTCTTGGATAATATCTAATGCTACTACTTCATTTTGTTGTGCTAATAAAATTGCATTTGATAATCCTACATAACCAATGCCAGCAATAGTTATTTTCATTAAAATACCCTCTCTATTTTAATTTCTCTTTTCTACACACTTGGTGTATAGATATATTATTTGATAATGTTAAAGATAAAAGGAATTTTCTAAAAAGCGTCTAACTTAAATCAACTAATAATAAATTCTATAAATTCTCTGACCGCACCGTTACCCCCACTCTGCTGAGAGACGAAGTCTGCTATTTTCTTAACTTCTTTTACCGCATCTGCTGGGCATCCCTTCATTGCGCATAATCTCATACAATCTAAGTCATTTTCATCATCGCCTATATATGCAATCTCACTAAAATCACATTCATATTTATCAGAAATTTGTTTTAATATATCTAATTTACTATCTATACCTTGATAAACATCAGTAATATTTAATTCATTTGCGCGGTGCGTAAGAATTTTAGATTGACGCCCAGTAATAATTACAGGTATTATTCCAAAATCATGTAATTTATTAATTCCAAGTCCATCCTTTACATTAAAGGATTTCATTATTTCTCCTTCTGATCCAACATATATCTTCCCATCAGTAAGAGTTCCATCTACATCCATAACAAGTAATCTAATCATCATATTACAATTCCTTCATTTAAGATGTCTCTAAGTCTAATTGTGCCTATAACTTTGCTTTTACTGTTAAGAACAGGGGCACTTGATATATTTTTCTCTTTTAGAATCTGTAATGCCTCAACTGCCATATCTTCTTCATTTAAAACAACTGGATTTTTCGACATGATTTCATCAACTAATAAATCATAAACATCAACACCTTGCTCAAGCTGACGTCTTAAATCACCATCGGTAACGACACCTAAAATATTATTATCATTGTTTACAATAGTAATCATTCCTAAGCCTTTTTTCCCCATTTCAACTATTGCACTCTTTAATGTCAGTCCTGACTTTATAATTGCATTATTTTCACCAGTAGCCATAATATCTTTTACTTTAATAAATAATTTTTTACCTAAAGAGCCAGCCGGATGATACAACCCATAATTCTTTTCATTAAATCCGTATATTTTAGATGCAACTACAGCCAAAGCATCACCATATACTAATGCAGCCGTTGCACTTGATGTTGGTGCCAGGTTTAAATAACATGCTTCATTGAAATAAGGAAAAACTTGAGCATAATCACTGTATTTAACTAAAGTAGATTCTTTATTCCCAGAAATGCCTATAAGGGTTGCTCCAATTGCCTTTATATTGCTAATCATCCTAGTGATTTCTTCACTCTCACCACTATAACTAATTGCAATTACAACATCATTCTTCCCAATCATGCCTAAATCTCCATGCAGTGCTTCAGCAGGATGAAGAAAAAGTGCAGGAGTTCCTAGGCTTGCCATTGTTGCTGCGATTTTTCGAGCAATATGACCAGGTTTACCCATGCCTGTTACAATAATTTTCCCACTGCACTCTGAAATTGCTTTCAGAATTTGATTAAAATTATCATCTAGACTGTCTCTTACAATTTTCAATGCATTAATCTCTGTATCAAATACTTCCTTTGCATCTGCTATAAAGTCCATAACTTTCCTATCTGCTGATAAGGTATCCATAATTCCCAACCTCCAATTTAAATATTGACAGCTTGATATACTTTTATTAATTTCTTTAACATTGTTTCAAATTCACTAAGTGGTACCATGTTAGGTCCGTCAGACAAAGCATTCTTTGGATCCGGGTGAACCTCCATAAATAAGCCATGCGCACCTACTGCTAAAGCAGCCTTTGCTAGATGCTCAACATACTCTCTATTTCCATCTGTAGCATCACCTTTACCACCAGGTTTTTGGACACTGTGTGTTGCATCAAAGACTACCGGATATCCAAGTTTCCCCATCTCAAGAATACTTGTCATATCAACAACCAAATTATTATATCCGAAAGTAGTCCCTCGTTCACAAAGTAATATATTTTCGTTTCCACTTTCTTTTATTTTATTTACAACATTCTTCATATCCCAAGGTGCTAAAAATTGAGCTTTTTTTACATTTATCATTCTTCCTGTTTTAGCAGCTGCTACAAGCAAGTCTGTTTGACGGCAAAGAAATGCAGGAATTTGAATAATATCTACTACCTTTGAAACTGGTTCTGCTTGATATGGCTCATGTATGTCGGTTACTACTTTTAAACCATAAGTGTCTTTAATCCTCTTTAAAATCTTTAATCCTTTTTCTAATCCGGGACCTCTATATGAATTAATTGAAGTTCTATTAGCTTTATCAAATGAAGCTTTAAAATAATAATCAACTCCTAATTCATCAGTTATTTTATTAATTTCTCCGGCTACTTGCATAACCATTTCTTCATTTTCAATTACACACGGACCTGCAATTAATGTCAACATAATTTACACTCTCCTATTATTTATTTTCTATTAAACGTAAAGCAAACTCATAATCTTCTTTTGTATCAATATCAATCGCCTCGATACTATCAACTTCTTGTATATGTGGATTAAAACCAATTCTTCGACGGTGCTTAGTAAATACTTCTTTTTCAAACATAAAAAAAGCACTTGTTTCTACGTATAAAGGTTCCATGTCTTGAGTTCGTGGAACGTCATTTAAATCATAATTTATTGGCTCACCTTTATACCATGCGAAAGTCTGTATTTTTTGTGCTGAAAAAGCAGAATCTTTACCTTTATCTAACATAGTTAGTAGTGCGCGTGTAATCGTGTCACTTTTAATAAACGGTGAAGTAGTATGAGCTAGTATATAGATATCTGCATCTACTTGATTAATAAAAGAATCATAAATCTCAAATCCCTTTACCAAGTCACCATCAAGGCTAGAATCTCTTTTAAGAAAAGAAGTTTCTGGGGGGATATATTTTTTTACTTTCTTTTCACTACAGAATACATATGTTTCATCAATTTTATCTACTCTTAGAAGACTATCTAGAATATGCCAACACATAGGCTGATCACCTATTGGTAAAATGTTTTTATTGGGTAACCTTTGACTATTCAATTTTATCGGTACAAAAGCAACTACCTTTTTCTTATTCATTCTTACTCCTTCTTTCTTTGTTTTGTTCACTTCAATAATGCCGTGAATCTATTCTTTCTAAATGAAACTAATATATATATGAATGATCCTACAAATGCTATTAGCCATCTGAAAATAGCATAATCTATAATTAGATAAGATATTATTACTGCTAAGATCATAGTTATTATAGGCTTGATATAAATTTTGAATGGAAATAATAGATTATCTAGTTTTCTTGCAGCATAGTAATGAATTCCAAAAGTTACAGCATAAGCAATTACTGTCGTAAAAGCAGCCGCTATATAACCATATGATGGTATTAATATAAGGTTAAGCACTAGATTAAGAGCTGCAGCTATAAAAGTATTAGTTGCAATTATTTTAATAGATTTATAGAAGTACTCTAAGTTAACACTGATAGAATATAAAAAGATGAAAAAAGAAGCTAGTAACACTAGTGGTATTAAAATATCGCCACTCCAATATTCTTTAGGTGCGATAATTACTAGTACCTCAGGGCTAATTAATAGTATCCCTATCATTGCAATTACGACCAACTCTATATAAATCTTTACATTTTTATTTATACTTTCTCTTTCTCCACCTAATAATTTTTTATTAAACCACGGAATCCATACACTTTCTAATGATGATGTTATAACTAAAGAGATCATGCTTAGGTTGTACACTAAACTATAAATACCAGCCTCTGATGTACTACGAAAAGCTGTAAGCATTGTTAAGTCTGATGTTCTTAAAATTGTTGCAGAAAGTCCGTGAAAAATTAATGGTAATGATAGAATAATAGCGTATTTCCAATATGTCTTATCAATATATTTTTTACCTTGTATAAAAATTTTCACCAAGTAATACATTGCTATTAAAGAAGTGGTTATAACATAAGGTATAATCCTACCTAAATATTGATTGTCATTCATATTTATTAAAAAAAATATTGATAAAATTGATACAATAACATTAGGTAATGCTAGTAATAATGTCCTTTTTATGTAATTTACTGACAACATATACTTTATAGTTATACTATTTAGAATAAATGTCATAAAAGACTGTACTAAACAGAGAATAACTAGTGTAATATCCAATTTTTCAAAAAAGAAATGTGATATAACAATAATTAATGTGGATGAAATAATAAAATTAAGCAATGATAGAAAAAAAATTGATGATATATACCCTTCCAAATCTTCTTTATAATCTATATAAGCACTGCGTAACGAATTACCTAATGATAGACCTACAATTAAAGACAGGATAGATACCCACGACAAATATGTGTTAACTATGCCATAGTCCGAAGTAGACATTAATCTCGTGAAAATCGGAATGGTAATAAAAGCAATTGCTTTATTAAACAAATTACCTATTAAGTAAAAACTACCAGCTTTAGCATTTTTATTTGTAAACATTTTGACTAGTAAACTCAATTTTTCTCCCTCAGTCCTACTACTTCATCTATATCAACTCTTGGGAAAACTTCTAACATTCCACCACGAGTTGCATTATAAATCTTTATACCATTTTCATCTGCATATTTTTTTGCAACTTTATATGCTTCAATCATTCTAGTCCCTGCCTGTGCATAGCTAGAATCAACAACACCATGCTCAACTATATGCTGTTTCTCTTTTATATAATTTGTATCTGCTCCAATTAAATAGATCTCTTTATAGCCCATATAGACTGCAATCTGTATTAATGAATAGGTAATTGTATACCCATCATATACTTGAAGAAAAATATCTCCACTAAATTTTGAGTTATAGGGTTTATGGTTAATTTTATGATTTAATATATTATGAGGGAAAACATAACTATCCTCGGGTAATTTAGATTTTTCATATAATCTATGTCCAAAAAACTTATATTTTACATCCACATTTTCTAAATCAGTTTTTATCCTGTCATAAACATAAGGGTCTTGTATGCCATAATAAGTTGGTCTCCATTCAGTCTTATCAAATAATAATACTATTGAATTCATACTGAATGTATCTTCATTTTTTAATTTTTCTATATCTTCAATAGTCAAACTTGGACCAGTCGCCACAATAAAACAGCGTTTCCCCGAATGTATATTTTTAAATTCTTTTAGTTTTTTATATTTAAGATCGCATATACCTCTTGATCTTAATATCATTTTTAGGTGAAATACAAAATTAATTATAGTTTTGTTTTTTAGAATACTAAGTAACTTATAAAAATCTTTTAATAAGAGATTAGTTTTAATAATTCTTTTGAGCTTATTCATTAATATACCCTCTCTATTTAAGTCAATCTTTTATCATGACATAGTAAGATTTCATCTATACAATAAATATTAAATATGAATTCATTAAAACTGTTAAAATTAAGCATAAGGCTAGAACGACTCTTTATTTATTGCTCGTTTTTCAATTTTTTAAAAAGACATTTATGAATTTCGTTTATTTGCTTGTAGTAACATTGCTATATAAATAATAAACAATAATGAAATACTAAATGTTTTTATGTCAACAAAAAGAGTATTTTCAAACATACCTAGTGCAAAATAAACACCAAAAAAGGCTAAGAATGCTATTCTTTCTTTTGCATTTACTTGAATAATAAGTTTTAATATATATAAAACTAAAACCAAGAACAAAACCATCGACACTAAACCATATCGTCCAAGCAATTGCATAAAGATATTATGGGCATCCATATGCTCAAAAGTATTCCAGAAATACGATGAACCTTTTCCAAAAATTGAAATATCATTACTAAATAGATAAGTCCATATTTCAGCACGACCTGTAGTAATATCTTCCTCTGACACTTGCCATTTATTAAAGATTAAATTACTAATAGCATCAAGATAAAAATAGCAAAAAAGAATTATTGAGGTAGAAAAGAGTATATAGTAAAAGAACTTCTTTTTTGATTTAATTTTATTTATACTAAAATAAATTAATACAAATCCCCCTATTAGGAATGATATCAAAGCTGTACGTGAACGTAAGTAAATAAGAAGCACTGTTGTAATTAAAATTAACACAGAAATTCTAAATGAATTTTGCCTGTTAGATAAATATAATAAAATAGCTGTATTTATGCCAATGAGTGCGGTGGTAATACCATATGAATTAAATCCATTTACACCATATTCAAATATAAAAGGGATAAATGCAATTGTTGTGGACCAACATAATAGGTATAAATATCTGCGCTCAATGCGAAATAACCAGGGAACAAATACCATTAAAACAAAAATATCTATTAAATTATATTCTTCATTAATAATTTTTGAAAATAATATTGATATTATAAATAAAAACCAAATAACTAAAAACTGAAGATTATAAGGACTTCTCCACCTTATATAAGAGAATAATAATATTAGCAATACAAATACTAGAAGATATCGATCTGTAACAAATTCATTTAACCTGAAAGAGGAAAAGCTTACTAGATTACCAAAAAAAATTATAACAGTAGAGATACATAATATATATATATCTTTAATGTTAATTTTTCTATCATGTTTAAAATTCACTAAAAATCCCCCTTCATTATCTAAACCCCTTTAAAATTAATCTCAGCAATTATAAGTAATTTAATTATTATATTTTATGATGGCAGCTTTTAAAATATTATTTACTTTTTTGGAGACTATATCAGGTGATGTTTCTTGTAAGCAGCGCTGAGAAATATCTTTCCCACAATATTTATTAAAGTTTTTATGCATTTCTTGCAATGCACAAACTAGAGCATTTTCATCATCAACGGGTATCATAATACCGTCATTTTCATCAAGCTTTTTATCAAAACCACCATGATCAGTTGTGATAATTGGACGACCTATAGCCATAGCTTCACGGTAAACCACACCGAAAGTTTCATGTGCGCTTGGCAAAACAAAACAATTACTATTAATATTTTCATTTACAACTTTTTCACGTGAAAGTTGCCCTAATAAAAATATCTGATGCTCTCTTTCATTTGTAGTAATTAAATCATTAATTTGTTTAAATTCAGGTCCACTCCCCCCAATTTTCAATACAATATTTTCATCTTTTGAAAAAGCTTTAATAAAACAATTAACTAAAAAAATAAATCGTTTTCTAGGAAGTAGGTTTCCTACTGTAAAGAATATAAATTTATCATTTTTAGGTGGGTCATGATATATAAACATTTTATCTATTAAATTTGGGACAACTTTTATTTCTTTTTCTAGATAAAAGCAGTTTTTCTGTATAGATTTTTTAAGATTTTCAGATACACATATAAACTCCTGTGCATTTCTTATAGACGTATTTACCGCTTTAATATGATGGCGGGGGATATTTTCTTGCATTAAAGTACTACGATGTTCTTCAACAACTAGAGGTATAGATTTATCCTTTGCAATTTTACTGGCAACATACCCACCGAAATATGAAAAGTGTGCATAAATGACATCAGGCTTTCCAAATTCTGCTTCTGCAGCATTATATAAACGCCTTATTTGATGCTCACAATAATATAAATACCATTGTGGTATTTTATTTGTTCCCCACATTTTAAACCATTTGAAGTATTCAATAGAATATTCATTTTCTTCCCGAGTAATTTCATAATATAAATTTCCACGTTTAACTTTGAGAGGAATCATTTTAAGATTTAGAACTACAATCCTGTTTCCTTGACTGGCTAATGCTTTAACTTGTTCTTTTATAAAGATATTTTTTTGAGGCTGAATCTCATCTGGATATCCGGAAGGAATAACAAAAGTTAGCATCTATAATCCCCCTATTTTATTATTAGTTTCGGTTGTATAATTGTAAAAAAACATTTTATTACTGATTCTAGTACGTTGTTTATTAATTTATATTTAAATTTAGACTATAAAATTACGGAGTTTAGTCTCTACTATTTTAACTAGGGTTTTTTTTACAGCATAGTATGTTGAAACTGGATCCTTAAAAACAAAAGAAATCATTTTTAAACCAGATTTAAATTCCCTGTGTTTTATCATTGCTATACCAATATCAAACTGATGCATGTTATATACTCTTGTTTTCTTCCTTTTTGGTAGTGACTTCATTAATGGCTCTACTGAATTAAAAAAAGATTTTTTAGCAGAAATTAACTTTTGTGGATTCAACCTGTTACTATTGTCATCTATATGTGCACATAAAAAGAAGTCTTGCATTAACTTAATTTTATATTTCTGAGTGAGAAATGCGAATAATTGTACATCCTGATACCGCAAAAGGTTTTCGTCAAAATATCCCGCATCATCAAGAGCTTCTCTTCTCATAAGTAATGTACCGGTAGTAATTTCTATATTTCTTAGAAGGACATGTTCAAAAACATATCCATCCTTATAAGGTAAAGTTGCCTTAACTAGTTTTCCCCCTAGGTAAAATTTTTTCCGACATGCAACCCCACCCCATGAATTATCTAATTCTTCTAGTACATTTACTTGTTTTTCTATTTTTTCACTTTTCCAATAATCATCGTCATCAAGAAAAGCTATATATTCACCTTTAGCCAATTTTATACCGACATTTCTTGCAACGGCTCCATTAACATGTTTTTTTTGTTCAATATAATTCAACCGTTCATCAGTATATTTCAATAGAATTTCTTTTAAATCGTTAGTATGCTCATCACCAGGCTCATTATCATTCACAACTAAGACTTCAATATTTTTATAGGTTTGGTTAAGAACACTATCAACTGCTCTTAAAAGCATATTTGCTCTTTTATAGGTAGGTATAATTACGCTAACTAGACCTCTACTATATTGAGTTTCCATTATAATCTCCAATCTATCCGATTTAACATTGAATTTATTTTTTTTTTCTTTTACTAATTTGTTTTGCAGGTATACCACCATAAATTGCATAAGGCTCAGTTAATGATTTTGAAACTACACTTCCTGCAGCAACCACACATCCATCTGGGATATTAACCCCTTTTAAAATTACACAATTAGCACCAATCCAACAATCATTACCTATTGTGACATCCGCTTCCGAATATTTCTGAAATGTCATCGGCTTATCAATATCCATCCCGTGGTTTGTCGAAAATATTTTAACACCTGGTCCCATCAATAGGTTGTCACCTAAAGTTATTTTTGAATTTTCTCCACACCAAATACAACACTGATGATTTATGTGTGAGTTTTCCCCAACAAAAACGTTCTGAGGGTTTCTAATAGAAGATGTAGCATGAACTCGTAAATTTCCTTTACGATTCATTTTTTTTCTCCACGTTACAGTTTCATGAATGTAATATCCAAGTGAAGAGCCTAATGCCTTAAGGAAACTAACGGAAAATAATCCTTGTAGTGCCTCTTTTATATGCTTCCCTTTCATAAAGTCACCTCTTAAATTTTTGTTGGTTTTCGCCTTAGAAGGTTTACATAAACAAACTTTCTAATCCATGGTGGAATCATAGCCACAAGTAATCTTCCATTTTTATTTATAAAATATTCTCGACCATTTATAAACCCAACTTCTCTAAGGTACCTTTGAAATGCAAGGGTACTTTTAATATATGTTTTATTCCCTTTTCTTTTATATCTATTTTTATCCGTTCTCACAAAGACAAGTATTTCAGGTATATTATGAAAAACATATTGTTCCTTTAGCATCCTTATCCATAAATAATAGTCTTCATATAATGGAAAGTCCATATAATTACCTGCCCCTAATACGGCTTTTTTTTTAAATAAGACCGATACATGTGAAACAGGGCTTCTAGATTTAGATTGTTGAACTATATCATTATGATGTTCTTTTACTACTCTAACTGAAGTTAGATAATTAACATCAATTTCAAACTCAGCAGTATAACTACCTATCACGGAACACTCAGGATGTCTTTTCGCATAAGAAATTAGCTTCTCAAATCTATCTTTACGAGATACGTCATCTGAATCCATACGAATAATATATTCATTACTACAATTTAGAACACCTACTCTAAGTGCATTACCCAACCCTTTATTTTCCTTCAATTTGTGTACTTTAAAAATATATTTATATCGATTTTCAAATTCCGCTATTATATTTTCTAACTCTTTAGAAACAGGTCCATCAACAATTAGTAAAAATTCATCAGGTCTCAGTGTTTGTTCTATAAAGGAGCTTTCAATTGCAATTCTTAAGAATTCAGGATTATCGTTTTTGTAACATGACATTAATACAGAAAACTTCATATTTGTCTCACTTTCGCTTTTATATTTCTGACATTGCTCTAAAAGAGGCACCTTCCTTTTTAAGATACTCCAATAATTTCACGATTTTATTTAGGTTATTTCTTCTTCCAATATTCATTCTTAATTTATTTTTTAGAGGAGCTTTAGAAGGAGTGGGAATGGTTACATTAGTTAACTCAAATGGGTGTAGATAGAGTAAAAAATTATGCTCAGTTTTTCGATATTTTTTTAGTAAGAATTTTAAGAGCCATAGTGGAAATAATCGTATATAGCCGCCCCCAGAAATAGGTATATTGTACTTCAAAACCTTTACAGTAGGGATTTCAACCTCGCAAAAATCTTTTTTAAAATGTATCAAGCTGTCAACCTTCTTAAAACCTGTCATTTTTAACATTTTATATAAATTATGCTGTTCAAATCTAATAAAACTACTATCGTATTTAAACCCTATCTTCTCTAATATATTTAATTTTTCATCTTCCATAGAAAAACAGGAGGCTCTATATCCTTCTACTTTAGAACCTGATATTTTTTCTATAATCTTCTTTGCTTTAGTTACTTGCTCTTCAAATTCGTCATTACTTTTATTATATAAGAGATCATGATCATATCCGTGACAACCAATTGAATGTCCTTTAGACGCAATTTCCTTAAGAATTTGTGAATTGTCTTCCGCCAATTCTCCTAAAATGAAAAATGTGGCTTTAATATTAAGTTCATCTAATTTATCAAGAAATTCTCTCATTAATGGTACAACTCTAAAATTTCCAGTATCATCTATATACTGTCTCATATATTCTAGGTGATACCATTCTTCAACATCTACTGTTATCCAAACATTTTTCATTCAAATATCTCTCCTAGTTTAAAAAACATATTTATTTTCAACTGGTATTTCAATTTTCATATTTATTGTTTTCATTGAAAAAATAATGATAAAGTTTCGTAGATTGCATATTCTATCTAATGAACGGGTCTTTATTTTTTCCTCCTTCAACAACACCATCACTTTTGACTACACTAATTATAGTTTTAAAAAAACACTTAACATCCATCCACAAACTAATCTTCTCAACATATTCTCCATCCAACTCCGCCTTCATCTCAGTAGGAAGCTCATCCCTACCATTTATCTGAGCCCAACCAGTCAAACCAGGTGGAACGTCATTGGCTCCATATTTTTCACGTTCAGCAATCAAATCGTACTGATTCCACAATGCAGGACGTGGACCAATAATACTCATCTGTCCAACGAAGATATTCCATATTTGAGGTAGTTCATCAAGTGAGGTTTTCCTTAAGAACTTACCCATCTTGGTAATATACTGTTCTGGATTATCTAATAAATGTGTTGGAGTATCCTTTGGCGTATCTATACTCATAGTACGAAACTTTAATATATTAAAATGAGATTTCTTGATACCAACCCGCTTTTGCTTAAAAAGAACTGGACCTTTTGAA
Source organism: Chengkuizengella sp. SCS-71B (assembly GCF_040100845.1). Taxonomy (NCBI): domain Bacteria; kingdom Bacillati; phylum Bacillota; class Bacilli; order Caryophanales; family Paenibacillaceae; genus Chengkuizengella; species Chengkuizengella sp. SCS-71B. The sequence goes on along the minus strand of NZ_JAZHSH010000001.1, from coordinate 328,990 downwards.
TCCAGTTTAGTCCCTATAATTAAAATTAAAAATATCGGAGATAAGACAATAAGCCCAATTAAAGAGAGAATTATATCTATCAATCTTTTAATTTTCATATACATTTTAATTTCAGTCCTTAATCATAAAAGTTGTTGTCAAAAACGCATTACAAAAGAGAAGATATTCTAAACATCATGAATCTAATTTATCCATTTACTGATTAACAACCATCTTCTCTTCTTTCATCCGACCACCAGCAATATCTAACAATGTAACCCTCAATTCATCCACTGACAAATTCTCAAACTCATTGAACAAAACATGCAAGAATTTTCCTTCAATAAATGTAGCTTTACCAATATGAATCTTAGGAAAAACTTGTTTATGATGCACTTCATTTTCATTCAACAACTCTTCAAACAATTTCTCACCTGGACGAATCCCTGAGTACACAATTCCTATGTCCTCTACAGAATATCCAGATAATTTTATTAAGTTTTTAGCCAAATCTACTATTTTTACCGGATCACCCATATCTAAAACAAAGATCTCTCCACCTCTAGCCAGTGCACCTGCTTGAATGACAAGCCTAGAAGCCTCTGGAATTGTCATAAAATATCGTTCCATATCTGGATGTGTAACCGTAACAGGACCACCTGCTTGAATTTGTTTTTTAAATAAAGGAATGACACTTCCACGACTTCCAAGGACATTTCCAAATCGAACAGCTACAAATCGAGTGTTGCTGATTGCATCCATATGCTGTACAACCATTTCTGCTATCCGTTTTGTTGCTCCCATCACACTTGTTGGATTCACTGCTTTATCTGTTGAAACCATGACAAATGTTTTTACTTTTGCATGATCAGCAGCTTCCGCAACATTTTTTGTTCCTATGACATTGTTTTTCACAGCTTCTTCAGGATTGCGTTCCATTAATGGGACATGTTTGTGTGCAGCAGCATGATACACAATACTTGGTTTATGTTTTGATAACACAGCAAACATTTTATCTTTATCTTGAACGTCTGCAATTTCAGTCACGAAATTGATTTCATTGTATGTATTTAATAATTCTTGTTCTATTATGTAAATACTATTTTCACCATGGCCAAGCAATACGATTTTACTTGGTTTATATTTTGAAACTTGACGACAAATCTCTGAACCTATCGAACCGCCAGCACCCGTTACTAGTATCGTTTGATTTTGAATCGTTTCTAATAGATTTCTATCATCCAGTTTCACTGGTTCTCTTCCAAGTAAATCTTCTATTCTTACATCCCTAAAGTCATTAACCGAAACTTTTCCTAAAACCAAATCTTCAATCATAGGAAGGATTTGAGTTCTGACATTTGTTTTACTACATTCCTGTACAATTTTATTTAATTTTTTTTTGTTAAGAGAAGGTATAGCTATGACAATGTTTTTAATATCAAAATCAATCACTGACTTTTCTATATCTTTCACTCCACCAATTACAGGTATGCCCATGATTTCCATCTGTTGTTTTTGACATTCATCATCGATAAAAGCTACAGGGTATAGTTTTGAACCTGAGTTATTTTTTAATTGCCGAGCAATCATTGTACCAGCAGCACCTGCACCAATAATTAGTGTTCTCTCTCCCCGATTTTTCACCTTTAAATACGAATCTCGATATAATCGCCATACAAACCTTGACCCACCTATAAACATCATATGAAACATCCAAGTAATGACAAGCGCTCTAATGTATATATCTTGGTAAAAAACCAGTTGCACAAGTGCAGTGATCAAAATAGAATAGGTAACAGATTTGTAGATTGTAACTAATTCCCCGATACTTGCATATTCCCATACTCTTTTGTAAAGCTTGTAATAAGCTGCTAACATATGATGAACGATTAACAAGGTCAGTGAACTAATAAGTAGAAAAGGTGTGAGATAATATTTCGTACTTAATATAAAATGACTAAAATAAATAGCCGTGAACACACACAACGAATCTAATAAAATCAGGAGTAATAGTCGTTTTCGGTACGTCACAAACGAACCTCCCTTATCTATATATTTTTTAAATATTAACTTCATTTTTATTTTGGATTTTTTCCATAAAAGAGATAAGTTTGGATTTTAATTCATCATCCTGCATTGCAAATTCAATCGTCGTTTGAATAAATCCTAGTTTCTCCCCAACGTCATATCGTTTTCCTTCAAAATCATAGGCAAAAACTCGCTGAATTTCATTTAATTTAGAAATAGCATCCGTTAATTGAATCTCTCCACCTGTTCCAATATTTTGTTCTTCTAAAAACATAAAAATCTCAGGCGTAAGAATATATCGTCCCATAATTGCCAAATTAGAAGGAGCTGCTCCTTGATCAGGTTTTTCTATAAAACTACTAACTTGATACCGTCTACCTACTTGTTCCATTGGATCAACTATTCCATATCGATGTGTTTCTTCATCTGGCACCTGCTGAACACCAATCATCGGAGCTAAAGTTTTTTCATATTCATGAATTAACTGCCCTAAACAAGGAACATCAGATTGAACAATATCGTCTCCTAATAAAACCGCAAAAGGTTCATCCCCAATAAATGTACGTGCACACCAGATGGCATGTCCTAATCCCTTAGGTTCTTTTTGTCTTATGTAATGTATGTTTGCTAGATTTGAAGATTGTTGTACTTTTTCAAGTAGGTCGTCTTTCCCCTTTTCCTTCAAATTTTGCTCTAATTCAAACGCATGATCAAAATGATCTTCTATCGCTCGTTTCCCTTTTCCCGTAACAATCATGATATCTTCGATACCTGAAGCTACAGCTTCTTCAACGATATACTGAATTGTAGGTTTATCTACAATCGGCAACATCTCTTTTGGCATTGCTTTCGTTGCAGGTAAAAAACGAGTACCCAATCCTGCAGCAGGAATGATTGCTTTTTTTACTTTTTTTATACTCATAACCCATCTCCTAACTCTATGTATCTTTCAAATAATTACGTGGAAACCCATTGTAGGTTTCATACTTTGAAACTTTTATCACGGAACTCATTACTTTTTCCTCCTTAAGATTTAATGTATTATGTATCTTACACCATCATATTAAACATTTATTATGTCAGCAAAAAGTCCAACTTGGTCATTTTAAAAAATTAAAAATACTTCATTACAAAAACCAAAAGAAAAGAGCAAGTAAGTAATAAAACTCCTAACTCTAGATTCTCTCCCATAAAAATCTATAGCCAGAAATTTTATCATTTGATAGTGATAGTAAGCATTAACTTTGTAATACCAACTTACATTATTTTTTATTAATTGAATACCAGTAAAATATTCCAGATGTATAACTTTAACCTAAAAAAGAAAAGAGTTTAAAAAATACCAAATATCTTTTTTCTTTTGATTCGTTGCGGTTCTTCATAATGAATCATCTTTCCTTCTATTAATCTTTGAGGATTTTTGAAAAGTAAATCTCGCCAGTTGCTTCCAAATTCTTGGTCTATGTATTCGTAAGCTTCTTTTAGATGGAATCCTCTTCGTGTCACATGATGTACATCAGATGCAACAAAGTGAGTCTGATGATGTTCAATTAGTTGATTTGTAAATTTCTGAATTTTTTTTCCGAACTTTCCAACCACACTTGCTGCTGTGACTTGTGTTAATGCTCCATTTTTCACTAACTCATATAACGCTTCAGGGTGTTCAGTTAATTCTTGATTTCTTTCAGGATGGACAATAATTGGTTTTAACCCATTTAACTGCAGTTCAAATAGTAGCTGATTTGTGTAACGTGGAACGTGATTCGAGGGAAGCTCCACAAATATGTATTTATGATCATTATTTAATGATAATAGCTCACCCTGCTCAATATCATGAACCATTTCTCCGTAAATACGTGTTTCTTGCCCAGGGTATACTTCTAGTTGTATATTTTCTAAAAACAATTCTTCATTTACACGCTCTACTGCTTTTAAAATTTCATCTTTGGAATTGTAGTAAGATCCATTTCGATGATGCGGAGTAGCAATAATTTTGGTGATTCCTTGTTTTACCGCTTCCCTAGCAAGCTGCATACTTTCTTCTAGGTCTTTCGCCCCATCATCTACTCCAGGTAAGATATGACTATGTAAATCTATCATTTTTTCACCATCCTAAACCTAGAAAATTATAATTATGGAAATAAATAGTGTGTTTTAATCAAAAGAAATTGTCGAAAAAGATAATATACCGTCCTATTTTAGCATGTTTTTCTAAAAATGAGAATAGAAAATAGTTCTTTTTTCCTAATTCATTAATATTATATAATATTTTTTTAGAATACTCTTTTACTAGATTTAAAATTTATTTTCCTAAATACATGTTCATATTAGATTTCTTTTGTGAAGTCTCTGTGAAATCAAGTAAAAAAAAATTAATAGGTGCTCAAAAGTAAATTAAACACCTATTAATTAAAACTAATAAATTGTATTATATTAACTTCCATAATATGAGTAATAATCTTGTTTTTTCGATGTTTTCTTCTGGTTTAATACCGTACCTAATATTTTCGTGTTCGCTTGTAATAATCGCTCTTTTGATTTCAATGCAGCCTCGACTTCTGTTCCTCCACTTTCTACAACTAATATGACACCATCACATAAATCACCTAATATTTGTGCGTCTGTGACAGCTAAAACAGGAGGACTGTCAAACAGGACAATGTCAAATTTTTTTTTGGCTTCTTCTACAAATTGTCTCATTGCATTAGACCCTAACATTTCGGCAGGGTTAGGAGGGATGGGTCCGCTTGTAATAACAGACAGATGTTCAATTTCTGTTTCACTCATCACCCCATTTATAGCAGCTTGGCTTGCTAAAACATTAGTCAAACCAAAGGTATTAAATAATTGAAAGGTGTAATGCATCGTAGGTTTACGAAGATCTGCATCGACTAACAATACACGTTTGCCTTGCTGAGCAAATACAATCGCTAAATTGGCTGTTGTTGTAGATTTTCCTTCTGCTGGAGTTGAAGAAGTCACCACTATCGATTTGATGTTTTGATCTACAGCAGCAAATTGAATATTTGTGCGAATCGTACGATATTGTTCTGAGATAGGTGATTTAGGATTTGTTAATGTTACTAAGCTACGTTGATTGGTTTGTTTTTGCTTTTTACGACTCAATCGTGACACCCCCAACTGGTCGATTTTTCTGACTAAAAGCAGATGTTTTTTCTTCGTGTTCACTAATTTGACTAATAGAACCTAATACAGGTAGCTCCAGTAACTTCTCGATATCCTGTTCTGTTTTCACAGTATTGTCTAAATACTCTAATAAAAATGCCAACCCAACACCTGTCATTAATCCAATGATAATCGCAATTGCTAAGTTTAAAGTTGGATTTGGTTTTATCGGTGATGGATTTTCAGAAACTTTAGCTTCTGCTAATATACTTACATTGTCTACGTTGTTATTCATTAATTCTATAATTCTTGTTTTAAATACGTTGGAAATCGTATTTGCTATATTAACTGCTAATACTGGATCTTCATCTTCAACTACGATGGAGACGACTTGTGAGTTATTCTCAGGTTTAACATTAATTTGTTTCTTTAAAGCCGCAGACGATCGCTCTAATTCAAGTTCTTCTATTACAATATCTAAAATTGCTGGACTTTTTATAATAACACTATATGTATTAATTAATTCTGTATTTGTACGAATATCGTTAATATCAATTGCATTATTATCTGACTTCGCATTGTTCACCAAAATCTGGGTAGATGACTGATAGATCGGTGTTAATATAAATAAACTAACTACTGCACTGATAAGTATTGCTATCACAGTAATCGCTAAAATCAACCACAATTTTTTTTTAACAATCTCATATATTTCCTTTAAGCTAATCGATTCTTCCATTACTTACTTTCCTCCTGATAATAACCCTACAGCGGTTTGAATAAATGTATTATAGCATAATTCGTCAAAATTTTAATAAATATTCACTCACGAGATAACATGGTGAATATTGTAAAAATAGCTAGAATATACGGGTATCATTCATTAGTGTAAGAATCATTGATCGTCTCGATTAATTTGCTCGATGCTTCTCTAGGGTGGTTTAAAGAGCTAATAGCAGAGATTAAAGCAACTCCGTCCGCCCCTGCTTTTATGACGGATTTTATATTATTTTGATTGATTCCCCCTATGCCAACAATGGGGATCTCTATATTGTTTTGTCTTAGTTGTCGAATCATGTCCGGACCTGCGACTTCATTTGTATCCAATTTTGTTGTTGTTTCATACATTGGACCAACCCCTATATAATTTGCGCCTAGACCCACTGCTTCTGTTGCTTCAAATAAATCATGGGTTGAAACCCCTAATATTTTCGTCCCTATTAATTTTCTAGTCTTCGATATATCGCCATCCTCTTGACCGATATGTATCCCATCCGCATCTAATTCTAGTGCAAGATTTATATCATCATTTACGATAAAAGGAATATCATTTTGTTTACATAAAGATTGCAGTTTTTTTCCTAATTGAAGCTTTTCCTCTCCCTGTAAGGCACCGTTTCCTTTTTCACGATACTGAAACATTGTAATGCCACCTTTTATGGCTTCGGACAAAACTTCTACAGGATGTTTTAAGCAATTCACACTACCCATAACAAAATATAGTTTTAAATGTGATTTCATTGATTCTGGTGAAATATTTTGAAAGCTACTAGCCATTACTCAATTCACCTACAGTGCGATGCGCAGCATGGTTTAACGGCCCATGACCACTTCCAATTTGCATAGCATTTTCTATAGATACATTTACAAATTTCTTAGCGTTTCCTACAGCTTCTTTTATTGAACTTCCTTTTGCTAATTCACTAGCGACTGCCGCAGCGAATGTGCATCCTGTTCCATGTGTATTATTTGTATTAATCCTTTTACTTTGATAAGTTGTAAACTCTGTTCCGTCAAATAAAAGATCTATCACTTCATCTGAATTTGTATCATGTCCACCTTTAATCACAACATTCACAGCACCTAAATCATGCAGCATTTTTGCAACTTCTTTTCGATCTTCTAAGGAATGAATCTTTTTTCCTGTTAATGCTTCCGCTTCTGGCATATTAGGAGTAATAACTTTACTTAAAGGTATTAATTTCTCCCTCATTGTTTTTACTGCTTCTTCTTGTAAAAGAGATGCTCCACCTTTAGCAATCATCACTGGGTCAACAACAACATTATCCCATTCATATTGTTTGATTTTCTCGCAAACAAGCTCAATCACCTCACTATTGAACAACATCCCTGTTTTTATCGCATCGGCTCCCATGTCCGTTCCAATAGAATCAATTTGATTAGCTATCGCTTCAAGTGAAGAAGGATACACACCTTGTACTCCTAATGTATTTTGAGCAGTAATCGCAGTAATGGCTGACATGCCAAATACCTCAAGCTCTTGAAAAGTTTTTAAATCGGCTTGGATGCCTGCTCCACCACCACTGTCTGAACCTGCTATGGTTAAAACTTTGATTGGTTTCATTGTTTGTTCTCCTCTCAAACTTTAAAAAATGTAAAACAATTAAAATGTGCAGCATATTCATGTAAAGTGATTTGCTCTTATTCCTTCCACTTCATATTAATGTATCTCGATAAATCTTAGCCACTTCCTTGTGACTAACGAAGTTTGTCAATTTAATTCAAAATATGTGCTAGTTGGTTATCTATCAATCGATTCATAACTTCAAAGAAATAACAATAATATACTTCTTAGCTTGAAATGTAAAATACTCTTATGACTGACTTTTGCGAACTTTGCAAGTGGAAGGAATGAGAGTATTTTACATTGGTTTAGCAGTCTAAATTTTCTTATCTTCTTGGGTTTATTCAGAAAAAAGACTCCAAAGCAGGAGCCCTCTAAATTTTTTTCCATTATTATCCCAAATACCGATGATACAAATTCTTAGCCTCAGTAATATCCTTCGTCCCATGCACAAGCACACGCCCATCCTGGAATATCACCATTCGATGTTCACCTATCTTAAAGTTTAAAAGAAAAGGATTTAAATCTATCTCCCCACCTTGCTTTTTCAACGTTTCGGCTAACTGATCTAAATTGAGTTTTTTCGGTTCTGGAGGACGAATTTGCACGGTATTTCTACCACATAAAACAGCTGTTTTTGTATGACTTCCAGCAGACAAGTATGGATAAGTCGGATCTGATCCACACGATTTACAAGAGTCCTTTTTCGCTTTGTTTACATTAATCGCTGTATGCTGGTTTTTCCAAAGATCAAACGATACAAGTTTGTTCCTTAAAGCTTCCTCATCCTCAACTAAAACTTTTAACGCTTCTGTCACCTGATAAGCCACTACCATTTGAACCGCAGGACTAATGACCCCTACCGTATCACAGGTTGCTCCACCAAGGGGCACTGTCTCTAACAAACAATTCAGACAAGGCGTTTTCCCGGGAAATATTGTATAGGACAAGCCATAACTGCCTACACAAGCTCCATAAATCCAAGGAATTTGGTGTTTTTGAGAAATATCGTTCACTAATAAACGGGTATCAAAATTATCTGTAGCATCTAAGATGAGGTCAACACCTTCTACAAGTTGTTCGATTTCCTCTGTTGTCACATCCATTACATGAGCAACGATGTTCACCTCGGAGTTTATTTCTTTCAGTCGTTTTTCCGCAGCGATAGCTTTTGGCATTCGGTTTGTTGCATCCGCTTCGCGGTATAACTGCTGTCTTTGTAAGTTGCTCCACTCCACGTAATCACGGTCAACAATGGTAAGTTTACCAATACCTGCTCTCACTAAAGCTTCGGCATTACCTGTACCTAAAGCACCCGCTCCGATTAACAACACATGTTTTTGAGATATCAGTTCCTGTCCCTTTTCTCCAATGGGAGTAAATAAGGTTTGTCTTGAATATCGATCACTCAAACGGTACTCAACCCTTCCGTTGGACTACTGGCTGTTGCATATCGTTTTTTCGGGATACGTCCCGCTTCGAACCCTAAACGGCCTGCTTCAATGCCTAACTTCATTGCCTGTGCCATCTTCACTGGATCTTTTGACCCAGATACTGCTGTGTTTAATAGAACCCCATCTGCTCCCATTTCCATCGCAATCGCTGCATCCGATGGTGTCCCAATCCCTGCATCTACAATAACTGGAACTGTTGCTTGCTCAATAATGAAACTTAAATTCAATGGGTTAATGATCCCTTGACCTGAACCAATCGGTGATGCACCTGGCATTATGGCATGTACTCCCAAGTCTTGTAATCTTTTTGCAAGTAACACATCATCAGATGTATAAGGTAAAACAATAAAACCTTCAGCTAATAACTCTTCTGTTGCTTTTAGCGTTTCCACTGGATCAGGTAATAATGTTTTAGGATCACCAATCACTTCTACTTTAATCATGTCACATAAACCAGACGCTTTAGCAAGTTTTGCAATACGTACAGCCTCTTCCGCAGTGGATGCACCTGCTGTGTTCGGTAGAAGCTTGAATTTCTCTACTTCAATTCTCTCTAAAAAATTGGGCTGACTTGGTTCAAAGATGTTCATTCTTCTTACAGAAAACGTTAAAATTTCAGTTTCAGATACGTCTACCGCTTGTTTTTGAATATCAAAATCAGGATATTTCCCTGTTCCTAACATTAGTCTAGAATGGAATGAATAAGGTCCTATGTTTAACAAATTAACCGCCTCCTACAAAATGTACAATTTCAATACGATCACCATTTGAAATATTAGTTTGTGCATGGTTTTCTTTTTCCAAAATATCTTGATTTAATTCTACAATCACAACTTTATCTTGCAGTTGAAAATATGCTAACAACTCGGTAACGGAATGAATTGAGCCTGGCACTTCAACATTTTCTCCATTAATATGAAGTTTCAAATATATCACCTCTTTAATTTACCCAAAAAATGAAGCTAACCTCTGTAGTCTAATTATAATAAAGGACGATGAACACAAAACGGAGTTAAATCCACATCATTGTATGGTTTCTTTTCGACTAGGTCCGCGATAATTTCTCCAGTGATAGGACTAAGGAGAATACCATTACGATAATGACCTGTCGCTATAAATAGTCCTTGCCATTCTGGGTGTTCACCTAAGTAAGGTATACTATCTGCTGTTTGAGGTCGAATCCCTGCCCATGTTTTCTCCCATTCCGCGTGTACGATGTTTGGCAATAATCTTTTTGCTTTATCTAATAAACTAGCAATGCCATCAACCGTAACCTTTCGATCAAATGTATTTTCCTTCATGGTCGCACCAACAATGAGTCTGCCACCTTCTTTGGGGACAAGGTAACAACCATGTGAAAAGATTGTCGATTCAAGTATAGGTTTTTGAAATATGACAGAAAAACATTCCCCTTTTACTGGATAATCAGAAGATTCAATTCCAGTTTCTCGCAACAATCGCCGGCTCCATGCTCCAGTAGTTACAATCACATTTTCACTCTGTAGTTCTCCTTGTTCTGTTTTCACACCTTTGACTCTACCATTTTCTAATATAAAGGAAAATACTTCGGTATATTCTTGTATCGTTACTCCAAGCTTTGCAGCTGATTTTGCAAATGCAAGAGATAACTCTGGTGCTGACACATGACCATCGTTTGGAAGATATAAACCACCTAACACTAATTTAGATAAAGCTGGCTCCTTATCACGCAATTCATCTCCAGTGTACCATTCTACCTGTTCCCCAGCTTCTCGTTGAAAAGAAATCATTTGCTTGTACTCGTTCACTTGCTGCTCTGTTACTGCGATCTTAAACATGCCTTTATTTGTTAATATTATATCAATTCCACTCTGCTCCTTGAGCTCATCAGCTAAACTTGGGAACATATTTCTGCTTTTTCTAGAGAGTTCAAATAAAGGTCCTGCTTCTGTCATTTCAGCTTGTGCAGCTAACATACCTGCTGCGGCTTGTGATGCTTGTGACGCTAGTCTTTCTTTTTCTAAAATGATGACATTCAAACCTCGTTTTGCTAAGCTGTAGGCAACAGAGCTCCCAATGACTCCTCCCCCTACCACAATTGCATCGTAATGATTCACCATGTTTTTCCTCTCCATTCGAATCACTTTAGTAGTTGTCGATATGTTATTGCTTCCTTAAGAGGATCTTCCGCTTCCAACAACCCTGACATGACTGCAATACCTGAAGCCCCTGTAGTCATAACCTCTTGAATGTTAGAAGGTTTTATTCCGCCTATTGCTATAACAGGAATTTCTAGCTTTTGTATAAGGGTATCTAGTTCATTCAAACCTCTTCCGGGCAATCCTGGTTTTGAAGCAGTCTCATATACATGACCGTAAAAGACATAATCCACATATTTTTCCTCTATAGACAATGCCTCTTCTAAAGAATGTACAGAACATCCTACTCTAAGATTCGGAAAGGTTTGTTTTACTAATTCAGCATCCAGGCTATGACAAGCTAGGTGAACCCCTGATACACGACTTATTACGGCTACATCCACTCGGTCATTAATCACGATTTTTGAAAGCGGGACACCTTTGTCTTTTAAAAATGATATACCTAACATAAGCTCTTTTGCGCTTTTTTGCTTTTCTCGAATATGGAAAGCTGTTACATAGGGATGTATCTGCCCCGCAATATCAGCAAAACGTTGTAATGAAGCTTTCCCATTCGAAATCACATGCAGTTCACGTTGAGACATAAAAAAACCACTCCTTCGTACGTAAAGAGTGGATTGATGTTTTAGTTTAAAATATGACATCTCATCTTCACTTCCCTACGCTGGAATAACCCAGATCAGGTACAAAGGGTCCAGAATAATTATTCTATCTCAGCCGATCGGCTCCCCTAGTGTATCTTTCAATATCTTAACATGAATGCTTACAACGAAGCAATGAACGATTCTTGACGATTATGTATTCGAATCTTGTGTTAAAGGTAAAATTATATCCACACTAGTACCTACATTTTTAATACTATGAATATGAATAGTTCCTTTATGGTTATGTATCATCTTTTCACTTAACATAAACCCTAAACCTGTTCCTTCTTCCTTATTAGTAAAGAAAGGTTCGCCTAACTTACACACTTCTTCCTCATTCATCCCACACCCATCATCCTGAATGCTAATCAATACTTTGTTATCTTCGTTCATGTTAACTACAATAATGATATTTCCTCCAGATGGCATGGCTTCAATCGCATTTTTTAATAAATTAATGAACACTTGTTTCAATTGGTTTTCATCACAATCAATAAATGGAACTTTTTCTTCTATGTCCAATTGCAGTTTCACATTATTTTGTGTGGCTTGTATTTCAATTAACGTCAGTACATCCTTAAATATGTTATGTATGTTTTTATGTTTATATGTTATCTCTTGCGGTTTAGCCAGTACTAACAACTCACTTAAAATCAATTCGATCCTGTGAAGTTCTGAAGTCATAACCTCTAAAACTTCCTTGTTCATTTCCTTACCATGTTTAATTAAGTTTAAAAATCCAATTAAGGAAGTAAGAGGATTTCGAATTTCATGAGCCACTCCAGCAGCTAACTGACCTACAACAGATAACTTTTCCGATTTAACTAACATTTCTTCCGATTGCTGAAACTTTTTTAAATTCAAAGATAATAGATTCACTCTTTCACTCAATAAACCAAGTTCATCTTTTCGATTTACTTCTACTTGAACTCCATACTTCCCGTTATTAATGTCATTTAAATTTAGTAGAATTTTCTGCAGGGGGTCTACGATAAATCCAGCTAAAATATAACTAACGAAGATAATAATTCCAATGGCTGACATTAAAATCAAGAGGGTAAAACACAATTGGTTATTTAAAACTTTCTGTATATCACTATAATCAAATACAATGCCAATAACATACGGTTTATCCATCTCTATTGGGGTGAATATTTTCATTACTTTTTGCTCTTGTAAAGTTGAAATATAACTCATAGTTAGACCTGTATCTAGTGCTTGTGTAATGAAATCCACATCTGTATCTGCATGATAATCATACTTTTCTAATTGTATAAAATCATTAATGGATTGAGATTGATTGTTTTGAGCGAATACAGGCACTTCTTTATTTGTATTCGGAGCAAATCCAGAAATTTCTAATATACTTTTATTGTTTGCATAATTCATCTTTAGCAAATAATCCGGTACATTAATATAGAAAGCGTTTTCTGAAAATTCAAGAAAAGTAGCTAACCGATTAGCCAACAATACCATCTCATGCTCTTTTTCTTCACGTAAAATCTCTCGAGTAGAGAAATAATTAAACGTATTATTTAACAACAGAATCAAAATAACAGTTGTAGAAAAAATAATGGATAGTTTTGTTTTCAGCTGCAAATATCATCACCCCTCCTTTCACGTTTCATAAATCAAGGAAGAAATAACCAATATTTATAATTATAGCTTGAATTTATTTAATTTGAAACACCAATCGACAAAATTATTGTTTTTGTTACTAAGAGATAAGCATGTATGCATAACATTTTAACAAATATCAAAAGATACACATGTAGTATAATTTTAATAAGGGAAGTGAGTTCATTTGTCTAGAAATACAAACAATAGAGCCAAACAAAAACAACAAGGCAATGACCAAGATGACGATACAGCAAAGTCAAAGCATAGAAATTCAACAAATGGTGAACCTGCTGAGAGAAAAACCGTAACTAATACTTCATAATATGACAAGTTATGTTCTTTTCTGATAAAAATAAAGACTAATGAGATAGATGCTGTTCTCATTAGTCTCGTCTTCATTCTATCCAGCTTTAAATAATTTTTTTAAAAATTACCTTCCATAATGAGTTTGATTTTCAACTTCTTTCAGGTTTTTAATTTGTTGATTTAATCGTTCCTCTATTCTATCTGCTGGCTCTTGATTTTCACTACCTTTAGCTTGATCGAGTGCATGTTCTGCTCTGTTGATGGCATGCTCCGCTTGTTGGAATGTAGTTTGGTTAGGATGTGTCTGTGCTTGTTCAACAGCATTTTCTGCTCTTTGCGCTGAGTTTTGGGCTTGGGAGATTGGATTTTGCCTTTGTTTACTCGTGTTTTCACTTGGCATGGAAAAACCTCCAATACTTTTTTTAGTACTTTCACTCCTTATAGTGAGGAGTTAAAGGTTTTTTTATTCATGCGCTCAACTTTTCATTATTCTTATTGCAAATTTCATCTAGCCATGAGGATTTTATTTTGTTTCCTTCAATCAATTGATGCTCCTTTAAACATTTTACTAGATCTAAACCAGATATAAGCTTTAAAGAGGAGCAACTGTTTTTTATTTCTTTTTGTGCAGAAACTGTAAAATAAGATGTAGTAATATATAGACCCATTTGACCTCTATTTAATTTGGTTAAAATTCGATTAATGTGTTTCATTTCAACAGGTGTTGATGCTTCTGATTTTCTAACCTCTGCAATATAGTCCATTTGCAATGGGATTAAACCATTGATATTCATAACACCAGAAAATAAGAAGGATGTTTTTAGAGGTGACATGCATTCTTTAAAGGAACTTTTTATATTTAAAACCTTTTCACATAAAGCAAGGATCACTTCTTGAAAATCCTCATTCGATAAGGAATTTAAATGTTCTAAAACGGCAGCTTCCTGCGATAATTTCTCTGGTATTTGAGTCTTATGATTTTTGAAGTTAATAGCTGCTTTTTCCTTGTGAGGTGTGATGAATTCTTTTTTTGTCCATTCCTGTCTTGGTGCAGTTGAACTCAAAGCAGGTTTAATGCGAACCACTGGTGCTGTAATCGGAGCTTGTTCATTTTTCACTCGTTCGTATTCCTTTTGTATATCAAAGGGTTTATAGAATTCATTAACGGTGTAACTTCCATCGTTCTCATCCAAAGTCTTTAAATGATTTAGAGAATAAATAATAAACACCCCTACTATAGTAAAAAAGAGAACCATTAATTCCATTTCCATAATAAAACCCTCCTAATAATTTCAATAAGCTTGTACTATTTCAATTTGATTAGTTAACTATATGAACACAGAAAGAGATTTATGATGTTTTTTTAGTTTCTTTTAATAAAAACAAAAGGTGGTAAGCTGAACCTGTGGAAAACTACAAACTTATCCACAATTTATCCACAAACTGTTAACAACAAATATATGTTCTATTTTTTTCATTCCATTGACCAAACAAAAGCAAGTATTGGTTACAGACTGCGCTGGATTCATAGGACTCATGAAAATTTCACTTATCAACAAATCTGAAACTATGCAGACGTAGGTATGTTAATTAAGGATGTAGACTACAAACCAAAAACTACAATTGAAGAAGGAATCAGTCATTTTGTAGATTGGTATTTAGATTATTATGAAGTAAAAAAAAGAAATAGCTCATGATTTGAATTTAATAGCAAAGATATTCTTTACCATATATTTCAATTTTATGGTTGACTAAATAAAATAAAGCAATTATAATAAGAACAAATGTTCCTATTTTTATTAAATGACTCATTCCCACTGGTGTTGCCTCTGTTAAAAAATGTATACTCGGCACAAACAGCCCTCTTTATGCATCGCTGCTTTTTTAGTTATTGATAGCAATGCATATCGTAATGATCAGTGTTCGGTATATATACCAAAATATTGCAATAACATGGGAGGGAAAATGAGAAAAATGACAATACAATCAATGAAAGAGATAGAAGAAAAGAATCATAACAAACATTTTAGAGTCAGTTATGCGCTAGATGATATTAAAGGTGTCAGAAAATTATTAAAAGATCGATTCATTATTTCTAATCGACGGTATAAAGGAGATACAAAAGCAAGCGACATTTTACTAGATTTAAACACTGCGATTGAACTAGCAAATCTAACAAAAAGACAAGCTCAAACGTTCATATTAGTGTATGGATACAGACAATTTCCTCAACAACAAGCAAGTGAAATTCTTGGAATATCACAAAAGCAAGTAAGCTCTCATCTTCAAGTTGCACTTTCAAAGATCGCTCAAGTATATAAGGATTGGAAATATAGCGAGATAGTGATCAAGATATGTTCAGATCATAATTCATGTGAACATGGATGGGAGGGCGATATCATTGAAAGCAACTACGGATGAATTGGACAAGAAGGTGGGCATGCTTAAAGAGTGTATTAAAGAAGGAAAGAGCTTTACATTCAATCAAATATGTTATGAAGTTCAATTGAGAGAAGAGCGGATACGATGTATTGAGGCCATCATAGAGAAGAACCATCTAGAAATTAGCAAATCTCAGTCCTCAAGCCCTCATCTTCTACAACAATTGGCTGATTTAATTCTATATGAGGAATTATCTGATGTTAACCCTTATAAGGTACAACGTGAGGAGTACCCAATAATGAGTAGTTGGCAGTTTCATTTACGACAACAACGCGAATATAATATGATTTTAGCTGAAGAGATGGATGTCAATTATATGAAATGCAATCCTCCTGTACGTAGGAAACGAACCGCTAAAGAAGAGTGGATTCGTGAGAAAAATGAGCAGGAACGCTTACGTAAAATCAATGTTTTTTACTATGAATTTTCTAATCCAAGTCCAATCAAGCAATACTCACTTAAAAATAGTGGAAATATTTAAACACAATTTAGACAAAAAAACAGCCGGTTCCCTTTGGTTAAGAATCGGCTGTTAAGTATCTAATAATGAGCTCTATCATTCAATTGAGAAGTCGTTAACAGCCACTCTCACACTGTCCAGCGGGATCGCTTGTATTACATACATTGTTTGCAACGGTGTTCGTATTTGGATCAACGACAAGATCTATATCATCATTATCGAGGGCAGTATTTTTAATCACGATATTTTGTTCACTAGTTGATGTTACGTCAATGCCGTTAACCTTATTGTTTGAAACCGTGTTTCTTTCAAGCGTGTTATTGTCAGAACCTTCTAATTCTATACCATCAGAACCATTATTTAGAACGGTATTTCTTTCAAGTACATTGTCGTGAGAAATTTCTAACTCTATCCCGTCAAACCCATTATTTAGAACGGTATTTTTTTCAAGCGTATTGTCGTGGGAGACTTCTAACTCTATTCCGTCAGAACCATTATTTTGAACGGTATTTTTTTCAAGCGTATTGTCGCGAGAGACTTCTACCTCTATCCCGTCAAACCCATTATTTTGAACAGTATTTTTTTCAAGCGTATTGTTGAATGAACCTAATAATTCTATACCATCAACACTATTATTTTGAACGGTATTTCTTTCAAGCGTATTGTTGAATGAACCTTCTAATTCTATCCCGTCAAAAACATTATTCTGAACGGTATTTTTTTCAAGTGCATTGTTGTCTGAACCTTCTAATTCTATTCCGTCAAAAACATTATTCTGAACGGTATTTTTTTCAAGCCTATTGTTGTCTGAACGTTCTAATTCTATCCCGTCAAAAACATTATTCTGAACGGTATTTCTTTCAAGTGTATTGTTGTCTGAACGTTCTAACCCTATCCCATCAGAACCATTATTTTGAATGGTATTTTCTTCAATCGTGTTGTTGTTGCCAATCAATAAATTTATACCATTAAGATCATTATTCTGAACGGTATTTTTTTCAATCCAGTTGTCGTTACTAGTCATTAAAGTTATACCATTAAGATCATTATTTTCAATGATATTTTTTTCAATCGTGTTGTTGTTACTAGAAGCTAAAGTGACTCCACTAACACTATTATTTTGAACAGTATTTTTCTCAATCCTATTGTCGTTACTAGACGCTAAAGTTATACCATGAATACTATTATTTTGAAAGGTATTTTTCTCAATTGTGTTGTTGTTACTAGACGATAACCATATACCCTGAACACTATTATTTTGAACGGTATTTTTTTCAAGTATATTGTTGTTACTAGACGATAAATTTATACCATCGACACTATTTTCTTGAGATATATTATTTTCAATCATGTTGTTGGCACTATTCAATAAACTTATACCACTAACACTATTATTTTGAACGGTATTTTTTTCAATCGTGTTGTTGTTACTAGACGATAAATTTATGCCATGAACACTATTTTGGATAGTAAAACCCTTAATCGTGACACCTGAAACGCCGTTAAGAAAAAAACCATTATTAGAACCTTCTACAACAGGATTACCTATACCTTTGAGGAAAAGGTCATTCGTTGAGACAGTTGTGCCAGCGTAGGGTCCACCTGATACAAGAACCTCGATGGTATCACCTGGATTGGCCGAGTTAACCGCTTCTTGAATCGTAGGGAACTCAGTTGGAACGATAAGTGTATTCATATTTTCATTTCCTTTCCTTTTTTTATTGTCTATTTATTTTGAGACATGTATTATGGATTTCTATTCCTTTAATCATCTTATGCGCAGATAGAAAAAACGTATAGACGAGGGTTTAGTTTTTGATAAAAAGGGTGAATAACGGATAGATAGGATCTGAAAAACATGAAGGAGACAGAAAATGAAACTATCAAAAGTAGCAACCATCCATTCTAAGTCTGGTATTCTTAAAAGTGATTTTTTTGTTCGTGGGATAGAGAGAGGTTAGAGTGGGTGTGATAACAACAAAAGGCTCATAGTCACCATTACGGTTACAGAATTTCCCGAATGGGAAGCCCACTCCTCAAAACACAAAGGGTTGTATTCTATTTTAAATCGTTTTTGACATAGTGAATAATTCTGTACGCAGTGACTGCCAACTCCGCTCGAGTCAGCGTTTGGGAAGGTTTAAATGTTCCATCGGTATAGCCGTTCATAATCCCTAAATCAGCTACTTCTTGAATTTCTGAGTAACTCCAGTGCCGTTTACTCACATCCCTAAAGCTACTCTTTTCTTTTAACTCAAGGCCATATGTCTCTACAATTCCGTAAACAATTCCCTCAGCACATAATTGTCGGTACCGATCAGACTTTAACAGCTTACAAGATTGTTCGTTTGTCATAAACTCGCATTCAACTAAAATTGCCGTCATTTCCGTCTCACGTAATACATGAAAGTTTGCTCCTTTCACTCCACGATCTTTTCTTCCTGTTAATTGAACCAACTGATTTTGTACATGGTTAGCAAGTTTAACACCTTGTGCTGGAAGGGATTTATAAACAAATGTTTCTATCCCAGTGACTTCATTCCAATCACCCAGATAAGCATTGGCGTGGATGGAGATAAACAAGTCTGCTCGCCAATCATTAGCTACATTTGTTCGTTCCTTTAATGGAACATCTCGATCAAGTTCATGGGTGAAGATCGTTTCTATACTCTCATACTGAAGCAATCTTTCTTGAACATAACCTGCAACCACACGATTAAACTCGAATTCTCTTAAACTTTCATCTGGAGAACGTTTCCCCTTTGTTTCTGGTCCATGTCCCGCATCAATTGCAACTTTAAATAATCCATTTGGCATAATCGCATCAACTAACCCTTCATCTTATTTTCAAGTTTATCGATCTTGTCTATTATTAAGTCATACTTTTCTGAGAACTTATTAAGTAGAGCATGAAGCCGATTCTCTCGCTCTTTCCCCTCTTTTTTTGTTGTATATAAAAGCCAAACAAAAAGGCCTGCAAACGGCCCTTGTGTCATAAAAAATGTGATTAATTCATTATCCATATCCATTTCATCACCTCATTATAAATTTATATATTTCGTAATTTGGTATATCTCAGAATTTCTTTGTACTCTTATATAGAAACGCGATACATACCTGAAATTTTATGAACCATAAGATCATCGCTTCCCGTATAAACAAAACCATCTGCATCCACTGCAATGGCCCAAACTGCTTCTGTATGTCCAGTGTAAGACCATAACTTCGTACCATTTGGTGATATCTTATGAACCAATTCTGTAGGGGCTGTCTCAATTCCTAATCCAACAGCATAAATATATCCATCCTGATCTACTTTTATATTGTCTATGGTTCCATTAGTTTCTGCTCCTCCCCAAGACCATACCTTTGTTCCATTTGGGGTAATCTTATGAACAGTTTTATCCCAACTCCCACTATACACATAACCTTCTGCATCCACATCGATACCATAAACAGGGCTCGTATGCTCAGTATACACCCAGATCTGGGTTGCATTGGGTGAAATCTTCTGTACACTTTGATTCCAATCTCCCGCATAAATGTAACCTTCTGTATCTAATGCGAGACTTTTCACTCGAAATAAATCTTGCGAGTATGTCCATACCTGACTTCCATTCGGGGTTACTTTGTGTATAGTCCCATCAGAACTCGCCGTGTAAATGTAACCTTCTTGATCGAATTCAATACAATCTACAACCCATGTATGTTCTGCATAGATCCATATTTGACTTCCGCTTGGTGAAATCTTATGCATTGTATTATCGAAGCCTCCTGAATATACATAACCATCATCATCAATAGCAATCGCCTTAACAATGTCAGTATGACCGGAATATGTCCATATATGACGACCATCAGGTGTAAGTTTGTGTAGTGTTTGATCGTAACCACTTGTGTATACATATCCAGTTGTATCCACATTAATCCCCCGTACTCTATCCGTATGTCCATCATAAGACCAGATAAGACTATCAAACATTAACGTTGGGAATTGTTCTTCATGATGAACGGCAATTGATTTTTTAATGGTTTTAATATCATTGGATAACTCAAAAAAAGTATCACTGCCACTAGAATCTTTCGTATTATCTACGTCAATAATAGCGGTTGCGATCGCTTCTTTCCCATCACTGACAGATTGAAAAAGTTCGGATAAAGCTCCTTCTACGTCTTCTGAATTAAAATGTCCATTTACATCATCAATTGTGATGTTATTAGCTGTAAGTTGTATAGCTGATACTTGAGAGTCCGTATATTTTCTCGCACTCTCTTCTGCTGTATCTGCTTTTGCTTGTGCACCTGTTGTTGTTTCTTTAGCATTCCACGTGCTCCTCTCCGCTTCTGTAATATGTGTTGTTGTATTTGAAGCATGAGATTGAAAATTATCTTTCGTTGCAACTTGTTCATCGATAATGCCCCAGTTCTCATTTAAAGAATGACGTGAGACATTTTCATTGCCCAAAGGTTTCTTGATTCCTAGATTAGGTGTTAATTCCGGCAAAATGAACCCTCCTTTCATTCAATCCAATCAAATAATTGTAAGGTATGTTGTTGTATTGTTGTATTTCCGTCTATTTTTTTGAAAAAAAAGAAAACCTTCGCTTTGTTTCATTGAGGTTTTCACCATTTTGTTCATATTCATAAAACAACGATTTGTCATTTGGATTATAGTATAATAATGCTTTTGATCCTTGGGCTAGAAGTATTTTGTCTTTTTCTGGAAGATTTTCTACTAAAACACCTTGAGAAATTTCATTATCGCTAAGACCCTCTTTTTCATCAAAGGGCATGTAGTGAATCAGTGAGACTCTAACTTTCTTTTCTTCAATTTTTTCGCCTAATTTAATAAAAATCATGATTGCATCCTCCTTTATATAAACACGTAATACATCTCATCCTTATTTACAGGTTATCTATTGAAACCATATACTAACTGTATACTATTCAATGGCCGTCCAAGAAAATTGAACGGGCATATTTAGAAATGCAGGTTCACCCGCTCCCTCATGTGCAAAGTAAAAACCATTAGATGTAGGATAAAAAGAGGTTATATTCAATGTAGTGAATATAGGTGTTATTTCTCCATTCCCAAGCCTTATTTCTCTTACATACAATCCCTGTGAGAGCACAAATTGCTCGCTGGAAATATAAACAGCATCTCCTCCATCTACTCTTTTTTCTAATGAACCACCTATGCTAATTGAATAACCAACAATTTTCAGAATAGTAGGAGTAAATGGTAGATTTGATACCGATACATTATCCGTTGTGGAATAACCAATATTTAAGTTCACTGTGCCTGAAGCCCATTGTTTTCTATTAGAAGTTCCTGTAACTTTGCTGCCATTGACGTATGCAGTTTTTCCACTCACGATATCACTTGCTAAAGCCGTAGCATCACTAGAAAATGATCCAGAAACACCAAAAATATTTTTACCTGCTCTAATATTAGCTGAGGTGAGATCAGCATCCCCTACCACATATCCCGAGCCACTATGGTATCCTGATGAAATGCTTTGATTCGACCTACTTGGAGTTACCACCAAATTCCCTCGATTGGGCATGGTTCCTGTTATCTTAGATCCATTCACATATGCTGTTTTCCCAGTTAATATATTAGATGTTGCCGCTGTAGCATCCCCTGTATCTACTACATCCGAAGCTCCACTTACTCCAAAGATGTTAACCCCTTTTTTGATATTCCCACTTTTTAGATCAGCATCCCCTGCTACGTATCCTGACCCACTATGATATCCTTCTGGAATGGTTTGATTGGATGTACTTGGTGTATAAGTCATCGCTCCTCGAGTAGGCATCCTTCCAGTAATTTTAGAACCATTGACATAAGCAGTTGTACCAAGCAGGAGATTGTCATTTACTGCTGTGGCATCTCCTGTATCCACTACATCCGAAGCTCCATTCACTCCAAAGATGCTAACCCCTTTTTTGATATTCCCACTTTTCAAGTCTGCGTCTCCTACTACTTGTCCTGATCCACTATGATATCCTTCTGGAATGGTTTGATTGGATGTACTTGGTGTATAAGTCATCACTCCTCGATTGGGCATGGTCCCTGTTCTTTTTACCCCACCTTGATAAAACGTTGCTCCTGTAAGTACATTTCCCACTGAAGCTGTAGCGTCATCTGATATATTGCGTATGGCTGCTGCCAATTGTGCAAAGGTATAATGTCCAATTGCACTTTGTCCCATGTCAGTAATAGCGGCAGCTAGCGTGGTTTTTCCATCACTGACAGATTGAAAAAGCTCTGAGAGGGCTCCTTCCACATTTTCAGATGAAAAATCCCCATCCTCATCTTTAATGCTAATATTTTCTGCAGTTAGTTGAATAGAAGATACTTTCTGATCTGTATAGGACTTGGCATTTGCTTCAGCTAAATCTGCTTTCTCTTGTGCACCTGAGGGTGTTTCTTTAGCATCCCAAGCACTGCGTTCATTCGCTGTAATGTGCTGTGTCGTATTTATTACATGGGAATCTAGCTCGTCTTTTTTGGCTGCATTCTCGTCAATAATATCCCAATTCTCGTTAAAAGATTCACGAGAGACGTTTTCATTCCCCAACGGTTTATTGATGCCTAGGTTTGGTGTTATGTCTGGCATACTCAACTTCCTCCTTTATACAGCTGCTTTATCCAGCACAATGTATTTTTGATTATTACTAATCGAGGCAACAATGACTCGATCTCCAACTTCAAGTGGTGATTCAATCGTGACCTCCACAGATTCACCAGTTACTTTTGCGTCTAATGCTAATTGAGTGAAAGTAGTCTCACATGGTCCATGTGGACTTGTACTTACAATATCGTGACTAGTTACCTTTGTATCTAATGTCATGTCTTGACTTTGTATGCGTAATGTTCTCTTGTGTTCAAGCAAAGGTTCAGCTACAACTAAGTCTTCTTCTTCAAGAATAATTTTCATATTATCTACCTGCAGTTTTAAAGGATTGATAGATTTAATCGTAGCTAGTTCAATATCAATCTCTTTATTAAATCCAAATATTCTGAACATTTGGATGAGTTGACTATAGGCACTTCCTTCTAACCGTTCGATGTGAATCTGCCTCCTCTATTCTCTATAAGTTTCAAACTGATCCCATGTTACATTTTTGCTATCTAATTCATTCCAAGTTAACACGTATGAGTCTAGGTCGTCCCAAGTCATATAGGTAAAGACATAATTAATACCAAGGTGAGCAGGTATGATCTCTGCTAATGCCTGTTGAATATCTCCCAAATTTGTTGGTATACCTAATTCTCCAATAAATGTGATGACAATTCTATAATCTTGTGGTATTTCTTCTACTGCTACTTCTCCATGCCCGTATGATTCTGCTACTTCTTTTATCAATCCCACAGTAACGGTTCCGATTCCACGTAGTTTAGATTTGACGACGGATCTGCGCTCTTCGAATGATTTAGACTGGTCGGTTGCTAATCCACATATACGCTCCCAATGATCTAATCCCCATGTTGCTGTCTCAATAAAGAATTGTTGAAGAACTTCATTAATTTCTTTATTTAATCCCTCTATTTCTTCAGCTTCAAGTAAAATCACATTTGTCCCGATCACAGACTCTTGATAGTATTTGGGTAAATAATCTAACATCTGCTGCTTTATCTCTCTATCAACCTCCACTGATCGTCACCTCACCTAAAACAGCCACTTCCCCATCCTCAATAGGCACATGGACATTGGAC
The DNA here is from genome assembly GCF_040100845.1 of Chengkuizengella sp. SCS-71B. Classification (NCBI taxonomy): domain Bacteria; kingdom Bacillati; phylum Bacillota; class Bacilli; order Caryophanales; family Paenibacillaceae; genus Chengkuizengella; species Chengkuizengella sp. SCS-71B. Next base: position 304,705 of record NZ_JAZHSH010000001.1, on the reverse strand, counting down.
GTACCTCCATTAATAGTTAGTCCAACGTAATCTAAGACTCCGTCGATATCTAATATGGTACTAGCTATTTGTGAGTATCTAACATAAGAATCACGATACGCTAAACTAGCAAGGTACTCTCTTACATATACTCTAATTTGCTCCGAAACTTGATCCAGATCATACCCTTGATCTAATACAATAGAAGCATCAATTGCAATAGTAACTTCAGGTGCTCCAACAATAGTAACTTCTGCCCCTACTGGGCGTACCGATTCAATGTACTGCCTCACTTTAGTAATAATGCTTTCGTCCGGAGCTGTTTTTTCTGTTGAGAGAAGAATCACTTTTACTGTTCCATTGCCATTCCAAACTGGAATAACGACTGCATCTGAGATCCCTGATATTTCTTTAGCCCACTCTAAATAATGATTGGCATTCCCGCTTGTTGAGGGATTTTGAACACGCTCTAAATAACGGTTCAATAAATCTGAATCCGTTTCTTCATCTACCCCATTTTCAAATGATTCAGAGTTTGCAACCTCAACAACTCCACTCAACTCTCCATAAACAAGGCTAATTTCCCCGACATCAACATTTGCCAATGTACCACCCTCTTCAGCTTTAACAGCAATATCAACAGATGAATTCTCCTGACCAATGACTCCTTCTTCAATTGTCACGAAATAGATAGGATCACTATCAACAGTCACCGCCGTTGAAATACGGACACCTTCTGGAATCGTAATTTCATTGTCACTTGTAAAGGTAACCCTGCCAGATGCATGTAATTCAGATCGCCTCTCTACTCCCATCTCTCTACAACGCATGTCCAAATATTCGCCATAAGTAGTATCAGCAAAGCCGTGTTTTAAAGCCAATTCTAGTTGAATATAGGATTGAGCAAGTTCAATAGCAGCTGGTGAGAGTAGATCATAGGTGATAGAACCTTCACGTTGATCAATGGTTGCGGGTGATTTACTAAGCATGCGTTCCAAAATTACTTCTTTAGTTTCTGTTTCATACGCCACTATACTTTCACCTCCTGTTCTATTGTTCCATCCACCGTTTCCACTTCAAAAGTGGCATAAAGTGCATCTCCTTTTCGAGAAATGCTAAAATTACGTACGGCTCGAATGCGATCGTCATAAGAAATGGCTTCTTCTATCAAACGAGGGACTTCAGCATCCACCAACTCATGAGGAACATTTTGACCGATTAAATCCTCTAATTCACTCCCGTATTGATCAGTGTATATTAGGTATCGAAATCGAGGTGTTGAGAGTGCCTTGCGTACATATTGCTTAACCGCTTCAATTCCATCAATATACCCCTTTATTTCCCCTGTATCAAAATCAAGCTTATATGTCTTTGAAGATTCAGTTTTTTTTAAAGTGGTACTCGTTTCTGTCTTTATTAATTCAGTAATAGGACTTAAAGCCATTTGTATTCACCACCTTTTATATATTTGGTTAACTCAAATTTTCCACCTTTAGTCTCATACGGTGTACTTTGTCTTGAAATGTATGAGTATCGGTAGATATATGATAATTGCCTGTTAAATTCGTCATGGTTTCAGAGACGTGAATCACTGACCCAGCTATCACTTCTTCATTTCCCAAGGCTTCTATCTCTGCTTCCTCATTCACTTTGCTCAAGTCTTTTAACAATTGATTCGCCAACTGTTGGACTTGTGAGGAGTTTTGATCTACATCGCTCTCCTCGATATGCTGCATTAAACCATAATTATTAATTAAAGTTTGATTTTCAACGACTGTTGAGATAGGTTGATCTTCATGATCTCCACTAATCACTTTGACTTGATTTCGTACATCTTCAATAGACTCGGAAGAGGATGCGTTTAAAATATTAAATCCATTTTGTAAAGACCATTCGACGACATTCCTCTTTCGTTCGATGAGTTGTAACTTCCCCTCTTTGGAGAATAAAATAAAACGCCTCCCGATTTGTTTATTTGTCTCGGTTAAGGTGGTATTCATCATGTCCCAAAGGGTTTTATTTCTCATGATTAATTTAGGAAAGACATATCCTGTATCTTCAATAGATCCAAAGGAAATACCGAAGTCGTTACATAACTGTTTGATGATTGAAGAGGCTGTCATATTGGTAAACTTCTTCGTATCTACATTCTTTGTTAAATAAATATTCTCATCATAGGCTGTAACACTCATATTCCCATCTGCTTGAATAGAATGCGAGAAGATCACTCCTCTAAATAATTCCTCGCTATCTTTTGAAAATTTCAAAAGTTTACCTTTCTCTATACTAACGGTTGGTTCTTTCCCATTTGTTGTATTTGATAACTGAAGCTCTAATTTGCGAAATGCCTGTTTACTATCTCCGGACCATGTAATGGAAGTAACTATCGGATCTAGGTATATATCATTGTTATACTGAATTTCTACATTCATGATGGTATCACCAACTTTTGCCCTGGTATAATCTGATTAGGATTAGGTCCTATGACATCAATGTTGGCATTATGAATGTTTGTCCACAAGCTCCCATTACCGAGTGTGGATTGAGCGATCTTCCACAATGTATCGCCGCTCTTCACGATGTAGTTACTTACCGAATTTTTCGAACCTGGACGTGCTTCTTGCAGTGTAGGTTCATCTTCTACTTTTTTAAAATTCAAAAATCGATACTCTTTTAGGGCCATATTATAATAGACGTCACCTGGGCTCCCTGCTTTTTCCTCATATTGAAAGGATCGTATCGTGACCAGCACATTGATTTTATCAGTTTCACCTAACCCTTCAGTGACAATGAAACGCACTGGTTCTCCCGATTGTTGCCATGAGCGAATTCTTTTTACAGTTAACCAAGGATCAGGCAACGTCTCATATTCACAATAAACCGAGTGGTAATCCCTCGGAAAAAAGGATGAAATTTGAAATTCCCTAAGCTGCTTATCACCTATGACAGTGTACTCTCCAAATTGAGAGACTTGAACATCGGAATATTGATGGCCACTTGTTGCCTCGATTCGGTCTGGATTTACTGGTAATTGTAATTTTTCAGCTCCGTTATTAAATGTTAGCCAAAATTGCACAGTAATCACCTCCTACACGAATGACATACCTGCTATTCGAAGTTTACGAACCATTGTATCCACTATTTTGTCTACATCATGCTCCATTTCATCATTATTTCCTGTGTAATTTACTGTTACGTGAAATGTGTTGTTGCCCGTCTGTTTCCCAAGATCGTTACTTTCAACGGAATCATTTGAGTACATATTGGTAACATTGGAATGGTATGGAGTATGTGATTGTGGAACACTACCATTCTTATTTATATCACTACTGAAATCAAAGAAATCTAGTATAGAACCCATCTCTTTTGCCTCATTTAAGATCGATGTACCAAATACTTTGGTCTTATCCAAAATTGAGGAACCGAATTCTTGCACTTTTTCCATAGTAGACCGCCCTAAGTCTGTCATCTTAACTAGTTGGTTTATTGCAGTATCTTTTATTGAAGTAAACCTTTCTTTCACCTTGTCCATATCCATAGATGCTAGTTTCCCGCCAGCCCAGGAGCCAAGCGCACCTCCGATAGTTGCACCTATTGCAGTACCAATAACAGGGATGACTGAACCAATGGTGCCTCCTAGGGTAGCTCCAATCACACCACCTGCTGTTTCTCCAATGGCTTGCTTTTTATCTTTTGCGGTAACAATGTCTGCAGCACTTAGTAATGTGCCAATTATCGGTATACGTTTTGTCGCTCCCTTAGCAACGGACTTACCGTTTTTCACCAAATTTAAAGTATTGTTTGAAGTCACCTTGGCAAGCTGTTTATTGGATTTGGATAGTTGATTCGATGTCACTGATTTAGAGGCTCCTATTGCATGAATTGCAGAGGGTACCCCATCACAGCAACATTTACCTTCACCACTTCCTCCACCTACTAATAAATCTCCTGCTATACCTCCTACCAAACCAGCAACACCTCTTCTTTTTCTTCTCTTTTTCCGGTTGGTTTTTTTAATTGGGCGATCTTTCGCTTTCTCAACAGATGGATTCTTGGTTCTTTTATTTAAAGGCTCTTTCGCCTGTTTCTTGGTCTTCTTGTTGTTTTTGGCAGTCTCGGAATTGTTTGCTGACTCAACAGGGTTCTTCCATATTTTTTTCAATTGCCCAGGAATTTTTTTTGCTTGATCCCACGTTCCTTTCGCAGTCTTTGCAAATTTTTGGACACTATCAAATGTCGTTTTTAACGTTTGAGCAAAGGATGATACTTGATTCCAAGCCTCCTTTACAGTGGAGCCAAATGCAGAAGCCTCTTGCCAAGTTGCCATAATCTTATCTCCTACACTAGCTGAACTAGACCAAATGCTTTTTACTCGATTTCCAAATTTTCCGGTCTCATTCCACGTTGCCTTCATCGTCTTGCCTACATTTTTCGCCTCTTGAAATGTCCCTTGAAGTACTTTACTTACTTCTAAGCCCTCTTTCCATGTGTTTTGTGCCGTTTTTCCAAATTGACCAACCTTGGATAGAATTGACTTGGTTTTTTGTACGGTTTGAAGTGAATTGTTAACAAAGGTAAGAGTCTTTTGAAATACTGGTGTCAATTTCTCTTCTATTTTGTCAAGTACAACAACTTTGTTAGAAGATTCATCTTCAGGATTGTTCCAAACCCCTTTTATAGAACCTGAAATCTCCTTAAATTGACCCCATGCCCCTTTTGCTTTATCTGCATATGTTTCTACGTTTTTCAAAGAACCTTCTAATGTATCTACAAGACTTGTTGTTTGATTCCATGTTGATTTGATGCCTGTTTCAGACCAAATGCCTTTCACTTGTTGACCAAAGTTCTCTGCTTCTTGCCATGACTTTATCATAGTGCTTCCAAAACCTTGCGCTTCTTTAAAAGTATTTTTCAATGTACTTCCTAAATTTACTGTATCTTGCCAAGTATTTTGTGCTACATCACCAACATTTTGTACTTCAGATATAGTAGATTTTACTTTCTCTACATTAGTATTCAATGCTTTTGATTGGACTTTTAAACGATCTACTACTCCAGTAGATTTATTGATCCATTGATTTGTTTGTGCAAACATGTTTGTTACTTTCTTATACACTTGATCTACTGGATTAATTAGTTTCTCATAGTGATTCATTGTCACGTTTAATTCTGCTGCTCTTGCCATATCATACCCCTCCTTTCCTTAAACGCTGCAAACGTTTCTGTTCTTTCTCTTCTTCCTCTAACTGCAAAAGCATTGAAGCAAAGATAAATCGTTGTGCTCCGATCGGTTTGTCATAAAGTTCATCAGGAGGCAGTCCATGACGCTGAAAAATGATGTGAAATAAAGAGGGCGTGCCACCTGATTTAATTAGTTTTTTATTTCTTCTAAACTCTCATCCTCATCAGCAAATCCTGACAGTGATAGTATTTCATTTGATAATTTAGCAATTTCTCCCGCTAACAAACGTTTCTGAATCACATCTATCGGTGTTGGACCAAAAGCTTCTAATAACTGTCCATCTGTCCAATTTGGGATGAGACATGCTTTTTCAATTACTAATGCACCAAACTTTTCATCATCAATTTGCTTTTCTCCATCTTTAACTGGAAAACTAGCCTGCTCACGAATTTTATTAATCGTTTTCCCATCTAGTGCTTGAATATGAAAATCAATCTTAAAGCGTTTCATAAATACTTGTTTCTCAGGTCTTAAATCTGCATCCAATAGAGTACGTAATACTGCTTCTGCATTCTTTTTACTCTTCATCAAGGTCCATCCTCTCGTTTATAAATGTGAAAAAGACGAGTCTAGGGAAAACTCGCCTTTCATTTTGATCAAATTTATGCTTCACTAATCGTATCTAATAATTCATATCCAGTGAATGTGAATGGAAGTTCTTCTTCCACAATTGCACCCACTTCATAGTTAATCAGTGGAATGTTGTCAAACTGTACACCCTTAAGACGTACACGATACGCACCAAATGACTCTGGGTCTTTTAACGCTAGAATAAGTTCGGTCACAAATACTCCACTACGGTCATCTGCAATTTTACCAATGTTTTCAATAAATTCTGTAGTTACTTTATATCCAGTCATGGTACCACTTCCACTAAGTCCTGTTACTTTATGAGCGACCCAGCGTGTACCTGCACGTTGAATTTCTTCCTTATTCAATTCTACTGTTGCTTCAGCACTTTTTATGTTTGTTAACCATTCACCATCATGCCACACTTCACCAAAAGTACCGTTAATCGTACGAGTTGCATCTAAAGCCATCTATAATCACCTTCACTTTCTTCTTATTCATTTTAAATGTTGATATTCAGGAAAATACGTTCCATAGAATCCAGCTCTCTATAACTAATACGTAAGAAAACCGAATCTCCTGCAGAAACTCGATCAGGATCAAGCTCTACTAGAATATCCGTTAAAACATTTGAATTTTCTAATGTTTCAAGGTACGCCTTAATCGCCGACATAAGTGCTTTCTGACCATCTTCATTATTATCTAATTTACCTATATAAGAATCAGCTGCTGTTTTTGCAACATCTGTTGCCACTGCTTGTCTTGCACCAATGGCTCTGATTTTACTTCCTGATGAAGTAATACCCTGTTCAATTTTCACTTTGTCTCCATCGTGGACAAGAACGAGTGCACCGTTTTCTAAAGCTGTTTTTACATCTGAATTTTTGTAACGAACATTCACATCATCTACAAAAACTTGAGCATAAGTAATAGATTTATTAATGGCTGTTCCTGCAATAAAACCAGCAATATAAGGGGCAAATTGAGCAGATGTATATTCGTTATCTCCTTTTTTCACTCCGTTAATAAGATGAACAATGTAGTCATCTCCATACTGTCTGGTTACTGGAACTGTAGCATCATCATTACGTCCTAATACTGCCAAGAAATGTTTTCCTTCATCTCGATTGTCCTCCACCCACGTTTGTGTATTTGATTGCTGTGTTGCATCTGCTTCACCATCGAATACAAACACATTAAATGGATAGGTATCCAGAACATCACGCATCGCAGCGTAATCTGCTTCTTGTGGCGAATCAGGCATCGTGTAAACGAGCACCTCTTTTGCTCCACCTTGTAAAGCTAACTGAATGGATTGCACTCCTTCAGTATCAAATAATTGGTATGCTTCACTTTCTTTTTCTATAGAATAGACTTTCCCAGCTTCTGCTGCATCACCATAACTTAATAGTGGGATCGCTACGGTTCCACGACTTCCCCCTTGAATTTGTGCTACTGCTGATTCTACAAAATTTAAATATAATCCTGGTTGATTTGGTAAAGAAATTGGACTCCAAGTTCCTCCTGACATCTTACATTCCTCCTTCATTTAATTGTCTATACGTATTGTGGATGTTTCTCATCTTCTCAAAGGTTTCCTGTGGTAAAGAAATTGTCTCTGTTACAGTTAATACTCCAGTGCATGATACATTCTCTCCTACATGAACAGGAGTGGTAAAAGTAAATGATTCCACATGTATAGACTTCCGCTCTTCCAATCCCTCTGCATTTGAAAGAGATCTTTCTTCATATAATGAATTACTTAATCGATCTACTTGTTCTAGGGTTTTCACTGCTGTAACATCAACATACTCTAGTTCAAATTGGCATTGCTTTACATACTGATAAGGTGTTTGAAACCTTCGAGAATCCATTATGTGACGAATAATCATAGTCTCTGGATCTACTTCCTCAGCAAGTTTATGCTTCTCCACCTTGTTAGTAGGGGAGATAGTAAGCATAAAACGCTCAATAATTTCAAAATATTCAGTTATTAACACATTCTCATCCCCTATGGGCAACTTCCTTACCCAAACTCTTCATTCTTACCTTTTCAATTTAAAATGTTGTTCCTATTCCTATTCATTTGTACTGCTCATTCCCAATATAATAAAACGGCTACTTCATTCTCCTATACTCACCTCCATCAACACAAAGCCAATAAAAAAAAGACCCCCTACACTTGGCATTCATCATTTCGTGAAGCATTATTACTTAAAATATTTATAAGTAATATGCTAATCATGAATTCTTTAAAGCCGAGCAGTGGAATCTTTTCTTTTTGCAATCAAGTTTCTAAGATGTAATTACTTTGGCATAAAGAGAGAGTTTGAAACAAGGAAAAATATACCCCCTCTTATTTTACTTTTTATATCTGAGTTAATTATTTTAACTTTAATATTGTAGTAACGGGATTATGGTCACTATTTTCAAATCCTAAATCATGTCCCTTTACATCTACAATTTCAATATTCGGTGACACTAAAAATCCATCAATGATTGTTACAAAACTTTCTCCCTCCACAAATGGTATTGCGTTATCACGAACGGTCCAAACAGTAGGATCAACCACCCATTGAAATTCTCCCTCGGTAAAATCTTCTGGCAATTGCACGAGCCATTCAGGCCATTCCTCCATAAATTTCGGGTCATTTAACTGAGCATCATACAGCAGATGATTCCAATCACCACCTAAAACAACATAATCACCTTTTTTGTAGAGTTCATTCATATATTCTTTTAAGAAAGTGACTTGTTGAGCTCTTATTTTCCCACCTTTATCGTACGCCGATAAATGAACGTTTATCATCCATAAATATTTCCCGTTATCAACTGGTATTTTGGTTTCGATAATGGCTCGATCTAATTCAAATAATTGAACAGGCCACTTTTCTCTTCCTGGAAGCTGGTATCTTGTAGACTCATCTATCTTATACTTAGAAAAAGAAAGCAGCCCACTATTGACATATCCCATTGGATTTAAAATCGGAACGGGTACCCATGGAGTATTATAGTTATAAGCAAAGGTTGAACCGTAACCTTTTAAACGCTCTTTAAACATAGCTACTTGGTTCGTATTATAGGATCTACTAGCTTTAACATCTATTTCTTGTAAAAGAATAAAATCAGAATCTGCATCTTGTAAAAAACTTTGAGTATTTGCAAGATTGTTCAACGTTTGCTTTTCACTACTTGAACGTGAGCCTTTTCCCCCATCCATAAAAAAGTCTTGCTCCTTATCCAATCCTCCATATCCAATATTGAAAATAGTCGTACTAAATGGCTCTCCCTGCTTCAATACCATTTGGTTGTTATTTTCAACTTCCAACTTAATAACATCTTCAGGAATTTCCTCCGTAATGGTCATATACGCTAGAAATAATGCAAGAGAAAGACCTACAATTAATAATAAAATTACAAACAATTTAAATGCTTTTTTCAAATGAATGCCACCCCCTTATTAATTATACTAGAACATTGTGACTTCCGCCCATATAATAAGAGTTTGAAAACATTGGAAAATATAGTATGGGAAATTATGTTATAATTTAGTTCGTACAGTAGTTGGCTAAGGGCGGTGGGCTTATCCCTCAATAAAGGGGGTGAGGCCAATGACAGTGTATCAAGCGATATCATTGATGTTAACGTTTGGATTGCTTATTGTTGCAATGCTGTCGTTTCAAAATAGGAAATAGACCGCCTTCTATTTGCCATTAGGTTGCGGTCTATCTCAAAATTGACTTTATGCCTACCGCATTAACTGCGGCTATTGTATGAGACCGTCGGGTGTTTGCAGCATCTGACGGTTTCTTTTATCAGTATTCCACTTCATCACTTAATATTATACTATTTTTACCATGTTTATGGCAACTACAATGGATATTTTCTAAATCTCACCCCAGTTTATTTCCTCTGTTCCCTTCTTCCTCAAAAATGCATTCACTTTTGAAAATGGTGTACTGCCAAAAAAACCTCGATGTGCAGACAATGGACTAGGATGAGGAGCTTCAATAATATAATGTTGTGGTGCAGTAATTAACTTCCTTTTTAATTGAGCCGGTCTACCCCATAGTATAAACACAACTGGTTCAGGACGATCATTTAATGAAAGCATCACTTGATCCGTAAACGTCTCCCACCCTTTCCCTTTATGCGAATGAGCTTGTCCCTCTCGGACCGTTAATACCGTATTTAATAATAAAACACCTTGTTCAGCCCATTTTTCCAAACAACCATGTTTAGGTATTGGAATACTTAGATCATTACTTAACTCTTTAAATATGTTTTTTAAAGATGGGGGGATCTGTATTCCATGTTGTACTGAAAAACTTAAACCATGTGCTTGTTTCGCTCCATGATATGGATCTTGTCCAAGGATAACTGCCTTTGTATTCTCATATGAAGTATGGTGTAGAGCATTAAAAATATGTTCTTTATTGGGATAGATATCCCGAGTTTCATACTCTTCTTGTAAAAACTTCATCAATTGTTGAAAGTACTCTTTTTCTACTTCTTCTTTTAAAACCATCGCCCAGTCGTTTGTAAAACAGGGAATATTTATATTCATATAAAATAGCCACTTTCTTTATTAAATTACATAACTATTAAGATCACTTTTTCTTTTTTGTCATTATATCATACGAAAGTTGTAGTTCATTTTAAAGCTTAGTGATGAGGTGTTTACATCCGATGAAGCTTATAATTTACATATAAAGACATTAAAAATAAGGAGAGGTGCCATCCATCATGACTTCCATATTTCAAGATCATCGTTTTATCAAAATTTTAACCGCTAATGTTTTTTCTTCCATAGGTTCAGGAATTACGATGTTTGCTATACCATGGGTATTTGTCTCTAAGGAAGGAGGAGCAGATGCTTTTGGGTATGTTTCATTGATTACAACCATCGTTTTATTTTTTGCAGCACCCCTAATTGGTAATCTGATAGATTACCAATCCAGAAAGAAATTATTACTATGGAGTCAGATGATTGGTTTTACAATGGTTGGACTATTTTCACTGTTCGGATTTTTCGGCGTTGAATATCAGACTTGGCACTTGGTCATTTTGTTTCTCACAGGATCATTTTATTTTTCATTATTTTATCCAACGATGTTTGCAATGAATCAAGAAATCTTTGACCGCAGTTTATACAAAACTTTAAATGGAATGATGGAAATTCAAGGGCAACTATCTACTTTCATCGTTGCTGGAGGGATTGCGAGTATCTTACTTGGTAGACTAGACTTACATTGGATCTTATTCATAGATGCCATTACCTATACGATTGCGTTTGTGATTTTATCCACCATCCCATACATCCAATCCAATCGAACCCATACTGAAAGAAAATCATTTTGGAGAAAAATGCGTGAAGGATATGATTACCTAAAAGATCAGCCGCTGCTGTTTTTCTTCTTATTATCTGCTCTCATCCCATTTATTACAGTCATGATTACAAATTATCTCTTTCCCATTTATATTGAATCAACACTGAAAGCAAGTGGAAGTATTTATGGATTACAAGGAATGTTATTTGGGATCGGCTCTCTTCTGGCAGGAATCCTAATCCCTTTGTTCATCAAACGATTTGGCAATGTACAGATTATCCTCATAGGCATCGTTACCTTTACGATTTCTATGATTCTTGTCTCCATCTTCCCATTTACCTTGCTATTTCTAATTCTCTCAATATTTCGAGGTTTTGGTAATGCAAGTACTAGAGTAGCACGAAATACACTAATGATGGAAACGATCCCTAATGAAAAAATAGGAAGAGTGAACAGCTTATTTGAAACGATAGGACTTATGCTTCGCATCACATTGATCGGAAGCTTTACAGTGATGATTCCCAAAACCGGAACGATACCAGCCGTATCAATATTAAGTTTCATACTACTTTTAGCTGTTTTTATGGCTATGATAAGCAAACGATACTTTCATAAAACCTCTAACCCAAGTGTTAAAGCTGGAATGATAGATGTCCCATCAAAATAAAATGATAGTGGTAAATATTCTTATCATGTCACAAAACGCTAAATCCACTCGTCGTGTATGTATTCAAAAAAGGAGAGTGAAATTAAATGACTATAAATAAAGAAATGAACGTAAATGAATATTTAAAAAGAATCAAAGTTCAATCTTTAACCGGGGAAGCGATTGAAGATTTAAAATTATTACAAATACAAAATCTATATCATGTCCCCTTTGAAAATTTGGATGTAATCAATAAAGCACCTGTACAACTAGATTTATCTCAGATTTATCAGAAAATCGTACGAAATTATAGAGGTGGTTTCTGTTATGAAGTGAATGGATTGTTCCATTGGCTGTTAAAGCAACTTGGTTATGAAGTCACAATGATTTCATCTACGGTTGCTAAAGAAAAAGATCAGTGGTACAGAAATCATACTCATTTAACCAATATAGTTACTTTAAAAGGGGTGGATTACTTGACAGAGGTTGCAGCTGGGGATACAGTTCGTAGTCCAGTGCCTCTTACTGGTGAGATCGTTGAAGATATCAGTGGAAAATATAGAGTTTATCCTGTAGGGGAATTTTTACACTTACAAAAATACTTAAACGAGGAATGGACACCTGTCTATCGTTTCACTACTTCACCTAGAATATTTTCATTTTTTGAAGAGGTTTGCAAATGGAATCAAACCAGTCCAGAATCTCCCTTTACTCAAAAAAAGATTGTAACACGAGCAACAGAGACAGGAAGAATTACTTTAACCAATCATGAGATCATCACAACGAGAAATGGTGAAAAAACAAAAAAGGAATATCAACAAAATGAACTTCCTACTTTACTAAACAACTTATTTGATATAAATATGTATCAAAAACAATCCAAATAATAATATGTGAACCTTTCATATCAATGTCACAAAACATTCTCACTCCTCGTTATGTAAGTAAAACAAAGAGGAGAGTGAATATAAATGAATGAAAATCAACATAAATGGGATGTCATCATTATAGGTGGAGGGATGGCAGGGCTTACTGCTTCCGTTATTTTAGCCAAAGCACATAAAAAGGTACTTCTTCTTGAAAAATCAAAACAAGTCGGGGGTCGTGCTACTACAATAGAAAAAGCAGGTGGCTTATTAAATCTAGGACCACATGCCATATATCCTAATGGACCCGGTGTAAAAATTCTTGAAGAATTAAATATCAAATTAAATGGTGGTTCTCCATTGTCAAAAGGGACATTATTGTATGAAAATAAAACCTATCCATTAACACTAAGTCCAGTTGCTTTATTAACATCCAAACTACTAAAATGGAAAGAAAAAAGAGAATTCATTAAATTAGTAAGTGGGTTAAACAAAATAAATGCTCAATTCATAAAAAATATCAGTTTATATGAATGGGTTGAAGCTCATTTAAGGGAAGAGAAGGTAAAAAAATTATTTTACATGTTATGTAGACTTTCCTCTTATTGCAATGATCCAAAACGATCAAGTGCTGGTATAATTATTGAACAAGTAAAGTTAGGTTTAACTGGAGTGCGATATTTAGATGGCGGATGGCAAACAATTGTTGACCAACTTAAACAACAGGCTTTATCACATGGAGTAACCATTAAAGAAAATCATCATATCATTGAACTACAAGGAACAAATCCCAATATCACAGTAATCGATAATTTAGATGAGACATTTACTTCAGAACATGTCATTTCTACATCCACACCAGCAAATACATTATCCATGGTTAAATCTAAACAGTTGTCATCTACTTTAAAACAACATCGTGACCTTTGCCTACCAGTAAAAGGCGCTTTCTGGGATATCGTATTGAAAAAAACAACCAACCTTAATGTTAAATTTGCATTAGGTCTCGATGAACCACTCTATTATTCCAATCAATCAGCAGTAGCTAATTTAGTAACAGAGAAAAATCTCCATGTCATTCATCTTGGTAGGTACTTATCTGTAGATGAGGAACTAGATTCTAAGAAAATCCACAATCAACTAAAGAAATTTTTAGGTGTCCTTGAACCAGACTGGGAAAAAGAAGTCGTTTTCCAACGTTTCTTACCTTCCATAACGGTTTGTAATGCAATGCCATTAACAAATATGCCTACAATAAATTCAGAAATTCCTGAAATTCCAGGATTATATATAGCAGGAGATTGGGTGACTACAGGCGGACTGTTAGCAGATGCCTCGATCACCAGCGCCAAGTCTGCAGCAGATGCCATTTTGGAAGAAGCAAGAGACTTAACTTATACAGGATGAACTGAGGAACAGTCCTTTATTAAACTTTGTTTAAACGAGTTCACTTGCTGTCATGAAAGGAGGAGCTCACATGAATGAGCAATTTGATTCCTATCGACCATTATTATTTTCCATAGCCTATCGTATGTTAGGAACGATTGTAGATGCTGAGGATATCGTTCAAGATACGTTTGTAACAGCAAGTACAAGAAATCTTGAACACATCGAAAATACAAAAGCGTATTTCTGTAAAATTACTACCAATCGTTGCCTAGACGTTTTAAAATCAGCGCGAAAAAAAAGAGAAGTATATGTGGGACCTTGGTTGCCTGAGCCGTTAGTTATAGATCATACTCATCAAGACCCTTCTAGAGAAATCATAGGAAAAGAATACCTCTCTACTGCCTATTTATATATGATGGAAAAGCTCACACCTATCGAAAGAACAGTATTCATTTTACGAGAGGTATTAAACTTAGATTATAAAGAAGTCGCAGAGATCACAGAAAAAACAGAATCCAACTGCCGCAAAATTTTTAGCCGAACAAAGCAAAAAATTAATCTTAATCAAAGAGAAACCAGCTTCACCTATGAGGAAAATGAAAATATCGTCACAAGATTTTTAAATGCATTATCTACTGAAAACACACAACAGCTAACTCAATTATTGTCAGAAGATGTAGTCCTATATACCGATGGTGGAGGAAAAGTGATAGCAGCAATAAATCCAATCAAATCTCGCTCTAGAGTTTTATCTTTCCTATTAGGTATCTCAAGAAAAGCAACTCAAAAAGCCGAAAATAAATTAACCAACATTAATGGGCAACCTGGATTTATAGCTTATGAAAACAAAATACCAGTAAATGTTATAACTTATCGATTTGAAAATAATAAAGTAAAAGAAATATATATCGTAAGAAATCCAGATAAGTTAATAAATGTGGTTTATGGAATGTGATAGAAAGTATACGTTAACTGGGCTTCCTTTTTATTTCAATACTGACTGATTTTCGCTCTCAAAATTTGGAAAACTGTTATTTGAAAATAAAGCGTGTAAATGGTTTAATTGAAAGAAAAAGGGAGAATACATAATGGAGTATAAAAATCAAACAGCACTCATTACAGGTGCCTCTTCTGGCATTGGAGAAGTATTTGCTAATAAGCTGGCTGAACAAGGAATGAATCTAATTTTAGTCGCTCGTACACAACAGAAGTTAGAAGAATTAGCTAAGCAATACAATGAAAAATATGGCGTACAAACTTATGTCGTTGTTTCAGATCTAAGTAAAGAAAACGCTGCAAAAGAAGTCAAAAAAGCGGTGGACGATCTTAATCTTCATGTAGATATGCTTATTAATAACGCGGGGTTTGGACAAGTTGGCAGTTTTATACATAATGATCCTGACCAAGCGCATGGACAGATCATGGTAAATGTCAGTGCTCTCGTAGATATGACATACCTCTTTGCAACAGACATGGAAAAAAAGAGAGAAGGAGCTATCATTAACATCGCTTCCACAGCAGCATTTCAACCACTCCCAAAAATGGCTGTATACGGAGCAACAAAAGCTTTTGTTCTATCCTTCTCAGAAGCCTTGTGGAGTGAATTAAAACCAAAGGGTGTAAAAGTCCTAGCCATCTGTCCAGGACCAACTGCTACGAATTTTTTTGAAGTTTCTGGAGAATTTGGTGCCAAAAACATAAGAACATCAGAGCAAGTTGTAGATACTGCAATGAAAGCTTTAAAAAAAGGGAAAAGTTATGCCATTGATGGGTTAGGAAACTACATCACTGCCAACTTGCCTAGATTCTTCCCTCGACAACTGATTACTAAAGTAGCTGCAAAGGTCATAAAAACTAGTAAGTAATGCATAAAACTCTTCTTATTTGGAGTGGATTGTACTCCTTTACTCCAATGACTTGAAACACGCAAGCGCTATTGTTAATCTGAACATAAGATCTTTCATTCATTACAACATACATATAATGAAAAAATTCCCATGAAGGTGGTATTTTATTAATGAGTAATTTTGAACGTAATTTAGAAAAATACGCTGAAGTTACATTAAAAGTAGGCGTCAATATTCAAAAAGGCCAAAAACTTCTAATACGCTGTGGGCTAACTGCTGCGGATTTCGTACGCTTATTAACCAAAAAGGCTTATGAGTTAGGTGCAAAGGATGTCATTGTTGATTGGAAGGATAGCGAGATTACTCGTATTAAATACGATCACGCTCCTTTAGAGTCCTTTCAAGAATTCCCTGCCTGGGTTGCACAAGGTTACACAAAGCTTGTAGAAGAAGGGGCTGCTGTTCTTTCCATCTATTCTGATGATCCAGATTTATTAAGAGGGGTTGAAACTCCAAAGATTGCCGCAGCTCAAAAAGCTCAAGGTCAAGCATTAAGTAAATTCCGTGAGTATATCCAATCGGATAAAACAAGCTGGAATATCATTGGTGTATCATCAAAGGTATGGGCAGCAAAAGTGTTCCCTGATGTTCCAGAAGAGGAGCAGGTTGAAAAGCTTTGGAATGCATTTTTTAGTATTGCAAGAGTTGATCAGGATGATCCTATCCAAGCATGGAAAGACCATGATAAGAAGTTGCATGACAAAGCAGACTTTTTAAATGAGAAAAAATATAAATTTTTGCATTATGAAGCACCAGGAACAAAATTAACGATCGAATTACCTGAAAAACACTTATGGTTAGGTGGAAGCTCACCAAATGAAAAAGGCATCGATTTCTTTGCTAACATTCCAACAGAAGAAGTATTCACAGCACCTTTGAAAACAGGTGTTAATGGTTATGTTTCCAGTACTAAGCCGCTAAGTTACGGTGGTAATTTAATTGATAACTTTAAAATCACTTTTGAAAATGGGAAAATCGTAGATTTCGAAGCAGAACAGGGTTATGATACTCTAAAAACTTTGATTGAAACAGATGAAGGTTCACACTTTTTAGGTGAAGTGGCGCTAGTTCCACATAATTCACCGATCTCAAATTCCAATCTTATTTTTTACAACACGTTATTTGATGAAAATGCTTCTAATCACCTTGCAATCGGTAGTGCCTATGCATTCAGCTTTGAAGATGGGAAGCAAATGACAAGAGACCAGCTTGCTGAATTAGGTGCAAACAATAGTTTAGTACATCAAGACTTTATGGTTGGTTCAGCAGAAATGAACATTGATGGTGAAACAGCGGATGGAAAAAAAGAACCATTATTCCGTAACGGAAATTGGGCTTTTTAAACAAATATGATAAAGTAATCTCCCCCACTTTTGTTTTTTTCCATTTGAAGTGGGGTTTTATATTTTTTATAAAGGTGGGATTTATATATGAATCATTTTGAGCATAATCTTGAAAAATATGTTGAAATTGCACTAAAAAATGGTGTCAATATTCAAAAAGGTCAAAAACTATTAATAAGATGTGATCTTACAAGTTCAAATTTTGTTCGTTTAATCACAAAAAAAGCTTATGAACTTGGAGCAAAGGATGTAATCGTAGACTGGAGAGATAGCCAAATCACCCGTATCAAGTATGATCTAGCACCGTTAGAATCTTTTCAAGACTTTCCTACTTGGAAAGCCGATGGTCAGACGAAACTTGTTGAGGAAGGTACTGCAGTGTTATCCATAGTTTCAGACGATCCAGATTTATTAAAAGGGGTCAACACAGAAAAAATTGCTGCATTTCAAAAAGCCGCAGGACAAGCTTATAAGAAATTCGGTCAGTATATCCAAGCTGATAAAACAAGCTGGAATGTTTTAGCCACACCATCAAAAGCATGGGCAGCTAAAGTATTTCCAAACGTTCCAGAGGAAGAACAGATTGCAAAGCTTTGGGATGCCATCTTCAAGATTGCCAGAGTAGATGTAGAGGACCCTATTCAAGCATGGAAAGAACATGATGAAAATTTGCATAACAAAGCAGACTTTTTAAATAAGAAAAAATACAAGTATTTACATTATGAAGCACCTGGTACAAAACTAACAATAGAGCTTCATGAAAAACATCTTTGGACAGGCGGGAGCTCGCTGAATGAACAAGGAATCGAATTCTTTGCTAACATTCCTACAGAAGAAGTATTTACTCTGCCTTTAAAAACAGGTGTTAATGGATATGTTTCCAGCACAAAACCACTAAGTTATGGTGGTAATTTAATTGATAACTTTAAAATCACTTTTGAAAACGGGAAAATCGTTGATTTTGAAGCAGAGCAGGGTTATGATAGTCTAAAAACTTTGATTGAAACAGATGAAGGTTCACACTTTTTAGGTGAAATTGCGCTAGTTCCAAACGATTCTCCTATCTCAAATTCCAAACTCATTTTTTACAATACGTTATTTGATGAAAATGCTTCTAATCATCTTGCGATCGGTAGTGCTTATGCGTTCAACTTAGAAGGGGGCACCCAAATGACTAGAGAAGAATTAGACCAACTAGGAGCAAATGATAGTCTCGTACATGAAGATTTCATGATAGGGTCTGCTGAAATGAACATTGACGGTGAAACAGCGAATGGAAAAAGAGAACCACTATTCCGTAACGGAAATTGGGCGTTTTGAATACAATATTAAATGCAATAACATGATCCACACCCAAGTAAATCATAGAACCATAAAACCTTCTAAATCACTAATAATGTGAATTAGAAGGTTTTTTTATGATACAATATTTAAAATAATTACAAAATTCAAATACTTAATAACAATAACCATACGAAAAGGAATTACATAACATGAACAGTTTACAATGGATCACAGCATTAATGCCTGTCCTATCCGTGTTTATTTTTTTAGTTATTTTGCGCATTCCAGCTGCAAAAGCAATGCCGATCAGTTTTTTGGTCACAGCCATATTTACTTATTTCTTTTGGGAGGTGCCCTTACAACATATCGTGGCGTCATCCTTACAAGGTGTGATTATTGCTCTTTCCATTTTATATATCGTTTTTGGAGCAATCCTTCTTCTAAATACGTTGAAAAATAGCAGAGCTATGGACTCTATACGTACAGGATTTATGAAGATTAGTTCAGATGCCCGAGTCCAGATCATTATTGTAGCTTGGTTGTTCGGTGCCTTCATTGAAGGTGCTGCTGGATTTGGTACACCTGCAGCTATCGGCGCACCTCTATTAGTCGCACTTGGATTCGCTCCTTTACCTGCTGTAGTTTTAACACTAGTTGCTGATAGCGCACCTGTAACCTTCGGTGCAGTGGGAACACCTATGTTAGTAGGAATCGGACAAGGATTACAAACGGAAGGTACACTTGCTCCAAATGTAAATGCATATTTACAAAATGAACAGTTAACTTTAATGGAATATGTAGCTAACATTGCAGTACAAGTGGCTTGGATCGATTTATTTGTCGGTTCCTTTATTCCTTTATTATTAGTTGTCATTTATACAAAGTTTTTTGGAAAAAATAAAAACTGGAAAGATGGGTTAGCCATATGGAAGTTTGCTTTATTCGCTGGATTTAGTTTTTCCATTTCATCATTGCTTGTTGCAATACTGTTGGGACCAGAATTCCCATCCATTATGGGGGGTTTTATAGGTTTAATATTAGTCATTCTTGCTGCAAAAAAACAGTTTTTATTACCTAAGATTCCATATGAACTTGAACTTGAAAATTCAAAAGATTATGCTCCTCAACAAAGCAACAATACCATAAACCAACCCTCCTTATTCAAAGCATGGGTTCCCTATTTAATTGTACTTTTATTACTCGTCGTAACCCGAATTGAAATTCTCCCATTCAAGGACTGGTTAAAATCTATTAAGATTTCATGGGTAAATATTATTGGTACAGAAATTAGCACAGAGCTTGAACCGTTATATTTACCTGGCACAATTTTTATCGTTACAGTAATGGTTTCCTTTATGATATATCGTTTTTCAAAACAACAAGTCTTCTCTACTATCAACACATCCTTAAAAACAATGATCGGCAGTTTGATAGCACTTGGGACAGCCGTTCCGATGGTACGGATTTTTATAAATTCAAGCCTTAACAAGTCCGGTTTAGAAAGCATGCCTATTGAGCTTGCTAACTCTGCTGCGGAAACACTTGGTCAATCTTGGCCTCTATTTGCACCTTTTGTTGGGGCATTAGGTTCTTTCATTTCCGGAAGTGCAACTTTCAGCAATATGATGTTCTCTTTGTTTCAGTTCAGTACTGCGGAGCAAATTGGGTCTAATCCAGATATCATTGTATCGTTACAGGCACTCGGAGCAAATGGTGGTAACATGATCTGTATTTTAAATGTAGTCGCTGCCGCATCTGTAGTCAATTTATACGGAAAAGAAGGAACAATCATTCGATACACGCTGCTGCCCATGTTGTACTACTGCTTACTAGGAGGAGTCATTGGATTCGTATTTTTGGCTATATGATTATTTTTAACAAACATATAAAAGGCAGCGCTGAAAATGACGATATAACCAACAACACTGAATACATCTGGTGTTTGACTGAAAATGATCATACTAATCACAGTCGAAAATACTACATTCATATAGAAAAAGATAGAAATCTCATTTGCTGGTGCAAATTTGTAAGCTAGTGTAATTCCAAATTGCCCAACTGTTGCAAAGACCCCTGCTAGTAATAAATAGATCAACTGTTGTAAACTCATTGGTTCATAAAAAAGGATCAAGAAAGGAACCAAAATTATAGTAGAAAAAGCTGAGAAATAAAAAACAATAGTATAAGACTTTTCCTTCTTTCCTAAAACCCTTAAAGTTGTATACGCTCCTGCTGCAAATATGGACGATAATACTCCCATCATATATGGAAAAACATCTACGGAAAATTGCGGCTTAATAATGAACAACGTCCCAATAAAAGCAATAACAATTGAGATGATTTGGTAAGGCTTGGCCTTCTCCTTCAAAAAGATAGAACAGAAAATGATCAATAAAAAGGGACTTAGTTTATTTAACATATCTGCATCTGAAAGAACAAGATGATCAATGGAATAAAAGAAAAATAAAATGCCCAACGTTCCTAAAACGGATCTTAATAATAAAATTGATTGATTCTCACGTTTTCCAAACAAACTCTCCTTATAATAAACAACCATTCCAAAAGAAATAATCGCAGAAATGAGATTTCTAAAAAATGTTTTTTGTGTTGTAGGTAAATCACCTGAAAGTTTGACGAACATCGCCATCAATGAAAACCCAAGTGCTGCTAGTATTAGTAAAATGATTCCTTTGTTTTTATCTGTCATCTAGTTGGTACACCTTTCTCCAGTACAATGCATGTATTGTACCACACATGTACCTCAACAAACGAATCACTATCTTGTAAACCTTGTAACTTATTATCCTTTATATATTACATAAATTCTCTTCAACTAGCACTCTTTAGTTCAATAAGCTGAGGCTAGAAAAATTCATATAGTCCCTCATCAAAATATTGAAACTCTTCATTCGATACCTTATAACGTTTATAACCCTCATAAAAAGCACTTTTGTATTCTTCATTATTCACAAAGCTGCTAATGGCTAAGGATTCATCATATCGAGGGTCCCCAACAGTCATTCCAGCTACATCAATAAATAATCTGACCTCTCCATCTAATACGAGTACATTATCAGTTGTACAATCTCCATGAATCATCGTTTGCTCTAATGATAGAGGTTTATTCAATTTTAATTGCTGCAACAGTTCTAAGCTACCTTCTGTTTGTCCACTTTCCACATAATTCTCAGCCTTTATCAGTTGCTCAACTAACCAATCATTTTTACGATTAAGTGATTCAATTAGATTTGTTTCATGAAGACAATAAAGTAGATGTCCAAAACTCCTAATTAAGGATTTCTTTTCTGTTTTATTTTTCGCTTTCTTTAAAGCAGAAGTTAGTGTAATTCCATTCTCAAACGACATAATTAAATGAGAACTATCTTTTTCCTCAATTTTTCCATAGTATATAGGGACTGGAATTTGGTTACTATTATTTAGCTTTTCTAATACCTGAGCTTCATTTTTTAACCATTCTCGGTATTTTCCCTCAAACGAACTTTTTAATAAATAGGATCCATTATCTGTAATTATTTGACGTACTTCTGAAGTACAGCCTTGTTCATTAAGTACATTAACTCTATGTATTTGACCTACTATTTCTTCTATCTTCACTTCTAATTGTTTATTCACTGAGCCTACCTCCACCTTACACTTCGTAATAAAAATGTAATGTTCATTGAAAAAGAACGTATGAAAATCTATTATTACATATATAGCACGATCATGATTAGTATGGCAAGATAGTCATTCCCATTCTTCAGATGCATTCATCCCCCACTTAAACTTTCACTCGTTTCACATTGTTTCAGTTTAAAGTGGGGGGCTTCTGCTAGGAATAGATAAATCATTATTCGTATTTATCCTACTAAATCTTTTGCGTTAAGACGCCCACCTCTATAGGTGAGATCTTTTAATCAGGTGGAGTAGAGTCTCCATCTGATTCCACGATGTTTAAACTTTGCTTAAACGAGTTCACTGTTTCTCAATTGGCATTCCTGCCGTAATGGCAATACGATTCCAGCCATTGATAGTCACAATCGCTGCTAAAATATCATTTAATCTTTTCTTGTCAAAATGTAAACTGGCCTCTTTAAAAGCCTTTTCAATCTTTTCATGATCCTGCACAATGGTTACTGCTTCTGTTAGTGCCAGTGCAGCTTTTTCTTCGGATGTAAAAAAGTGCGTTTCTCTCCAAGCAGACAAAACATGTAAACGTTGGCTAGTTTCTCCTTTTGTTATCGCATCTGTAGCATGCATATCCATACAAAATGCACAGCCATTGATCTGTGAAGAGCGCATTTTAATTAACTCTAATAACGTTTTAGGTAATTCACTTTCACTCAAATAACTCTCCATCCCCATCATGGCTTTATATACACCTTGTTCTATTTCTAATCTTTGACCCATATTGAATACCTCCATTAGTTTATTTATGTTTATTCAATTATTAAAACGAAATCAGCATAACATTTGTGACAATCTTAATTGTCTTTTCTTAAAGTAGAACAAAAAAACGTGAGAAAGGTCTAACCTCAAAACCCTTCTTCACGTTTCAATATCTCTCAAAAATGATTTTTCTCTTAAAACAATTCCATCATTTCAGACCAATTGGATATGGTCACAATCAAAGCGATTACAAATAACATAAAAGCAGGTAATGCCTTTGAGACGGGATCTTTCACTCTTACAAGATGTGTTAATACAGCGAAAAACATCGTAACAGCCAACAATAAAGCACCCAAACCACTTAAAGAATCAAGCCATAAGCCGGTGATGAGCGCTACAGCACCTACAGCTTCAACAAAGCCTGTAAAAGGTAAAAACCATTTTGGGAAACTATATCGCCTAAAATCCTCTACCATCGCCTTTGCACCAAATAACTTTGAAAAACCTGTACCTAAAAAAGCAAGACCTAAAATGGCTTCCAAAATTACAACAAAAATATCCAACTAACTCATCTCCTTTTTGCTGCTCTAATACAAGACTATGCTTTTGAACCTCATAGTAGATCAAAAAAAATGAGAAGTGAACTCTTGTAAGCGTTATCTTATTTAAGAAAACTATTTTCAAAACACTTATAAAAATTATCTTTTGTCTTTTTTGTGAAATATAATCCAAATTAACTATATTTTTGATATTTTCTATTGTTGAATTATGATCGGTTACTATATAATAGCAATGGTCATTTGTGAATTTTACAAATGTAATCTATTACATTAACAATAGAATGTGCTAAAGTATTTTTTTATGTATAGGGTTGCACGCTTTTATTTATCATTATTAAAATTTCTCAACATTGTTAAAAATTATGTTATGAAAGAATTGATTCGTTTATGTATTCCCAGTTTCATGAAGAACCGTCAAATAACATTAAATACATGGTACAAAATCAGGAAAAAACTCTGAAGAACATCGCTCAAAAATATAATTACTTTCATCAAGAAATTTATTTATTAAAAAACGATTTAAATGAACACTATTTTTGGACACTAAAAATGTCTAGAGAAATACAGTTACTGGTTCATCGTGTAGAAATGTTAAAAATACAAACAAAAAAGTGAACTCGTTTAAGCTTTGCTTAAACATCGAGAAATCAGATGGAGACTCTACTCCACCTGATTTGAAGACCCACCTATAGAGGTGGGCGTCTGTACGCAAAATATTTTTGGATACAGTCCCTTACCTTGGAAAAAGTCAATTGTTGATTCCAAGATAAAGGTTCAATATATATTAATGTTAATTTATTATTAATGATTAAGTTATGTTTATGTTTATGTTTTTATTTAATTTTAATAACAATTTTACCTTTAGCACGTTTTGACTCACTTAATTCATGTGCATTACGAATCCCTTGTTCTGATAAGCTGAATTGTTCTGCAATAATAGGTTTAATTTTGTTTGCTTCTATAAGCTCTCCAATTTCTTTAAGTTGCTCTCCATTTGGTTGCATAAAGATAAAACTTGCTTTGATGTTTTTCTCTTTTCCAAAATTTTCTGCAGGTGGTTGATTAAGTGCAACTAATGTCCCACCATCTTTTAATACTTTTAAACTCTTTTCCTGTATGTCCCCACCTAATGTATCAAGTACAATGTCATAATCAGATAATACTTCAGAAAAATCTGTTGTCTCATAGTTGATCACTTCATCCGCACCAAGCTGTTTAACCAATTGAACATTTTTCTCACTAGTTGTAGTTGCTACATAAGCACCTTTACTTTTAGCAAATTGAATAGCAAAAGTACCAACTCCCCCTGCCCCAGCATGAATTAAAACCTTATCTCTTTGTTTTAAACCAGCTGTATCTACTAAACTTTGGTAGGTTGTAATGCCTACCAAAGGAATAGAAGCAGCCTCTTCAAATGTAAGGTTTGATGGCTTTTTTGCTATATAGTCCTCATCAACTGCTACATACTCTGCATAAGTTCCATTTCTAGCGATATCTGGTCGACTGAATACTTCGTCACCCACTTTAAATTTAGTTACAGAAGCCCCAACTTCTTTAACGATACCTGCAACATCAAGTCCAAGAATAACTGGGAATTGGTGTGGAACATTTTCTTGAAGATACCCTTCTCTAGTAAAAATATCTACTGGATTTACGGCTGACGCATGAACTTCAATTAATACATCCTTATCATTTAACTTTGGAACTGGTACCGCCATTTCTTGTAATTGATCTCTTCCTCCATATTGATTAATAACGACTGCTTTCATCTTTTAATTCCTCCAATTTTTTTATATTAATATTATTTAAGTTAATATTTTAATGTTTTAATCTTATTTATCTGCATTCCCTATAAGCTTCTTTTCCCAATCTAGCCATGTTGTTTCTCTTTTGGCATTAATCTGCTCTTGAATTCCTTTTCCGACTGGATAACGAAGTGAAGGTTCGTTTAATTTTATAATAGAAGATATTTTTTGAGCAACCTCTTCAGGATTACCAAGGTTCATATTTGAAAAATCATCAATTTGCTTTTTCTTAAAACTTAGGTATGGAGAATCTTCACCTGTATCCATATCAAACATATTGTTTACAATACCAGTATTATATGCTCCTGGTTCAACCAACACTACATCTATATCAAAAGGTTTTAATTCTAAACGCAAGGATTCAGAAAACCCTTCTACAGCATATTTTGATGCGACATAAGCCGCCATAGATGGAAAAGCCATGACTCCAACAATACTACTGATGTTTATGATTTTCCCACCCTTTTGTTTTCTCATAAAAGGTATCACTGCCTGAGTTACTGCAATTAATCCAAAGACATTTGTTTCAAATTGTTCTCTATATTTATTCATTCCAACTTCCTCAGCAAATCCTGCTACATAAGTTCCCGCATTATTAATTAGCACATCAATGCTATCATAGTTATGCAACTTCTTTTTGAAGGACTGAATAGACAATTCATCTGTTACGTCTAGTAGCTCAAATTTAACTAAGTGGCTAAGTTCCAGTTCTTCTAATTCCTGTTTTAGCCTATTTCCTTTTTCTAGATTACGCATTGCAGCGATCACTTGTAATCCTTCTTTAGCAAGGTCAATCACTGTAGCAGATCCAATACCACCTGATGCTCCTGTGACAATTGCTGTCTTCAATTTCATATTGTCATTCATCCCCCTATTAAAATCATTATTTTCAATATGTTATGTTTAGAATTGGTTACATATGATATTCAAACTCTTTAATGGTATAATCAGAACCGATGAACTTCTCTGCATCAAATGGTGTGAATTGTACACCATTTTTTGCTTTCACTGGTAAATCTGGATTTGACAGTGCTAGTTTGCCTATAGCAATAAAATCAGCATCCTTGTCTTGAACCATTTCAGATGCTTTATTTAATTCATGTAAATTCCCATTTGCAATCACTGTTACCTGACCATATTTTTTAGCTGCTGTTGCAAGAGATTTGGAATTTTCTCCAAACGCAGGTTTCCAGCCCTCATATTGAAATGTATGAATATAGTCCACGCCTGCATCTTTCACACTTGAGAAAATCACTTCAGCATCTCCTTCTTCCCATTTATGTGTATATCCATCTATATGATTATTCTGGGTCAAACGTATACCCACTATAAAATCCTCTCCTACTGCTTCACGTACTGCTTGAATAATTTCAACTAAATACCTCACTCGATTTTGTACAGAACCACCATATTGATCTTGGCGCTTATTTGTATACGTTAATAAAAATTCATCTAATAAATATCCGTTAGCACCGTGAAGTTCAACTCCATCAAATCCAGCCTCTTTCGCATTTAAAGCAGCTTTCACAAAATTATTTTTAATTTTTATTAAATCTTCTATAGAGGCTGCTTTAGGCGTTTTCTTCCAGGCCATTTCACCTTCTAAAAGTACAGATGATGGAGCAATGGATTGTTCTGTAAAACGATTACCTACCGCTTGTGCACCAGCATGCATTAATTGAACTATAATTTTTGAACCTTCTTTATGAACTGCATCTACAACCTTTTTCCACCCGTCTATTTGCTCTTGATTGATGATCCCAGGTTGATTAAAATACCCTTGACTGTGTTGGTCATCTGTATAAGTACCCTCCGTAATAATAAGCCCAAATTGTCCTTTTGCGAATCTTGCATAATATTTCGCATTTTTTTCTGTAACAACCCCTTCATGTGTAGCACTTGTACGGGTTAAAGGAGCTACTGTAAATCTGTTTTTCATTTGTAATTTACCAATAGATGGTGAATTAAATAATACTGACAATTTAAATCCCTCCAAAAATAAAATTTTGAGCATAACATCAAAGTAAGACGGATATATATTTGTTCTAATAAATGTTTTTTTATTTTTAGTGTTGAACAAGTACTGTAATCATTATTGTTACATTTAGTATAAAAAGATATGGACTATATCTTTACTATGAGCACATCTTCTCAACCCCTTCACTTTAAACTGTATTTATAATTATTACATTTAATCTAAAAAAATAAAGAAATTATTTCCTATACTGTAATAATAAATAGTACAGTTGTAATTGTCAAGATTAAATTTATATATTTTTTAAAAAAGTATATATTCTTTATTGTGAAAAAAATCACAGACATAACATTTTATAAGTTTTATACTTTATTTGAAAGAATATTTTAATCCATAAAAGTGATGGAACTCCCTGAAATCCACCCCAATTCATGATTTCATGATATCTAAATAGAAACATATTGTGAATAAAATATTCATCACTTTTATGGAACACAAAGATAAATAAGGATTTTCAAATATTAAAGGAGAGAGCTATCATGAAAGCTAAAAATCGTTGGCTCATTGCATTATCCGCTGTTGCAATTCACCTTTCTATTGGTTCGGTGTATGCTTACAGCGTTTATAAAAATCCTCTAGCTGAACAACTGGGATGGAACAGTACACAAACCGCTCTTGCATTTACAATTGCAATTTTTTGTTTAGGAATGTCTGCTGCTTTTTTTGGTAGATTAGTAGAGAAGAAAGGACCACGTTTTTCAGCAACAGTTGCAGCTATTTTATTTGCCGCAGGTTTAATCGGAACAGGAATAGCTGTTCATTTTGAATCATTAGTAGGTTACTATGTATCTTATGGGTTGATCAGTGGTATGGGACTAGGTATTGGTTATATATCACCTGTTTCTACTTTAGTCAAATGGTTTCCAGATCATCGCGGGTTAGCAACTGGGATGGCCGTGATGGGCTTTGGTGCAGGTGCATTAATCTGTAGTCCTATTGCCAATTATCTTATAGAAAATGTGGGTCTCTCACAAACGTTTTACATTTTAGGTATCTCATACTTTATCCTCATGTTGTCAGGAGCATCTTATATTTCTAAACCTGAAGAAGGCTGGATGCCTGCAGGAATGAAGGAAAAAACAGAAAAAGGAACGATGCGACTAAAAGAAGATTTAGCACAGCTTACAGCAAATGAAGCCGTTAAAACAAAAAGATTTTGGATGTTATGGGTCATGATGTTTGTGAATATTTCATCTGGTATAATGCTGATCTCTGTCGCTTCACCCATGGCTCAAGAAAAAGTAGGGATGACAGCTGTTGCAGCAGCAAGTATGGTAGGTCTGATGGGATTTTTTAATGGTGGGGGTCGCATCGGCTGGGCTTCTGCATCTGATTATTTAGGAAGAACAAATGTATATACTGCATTTTTCACCATCCAGCTTATTGCATTCTTATTATTGCCATCTGTTTCTAATCAGATCCTGTTTATGATTCTCATATTTACGATCCTGACGATTTATGGTGGAGGATTTGCTTCCTTACCAGCATTTATTGGGGATATGTTTGGAACAAAACAACTAGGAGCCATTCATGGTTATTTGTTAACCTCTTGGTCAATGGCAGGTGTTTTCGGACCAATGCTTGTGGCTTATATAAGAGATACTACGAACAGCTATAACGCCACTTTTTATGTGTTTGCCGTATTTCTAACCATAGCACTGATCACTTCTATTTACATTCGTAAGGATATTCAAAAAGTAAGGAAAGCCCGACAACCTTCTTTACAGCAAAACAAAAAATTACAACAAAGAATTGCACATTAATTATAATTTCTCTCCTATATTACCGCCTATGATCCGTCATAAGCGGTTTTTTTCTTTTACTTCATTTTTCTTCATCACCAATAAATCAAATATTAGATTCTTTTGATAAATGATAGCGGCAAGTGCATCTTCATCATGATGTTTCCCACTATAACAAGCAATGCTCTTTAATTGATCATGACCATTATCTACAGCTATTCCTAAATCGGAGGCTGTTAACAAAGTTATATCATTCAAATGATCTCCAAATGCAACTGTGGATACATTTAACAGATCCAGATGTTTTTTTAATTTTATTAACCCATTCCCTTTGTTTACATTTTTAGCTAGTACTTCGAGAAACTGAGGTTCCGACCTTACCCAATCTATCCCCCTGGAATTTTGTTCCAAAAAAGACTCTACTTGATCTAATAATGAAGCCTCCCAAACCAACATTACTTTTTGCCAAGAGCCTTGCAATTGTTCAAGTGAATGCGTATTTTTTTTAAGTTTTTCTTTTATACGGTGACTGTCTGTGTGCTCGTTATGTGTGATGAAATACACATTTTGATTCATATAAATTTCTACACCAATACCAGGAAAAGCTTGTATTATTTCTTCCAATAATAATGAAAAGTCTTCAGGCAAACCTTGATTCCATAATATTTTTTGATTTTGAAAATCGTATAATGCTCCACCGTTATATAAAACACCTGGAACATTAATGGGTAAATCATCTAAGTATGGGATCACCGATCTCTCCATCCTACCTGTCGCAACAGTAAATAATCCACCTTCATATACGAAGTGTTCTAATGCTCGTTTATTATTCATACTTACTTTGTTATCTGAGTTTAACAGTGTTCCGTCCATATCTGTAACCAGCAAAATATTTTTATAATAATTTCCCATTCACATCTCCCTAAGTGACTTGCTTAGAAATTACTCTTAGATGTATAGATATCTAATATAAGTATACTAATTTATATAATATATAAAATTCAAGAGTTTTTCTTTATTTATTTTGCATATTAGTGGAGGAAAAACACATTGAATGATAAGATTATAATACTTAATATGAAAGTTTTTATGGGGAGGGGAAGATAGTGAAAATATGTCTATGTATAAGGGACGAGCTTGAACGAAATGGAATGAAGTGGCTTCTTTCTTCCAACCACATTCCTTATAAACATCTCATTGAAGCAACAGATAGCCAACCATGTTTAACATTATTGTCCCAGCATAAAGTGGATTTACTTATATTTGAACTAGATCTCTTTTCATCTGAAGAATTAGCTAATTTAAGACCCTTATTAAAACAAAATCATACGCAAACGGTCGTTCATACAATTCACAAAACATTTGATGCAGCATATGCATCACTTCTATGTAAAGCAGAGGCCTTATTTGTTAAACCATATGATACACAAACATGGATCAAAACTATACGTCAAATGATCAAAAACTTTAAAGCACCTAGTGCTATAAATAAAAACATAATTCCTCAACATTATTTGGCTTACGATTTATTATTTTTAGAAAATCTAGAAATTGAACACGAAGAGGAGATCCCAAGACTGCTTGCTGTCATTGAATTGGATCAAAATAATGAAATAAAAATGAGCTTTACCCATTTACTATCATTTGTTAAACAAGAATTAAGCGAATATCAAGTATTGATCATTCCAGTTGAAAATCACCTGGTTCTTTTTTTTGATGAAACGATGCTAACAGGAGCATCAAACCCGATCATTACATTAGAGCAAATTCTCATCCGACTTTGTTATCAAGGTAAAGAACAAGGTTTCTCCATCTCTGGAGGAATTGGACAACCTAAGAAAAATATGAAGAGTATAAAACAAGCATATCACGAAGCTAAGAGTAGCCTAACTAGAAGATTCTATTTTGGGGGAAATCAAGTTTTTAGTCCCATGCAACCTTATGCTCATAAACAAATTGACTCCTTTTTATCTCCTAAAGAAAGCAAAAAATTAGTAGAAGTATTAGAAAGCTATAATCATGAAGAAATTAAGAAATGGTTATATAAGCAATTTACTGGTTTTCCTGATGAGAGTGGTTTATATCCAAACCCTGAAACTATGCGAATACGTTTAACAAGTGTGTTAGCCCACATTCATCGATTCATGAGTAAACAAAATATTGAAAATACATTAGAACATAAATATCAAGATTTATTTCAGATCATTTTATTTGGAGAGGTTTTATTTGATATCACACAAAAAATGTTAACTTTTTGTTATGAGCTGTTTGACCTCATTCATCTTAAACAACCTCCCGTTCATTCACTTATTGTGAATCAACTTCAAGTGTTTATTAAAAAGAATTATGCAAAATCACTTACATTGTCTGATGCAGCAAAACATGTGAATCGTAACAGTTATTATATCAGTCATTTGTTTAAACAAGAAACCGGTATGTCTTTCATAGAGTATTTACAAAAAAAACGTATCGAGGAAGCTAAAAAACTACTTGAAGCGTCTAATCTAAATTTAAGTGATATTTCAGTAAAAGTTGGATTTTCAGATGCCAACTATTTTAGCCGAGTTTTTAAAAAAATAACTGGGGATTCTCCTCGCAGCTGGATGGCTAAAAGAAATGATTGACCATCATCTCTTCAACATCTTTCACCGTATTTATCCAAATCATTTCTATGCTATCTGGAACATCATCTGAATAATTGGAAAATGGAGCCATGATCTTTGTGATGCCTAAACGCTCCGCCGCTTTTATCTTACGCTCAAAATAGGAGCTCTCCGTAATTGCCCCCATCATATCCACATCTCCACAAACAACAAAATCCACAGGCATTGATATATTATGTTTAATCGACAACGCATTTACAAGAATAGCCAAAACTATTCCTTCTATTGAACTTGAGTGGTCAGTTCCATTCGTCCGACTTGACCCATCAATCTGGTTTGCACTATCGAACTGAATATAATACCTTCCATGCAAACCCAACTTATTTAATAAAGCCTCTAAACTCATTCGATCCTTAATTTCCATCAGCCTAGAAGCTTTAAGTTCCACCACATCGCAAGGTTGGACACTTATCGAAATCTTTACAACCTGTTCCATGATCCCTTTGTAATTAACTAAAGTTTGAACCATCCCCACTTGTGAATAAGGGGTTGATAAACTACCTTTATCCGCTTCCAAAAACATTTGCTCTTCCAATGTCTTTACTTTCAATAGTGCTTGCTCAACGTGCTCCATACTTACTAGTTTAGCTTCAGACTGCACAGCAATATCCCCAGCTGCACGAATCAATCCACCTAAATCTCTAAACCTTGTTGTTAACTGATTCGAACGTGGTGACATCTCTTTGGCTCGTCCAATGATCACATGAACTGCCTCTTTAGTAAAGTGAGGTATTTTCCCATCTTTTTGTACTTCCTGTGCTATGAATTGTGCTAGTTTATAACGATTATATTCCGTATCTTCCATGGTTGTCTTAGTATAAATCTCATAACCATAACCGTGAATTCTTGATCTTAAAGCGGGATGAATTTTATCCACATCGGGAACATTGCCAGCCAACACCATAATAAAATCTGTTGGTACCGGTTCTGTTCGTATCATACTCCCACTGGAACCAGGCGAACGTCCTGTAATGGGTAGTTTTTTCTCTTGAAAAGCAGTGAGTAAAAACTGCTGTGATTCTGTGGACAGTGTGGATACTTCATCAATATATAATACCCCTTGATGTGCTTGATGAATGGCACCTGGTTCAACTAACTGATGTGAACTGGCTTCCAATCCCCCAGATTGATAAGGATCATGGCGAATATCACCTAAAAGCGCTCCTGCATGAAGTCCAGTGGCATCTATGAAAGGAGGCCGTTTTGTATTTGTATGGTTAACCAAAATTTTAGGAATTTGCACTGTAGGATTTGTTTTCATTTTTTTAGAAACCCAATATAACAACCCTACTACAACAATCCCAATCAAAAGAAAAATCGGTTCATTCTTTGTAAAATAGTAGAAGAACGCAACAAATAAAACAGCCACATAAACAAAACCCATCATCCAACGAAAAGTAGTAAGACTCGCTCGAGCTTCATTTTCAAACTGTTGAATATACGTTTCTGCCATTCCAGCAGGTTGAGCTTTAATCTTAGGGACGTTTTTTTCAGAATTGTCACTTTCCACTATAACGTCTTCTAAGCTTGAGACTGGTAATAGTTCAGTAATCGCTTGCCCTAACATACTTTTTCCTGTTCCAGGTTCTCCAATTAATAACACCGAACGCTTCTGACGAGCTGCAATTTTAATCGCTTCTACAGCATGATCCTGTCCTACTACTTGATCTATCAGCCGTGAAGATATAGGGAGCTCTTCTGTCGTTTGATAGTCAAGTATAGGCTTATGTGAATTATCCCCCACTTCTTCAAGAGGGACGATATACTTTTCAACGATCACCTTCACTTTAGATGAGGTATCATTTTTTACAAGTTCTAGGACGGGAATCAGGTTGATCTCTTTATTATATTTTTTTAAAAAGTGAATCAATGTCATAGCTGCCGTTTGACGAACATGTTCAGAGGTGTGGGAGAAAGCTGCCTCCCACTTTTTCCAAACTTCTTTTATATTCGTTTCACTTGCGTATGTAATCCCCTTCGCTGTCCCTTCTCTTACATAGAGGTTATCATCTTTCGCTAGCCTAAACCAAATCTCCATCACTTGCTCAGGCTTTTCTGTAAAAAACCTCCCTAACTCTCTACCTGACAAATAACGTAGAACCCATCGAGAATCCTCACTAAACCTAAGTAATATCGCAAATAGCTTATCAGGATGATTGCTATAAAATTTTAAAAATAAAGAAATCGTCTGTTCCAATGCTACAACTTGATGTTTCTTAGCTAATCGATGCATCACAACGGAAAATAGATTTACTAAAACATTTTTCAATTAAAAGACCACCTTAGTGACATGGAATAAACATTAAACCATGCCTTAAATCATGTAGCGCATCATGTACGGGTGCATAACTGGAAAATAAAGCAGTATAAATAACGATCCCCGCCAAAAGTGCAACAACAGTTAGTTGAATCGGAAGTGAAAGAAACACTGCTTTAAATTTATTTTTAAAGCTATTTTTGTTCTGATATTCATATTTATATTCCATGGTAAGCTCCTCCTTTTGTCGCATGTCTCGACCTTTTTAATTTTATGACACCTACACCTAATAACATACCTATCCCAATCATCATCACTAAAAAGAATATCGTTTTTAATTTAATAAATATCGGTGGATCAAAACCTTGCACTTCAACTAATTCCGTTCTTTCCATAATGACTTCGTCCGTAACCGGATTTAGGAGTGAAAATGTGACATCATGCTCGGCTCCATCAAAAAACTGAGCCGTAAATTGATAGGTTCCATCTTCAGATGTATTTTTCATAGAAAGAATGTGTGCATTATCCTCTAAGCGAATAGCTTGAAACCTAATTTCATAGGGTCCACTCTCTAATGTTTCCAAGTTCCCTTCAAATGTATAAAGTTTCCCTACTTCTGCATGATGATCTATCGAACGACCATGATCATTATCATCATGAGCCATAACAGTTGCAGATAGTGTGAATAGAAGAACAAATCCCAACGTCAGTAACAGACTACGATATCGCATGACCTCTCCCCCTTCTAGCTGTTAAAATAAGACCAACAAAAAAACCAAATAAAACAAGGATACCTACAAAAACAATTGCATTTTGTACCTCATCTGGATTTTCTGGAATATGAATGTTCAATAAATGAGTGCCTGCCAAGGTCCCGTTTTCATCTAAAACCTCTACCTTCATTTGATAATCACCACGAATAGGGAACATATAATCAAATTCAGCCTTGCCATTTTCAACTAGAATTGTAGAATCAATTAACTTAGTACCCTCTACAATTGGAAAATCGGTTGGAGAGAAAAAATTCCGTTCAGGACTACTCAATAAAATGTTAGCAGATCCGTTCTCAATCTCTGTAAATGTAAGCTCAACCTTTGCTGTGTCTAAATCAGGTCTTGTTTCTCCACCGTTCTCATTGTTCACTTCTACCTTTATACTTTCCTCACCCATGATTAGAGATGCTGGCATAAGTAGTAGAAACGTTAGTAAAAATCCTACGCCAAGAAATAACTTTTTTTGCATCTTGCTCTTCCTCCACTTAATATTAAAAATAAAAAAACACTTCCTACAGAAGTGCCGAAAAGTGCAAATAAATGTCTAAAAATTTATTCACTTTCCCTATCCTCGTAGGTACACTTGTGATACAAAAAAAGGCAGGTCTCCTGACTCATGGATCAAACGCAATTCAACTGAAAATCATTCAATTTGTATAAACCTTCCCGTTTTACACAGTGGTTTACACTTTACTCTCCATTTACAGTGGCGGGACCGTGACGGATTCACACCGTCTTCCCTTTTAAGAAACGTTTGAACGTTTCACCCTTTTTTACAATATTCACTTGTTAAACAACCTATGCTAATTATAATCCAAGTTCTAGTTTTGCACCATTATAATTTTTCTTTTTACTTACACTTGCTGAAAATACCGATACACTTTATTTAACTTTTCAGTTTGTTTCCCTTTTGGACTTTCCATATTACCAAACTCAAAAAACTTCACTTTTTTTATTCCTACAAAATTCAAAAGAGCTTTTTTCATTAAAACTTTATGAGCATTATTTAAAAAAATCAACGGATAATTAGCAGGTCCTTTCATCGTTGATACGCATATAACCGACTTTCCTTTTAAAAGCCCTTTCGGAAAAAGACCATCATCTTTATAGGCAAAGTTCGCTGCAAACAATTGATCTATATAGCCCAATAGCATTGCAGGAGGCCTTCCCCACCAGATTGGATATATGAAAACAATTTGATCTGCCCAAAGAATCTGTTCTCTATACTTTTCCATATTTGGATCACGGTGCATATCCCTTCTTCTTTTTTCACTATTAAATACTAGCAATGGATTAAATCCTTCTTCGTATAGATCTAATACTTGCACTTCCATAATATTTGAGTTTTCACCAATTCCCTCAAGTACTTTTTGTAAAAACGCATAGGATAAACTGTTGTGATTTGGATGGGTAAAAATGACTAATGATTTCATATTAACTCACCTCATTTAGTTATCTTTTGATAATTAAATCATAATTCATTTCTTTTTAGTTGTCAAATGATAATTGTATTTTGATAAATATTTTGCTATTGTACAACTAAGAGGTGAAAACGATGGAAAACAAAGCCCTTTTTAATAAACTAATTACTTTTACAAGCTCGGTTCTACGGGTGACAAACGAACTCAATAGAGACGTGAGGCCTGACATCGTTACACAAGTTCAATATGATATTCTTGATTTTATTTACGTAAGTAAACAACCAATTACGCTTAGCGAAATTAGTGATTGTATACGTATTTCTATGCCAAATGCAAGTAGAGAGATCAGAAAATTAGGGGATCTCTATTTAATTGAAAAAAAATCTGATGTTGAGGACCGTAGAAAGCAGTTCATTTCCCTTACTAAAGAAGGGGAAATGATGATGAAAAAAGTTTATAAGCAGATAGAGTTTAATTTTAAAAATCGAATGGAAGATGCTTCTGCAGAGGATTTAAAAGAGATTGAACGTGCTGTAGATAAACTTCAAACAAAATTATATTTTTGAGTAATTAAATTGATAGAAATATAATTAACTAATCTCTTTTGTAGGAGATAAGATCCAAATTGACTTGGATCGATATGTTGGATAAAAGGAATTTAATGGCTCACACATACAATGAAAAATATGCAGATGAAGCGGAACGATTAATAAAAGAACAGTACTACAACGTTCTAATAGAACTCCATAAGAAGCTTGAGGAAGAACTATGAAATATGGACTTGTTGAACTAGACTTAGAAGCGATTGTAAATACAATTTCTACTTTTGATGAAATTGAAAAAGCGACCCTATTTGGTTCTCGTGCAAAAGGAAATCATAAACCAGGTTCAGATATTGATATTGCTATTTATGGTGAAAAAATTAATATGCATATAATCACTAAACTGCATGCATTGTTAGAAGAACAAAGTCATATGCCATATTTTTTTGATGTAATTGACGGTACTCATCTTAACCATAACGACCTTAAAGATCACATAAATAGAGTTGGAAAAGTAATATATACAAAATGATTAAGGAGGATTATAACATGCATGAGATATGACTAATTTGAATCGTTTGAACTTATAGACAGAGAGCACCACCTTTAAATATGAGTATCTAAATTAGGTATTTATCATTTAAAGGAGTGTTAGATCGTTGGACAATCATAAGAATAAAAATATATCTCGTTTACTACTTTCTATTTTTATAGTTAGTATTTCAATTTCTTTTTTCCAAGTCACATATAAAAACTATATTGTTGAAGATTTCTTAGTTACAGCCTTTCAATTTGGAACCATCGATGCGATGAAAGAAATTCCGGGACTACTCGCTATATTCTTCATTTTAATTACAATCAGATTTAAAGAAAGAAACGTGCTCATTTTCTCTATCCTTTTAATCGCATTAGGGTTACTATTGTATTCTTTAGCCTCTGGTTTCTGGGGATTGATGGTATACACATTCATTTTTAGTACAGGTACGCACCTGTTTTTTATTTATAGAGATTATTTAATCACAGATTTAACGACGGAAGATAATCGATCCACAATCTTTGGTTATGTAGCAAGCTTAAGTGCAGGTGCAGGTTTATTGGGAATGTTTTTCATTTGGATTTTAAGTCAAAAATTCGAGACAAATATTATTCTCTTTATTGCACTACCTATCGCGTTGGTCTCAACATTTTTTGTGAAAAAATTAAATATGAACAAAGGTATGAGTAAAAAGCACAACAATTTATATTTAAGAAAGACATATTTTCCTTATTATCTTCTAATTACTTTGTCAGCTGCACGTGAGATGATATTTATTACGTTTGCTACACTTCTATTAATTGTTAAATTTGAAACCCCACTTTCAACAATGGTACTTTTATATAGTTTACACGGTGTCATAGCCGTATTAACACGTCCGTATATTGGAAAAGTGATAAAGAAGTTAGGGATTAGTAAAGCATTAGCTGTCAATTATATCATCGTAACCTTTATCTTTCTTGGTTATGCTTACATTGAACATATTTGGCTTATATATATTTTGTTTGTATTAGATGATGTTTTTGTTGGTTTTGACGATATTGGTATTTCTACTTATGTTGGGAAGTTGGTTCCTAGAGAAGATTTAAGTACTACACTGGCAGTTGGGAGTACCTTATCACATATAATTGCTGTAACCATCCCTATTGTAGGGTCTTTGATTTGGTTCATACTTGGGAGTACCATTCCATTTTTATTTGGTTGTATAGTCACTTTGTTCGCTGCTCTTGTTTCTTCTAGAATTAATAGACAAAAAATGAAAATCTATTAATTCAAATACAGAGTTAAAATAATATTTTAGGTGGTTACTCAAGATTATATTCAAGAATTTTATTTTATAAATACGGATTCCCTAATAATTGTAATACTTTCAAAAGCCAACGTATATACTAAGTGTATACGAAAATATTTGGGGGTGTTATAATGAAAAATAAAGAATATCAATCGAATGAAGGAGTGATTCGTGTGATAACGACTGTGCAAAAATGGGGTAATAGCCTTGCAGTTCGTATCCCTAAAAATATCGCTGAAAATATTTCAATAGAACAAGGTACAGAAATCGAAATGAGTGTTACTGAGAATCAAAATATAATTTTAAAGCAGAAAAAGAAAACACCTACATTAGAAGAACTTTTAGCGAAAATAACACCAGAAAACCGTCATGATGAAATAGACTTTGGAACGGAAGGGAATGAACTGATTTAATGTCATGTCCAGAACGAGGTGACCTTGTTTATGCTAATTTTAATCCACAAGCAGGACATGAACAAGCAGGCACACGACCAGGTATTGTTCTTTCTCCAAAAATATTTAATCAAGCCACAGGGTTTGCTATTATCTGCCCAATTACCAGTCATAAAAAGGGTTATCCCTTCGAAGTAGAATTGCCAACTGGCTTGGCTATTGAAGGAGTTATTTTAACAGATCAGGTGAAAAGTTTAGATTGGAAGGCTCGAAAATTTAAAATTAAAGAAGAAGCTCCAAAGCATATCGTTACTGATTGTTTGAATCTGATTCATAAATTTTTATAATCTAAACAGAACAAAAACTCCTATCGGAGTCTCTCGAAGAGGTAGCCGAATACTTCCAACTAACGATTCTGCCAAGTTATAAAAAGGAAGCTACAAGCATTTAACCTAATCGTTTTTATGCTTGTAGCTTCTTTAATTTATTCTCTGCTGCTCTCACTATTAAGGAATCATTATATTATATTTCGTGTTTAGATTTAAATCTCTTTCTATCACTTTTAAATTCATTTTTAAAAGCTTCTTTATACTCTTTATATTCTTTTGAGGAAAATATTTTGCTTTTACTCGTTTCATTTAAAACTGAGCTTGAGTTAGGGCCGGATACTAAAAGTGAACCATCTGGTTGAGCATAAGCTGAAATGATATAATACTTACCAGCTTGTAATAATTCATCCTCCTCATACAACACAATTGATTCTTGATCCTGACTTATTCCTCCTGCTTTTAAAATATCAAATTGCTTATCTCCCTTTAACTTACCTTTTATATTATCAACGACTTTAATAGAATATTTAGTATATGGGTCACTTACTTCCTTAAGCCCATTCTCTGTCTCAATAGTTACTGGATATTTGTATAAAGTTTCAACTTCTTCCATAACTTCAGCTACAAACACATAATCCGCATCACCTACAATTTGAGTTAAATCATTAACGTCTATACTAAAAGAACCTGTTAATTTAGTTACTGGTAAATCATTCATACTAGCTTCATTTAAGCTAGAACATGCACTTAAAATCAACGAGGGTAAAAGTATTAAAACAATTAATATCTTTCTCATAATCATTACACTTCCTTTCATTTAATATGTTAAGTAAGCTTCATCATATGATCTCTTATCAGTAGAGGACAATTTTGTAATTGAGACCTTACCCTGCCTCATAATATCTCTTCGACCAAAAGTATGTGCTAAACCTAAAGCGTGACCAAACTCATGTGTAGTTGTTTTGAGTCTCTCACCATTTGACATGTCAGCGTAATGATAATCATTAAATCTAATAATGCCATTAGAGCTAGTACTAGCAATAGTAGAACTTACTTGCATATAATCTGTTAAAAATACATCTTCTCTTTCAGCAGCTGTATCAGGTCTAATAATACCTGATTTATAATTTTCCCATAACTTCATAGCATTATTTATACTTGAAATATACTTACTATCGCTATTCCAATCCAAGTGTTTATTATTATCAACCAAATCCCACCCTAAAAGTGCAGCTTCACTAGAAGTATTAAATGATGATAAAGATACTACAAGTGCAATTACGATAATTCCTATCGTTCTAATCATACTTTTGAATCCTGCCATATGAAATTCCCTTCTTTCTAAATTAGATTTTATGTCTACTAATCACAGCTGATTTATTTATATATTTATCAATCCTCCCATCTCTAACAAAATTTCCGATAGTTTGTAATTATACATTCTGTTAATGTAAATTTTACCATAAATACCTTTATGAAGTATATATGTATTTTAATAGAGTGAAGAGTTTTAAAAATAGAAATTGAAAAATATATGTCTGTTAAAATATTTATTTTATAAAAATAATACAAATAACTAAAAATAGTCCATAATAATTAATATTTCTGGACTATTTTTGTAATTTAACCGCAATTTTACCACATCAATCTGAAGATTAATCCTTCCCAGTTTTTTGGTTATTCTATACGATAAATGTATAAATAAAAATGATAAAAGGTGAAAAAATGAAAGGATGATATTCATGTCAAAAACACATCAATCCATACGTGCTCCTAGAGGCAATCAGTTAAATACAAAAGGCTGGATTCAAGAAGCTGCACTTCGAATGTTGATGAACAATCTAGATCCTGAAGTCGCTGAAAAACCAGAAGAACTTGTTGTATATGGTGGTATAGGTAAAGCAGCAAGAAACTGGGAAAGTTATGATAAAATCGTAGAAACTTTACAAAAGCTCGAAAACGATGAAACATTATTAGTACAGTCAGGTAAACCAGTGGCAGTATTCAAATCACATGAAAATGCACCTCGTGTATTAATCGCCAACTCCAATCTTGTACCCGCCTGGGCAAATTGGGAGCATTTCCGAGAGCTTGATCAAAAAGGGCTAATGATGTACGGACAAATGACAGCTGGAAGCTGGATTTATATTGGAACTCAAGGCATTTTACAAGGGACATATGAAACGTTTGCAGAGGCTGCTAAACAACACTTCCAAAATTCATTAAAAGGCACTATTACAGTAACAGCTGGTTTAGGAGGTATGGGTGGTGCGCAGCCATTAGCAGTAACTATGAATGATGGTGTTGTCATAGCAATTGAAGTAGACAAAACTAGAATCCAACGCCGTATAGAAACAAAATACTGCGATGTCATGGTAGAGTCATTAGACGAAGCGATTGAGCTTGCATTAGATGCAAAACAAAATAAAAAACCTTTATCCATCGGTCTATTAGGGAATGCATCTGAAATCTTACCAGAGATGATAGAACGCAATTTCATCCCTGATTTAGTAACGGATCAAACTTCTTCACACGATCCTTTAAACGGGTACTTACCAGAAGGAATTACGCTTGAAGAAGGAGAAAAACTTCGTCAAGAAGATCCTGATCAGTACATCAGACTTGCCAAGTCTAGTATTAAAAACCACGTAGAAGCGATGGTACAACTCCAAGAAAAAGGCGCAATCGTTTTTGATTATGGCAATAACATTCGTCAAGTTGCATATGACGAAGGATTCGAAAATGCCTTTGCATTCCCTGGGTTTGTTCCTGCATTTATTCGTCCACAATTTTGTGAAGGAAAAGGTCCTTTCCGTTGGGCTGCATTATCTGGTGATCCAGAGGATATTTATAAACTAGACGAAGTTATTTTAAAAGAATTTAAAGAAAACGAACATTTATGCAAATGGATCAAAATGGCACGTGAAAAAGTAGCATTCCAAGGACTTCCTTCCCGCATTTGCTGGTTTGGTTATGGAGAAAGAGCTAAGTTTGGAAAAATCATTAATGACATGGTTGCATCCGGTGAATTATCAGCGCCTATCGTAATCGGTAGAGATCATTTAGATTGCGGTTCTGTTGCTTCCCCTAATCGTGAAACTGAAGATATGAAGGATGGAAGTGATGCAGTTGCAGATTGGCCAATTTTAAATGCACTGATTAATGGTGTAAATGGAGCCAGCTGGGTATCTGTTCACCACGGAGGTGGGGTAGGCATGGGTTATTCCATTCATGCAGGAATGGTTATCTTAGCAGACGGAACCAAAGAAGCAGAAGAGAGATTAGAACGTGTTCTTACCTCAGATCCTGGTATGGGGATTGCTAGACACGCAGACGCTGGTTATGACTTAGCGATCAAAACAGCCAAAGAAAAAGATGTTCACCTACCGATGTTAAAAAAAGAGGAGTGAGAACCAATGATCAACAATGCTGATTTATTGCTTACTAATATTGGACAATTATTAACGATGGATGATGGATTGAATAGAGCAAAAAGAGGGGAAGAAATGAGTAAACTACCTCTCATTGAAAATGGGGCTATAGCCATTACAGATGGAGAAATCTCCTTTATCGGTACTAGTGATGAAGCTAAATCCATCTTAGCTACAGAAGTGATCAATTGCGAAGGTAAACTGGTTACTCCTGGTTTAGTAGATCCACATACTCATCTTGTATTTGGCGGTTCACGTGAACATGAAATTTCTTTAAAACAACAAGGAGTTTCCTATCTAGATATATTAAAACAAGGCGGAGGTATTTTATCTACCGTTAGAGAAACCCGTAAAACCTCTGAGGAATCCCTTATAGATAAAGGACTCTTTCACTTAGATCGATTATTATCATACGGGATTACAACATTAGAAGCAAAAAGTGGTTACGGGTTAAATAAAGAAACAGAGCTAAAACAATTAAAAGTAATCCAAGAACTTCACAAACAACACGTTATGGATCTTGTTCCAACCTTTTTAGGTGCACATGCGATTCCAGAGGAATACAAACAAAATTCAGATGCATTTTTACAAGAAATGCTGGATTTATTACCACTACTTAAAGAACAGCAATTAGCTGAATTTGTTGATATTTTTTGTGAAACAGGCGTGTTTACAGTAGAACAATCGAAACAGTTTTTACTAAAAGCGAAAGAATCAGG
Source organism: Chengkuizengella sp. SCS-71B (assembly GCF_040100845.1). NCBI lineage: Bacteria > Bacillati > Bacillota > Bacilli > Caryophanales > Paenibacillaceae > Chengkuizengella > Chengkuizengella sp. SCS-71B. The sequence continues at coordinate 261,265 of NZ_JAZHSH010000001.1, read as the reverse complement.
CTTTCAAGTCAAAATCCATGCTGATGAAATAGATCCGCTTGGAGGTACGGAAATGGCAGCAGAAGTAGATGCCATCTCTGCTGAACATCTAGTTGGTGCCTCTGATTATGGAATTGAAAAATTAGCTGCATCAAACACGATTGCTGTATTGCTTCCGGGTACAACGTTCTATTTAGGAAAAGAACAATTTGCACGTGCAAGAGATATGATTGATCAAGGAGGATCTGTGACAATTTCAACTGATTTCAACCCAGGTAGTTCTCCAACTGAAAACATTCAATTCATCATGAACCTTGCCATGTTAAAGCTAAAAATGACACCAGAAGAAATATGGAATGCAGTGACAACAAACGCCGCTTATGCGATTAACAGAGGAAACAAAGCTGGAAAACTTGTAGTTGGACGTCAAGCAGATATCGTGCTTTGGGACGCAACAAATTATCATTATGTTCCATATCATTACGGTGTAAACCATGTCCAGCGTGTATTCAAAAATGGAAAAATGGTATACGAAAGAAGGAATTCGTGTGACTGAACAATTTCAATATTTAAAAAAAACAGGTAGCGCTAAATTTATAGATCGTGATATTAAAAAAGCAGCGGATTTATTAGAAAATTGGGATGGTAAACAAATTGAAGGGGCAGCGCTCATTGGTGCTCCTCTTTCTAAACCTTCAATTAGTCATTCAGGTGCATCCTTCACCCCTAACGTGATTCGCAATTTGTTACAGTCTTACACAACCTACGCAATTGATGAAAATATAGATTTAAACAACCCCATTGTGGACTGTGGGGATATTTATATGCATGTGACCGATCTTATCCAATCTCAGAATAGAATTAAAAAAACAATGGAAGAGTTATGCACAGCTAATCCACAAATGATACCTATTTTACTTGGTGGAGATCATTCCGTTAGTTACCCTAGTATTGAAGGCTTTGCACAAACTAAAGGAAAAGTGGGCATTATTCAATTTGATGCACATCATGATTTAAGAAACCTTGATGATGGTGGACCATCCAATGGAACTCCATTTCGAAGTTTAATTGAATCAGGGGTAATCAAGGGGGATCATCTAGTCCAAATTGGAATTCGCAATTTCTCTAATAGTCAGGTGTATCGTGATTATGCAAAGGAACAAGGAATTACAGTTTATACTATGCGAGATGTACTAAATCAGACCATTCAATCAATTATCCAAGACAGTATCAGGCAATTAAAAAACAAAGTGGATGTCATATACATTTCTGTCGATATAGATGTATTGGATCAAAGTTATGCTCCAGGTTGTCCAGCAATTGGACCTGGTGGAATGGATAGTCATACTTTACTAGAAGCCATTCGTTTGCTTGGTGAAGAAGAACTTGTTCAAGGCATGGATATCGTAGAGATTGACCCTACCTTGGATTTTCGCGATATGACTAGTCGAGTTGCTGTACATGTGATACTTTCATTTTTGTTAAGTAAATATCATAAAAAATGAAAGCCACTTGATCCATTATAATAACAACATAATTAGTAAATACTACTTATAAAGAGATAAACACATCAATCATAAAAATAAATTTGACACCATCATAATCAAACTCATACAATGATAGTAGTTAATAGTCATTAGAAAAAATTAATAAATTGAAAGTTGAGATAGAAATGTCTTTGCAATCAGACCATCTAATTGGTAAACATGCCATGCTTCTACTACTTTTAGAAGATGAGTGCAATATACCTGATTCTTGGAAAAGCTGTACAGGAAAAGTAGGGACAATGGATTCCCAAAAAATTGTTGCAGCTATTGAAACCGCCGCGAAAAACAATGGGATGATTGATGGTGATATTTATCGAGAAACACATGCTTTATACCATGCTATTATTGAAGCTTTACATGGAATTACTCGAGGTCAATTATCAATCGGGTCTGTGCTTAGAACTGTAGGTTTACGTTTTTCCATCGTGAGAGGAAATCCTTATGAGAAACAACAAGAGGGAGAATGGATTGCTGTAGCATTATATGGTACTATAGGTGCTCCGATTAAAGGACTTGAGCATGAAACAATGGGGCTAGGAATTAATCACATCTAGTAAGCACCCCAAAAAGTGAAGCATAGAACAAAAACTCCTATCGGAGTCTCTCGAGGAGGTAGCCGAATACTTCTTTACACTATCATAAATTAAATAATTAAAATGTAGATAGTATAAGGGCAGATTCTGCCTTCGTCTAGACTTGCCAATCATCGAGTTTTCTTTAAAGGTAGTTTTTGTTGAAACTTAGAATTTGAAATTTTATAAATTCTTAAGTTAAAAAAAAATACAATCGTTTGCCCATAGAAAATAGAGTAATTAGGGGGCTATATTTTTGAAATCAGCTTGATTTCATGATATAGTCCTTTTTTTATTTCACTTTACTTGAGTAAAGTGAAATAAAACCACTATTACACCTAAAATATGTGAGGAGGAAAGCATTATGATTACATTAACAGGAAATTCATTAACAATTGAAGAAATGAAAAAAGTTTTATATACAAATGAAAAAGTAATGGCTTCAGATAAAAGCATGGAAAAAGTAAAAGAAAGTCGCAAAGCAGTAGAAAAAATCGTGAAAGAAGAAAGAGTTATATATGGAATTACAACCGGATTTGGAAAATTTAGTGATGTCCTCATACAAAAGGAAGACGTTGAAAAACTACAGCTAAATTTAATTCGTTCTCACGCATGTGGTGTAGGTGAACCTTTCCCAGAACAAGTCAGTCGAATGATGACCTTATTGCGGGCAAATGCCTTACTGAAAGGATTTTCTGGTGTTCGTCCAGTTGTCATTGAGAGATTAATACAACTTGTGAATTCACAGATTCATCCTGTCATTCCACAACAGGGTTCATTGGGTGCAAGCGGCGACCTAGCACCACTTTCACACCTTGCTTTAGTATTAGTTGGAGAAGGTGAAGTTTTTTATAAAGGAAAACAAATGGAAGCCTTGAGTGCATTAAACCATGAAAATATAATGCCCATAACGTTGTCAGCAAAAGAAGGTTTAGCACTTATAAACGGTACACAAGCGATGACTGCCATGGGTATACTTGCCTATATAGAAGCTGAGGATTTAGCTTTACAAGCTGATCAAATAGCTTCATTAACCTTTGAAGCATTACAGGGTGTCATTGATGCCATGGATGAAGATATACATTTAGCTCGTGGTTATAAAGAACAAGTTGAAGTGGCAAAACGCATTAGAAAATACCTTGAAGGTAGTCAACTAGTTACTAGACAAGGTGAGATACGTGTACAAGATGCTTATTCACTTCGCTGCATCCCACAGGTACATGGTGCAACATGGCAAACCTTAAACTATGTAAAAGAAAAACTTGAGATCGAAATGAATGCAGTAACCGATAATCCACTTATTTTTGACGATGGGGAAAAGGTTCTTTCAGGCGGTAATTTTCACGGTCAACCGATTGCATTTGCCATGGACTTTTTAGGGATTGCTATAGCTGAAATTGCAAACATCTCAGAACGAAGAATTGAACGTCTTGTCAATCCACAATTAAATGATTTGCCTCCATTTTTAAGCCCTGAACCTGGTCTGCAATCTGGGGCGATGATTATGCAATATTGTGCAGCTTCTCTTGTATCTGAGAACAAAACGCTTGCACATCCAGCCAGTGTGGATTCTATTCCATCTTCAGCAAATCAAGAGGATCATGTTAGTATGGGAACCATAGGCTCAAGACATGCATACCAAATCATTCAAAATGTAAGGAAGGTCATTGCTATTGAAGCTATTTGTGCTATGCAAGCTTGTGAATTAAGAGGAGTAGAAAAAATGTCCAAAAGTACACGTTCAATATTAGAAGAAGGCAGAAAAATAACTCCATCAATAGTTCAAGACAGAGCATTTTCAAAAGATATTGAAGAAGTAGCTAAGTGGTTAGCTACTGATATGAATACTAATATGAACCGCGATAGCATTCAATCCGACTCTAAATTAAAAATAAATGCATTAAATTTGTCCTAAATAGTATTTAGAATCAAATTTAAATCCTCTCAACAAAAGTTTTTATTTAATTCCTTAAAGGGCTGTTCATACAGCCCTTTAATCTGTTCAGTAATTGAACACGGCTAACATTTTACACAAATATACTTAGAAAATTTGAAATTTAAGAATATAAAACACCGAATGGGAAATTATATTTATTATATGGAAAAGTTAAAAGGTCACCTTTCGGTGACCTGAAATTCACATCATGAGTCCGATTTCTATCTTTCGAAAAATCAGGCCCATGCCGTGATCATGCAATTAATATTTATAATTACTATTTATTTTCCAATAAACATTTGAGTCCAATAATTACCTTGTTCTACATAGCCAACACCGATATGAGTGTAGCTAGAGCTCAAAATATTTTTACGGTGACCGCTACTATTCATCCAAGCAGTTACTACTTCTTGTGGTGTTCTTTGACCATAAGCAATGTTTTCTCCAGCAGATCTGTAAGATACTCCAAAGCTTCTCATCATATCAAATGGTGAACCATAAGTTGGGCTTGTATGATCAAAGTATCCATTAGATTGCATGTCAGCAGACTTAATACGTGCAACCTCACTTAACTTCTCATCTACTTTCAATGCAGGCAAATTATGTTTAGCACGTTCTGCATTTGTTAAATCTACTACTTGTTGTTCATACGCACTTAACTTAGAAGGTTCTTCTTTACCAGGTTCATTTCCATTGTTAGGCGGTGGTGTTGGTTTTGATGGAGCTGGTTTTGATGGTGCTGGTTTTGGTTGCTCTTGTTTCGGTTGCTCTGGTTTTGGTTGCTCTGGTTTCGGTTGCTCTGGTTTCGGTTGCTCTGGTTTCGGTTGCTCTGGTTTCTGCTGCTCTGGTTTCGGTTTTACAATCTCACCGCACTTTTCTATCAATTTAGTGACATCTATTTTATACTGACTACCTACTTTAATCAGTAAACGCTCTATCATTTCATTGATATCACTTTGATTAAACTGATAATAATCCTCCTTATAAGTTTTACCTTGGATCTGACTAGCATCTGCAGAATTAATTCCTAAAGAAGAAACAAATAGTGCTGTAGCAGCTGCAATAGATAGAAACATTCCTTTTTTCATGATGATAAATTCCTCCTGGTTTTGGTTTGTTTTTTCTCTTGCACATTTACTATAACATACGTTTTTCAGGATACTAGAGGAGGAATCTTCCACCAATGAAAATAGTCATATATATTATAATCTATCTATTCATAGCAAACGTTAATATATCAAGGGTTAGCAAGCTATTAAATTGTTTTCTAATGCAAGCGATTTCAAACTAAAATCATATAAAATATGAAACTATTGGAAGAAATATAGGGTTGACATACTTAAATATGTAATAAATCTTATGAAAAATTTAATTTTCTTTTAATTTTCTTTTAATTTTCTTTTAATATTTTATTAGAGTTATTTTCATGTTATTTTAGTTTTTTTTACTAAAAACAGGCTGGGACATAAGTTGAAAACTAACTGATTTTTGCATAAAACGCATAAATAAAATCGCATGAAATCAAGGATTATTAAATTGATTTCATGCGATTTATTCATTTTAATTGGGTTTTGTCCCAGCCTCTTAGTTAGTTTTCATACATTTTTGAATCAAATATTATTACTTAAAGTTTTTATTTATTCTTCTATTTCATATCTAAAATTAAAATATATAATGATGTTAAACACTATACAGTACTTACTGTCTTTTCCAACATCATTTAACAGATCATACTAAAGTAAAAATTAATCATTGATGCTCATCTTCATGCTCTTCCCCTTTAGAACCACTCAAAGGAAGCGTATCCCAAAAAGAAGTATCCACTGTTTCAATGGAACCTTCTACAAATGATTCAAGTACCGCCTTCATTGCCGTCACACCTTGTTGAATCAAATAGCCATTACTTTTTTGACCTAAAACATATGGTTTATAATAGTGATCTGCCATCCCTCTCATTTCAAATAGTAGTGTCGCAATCCCATATTCCAGAGCAAGACCATTCCGGCTGATCGTTGGTGCAGTTCCACCACGATACTTAGATAATAAACCATACCCATTTGTATCAACCGCATTATACACAATGGCTCCTAATTGCTTGGAACGTTCTCTCACATCAGGATCTACTCCTTCATTCGTAGGATATAAAATGGAGCCAGAAACGTATTCATCTGTACCCCCTAGTGTTGTTTGTGTACCTTGATGATGGAAATCAATCATATAGTCTGGTCCATACTTTTGAATCACATTTTCATGAAGCGCTTTGGTCTCAGGTTGATTTCGATTTACATGATCTCTATTTAAGTCAAATCCATCTGCGTTATAACGTGTATGTGTTCCTGATACGTAATCCTCTAATGAAAAATTCACATCTCCTTCTGCACCATCCACATTTAAGCGTGGGGCAATTAAAACGTTTACATTCTCTAGAATTTCTTTTACTCCCTTACTGTTATTTGTTAAATATTTAATGATTTCAAGTGCCGATTCTGTTGAAAGTGCTTCATTTCCATGCTGTTGTGTCAAGAATAGAACTGTTGGATTATCTTCATCCTCTCCAAACTTAGCTAAATATAAATCCCTTCCTTTTATGGATTGTCCGTATACTTCAAGGATCATCTCATCAGACCTTTTCTCCACTTTTTCAAGGAAATTTACCATTTCATTATAAGAGTGAAGACGTTCATTTTTGATTGTTTCATTTCCATTATAATTAGGACCTTCTCCTACTGCTTGTGCTAATTGATCTGTTCCAAAAAATAAACCTATTAATACTAAACATAACATCAAAATCATACTATTCTTTATCATTGCAATCCCTCCTAAAATATGAGCTTTGTTGTTCGCTAAATCTAGTTGGAATAATTAACCTATTTCTATAAAGGTAGATCACTTTCCTTTTAATTAATAGAAATTCTACTAAATTTTATTATATTTTATGAAAATTAGATATTTGATGATTCGGACAAAAAAATTAAGAAAAATGTATACTTTCTTCTTAATTAATAAACTCTATGTATATAGGAGGGAATCTTATATGGAAAATGTAATAAAACCTATTATACTATTCTTTTGCTTATTACTCTTTTTGAGTATTGTTGTTGTACCCACATTTGCAGAAGAAAGTGCTTTACCAAAAACACAGATGGAGATCGATCTTCATAATACTGCAGTCGTAATTACAGATCCACAAAATGACTTTCTAAGTTCTGAGGGTGTTGCTTGGGAATTAGTCAAAGAAAGTGTAAAAGAAAATGACACCATTGAAAATCTTGAAAAGCTTCTAAAAATTGCAAATAAAAATAACATCAAAACTTTTATCTCCCCACACTATTATTTTCCTTACGATCAAAACTGGATCTTTGGGGGACCAGTAGAAAAATTAATGCATGATACAAATATGTATTTACTAAAAGATCCTTTGAAAATAGAAGGATTTAATGGTTCAGGTGCAGATTTCCTAGATCAATATAAACCGTACATAGACAATGAAAAGTCTATCATAATAAGTCCCCATAAAATTTATGGACCTGAGTCGAATGATTTAGTTTTACAATTAAGAAAACATGGTATATCAAAAGTCATATTAGCAGGAATGTCAGCCAACCTGTGTGTTGAATCACATATGCGCGAACTTATTGAAAACGGATTTGAGGTGGTTATCGTTTTCGATGCTACAGCGGGGGCTAGTATAGATGGATTAGATGGTTATAAAGCTGCTTTGGTTAATTTTAAAATGATAGCAAATGCGGTTTGGAGTACTGATAAAGTTCTTGAAAAAATAAAAAAGATGAATTAATCAAGTTCATCTTTCTTCATGCTGTGATAAGAATAATCACCTTTGACCATGAGGCATGTTTTATAAACCCAATGAAGAAAAATTACATTTTTTTATTCACTTTTAGATATCCCCCCTTTTTATTAACTTGGTAAAGACACATAAACTTTATTTCATTATTATGTCACTAAGACATTTCTTATTAAATTAAAAAACCGAAACCTCCATAATAAGAAGATTTCGGTACCCAATATATATATATGATGGAAACTATCTTCTAAAGCGTAATTCATTCTGATCCTGAACGTTTGAGATTATCTATCTCTTGGTTTGAAAGTCTTGTTTACCAGTCCCAACCATAGGCTTTCACATCAATAGTAGATACTGTTTCAAAATCAATTCCTGCTGGCAATTCTGGATAACTTAATTCAAAACCAGCTTCTCCACCTGGATTAACACCCACATCAATAGTACCTACTAATACACCGATTAATGAACCATCTTCTGCAAATAAACCTGCGGCAATTTCAATGTTTTCCTGTTTTTCTTCTGTTGTATTTTTCACCAAACCAGTAACCAAGTAACGAGTATATTCATCTCCTATAATTCCTTTTACACCTGAAACTTCAAGAAGATTGGGACTTTCGTCAGTTTCGTCAAAACCAAAATTAAAGCTAGTTTCTTTAAAAGCTTCAGCAGACTCAATTCCTTCCAAAATTGTACTTTCAACAATATACGCGGTTTCCCCTGGAAGGACTACTTCTGGTGTAGCATAAATCATCTGTGCTGTACCTAAAATACCACCTTCTTGATCTTTAAAATTCATTTGCGCTTCATTTATTTTTACTGGAACATTTCCCTTATTTTCAAAAACTGCGGCAGAATTCACCCATATCGTTCCGATTGAATCTTCCCATGCTTCGCCAGTTGATTGAGTGATCTCAAGATTTACAGCTTCCTCGACTTCTTTAGAAGTTTCTTCTGGTTGTTCAGAAGTTTCTTCATTCCCTTCGTTATTTGTTTCCGTCGTAGTTTGAACCGCTTCTCCCGCATGCTCCCCATTAGAACATGCTACAAAAAATATACTTATCATTCCAATTAGACATAACACTAGTATTTTATTTATTTTCAAAATTAACCCCTCCACAATGATCTTATTCTTCTTTTCTTTGTTAATCTTCTATACTTAAATAAAAAATTTTATTACTGCAAGATGCATCACACTTACAATAAATTCAAAAAAAAATTTAATGCTTTCAATATCTCCCCTCTAAATAAAATTCTGAATACTTCCAAGATAGAACAACCTCAAAATATAATTCACAATAATAAGTATGTAGCATCTTTCTATGTTAGTAGCAAAAAAACACTATTTCTGATATACAAGATTTATCTAACTTATATCGCAAAAACAATTTTCCATCCCAGAAAATAATTATGTAAATACTATCATACATATTAGCTACTTAAATGAATGTAATGTATTAAGAGTAATTTGTCAATAAATTTTTCTGATAAATTCATATGACATTCACATAAATTGTCGTATGAACTGCTGAGTTTCTAATGGTGGAGTTACTCCCAGCTCCTTCTGTAATAATCCCACATAAGATTTATAATAATTTTTTAGAGTGTTCAATTGATTATCATTCGATGAATACAGCTTTAATAACATTAGATTTATTTGTTCGTGAAGGGGATATAATAATAAAAATGCTTTTAATATCTTCTCTACAGCATCTAACTGACCTTTACTGTAATAAAAATCTGCAATAAGCTGAGTTAAAATACTATACTGTTCTACTAAGTTTTCTTCTAATCCTATTTTCCAAATATAATCCTTCATTCCAAATAAAGAACCTTTATATAGTTTGAAAATTCGCTTACTTTCAACAAAATTATCTTCAGATACAACTGAATGATTGTGAAAGTATGCTTTGAATTCATCTACATCACTTTTAATAGTTGACATATCTAACATATATCCTTCATTCAGCTTATTTAGAGTGATCCATTTACTATGTTCTTTCAAGGTTTTTTTTAAACGGTAAATCGTTGTATGCAAATTGTGGATCGCACGATGATCTTCCATGTCCCCCCACAACAATTCGGTTAATCTCCACTTACTAATGACTTGATTAGGATGCATTAGAAAATAAGCAAACAGCTCCTCTGTTTTTCTTGTAGGCCATTTAATGACTGAGTTATCCTCATCTCTCATTTCAAGTGTCCCTAAGCATAAAATGTATTTTTCCTGATTTTGAGATGAATCATCTTTTTTTTCACTCAAATTGTTATGGATTTTCATTAAGCGGGTTGTTACTCTTTCAATCTCCTCTGGTGTTACAGGTTTTAGAATATAATCAACTGCAGAGACTTTAAAAGCCTCTAATGCATACCGCTCATATGCTGTTGTAAAAACAATCTGAATATCTTCATCTACTTCTAGTACTTTTTCAGCTAATTCTAAACCCGTCATTTTTGGCATCTCAATATCTAGAAAAACAACGTCTGGTTTTAAAAATGGTACCTTAGATAATGCTTGAAGAGGATTTGTAAAACATCCTACAATGGACAATTTATTGTTTTTTTCAATGACCATCTTCATTAAATTTAAAATCGGTTGCTCATCTTCTACAATCATCACTTTTAGCAAAAATATCCCTCCTTAGATCATTTGACCTTACATTGCTTTAGGTAAACGCATTGTTACCTTTGAACCTTTGCCTAATCTTGAACTTACATCAATCATAGATCCAGAGATCGATTCTAATCGTTTCTTTATATTCGTCATCCCGATTCCAGCGTTGTGTACTTCACCTTGCTCAAACTGTTTAAGAATGTCTTCCGACATCCCCACACCATTATCTTCTACTACCACTTCAATACTTTCATCTTTTTCAAGAATGATTAAGGTCACCTGACCCTCTCCTTCTTTTTCAAAAAGTCCATGACGGATCGCATTTTCTACAAAAGGCTGGATGGAAAGGGACGGAACAATATTATCTTCTAGACCTTCATCAATGTGATAACTAAAATCAAAACGATCGAACCTAGCTTTCTCAATTTCGACATAGGCTTTAATTAAGTCCACCTCTTTGTGAAGAGGGACAAATATCGTTTTATGATTCGCACTATAAATCATTCGTAAATATTGACTTAAATGATTTAATAAGTGAGCTGCCTTTTGCCCATCTGTGTAACAAAAGGAAATGATATTACTCATCGCATTATATAAAAAGTGCGGTTTAATCTGCGCCTGTAAAAAAGCCATTTCATTATGAAACGCATCTTCCATTGAACTTTTCATCGAAAGCAAAGTTTGAATTCTAGCTAAAATCGTATTGCCATCAAACGGTTTGGTAATATAGTCATTCGCCCCTGCTTTAAACCCCAGTTCAATATCTTCCGGTTGATCCTTCACCGTTGCAAATAAGACAGGCAGTTCGAGTAAGGAATGCGTTTCTCGAATCGTTCGACACAACTCTATCCCAGACATAACAGGCATCATCACATCCAATATAGCAAGATCAATATTTTGATATTGTTCCATCTTTCTTAGTGCTTCCTTCCCAGAAAAAGCAGTGATGACGTTAAACCCCTGCTTGGATAATAAATGGAGCAACACTTGAATGTTCGTTGGTTCATCATCTACAATGAGAATCGTTTGATCATACGCTTGTACCCTGTCAAAATCATGTTGTGACAATACGGCAGCAGTTGAAGGCATGTCTGATTTTAAAATTAGTTCCTCGCTAACTTGTTGTTCTGAATACTCCTCTATTGGCAAGGTAAAAGCCACTCTCGTTCCTTTTCCAACCTCCGACCAATCGACCCATATTTCACCGTTCATTTTCTCAATCAGCTGTCTGCTAATATATAACCCTAATCCCATGCTTTGATAGCCATCCTGGGGTGACAGTTTATCCAACTGTTCAAAATAACCAAAAACCTCTTCCCTTTTATCTTCTGGTATTCCAACACCGGTATCCTCGACATACACTTGCACCATGTCATCTACTCGTTGGCATGAAACCATGATGGTCCCATTCTCCGTGTGTTTGATGGCATTTTGAATCAAATTATATAAAATTTGTCGAAGTCTGTTTTCATCCGCGACAACGAAGACGCTCTCCGTTATGTTATTCATCAATTGTATCGGTTTCCCTTGAACCTCAAAGGTGAGTACATCACATACGATTTGTGCAGACACTTTCATATCTACCGATGTAGGTTGTAACCTGAATTCTCCATTTTTCAAACGTGTAACATCGATTAAATCGTTCACTAGATTGGAAAGTTTAATGGAAGTATCATGAATGAGGGAAAGATTTTCATGATATTTCTTTGAACCCCTTTCCTCCGATTCATCAAGTAAAAAGGATGAGATATTCATAATGCCATGCAGCGGTGTTTTTAATTCATGCGACGTTTTCGCTAAAAACTCATCTTTCACTTGGTCTACTTTCAGCAATTCTTCTGATAATTGTTCATTTCTTTTGAACGCATTTGAAAAACGTAAGGACATTAATAATGCTAACATTAACAGTAAAATAAAGGGTTCAAAAGGAAAGGAAGATTTAAAGCTCTGTATCCCTAAAACATATACAAAAGAATTCTTAATAAAATGCACACTCATTGCAATTACCCCTACAATCAAATAGATACTACCTTCCATTCCCTTTAAAAAGGCCAAAATCATGACATACACAACGTATGCCATTGAAAAAAACATATATAAATAGACTCCATTCATCATCCAAATTGGAATATTTTCAGTAAATAATATTGTATATTGAAAAATGATCAAACCTAATGTTACTAGAAACATCATCAACTTTTTCGATGATTCCGTTTTAAAAACTGTATAAATATATAATATTAAACATAGACTCGAAGCTATGAGAGATCCAAACTGAAACCTAAGTACAATCCAATCTGGAATGTTAGGAAAGACCATAAAGCCTGCTCCTTTACCATGTGAAGCAATAAATCCCACTGTCGTTAAACAATAAAGTGAAAAGAACAATAAAAAGTGATCCTTCCTTCTTTGAGAATACATGCCAAGGAAGTAAAACCCCATAATAGAGAAAATACTAATGGCAGTCCAATCGTTTATCACCAACGTATCCTGATATTGTGAGATTTGCTGTTGCGTACCAAAAATTTGAGAAACAAAAATACCACCAACAGGGAAATTATTATTAGCCACCTGCAACACAATTTCATTGATGCCATTATTTATCGTGAAATACACGACGTAAGGTTCAATACTAGACAAGTAATCATCTGGATCACCACTAGAACCTAATACCTCTCCATTTACAAATAATTTATGTGATCTAAAAATACCACCTATTAGAATTCCAAAAATCTGATCTTCCTCTATTTTAACTTTTAACCTGTAAGTTGCTTTTCCGAAGGCATCCATCGTTTGATCTCCAAGATCATACCTAGTCCAAGATACCTCAGGAACAGAAACAATATAAGGTATTAACTTACCTTGCTCACTATCATCGAAATCAGCAGGCTCTAATAATTGATCAGGATAAAACTCCCACTCTCCATCAAGGGGAACTTTCCCTTTCTCTTTAAAATCCCAATTTGATACATCCAATACCCCATTTTTTGCAATTGGAGTGTTTTGCTTATTTTGGGATACAAATACAGCCATCGTTCCATAGGTTGTTAATGATATTAATATTAATAACAGTACTGCCACTAGTCTAGTTTTCATATACTACCTCTAATTTTACTATTCAATAATTAATAGAATTCAATTGTTCTTATATACTATAGTTTTTTAGCTTCATTACACAGTGAATGGTATAAAGTAACAAAATATCTTAGCAACATTAAACCATTAACGAATAATAATTGAAATGGAAAAGTATATAGTTAAAGGATAATCATAGTTTTATATTCATAAAAATATGTTATTGATCAACGTGAGGCTGTCCAAAATAACGACTTACATCACTTTAGAGAACAGTATTGTGACTTTCGTTCCTTCACCTATTTCTGAACTTACTTCAATCGCAGATCCAGAAATCGATTCTAATCGTTTCTTTATATTCGTCATCCCGATCCCAGCGTTGTGTATTTCACCTTGTTCAAACTGTTTAAGAATGTCTTCTCGCATTCCTACACCATTATCTTCTACCACCACTTCAATGCTTTCATCTTTTTCAAGAATGATTAGGGTCACCTGACCCTCTCCTTCTTTTTCAAAGAGACCATGACGGATCGCATTTTCTACAAAAGGCTGGATGGAAAGGGATGGAACAATATTATCTTCTAGACCTTCATCGATGTAATAACTGAAATCAAAACGATCAAACCTAGCTTTCTCAATTTCGACATAGGCTTTAATTAAGTCCACTTCTTTGTGAAGAGGGATAAATATCGTTTTATGATTCATACTATAAATCATTCGTAAATATTGACTTAAATGATTTAACAAGTGGGCTGCCTTTTGCCCATCTGTGTAACAAAAGGATATGATATTACTCATCGCATTATATAAAAAGTGCGGTTTAATCTGTGCCTGTAAAAAAGCCATTTCATTATGAAACGCATCTTCCATTGAACTTTTCATCGAAAGCAAAGTTTGAATTCTAGCTAAAATCGTATTGCCATCAAACGGTTTGGTAATATAGTCATTCGCTCCTGCTTGAAAACCTAATTCAATATCTTTCGGTCGATCCTTCACCGTTGCAAATAAGACAGGCAGTTCGAGTAAGGAATGCGTTTCTCGAATCTTCCGGCACAGCTCTATCCCAGACATAACAGGCATCATCACATCCAATATAGCAAGATCAATGTTTTGATATTGTTTCATCTTTCTCAGTGCTTCTTTACCAGAAAAAGCAGTGATGACGTTATACCCCTGCTTGGATAATAAATGGAGCAACACTTGAATGTTCGTTGGTTCATCATCTACAATGAGAATCGTTTGATCATATGCTTGTACCCTGTCAAAATCATGCTGTGGCAATGAAACTGCAGTCGAAGGAATATGGGATTGGACGAGTAACTGACTAGCTTGTTGTTCTGAATACTCCGCTTTTGGCAACGTAAAAGCCACTCTCGTTCCTTTTCCAACCTCCGACCAATCGACCCATATTTCACCGTTCATTTTCTCAATCAGCTGTCTGCTAATATATAACCCTAATCCCATGCTTTGATAGCCATCCTGGGGTGACAGTTTATCCAACTGTTCAAAATAACCAAAAACCTCTTCCCTTTTATCTTCTGGTATTCCAACACCGGTATCCTCGACATACACTTGCACCATGTCATCTACTCGTTGGCATGAAACCATGATGGTCCCATTCTCCGTGTGTTTAATGGCATTTTGAATCAAATTATATAAAATTTGTCGAAGTCTGTTTTCATCCGCGACGATGAAGACGGACTCCGTTATGTTATTCATCAATTGTATCGGTTTCCCTTGAACCTCAAAGGCGAGTACATCACATACGATTTGAGTAGAAACTTTCATATCTACCGTAGTGGATTGCAATCTGAATTCTCCATTTTTCAAACGTGTAACATCAATTAAATCGTTCACTAGATTAGAAAGTTTAATTGAAGTATCATGAATGAGTGAAAGGTTCTCACTATACGCCTTTGGAACCTTATCCTTCCCTTCATCAAGTAAAAAGTTTGAGACATTCATAATGCCGTGCAGCGGTGTTTTTAATTCATGCGACGTTTTCGCTAAAAATTCGTCCTTCACCTGATCCACTTTCATCAATTCTTCGGATAATTGTTCAATTTTGTTGAAAGCATTGGAAAAACGAAAAGACATTAATAATGCGAACATTAAAATTAAGACGAAAGGTTCAAATGGAAAGGAACTCCTAAAACTTTCAATCCCTAAAACATATATAAAAGAATTCTTAATAAAATGCACACTCATTACAATTGTCCCAAAAATTAAAAATACACTGCCTTCCATTTTTTTTAAAAAGGCCAAGATCATAATATACATTACATATAACATTGAAAAAAACATATATACATAGGCAACAATTTTCATCCAACTTGGAACATATTCAATAAATATTTCATATAACACAATGCTCAAACCTATTGTAACTGCAAACCAAATTATCTTTTTTGAAGACACTACTTTAAAAGCTGTATAAATATATAATATTAAGAATAGATTTGAAGTGATAAGAGATACACTCTCTAGCCTAATGATTAACCAGTCTGGAATGTTAGGAAAGACCATATACCCTGCTCCTTCACCATGAGTAGCACTAAATACCCCTGTCGATAAGCAATAAAGAGAGAAATATAGTAAAAAGAGATCCTTTTTCCTTTGAGAATACATTCCAAGAAAGTAAAGTCCCATAATAAGAAAAATACTAATACTAATCCAATGATTCATAACCAAAGTATCCCGAAATTGAGAGATTTGCTGTTGCGTACCAAAATATTGAGAGACATAGATACCACCTCCAGTAAAATTGGAATTTGCCACCTGCAACACAATTTCATTGACGCCACTATTAACCATGAAATACGCGACGTAAGGTTTAATACTAGTTATGTAATCATTAGGATTCCCACTAGAACCTAATAGCTTCCCATTCACAAATAATTTGTTTGATCTAGATATACCACAGACTCTGATCCCAAAAATCTGATCTTCTTCCTTTATTTTGATTTTTAAACGAAAGGTCCCTTTTCCAAACACCTCCATAGATTGATCACCAAGATCATACTTTGTCCAAGAAATCTTCTCTGGAACAGGAACAATATAGGGGGTAAGCTCATCTTGCCGACTATCAATGAAATCAATTGGCTCTAATAATTGATTAGGATAAAACTCCCACTCTCCATCAAGGGCTACTTTCCCTGCTTTTTTAAAATCCCATTTTGATAAATCCAATATTCCATTTTTTGCAATAGGAGTGTTTTGCTTATTTTGGGATACAAACAGAGCCATTATTCCGAAGATCGTTAATGATATGAATATTAATAACAGTACTGCCACTAGTTTCGTTTTCATGTTCTACCTCACAACATCAGGCTCTTCTTGAATCTATAATATAATGACTAACATCACTTTAGATAACCATGATGTACAATTGTTCTCATTAAGTTTAAACTTTTCTAAACTTCTGAACTCGATCACCAAGATACTCAGTCACATATACATTGTCATAACTGTCGATAGCGATACCAATTGGTCTACCAAAAACTCCAGGCTCCCCCTTTGTAGAGTCTGAACCAGACCAAGATGTCACATATTCACCATCTCTATTAAATACTTGGACGCGGTTACTAGAGAATTCAGTCACATACACCCTACTTTGACTATCTACAACAATACCATTGGAACCATCAAATCTCCCAGGTTCCCCCTTTGTAGAATCCGAACCAGACCAAGATGTCACATACTCACCATTACTATTGAATACTTGCACTCGATTACCAGAAAATTCAGCCACATACACATTGTCTTCACTGTCTGTAACGATACCATTGGGAGCCTTAAATTCGCCAGGTTCCCCCTTTATTGCATTTGAACCAGACCAAGACGTTAAAAATTTACCATTACTAGTAAATTTTTGTACGCAGTTATTTCCACTATCTGCAACATACACATTATCTTGATTGTCTATCGCAATACCACTGGGTTCCCTAAAATCTCCGAATCCTCCCCTTATAGAAACCGAACCAAACCAAGATGTCACATATTCACCATCACTAGTAAATTTTTGTACGCGGTTACCAAAAAATTCAGTAATATACACATTGTCTTGACTGTCTATTGCAACGCCACTGGGACCATCAAATCCCCCTATATCCCCACCTTTCCAAGATCTCAAATACGCACCGTTACTATCGAAGACCTGTAAACGGTTATGCCAATAATCAACCACATACACATTATCTTGGCTGTCTATCGCAATGCCATCGGGTCCATCAAATTTCTTTACATCCCCACCATTCCATTGAGTTGAATATTTCATCAACATAGATATCCTCTGTTTCATATTTTCCCTCTCCTCAACTATACTTATTTAATATAATTAAATATTAAATGAAGTCTCTCACAAAATTCTCACAAAACAGAAAAAACATACTGAGGTGATAGGTGCAGACCAAAGTATTGGTTTGTACTTATCAGTTTAAGTATGTTGATTTCACTAAGATTTGTATTAGGAGTGGAATAAGGATAGAGTGAAGTTTCATCACGCTTTTTTATCTTTTTTCATCAGGCTTTTAAACCTCTTACAAGAACTTTAACCATCGTATTAATATATTCATCCCAGTTTACCTCATGAAATTTGACTTCCCCTAACTTTTCAATAAGAAGTATGGCTCCTTCCAAAGTTGAAAAAAATATTATTATATTTGATTGGATATCTACATCATCTATTTTTCCCATATTTTTCATATTGTCAAAATAAAGATAAAGCTCTTCTCTAACTCTATTTCTTTCCTCTATAGGAAAAGTGCTTTTATCTAACTCTACATTGATTAAAAACTTCTTATACATATAATTATCTTCATTAAATTTCAAAATTATTTTTGCAAGGTTGTATAGATCTGTCTCTAAATCAAAAACAACTTCGTTTTTTAAATAATGAATGATAAGAGGTTCTGGTTTTGGAAAAAAAATAAGTATGTTCTTAAGAATTTTATCTTTTGAGCCAAAATGACGATATATGGTTAACTCGTTCATATCTATTTTATCGGCAATCATTTTTACCGTTGTGACTTTATAGCCATGTTTTGCAAATAGTTCAAGGCTTGCTTTGAGTATTTTCTCTTTCGTATTACTCATTTCATCACTCCTAAAATATTGCTATGATCATCTATTAATATGAAAGGGTAGAGTTATCTGACCTCTAAACCTTTTACGAATAACTTGACCCATGATTCAATATACAATTCCCAATTTATGTCTTGAACTTCGGAATCGCCGAATTTATCAATAAGAAGAAATGCTCCTTCCACTGTGGAATAAAGCAGTAAGCTTAAAGAAACCATATCTAAAGATATTACTTTCCCCATCGTTTCCATTTGCTTAAAGTAATGATGAAATGCTTCCTTGACCCTGTCTCTATCACTTTTATTCATATAGTTTCTTTCTTTTAAATCTAAATTATTAATTAATAACTTCAAAAAGATATAGTTATCTTGACTTGTATCTATTATTAATTTTGCAAAACTGCGCAGATCTGTCTCTAAATCATAAACAACTTGATTTAAGAAAAATTCAACAATACGAGGCTCAAATCTTGGAATCATATGTATAACTTCTTCAATAATTTTTTCTTTAGATCCAAAATGACGATATATGGTTAGTTCATTCAAGTCTAGTTTTTCAGCAATCATCTTTACTGTTGTCACTTTATGCCCATAATCTGCAAATAGATCAAGACTTGCTTGAATAATCTTTTCTTTTGTACTGCTCATTTGATCGCTCCTAATATTTTTCCTTCATATTCATTATAACCTAAAAAAGCCAACAATAAAGAGCTTAGTTCATTATTTTTCACTAGACTCTTTTAAGGATGGATAAGTTGGATTATTCAATGTATCTATCAAAATTTGTGCGAATTGCAAATTGTTTTGTATATGTGTTTGAAAACTTATATTATGTTCCACCATTTTTGTCTTGTAAGTTTTACTGGCTCTTCTGAAATAAACAACCTGTTATTCGCTAATTTATTTGCATTTTCTAACATTTTATATCTTGTACTTGCACCAAACTCTTGCTGAATCTTCTGATAAGATTGGATTAAATCATCAAATTCATCTTCATCTGTCGCTACAAAGTGAGTTAATTGCTGAGCAATAAATTGAAGTGCAAGTTTTTGTATGTTTTTGCCAAATTTCCCTGTTATACTCGATGCTCCTATTTGAGTAAAAGATCCATTCCATACAAGTTGATATAATATATTTGGATTTTCTAAAATGACTGGATTACGTTCTGGTAAAACAATAATGGGTTTTAAACCTAGCATTTGAAGCTCATATATCACTCGTCGTGTATAAGGAGGAATGTGAGTTAGAGGAAATGAAATAAAAATATATTGATGTTCATTATTAAGAGATAGAACTAGATTTTTTTTATAATCTTCAACTACATCTTCATATATTAAAACTTGATGACCTGCTAATATTTTGATATTCATACCTTCTCTTTGCACACTTCCATTTAATTCTGAGATTACTTCTAAGATATTTTCTTTTTTACTTAACTGGTGATCTATATTAAAGTGATGTGTAGATACAACATGTGTAATCCCTCTCTGTTCTGCTTTCTTTAATCGCTTTAATTTCCAAAACCAGTTATAATCCATCTCTGCTAAAAAACGGCTATTGATATCAATCATGTTTAGTCACACCCACTTTTCACTCTGCCATTTAGATTGAATCCACTCGAAATCGATCTCAACCGAAACCAACATTACAATGAATGATAACTCCAATTATTTCTTGTGGATTCAATCCAGCATTTAACGGAGCTTTGAAATAAAATTTAAGTTGGTTGGAGGTATCCCCTAGTGTTCGTAATATTTCTCATGTATTTAGAAGGTACTTTTTATTTGTTAATCCAATGCATCATTTCACGCAATTTTGAACCTACTTCTTCAATTGGGTGTTCAGACTCCTGTCGACGTGTAGCTGTAAAGAAAGCACGATTTGATTGATTTTCTAATATAAATTCACGAGCAAATTTTCCTTGTTGAATTTCTTCCAATATTTTTTTCATTTCTTTTTTCGTCTCTTCTGTCACAATACGAGGACCTGATACATAGTCTCCATACTCAGCTGTATCACTAATAGAATAACGCATGCGCTCTAATCCACCTTCGTACATTAAATCAACAATCAATTTTAATTCGTGTAAACATTCAAAGTATGCAATTTCTGGTTGGTATCCTGCTTCAGTTAACGTTTCAAAACCAGCTTTTACAAGTGCGCTTACACCTCCGCATAATACCGCTTGTTCACCGAATAAATCTGTTTCCGTTTCTTCACGGATTGTTGTTTCAATGACTCCTGCACGTGTACTCCCAATCCCTTTTGCGTAAGCTAACCCAAGTTCTTTCGCTTGACCCGTTGCATCTTGTTCAACTGCAATTAATGATGGTACACCAAATCCTTCTACATAAGTACGACGAACTAAATGTCCTGGTGATTTTGGTGCAATCATAAATACGTCCACATCTGAAGGAGGTACGATTTGACCAAAGTTAATGTTGAAACCGTGTGAAAACATGACGGCTGCCCCTTTTTTCAAGTATGGAGCGATCAATTCTCTATATACTGCAGCTTGTGTTTGATCAGGCATTAAAATTTGAATAATATCTGCATTTTTCGTTGCTTCATCCACTGTATATACTTCAAAGCCATCATTAGTTGCTTGATCCCAAGAACGCCCTATACGTAAACCGATGATTACTTTAATACCACTATCTCTAAGATTTTGAGCCTGTGCATGCCCTTGACTTCCATATCCGATTACTGCGATTGTTTTTCCTGATAATACGTTTAAATCTGCGTCATTTTCATAATACATTGTAACTGCCATTGAATAATTCCTCCTGCTAGACTTTTTTTATAAACAACAATCATTTATATGAATGTACCTTATTACTTACATTCTTGTCAATAGTTTATTTTCTAAAAAGGAACACTTTTATAGAGGATTTGATAGATTGTGTATGAAGCTTCAACTAAGAATTCATGTATTGAGTACAACCTATAATTCTCTCGATCTTTTATAAGCTCCCATTTGATCGCTGTGGCTACATATTTCTTCACTATACGTCATAAAATAAGAAGGGTGTATCTAACATATACTACAAAATAATCCCTTTTATTTACTATTTAAGCAATCATATTTGTTTGAATTGATATATACAACGATAATCCATATGTATGAATAATAGAAAAAATTTATTTGTTTAGAAGCTTTATGAAAAAACCGTTAGCAATAATTCATAATCTCCTGCTTAACGGTTTAAGATCACTTCTTCATTTAACCCTGCTCAATTAAAGACTGCTCTTCCCATCGCTCAATCGTTTGCTCTAGTAGCTGTTCCGTTCTTTGCTGATACATTGTGCGCCGCCTCAACTAGGAATTCACGTGTTTTCATTTGAATAACACCTCGCTTTATTCCCTCACAATATACATTTTTCTTTTTTCCCTCAGAAACACGTTGGGGGTTACTCCTCATACAGGGATTGATATATAGTGTATGCCCCTTCAACTAGTAATGCACGGGATGCTGGCAAAGTATAATCGGCTTGTTCCTCCATCAGTCCCAATTGAATCGCTGCGACTACATATTTCTTTGCCCAGCCACTTACATTTTCGAGTTCTAAGTTTTCATTTTCAGCTATTTCTATTCCACTCACAAATGCATATCCTTCTACCATTATCTTAATAAACTGTTCCATAGTGACATTTCCAGTAGAATCAAATTTATTATCTCCTACGCCATTCATAATTCCTGCTTTAGTTGCTGCTGCTATATATTTGTAGGACCATCGTTCTTGTTCAACGTCACTATATTGAGACTCATCTAATGAATCTGCATCTTCTATATTCAACCCTAATAATAATGTAATAATTTTAGCTGCTTGTTCTCTTGTCATCACATCTTCTAAATGAGGCATACCATCCTCATAACCGTTAAAGATGCCTATAGTTTTTAATGTTTCAAATTTTTGTTGTGTTGTTTTTTCTGTAGTTTCAGGATCAAGTTCAGGTTCAACTACTTCAGGATCAGATACTTCAGTTTCATTATCTGTTTCATTGCCACGATTTAAATTAGTAGAAGATGTATTTCTACTTTCCGTTGTTTCTTCTGGTTCATTCTTTTCCTGTGAATCCTCAGCTTGTTGTTCCATCACGTCAATAAACCGCTCAGCAATTAATTGATAACCTACTTCTGTAGGATGGATTTCGCCTGGTAATAAATATAGACCATTTGAAAATACACCCTCTAAAGAAACATAGAATGCGTTATTGTCTTCTGCTGCTGTTTTAATTTTTGTATTAAATGTATTCAATGTTTCCATCAAAGGTTGTACTTGTGACTGATCAGATAAATGTGGGTAAGGGAAGAAATACCCAGAAACATAAACTTGAACTTCATCATTTAATTCAAAGATTTGTTCCAACACACCAGATAAATTTTCTTTTGCCTTTTCCATATTGGTCATTAATTGATCAATATTCATTTCAGACATGTTAACAATATTGTTGTTTGTGTCGTAGGGTATTTCTGATAATATATCATTCGCTCCGATAGTTAAAGTAATGACGTCTGCATCTATAATTGCGTCTTGTACTGTTAAATTTTCAATACTAATGTTTTCTGTTATTTCTTCAACTAGTGGTACAGGAAATCCTCCCCCAAATAGAGATAGGAACTGTTCTGTTGATAAATCATTTTCAATTAGACCATTTAAATCGGAAGTTGTAAGTCCTGGAATTGCAAATTGTTTTGTATACGTAATCAATGGTTCATTTTCATCTAAATATTCCTCTATAAAATCTGTGTATCCTTTGTCAATGGTTCTAGTTGGTGTGAAACCCGCTGCTATTGAATCACCTAAAGCTACATAATTCAATGTAAGTGGTGTTTCTTCTGGTTCTGGTAGTTCTGGTAATCCGCTAGCTTGCTCCTCCATCACTTCCATAAATCGATCAGCAATTAATTCATAACCTTCAATTGTAGGATGAATTTGTTCATTTGGTAAATACTCAGTTGGATCATTTGGAAATACACTCTCTAAAGAAACATAGAAAGCGTCATTATGGTCATTTGTTGCATCTATAATTATTGAATTTAATGAATCCAATGTGTCCAGCAAAATATCTAATTGTGCTTGTGGCATCTGATCAATTAAATGTGGATAAGGGAAGAAATACCCAGAAACATAAACTTGAACTTCACCATTTAGTGCAAAGATTTGCTCCAACACACTAGATAAATTTTCTTCTACTTCCCCCATCTTTCTCGTTATTTGATCAATGTCAATACCAGACATCTCAATAGTACCTGTTACTGCATCGTAGGGTATTTCTGATAATATATCATTCGCTCCGATAGTTAAAGTAATGACGTCTGCATCTATAATTGCGTCTTGTACTGTTAAATTTTCAATACTAATGTTTTCTGTTATTTCTCCAACTAGTGGTGAAGGAAATCCTCCCCCAAATAGAGATAGGAACTGTTCTGTTGATAAATTATTTTGAATTAGACCATTTAAATCGGAAGTTGTAAGTCCTGGAATTGCAAATTGTTTTGTATACGTAATCAATGGTGCATTTTCATCTAAATATTCCTCAATAAAATCTGAGTAACCTTCGTCAATTTCTCCTTCAGGTGTATAACCCGCTGCTATTGAATCACCTAAGGCTACATAATTCAGTGTGTTTAATTCAGCATGTGTTTGGGGTATGGAAACATTCGCTAACAAGAAACATACTATCATCAACATGATATATAATTTATTTTTTCTCATTCATAAAACCTCCTGGGCTATAGTAAATTAGACCTTATTTTTTAATCCAATGCATAAGATTTGAGCTTGCATGTCCTTAACTTCCATATCCGATTACTGTGATTGTTTTTCCTAATAATACGTTAAAATCTGCGTCATTTACATAATCATTGTACCTCCTGATAGACTGTTGTTATATACAGGGTATGATCCTTGTAGTAATTTATAACTTACATATTGTCGACGTGTTTTTTTACAAGAGTAGTAACTTTCCCTGTATATTCTTGCTCTGTGTGGGTATTGGCATAAGTTCCACCTCCAGAAAATAAATCCCTTTTCCAGAATCCATTTAATCAGCGTATATAATCAATCGTTTACATTTAATAGTTGATTCATTAAACAAATATTAGGGATGTTATGTGAAGAGACTGTGAAGTGATTGCCTTGGGAAAAAGTACCTGTAGGAGAGATAGCTCAATATAAAGTTGAACCTTATGGTATCAAACTTCTGAAAATTCATTCTGATGAGATTGAGAAGTTCACTAATGCACTATGTATGGGAATTAATTACCATGAATCCAGGTTGGACACGTGTTTATTTTCATTTTACAATGGATGATGAAACATTTAAATTTAGAAGCACATATAGAAAAGATATTTGAAATTTGCAGACATTGCTTGGTTTTATAATGCTCACAAAGGAGAATAAGTTTTTCATGGAGGCTAAAGTATGAAAATCCTTGTTGTTGATGATGAATATCACATTCGAAAAGTGATTGGAGACTACTTGAGAGCAGAAGGTTATGAAGTTTTAGAAGGCATGGACGGATTGGATTGCATTGATAAAGTAATGGTCAATCCAAATCTGGACTTGATTTTACTTGATGTCAGAATGCCTAAGATGACGGGGTTTGAAGCAATAGAGAAGATTAAAAAGCTGACGGATGTACCTATCCTGTTTTTGACTGCTCTGGATGAGTCTTATGATGAAATTAAAGGTTTGAATTTTGGTGCGGATGACTACATAACAAAACCGTTTCGATTTGATATTTTAATTGCTCGTGTTAATACAGCACTCAGACGTAAAAGAACAGCAAAACAAACACTTTTTGAAGTCGGAAATTTTAAAATGGACTTTTCAAAACGTGAAGTGAAAATTTTGGAAACCTTTATTAATTTAACCAAAATGGAATATGAGCTTCTCGAGTATTTTATAAAGAATAATGAACTTGTTCTTGACAGAAACAGAATTCTTGATATTGTTTGGGGTTACGACTATTACGGCGATCCACGTACAGTAGATACGCATGTTAAAACACTAAGAGTGAAATTAGGAGAATATGCGAAATGGATATTAACAAAGCGGGGTGTAGGTTATCAGTTTAAGGTGGGGTAATATTAGCAATTTGGGCATCAAAATGACTTTGATATTTTCATTGGTATTCTTTATCCTGCTAGGAACCCTGTTGTTTATCAATACATATTTTATGGAATCGTATATTATATGGAATGCACATCGAAATATGGAGAATACTGCTGAGAATTTGAATGAGAAGCTCCGTGAAAATCCAGACTATTACTGGATTAACGACATTCGAAGCGCAAGTTTGTATCTTGTTTACAATGAGGAAACAATAAATCCAGCTCAACATCCTGGTGCTCGATTAGAACATCCTTCATCTCCTCAATCTGGACAATCTAATGGTATACAAAAGCCACCAAAAAAGTTTATTGATATGTTTATGAAAGAGGCACCCATTTTAATAAAACAGCTCAAAGAGGACCCAGATAAGGTGCTCAAAGGTGCTGAAATAATGGGTAGAGGTAAGTACAAGACCATTTATCACTTGAAGGTTTTACACAACGGTGATTTAATTATACAGATTTATAAAGGCAAAGAAGCTTTAGAATCGGTCTCAGTGGCAATGAGATTTTTATACAGTGCCGCCACTTTGATATTTGTGTTGGGTATAATCATAATCTGGAAAATATCGAATTTAATAGGACAAGAAGCGAAAAACCTGAGCGCCAAAACAAAAAAAATGGGTAAGTTGGATTTTTCCGATCCAATTGTAGTCAAAAGCAATGATGAGATAGGACAGCTATCCAGTAATATCAACATTCTCTCGAATAAGCTGGAAGAGGTCATAGATGATCTTAAAATCTCCAATGAAAAACTGAATTTTGAGCTAGAAAAAGAACGAAGCATGGAGCAAATGCGCAGGCAGTTTGTCTCAGATGTGTCTCATGAACTGAAGAATCCTCTGAGTATGATTCAGGGGTATGCAGATGGACTCCTCCATGACATCCCAAAAACAGAGAAAGATAAAAAATACTACCAGAAGATTATTGTTGAAGAGGCTGATCGACTTGGAAAACTCCTTAAAGACTTGCTCGATTTATCGAGTTATGAGTCAGGCGTATTTAGATTAACGTATGGTCAAGTTGATTTAAATGAACTAATCAGGGATATACTGGAGCGATACCAATTGAAAGCAGATGAAAAAGGACTTTCCATTCAAATGGATTTTACAGAAATCCCTATGATTCATGCAGATCAAAGAAGATTAGAACAAGTAGTAGTCAATCTTTTATCTAATGCGCTTAAATACTCTGATCGTGAAGGGTTGATTCTCATTAGGACAAACCATGATGGAAATCATGTTGTTTTTTCGATTGCTAATACAGGCAACCTATTGAATCAAAAACAGATGAACATGGTATGGAACAGCTTTCATCAGGTTGATAGTACACGTCCTGGAAACGGCTTAGGACTTCCTATTATAAAAAGTATCGTAAAACTGCATAAGGGGAATTGTTCAGTTTCAGTTGAAAACGAGATGAATTGCTTTAAGGTTCAACTACCTATTATTGCTGATTGCAAAACCCAAGCTCTTTGAGTTCAAAAACTTTGAGTACCCCAGTACCAGCGTTAGAATGAAAAAGTTGCTCTTTACTATAATCATTTATGGGCTGGCTCTCCAGCCCCTCCTCAGCTGTTATTCAACCCTGCTCTATTTCTTCAATAAACAAAGACAACTCTTCCCAACGCTCCATCGTTTGCTCTAGTAACTGTTCCATTTTTTGCTGTTCTTCATAAAGTTCGCTTACTTTTTCAGAATCACTACCCGCTTCTACGATTTCTGCTTCAATTTCTGAAATTCGCTGCTCTATATTGGTGATTTTATCTTCAATTTCTTCCCACTCTATCTGTTCTTTATAAGATAACTTTTTACGTCGTTCTTTTTTATTCGTCTGATTTTTAACAAGAACTTCATTTTGTTTTTCAAGTGCTTGTTTTTCTTTTTCAGCACTTTTCATTTCCATATACTCCGTGTAGTTTCCTTGAAAACGTGTAATAACTCCGTTCCCTTCAAAACAAATTAGATGATCCACTACGCGGTCTAAGAAATATCTATCATGTGAAACGCTAATGACTACGCCATTAAATACTTCCAAATAATCCTCTAATATGGTTAACGTTTGAATATCCAGATCATTCGTAGGCTCATCTAGTAATAATACATTCGGCTCAGACATTAATATGGATAACAAATATAAACGGCGTCGTTCTCCCCCGGACAATTTTCGGATATAGGTCCATTGGATGCTTCTAGGGAATAGAAACCGCTCTAACATCTGCTCTGCTGTAATCGTTGTGCCATCGGCTGTTTTTACAATCTCTGCTCTTTGTTTAATATATTCAACTACTCTTAAGTTTCCATCTAACTCCTCATTATCTTGCGTATAATAACCGATTTTTACAGTTTCACCGATCTCCATATTTCCCGTATCTGGCTTGATTTTTCCTGCTAATATATTTAATAAGGTAGATTTCCCACTGCCATTAGGTCCAATAATGCCTAAACGTTCATGGGGTACTATTAAATAATTGAAATCATCTATAAGTTTTTTTTCATCTATGGATTTAGACAACCCTTCAATCTCAAACACTTTTTTCCCAAGTCGGTTCGACCCAATCGAGATATCCAAACTATCTTCTTTCGTAATTGTTTTTTTATTTTGAAGTTCATGTACTCTTTGAATACGTGCCTTTTGTTTAGTGGTTCTTGCTTTAGCTCCACGGCGCAACCATGCTAGTTCTTTTCTTAATAGATTTTTACGTTTGCTTTCATCAATGATAGCTTGTTCTTCTCTCTCGGATTTTTTCTCTAAAAAAGTTTCATAATTGCCTTCATAGGCATAAAGCTTCCCGTGATCCAATTCAAACATACGATTTGTCACACGATTTAAAAAGTAACGATCATGTGTAACAAGGATGAGCGCTCCTTGATATTTTGACAAATACCCTTCTAACCACTCAATGGTGCCATTGTCTAAATGGTTTGTCGGTTCATCTAATATGAGTAAATCTGCAGGTTGAATAAGTGCCTTAGCAATGGCGACTTTTTTCCGTTGCCCTCCAGATAAGTTTTTCACCTGGTCAGTAAAGTTTGTAATGCCTAATCTAGTTAATACAGTCTTTGCTGAAGTATTCGCTTCCCATGCTTCCTCTTGATCCATCTTTTGTTGTTTTTTAAAAAGAGCAGCTTGTTTATTCTCACTGTTGGGATCATGTTCAAGTTCCATCAATGCTAGCTCATATTCTCTTAGTGTGATCATAATGGAAGAATTGCCGTAATAAATTTGCTCTAATACCGTTAAATCTTCTTCAAACTGAGGAGCTTGAGGGAGATATTCAATATGAAACTGATTTGCATGAATAATTTCCCCTTTTTCAACTAAATCCAGGCCAGCAATCACTCTTAATAAGGTGGATTTACCCGTGCCATTGACACCAATTAAACCTATTTTTTGCTTTTCAGATATTGTAAAAGAAATATCATCAAACAATACTTTTTCTCCATACGTTTTTAGCAGATGCTCGACTGCGAGTATGCTCATTCTATTATCATTCCTTGCTCCAAATTGATGATGAACTCATCCTGTGTTTTGTTCTTCTACTATCTCATATTTTATTAAAAATTACACTGCACTCTTAAAAAATTTTATGTTCAAAACAACACAATAGATTTATCTCTTATACAACCTTATGAAGCTAGTTTTTGTTTATTAGCTGAACTCACTTTCTCCTCCTTCTCCACTCTCGTCTGAAGTTCTGCAAAAATAAAATGATAGATGGCTACGCCAATGAAACCGATACTTATAATAAAGATACTCATTATCCATGTGGATAAAAATGCACTTATCGTGACAGAAATGGAGGTAATGATTTGGGCAAGATTCAGCGTCATATTATTGACTGCCATATAAGAGCTTCTCGCATGTTCAGGTGGAATGGATGCCATATAGGAATGTAGCACAGGTAACTTCACCACTTCACCTAATGTGGCAACAGCAATAAAAACAAGTAAAAACCAAATGTTATTCGTATAAGATACGACACCATATCCAATAACAAAAAGGATAGAACCTAACAGAAGCACACTTTTATCTGAATATCGTTTGAATAAACTTGTTGTAAATAGAAGAAATAATACGACAAGAATTGTGTTCTCAGTCAGTAGAAAACCCACCATATTCACACCATCTAATTCCCAAAACAAAAAGGTCTGAGTTAGCATTTCTTTACTTAATCTAATACCAATATAGTTGGGTAATTGAATTTCCATAGATAATATGAATACACCCGCGGTCATAAATAGAACAAACAATTTATCTTTAAATACGAGACTATAGGTTTTTAACATTTCTGTCACATGGGATGAAGCATTTTCTTTTTTTACAGGAAAGTAACTTTCTTCAATAAAAAACAACACTAGGATGACAACTGCTAAAGCACCCACGGAAAGGCCGATTAACAATTCGAATAAATAATGTTCAAAAAATAGAGCACCTAGCATTGCACCAAACGCTATCGATAGATTATTTGCCCAATATGTGATGGAATACATCACTCTTCTTTGCTCTGGTTTACTTACATCAATTAACATCGCTTGATTTGCAGGTCCTGACAACCCCATAAATATCGTGTTTAAAGTCATCATTAAAAACGTGATAAAAACGGATTCGAACCAAGGTGAATTAGATAACATCATGATCAAAAATGCAATAAACCGACCCACTTCTGCATAAAGGATCAGCTTCTTTCTCCCATAATTATCAGAAAAATATCCTCCAAAGAAGTTGATTACAATCCCCATCAATACATTTAATAATAATAATATCCCCGCCGTTTTCACTCCATAATAACTCGATAAATAAATTGCCATAAAAGGAAAAATCATACTTCCTATAAATTTACTAATAAAAGTCTCTATAATCCTAATCTTAATATTAATATGAAAGTCTTTAAATCTCATTTGTACTCCTCCTCTTCTCTATGTGTTACTTCTTGATGTTTAAAATAAAAATTGCATGGAATTGTTATGCATCATTATGCATTACACAAAAGAGGTTAAAAAGGGTATAATTAAATCAATTGCAACCCCTTTATTTATAGGAGGAATATATACGGAATGAAAGATCTAGACTATTTTCAAATGAGAGCTCTTTTTTATACTAGAGAAATCAACAATACGGCTTCATTTAAATTGAAAGAACTAGAGGAGATATGGTTTTGCAACAAAAAAAATGCAAAAATAAAAGTAAGAAAATTTGAAACCGAAGGAAAATACGAATATAAACCTGGAAAAGGAAGAGGGAACCCATCTCAACTTATTTTTACAAAACCTCTTCAAGAGGAAATAAAGATGATCATCAACGAAAACATCAAACGTGATCATTTAGAGGATGCCTTTCAATTATTACAACTACCCATTCCAAAATCATGGGTGCTGGATTTGACAAAAGAAATACAAAAAAAGTTTGGTTATCAATCTAATCATTCAAAAGATGTACTTCGACTGATGATGTTAAAAAGAATTGTAACATTAGACCCACTCCAATGCTCTATTAACTTTGAAGAGTATTTAATACGACATTTAGGAAGCACTCTCGTTACGTTTGATCAAAAAACAGAAACCATCCAACCTCATTTAGCACATCATTGGAATGTAAAGGATGACAATAAAACTTGGACATTTCATTTAAGAAAAGGTGTCCATTTCCATCATCAACGAACATTAAATAGTGAAGATGTAAAGTATACCTTTGAACGTTCTAAAGATTCACCTTTCTCGAAACAATGGCTGCTTGCGAACATCGAAAAAATTGAATGTTTATCCCCTTATACCATCCGTTTCCACTTATCACAAGCGAATCCATTATTTTTACGTTATGTAAGTGCAACATCTCTTTCAATTCTACCTAAGGATGAACCATTTGATGAAAACAAATGGATTGGAACGGGACCATTTCAGTTAAAAAAACGTACAGAAAATGTGATTGTACTAGAAGCATTTGATTTGTACTTTTTAGAACGTCCATTTATTGATGAAATTGAATTTTATCTTATTTCTAATGAGACAAAAGATGTGATGACTATACAAATTAGAGGGGAACTAACAGATGAAACTTCCTTTAACAAAGTAGATAAGCTCAATGGAGTTCGATTTCTTGCTATTAATTTCAACAAACCTTCTATTGTCCACAATCATTCGTTTAGAACTGCACTTTATCACTTATTAGATATGAAAAAAATGTGGAAAGATAACGGATACAACCATTTAGTAGAAGCATCAAGTTACTTCCCATGGAATTCAATACAGACTGAACCAAAAGTCAGAGAGCTTGTAAAATCATTAGTGGAACAATCAGGATATCAAGGAGAGACACTCACCGTATACACGAAACATATAGATGCAAAAAAAGCAGAATGGTTTGTAAAGGAAGCTGCCACTGAAGGTATTCAATTACAATATAAAGTGTTTGAGATGGATGATTTTTATTCACCATTATTGGATCAAGAAGCAGATCTACTTTTTGCAAGTGAAGTTTCTTCTTATGATTATCATTTATCTTTCATAGAAGCACTTTATAACAAAACTAATTTATTTCAAAGGTTTATAAGTAGAAAGCATTTAATTTATATTGAAGATTGTTTATCTAAAATGAAATATGAACCTGAACATCACAAGAGAGAGTATTGGATGGATCAAATAGAACAATATTTAAGAGAGCAGCATCTGATTCTCTATTTATACCACCCTCATATTCACCGAACCTTTAACCATACGATACAAGATACTGAATTTGAGGCATTAGGGTATGATGATTTTAGGAAAGCATGGATTGATATGAGGGACTGAATCATGTTAGTTCCTCTCCAGAAACTCTAGTCGATTACCAAAAGGATCATTTACAAAAAAACGTCTAACCCCTTCTAACGCATCATCTTCTTTCACTTCTAATCCATGTTTGTTCAGATGCTCTCCTAATTCTAAAACGTGTTTCACTTCAAAAGCAGGGTGTGCTTTTTTAGCAGGTTGAAAGTCTTCTTGAATTCCAATATGAACTTGGTGAATACCACATTGGAACCATACGCCTCCTCTACCTATTAACATATCTGGTTTTGGTATTTCCTCCATCCCTAGGATGTCACTATAAAAATGTCTTGCTTGTTCCTCGCTGTCTTTTGGAGCAGCTAATTGTACATGGTCAATGTTTAAAAATTGATATTTCAAATTGATTTCACCTCTTCTATTTTCGATCCATATTGGAATCAAAAATAGTAAATCCCTTAACGACTTACTATTCTTCAAAGTATACTTCAATTTATTTTCTTTAGAAAATCAAAGTTTTAGAACATCATTATTCCCACAGTTTCCAAGGAGCCTGATTATTTAACCATAACTTTTCTAATAAACCTTTATCATTAATAGTATCTATACATTGCCAAAAGCCGTGATGTTTAAATGCTTTAAGTTGACCTTCTAAAGCAAGTGTTTCTAAAGGATCTTTTTCAAAAGTCGTTACATCTCCTTCAATATAGTTCATGATCTCTGGATTTAAAACCATAAATCCAGCATTTATCCAACCACCACCTTCCTTTGGTTTTTCTTTAAAGTTATTAACCTTTTCATCATCATCTATATCTAATACTCCAAATCGTGGAGCAGGTTGAACGGCAGTTATTGTGGCTATTTTTCCATGTGATTTATGGTACTTTTCTATTTCCTTTAAATTAACATTAGAAATACCATCTCCATAAGTAAGCATGAAGGTTTGATTACCTACATATTCTCTCACTCTATTAATTCTTCCACCAGTCATCGTATAAAGACCAGTATCTATTAATGTAATTTTCCAAGGATCTGATGTGTTTCTATGAACAATCATCTTATTTCCAGTTGTGAAATCAAATGTCACATCCGACATATGTAAATAGTAATTTGCAAAGAAGCTTTTAATAACTTCTTGTTTATAACCACAACATATAACAAAATCGTTATAGCCAAAATATGAATAGTATTTCATTATATGCCATAAAATTGGTTTCTCACCTATTTTTATCATCGGTTTCGGTATGAAAGAGCTTTCTTCACTGATTCTTGTTCCAAATCCGCCTGCTAAAATGACGACTTTCAATGAAATTCCCTCCTTACCCAACTACATATTAATATAGTAAGTTTATGGTGATAAATTGACGACTATTCTCAACAGTTCTATTGAAGTGCTTGTTATATACAACGTTATGGATAAAATGTGCCTTTTTCAAAAAAAGCTAGTTTCTTTCTGTATATTTGTCTATACAAAAATCTTTCATATGCATAAAATATTTTAATTCGATGTACGGGAGGTGGAAATATGACAAATTTTAAAAAAGAAACAAAGATACTATGTGATTTTAGGGATGATGAAGTGATATTAGATAACAATGATCAAGTCATTCTCGAAGTCAAAGTAAATGTGAAAGATCAAGATAAAAATGTAAAACTTGATTGGTCAGTTGATGAATTACTTACTGCAACTGACCAAATATTAGGAGAAATTGTAAACCCTAATGCAAATGTTGTTTACACTCTTTGTAATAATGATCAACCAATTGCTGCACCTATAACATCAGGACATTCGAATCGAACTAGATCTATAGGAAGTACTCCTGTGAATCAATCATCTTTCTCTCAAAATAATCAACCCAATTTTACATTTTGTGACACACCATTACTTGGGCTGAATTGTTATCAAGTAAAGGCGAGAAAATTAGATCCTACGGATGGAGCAACATCAACAGCAACTGTAACAGCTAGAACATTGAATGCGCTTATTGTCGAGAAGTGTTGATACCTTTTAACCATTTCATCGTTTTTTTAATACCTTCTTGAAAAGATACATTTGCTTTGAATTCCGTATCTTTTTCAATTTCATGGGTATTAAATTGATCAAGTGACAAATTTCCTCCGGTAAAAGGGATGATTCCAAAGGAAAATTCCCTTTCTGGGGCCAGAGTTTGCTGAATCACGTGAATAAATTGTTTTAATGGTTTTGGATTAGAGCTTCCTACTATATAGTTGCAGAAGGGCTTCCCATATAATCCTATGTAGTAAAAAGCTTTTGCTACATCAGCAATATAAATAAAATCATAGATTTGAGTTGCCTTAGTAAATTCCAATGGTTCATTTTTAATAATTTTCCTGATTGTTGTGTTCAAAAAGCGAGAGGACATATCTCCTGGCCCATATGCATTTGTAATGATTCCCCACACATGTTCTATGCCCAATTGAGCTGCTGTACATTTACTAAAACAGTGAGCTGTTAATTTGCTTGTTCCGTATATATAATCCATTCCTGGTTTGTTTTTTTGAGTGTACACAGCGGACAAAGCTTCTTTCTCCATGATACTACCAGCTCCAACAAATCTATGACACCCAAGCTCTTTTGCAACTTTAACACTATTAACTGTCCACAAGGCATTAAGTGTTTGTACGTTCTCGTTTATTCTAATATTTCCTTCACACCCCTCCCAAGCAAAATGATAGAAGATATCAATATCTCTATCTGCTATTTTATTGGGTAAAGTGTTAAGATCTGTTAGAGTACAACAAATTATCTTAATGTGGTTTATATTTTTAGCTAGCGAGTCAATATTTGAATCTTCATTTTTAACAATAGCAATCACTTCGACATTATGGTTTACTAATTCCGTTATAACATGACTGCCAATGAAGCCATTAGCTCCAGTCACAATTGCTTTTTTCATATTCATCTCCTTTTGTAAAAATTCAATGTAGTGAAAAAAAATTAATCATAAAGTGTTTTTTTGATCACGTTTTTAAAAATTCTTCGATTTGTTTATTCAAGATAAAATCTATATCTTCATTATTCATATAAACTTTTGTCCATTCAATTGTTTTTTCAATTGCTTTTTCTATATTCCATTCTGATTGCCACTTAAAAATAGAATGGAACTTTGAACTGTCTAGTTTCAAGAGACTTGCTTCAGGAGGGTCATTTGAAAGCTTATACACCCAATTTTGCTTATCACCTGTTGCTATTTCCCATTTTTCACAAAATAAATCAACTAGCTCTTCATTTGTAATGCAATTCCTTTCATCAGGGCCTACATTATAGCAATCTGAATATTTCATATCATCATATTGCTTTTGAATAATCATTAAATATGCATAGAGAGGTTCAAATACGTGTTGATAGTGTCTTCTTGAATATGGATTGCGAACAATAATGTCAACATTATTTTCAATTGCTCTAATACAATCAGGAATAATTCTATGTTTTGCAAAATCACCACCACCAAGTACATTCCCTGCTCTTGCAGTTGAGATAGCAATATTTTTATCTTTTAAAAATGACTTTTTATAACTTTTTGTTATTAGTTCAGAACAAGACTTGCTATTAGAATATGGATCATCACCACCAAGTGGATCATTCTCTCGATAACCCCAAATCCATTTATTATTTTTATATACTTTATCTGATGTAACAATAAGCACGGATTTAACATTATTACTTTTGCGAATGCATTCTAAAATATTTACTGTACCCATTACGTTAGTTTCATATGTGTAATGTGGGTTTTCATATGAAGCTAATACGAGGGGCTGCGATGCTAAGTGAATGACAATTTCTGGTTGTGCGATATTAAAGCTTTCTTGTAGACTCTCAGCATCTCTAATATCTTTAATAATTGAAGTCATCTGACTTTCTAGTCCACTAAGCTTAAATAAACTTGGATTTGTTGGAGGATCTAGAGCGTATCCCGTAACTCTTGATCCTGCATTGATGAGAATTTTACATAACCATGCTCCTTTAAACCCAGTATGGCCGGTCACAAAAATGCTTTTATTTTTATAAAAATTCAACATCATTATTTCCACACTTTCTAAGGATTACTGATTTCCAAAAATCATAATGACAATTTGCCAAAGCAAATTATTTATAGTGTAGTGCTATTGTTATATATAATGAAGCCTTATGAATTAAAATGTATCATTTTTTAAAAAATTTAAGCATTTCAGATATTTAACTATACAAGAATAGTCTATTTTACATAATATATATCATTCTAAAAAAAGAAGGAGGTAAAGTGATGTCAAAGTACACATCGATTTGTTTATTCAAGATTAGCCTATTAATCTATTCTTTTTAAACAAATTTTCTATTTTTTATAGTGCTTTTGTTACATATAATGAAGCCTTATAAATTAAAATGTACCTTTTTTAATAGAATTTTCTTTTCACCTTATATTTGACTATACAAGAGTAGTTTATTTCGCATAATATATATCACTCTAAAAAAAGGAGGTAAAGAAATGTCATCGTTTAAAAAAGAATCAAAGATAAAATGCGATTTTAGGAATGATCCAGTGATGTTAGATAACAATGATCAAGTTATTCTTGAAGTCAAAGTATGTGTGAAAGATCAGGATAAAAATGTGAAACTTGATTGGTCAGTTGATGAATTTCTCACTGCAACTGATCAAGAAACTGGCCAAGATATTGATGTAAATCCTAATGCAAATGTTGTTTACACTCTTTGTAATAATGATCAACAGATTGGATCAACTGTTACATCTGGTCATTCTAATCGTACTGTGACTTCTGCGTCTGATCTTATTACAGGTAATCCTGTGATGTTTTCACCGTTTGAATCATCTTTTACTCAAAATAACCAACCCAATTTTACGTTTTGTGACACACCATCACTTGGAATGAAC
Source organism: Chengkuizengella sp. SCS-71B (assembly GCF_040100845.1). NCBI lineage: Bacteria > Bacillati > Bacillota > Bacilli > Caryophanales > Paenibacillaceae > Chengkuizengella > Chengkuizengella sp. SCS-71B. The sequence goes on along the minus strand of NZ_JAZHSH010000001.1, from coordinate 223,884 downwards.
TGCTATCAAGTAAAGGCAAGAAAATTAGATCCAGCGGATGGAGCAACGTCAACAGCCACTGTAACAGATCGAACATTGAATGCTCTTTTTGTAGACAAATTAGACAAATGTTAATCATTACACATTTGTCTTCTGATTTTTATATACATCCTTAGGCTTGAATTTTTTTATATAAGCCTAAGGAAATAATATATAAATTTTTAAATTTAAGAAGAAAACATTTTCAAACTTTAAGGGGCGATAGTTATGAAAAACGCAACGTTAAGCCTTTGTATGAGTGTCAGGGATGAAGAAGAAGTATTAGATAGATGTTTATCATCAATCGCAAATTTGGTTGAAGAAATCATTATTGTAGATACAGGATCAACCGATCGAACGAAAGAAATAGCTAAAAAATACACAGACAAGATATATGATTTTGAGTGGGTGGATGATTTTTCTAAAGCACGTAATTTTTCATTTTCTAAAGCAACGAAAGACTACATTATATGGTTAGACGCAGATGATATTGTTCCAGAAGAAAGTCAAGAACAAATTAAAGAATTAAAAAAAAATCTTGTCACTCATCATATAGATGTTGTGGTTATGGAATATCAATACGCTTTTGATGCAGAAGGGAACCCAATATTTACTCATCATCGCGATAGTATTGTAAGAAGAGAATGTAATTTTAAATGGAAGGGGTTTGTACACGCTGCACTTGATATTTCAGGAAGAGAAATATTCATAACAAATATTGTAATCAAACATATGAAAAATAAGCAACATTCTGATCGAACCTTTAAAACTTATAAAAGTGCGATTGCACAAGGAAAAATTTTATCGACTAGGGATATGTTTTTCTTCGCGAATGCATGTTTTGGACATAGTCAATACAAATTAGCCAAGGAATGGTATGAAAAATATCTTAAAGAAACTAATGATAGAAGTGAAATTAAAATTTATGTATACGGAAAGCTCGCTGATTGTCATATCCATTTTAATGAATTAGATAAGTCGGTTGCATATTGCTTACTTACATTTAAACTAGAATCCCCTAGGGCAGAGATTTGTTGTAAATTAGCACACATATATATGCTTAAAAATGAGGTTCACCAAGCAGTATGTTGGTATAAAATAGCTACTGTTATAGATTTCCCTCAACAGAGTACCTTTATAGAACCATCCTACTATACTTGGTTCCCTCATATACAATTATGTTCATGTTACATGTCTTTGGGTAATATTGATAAAGCAAAAAAACATAATGACATCGCAGCAAAATATATTCCACATAGCACCTACGTCACCAGTAATAATAAAATGATAGAAGAAATGAGATTTAAAAGAAATTGTTCCAGCTAGGCACTGCTATATGGGAGGTCAAGCTCTATAGGAAAGTTAATACTTACATTTTTATATATATGAACTAAAAATTATGATATAATAAGTCTATGCAGATTGCTCTTTGAAAACTGAAGATATGAGGTTGTTGCTGGAAATGGTCAGCAACGTAAAATCTTTAGCCGTCAATTCGCCTTCTCTGACTGAATCGAAAACCAAGCAGAAAGTTAGAGAGCAGAGTCCAACGCATAAAATCTTATTTCAAAGTAAGAACAAATTAGAAGATTTTAAATTTAGTAGACTACTACTCCTCAAAAAAATATACGAACAAGAAATAAACCACACTCCGAAAAACGAAGTGTGATTTCAATGGTAATTTTGATAGATTAGTAAATATGCTTAGTTTACTTTATTATTCTCCAAGAAGACATTAAATTATCTCCTATATCTCCGGAGCTTCCCGTATACTGATCAAAGTTAATCACTAATTGTTCTCTACCTTGATAATCGGCGTGTTCATACAATCTAACTCCATAATCTCCAATAATTAACACAGAGGATAATGTATCATTAGGAAATCCACAATTCGGACTAAAGCTACAATCCGCTGTTACCCGGTTATAATTTCCTCTATAAGATTGGATATCAAAGAACCAGATACCCTCACCATGGAATATACTTATTGATGAAGCTTTATTATCTATATTACTATCTAAATTTGGACCACCAAAATCCTCTTTAACTAATGCAAATGCTCCAGACCAGTTATAATTCTCATATAAAGCTGCCGCATATGGACCAATCACTTTTACAGATGATATAGAATCATCTTTTTTAAAATAGGTATCTCCTCTTTGATAACCCATCCAATCATTTGCAGTTAGACCACCTGTATCTTTAGCAAATTGCTCATCGTTATATATATCCAAAGATCCACTAAAATTTGCTCCATCAAACGTATAGACTCCATCTTTTTTTTCAGAAACATTTATAGAAGACACGGTATCCGATCCTATAAACATACCGCCGAAGTCACTAACTTGAGCATAACCATCCTCATCCGTGAAAACCCTTTGTGAACTTCCTCCAGAGTTTAATTCAGCAAATAAACTAACATATACATTCCCTTTCACTACCATAGAGGACAACTTGTTATCAAAGTTATAATAACCTGTTTGATTTAAATTTATTGTTTGTCCCTTACTTACAGTAATACAATCACCTTTAAAGTCTGATTCTGAAAATAAAAAAGAAGTTTCAAACAGTGGATTAGATATTGGTCTAGCATCTAATTTAAATGATTCACCATTCACAAGGATTTCTTGTACAGCATACAAAGCTTGGTCAGGGGGGATTACTTCTAACATATCATACAATTCTGAAGACAGGGTTATAGCCAATTCCGTCCCTGCAAACTTACCTACTTTTAGTCCGCCTTCTGTCGGGTTTCCATCATATAATGTATAGTAAATCTCCCCCTCAAAAGGTAGATTATCTACTCCCCAAGGAATGGAGCAACCAAGAACCTTACTTTTAAAAGTATCCATTTTAATTTCAATAACTTGTGCCAACTGCAGTATATCATCCCAAGTAAGCTTAGCATCATTTAAAAATGAAATTAAAAAGAAACTATCAATATCTATTTCGTTTGTAACAATTTCTAGTATTCTTTCAAATTTTAAAAATAAACTGTTCCATTGATTCTCTAATCCACTTAAACCATGGTCTAAAAATTTATAAGCACCATCAATTACATTGAGATATTTCTCTAATTGGTCTATAGCAGTATTGATAGCAGATTGCTCATTTTTTTTATTTTGTAGCTCCTCTACTGCTTTAGCTTTTTCTAAATCCAATTGATGTTTATCATATTTAGGCACTTCTATATAGCGACAACCAAAAGCATCACAAACTGGTGTTAATTTTTTCTCATTATATTTTCGATTAATATCTTCTACTTTATTTTCCAAATCAGTAATTTCACTTACTATATCCTTTTTCCTTTGAACAGCGTAATTATAGTCAATTTGAAAATTAGCTCGATCCACATCACGTAATAGTTTCTTGAAATTATCAATGATATTGTGTTCTTCATTTACAGAAGCGGTATGATCCTCTAGATTTTTTTGTAATACATTAACAATTCCAAGAAATTCTGTTTTCTTATTTGGATCATCAAGTTGGTTGGAAAGTTCCACTAATTGGTTGTATGCTGAGATAAAATTTTTTTCATAAGCTATTACATTGTGAATAATCTCAACAGCATGCGGTTTAATATCAGTTTCCCAAGATTTCGCACTATTTTTAGCCGCACTTATATGTATGTCAGCATTAGGGATGTACTGTGCCCAACTCGGAAATCCTATTGTTGTCATTACTTCTACGTAATTATGAAATGAAGTTTCTTCAAGCAAATTTATTGGATTCTGTTCTCCAGTTATTCCATCATCTGCAGCAGAAACCGTAAAACTTGGACTGAATAATGTACCAAAACCTAAAGTGATAGCTATAACAATTGATAATACCTTATTTGTTAATTTGTTCATTATAATAATCTCCCTATAAGTTATTATATTTAGATCAATTCTACTTCAGTTACTGTAACAAATGAATTTCTATAACCGCTATAAATTTATAACTTTTATTCAATAGTAATTTATAACTAACTTTATACTATCTCTTTCATTTTTCACAATTTATAATAGCATGATGTGAAGTGAATCTATCCCAAACCACTCTAAGCCGTGTTCTGCACCATCTTTACTAGTTAAATACATTTTTTAAATCTGAAAAAGCATCTTCAAGATCATTATCTTTAATTTTTACATTCGCATCATCAATTTTTTCTTGTAAGACTGTAACGAAATCTTCTGGTTTTATTTTAGAAATCATGAGTTGTTCTTTTATATCCTCTCTCATTTCTTCAAATGATTTCATCGCTTCTCGATCTGTTATTTTTATGATGAAAAACTCATCGTCTTGTTTTATAGGATTACTTACCTCTTCTATATTAAGTGAAGAGAGGTTTTTTTCTAAATCAGTTCCCAACTCAAGAATATGCCATCCTATATTTCCACCGTTAGATGCTGAATTAGTATCAGTAGAAAATTCTTTTGCTAGTTCTTCGAAACTAGCACCTTCCTCTAGCTTTCGTTTTATTTCGTTTGCTCTCACTTCATCTTCCACTACAATTTGACTTAACTTCACTTCAGGAATGAGATTGTCATAATACTCCTTGACTTCTTCATCACTTACATCTATCGTTTCTAATATTGCCTTTTGCTGTAATAACTGTACTCTTAGCATCTCTTTTATTTGCTCATCATTTTGAAAGCCCATCTGTTTCAACACTATTTCGTAGGATAATCCTAATTGGTCTTTTAAATCATCAAAGGCTTCCTTTAGTTCTTGTTCTGTAACCGAGTATTCTTGTGAAAGAATTTGCTCATATAATATATCGGATAAAATTTTTTCACCGAAGCGTTCTTTCATTAGACTGTACATTTCTTCCTTCGTTACATTTCCAAATCTCGTCTCTGCTATCACTTCAGAATGGTCTGAACTTGTATTTGTACAAGCACTTAAAAGCAACAAACTCATCATAGATAATAGAATTAGTTTCCTCATTTTTTATATCCTCCCTTTAGACTTTTATATCATTATGATAAACAGAAAAAATCAAATATTTGATTTTACTTTCCGGTGTGTTCACTCCTCAGTCTTTAACTCATTAATAGCACGATTGATTTTTTCAGGTAGTGTTACCTTCTCAACTTCACCAAAAGGAGTATATGTAATGTAAATGTTATTGTAGCTTACACTCTCATCCGAATAGATCCAAGGAATTTCTTCCATCGCTTTCAGTCTCTCCTTTTCACTATCAAATACATAAATATTGATTTTACTTTTTTCACCTTCAACTAAGTAATTATACGATTCACCAATGGAGAGATCTGTTTTGTCATCAAGTTTTAGTAGGACCCCATTTTGTTGTAATAAATCCATGATTTTAAAAATATGAACGGGAGACCTTGAAGAACATGCACTTAATAAAGCAAGACTCATAATCATCATTAGTAAAAATTTTATAGATGTATACATCACAGTTGATGCAGCATACTTTCGGATGAAATAATAAAACATGTACCTTTCCTCCCTTGTTCATAATGATAAATTAATATTCTTACCATTTTTTCCAAACCCTCTTGGAACAATCATTGATCATGATCGTCCAAGAAGGCTTTGTTATAATGATTTTAATCTACTTAAAGGTTTTTTTCTGCATAATCATAACCTAACTGTATGTGTTTCGCAAAATCATTAAGTTGCATTGCTGCTTTTTCTGTGTCTAGAAGTTGAGGTACTACCCAGAATAAATTATCCCATTTACCATCATCTATAGTTTTTATGACAGCACCTATTTTTTCATGTACATCAAACCAATACGTTTTCAGACCTTCAGTACTATGTTTTGCTCTATCGGAATTAGCATGTAAAACTACTACGTCATCTTTAATATTTGTAAAAATGGTCATTTCATATTCTGTTTGTACTAGATCTTTAGTCTTTTGGGCGATGTCATCCATAACTTTATCCCTTTCTGCATTCAAAGCTATTATCGTTGCTGTCAAAGCTCCGAAAGCAATTAAACCAACAATCATCATGCCTCCACCAACTAATGGGAATACACTAGCAACCTTTGCACCTATAAGCCCTAAAGTTATTGCTCCTCCAGTTGCAAAAGCTATATTAGAAATCTGCATATTTATTTCTGCAAGTCTAGTATTTAATCTCTCTATTTCTCTATTTAATTCTGCTACTAAACCAGTTTCTCCATCGACTGCTGCTTCAATTGTATTAAAATCTGTCTGTAGATTGGATACAATACTTGAAAGGGTATTTCTATAATCTATTAATAATCCATGTATATCATTTGCATTTTTCTGATAGCCTTCTGCTCTTTGTTTTAATAGATTAAGTCCATATTGAAAATTTTCCATATCATTTGCCTCTGCAGTTTCTATCAAAGGATCAGCAAACGCGTCATATGTGTTAGTCCAACTAATAACATCTTGAGTTACTGTTTGCATTTTTGGTTTTACAACATCTAACCAATGTAACGCAGCTGTATTAATATCGCTAAGATGAACTTGTAAGTCGGTAACTACTCCTACATTAAGGGCAATTTCTTGCATTTTATCAAATACGATTCTCGTATTTTGTTGAGCACTCATTGCGTACGCTTCTACTACAAGGAAATTCGTAGCTGAATCTTGTAAACCTCTTTGTAAATTTTCAAAATCAGGAAGAACTTGTACTTGTTCATTAGCAGACACCGTAAGATTTGGACCAATGGTACTAAAAACTACTAACATAGCTAATAAAAAACAAATCATTTTTTTTGTAAACATGTTCATAAATAACCTTCTCCCTTCAGATTCTTTTATAATTTTACCCCTATTTAATTTCCTATTTGGTCGTAAAGTTCACCATCTAGATTTATCTCCGTCGAAGAGATATGATCAAAAGCTTGAATCGCTTCAGACTGATCAGAAACAAGTTGCATTGAATCTCTAAGTGGTGTTAATATATCATCTACCAAATAGTTAATACTAATAGAATTATTTAACCTAATGTTATCCATTGTCTCATCTAAATCACTTATAACTGAACTTATAGTTCCATCTACATTTTGAATGACGGTTTCATCTATTAAGTTTGCAAAGTCATCCATCGATATTTTATTTGCTTCCATCATAGATACATCTTGATTAAGAACAAATATTTCTCTTGCCTTAGCCGCTATTTTTTTGTTTACCTCGTGAATTTGTTTGCTTATTGTTGCTAAAGCAATTGCTGAACCCACTATAAAAGCGATGCCAACAAGAATGCCTAAACCTGCAACAGCTCCAAGAGGAGCAGTCATGGTAGCAATTGTGTAGATTAAAGCGCCTCCTGATGCGAGTGTTCCTATGACAGAACCTGTCAAGCCTAGAATTAATTCTTCTTTAGTACTTTTTAAATCTTCAAGCTCTGTTCTTAAGCCTTCCAACCTACTTTCTGAGTCAGTCGTTGCAGTCGTAATTATAGTAGAAAATTCATCATGTTCGACCCTAATCGTTGAGTTTAATGCTTCAGTTTTCTTAAAAGTATCATTTGTATGTGCTTGTATATTTTTTAATTTATCACGCAAAAGTGTTAATCCAAAGATAAGTTGATTTTTACTCTCAGGATCATCATTAACACTTTGAGCTAATTCTACAAGAGGGTCATGATAAACACTTACTGAATTGTTGAAATTAATCATATCTTGGATCACTTTTTGATTTTGCTTTTTGATACCGTCCAACCATAAAGTTGCATTATTTTGGACTGAAGTTTGCAACTCAGTTAATCTCTCATAATTCGGAATAGATAATTCCTGTTGTACTAATAATTGAAGAACACTTTGAGTTAATACAACCTGTTGTTGTCCAAGATCCAGAATATTATTTTCTAAACTTTGAACAGATGCAATTAAATCGTTATTTGCTTTTGCTTCATTTGGTATAAAGAAAATATTAGCGATCATAATTGATATCAATCCAGTGACTAGAATCTTCCTTACTTTCTTCACGTTTAACACTCCTTCCTTTAATGACTGATAACTCCTTAATTTCTTATGACATTACCATTCATGATTTACTATTGATTTCTTTGTGAATATGTCTTGGAATATTCGTTTAGTATCAGTCCTAAAAGTTCAATCTTACTTCATTTGTTTAAAGCATTAAGTTGTTACAGTAAAAAAATATTGCGATTATATCTTTTAGGCTATTGCTAAAAAAAGTGATAACAATTTGACTCTTTTCTATGTTTAAGCATTCAACTGACCGATCGAAAACCAAGCAGAAAGTCAGTAAACCTAAACTAAAGCTTTTCAAAGTAAGAACAAATTAGAGATTATTATTTATCTTTTTCAACTATCACTCCTTTACTATTAAACTAAAGTACATCAATTAAATAAGTAAACGGTTACATTTTTCCCACCCCCTTTGATTAATTATTTTGTTGTAACTAACTAATTATAGTAATATAAATTAGTTAGTTACAACTAATATAATACTATTATTTTCATATTATTTCAATATATTAAAAATATATATATAATTTAGAAATTTTATACTATATTAGTTATTAAGTTTGTTATAACTATACAACTCGTTATTTACGTTAAAATATATATTTGCTAATAATGACAATTACCTTTCTCATTAAGGAGAATATACACTAAACGACCGAACTATTCGAAGGTAAACTTAATATACTTCTAAATTATGCTTACAATGTATATAAATGTCAAGAAAAATATACTAATTGTTTAATAATGTATATTTATGTCATATATTTAATTATATTATATTAACATAAAATATAGATAAAAGTCCCTATTATTTACAAAAAAAGTTTGAAATATTCATAAAATTAGGAATATTTCATGTGCTCACAGCATGGGTGCAATTTATTTGAGGTAGTTTTGTCAAATTCATATGCAAGGAAATGAGTGAAATAGAGAGTATTGATATACAAGAAAAACACCTTCTAAATTGTCGTTTTCGTTTACGACATCAGAGGTGTTTTTATGTGAGAATAGTATAAACTATTTAATTTAATTCTTCCTTCGTATAATAAGCAATTCCAATCGTACCTGGTCCTACATGCAAGCCAGCTACTGGACCTATGGGAGCTAATCCCACCGCTTTATCAATTTTTTCTCCAATTTTATCTGCAATGGATTTGGCTTGTTTTTCACAATGAATATGATGAATGATAACGTCACCTAAACCATGTTCTTTTATACTTTCATAAAACTCATTAACCATTTTTTCAAGTGCTCGTTTTTTGGTTCTAGCATTGCTAAAAACGCCAGTTTTACCATCTTTCACTGTAAGGATCGGTTTAATTTGCAACACGGAACCTATTAAAGCTTTAGCAGTGCCGATTCTACCACCTCTTTTTAAATATTCCAATGTTTCTGGAACAAAAAGAATACGACTTCTCTTTAAATTTCTTTGCACTGCTTCTATGATTTCAGAAACTGTTTTTCCTGCTTTTGCTGCTCTAGCTGCTGCTAATGTAGCAAATCCCAACTGCATAATATTCACTCTTGAATCTATTAATTCAATCTTTGCTTCAGAATATTTTTCTAATATAATATTTTTAACCATTAGCGCAGTTTCATAAGTGCCACTCATTTCTGAAGAAACAAAAACACCTACAATCTCATGTCCATTTTTGATGTAATTTTCAAACATTTCATGGAATTCATCTACAGAGGGCTGAGAAGAACTAGGCAAATCATTTCTATTGACTAATTTCTCATAAAATTTATCTTCATCAATATCTAATTCCCTTTCACATCGACCTTCATCCACAACATTTTGTGAAATGACAGAGATATCAAATTGATTCAATAAAAAATCAGGAATATAGGAAGTACTATCTGTAATAATTTTAACTGACATTTTTTGTCCACCTTCATATGTAAGTCTTTGCTAGTCCATTTATACCATTGTATTACAACGTTTGTCTATGGTAAAAATCATGACATTTCACAAATCCATTCTTTGTTCATGATTTTATAACAATAGTTCCTTTTCGGTGTAATAGACAATTCCAATCGCACCAGGTCCTACATGCGTGCCTACGACTGGACCAATTGAACAAATATGCACCTTTCTGCCAATGGTGTCTTTAATTGTATTGGCTAACTCTCTTGCCTCTTCCTCGCACTGGATATGGTGCACGATGACATCACCTAAACCAAACGTTTTTATATTTTCAAAAAATACATCTGTCATTTTTGCAATTGCACGTTTTTTAGTTCTTATTTTATCGATCACATTTGTTTTTCCGTTAAATACAGTTAGAATGGGTTTGATTTTAAGAACGGAGCTTAACAAAGCTTTAGCGGAACCTATTCTTCCTCCTTTTTTTAAATAATCCAACGTTTCTGGGATAAAAATAAATCGACTTCTTTCGATATTGTCCTTCACCGCTTTAACTACTTCTCTTATGCACTTACCTACAACCGCTTCTCTTGCAGCTGTTAATGCAGCAAAGCCCAATTGCATGCTGTTTGACCTAGAATCTATAATTTCTATGCTTGCTTTAGGATACTTTTCCAAGATCATATTACTTGCTAAAACTGCAGTAGAATAAGTCCCACTCATTTCTGAGGAGATAAATATAGCGACGATATCATGATTTTGTTTCACTAAATTTTCAAAAACAATGTAAAAATCATTCACAGATGGTTGTGAAGAGGTAGGAAGCTCTTTGCTTTTAGATAACTTTTCATAAAAATAGTCAACACTTACATCCAATTCTTTAAATGATTCATCTTGAAACGATACACTTAGGGGCACCACTGTGATATTATACTGCTTTTGCATTTTTTCTGGGATATAGGACGTGCTATCGGTTACAACTCTTATAGCCATGTATTTCTCCACCTTAGTTTACTTTTTTCATTGGACACTAACTTGTTTTATTCTTATTTTACTCATTGTAATCTATATTAACCCTAAATCACACTCATTTATTTATTGTCTTTCATAGGTATCAATATATCATCCTGTTCGTTGTTATTAAATAGGTCTTTAATCATATGTTTGTATATGATCTTTTCTACTAATTGTCAGCATAATACTTATTTACTATTTTTTTAAAACAAAGGTGTATCTTCTGTAAAAGGATTTAAACTTTCCATATGATTCTCAACTACTTCTTTAAACAATTTCAGTGCTTCTTTATAAGTATTTAAAGATAAATTGCCATAACTAATTCTAAGATGATTTACCTCAGGTTCGTTTGGATAACACATGGCTGAAGGCAAGAATAAAAGTTCTTGTTTTAGAGCATCAATTAATAAATGTTCTGTATTCACATGCGTTGGGAAAGTAATCCACATAACAGGTCCACCATTCGGAACAGTCCATCTTAACCCTTCAATATTTAATTCATTTAATGTGGCAATTAATAAGTCTCTTCTTAACAATAGCAAGTCATTCATTTTTTTAAAATGCGCTTCAAAATTGAAAGACTGAATAAATCGTGCTATAATTCTTTGATTTAATAAGGGTGAACCAAGATCAGAAACACTCTTAGCCGCTTTTAATTTGTTTAAAATTTTCCCATCTGCTATAATACATCCTACTCTATAACCAGGAGAAATCGGTTTACTAAAGCTTTTCAAATAAATGACATGTCCATTTTCATCTATCGCTTTCATAGGTTTTGTAGATCCTTCAAACCTTAATTCACCCCAAGGGTCATCCTCTATAATAATGACATGAAAAGCTTGTGCAATTTCAACTAATTGCCTGCGTTTCTTTTCACTAAGAATGGTACCTGTTGGATTTTGAAAAGTAGGATTTGTATAAATAAACTTCGGTGAAAACTGCTCACACATTTGTAATAAAACGTTTAAATTCATACCTTCTTCATTTGTGGGAACCGTTTTGATTGTAACACCACGGGATTTTAAAATATCTATAATTCCAATATAGGTAGGAGCTTCAACAAATACGACATCCCCTTCCCCAAGAAAGGTTCTAGCAATAAGGTCTAGCCCTTGTTGAGCACCGCTAGTAATGACAATTTTGTCAGCAGAAACAACTAAACCTTCATCTACCAAATATTCACTTACAACCTCTCTCAAAATTTGATCCCCAGGTCCAGGACTATATGAAGACAAGATGGTAGGTTCATCTTGAATCACCTTTGTACTCATTTTAATTAATTCTTCTATTGGTAATAATTCATGAGCTAAATTCGCAAGGGATAAATTGTATTTATGCTGTTTTGAGAAAGATTTCATCTCCTTCCACGTTTGCGCCCTTGGCAAAAAGTCTTCAATCATGTTTTGCCAGTTGTAAGGATTGACCTCTTCCGTTTTCTTAACCCTTCTTTTGACGTAGCTTCCTTTTCCTTGTCTTCTTTCTATTAGCTGTTTCTTCTCTAACTTTTCATATGCTTTTTGTATGGTGACCAAACTAACTTTTAACTGTTCAGCCAATTTTCTAACCGAAGGGAGTTTTTCGCCTTCAGATAATAACCCCGAAAGAATACGGTCAGAAATAGACTGAAAAATTTGCTCTGGAAGTGAAAGATCCGTTTGTTTTGATAATGTAATTTTCATTTATCTTCAACTCTCTTCTTACAACTGTTATAATATCTGTTTTACTGTTATACACATTATACCTTATTATTACCCCAATGTAGTAAATTTTTCTTGTGAAAATAAACATCATAGGGAGAGGGTCAAATGGTTATTCTAAATTATTTAGTGGTTTGCTTTATATTTGGTACGACATTTTTTGCAATAAAGGTAGGTATCGACGCAGGTGTAGACCCTATTTTTTCTGCATCTTTAAGATTTATCATTGCAGGGTTTTTGGTTACACTGTTTTTTAAAATACGTAAAGTTAAATTTCCTTCTATAACAGTTTTAAAACAGATAGTGATCGTTGGATTTTGTATTACTTTCGGAACCTTCTCAACTTTATATTGGGCTGAACAGTACATCCCTTCAGGATTAGCTGCAATATTATCCGCATTTGGACCTATTATGATATTATTATTAAATAAATACGATGAGAGATCAAAATTCTCTTCTATACAGATATTGGGTTTAATAGCTAGTTTGGGTGGTGTCATATTCATTGCATTGCCTGGAGTAAAAGGTGATATTCATTTATTGTGGATGTTTGCTTCTATTGCCATTGTTTTAAGCCAGTTTTTTTATAGTTTTGGTACGATCCGGTCAAAAAAAATTATGGCTGGGAAATCTGAAATCTCTCCATTTTTATTAAATGGCCTTCAGATGTTATTTGGCGGAATCATGTTATTAATTTTTTCTTTAATCTTTGAAAAACCTACAGTAACAGCATTAACGCACGTATCTGTCTTACTTTCTATTCTTTATCTAATTATTTTTGGCTCAATCATGGGGCATGGTTTATTTTATTGGTTAGTAAACAAAACGAACCCTGTTTTCCCGTCTACATGGTTATATGTTTCTCCTATTATTGCCATGGTATTAGGCATTATATTTTTAGATGAGGCTATCCAAACATTATCAGTCATAGGATCGTTCATGGTATTGGCAGGAGTATTCTTAACAAATCAGAATACATTAGCTGAATATTATCGAAAGGGAACATTGTTTAAGTTAAACCAAAAATAACAAAATTAGAAGTCAATCCCCTAAATTCAACATTCATACTTCGATCATGGTCTAACTATAATCATGATAAGATACCTATTATTAAATGATGTTTATTTGCTCCAATTACATAATTGGGAGGATAAACCTACACATTTAAATCAATAGGCTGATCGAGGGGAAATTATATGAATCGTTTTTTATACGGAATACTAGTTATATTGGCTACTTCTCTTATGGGGTCTTCTTTTGCAATAGGGAAAATGGGATTATCCTACATATCACCACTACTTCTTGTTGGATTGCGCTTTACATTGGCTGGTTCTATAATGGTTCTATGGGTGAAAAAAAAGAAACTTCCTTCATCCATTTGGAATTGGGGTAAGATATTTACCATTGGACTTTTCCAAACTGCTAGTGTTATGGGCTGTATATTTCTTAGCCTTAGAACAATTACAGCAGGAGAATCCTCCATATTAACTTTTATTAACCCACTTCTTGTCGTGATCATGGGAACAATATTTCTTAATCTTAAATATCGACTTTACCAATGGATAGGAGTCATGATAGGATGCCTAGGAGTGATTGTTACACTAGGATTCCATTTGCAGTTAAAATCAGGGACTTTATTTGGCTTAGGGGCAGGGCTTTCCTGGGCTATTGCAACGATTTTGGTGAAAAAATGGGGATCTCATTTTGATATATGGGCATTAACCGCTTATCAAATGTTATTTGGTGGATTAATGCTCTTACTTTTAAGCATAACGATTGAAACTCCCAGACTCATTCTTAATAGTGAATCTTTTCTGATCGTACTATACCTTGCCATTATGGGTTCGATTGTACAATTTGCCACATGGTATTACCTACTTAGTTTAGGTGATCCAGGGAAAACTAGCGCATTTCTTTTTTTAGCTCCGTTTTTTGGCGTATTGTCAGGATGGTTGATACTTGGAGAAATAGTACAATGGTATGTGTATTTAGGAGGTTTGTTTATTTTTATAGGTATCTTTCTAGTCAATTGGACTCCTAGTATGAATACTCAAAAAGAATAAAACTTTATTCATAATCCTTATAAAAATTATTAACTCATAAATTTAACAATAATAGAAAGTAGGAATAAAAATGCCCCGTATACTCTTTATTGTACTTATATTACTCAGCCTCATTTGGGGTGGATCTTTTTACTTTATCAAAATATTACTGGAAGACTTCGGCCCATGGACCATTGCTTTTTTACGGTCTTCTTTCGGTTTAGTTACCATCGTTCTGATTATGCTCATATTACGAAAACCTTTTGAATTTAGAAAAATGTCTTGGGTTCCGTTAACGATTATGGCTTTAATCAATACGGCGATTCCTTGGACCTTCATTGCATTTAGTGAAACTAGATTATCAAGCAGTATGGCCTCTGTATTAAATGCGACAACTCCACTGTGGACCATTATTGTTGGTATTGTATTTTTCCGTGCAGCTACCAATCGTATGCAATGGTTAGGAATCGGAATTGGTTTAATCGGTCTGATTATCTTACTTGATATCGATCCTGTTCATATTATTTCAGTCGATTTGCTTGGATTTGCTTGTATGATCGCCGCTACCCTTTGTTATGCATTTGCATCTCAACTATCTAAACGATTACTCAAAGGATTATCTATGTATCAGATTACTTTTTGTACTTTGTTTATTGGTTCACTTGGAAGTGGTAGTGTTGCTCTTTCCATTGAATCAATATCGATATCCCATTTAGTTTCTTGGACAAATATCTCTGTGTTAATCGGTTTAGGTGTATTTGGTTCAGGTATTGCATACATTCTCTTTTATTATCTGGTTCAAAAGGGAAGCGCTGAATTTGCGACAATGGTAACTTATCTTATACCTGGTACTGCCATCATTTGGGGATACACGTTACTTGGTGAAGAGGTTAAATGGAGTTTATTAGTGGGGCTAGTATTTGTGCTTAGCGGTGTATTTTTATCTAGTAAAAAACAAGCAAATAACATTGTTGTAAGTAAAAAAACAGACTATATTCCCAATAGATAAAGTGATTCAATATCTACATACGGTTCTGAATATAGTCTGTTTTCTTTTGCCAAGCTTATTAACAAGCGTGGCAATTCTTAATTATCCAGTTTCAAACATGAACATGGACTCCAAACAATAAATATATTTACAGCCTAAAAGGGAATGAATGTTTCAACTCACTAATGAAAACGCTTTCTGTTTTTATTTCTTTTTAACATGGAGCACTTTCCTTAGGTTAAAAATAATGATGCGATTTTTAAAAATATTTTTTTAAAAGACTTAAAATAGAGGTAGGTTTTGGTAGATGGAAAGACTTCTAATTCATAAGCCTTATTCTTAATTTATGGGAGTATTAGTAACAGATAATATTTCAGGATGTTCTTCTACACCAGTAACGGCTGCGAATGCTGTCATGATAAAAAAAATAGTTAACAATAAACTTATAATAATTAACTTTTTCATGAATACACCTCCTTTTCCCATTAACTCATCGTAATAATTTTTTTATAAAAATCACTAGACTTTTTATATTTCCCACAGTCATAGTAGTATTCTCCTAGCTTTGTGTAAATCTCAATAAGCATATCTCTAGTATAATTTATTGTAAAATATTCAACTGCCTCATTTTCAAGATAATCTCTTGAGTGCCTCTGTCTAATATCTTTCATTCCAGCAATTGATCTTAATTTATGTTCCGTTAATTTCCATTTATTTTGTATTGCTAATTCCAACCCTTTATTTAACCACTGTTTAATTTTATATTCTTCATTTAAATTTATGTATGCTTTTATTATATATACGATTGTATTGCAATATAATTCAGTTTTTTCTGATTTGTATTCTAACGATTTATAGTAATACTCTAATGCTTTTCGATCTTCATTTTTTTCGTAATATAAATATCCAAAGTTATGATATATACTCCCTAATCGTTTTTGATCATTTAACTTTTCAGCAAATCTTAATGAGCTGTTCAAATTTGCCTTAGCATCCTCAAACTGATTTAATCTTATGTAATTAATGATTAAAATACTTCTAGTGTCGATCATGCGTTCATAATCAAAATCACTTTGATAATAGTCCAATGCTAAATCAGCATAATAAATAGCATCATAAATATGAAATAACCTACTATGAGCCAAAGACAGAGTGTAATACACATTTGGATCTTTCTCAAGTGACTGTATTTTCTTTGAAATTTGATGCGATTTTATTAATAATTCTAACGCACGATTTAGATCATTTTTAAAATAAAAATAAACACCTTTCAAGTGATAAAACATATATAATTGATGGTCAGACAACAATTTCTCAACATCGTCTAGTTCATCAATTAATTTTACACATTGATTCAACTCCTGTTTGTATAAATAATGTCTAATATGAACTAATTTATACTGAATAATTGTAGTTGGATTTGTGATACTCACGATATCCAATTTACACTGTTCATATGTTTTTTCTATTTGCTCTACATTTCTACTACGTATCGCTTCATACCACTCATTTATTAAATCTAGTGTTTTACTTTCAAATTCCTCATCATTCATTGAATACTGAATGTCTAGCTTTTTAAAAAGTAAAGAGATAATTTCGTCACTGGCTTCCGTATTTTGATTTTCAATTTTACTTAGATAAGGAATAGAACATACGCCTGCCGCAAGCTCTTTTTGAGTCATTCCTTTTCTAATTCTATTGTAATATATTCTTTCTCCTAATTTCAATGCAAACCCTCCAATTCCAGGGTTGGGAAATATACCGCTTTTTATTGATTTATTATACCACTTCAATTCAAATTTTCCCAATATGATATCACTTTAATTTATGTTAGGATATGTGAAAATTAGTATTTCACTTTAACTTGGCATGCTTTGTTTGTTTAAAGTATCAAAATGAAATATTGAGGTGGGAAAATGAAAATAGGAGAAAAAATAAGACTGATAAGGAAAAACAAGAAACTTACCCAAGGGGAGTTAGTCGAAGGTATCGCATCTGTAACATATATATGTCGTGTAGAAAACGGAAAGGTAACACCATCTCCTTCATTTTTAAAGCAAATTTCAAAAAAATTAGGGCTGACTATTGAAGACCTAACCAACACATTAGATGATGATAGGAATAAATTAGAACGAATCATCAAAAATAATAAAAATAATGTGCAATCATTAAGCGAATCTCAATTAATTTATTTACACATGAATGCTTTGGAAATGCATGCACAAAATGACTTAGCTAATATTTATGGAATCCTCATCCATTATTATACATTGAACAACAAATTTACTGAGGCTGAGAAATTAGTTGGGCAATCGGTTAAAGTCATTAATAACAATAATATTGATAAAACAAACTATAATCATTTCTTTTACTATAATAAATGCATTGGAAATTATTTTTACGCCAAGCAGTCATTTGAAGATGCAAAACATTATTATTCATTAGCAGAAAGTTATATTGTAGATGAATCGAGTTTAGAAAGCGGTAACTTGTACTTTAATATGAGTCTGGTATATCAACAAATTTTTGAGGAGGTTAGTATTAACTTAATCTATACTAATAAAGCTTTAGCCATATACAAAAAACACAATCATAGCGAAAATTTAATCAAGACGTTGATATTATTATCTCAACAATACCGTGACCTTAACCGCATAGAAGATGCACGCTCCCATCTAAAAAAAGCACAAAGTTTATTATTTTCACAACAGGAGCTGAATCATGTATTAAATGCAGAGATCCAATATAACATTGGCAAAGTATATCAAAAAATTGGCAAGGATCAACATGCTACTCAATATTTCAAAAGTGCAATAGATATTTCACAACCATTCATCCAACCAAAAAATCAAAACATGAAGCACTTTATTCCTCATCGAAACATATATGCCTATGCATGTAAAAGTTTAGTAGAGGTTTTTTATAAACAAAAAAATTGGAAAAACGCTGACTTTTATTTATCTACAGCTTTCGATTTGGTATCCAATAACCATCTATCACATTTGTACATAGAGCTAAAAGCGATGAAAGCAAATATATTAAAATATAGAGAAAATCACATATGTTATGAGAAAGAAATGAAGGAAACCATTCAATACGCATTAACCAATAAACATTATATACTTGCAAAAACACTTGCTACTGAATTAGGAAATTATTACTTTGAAAGTAAATACTACAAAAAATCTGTGGATTACTATAGGATAGCACAAAGTCACAATCAAAACTTTCTGGATTCATCTGTTGAATTCTCAACAGTGCTGTAAATTCTATTTATTTGAAATAAAAACGATCTATACTTGCAATAAAGTACACACCCAATGCATGCCCGATCCTA
Organism: Chengkuizengella sp. SCS-71B; assembly: GCF_040100845.1. Classification (NCBI taxonomy): domain Bacteria; kingdom Bacillati; phylum Bacillota; class Bacilli; order Caryophanales; family Paenibacillaceae; genus Chengkuizengella; species Chengkuizengella sp. SCS-71B. Next base: position 204,994 of record NZ_JAZHSH010000001.1, on the reverse strand, counting down.
TTCCAATGAGCGCTACATAATCTCCATTTTGTAATTCGCCTGTTTCTAAATAATATTTTAAACCTATTAGTTGATCAGATGCGCCCATATGGCTAAATTGAGAAGCCAAATTAGCATTCGTTTGACCTACAGGAATGTTAAATTCAATTGCAAAATCATTCATTTCATTTTCATTATCATGTAAATAAATGACTTTTTTAAGGTCTGAAAGTTCAATCCCTGCCTTTTGACAAGCATACTCAACAACCAACCTATTTCTGATGTGAACTAATTTATAAAAATCCATTAATTGCGCATGAACTTCTGAAAGAGGAGAAGAATGGTTATCTGTATCTGTACTTTTATTTTCAACACTAAAGGGCGTAACTGCAACTCTCCATTCATTTCGTAAAAGAGGTGCGTACATTCCATCAGAAGCAGTCTCAGTAGTGATCCATTTACAATAATTATGATCCCTTTTTATTACTGCAGCTACAGCCCCATCTGAATGCAGATAGGCATTATATGTAGCACGATTTTTATGATTATCACAAAATCGATTTGCAGTCACGATCAAAACATTTTTATACTCAGGGTGTATAGCAAATTTACCTGCAATAGCATCAAATGCCATTAAACCGGAAGTACATGCTTGATTAAATACTTGAACTTCAGCTCGATTAGCACCTAATTTATGCTGCAGCTCACACGCAGGATCCCAATACATATGCTCAGGAACTTCGCTTATTGCTAAAGCAATATAATCAATATCCTCTGCATTCATCCCTGAGTTTTTTAATGCTTCTTTGGAAGCTTTGAATGCTAAATCTGATTGGCTAACTTCAGGAGGAGCAACATAAAAATATTTGTAACCCCAACTCTTAATCTTATCAATGTTTGTTGTATACTTTGAAATTTCATCCTCAACTTTGTATGCTTCACCTAAAGCTTGACCGAACCCAATTATACCGTAAGCACTAGACACCTTAATCCCTCCTAATACATAGACTCTATAAGTATCCAATACATAATCAAATGCACATTAAATCTATGTACTTATATTTTATAGGGTAAGTCATGTAAAATTACAGAAGTAAAATTTTTTTAATTTTAAGTGTCTTAAAGTAAGAATTACAAGAGAAATTTTCTGAACCTTTTATATTTCATCTGATAAATAAATGAATACACCCTTTTTCCTACTTTTTGCAGCATTAAGCATTCCTTGAGCTACGGTTGTTGCATGTATAGCTCTATACTTTTTTAAAGGACCAATAAAAATAAAAAAAAGTGCATTAAATAGAATTTCTGCTGTTTTTTCACCAAATCTAAATTCTTTTCGATCCCCTATTAATAACGAAGGTCTAAAAATATGAAGTGTTTCAAAACCAATGTTTTGTAACTCTTGCTCTAACCTCCCTTTAATACGTGAGTAAAACGTTAAGGAGCTAGGATTTGCTTGCATAGCACTTATAACAAGGAACTGTCTTGCCCCCATCTTATTAGACAACTTTGCTATTTGAAGTGGGTACTCCACATCAATTCTAGTCATCGTTTCTTGTGTTTTTGCTTTTTTTATCGTCGTTCCCAAACAACAAAAAACATCATCCACTTTAAAAATTTGTTCATCTTTGTTTAGTTGTTCAAAGTCAACAATGACTTGTTTTAATTTCGGATGTTTGATATGAAGTGACTTTCGTACAATCGCTGTAACACTATGATATTCATTACTTTCAAGTAAATAGGTAAGCAATTCACTTCCAACCAAGCCACTAGCTCCTGCTATAAGTGCTGATCTTTGCACAATTTCCAACTCCCTTTTCCCATGAAAAATTGATCTAAATCATATATAAACGAATCCATACATTTATGTTTACTTAAGTATAGCATTCTTTGATTGATATTTTGGCAATAATTGAATCTAGTTTCTTTTTCCTTTATTTAATATGATAGTTTTATAGCTTTTCATTTTGTTTCATGATTCAATAAATTTTTTTAACATCTAAGAGGTTAATTATGATAAAAGAATGGAATTTATTAAGAGTTATAGCTTGTCTTAGCATTGTTTTTTTACACAGCACAACTCAAACTGGCAATCTAACTGGATATCCCAATAATGAATTATACGAGCTATTAAGAATTCTTTTATGTTATGCTACCCCAACATTCATTATCTTATCAGAGATGATCTTAGCTAATCGATATCCTGATCAATTACCTGATCAATTTTGGCAGAAGCGATTGAAGTGGATTTATGTGCCTTTTTTAGTATTTGCTGTCATTGATGCCATCATTGTAAAGCAACTATATTCAAATATCGACTTACAGAAAAAACTGCTAGATAATATCTTTTTAGGTAGTTACGAAGGGTATTTCATTTTAATAGTTCTTCAATTTTATGTATTACATTACTTTGTGATTCGTTTTAACATTCCAATACGAATTCTCATCCCCATTAGTTTTATTGTAATGGGAATTCATTTGTATTTGTTACATACGAATATACCGTTCGTTCAAGAATATAAAGCGGAACTAAAATTACCTTTTACTGCATGGTTTGGTTACTTCACAATTGCTTTTTTAATTGGTAGACATTATAAATTCTTTTCCAAAACGTTATTTAAATATAGATGGTATACAATCTTGGGGTTATTAAGCTCAATATATATTGTTTATTTCAGTTACAAATCAGGTATCGTGGGTGTCAATTCAAGAAGGTTTGATTTAATTCCTCTAACCTTTTCCATTAGTTTAGCAGTGATGGCATGGGGTCAATTGATACCAAACCTCCGAATCGTAAATTTAATAAGCAAATATTCTTTTGGTATTTATTTAGTGCATTGGCAGGTACAAAGGTATATTGCTCCATATACAGTGGAGTGGTTCAATCATACAATTACTCAAGTTTTGGGGCTATTTGTGATTACTTTACTCATTACTTTTATATTGATTTATTTAATTTCGTTATTACCTTTTGGGGCTTATATCGTCGGGAATACAAAAAAGCATAATTATAGAAGGAAAAAGAAAATGAATTTAACTAGTACATCGAAATACAAAACAAGGCTAAAACACCTCTAGTTATTAAATTATAAACTTTCTGAATCAATAATTTGAGGAATCTCACAATAATGTTGGTATAATGTTAAAATACTGAAAAAAGCTTGTGGAAAAAGCAACTCCTACAAGCTTTTTTTCATATTTTTTTTCAAAACTTTTTAAATAAACTTCATACTACCAACCCACATTAATGAATAATGCGTCAGGATCATGATGTTCTAATAAAGTACTATAATTTCTAACATCGTCATAAGCAAATCCATAAGCTAATCCATCTATGCTATAGTCATGCCAAAATTTTGCATAAAAGTTGGCAGTATCATTTTGATAAAAAAAATCAGAATTACCCCAATTTGCAGGATCGTACATAATACCTCTATTTAAAGCAGCGCAAACTTGAGCTTCTACTACTTTTTCATCCGGACTACCTGTATCCATCGGTCCTGAGCACTCAAACACTTCAAGTGTTGTTGGTTTATTTCTAATGAATAAATCATATGGACCACCGTTTTTAGAAAAGACAAAATCATCTCCTATTACATGACCACTGAATGAACCAGCTTCGGCTGTAAATGTTAGTTCGTTAGTTCTATAATAGTCCCATACTTCATTAACGTAGTTATCAAAGTAATTTCCGTAAATTCCTTCAGGCTTAAATTCACCTTTTCCAGGGGCAACAATTCGATATGGCTCTTCAACCAGGGTTTGAAATTCTGTTGGCATTTCATTATTAAATGCAGTAAATATTTGGTCACGAGTGTAAGTCTCACCAACGATTCTATCATAACCGTCGGAAGCCACTAATCTAGTAGTGATTGGGAAACTGAATTGGTCAACTCTTGTGGTATTTCCATGATACCCCCACTGATCAATTGTAAACTCAATCCACTCAAAATAAATGTCTTGGTTCGGATCAGTTGGATTGTTCAAATCTGGTCCAGCAAACCCTACTCTGCCATCAGCAGCCATATTTAGTTTGATATACATTGGACTTCCCATACTAATGAACATTCTACCAGAATCAATTTCCGGCATAGAAACCCAATCTGTTTCACTCATTTTATTAAAATAATTAGCATAATTCTCACCATTTTTCGTTAAATGACCAGGTGCATCGTTGTCACTGACTGAACTAGCAATTAAATTCCCATTAGCATCAACATAACTAAGCTGTCCTGTTGCTTTGTTATAACCATAAATTGCCCAATAAATTTCATCATCTGAATACTGTCCATTTGTTCCATTTTGCAATTGGAAAGTCATTACACCGTTACCTGTAGGAAAATCAGGGACATCACCAGGATCTGTCGGATCCGTTGGGTCTGGATCAACTGGATCTGTTGGGTCTGTTGGGTCTGTTGGATCCGTTGGTGAAATACCAGTTGATTTTAGAATCATTTCATCAATACGAACGATCTTTGCAGTTCCCACACCTTCAAAACGAATATATTTAGCGTTAACAAGGTTTGCATTAAAATCTGCTAATGGGACTTGTATTGTACTATAGTTTGTTGTCAGATTCCCATAGTTAGATAAAGATAGGGAATGATTAGAATCATCATTTAAGACTAAATTAATATATTCCTCTTCTCCTCCTGATCCACCTTTTAATACTAACTCTAAAGTATCATAAGCAGAAATATCTCTATTAACGAATTGATCAAAAGATTCAGGAGAGCTGCCTCCATTAAAGAAGAAATACAGATTTGCATTCCCTTCTAGATTGTAAGTACCACCGTTTCTTACAATGGCTTGACCTAAGTCATTTTGATTCCCGTTCCATTGTATCCATTCATTAAAATCATCCACAATAAGAGGTGGGGCATCCGGATTGGGTTCAGGGTCTGGTGTCGGTTCTGGTGTCGGTTCTGGTGTCGGTTCTGGCTCAACTACTTCACCATGTGTCCCAGTAAACCAAGATGTATCGTAAGCAGGTATTCCATTATTGTAAGTAAAAGAATAACTTACAACATCTCCAGCTTGTAAATTGTTTAAGTTATGTGTAAAAGTACTCCCATTTTGATTCATTCTAACATTTTGTTGTACACCTGAATTTACTTTGTAATGAACATCAACCCAGCTTGTATTCACATTAGATGTAAAAGAGATTTGTGATGAACTTGAACTTACTGTTTTTAATTCAGCTATATAATCATCTGCAGCAGATACGAGATTGCCAGTAAATAATGATGATAATACTAACGATAGCATTGATGTTATCGATACCATTTTTTTTAACATATTTTCTCCTCCATGACGTTTTTTAATCGTTTTTTAACATTTGAAAATAAATTTTATAATTTAAAAGGGTTTTTATTATTCTTGTGGAATTATATAAATATAATAATTTCTGATGTATATTTATAATAGTGAGTTATTTATTATAAAAACAATAAATTCCTAGTTACACAATAGAACTGTAATAATCAAACTTGAACCATATTTTTTTAACTTCATAACCACCTTATTAATACTTACCTTATCAGAAGATAAAAATCATACAGGTCATATTGTAATATTATTCTCACTATGTATTGTTCAACAAGAATTTAAGTAAAACTAGCAATAAAATTAAACAACTCTTTTTTAAAAGAAAAATAAAATTTGTTAAATTAAAATAATTTTGAAAACGATTTCTATATAAAGTTGTAACTATAACTTTAATTGTGAACAACCACTAAAAATATCTCTGCTTTCCTCCTTTCTTTTTAATCTCTTTTCCTCCCACTCCAACCATTTCATTCAATTATTGAAATTTTGAATGTATATATAACCATAACATATGCATTATATGAATTCTATAGTAAAAATGATGCATAATCATGTAAACTAAAATGCGTATAACTAGTCAAAAATATAGAATAAGGTCAGATATGATAGTTCATGTTAAAATAAATTATGGTTCGTTTCTAATCAAATAAGAATGTTGGAAAAAACTTTTTATATATGTTATAAATAAGATTAAATTTTATGTGAACATGATCTTTAAAATAAGGAAGGTTGAAAATGATGGAAAATAACACATCTAATATTATTAGACCCATTATTCAAAAAGATTTAGAAACAGGTAAACGTGACCATGTGATCACTCGTTTTCCACCTGAACCGAATGGCTACTTACATATTGGACACGCAATGTCGATTATAACTAACTTTGATCTTGCCGATGAATTTAATGGGAAAACAAACTTACGCTTTGATGATACCAATCCTTTGAAAGAGGATGTGGAATTCGTTCAATCCATCAAAGAAGATGTACAATGGCTTGGTTTTGATTGGGATGGGTTATTTTTTGCTTCAGATTATTTTGAAGAAATGTACAATCGAGCGATACTATTAATTAAAAAAGGGTTAGCTTATGTGGATGATCTATCAGCAGATGAAATCCGTTCTTATCGTGGCACTTTAACTGAACCAGGTAAAAACAGTCCTTATCGTGATCGAACTATAGAAGAAAATCTTGATTTGTTTGATCGTATGCGTAAAGGTGAATTTGGGAATGGACAAAAAGTATTAAGAGCTAAAATTGATATGAGTTCATCTAATATCAATATGAGAGACCCAGTCTTATATCGAATTGCACATACAACACATCATAATACTGGAGATAAGTGGTGTATTTATCCAATGTATGCCTTTGCTCATCCGATAGAAGATGCCATAGAAGATGTGACACATTCGATCTGTACACTTGAGTTTGAAGATCAAAGGCCTCTATATAATTGGATTATTGAACAAACCGAAATGGAAAGCACTCCTCAACAAATTGAATTTGGTCGTCTAAATTTAACAAACACAGTGATGAGTAAACGTAAACTAAAGCAGCTAGTAGACGAAGGGTTTGTGGACGGATGGGATGATCCCCGTATGCCTACTATTTCTGCTCTTAGAAGAAGAGGTTTTACTGCAGAAGCCATCCGCACCTTTATTCGTGAGTTAGGTGTAACAAGAGGAGACGGAGCCGTTGATTCTCGAATGCTTGACCATTATGTTAGAGAAGATTTAAAACTAAAATCACCCCGTACGATGGGGGTTCTACGTCCTTTAAAAATAGTGATTACCAATTACCCAGAGGGACAGGTTGAGATGTTAGATGCGGAAATCAACCCTGAAAATCCTGAGATGGGGATAAGACAAATTCCTTTTTCAAGAGAAATTTATATTGAACAAGAGGATTTTATGGAGAATCCACCTAAAAAATATTTCCGCTTATTTCCTGGAAATGAAGTTCGATTGAAACATGCGTACTTTATTAAATGTGAAAATGTGATAAAAAATGAAAATGGAGAAGTCATTGAAATCCATTGTACCTATGACCCCGAAACAAAAAGTGGTTCAGGATTTACGGGACGTAAAGTAAAAGGAACACTGCATTGGGTGGATGCAAATCATGCAATTCCAGCAGAATTCCGCTTATACGAACCATTGATATTAGATGAAGAAGAACAGCAAGTGGAAGAAAATGCTGAAGAAAAAACATTCTTAGATCATGTGAATCCGAGTTCTTTACAAGTTTTAAATGGATTCATTGAGCCCAATATGAAAGATGTAAAGCCGCAGGATAAATACCAGTTCTTTAGACACGGTTATTTTAATGTAGATCCAAAACACACAACAAAAGATCATATTGTGTTTAATATGATCGTATCCTTGAAAAGCTCATTTAAGCTGTAATTTAGAAATTTCTTTCCGTAAACTCTTCAAACGTAAAAAGAACCTCAAAAAACACTTTACTTGTGATTTTAGAGGTTCTTTACATAAGTACGGTAATTTTTTTTGATTATTCATCTTCAACCGTTTCACCTTGGGTTTCGGCTTCCATTAGATAGATATTATCCACTTCTTCTAAGATTTCTTCAATCGTTTTTCCTTCTGTTTCTATACCTACTTCTTTTGCTTCTTCCATTAGATAAATATGATCCAGTTCTTCCATGATTTCTTCAACCGCTTTCCCTTCTGTATCTATACCTACTTCTTTTGCTTCTTCCATTAGATAAATATGATCCAGTTCTTCTAAGATTTCTTCAATTGTTTTTCCTTCTGTTTCTATACCTAATTCTTTTGCTTCTTCTAAAATTAGTTCAGTATCAAAAATTTCATATGATGGGATATCTATATTGACCCAAAAATCATCCAACACGATCACTTTTTCTGCTGTAAATTGTTCTGGAAATAATGATGTCATATCACTATATAATACTTTTACTTTTTGACCTACTTGCAAATCATCTAACTGCAAATCATTAGGAATAGAAAACCAAGCTCTATCGGAATCTGTTTGTACATCTTCCTGAGAATCCCCTTCAACTACGAATATTCCATTCATATCTTTATCACTAATATAGCCTATATATTCTACTGAGCTCTCAGTATTTGTACTCCCCATAGCACTAGTTAACCCTACTAAGCCAATTCCTACTGCTAATACAGCAGCCGTAACAGATTTTTTAAATGACGTTTTTTTATACGTTTTTATTCTCAATATTCTTCTTTTTATCATCTTTTTGTTTTTTGCCATTCCCATCGATACAGGAATCAAATTAGGTTTGGATAGTTTTGTTAAAACAGTGATAATTGTTTTCCCATATTCCAAATGCTCTGATTTCTTTAAATGAGATAAAACATAAGCATCACATGCCACTTCACCATCTTCACGCATTCTATAAAAGGCATACCAAACCAAAGGGTTAAACCAGTTGATCGCTTGAACGAATAAAGTAATCCAAGTAATGAAGATATCTTTTCTTTTTAAATGAGTAAGCTCGTGCAAAAATACATATCTTTTCTCTTCATCTGATAATTGATGTATTATTTCTTTTGGCAGTAATAGTTTGGGACGAATCAACCCTGTGATTGAAGGTGTGTTTATTGCATCATCATAAATCATGATAATCTTATCTCTCATCTTCATTTCAATTTTGCAATTCGCTAAAAGTTTAGTAAACTCTACATCTTCGCATCTTGATTGTTTCCTAAGTTTCCAATGAAATCGCGTATTTACAATGAGAAACGTTAACAATATGATAAGTGTACCTGTAATCCAAATGATTCCTAATACCTCGTAATTCAACTTAAAAGTTTCATTCACTTGATTTGGAGTAAGAGCAAGGGACTCCTGTCCACGGTTAGCATTTTTATCCGTATTCGGTATTATAAAATTGTTGTCTTTATTATTGAAAACTTCTGCATTACTTATGTGCTGTGTGGAATCAATCTGTTGTAGTGTTTGGGGAAATAAATTGAAAATACTCAATGAGCTTTCTGGTGTATACGGAATGATTAATCTTAATATAACAAGGAACCAGATATAGTAATGCCATTGGGGATTCAGTTTATCTTTAAAAATCAATTTTACTAATATGATCATTCCTATGACAACACTACTCATCAATGATAAATTTAAAATGGTTTTAAATAATGATGTTAGGTCCACTAATTCTCCTCCTTTTTATTGAGGATGTCCTTACACTAAGAATCCTTTTTTTCTTCAAGAATGAGTTTTAATTCTTCAATCTCATTTTGAGATAGTTTTTCATCTTTGATGAAATTTGCAATAAACATTTTAACGGAACCTGAATATACTTTTTCCAAAAATGATTTTGTTTCTACTCTCTTACACTCGTCCTCAGTAACAAGTGGGAAAAAAGAATTTAATCGAGATTCTTTTTTTACTCCAATCGCTTCTTTTTTGACTAAACGACTAATGAGTGTATGAATCGTTTTAGGGCTCCAACTCGTATCTTTTTTTAATGCATCAATAATTTCAGATGAAGTTAATGGTGAATTTCTCCATAATACTTTTATTATTTTCCATTCAGCTTCTGATATTTTTGGGAGATCTTTAATTGGAATCACTTCCTTACATTTGTAGTCTTTAGATACATACTACAGCCATAATATTAGTTTTGTCAAGTAAACTCTTAAAAGAATCTTGTATGTTTAAACAATTCAAAATAATAGAGCTGCGCACAGGGCACAACTCTAAATTTTGAATCAAAATCAATCGTATAGTTCCTCTAACTGTAAATTTTCATACATTGTATCTTCTGTTTCTATTCCTCCCTCCATTAGATAGATATTTATCAATTCTTCTAAGATTTCTTCATACGCTTTACCTTCTGTTTCTATCCCTGCTTCTTTTGCTTCTTCCATTAGATACTTATTGTTCAGTTCTTCCAAGATTTCTTCTACCGTTTTACCTTCTGTTTCTATCCCTGCTTCTTTTGCTTCTTCCATTAGATACTTATTGTCCAGTTCTTCCAAGATATCTTCTATCGTTTTACCTTCTGTTTCTATTCCTGCTTCTTTTGCTTCTTCCATTAGATACTTATTGTCCAGTTCTTCCAAGATTTCTTCTACCGTTTTACCTTCTGTTTCTATTCCTGCTTCTTTTGCTTCTTCCATTAGATACTTATTGTCCAGTTCTTCCAAGATTTCTTCTATCGTTTTACCTTCTGTTTCTATCCCTGCTTCTTTTGCTTCTTCCATTAGATACTTATTGTCCAGTTCTTCTAGGATTTCTTCTACCGTTTTACCTTCTGTTTCTATCCCTGCTTCTTTTGCTTCTTCCATTAGATACTTATAATCCAGTTCTTCTAGGATTTCTTCATACGTTTTACCTTCTGTTTCTATCCCTGCTTCTTTTGCTTCTTCAATTAGATACTTATTGTCCAGTTCTTCCAAGATTTCTTCTATCGTTTTACCTTCTGTTTCTATTCCTGCTTCTTTTGCTTCTTTTAAAATTATTTCATGATCAATAATTTCATCGTAAACAATTTCATTAGCACCAGCATTTGTACTCGCAAAAGCACTCGTTAACCCGACTAAGCCTATTCCTACAGCCAATACAGTAGCTGTAATAGATTTTTTTAATGATATTTTTTTAAACATATTAATCCTCCTTATTTTTTTATCGTTTAAGTAGTAGCATGAAATTTAAAATTCTATATTTTACAGTCATATAATCAAGGTGAGAATGGTGTCAGGACTCCAGTTCGATTCTTTAAAACAATCATCATTTCAAATGAAAATACTGGGTGATATTTTTATAATGCTTTTATTACACTCCACTCTTACAATGATTTTTTCGATTATTGACAACACCTCCCTACAACTGTAGTCCGTAAATACATACTACATCTGTAATCTATGTTTGTCAATAGAAATGATAAAAAAAAATGCTCATACAACTAAATTACCCTTAAACCCTTAGAATGGGGAATTGCCTTCAACAAGAATGGATGTGTTATTATTTTAGAATGGAAACAGCAGTGGTATCATGATGAGCATTACTATACCGAGAACTAGTTGTAATGGAACACCCACTTTCACATAATCAGAAAAAGAATATCCACCTGCAGTCATCACTAAAGCATTTGTAGGTGAAGCAACTGGAGTAGCAAATGCCATGCTGGCAGATATGGCAACAGCCATTAAAAAAGGATAAGGACTAACACCTATATTAATGCCAGTTGTGATTGCGATGGGAGCAAATATAACTGCTGTAGCTGTATTACTTATAAATTGGCTTAATAACATCGTAATTAGATAGAACCCAATGAACAGAGGATACGTTCCTAATTCACCGATTGTAGATAACAATCCATCCGATATGTATTTAATACCTCCTGTTTTTTCTAATGCTGTAGCCATTGGTAACATCGCAGCTAACAATACGACTGCCTCCCAATTTACTTGCTGATATGCTTCTGAAATGGATTTAATACATCCTGTTATGATCATCAAAAATGCAGAAATCATGACAGCAACTACAGTGGGTACTATTTCTAATATCATCATAGAAAGCATAAAGAGCATAATGGTTGCCGCAATCGGTGCCTTTCCTTTGCCATAAGCAGCTTTTGCTTCATTAGAAACATCTGCTCCACTAATTACGTCTAACTTCTCACTTGCTAATAACTCGATATCATCCCAATCGCCATGAACCAATAAAGCGTCACCAAGATTCAACTTAACGTCTTTTATATTAGAAACAATGAACTTTCCTTTTTTGTTTATGGCTACTACGTTGCAATGGTATTTTTCTCTAAAGTGCAAATCAGCTATAGTTTTATTTTGAAACTTAGAATGAGGGGGGATAAAAAATTCCAATAGTCCGAATTTTTTAGAGACGAGTTCTTCTTGTAATATCCTATTATCTTTACTTGCATGTTCAAGATTATAGTCAGAAATAAACTGATTAACTACTTGCCCATCACCAAATAAAAGTAAACAATCATTTTCTTGCAAAATGGTGTTAGAGTAAGGGGACAGTTGTTTTTGTCCCAATCCAATAAAACGTCCGTTTATTCTACGGTGAATTTCAACCACAGTGATTTTATATTTTTCAGAAAGTTTAATATCAGCTAAATTTTGACTCACAATATTAGAAGTGCTGGTAACACGAACATAATGAAGTTTATTCTGCAACTCATAAAAACTAATTAGTTCATTAGAGGATAAAGAGGATTGTGCATTTCGACGAGTTTGACGGTTCGGCAACAACTTATTCCTTGTAACTAAAAGAAATAGCCCCCCAACAATTAATGCCACTAATCCTAACGGTGTAAAATCAAAAAAAGATAGCGGTTCATAGTTGTATTCTAATAATACCTCACTAATGACGATATTAGGAGGTGTCCCAATTAAAGTCATCATCCCGCCTAAACTACTTGCAAACGCAAGTGGAATTAAAAACTGAGATGGGTTTGCTTTCATTTCCATACAAATACTTAAAACAACGGGCAACAAAACGGCAACAGTACCTGTATTACTTAAAAATCCACTAAAACCACCCACAACGATAATAATAATGATAAAAAGCTTCCACTGGCTTTCTCCAGCTAATCTAAGTAACTGTTTGCCAATTTGCTTGGCTAATCCTGTATTAAATATTCCTGCTCCAACAATAAATAAACTAGCGATCATAATGACAATAGAGTTGGAGAAACCTGCTAAAATTTCATTCGTGGTTAGGATGCCTGTAATAAATAATAACAATAGTGATCCTACCGCTACGATATCCGCTCTTACTTTACCACTTATAAAAAATAGGGTAGCGATGATTAGTATAATAAAGGTGGAAAGCATTTCTACTGACATATCTACACCCCACTAAAATGATTTTGTTCTAATATCTTAAGAAGGAACGAGTGAACTACATCCCGTCCCTTACACCATTTCAATATTTTTCCTTAAACATTTTTATTTATTCTTGTTTACTTCATAAGATAAACTCTGTCCCGGCTCTACCAACCAAAGTCTAATACGTTCCCCGTTTCTGTCACTGTTTTTATATTACTAAGAATCATCCACCAATGTTGCTCCGTATTTTCATAAGCAGGGTGGTTAGCTGTCCACTGATCATTCACCAATGTCAATTTTGTACATTTACCAACTGACTCCAATGTAAAAGTAACTCTTGACTCGAGCTCTTCATGATTGGCATGATAAGAAGAACCAGGGTGTTCCATATAACTAAACACTTTATTAGGCTCAAATGCTAATACCTCTCCATACACATGGATTGTTTCGTCCCCTTCTTTACCAGGTCCTACATACGATAACGAATCCCCTTTTTTAAAGGTGGATTTTATCACACATCCAAAAAAAGTTTTACGAGTGCCTTCTGGTGATATTAAAGTATTCCAAACTTCCTCTGGCTGAGCATCAATGTAAAATTCATATTTAAGTTTAAGATTATTCATAGTTCATCCTCCATATTTAAAAAGTTTTATTTGTTTAACATTACTAAAATAATTATAATTGTTAATAAAATGAAAGTATTGTAAAAACACGACAAGTTCATTTTTAATGATTAGACATACAAACCTTTAAAGGAATAAAAAGGAGAACAATATATGAATTCAAATGTAACTAATAAAAGTATGGGGGTTTTGAAGTTAAACGATAGAGATAAAAGTTATCACCTCTCACGTTATACTCCTTCATTAGAAACTAGTTTTTTCATAAAACACTTTTGGAGAGTTAAATGGGATTTAACAGATAAAGAACCATTTTGGCAAGATGTCATTCCGAATCCTTGCGTTAATTTAGTCATTGAAAAAAATAAAACTGGGATATTTGGACCTGCAAAAAATATGTTCTCCTATCCTGTAAAAGGAAAGGGGTGTGTTTTTGGAGTCAAATTCAAACCAGGAGGGTTTTATCCTTTTATTAAACAATCAGTTTCTGATTTAATCGACCATCCTATGGACGTTCAGAATGTATTCGCTATTGATTCTCGGACACTTGAGAAAGCTGTTCTGTCCCTTCCTAATGAAGAAAAAATGGTTGAATACTTAGAAAGTGTCATTTGTGAAAAACTACCTAAAAAAGATGAGAATGTAAGATTTATAAATGAAATCATCGATGTAATAATTGAAAACAAAGAAATTACGAAAGTAGATCATGTTTGTGAACAGATTCGCATAAATAAAAGAAAGTTACAGAGAATATTCCAACAATATGTAGGAGTCAGCCCTAAATGGGTGATTAAACTTTACCGCCTTCAAAATGCAGCTGAAATGATTGACCATAATTTAAATCATGACTGGTTGAAACTATCGATGGATCTTGGCTATTATGATCAATCTCACTTTATAAAAGATTTCAAAAACATCATTGGTAAAACACCTGATGAATATGCTCGCTGATATAAACAATTCATTATTATCAAAAAAAACGACCTCTAAGCTTTAAACTAGAAGCCGCACAATAATTTTGATTTACTTAAACTGCTCTGGAAACTGTTTAATGATCCCTTCTGAAAGAGTATCAGCCAGTTTAATAATATGATCTTCACCTACGTCGAATGCATCAATATCTGCCTCCCAATCCTTTTCCAGCCTAGCAACCGTTTCATCCCTTGTTAATTCCAAATGCAAGTAAAGTAAATCTTGCAATTCTTCCTCTGACCAATTTGGATTTGCCTTACTTAAAAAACTGGCAATATCATCGGCGTTTTTAAACCATGCCGTATTTTGTTTTTCATATTCAACTTCATCTTCTCTTAAAGCTGCATCAATAATGTTACCTGCGATCAAAATATGATCAATCAGCAGTTTAGTCAGTTCTTCACCAGCTTCGTCCCCATAGTAAGGTTTGATTGCATTACCAATGTCCGTTTGATTTTGTAATAATCTCTCTAATGCTTTTTCTTTATCATCTAAGCCAGCAAGTTTGCTGATGATCACATTTCTTGTCCACCATGTGTGATCTATCCAAAGTCTTCTAAGTTCAAATTTTAAATCTACAACTTCTTGACTATAACAATCCTGTTGAGCATTTTCAGTTCCTTCTGCACTTGCTTGTAAAGGCGTCGATAAAATAGTGAAAAAGATGATAACCACTATTATTTTGGTAATCATACTTCCTTTAACCATTTGTCCAATCTTACCTCCTTTTATTGTCATATTTAAATGTATTTTCTTATTTATTTTGGATCATTCCAGTTTTTTCATACTTTATTTTTTAAAAAAACTAAAAACGCTTAGACAACAGAACAGTTGTCCAAACGTTTTTTTCATTTTTTCTAATTCAATCATTAATTTTGGTTCAAAGTTTTCTTTCTTCAATTTAAAGCATTTAAAACAATTTTATGAAGTACAAAATATGCGATAAGAAGAGATCCCATATTTGCAAAAATATGAATAATAAATATTTTATTTAATTTACGTGTTTTTTGAATCGAATCTATTATAGACCTGCAGTCCATATAGTATTTATTGGGATTTATTTCTTTAATATAAACATCAATTTGATTTGGTAAATCAATGGATGAATCAATCCAAAGGTTTTCACTAATAAATATATGTATTTGATCTGTTTTTGGATTATACCATTCTGCTTTAATTTTGTAAGGTGATTGACCTGTGCTCGTATTCCACGATCCATGACCTTTTAGTGTAATACTATAGTTAATAAACGCTTCTTTCACATCTGCTTTAATATGGATTCCATTTGATAGAAAATAGCTTGCTTTTGTTTTTTTAATAAGCTTTATGATTGTTGGTATCATGAAAGCAACCATTGCTGAAACAATAAAAAGAAACCCCATCTTCACCATGAGTTCAGACACATTAAATAGTTCTGGATTTTCCATTCCAAAACCAAAGTCTATTAAAATAATTCCTGCTAAAATCAACGTAACTACATTAAGTTTTAACAACTTGAAATCCTCCTATTTTATTTAGAGTTTGTTCATACTCCAAATGCAGAAGTAAGTTTAAAGTACATATAGATGAGTATACCAAAACCCAAAATCATAGGAATAATTGCGCTCTTACCCATTTTAGGCATTGTTAATGCAGAATCTCCTAAGAACCTACAATCCATATAGTATTTTTTAGGATTAAGTTCATCAATGTAAACATCAATTTGACTTGGTAAATCAATGGATGAATCAATCCAAAGGTTTTCACTAGTAAAAATATGTATTTGATTCGTCCTTGGATTGCACCATTCCGCTTTTATTTTATAAGGTGATTGACCTGTGCTGGTGTTCCACGATCCATAACCTTTTAGCTTAATGCTATAGTTAATAAACACTCCTTCCACATCTGCTTTAATACTTGTTCCATTGGTTAGGAAGTAATTCATTTTCATTTTTTTTACCATTTTTAAGATCGATGGAGCAATGAAAATTACTACCCCAGCAACTATAAACATAAAGCCCATTTTCATAAAGGATGATTGTATTGGACCTTCTGCAAATTTAATAAATATTATTCCTGATAATATAGCCATAATTGCCATATATTTACTCAATATGAACCCCTCCTATATACTGGTTTTATTTTCCCTTAATATTAGATTGGGAGTTGATGTAGATGAAAAATCCAGTGAAAAACTTCAAGATGTGATTCTAGTAACATGATTGCTGGACGCACGGAACAATTGGGGATATTGGGGATATTGGGGATAAATACATAAAGTTTATCTAGCTCTTTATAAAGAACATTTGGACAACATCATAGCTATCCAAATGTTATATGCGATAAAAATATTTGACATCAACCTCTACCATTTGAAATCTCATATATAATAGTTTGCTCAATGTCGTCATTTAACTTGGTTATTCTTGAATTAAGGAAAAAAGCATCAATCCAACTCCAAACAACAGAACCTATCAAAAAAAATATAGAAACAGCAAAAAATATTCCTGAAATATTTGAACCAACTAAAAGGATGATGGTAATTAATGGTAATATTGTAGTTGTAAGCATCACACTTGCATATTTGTAATCTTCAGTAAAAAACCGATGAGCCCCAAAAAATGATAATCCTGCCCATAAACCCCAAGCCGCTTCTTTACTCTTCACCTTTTTTAGCATTTCTGATTCCAAAAAGGCTAGTTCTTCAAGTGTAAGATCTTTTTTGCTTAATTTCTGATTCAATCTTTCACCTTCTTTGCTTAAACACTTACAGCAGAATTTTGTTCTGCATCTTTATATAATCGTATTTCAGAGATTAAATCATTTTCAATATTTTCATTAGTAGTTTTTATCATACCATTTAGTAGAAATAGGTCTATAAATGTCCATATTCCCAATCCTCCGAGTGTCAATAACATTGCAACTGCCGTACCTGTTTTTCCTAAATAAAACCGATGCCCCCCTATTCCTCCAGTAAAGAACCATAATAACCAAGTTACACCAGATGACTTTTGTTTCTTTAACATTTCTGAATTTAATAGTTGTAAATCTTCTGAAGTTAGTCCTTGCTTCTGTAAAATTGCCATAAAATTATCCTCCTAAATTAAAACATCATATCAATTATATCCTAAAACATAAAAATTAGAAGGAAGATGTTTACATATTATTATTTATATTTACAATTTTCTACTTATTTTTAATTAAATTTATGGCTTGCTCATAAATATTTCAGATGATTCTGCTTCTGGTACTTGTACGGCAATCTTGCTTCCAATTGGAAAACAAGCAGTAGCTGCAGGGGAAGGTGCATTACACACATGAATACTTCTTTTTCCACTTACAATAAAAAAATCATCCACTAACTTACCATTGGATTGTAATGCTTGCGCTCTAACTCCAGAAGGTGCGGGTTCTAAATCATTTTCTTGAATCGAAGGAATTAATTCTTGTAAACTTTTCACAAAAGCTTTTTTACTATAGGAGCGCCACATCTCTTTCGCACCCTCCTGCCAATACTTTACTGCGAGCTTCCAGAACCCTCTAAATCTCATAACTTCTGAAAAATCTTTCAAATCGAAATCTGTTTTTCGATAACCTTCTCTTTTTAAGCTAAGCACCGCATTTGGTCCCGCTTCTACTCCTCCATTCACCATTCGAGTAAAATGAACGCCTAGAAATGGAAAGTCTGGGTTAGGAACAGGATAAATTAAATTTTTTACCAGGTAGTGTTTCTCAGGTTTTAATTCATAATATTCTCCACGAAAAGGAACAATTTGCAAGTCTGGTTTTAAACCTGTCATTTTTGTAAGTCGATCACTATGCAGACCCCCGCAATTTACAACAAAACTTGTATTAAACTCCTTCTCATTAGTGATGATTTCTACTTTTTGCTCATATTCTAGGATATCTATTACTTCTGTATTTAACAACATTTCTGCACCATGGTTTTTAAGCAATAAAACTAAAGTTTCACATACTTGTTTATAATCTACGATCCCTGCTTGTGGTACTTTGATAGCCTGTAAACCCTCAACATAAGGTTCCTCCTCTTTTAATTGATCAGGTCCAATCATGGAAATGTCCAGTCCGTTGGCTATTCCACGATCATATAAGTATTTCATGAGTGGTAGCTCCGCTTCCTTCGTTGCCACAATCACTTTCCCACAAGGATCATAGTTAATATCATATTTTTCACAAAAGTCTTTCATTTGTTGACTGCCTGCTTTTGCAAACTTAGCCTTTAAGCTCCCAGGTTGATAATAAATTCCTGAATGGATGACTCCACTATTATTCCCAGTTTGATGTTTTGCCCATTGATTTTCTTTTTCTATGACTCTTAACCTAGCATGAGGAAATCGCTCGCTTAAAGCATATGCAGTAGATAACCCCACAATCCCTCCACCTATGATCGTAATATCGTCCATATTACCTCCTAAAAATATTTATACTAACGCAAAATAACCTCTAATTCTCATTAACTCACGATGTAATTTTGGATTTTTTTCAAAAGCTGCTCTACCATGAAGCCAGAATGTATTATTGACCATAACCAAATCACCTACTGGAAGTGGCAAAGCAACTGTAGATTCACTATTCTCCATAGATTGAGAAAAATCTTTTAAATAGGCAGCTTGCTCCAACGTTGCTGGATAAGCAAATTGATCGATAAAACAAACACAAGGTTTTCCATTTTGCTCATAAAAAGTTTGATTGTAAACTGATTTATTCACATTTTTGCTGGATGGGGCTTTGTATTCTATACGACATGTAGCTAATGGATGTGTAGAAAACTTCTCTAAGTCTTCCCAATCGTCTAAATGCAATAAACGTGATTCCCCGCCTACTGCATTTTCTTCAGCAAACTTCATCATCAATAACCAATCTGTAGGTTCTTCAAAAAATGTCCCATCTGTGTGAAGTGTAAAGAGTCTATAAGCTTGTCGTAGATATGAATCACTATTGTCGGTATCTTTAACTGTAAAACGAGCATAGTACTTGCCTGACATATCATCAAAGTTAACCCCACCTAACAAATGCGTAAGTGCGGTTGCAAATAAAACATACTGTTCATGTTCTAGTGTTTGCTGCTGCATACCCATCGTAAAGCCACCTGAATTACGATCATGTAAAATTCCGCGAATCGTTTTAGAAAAAGATTCTCCTAACACACTTTGTAAAGATTGAGCTATAACCAATCTCATATATGGAACATATTCAAGTTGTTGAACATTTACATTTTGGTTATCTGAAAAAAAGGCATTTAATCGTTCATTATTTATTTCAATATGATACAAACGTCGATGATCAGAGTGCTCCTTTACTTCAAAAGTATCATACTTCCCTATAAATAATTTTAAATTTTCTTTTATCATACGTTATCTCCTCCTCTAAATTAATTAAAAAAGCCAACTATACCATAACAAAAAAACGAAATGGTATAACTGGCTATAGTCTACTTACGGCTTCAGTGACTTGAAGTCCGATAAACTTTTCAGTTAAAAACTACCTTTATTAAAATCCCTATTACCGATGCTGAAAGGGGCTGCCTTCCTACAAGTAATTTAAGTTTAGTTTATTTACTTTTCAAAAAATTGTCAATCCTTTTTTCGTTGGTTTTTATTGACCAGTATAAACACCCACATGAATGTAAGGGATTGTTTTAACTCAATTGATAAATCTTTAACTAATTCTTCTTTAACCCCTTTTTTATATACACCATGTCCATCAAGTAATTCCCAATCGTTTTCTTGAGCCAGCCTAGCAAATTCCCACGGCATCATTGTATTGCAAATCACATTTTTACCATTCAATCTTGAGAAGCTATGCTGCCTTGGATGAGCGGTAGGCCCTAAAATACCTATACATAGTATTCCATTGGGCTTTAGAACTCTTTGTAATTCTAATAACGTTTCTCTAGGATGCTCTGTCCATTCGATGCAATTTATAGACATCAAACCATCAAATGTATGATTTGCAAAAGGAAGTTTAACAGCATCTGCTTGAAGAAATGCGAGTTGACCATCTATACTTCGTTTGTTGGCAATTTCGATCATTTCCCGAGAAATATCCATGCCAATAACTTTATAGTTTTCTTTCATTAATTTATAAGAGCCATAACCATCGCCACAGCCAATATCTGCAATATAACTTCCTCTTGTCATATATTTTTTTAAAAATGGAATGATCGTTTTCCGACTTCCTTCTTCCCACATATGCTGACTACTTTCATTCCAGTCGCTCGCCTTCTGACCCCATGTCTGTTTTGCTTGCTCATGCCAATCTCCCATTCTGACCTCCATTTTTTTGTTAATTTTTTGTTTACATTTAAATATACATTGTCCTCTCACATATGTATGCATATATATTCTCATTATTTCAGCATCTTATAAGTGAAATTTCTTTTTAGAGGGTTATGATTAGATCATTGATTTGTTATTAATTAATAAATATTGCTTATGAGCATCTTTTACCGCAGAAATAAGTGCAGACTGTGCCTTACCGTAGTAGTGTTTTTCAATTCGATGAATGATCGGTTCAGTCCCTTCCATCAAACTATACCCTTTTAACAACTGACCAAAAAAATGCTGTGCATGACCTGTAGCTAATGTACAAGAAGCATCTATAATCACCCAATATTTTTTATCTGCTTCAATCGTAACCGTCAGTGTTTGATGCAATTCACTTGCTGCCATCCCCTGTGGTAGTTTTGCATGACCAGCTAACATGACTGTCTTGTTCATATCCAATCCTCCGAATTTTTACATTTATTTAATTATACACTCTCTTGACCTTTACGTAACGTAAACAATTACAATCTAGAAAAACAAACAAAAATAAGAGGTGACTATTACTATGCCAAACCATACTGAAATTTACAAACATAAAGCAGAAACATATTACAAATTAATATCAAAACAAAACAATCTAGTGTACACCATTGAAAAAATACGACCTATTAAAGGGTTAGATATTGTTGATCTTGGAGCAGGTACAGGTAGACTGGCTTCTGTACTAGCAGAGGAAGCAAAATCAATTATTGCACTTGACGCTTCTCAAGAAATGTTAAATATAACGAAGAAAAGACTAAAGAAAGCGGGATTCACAAATTGGAAAACAATCGTTTCAGATCTTCGAAAACTCCCTCTTCAAGATCAAAGCGCTGATCTCGTCGTAGCAGGGTGGAGCATTTGTTATTTAGGAAGTGAAAACAATCCATATTGGGAGCAAGATATTTATAAAGTGATAAAAGAAATGAAACGAGTATTGAGAAGCAATGGAACAATCATCATATTTGAAACACATGGTACGGGTGTAACATCTCCTGCACCTCCAGATTTTTTGAAGAAATATTATACTGCTTTAGTTGACGATTATGGTTTTTCACATCAATGTATTAGACTTGATTATACTTTTGATCATATTAACCAGGCCGAGGAGCTAACACGTTTTTTCTTTGGGAATGATTTAGCGGATAAAGTAGTGAGAGAGAATCTTGTACAGTTACCTGAATGTGCGAGGTTTTGTGGTTGTAAATATAATTAATTTAGATGTATCCCTTCCCTCTATAACATTAGGAAGGAATACACTATTATTATTGGTTTATATTGACGCTTTGCTGTTGTTGTTTTTCATTTACATAAGTCATAAAGTCTCTTGCTTTTAGGAATTCATCTTGTAAATCCTCAGGTATCATTTCAATAGTTATCCTACCTTTATTTGTATCTGCTTGACTCTGGGCTTTGATTTTTTCATAAGTGATCAGTGATTCAATATATAATTCATATTCCTCTGGAGTTAATACTTCGTAAGTCGACGGCTGTCCATTTAACTTATCAAAATAGGGCTGAATTTCCATTAACGCCATTTTAATTTTCAACATTTCTTCCTGAGGTACCTGGTCATAATCAATATTTCCATATTTATTGGAATACTCAAGTTTAGCATCTGTTATAACGCTTAATATTTCCTTAAACTGATCGTATTTTTCTTTTCCTAAATCCCCTTTTGCCTGTGATAGTTTTGCATTAAAAAGTAAAAAACTTTCCATCGTTGCTGTTGTTATATGTTTTTTTACATTTTCAAATGATCCGTACAATTCATCTGCTAAAAAAGTTTGATAAGCAAATGCACTTGTTGGAATAATCAATAGAGCAATTAAAACGCTAACTAATAAACGTTTTTTCATTCTACGACTTCCTTTCTCATGTGTCCGTGAAATTTCAATCATTACCTTCGTTTTTAATTGTGGTTTAGGGATCAGGCTCTCCCCTTTATTCTGTAGAGCTTCTCTTAATCTGTTTTCAAGATTCATCATACATTCCCCACTTTTCTTAAAATATCGCCATAGTGCTGCCCTTTTTGACGTAGCTTCTTTAAAGCCGCATGAATTCTAGACTTCACTGTCCCAAGAGGAATTTCTAAAATGCTAGCTACCTCTTCCTGCGAATATTCATTTAAATAGTGAAGGATCACAACTTGTTTGAGTTTATACGGTAAGTCATTTACTGAATTTAGAAGTTTCTCGTTGAATTGCCTATCAACGATTTCATTTGAAAAATCATGTTCAGTTGTTTGAGCATAAACCTCTGCTTTTTTTACATTACGAAAATGCATCCATCTTTTACGTCTATAAGTACGGATTTGCCTCATCATAATACCCAAGATCCATGGCTTAAACGGTCTATCCCTATCATATTTACGAAGAGAACAATACACCTGTACATAAGTATCCTGCACTACATCATCCACATCATCTTTGTCATCTAATAAAAAATATACGTTACTATACACATTCTGAATGGTTTTTTCGTAAAGCTCTGCATAAGCTTGCGTATTGCCAGAAAGTGTACGATCAATGAGCTCATTGTATTCCCTTTCTTCCTCCACACCGGCATCCTCCCTCATGTATATACACTATATATTGGTAACAAATAAATATTTCGTTCGATTTTTTTAAAATCATTATCTTCTATACTAAAAAACACCATATCAATTTCATGGTGTTTTTGCATTTTGTAATTCATTATTTTCCATAGAAGGTTCACTGAGACTCTCTTTTCTTTCTCATCATAATTCGTAAAGGAAATACCAGAATAGATAACAATAACCACAAGTTAATAAATCCAGCTAATGGATATAAAACAGAAACAAGAGATGAAAACCCAAAGGCTGTTAAGGGAATCATAAATAATAGTATCAACACAACGAATACCCAAATCGATACTTTAAACTTCTCTTTTAATCTAGCTGTTAACCCATATATTCCTGACGCAGCCGTTGTATAAATAGCTGTTAATAGAAAAAGTGACATGAAAATGGTCATCATACTAGGAAGATAATCTAAAATAGCATACAGAGGAATCTCATACGTGTTGAGATCTACAGGTACCTTTAAAAGGGATTGATTATAAATAAAACAAATGAATCCTAACACTACTCCACTTCCAATACTAGCAATCGTTGCCTCACCTTTAGTTTTCATTTTATTTCCGATCACAGCTAGTACTGCAATGATAGGAAGTATATTAAATGCTGTAAAGGTAAATGCGGACAACCACTTTTGTTGCAATCCAATGGGATCAATGAAAGGTTCATTTAATCGAAAAATAAATAAAAATAATGTAACGATTAATCCAAGAATAAGAATAGGGAAGATATAAAAATTAACAACCATTAATCCTTTGAAACCCCACACAAATTGAAAAGCTAGAAGTATGGCAAATAGGAGTATACCAATCCAATATGGAATATGAAAAGCTTCTAACACTGCTCCGCCACCAGCCGTCATAACTACCGTTGTAGCAAACAAGTAAAACACAATTAACACATCATAAAAAGAGGATAACTTTTTCCCAATAAGCTTATGTAACACAGGTAGAAAATTCCCTGTCTTTTCTTCAAAGCTAATATTCAATACGACATAACAACTGATTGAAAAAATAATAGTAAATAAAAAAATAGATAACTCACTTTGTTCTCCAAAAAATTGCCACACCTCTTGTCCGGAGGAAAATCCAGCCCCCATCATAACTCCAATAATTAGAGACATCCATTTCAATCCTGAATTCCACATGAAGTTAACCGTTGCCAAAACCTTATAAAACTCTATAAAGTCATGTTTATTTCCCTGTTCATCGTGTCCGATTTTGCCATGGCTACTCTCGTTTGATATAACACATCCAAGGGCGTAAATTCCCATACAACGAATGGTACACATCAACGATATCTTTTAAAGTGATATTACGCTGATTTGTTGATAGTTTGATAGATTCAGACTTGCATTATAGTCTCGATCTATCACCAAACCACATGAATTACATTGGTATGTACGATCTGATAGTTTAAGGTCTTTTTTTACTTCTCCACAACAACTACATGTCTTAGAAGATGGATACCATTTATCAGCGAGTATTAATTCAATTCCATAAAACTTACATTTGTACTCCATTTGTTTTTTAAACTCATGTAAACATTGTTTTGCAATCGCTTTGGATAAATGTTTGTTTTTCATCATGCCTTTAATATTCAAATCTTCCATAACAACTTTAGATGGCTTGGTTTTCACGATCTCATTCGTTGTTTGATGCAAATAATTGTTTCTTATATTTGCTAATTTACGGTGTACTAACTTTATTTTCTTTTCGAGTTTTATAATGTTGCATGTTTTGACGAAACGGTTTCCCTCCTTATTCATTTCATATTTTTTTGATAGGGTGCGTTGCAACCTACGCAACTTCTTTTCCATCTTTTTGATTCTTTTTGTTTTGTTTATATTTTTAAACGTCATTCCATTACTACATACAGCTAAATCTTTAATACCTACATCAACACCGATAACTTCATCTGTTAATTCAATTTTCGATTGTTCTTCTTCCACTCCAACGGATAAATACCAGTACTTTCCGTCAAAACTTACTCTAGGGTTCATGTATTTCACTTCCATCGGAATTTGTTCAGTTGTGTTAACCCATCCTACCTTTTCGATCAACACTTTCATTGGCTTTACTTTCAACTTTTCCGTGTCATTGTAAAACGATGGTTTACTTTTACGTCTGCTCTTAAACTTTGGTTTGTCAGCCAGACCTTTAAAGAAACGTTTATAAGCATTACAAGCATCTTTAACAGCTTGTTTAGCCACGTTATTTGACACTTCATTTAGCCATTGCAACTCAGTTTTCTTTAATTGGGTTAGTTCTTTCCTCAACGTACCATCTAAGATAAACTTCCCACCGTTGTTGTAGTTTTCTTCTTGTCTTGCCAATGTCCAGTTGTAGATGAATCTTGCTGTACCAACGGATTGCCAAAGCTTCTGCTCTTGCTCTTCATTCGGCTTGATTCTAATTTTCTTGGCTAGGATCATCTTCAACTAACTCCTTAATCATTTTCTTAGCTTTGTTGGCTCTTTTACCTTGAAGTCTGCAACTAAACACAGTCACAATTTGAATTAAATCCTCAACTAATTCTTGTTCTTCGGTTTTTTCCGTGTGATCTATAATTTCAATTGTTGTTCCATATTTGTCACATAGATTTTCTATTAATTCAAAACCAAATCGAATTAAACGATCTTTATAAAGGATGACTACTTTCTCTACTTCTGAATTCGTAATCTTATCTATGAGTTGATTTAATCCCTTTTTATTGTAGTTAATCCCACTGCCAATATCAGAAATGATTTCAAATTGATAACCTTTTGCTAACATATAGGTTCTTACGTTTTCTATCTGTCTTTCAAGATCATCTTTTTGCTTATGGGAGGACACTCTACAATAACCTATGACTTTTTTGTTTAATTGCTTTTCTCCTTTAATACCTAAGAAGTGATTAAGTTGTTCTTGAGAATAATATCGATAACCACTAACTGACACGTGATCAGGCTTAAATTTTCCTTGTTTATCCCAATTTCGCAATGTATCCTTTGTTTTTCCAATTAACTTTGCAAATTGGCCTATTGAGTAATATTTCAAATCTATCAACTCCTTATCCTAATTATACCAACTATAGTATAAAAAAGATAAAAAGTTTTATAGACTTTCATAATTGTTATTTAACTGTTATTACCCCCCTATTAGAAAGATTCTAAACCTAATCTTAATTTATGAAACTCTACTAAACTATTTCTACATTACCATAAATTATTCCATCACATGGCAATTTCATTTATATGTTTTTGAATAGATTACCAAGTAAAAAGGCTTTAATTACATTGCATTTGCAACTATTCTTTGACATAATTAAATTACTATTTAATAGAAAGGGAGATGCAAGATGAATCTGACAGTCACTCCTATAGCTGCAAATCATTTTAAAGATGAGTTCCAATTACAACAAGGTGATTATGTACATTTTTTTGTTAAGTATGGTGGACACAGTGTGATTCAAACTAGCTTTTCTCTTGGTATTTCCCACGATAAACCTGAAAAAATAGGAGCTTCAGTGGAAATAGACAATGTGACCTATTATGTAGAAGAAAGCGACTTATGGTATTTTGAAGGACATCAGTTGCAGGTAGATTTTAATAAACAAAACGAAGAGATTGAATATAACTATCATAAAGAATGAAAACCTTAAGGAGTACACAGCATGGTAAATGAAGCATCAGATAATCAATTAAAAGATCAACCAAAAAAGAAAGTAAGTTTACAAGACGCAATTAAACAAAAGCTTCAAAACTCCAAACAAGTCCATTCCCAAAACAATGCTGTAAAAAACAGAGGAAATCAAACCCAAAAACTAACAAGTCAACAAACTAAAAAAATAAATAATCAGCGTAAGCGAATGGGTGTATAAGTACTTAGAAAGCCCCTGCCTCACCACATTGAAGCAGGGGCTGCTCTCTATCCCTTTTTCTATTTTAGCCGAACAATTCTGAAATAATTGGTCCATGACGCGTTTCAATGACTTGATAATCAATCATTTCTTTCCTTTTACATAGATGGACTCTTCAATGATTTCCGCCTGTTCCCATTTTCCTTTATACTCAAATTCATACTCGTTATCTGGATTCCTTCTTTCAATTAAGCAGATTTAGATTACCTTCGAGAATGGTTACAGTGATTTTGTTTTTTTAATAAATATACCTAAAGCAAGTGCAACGATTCCAAAAAATACACCTACTAAAAATGAAATATGAAAACCATAAATTTGAGCTTCAATCAATTCAACTGGATTAGCAGGATCTGAAGATGATTCCATATAATCTGTTGCCCCTGAAGTCATAATGCTAATAAACAAAGCAGTACCAATAGCCCCAGATACTTGTTGCATTGTATTCATGATTGCTGTTCCATGAGCATATAAGTTTTTTGGTAGCTGATTTAAACCTGTAGTCTGTGCTGGCATCATGACCATTGCAATGGAGATCATCATTAAAACATGTAAAAATATAACATATCCACTCGTCCATGTGGATTCAATTTGAGAAAATAAATATATAGATACACTAAACAAGATTAATCCTGGTATAACCAATACTTTTGGACCAAATTTATCAAAAACAACCCCTGAAATCGGTGCTAAGATACCATTGATAATTCCTCCAGGCATCAAAATTAAGCCTGCTGTAAGGGCTGAAACTCCTAAAATATTAATTAAAAATAAAGGTAACATGATGATCGTTGAAAATAAACTCATCAATATGATTAACATTAAAACGATGACGAGTGAAAACATCGGATACCTAAATGCTTGTAAGTTCAACATAGGCTCTTTCATGTGTAGTTGCTTCCAAACAAAAAGAATTAAAGCAATGACTCCTACAGTAATACTCCAATATACTATTGGATCAGTCCATGAACCTTCACCAACACTGCTAAATCCAAAAACAATTCCACCAAATCCTATTGTAGAAAGTATGATGGAAATGATATCTACTTTAGGTCTCGTTAACTTAGATACATTCTTCAAATAAGCACTTGCAAATAAAATGGAAAATACGGCTAAAGGAATAACAAGATAAAATAACCATCTCCAATTAAAGGTATCAATAATTAAACCAGAAAGTGCAGGACCAATCGCAGGAGCTGACATGATTACAAGTCCAATCATTCCCATTGCTGCTCCTCGGTTATCAGGTGGAAATATGATTAATATTGTATTCATTAAAACAGGCATCATGAGTCCCGTGCCTAACGCTTGTATGACACGACCGACTAGTAAAATTCCAAAAACAGGTGAGATGGAGCAAACGATCGTTCCAATTACAAATAGTGTCATAGCTCCAAAAAACATTTGCCTTGTTGTAAACCATTGCTGCAGCAAGGCTGTTACGGGTACTAAAATTCCCACTACTAACATATATGCAGTCGCTAACCATTGAACGGTGGACGCACTAATCTTAAATTCAATCATTAGATCAGGAAAAGCAATATTCAGTAACGTTTCATTTAAGATCATTACAAATGCCCCAATAAGCAAGGCTACTAGGATAGGGCCTCTCTTAAAATTATTTAAATCTAATTCTTTTTCATTCGAATATATAGTTTCACTTACGTTGGTCAAAATGATACCTCCTACTTTTTTGTTAGTCATTAGAGTTCTTACAATTTATTGCAGATTCATTTAAGACTGTAACTATCTTACTTCTATTCTTTATATACCCATAGACACTTTAGTGTAGATTTTCCAATATGAAAGTGTAAGCTATTCACTTAGCAGAGCACCAACTACATTCAGATGAGTAATGTATTATCTTAATTCAAAAATTGAAAAAAGAGACTTCTCAAAAGTTTGGACAACTTATGAGAAGTCTATATTAATATTTTCTATGTTATTATTCTTAAATTTTTAATGCACGTAATAATGCATTTAAATTATTCTCGTTTTCGCGTTTCGCATGATATGCACCTGGCACCGATAAGCCTTGATGGTGATAGCCAGGGTATAAATGCAATTCGACTGGCACGCCGTCATACATTAGTTTTTTTGCAAAATCAAGCGTTTCATCGGCAAATAATTCAATCGAACCTACACATAAATATGTGTTAGGTAAACCTTTAAAAGTCTTTGCTCTAGCGGGGGAATAATATTCTGAAATGCCTTCAGTTCCAGGTTCTTGTTTAAGAACAGACTTCCACCCAAAATAATTGATGGCATGATTGAAAAAGTATTCACCATTAAATGGATGAGCCTCTTTAATAGCCGTACGATCATCTAACATCGGTACGGATAATCGCAGATGATGAATATTAAATTCCTGACGATCACGAATAAATAGTGCCAGTCCGCCAGCTAATCCAGATCCAGCACTTACACCAGCAACAGCGACTTTCTCAGTATCAATATTTAATTCTTTAGCGTGGTCTATACACCATTTAATTCCTGAATAACAATCATGCAATTGAGCTGGTTGGGAAAATTCAGGGGCTAAACGATAGTCTACGGAGACACCGATAAAATGATAGTGATGTGCTAAAAATGCATGTGTTTCATTATCTAACTCTGGACCACCAACAATCATACCACCGCCATGCATAGAATAAATGAATGGATTTAGTTTCTTAACTTTATTTTGAGGTTTTGTAATTACCAACCTTACTTTAGAATCATCAAATATATTATCAATCCAAACTTCTTCTATTTCTACATCATAATGCTCTTTCACATCAGAAGAGAAAAACGCTTTCATTTGTTCCCGTACTTCTAAATAATTTTCTGGTGTTAAACCCATACTGCCCATTTCATCTATAATACCTCGTATTTCCGGATCAATTAAATGTTCACTTCGTTTAACCGCTTCCATAATACACCTCCAAAGTTAATATTTTTCTTATACCTATTTAAATTTTATACACAAAGCTCCAGTGTTCATAAGTATCAACGTCCTATCGTAAATCACCATTTTTTTTACGACTATAATTATCTTACTTTCATTCTCTATAAACCCAAAGACACTTTAGTGTTGTTTTTATAACATCCAATAGGAGTTTTGTTCCAATACGAAAAAAAGCTGGATTAGTCTGTAAAATTAAAGACACCCAGCTTTTACACTATTCTTATTTTGATATAAACGGTTTTTTAACGAATCGTCTATTTCTTTGTTTAAAAAATGTTTTAACAAATACACGATTTTCGTTTCTTACCAATCGCTTCTCTACTCTCTATTTTTTTAATATACTCTGTAGCAAGTGGGACTTTACAAGCCGTTTTTCCCATATTGACTTTTACTTTCCCAATCACTTCTGCAATACGTTTTGCTTTTTCAGTCAGAGGTGGATAATAAGCTCCTACTGAAATAACAAACCCATTCATGACATAACGAACACGATTTCTTTCCTCATGAATAGAATGCTCCACTTTTTCTAAGAGTTTCTTTACTTCTGTCCCATCAATTTGTTCGTCTGGGGTGATGGATAAGTAATTAGAATAAACACTCCAGCCCGCGGTAGCTATCATTTCACTGTCTGAGGACATCCACTCTCGAGCTAATTCTAATGCATATGGAGATTCAGCCGCTACCTGTGCAACTGTATATTCGCTTAACATATACCAGTTAGCATGTTCAACCCACCGCTGCAGTTGTTCTTTTGACATTTGTTTCGGGTCAACAGATAAACCAGCCAAATACATCGCATCGCTATTACCAGATTCATATAATTTCAAAGCCAAGTCTTTATCCTTTTTCACTTTTTTCATCAGATGTTTTTTTAGGTCACCAACTTTTACACCAAATAAAGGTTCGACCGCTCCATGGTTCTTAAAGATTTTTTTGGTTTGTTCATTTCCAAGCTCTTCAAGTTTGGACATTACTTCTTCATAAGAAATCAACTTAACCCCTCCCCTTCATTATTTTCATATATTATTTATTCTATTATTTTGCTAAGAATCCCTACAATTCACAGCTATATATTATTGCTGCATTTGATAACCATTCACAAAGAACTCAATCGTTTCAAGTTCTTCATCATTCAGTTCACGCTCCATTTGTTTTGTATATGCATCCTTTATGCTCTCTTTATCACCTTTGTAAAGTTCGGTATGTTTGGCTAATGATCTTAAAAGATGAACTTCCTGATTGAACTCTTTTTTCGAGATCGCTGTCCCATGTGAATAAACATAGGTTTCCGCTTCAAATGTTTCCAATACTTCCAACAATGCTAATGTTCTTTTGATGGTATAGTTTGTTTTCTTTGAAAAGATATCTGGATAAATACAATCTCCCAGAAACAAAACCTTTTCTTCTTTTATAAACACTATCACAGAATCTGCTGCGTGATCTCCTCCAACATGTTGTAATACACAGCTCTCTCCACCAAGATCTATTTCAAGTTTATTTTTAAATGTCATAGTGGGTAAAGTAATCGTAATATCTCTATGATTTACGAACTCTTTTTTTATGGCGTTTGCACAAAATTCAATTTCTGTCCCTTCTTTTACTCTTTGATCAATCGCTTCATCTGACCATGAGAGAGGAATTAATTTCTCCATCTCCTCTTTTGTCTCTTTTGAAGAAATAGAAACAGTGTTAGTCAATGACGAAAGACCAAATATATGATCCCAGTGCCAGTGAGTTATGACTACAATATCAGGTTTAGATATTTGTTTTTTTGAAAGCTCGTTTAGAAAATATTGGGTATGTGCATCTGAGTTTCCTGCATCAATCATCAATGTCTTCTTATCTCCAACAATCATCCCTAGAATCGGTCGGTCCGTTTCTGAGACTGGTGTCATATAGTAGAATCTCTTTCCTATTTGTTTAATCTTTTGTACAGTTTGCATTGAATCCCACTCCTAGTTGTTATCATCATTACAAATAATACACATACTTTCTTATCATCAACCTCTTACCTCTTTATATTCAACAATTTTACCATTTGGATATTTTTAAATAAAGGTTTTTGATTTTGATGAAACCTTGAAAACAGAATGATATTTGGGGTATTCTTAAAGCTATAACTTTCTAAATTAAGGATGTCGTTAACATGCGTATAAATAAATATATTAGTGAAACTGGAAAAGCATCTAGACGTGGAGCAGACAAGCTTATTCGTGAAAGAAAAGTCACTATCAATGGCAAAGTTGCTGAAATAGGCAGTCAAGTCGAGCCTGGAGATGAGGTTGTCGTAAGTGGAGAGCCTATCCGAATTGCTAGGAATAACGTCTATATCGCCCTAAATAAGCCACCAGGAATTACAAGTACCACAGAAAAAGGTGTAAAAGGGAATATCATTGATCTGGTTAATCACCCTTTAAGAATTTTTAATATCGGGCGACTTGATAAAGATTCAGATGGTTTAATCCTTCTTACAAACGATGGAGATATTGTAAATGAGATATTACGTGTAGAAAATAAACACGAAAAGGAATATGTAGTTTCAGTAGACAAGTCCATTACCCCTGAGTTCCTAAAAAAGATGTCGGAAGGAGTTAAAATTTTAGGTACAAAAACACTTCCTTGTGAAGTTAAACAGCTAACGAAGTTTGAGTTTCAAATTATATTAACACAAGGATTAAATCGTCAAATACGCCGAATGTGTGAAGTTTTAGGTTACGAAGTTTACAGACTACAGCGAACTAGAATCATGAATATTCATTTAGGAAATCTCCCTTTAGGTCAGTGGAGAGATTTAACAAAAAAAGAAAAGAATCGGTTATTCCAGGATCTGAATTATGAGCCTAGAGAATGGTGAGTTAAAGATTACTGCATTTAAAGAAAAATAGTACCGCTCCTTTTTAGAGCGGTACTTTGCACATCACCATATTTTCAAAGGTGAATTCATAATCTATACAAGCGCAAGTTTACCTTGTTTTTTCGATTTCATTACACGTTTCACATAAATATAAGCATATGCAGCATTTGCGATTAAACTAATTACTGCTACAGAAAGCATTAAGAAGTCGTTTCGTGGGACTAGTAACTCTACAGACTCTGTAAATCTCGGGAATGTAAAATAGTACATGAACCAAGCTGCTAAAGTAAATGCCCGAGCTTGTAACCAAGTCCCTTGTTTTATAAACATTGCAGGTATTGTACATGAAAGCAACACCATAAATTGAGCAGATGCTGAGCCAGGGAAATTTAAATAAACAAAAACCCAGTTCCAAATATCATAAGCTATAATCCATAAAAGAGGCATTTTTGTCCAAAGCATATCTCTTTCTTTCGTATCTTCAATATATATATCCTTAAAACCGTAAAACAAAGTAGCAATCGATAATACACCCGCTATTCCATTTAGAACGTTAGGTAAATATCCCATTGTAAAATCCTGCATAACTGCTTCTCCAATATTTAGTGCTAAAAATAAAGCAGCTACAAGTTTTGCTGATGTTAAACCACCTAGTTTAGTATATCTCATCAATATAAACCAAACACTAGCACCTACAACTGAATATACTTTTACCCACTTAAACCAATACGTAACACCATAACTTGTCCAAATTGGCAATAACGCAATAGGTAAAATAAAATAAAAAATAATTCCTGCCCATTTTGACTTTCGGAACAGTTCATTCAATCCCATTAAAACGACTAAAATCATAACCCAATGAAATATCGATAATGGGCTATTATGTTCTTTGGCAACGCCTACATAAAAACCATTCTTATATAATAGATCACCGTCTTCAGTAACCGTAAATGGAATATTATCAAAGTCTGTAATCAATGCACCACTATCACTAGTAATACTAAGAATGTTTTCATGAAGCTGCCAAGTTTTTTCTTCTTCAATATTATTTCCACCATATTGTTTGATGACAGTTACTTTACCTTCGTCTTTGAAATTAAATCGATAAAAAAATGCCCCTTCTCCAGACTCTCCATCAACAATCATTTGCCACGTTCCAAATTCAAAATCTTTTGTTAGACCATTTGCTGAAACCATATTGTAAAATGGAAAACTAAACAACAAAATAAAGAGTAGAAAAATAACTACACTTACTTTCAAACGTTCTGGTTTATACATGATGCAGCCCTCCCTATTTTCTATAAAAGACAATCCAAAATTATGATTAAGGGAATCTAAATAAAAATGACTAACTGAAATCATGTTTGTATATATTTATTTTACTACATTAGTAATACATAAAAGATGAATTGAGTTTGTCAAATTGAAGAATTATATATCCAGTATGGATTAATTATTATAGAAATATTCTAGAAATTGTCAATATGATCCGGTTCCATTCCATTAATCATAAATGCCCGACAAACGCGTTAGAATTTCATCATTTCATCAAATCCAACACAAATTAATATTTAAAATAATATTAGTTCTTCACCTGTCTTCTAAAAGTGACTCTGTGGAATAACTTATTATGAGGTGATTAGTCTGATAAACAATATTAAATAGTAAACATTATGAAATACATTACCCTTTGAATCAAACTTTCTATCCATTATAATAAATGGTGATAATTACTAAAATATTCTAACACCTATTTGTGGCAAAATGTAATATTACCTTGGATTAATGTCCAAAAATAGAAAGGAGAATGATGAATGGAGAACAACAATTACCCTGACCAAAAGGAGCACACAGCTGCATCTGCAGGTCAATGTCCTGTAACCCATCACAAAGATAGTGCAATCACGACAACGACAGCTCCTAGAGGTACAACGAATAAAGACTGGTGGCCAAACCAGTTGAACTTGGGCATTCTTCACCAGCATGACAAGAAATCCAACCCAATGGGAGAAGACTTTAATTATAAAGAAGAATTCTCTAAGCTCGATTATGATGCTCTAAAGAAAGATCTCCATCTTTTGATGAGAGATAGCCAGGATTGGTGGCCTGCTGACTACGGTCACTACGGTCCATTCTTTATTCGTATGTCTTGGCATGCTGCAGGTACATATCGAACGGCTGATGGACGCGGTGGTGGTTCATCTGGATCACAGCGCTTTGCACCTCTAAATAGTTGGCCCGATAATGTCAATCTTGATAAAGCTCGCCGTCTGTTATGGCCTATTAAACAAAAGTATGGAAACAAAATTTCCTGGGCGGACTTACTTGTGTTAACTGGTAACGTGGCACTTGAATCTATGGGATTGAAAACGTTTGGTTTTGGTGCAGGACGTGAGGACATTTGGCATCCTGAGGAAGATGTATATTGGGGTTCAGAAAAAGAATGGTTAGCAGACAACAGGTACTCTGGTGACCGTGAACTTGAAAATCCACTTGCTGCTGTACAGATGGGGCTAATCTATGTAAATCCGGAAGGTCCAAACGGAGATCCAGATCCACTTGGAAGTGCCCGTGATATTCGAGATACATTCGAACGCATGGGGATGAATGACCAAGAAACAGTGGCGCTTATTGCTGGTGGACACACATTTGGTAAAGCACATGGCGCAGGGGATGCTTCTAATGTAGGCGACGACCCGGAAGCTGCGACACTTGAAACACAAGGGTTTGGCTGGAAGAGCACATACAAGAGCGGAAAAGGCCGTGATACGATATCAAGTGGTGTTGAAGGTGCATGGACAACGAATCCTACTAAATGGGATAATAGCTACTTTGATCTGTTATTCAGGTATGAGTGGGAATTGACTAAGAGTCCCGCAAGCGCTTCACAATGGGCGCCTGTCAATATGAAGGAAGAGCATTTGGCTCCTGATGCTGAAGATCCATCCATCCGTGTAAAAACGATGATGACAACAGCAGATATGGCCTTGCGTATGGATCCGGAATATGAAAAAATTTCTCGTCGTTTTTATGAAAATCCGGAAGAGTTTGCGGATGCATTCTCTCGTGCATGGTTTAAATTACTTCACCGCGACATGGGACCTAAAGAAAGATACTGGGGTCCAGAGGTTCCAAAAGAAGAGTTAATTTGGCAGGATCCGATTCCAGCTGTCAATTACGAACTTTCCGATGCCGAAATCACTGACCTAAAAGAAAAAATCCTGAAAACAGGATTAACCGTAAGCGAACTCGTGAAAACAGCTTGGGCTTCAGCAAGCACATATCGTGGTTCTGATATGAGAGGAGGTGCGAACGGTGCACGCATCCGTTTAGCTCCTCAAAAAGACTGGGAAGCGAATGAACCTGAACAACTAGAAAAAATCCTAGGAGTCTACGTGGACCTTCAAAGCAAGTTTGATAAGAAAGTCAGCCTTGCTGATTTAATCGTACTGGGTGGAAACGCAGCTATTGAAAAAGCAGCAAAAGATGCAGGTTTTGATGTAACGGTCCCATTCTCACCTGGTCGTGGCGACGCAACCACCGAACAAACAGAAGTAGAAAACTTTGAAGTATTAGAGCCGGTATCTGATGGATTCCGTAACTACCAGAAAAAAGAATACTCTATCAGCCCAGAAGAAATGCTGATAGACAAAGCACAACTACTAGGCTTAACTGCACCAGAAATGACAGTCTTGCTTGGCGGCATGCGTGTCCTCGGCACAAACCATGGTGGTACAGAACATGGAGTTTTTACTGACCGGGATGGTACCTTAACAAATGACTTCTTTGTAAACCTGCTTGACATGGGGATTGAATGGAAACCAGCAGGCTTTAACAAATATGAAGGCTACGACCGTAAAACAGGAGAAGTAGTACGTACTGCATCTCGTTTTGACCTGGTATTTGGTTCAAACTCAGTTCTTCGTGCAATAGTTGAAGTGTATGCACAAGACGATAATCAAGAAAAATTTGTACGTGACTTTATTACAGCATGGGTGAAGGTAATGGATGCTGATAGGTTTGATTTGAAATAAAAAAATTTGAATAAGGAGCACGTCTGATTCCTAGGTAACTGCACCTTAATTGTTATAATAATTAAGGTGCGTTTTTTTATATAAAAATAGCTTACCTTATCGAGATTATTATTGACAAGTTTGAAGTCATGAGTATCATCTAGCAAGTAAACTTCCAAGTAATTCTTCAGTACATCCTTCAGGAAACTAGCATCTTGCAATTTACACTCTCCTTAAAAACCGACAATCACTTATGATACGGTTCCCCCCGATTAATCTTAAACGCCCGATAAACCTGCTCCACCAAGATCAAACGCATCAACTGATGCGGATAGGTCATTTTACCAAAAGAAAGCTTCTGATCCGCTCTATTTAATACTTCATCAGATAACCCCAATGAACCACCAATCACAAAGGTGAGTTGACTACGACCATAAGT
Source organism: Chengkuizengella sp. SCS-71B (assembly GCF_040100845.1). Lineage (NCBI taxonomy): Bacteria > Bacillati > Bacillota > Bacilli > Caryophanales > Paenibacillaceae > Chengkuizengella > Chengkuizengella sp. SCS-71B. The sequence goes on along the minus strand of NZ_JAZHSH010000001.1, from coordinate 167,229 downwards.
CGTTAGTTTTTCAATATTTTCAGCTAGTTGCTCTGAAGACCACAATTGTCCGTTAATCGCTAAGGCAAATACATAGTGATCTGGTTTAATTTGCGTTAGGATACGTTTGCCTTCTTTCTCTTTTACCTGTTTGGCTTCTGCTTCACTTAATTGTTCTGGTGCTTTTTCATCTGACACTTCTATGATTTTTACCTTTACATATGGCTGTAACCGTTTCGTATATTCAGAAATACCTTGAACAAAATATTTTTCTTTTAATTTCCCTACGGTTACAAATTGAATTTGCATGTTCTATCTTCAACCTTTCATCATATGTATATTATATGGACAAGCCTGCATCTTGCAGATGTAACAAGAAAGAGCAATCACGATATCATCTTTATTTTCTAACTGTGAATTTTTTATTTATTTGCAGGAATATGTGACATGAATGGAGTAATTAAATTATTAAAGCCATAATTGACTTGGAACGTTTGTTCGTGTATATTTATAGTTACATTTCATTATACATAAGTGTTTAAATTTATAAATTATATTTAGGAATAAATTCCAAATATTGAGTCTAAAATAAGTATAAATAAACTTACTAGATGTTTTCATTTAGATATTGATACAATAGTATACCCTTAAACGTACACATATCATGTAAGAATGGTTATGGGTCGATTATCATAATAAACGATCCAAAAAAGAGAGGAGTTTGTTTTATGAGTAAAACGCTTTCCCCCTTAGATGAAGTCGATATGATTGCTAAACTAGCCGATTTAAAAGAAGAACATTATAAAAATACATTACTGATTAATTCCATAATGGAGCTGCTTTTAGAAAAAAACATTCTATCTTATGATGAAGTACTTTTAAAAATGAAACAACTAGACACAGATGTACCTCACGAAAACTAACTTATACTTAAATCATCCCATTCAGTAGCTCGATCAAAATATGTATCTTTTAATTTGATTTTAAGCTCCTTTAAGCTTATCTCATTTTCATTTAATACGTTTTCCACAGTTAACCTAGCTAAATCCATTAAATTATGGTCTCTGCTTAAGTGAGCTAAATAAACTCGTTTTGTTTTCATAGAAATGATTTCACATAAAGCCTCTCCTGCGGCTTCGTTGGAGAGGTGTCCTAAATCTCCCAAGATTCTTCTTTTTATATTCCAAGGATATCTTCCCATTCTTAACATCTCAATATCATGGTTTGATTCAATAATAATGACATCAGAATCTACCACTTTATCTTTCACATTCTGACTCATATACCCGATATCTGTAACTAGACTTAATTTTTGCTGATCTTCACTAAAGCAATAACCTACTGGTTCTGCTGCATCATGTGATATTGAATAGGAATCTACCTTTAAGGAACCAAAGTCAATCTGATTTTGTGTTTGTATCACTTTCCGATATTTATCTTCTATTTTTCCAACGGATCTATTTAACGCATCCCAAGTTTTTTGATTTGCATAGATAGGAAGTTTGTATTTTCTTGATAGAGCACCTAGTCCTTTGATATGATCAGAATGTTCATGTGTAACTAAAATTCCATCTAAATCAGCGCAAGATGTGCTTCTTTCCTGCATCAAGCTTCCTATTTTTTTACCACTTAATCCAGCATCAATGAGTAGCTGAGTTTCATTCGATTGCACAACCATTGCATTACCTGTTGAACCACTTGCTAGTACACTAAATTTAATCCCCATATTTGTAATTTTGCTCCTTCAATTGCTATCATTAGATGGTTACTTTGATTGAATAACCTCAACTTTTCCAGTAAAAGCATGCACATAATAAATATCCCCGCTGTCCATGGCAATTCTCCATTTTGGAAATAACACCTGCGGGTTACTTTCAAAACCTTGATAACCTAACTGAATATCCTCTATGACCTCACCTTGTTTCATATAATCCTCTGCCAAAAGATTAATAATTAAAGGAGCAGCTAATACCTCTTGCTCTTCTTGAACCATATCCGGTATGACAATTGCAGCTTTCTGATTGTAGTGAGTTAGCTGGTCTTCTGTTCCGTATAAAGTTAATTGTACATCAAATAGCGGCAAATTTTCATATAATTGATTAAAAACTTTGTAATTCTCATCACTTAATATTTCATCAACCTGATATTGATCAAAGTTTATAATTTCCTGGGAAATCTCTTTAGATGCCCTTTTCGTAATGATCTGATCCATTTTAATTGGATGGGTTAGACCCACCTCATTTAGTTCATATTTATTTTCAAAATCAATTGTAATTTGTTTTAAGCTTAATGTATCTACTGGTATTTCCTCTTCAAGCACAATCCCCTTCTCTTCTAGAAGTTTCCTTGTTTCCTGAATAATTTCGTTGCCTCCAAAGAATGGGTTTAACAAGTTAATATTATTAATCCATAATTGATATCCTAACAATAGATTTAACAATAAAAATGCAAAAATTAAAATAGATTTCGCTCGACCCCATTCCATGTCATTCACTCCTTACATTTAAAACTATAGTCTCTTTTTATAATCTCATTGTATAAGTAACCCAAACGTTCCGTCTGATAATTCATAAGCCCAGAGTGGAATTAAATCAATATATTCTTCTTTAAAAATTGGATAGTATGCTGGAAAAATATTAATTATGTTAAAATCCTGTTCGTATTTATGAATAAGTTGTTCCAGTACCTCTCCACCTTGTAATTGATACGTAGATCTTTGAATGATATCGTTGCTCAGATTGATTAATGACCGTTCGTAATCACTGACTACTCCATTTTGCATCGTAATATCCACGTAACCTAGTTTAAGCTTCTCAGATGGAAGTATAGGAAGAGCTTGAACATTAGGTGCTGGTTTTACATATTGTTGAAACCTGAAAAATTGCTCTTCATTTTCATCAGGAATAGTTCTAATTAAATGAGTTCTACTCCATCCCCCATGTTGATTTACAAATTTTATAGAAGTTAATAAATCATCCATCAAATCAGATGAGCTTTCTACTGGAATCTCAGGATCATAATAACTCATCCAATTTTGATTATCATTCAGTTCTAAAACAATTGCTCCATCTGATATAATTTCTCGTCCTTCACTATCAACTACTGTACGACTGATATTTGGATCAACGAATAGACTAGCAACTAATTGATCTTTTTGAAAATAACTGTAACTCACTGTTAATCTAATCATTTGCAACGGTTCATCAGGTACATAATATATGCCGTTATTCGTATGATAACTAGGTAGGAATTCACCGTAACCGACAAACTCCTGAATGTCCTCAACTTTTAGGTCTACTTTTGTTGCTTCATAAACCTTTAATGTAGAGTTATCGAAAAATAAAGTTCTTATTTCTTGATTTTCAGTCACATAAATCCATATTTTATTAACGTTAGCTTTGCGATTGATACTTTCAGAATTAACCTGCATCGTATTTTCCAACCATTGCACAGGAATCCCATCCATAAATTCTAATTCAATCCCTTGATACTCTCTCATTTTCACCTTTTCAACTGGTGAGATAGTGACAGGTCTGAAGCTTTCAAAGCTTCTTTGTGTAATTTTTTTATAAATATCATTATAGAACTTAAAGTTTGGATATACCATCGTATGCTTGTCATCACCAAAATGTAATATCATGTGTTTTGGGAAAAGCATATTCACTACATTTTCCTGAGATCCATTTAATCTTGTATCAATATACTCATCTTGGCTCACTAGATTAATATCAGGCTTACTATATACTAATAAATAACTTTGAAACAAACTAAAAAAAACTAGTATAGTGAGTATGAGCGATTTTATTTTTTCCATCATTGCTGCTCACCTTCCAGATGAAAAGTCGGTATAACAAAAGTCACTTTAGTTCCTTTATGAAGCTCTGATTCTAAGGTGATTTCTCCACCATGTGCGTTTATAATTTCTTTTGCAATAGAAAGACCTAATCCAGTTCCCCCCATATTACGTGATCTGGCTTTATCCACCCTGTAAAATCGTTCAAAAATACGCTGAATATCTCTCTTAGGAATTCCTAAGCCATTATCCTGAACTGAAATCTCAACCCAATCCTGACCCTTTCTTCTACAGTTAATTTCAATTTCCCCTTCATCAGCTGTATATTTAATCGCATTTGATACTAAATTATCCAATACCTGGTCGATTTTATCAGGATCGATCATGATGGTATGAATGGAAGGGTCTATTGAAAGCAATAATTTAATATTTCGCTGATTTAATTGAAAGGAAAAACGATCAACAACATCCTCTAACGTTTGCTTGATTTCTGTTTCTCTTTTCATCACAACCATTTGATTTGAATCATATCGAGATAAATGAAGCAAATCATTAACAAGTCTAATCATTCTATCTGCTTCATTACGGGTCACACCTACAAAACGTTTTGCAAGATCAGCCTCATTTAAAGCCCCATCCTCTAAAGCCTCTAAATAACTTTTTATCGTTGTTAGAGGTGTTCTCAATTCATGAGAAACATTAGCAACAAACTCTCTTCTAGATTGATTTAGTTTTTCTTGCTCAGTAACATCTTGTAAAACAATAATGGTTCCTGTAACCCCTCTTCCTCGACGCTGAATAGGTGTAAAAGTAACTTTAACTTGTAAAGACTCAGCTTCATCATGGCGAGGTAACTCTATCATGTCAGAGTTCTGTTCTCCTAAAACATACCGTCCAATTTCTTCTTTAGAAGTACCTAGAATCTCTGCTATTTCTCTCCCTATGACATCTTCTTCATGGATATCCAACATTTGTTCTGCACGCAAATTAATGACAATCACTTTACCCTTATCATCTGTGGCAATAACTCCATCACTCATATTTAACAATATCGATGCAATTTTATTTTTTTCCTCTTCATTTGAAGAAAGAGCATCTTTTAGACGTTGTACCATATAATTAAAAGCATAACCTAGCTGTCCTATTTCATCACTGCTTTGAATAACAACTTCTTGATTATACCTTCCTTCAGCTAATGCCTTTGCTTTTTTTGTAATCATTTTAATAGGTTGTGTAATCGTGTTGGACAATACAATGCTTAACATTACTGTAAGAACAAGAGCAATAATTGTCCCTGCTATAAAAATTTGTTTAATATTATTAATCGTTTCGAATAACTCTTTAGTTGAAGCAGAAATATAGATCGCACCAATGACTTTATTATCATTATTTTTAACAGGTTTAGCAATTGCTTTTCTACTATCTTCCACATCCCACAAAGGTACCTGTATCCCATTAATAGCACGAATAACTTCAGTAGGTTGTGTAATTTTTTGACCAACTTTATCCGGTTGATTTGAGGAACTTAACACAATAGCATCGGCATCAATCACTTGGATCTGCGATCCACTAATAGTGCTGAAATTTTCAACAATAGTATGAAAGTCCTCTTCATTTAAACCTGTGTCATCATTACTTGGTTCTAAATAATTTTGAACAGTATTAGATAACAAGTCAACCGTATCGGTTAAAGATTTAGTGAAACTATTTATAAATGAATTTTCCATCGTACGAATAAAATAAATTCCAATCAACTGCATCGCAATTAAAATGAGCAGTACGTAAATAATAATTAATTTAACTTGTATAGTTTGAAAGAAACGTGTTCCTTTCATTCATCAGGAACCTCCTGTTTGAGGATTGAGCATTATATAGCCTAAACCTCTTCTGGTAATAATATACTCTGGTTTACTAGGATCATCCTCTATTTTCTCTCTTAAACGACGAATAGTGACGTCTACTGTTCGAACTTCTCCTAGATATTCATATCCCCACACCGCTTGCAATAAATGTTCTCTTGTCATCACTTTCCCTTTACTTTTTGCCAAATAATGAATCAGCTCAAACTCTCGATGTGTTAAATCTAAAGCGGTATTATGCTTATATACAACATACATTTCTGTATCTATAAACAGATTATTAATTTTTAACCCTTGATTTTGATTGTTGTTTTGATCCACTGATTTAGACTGTCTGCGTAAATGAGCTTTTACTCTGGCTAAAATCTCCCTTGTGCTAAAAGGTTTGGTTACATAATCATCTGCTCCCATTTCTAACCCAAGCACTTTATCTAACTCCGTATCCTTTGCTGTAAGCATGATGATGGGTGTGTTCAACTTCATTCTAATTTCCCTACATACATCCATGCCATCTTTTTCAGGCAACATCAAATCTAACAATACAAGATCCGGTTTTTCTTCGTATGCCATTTTGACTGCGGTATTTCCATCAAATGCACACACTACCTGATACCCTTCTTTTTCTAAATTAAATTTTAATATATCAGCAATAGGCTGTTCATCATCAACAACTAATATTTTTCCAAACATACTGACACCTGCCTTTTATCTAAACTTCAATTTCATAAACAAAAACCGTCACCTTAATGTGACAATTCTGGCACCAGTTCATCCAGTGACAGGGTAGTTTATGTTGAAACATTAAATTTTTATAAAACTTATAAATTCATATGTTATAAAAAAAAGATAGTGGGGCCAATACATATATGCTCCTCACTATCTATCATTATATTTTATATTGTTATTAATTTAAATACACTAGAGGGTTCTTCTGAACTCCATTTTTTATAATTTCAAAATGCAAGTGAGGTCCTGTAGAGTTTCCAGTACTTCCCATTACACCAATTTGTTCTCCTCTTTCAACGTTCATACCTGCAGACACATGAATTGAGCTTAGATGTCCGTAAAGTGTTCTATATCCATTATTATGATCAATCACAATGGCATTCCCATAAGAGCCATTCCATCCTGCAGAAACGACAGTACCTGTATCTGCTGCAAGAATCTTTTTATTTCCTGATACCATATCTAATGCGGCATGAAGCCTACCCCATCTATATCCATAATAACTAGTGATCGAAGGACTAACTAGTGGCCATCTAAAGTTACCAGTACCAGCCCCAGGAACGACCTTTGTTCCTTTTCTTACAACTTCATTCACGGGTTCTATTAAAACAGTTTCACTAATTATTTCTCTTGCTTTCTGATTTAGTTCTCTGCCATCTGTTTTGAATACTTTATAAATAGTTTCTTTTTTTCCAGGTTTTCCTTTTGTAACAACTACAGTTTTTCCTTCTTTCAATGTATTGTCATATATAGGTTCTGTTTTATAACCAATATCTATTACTTCAACTATTTCCTCTACCGTTTCCACAGAAAGTATTGGCTCTATTACTGTTACATCCAGCTCATCACCAATTTTCAATATACTATCTTCACTCAAATTGTTATTTTCATAGATAACCCAGGAAGGTATATCCAACTTTGTAGCAATACAAGATATACAATCCCCCTCTACTACAGTATATTTTTTCTTTACATTATCACCGGTTTGCAAAGAAATAAGAGCAGCTTCAGGATTTTTAATGCTTTCAGGTTGGGTATCAACGGCTTTAAGTTCAACTTCTTCTTTAAAGTTAACTTCTTTTAAAGTAGTTTTGATTTGGGGTTCATCTGTTTGATTTGTTGATAATACAGCAACTTCATTTACCATTTTTTCTATTGGCTCTTTTACAGTATATTTACTTTTAATCTTTTCTAAAATTTGTTGGGCTGTTTCTTCATCTTTAACGATAGCTATAGATTTACCATCTACCACCAACTCAATACCTACAACATGCGACTGCAATCTTCTTGAAACTTGCGCAAGTGCTTCTTTATCTTCACTTACTAGTTTATAACCTGTTTCACTTTCAAAACGAATTTGATCTGAATTTAATTGCACGTCAAAATCGGGGTTTTGATTATTTAGCGATTCCTGTCTTTCAGCTACTAAATCATTTATAGGTTGCTGATCCGATACAGTTCCAACTTCATCTTCCCCAAAATACACATGGTAGATTTGGTTTGTATTTTTATGTATATAAAAATATATAGATGCTATGCTTACGGATATAAAAAGTGCAGCTATAACAATTGCTATGAGCCAGAAATGCAAATTACTAACTTCATTTTTAGCGATGGATACAACATCTTGTATTTTATGATTCGACTTTCTGGGTAAGCCTGGGCCTGTCTTTCTCTCTTTTTGTCCCAATTTTAACTTCATACATTAAGTCCCCTCATATCATTTTCTTTCTACTTTACCATAGCTTACCTCCCTTTATCAACTTATTGATAGTTTAATATTTTTCCAATATTGTGACCAATTGTTTATATTCTGCTTCGTCTAGATGCTCTTTCATTATCGATTCTATTGCTAGTAACTCATTTAAAGTAATTCCTTCTTCCATCATAGTTGATAGTTTCTGAAGCTCTTCTTGAGGCAAGTTGGATATTATCAGAGAAAAAATCACCATTTTATCCTCATCAGAAAGTAAATCCTTGGTTTGTGTAAATGCTTCTGCTGTAAATAAAACTTCATCTGAGACCATATCTTCGGTGCCTGAAACATTATCTTGTTGATTCCATACCTCAACAGCATCGACATCATTTTCTTGAGAATTATCACTATCAAGTACTTCATTTTGTACTGTTTCTGGCTCTGTGTTCTGCTTTTCATGTTCATTAATAAATTCCTCTAACGAAGAGTTTGATTCCTTTTGGGTGTTTGTAAAATTGTCTTGATTCACAAAGTAAGATAACACATCTGATATTTGTATCTTTGGCAATGTATTTTCTGTATCCAATTGACCCATTAATCGGTCAACATATAAATTGACCATAAACCAAGCAATAAATAAAGTTAGAACACTTACTAATATAGTTTGAAACAATGTTTTACTTAACCAACCTATGAATTTCATCTTTATCCTCCTGCCAAAACTACGATTTTGCAACTATACATCACAGTATTGACTAAAAAGGCAAAATTTAATTCCTATATTTCTCAAAACCCTCTTAATTTTTAATTCAATCTATTTGCCAACCCAAATCAGAATGATTTCTATAAATTATAAATTTTAAAAATATGCCAAAAAACCCGACCAATGCCGGGTTTATAGTCATACTTTTATTTTATAATTCTATGATTAATAAATCGGTTTTATTTGATTCGTTTGTTCACGATTTGGTCCAACTGAGAAGATCGCAATGGGAATACCTGTTAAAGTTTCTATTCTAGCAAGATAATCTCTAGCTTGTTTAGGCAGATCATCCAATGTTTTTGCACTAGTAATATCCTCACTCCAACCTGGAAGTTCTTCATATACTGCTACGCAATCGGCTAACATGTTTAAATTAGCTGGATAATGTTTTATTATTTCACCTTTATACTTGTATCCCGTACATATTTTCAATGTTTCCAAACCTGTTAATACATCAATGGAGTTAAGCGATAAGCCCGTAATTCCACTTACCCTTTTTGCATGGCGAACAACAACACTATCAAACCACCCTACTCTTCGAGCTCTACCTGTTGTAGTACCATACTCTTTTCCCGTTTCACGAATAAAATCTCCAATGTTATTGTTTAACTCGGTTGGAAATGGTCCGTCTCCTACTCTAGTTGTATAAGCTTTTGCCACCCCAATGACTTGGTTAATTTTAGTAGGTCCAACTCCTGAACCAATACATACACCGCCAGCACTTGGATTTGAAGAGGTTACAAATGGATATGTACCTTGGTCAATGTCTAACATAACCCCTTGCGCTCCTTCAAATAATACTTTTTTATCCTCATCGATCAAATCATTTAATACAACAGAAGTATCTGTTACATAAGGGCGTATAGTATCTGCATATCCTTTATATTGTGCTAAAATGGTTTCAACATTCAAAGGCTGCTCTCCAAATACACTTTCAATGACTTGATTTTTCTCAGCTACCATTCTTCTTAACTTTTCTTCAAATAATTCTCCATCCATTAAATCAGATATACGAATTCCATTTCGTGCTGCTTTATCCATATAACATGGACCGATACCTTTACCTGTTGTGCCAATTTTATTATCTCCTTTACGTTTCTCTTCAAGTTTATCTAGAAGAATATGATAAGGCATAATAACATGGGCACGGTCACTAATTTTTAAATTATTTGTCTTAAACCCATTTTCATGTATATAGTTAATTTCTTCAATTAAAGCCTCAGGGTGAATCACCATTCCATTTCCTATCACACATACTTTATCATCATAAAAAATACCTGAAGGTATAAGGTGAAGTTTATATTTTTCACCATTAATAATAATGGTATGTCCAGCATTATTCCCACCTTGGTATCTGGAAACAACCTCTGCACTTTCGGCTAAATAGTCTGTAATTTTACCTTTTCCTTCATCTCCCCATTGCGTTCCAACAACAACTACAGTAGACATGAATAATTACCTCCCAGTAGATGATATACCTATATATTGAGTTACTCATATAGAGTAAAACTTGCTATAATTTTAAATTTCCTTTAATCAGCATCCTAAGTTTAGCAATGTAGGCTATTAAAGTCAATAAAAAACGAACAATTCTATTAATAAAAATAAAATTGTTCGGAAATATATCGAAAACTCTATTATCAAATTATTGAGCCATTGCATCAGGTACTTCATGTGATCGATCTAAATTAACAAATTTATTATAGTTTTTCATGAATACGAGCTCTACAGTGCCAACGGGCCCGTTACGTTGTTTAGCAATGATAATTTCAATAATGTTTTTCTTTTCTGATTCTTTGTCATAATAATCATCTCTGTATAAAAAGGCAACAATATCCGCATCCTGCTCAATAGATCCCGATTCACGTAAATCTGACATCATCGGTCTCTTATCCTGCCTTTGTTCTACCCCACGACTTAACTGCGATAATGCAATAACAGGTACTTCTAATTCTCTAGCTAAAGCCTTTAAATTTCTAGATATCTCAGAAACTTCTTGTTGTCTGTTGTCTCCATTACCTCTACCATGAATCAATTGTAAATAATCAATAAGAATAATACCTAATCCATGTTCTTGTTTTAATTTTCGACATTTGGAACGTATTTCAGAAACGGTTAAACCAGGAGAGTCATCAATAAAGATTTTTGCTTCAGAAAGAGCGCCAATCGCCATCGTCATTTTCTCCCAATCATCTTCTTCTAGAGCACCAGTCCTTAGACGACCAGCGTCTACATTAGATTCAGCACAAATAATACGTTGAACCAATTGGCTTGCAGACATCTCAAGACTGAATATGGCTACTGTTTCTTTTGCCCGCACTCCGACATTCTGTGCAATGTTTAAAGCAAACGCTGTTTTCCCTACAGATGGGCGTGCCGCTACAATGATCAAATCATTGGGTTTAAACCCTGTTGTCATTTTATCTAAGTCTGTAAATCCAGAGGGTACCCCTGAAATACCACCCTTATGTTGATATAAAAATTCAACTTGTTCAAACACGTCCATCAATACATCTTTGATCGCAACAAATCCATTATTTTGTCTTCGATTGGAAATCTCTAATATTTTTTGCTCTGCTTCACCTAATAAATTACTGATATCTTCAGAGCTTGTATATCCATTGCTAACGATTTGTGTTGCTGTTCTAATTAATTTCCTTAGAATAGACTTTTCTTCAATTATTTTAGCATAATAATCAATATTTGCTGAGGTTGGTACAGCATTTGCAAGCTCAGATAAATAACTAACTCCTCCCACATCTTCTAACCACTGTTGATCTTGCAATCTAGCAGTAACGGTAACTAAATCTATGGGTTCCTGATCCTCCCCTAAAGAAGTAATAATTTGAAAAATCCTTTGATGGGAGGTTTTATAGAAATCCTCTTCTTTAATGATTTCCAAAGCAGTAATTAATGCTTCACTATCTAATAAAATCGCTCCTAATACAGCCTGCTCTGCTTCAATATTTTGCGGAGGTATACGATCAAAAAATGTCTCACCAGTCATCTTGAACTTCCCCTTTGATCTATTTCGATTATTCTTCTGTCACTTGTACTTTAGCGACTGCTGTAACTTCTGGATGTATTTTAATCGGCACCTTTGTAACGCCCAGTGTACGTATAGGAGAATCTAATTCTATCTTTCGTTTATCCACAACTATTTTCTGTTTTTTTAATTCTTCTGCAATTTGTTTATTTGTAATAGAACCAAATAAACGCCCGCCTTCACCAGCTTTTGTTTTCATTTCTATCGTCGCGGACTCTATTTTTTTAGCAAGCAACTCAGCATCTAGTTTTTGTTGATCCTTCTTTTTTTGTTCTGATTTCTTCTTTTGTTCTAGCTGTTTTACGTTAGACCCTGTAGCTACACTTACTAATCCTCTCGGAATTAAAAAGTTTCTAGCATATCCTTCAGATACATTTTTAACTTCACCTTTTTTACCTTGTCCTTTGACATCTTGTAAAAAGATTACTTTCATTTTAATAACCCCTCTTCCTTAATTATTTCAGACAACACTTGCTCTAACCGTTCAGAGACTTCTTCGACACTGCCTTCAACCTGTGCTCCCGCATTGGAAAAATGGCCTCCGCCCCCCATTCGTTCCATAAGGATCTGAACATTCACTTCTCCTAATGATCTGGCACTTAGCCCAACTTTTCCATCAGGTCGTTCACTTATGACTAAAGAAGCCATTACATCTGTCATATTTAACAATGTATCAGCTACCTTTGCAATGATCAACTGTGAATTTTTGTGATTTGGTTTTGCAACCGCTATAGCAATATGATCGTAAGCAATTTTAGCATTTTTTATAATCTCAATTTGTTGTAAGTAGTCTTGTAAATCTTCTTTCAGCATTCTTTGTACGGTAGAGGAATTAGCTCCATTTCTACGTAAAAATGAAGCAGCTTCAAACGTTCTTGCTCCAGTTCGTAGTGAAAAACTTTTTGTGTCTACAACAATCCCTGCTAGCATTGCCGTTGCCTCTAATTTATCAAGTGATATTTTATCGTGAAAATATTGTAGAATTTCAGTAACTAACTCACATGTAGATGAAGCATAATGCTCAATATACACAAGTGTTGCATCGTTAATAAATTCCTCACTTCTTCTATGGTGATCTACAACAAAAATTCGCTGTGAAATTTGAAGTAGTTTTGGTTCTGGAACCATTGAAGCTTTATGGGTATCCACAACACAAACTAAAGTGTGTTTATCTATGAGTTGCAATGCTTGTTCTGGTGAAATAAAGCTATCTTTTAAAATTTCATGATCTCCAATTTCATCCATTAAAGATTGTATGGAAGGATTGGCATCCTCCAAAACGACATATGCTTTTTTATCACTAAGGCGAGCTGCTTTTAAGAGACCGATGGCAGCACCAATCGAATCCAAGTCTGGATATATATGCCCCATAATCATCACATTTTCACTATCTCTAATTAACTCTCTTAGGGCATGAGAAATCACTCTTGCTCTAACCCTAGTCCCTTTCTCAACTGCATTAGATCTGCCGCCATAAAATGTAAGATTCTCCCCCGCTTTGACGGCGGCCTGATCTCCACCCCTACCTAGTACAATATCTAAACTTGTTTGCATAATTGATCCTAGCTCTATTACATTTTCAACACCAGAGGAAATACCTATACTCAATGTTAAAGGTATTTTAAGATCTGCAGTTATGTCACGGACGGTATCCAATATCTCAAAGCGAGATCCCTCTAATGATTGTAATACTTTTTGATTCATGATCATCAAAAACTTATCTGATGAAATCCTGCGCATATAGAAACCAAATTGATTGGACCATTCCGTAAGTTCACTAATGATTTGAGCTAAAATCAAACTTCTTGTTTTATCATCCATACCTTGAGTTGCTTCGTCCACATTATCCATCATGATAATACCCATAACCAGTTTTTCTTCTTCATGTTTTACTGTTAGATTTTTAAGATCAGAAATGTTTGTAAAGTAAATTAATCTTTCATCATCTTTTTTCAAGATTTGATAATACTCATCGTTGATAAATAACTCAAACTCATTATCTTCTTGTTCTTCTTCCAAAGCAGGAAAAAACTCTAACAAAGATTCTCCAATGACAGATTCCTTATCTAACATTTGTGCAATATATGGATTGTGCCATTCAATCTTTTTTTCATCATCATATAAAAGCATTCCTATAGGCAATTCATGAATCACTTCATTTCCAGCTTTTTTGACTCGATGTGAAAGAGTCATGACATAGTTGTGAAGATCTTTATGAAATGTTTTGTCTGCTCTTATAGATAATAACAACAAAATAGTGCCTATCGCTAAAGCAATGATAGCTATCATCCATTCATAAATGAACAGAACAATAATGAGAGCAAAAAATAAAATATAACTAAATATGGTATGAAGGTTTTGCCATCGATTCATAAGAAACTTCGGCATATCAATATCGCTCCTTATGTTTATTTCAAACTTCTTATCACGAGATAAATCCTTTGCGAATATCAAAAGCAATATCTAACATTCCAAGAAAACTATATACTAAGGGCAAAAATGGAAATAAAATAACCCCAATGATTGGAAGAAACCTCCATTTTTTTATGTCTGCAACATAAAATAAAAATGAAATCGCCTGTATAGAAAAAATAAATGTTAATAATGGAATTAAGTTTACAGTAATTAACATAGTATATGAACCTTCTTCTGGATTCATAAATAATTGTAAAAACAATGCCCCTAAATAATACCAAATTAATGATTTAGGCAATTTCCAATCCTTTATCGGTTTCATCTTAGGAATCTGAATATCCATTTTTTCAAGTATTACACGACTTAACCAATGGGAAACAACTACAATAAATAAGGAACTCATAATGAGATAAAATGGTAGCATATATTTGAGCATCATCAATGTTTGTTCCGTAGCTACTTGGTTTAACTCTGGATATTGACTCATAACTTCATTTACTAGTTCTTCCATAGCAGTTGAAATATTTAGTTCCATTAAAGAACCGGCAAATAAAGCTGAAACAAATAATACCAACATCGTGATAATACCTATGAGAAGTGTCACAGATGCAGATTCTTTTTTATAAAAAGTACTCATGATAATAGATGGTATTAACGTAAACAAAGATAATAGTACAATACCAATTGATAAAGATGGAAATATAAAACTACAAATAAGAATACTAATAATATATTGTATCACAAGAGTCTTTCGGTTTAAGGTAACAGCTAAAATAAGGGCTGGAACTAACATAATACTAAAAGTTATAATACTTAGCGGAGTAAATAAAGATAATAAGATTAATATGTAGGCTATACTCCAGAGAAAAGATTTCCAGCTATATTTTATCAATGTTTTCACCTCATGTTTTTATGTTATTTCTAGTCAGATATAAGCACTACCATAGTTTATCATAAGGGTTATCTTATTATATCATAAATATGAGATATGCTTGTTTACCTAAGAAAAAAAAGACAATAAGGATCGCCCTCAATGTCTTTTTTATTAATACTATTCCGTTGTATATGGTAACAATGCAATTTGACGAGCACGTTTAATCGCAATTGTTAGTTCACGTTGATACTTTGCAGAAGTACCAGTTACTCGACGAGGTAATATTTTGCCTCTTTCGCTGATAAATTTCTTTAGCGTATCTATATCTTTATAATCAATGTGTTTGATTTTATTTACTGTGAAATAACAAACTTTACGGCGCTTGCCTCTTCCACCTCTACGACCTCCGCCGCCAAACTTACGCTCTCTGCGTTCTGGACGATCAGGACGTTCAGATCTTTGTTCAGTACGTTCTTCAGTTTTATTTTCGCTCATTTGAGTTTTCATCTCCTTCCAAGGTATGTTTAAATATTAAAATGGTAAGTCATCATCTGATATATCGATGGGTTTACTATCATCTGAAAAAGGATCTTGATTCATTGGTTTTCTTGTAGGTTCAACTGGCATACCAGGATCTTGGTTATGCTGATCATCGCGTTGTGAATTTGCGGATTCCAGAAATCTAACATTATCTGCAACAATTTCAGTGACATATACACGTCTTCCTTCATTGTTTTCATAATTTCGAACCTGAATTCTTCCTTCAACTGCTGTTAACCGGCCTTTACGCAAATAATTTGCACAAGTTTCAGCTAACTTCCTCCAAGTTACAATATTGATAAAGTCAGCTTCTCTTTGACCTTGACCATTTGTAAAAGGACGATCTACTGCTAAAGTAAATTGAGTTACCGCAACACCTGATGGTGTATAGCGAAGTTCAGGATCCTTTGTTAATCTACCTATTAGAATAGAACGATTCATCAGCTCAACCCCCTCTCAGATTTCAAACACATCTTACGCAACATCATTAACGACCAAATGACGGATGATTTCATCCGAAATTCTCATCACGCGATCAAGTTCATCAACAACTGCTGATTCAGTTGTAAAATTAACAAGAACATAGACCCCATCACGGAATTTATCGATCTCATACGCCAGACGACGTTTTCCCATCACATCATGTTTCGTGATTTCTCCGCCACCATTATTAATGATACCTTGGAACTTTTCTACTGTTGCATCTACCGCTTCCTGTTCAATGTCAGGACGGATAATGTACATTAATTCATATTTGCGCATGTTTATTTCACCTCCTCTTGGACTAACGGCCCCTTTAAAAAGGAGCAAGGAGCGAGACTAGCTTATTTACTCGCACTTAGAATAATATATCAAAAATTTGTTTTTAATTCAACATATTTTAATTTCTTATTCTTAATTTCTTTTTTATTAATTATATGTATTCATCATGTATGAGTTGTAATCAATTAGTAAGTGTAGATTGATTTGGATAAATCAGTTATTAATATATTTATAAATGTTAGGGAAATTTATAATTGATCTTCAAAAAAATGGAGGGATTACAATTGGGAGAAAAAACAGAATTTGAACCTGGTGACAAGGTTCCTAACGATGGAAAATACATTGAGATTGGTGAAAAGTCCTTTCATATGGGAATCACAGATCCTAAAGTCGTTAATTTAAAAAAGGGAGATCATTTCCCGCAAAATGAAAATCATAATCGCAAGTGGAGCCGTGCACCAAAAAATGAATAATTTCTCACTAAAAAACCGATCTTTATTTCATCGGTTTTTTAGTTCACTTATGAATGCTGTAAATATCCTACTATATATCCTACAAGGACGCCACATGTATAAGCAATAATGTGTATTGTATTAAATTTTTGCTTCCCATTATTTTTCTCATCGTTAGTGTTCATAATTTAAATCTCCCTCAAAGTCTGAACTATACTTTAACTTATTCAGCTTTACACTTTTGAGTGAGAAATTTCATAGTGAACTCGTTTAAGCTTTGCTTAAACATCGAGAAATCAGATGGAGACTTTACTCCACCTGATTTGAAGATCCCACCTATAGAGGTGGGAGTCTGTACGCAAAATATTTTTGGATAAAGAGCTCTCTTAGGAGTCATACTGGTTATATTCATATTCCTTATGTGAAGTTCACTCTTCTTTTGACCTTATTACTTTTTTCATTCTTTTTACAAACTTACTTCTTGGCATGAGAACACTATGTTGACATCCTAAACATTTAATTCTAATATCCATCCCCATTCTTATAATTTGCATTTCATTTGTTCCACATGGATGTTGTTTTTTCATTTGTACTATATCACCCATCTGAAATTGATTATTCTCCATCTAATTTCACACCTCTCACATTTTTCATTCTAAAGCACTTTTTCATATTGATGATCTTTCTTTTCAAATATCCCCTTTATATCAACTTTTTCTGAAAGAATGATATTTTTAATCTGTTGTAAATCTTCTTTATTAAACTCTATTGATAGAGCACATCCTGCTGTGATTTCTTTTGGTGTCGGACAAGTATCAATCTCTATATCTGCATACTCCAAAAGCATCTCAGCTCGTAATGCTTGTTGTGTTGAATCAAAAGCAATCAACATTTCCATTTCATAACAACCTCATTTTTTTAATTGAAAGTAGTATAAATCATAGATTACATTCGTATACTAGTAAAGTAATTTCTTCTTCGATGATTTCCTTGACGGTTAAATAGATAATTATATTTTATAGGAGGACTATTATGAAATTAGGCATTAGAAGCACTAAATCAATCCCAAAATCATATAAAGTATCATATAAGGACCCAAATCATAAAAAGCAGCTAACAAATGGTGTATTTCAATTGTTGTCAACTGAAGTTTCAGATCGTAAAATCATTGTATTGTGTATTGGTTCGGACCGTTCTACTGGAGATTCTTTAGGACCGCTTGTAGGATATCATCTTAGCCATTTTAAAGATTGCACATTCGATATATTTGGAACTTTAGAAGAGCCTGTACATGCTGTAAATTTAAATGATAAGTTAGCTGAAATCAATAAGAATTATCACAATCCTTTTATCATCGCTGTAGATGCCTGTCTTGGAAAACTCACAAGTGTTGGACATATCCAAGTTGGTAGTGGTCCATTAAAACCTGGAGCAGGTGTAAATAAAAGTTTACCCTCTGTAGGCAATATTCATGTAACTGGTATTGTTAATGTCAGTGGTTTTATGGAATATTTTGTTTTACAAAATACTCGCTTAAATTTAGTTGTAGAGATGTCTAAAATTATTGCCGATTCAATTCATTGTTCCACCCAATATTTAAAGCACAAGTCTTTTAATCGTACAATTTAATCAGTATCTCTTAGTTATTAATTTTTTTGCGATATTTCTTTCACTGCCTTTAATATAAAATCAATTTCTTCGTCCGTTGTAAAATATCCAACACTAGCTCTTATTGCACCGTCCTCAAGAGTTCCTACAGTTTCATGTGCTAATGGTGAACAATGAAAACCGGATCGAACTGCAATATTATAATTTTTATCTAAGATAAATGCCACGTTGGAAGCTTCCATTCCTTCTATATTAAAAGAAGTAATTCCTGTTTTATTATCCCCTAACCTTGGTCCTAATATTTTTACTTTTGGAATTTTTAAAAAACCTTCCATTAATCTTTGTGTAAGATTCCATTCTTTTGCATGGATCTTCTCTACACTCTCATTTAATACAAAACTCACTCCTTCTTTTAATCCAGCTATCCCTGGTGTGTTCTGTGTACCTGATTCATAACGATCAGGTCTAACAGTTGGTTGTTCTATTTTTTCTGATTGGCTCCCTGTTCCACCATGGATTAACGGTTCAATTTCAATGCTTGAATGAATATAGATCCCACCTGTCCCTTGTGGCCCTAATAAACCTTTGTGACCTGGAAAAGCCAATATATCTATTCCCATTTTTTCAACATCTATTGGAATAAGTCCAGCAGTTTGGGCTGCATCTACTAATGTGATTACTCCTTTTTTCCTTGCTATGTTATTTATTTGTTCAATAGGTAATATACTCCCTAGAAGATTAGAACTATGATTACAAATCATTAGTTTTGTATTTGATTGAATTGAATTTTCTACATCCTTTAGTTCAATTTGTCCTAGGGCATTTGTTTTTAAATATGTGATTTCTAAATTTAGTTTCTTTTTTAAATATTCCAGCGGTCGCCTTACAGAGTTATGTTCTACGCTTGTACAAATGACGTGTTCATTTTCATTTAACAATCCTTTAATCGCCATATTTAAGGCTTCTGTTGTATTTAGACAAAATGAAATATGATTTGGGTCTTGTATGCCAAACAATTTCGCCAATTGTTTCCTTGTTTGAAACAATACTCTACTTGCCTGTACTGCCATTTGATGACTACCTCTACCTGGATTTGCGGCAAAATTCACAACTGCTTCATTCATTGCCTCAACAACTTTTGTTGGTTTAGGCCAAGATGATGCTGCATTATCAAAGTATCGTAATCGCATCATATCTCTCCTTTTTTATTTTATTTTTATCCATCATAATATAATTATTAATATTATTCACTTTTCATTTTTTTATTTAATCCTATTTTAAATTAGTTATTCTCAGAGTATAAAAAAACATACCTAAAATCAATCATTTTAGACCGATCATTCCTTAGGTCTTTCATCGAATTGAAATGGTATGTTTATCATATTCACATATATGAACCATATTTTACAACAAATCTAACAATCTTTGTAAATCATCTTTTGAATAATAAGAAAGTTCAATAATCCCCTTATCATTTTGATTATTTTTAATTTTTACTGATGTTTTATATTTTTCTCTAAGTTGACCCTCTAGTTGAGTAATAAATGGATTGTTAGTTTTTGTTTTTTTCTTCTTGCTTTTTGTTTCTTGTGTGTTTTGTATCGCTTTTTCTAATTCCCTAACACTCCACTCATTTTTGATTGTTAAATTTGTCATCTCTTTTTTCAAGTCGTTATCTTTCAATCCAACTATCGCTCTTGCATGTCCCATGGATAATGTTCCACGTGAAACATATTGTTTTATTTCATTCGGTAATTGTAATAAACGTAAAAAATTAGCTATATGAGATCTTGATTTCCCAACTTTAACTGATAATTCTTCTTGTGTAATTTCAAACTGGTCCATCAATGATTGATACGCAACAGCAACTTCCATCGGATTTAAATCTTCACGCTGCAAGTTTTCAATCAATGCAATTTCCGTTACCTGTTGATCTGTAAATGAGCGAACTACAGCAGGAATCGTTTTTAATCCACATTTTTTTGAAGCTCGCCATCTTCTCTCCCCTGCAATAATTTCATACCCTCTTAAGACTTGTCGTACAATAATGGGTTGAATTACACCATGTTCTTTGATGGATAATGCTAGTTCATCAATTTTATCCTCTAAAAAATTTTTGCGAGGTTGATATGGATTAGGACGTAAATTGGACAAACCAATCTCAATCACTTTATCATCTTCTTTTAATTCTAGCGCTGGAATTAAAGCATCTAGACCTCTACCTAAACGCTTAGTCAATTGAAATCACTTCCTTAGCAAGTTCCAAATATACTTCTGCTCCTTTTGATTTTGCGTCATATGTAATGATAGGCTTACCATGACTTGGTGCTTCACTTAATCTAACATTTCTTGGGATAATTGTCTTATATACCTTTTCTTGAAAATACTTTTTCACTTCTTCAATTACTTGAATGCCAAGATTTGTTCTTGCATCTAACATTGTTAACAATACACCTTCAATTTGCAAGTTTGTATTCAAATGTTTCTGTACCAAACGTACTGTGTTTAATAACTGACTTAAACCTTCTAGTGCGTAATACTCGCATTGAATTGGTATAATTACAGAATCAGCAGCTGTTAATGAATTAACTGTTAAAATACCAAGTGAAGGTGGGCAGTCAATTAATACATAATCATAAAGATGCTTCACAAGTTGAATAGATTTTTTTAACCTAATTTCTCTAGAAATGGTAGGTACTAATTCAATTTCTGCACCTGCTAATTGAATAGTTGCAGGTATGATATCTAGATTTTCTATCTCAGACTTGCAAATTGCATCTTTAGGATGAGCATCATTAATAATCACATCATAAATACAGTGAACTACATCTGCTTTGTTGATTCCAACACCACTTGTTGTATTTCCTTGGGGATCAATATCTACCAATAATACCTTTTTACCTAAGGTGGCTAAAGAGGCTCCTAAATTTATAGAGGTTGTTGTTTTTCCAACCCCACCTTTTTGATTTGTAATTGCAATTATTTTAGACAATACTCTTTCACCTCATAAAATAATTTAAAACTATATAAAAATAAACACAATAAATTATATAAAACTCAATATTAAGTGCTCTAAAGACCATTCAAAGTAAAATGGCTGCATTTAATTCATATTCTCATTCCCTTATTCATAAAAAAGCATCTTTAAAAGTAATTTTACGATTAACAATAAAGTTCTGAGTTGAATTTCTAATAGATTGAAATCTATTACATTATAACATGATTAATTGTTGAAGAAATGGTTCTGATAGAATAATTAAAACATTTAAGTATATTTTTAGAAATAGGCGATAAAAATAAAACTTCCACCCTTATTATAACATGGAAGTTTTATCTATTCTGTACTCATAAATAAATCATTATTTTACATATCTTCTTGATTTTATATTAATATTCAATTTTTTTTAGGTATTTTAAAAGATATTTCATAATAATCATCATAATCTTTTTCATCTTTTGTAATCTTTAATCCTGAATCAACAACCATGTCAAATGACTGGCGTATTGTATTTACTGCCAAACGAATGTCTTTTGAAAAAGAGACTCTCTTAGATTTTTTTGTTTTAGAAATTTCCTTGTATAGATTAACCCTAGCTTCAGTTTGTTTTACATTTAAATCTTTATTAATTATTTCATCTAATAGTTTAATTTGTAGCTCATCGCTGTCCAATGAAAGCAAAGCTCTTGCATGTCTCTCAGTAATGGACCTAGTTAACAAAGCAGATTTTACAGGTTCTGATAAGTTTAGCAATCGAAGTTTATTAGCTATCGTAGATTGACTTTTTCCGATTCTTTGAGCTAAACTTTCTTGTGTCAGTTGGTGTATTTCAATTAGTTTCTGATAAGCAATAGCTTCTTCTATAGAAGTTAGTCCTTCACGTTGTAAATTTTCAATTAATGCAATTGAAGCAGCTTGAGAATCATTATACTCTTTAATAATTGCTGGAATCGTTTCTAAGTTTAATTTTTTAACAGCTCTAAATCTTCTCTCACCTGCAATAATTTCAAATTTATTATCCCTTACTCGTACAACGATAGGTTGAATAACACCATGCGTTTTAATCGTCTGACATAATTCATCAATTTTGTCATCATCAAAAACTTCCCTAGGTTGATATGGACTAGGAACAATCTCTTCTATTGAAATTGCTTTAACCTCAGCACCATTATTTCGATCTGAAAATCCAAGTAACTTTGTAAACTGATCTTTCATTGTTTAATTACCACCTATCTCTCCTACTAGCTGTGACCACACTTTTGTTTAAATCATACTCCTCAATGGAAATTATAAATGTTAGGGTTAACTATTTAATCAACAAAAATAACCTTATGAAATTTATTCCGTAAGATGATTGTTTATTAAAAACTGCTTAAATCGCATATTGTGTAAGTTACTACTATTTAGGATATTATATGTAAGAAAATATTTATTAATATTACTTCTCCATTCATTTCAATATTCCTGCAAATATATCAAATCTATCACCTTTAAATATGAAAACAAATTAAAATAGTTGATATAATCTTCAAGAATGTTCCACGTGGAACATCCTATCTTTAGCCTCTTAATCAATTTAAATCAATGGTTTTTTGATTGGTATTCCAGGACTCCTAGGATATTTTTTTGGAGTTAAACCTGATTTATGAATAAATATAAAATTTCGATCAGAATGATCTGGTAACTGGAAATTAACTACCTTTTGTAACGATCCCTTTAATTGCTTTAAACTATTATTTGCCTCATTTATCTCTACAGAAGTATTAGGTCCTTTCATTGCAACAAAACTTCCTCCTTCTTTCACAAATGGAAGGCAATATTCGTTTAAAACATTTAACTTAGCTACAGCTCTAGCAGTCACTAGATCAAAATGATCTCTAAGATTTTGATTGCGTCCAAGTTCTTCAGCTCTACCGTGGATACATTTCACATCATTTAATTGTAATTCCGAAGTGAGGTGATTCAGAAAACCTATTCTTTTATTTAATGAATCTATAATTGATATTTTTAAATGAGGAAACATGATTTTTAACGGAATACTAGGAAATCCAGCACCAGATCCTATATCTGCTAAAGTATTGATTTGCGACATAGATACATAAAAAGATAAGGATATAGAATCATAAAAATGTTTTATATAAACCTGTTCCTTATCTGTAATTGCAGTTAAATTCATACGCTCATTCCATTCCACCAATGTGAGAAAATATTTTTCAAATAAATCCCACTGTTCAGAAGAAATGCTCATATTATTATTTTTTAACAATACAGAAAATTGTTTTAAATTCATATTATCCTCTTCTCGCTGCTACAACTTTATTATAATGCTCTAAATAAACTAATAAAATAGAAATATCAGCAGGTGTTACTCCAGAAATTCTTGAAGCTTGCCCAATAGAAATAGGTCTAATATCAGAAAGCTTTTGCCTCGCTTCTATAGCTATCCCCTGAACATCATCATAATCGATATCAGAAGGTATTTTCTTCTTCTCCATTTTTCTTAACCGCTCTACCTGAATAAGTTGTTTATCAATATAGCCCGCATACTTGATTTGTATTTCTACCTGTTCCTTTTCTTCTTCAGTTAATTCAATTTCAGAAGGTGAAAATAATTCAATATGCTGATATAAAATTTCTGGTCTTCGTAATAACGATGCTGCATCCACTGAATTATTTAAAATTGTGGAATTTATTTCTTCCAATTTTTTCTGTACTAAAGAGGTAGGTTTGATTTTTGTCGATTTTAGTCGAATAATTTCATTTTCTATTTTTTTGCTTTTTTCCACAAATTTAGAATATCTTGCTTCCGGTATTAATCCAACTTCGTAGCCAGTAGGGGTCAAACGTAAATCAGCATTATCATGTCTTAACAATAAACGATATTCTGCACGTGAAGTTAATAAACGATAAGGTTCATTTGTTCCTTTCGTTACTAAATCATCGATTAGAACCCCAATATAACCTTGAGAGCGCTGAATAATAACAGGTTCCTCGCCTTTTGCTTTTCTAGCCGCATTAATCCCAGCCATAATTCCCTGTCCTGCTGCTTCTTCATATCCAGAAGTTCCGTTAATTTGACCCGCTGTATATAAATTAGAAATTCTTTTAGTTTCTAAAGTAGGCCACAGCTGAGTAGGAACAATAGCGTCATACTCGATTGCATATCCAGTTCGCATCATCTGAACATTTTCTAAACCAGGAATGGACTGTAATATTTTTAACTGCACATCCTCAGGCATACTAGTTGATAATCCCTGTACGTAATACTCAGTGGTGTACCTGCCTTCAGGCTCTAAAAATATTTGGTGTTTAGGTTTATCGCTGAAACGCACAATTTTATCTTCTATAGATGGACAATATCTCGGCCCTGTTCCTTCTATTACTCCAGAATACATAGGAGCACGAGATAAATTTTGGTTTATGGTTTCATGTGTCTCCCTCGATGTATAGGTTAACCAACAAGGTAATTGTTCTTTGTTTATACCTTTAGTTGTTTCAAAAGAAAAATGTTTAGGATTTACATCCCCTGGCTGCTCTTCAGTTTTGGAAAAATCAATCGTATCTTTATGAACTCTAGGTGGTGTGCCTGTTTTAAATCGAACTAATTCAAAACCTAATGATTTTAAACAATCAGAAAGCTTAATAGAAGGCTGTTGATTGTTGGGGCCACTTTCATAGATAACCTCACCCATGATGACTTTACCACGCAAATAAGTACCTGTAGTAAGAACAACCGTTTTACTTCTGAATTCGGCTCCTGTTTTCGTAACAACACCAACGCAAACTCCATTTTCAACAATTAATTCCTCTACCATTCCCTGTTGCAATGTTAGGTTATCTTGTTTTTCTATCGTTTCTTTTAAAGCATTCTGATAAAAAAACTTGTCTGCTTGGGCTCGCAAAGCATGGACAGCAGGTCCTTTTCCAGTGTTCAACATCCTTAACTGGATATAAGTTTTATCAATATTTCTACCCATCTCTCCACCTAAAGCATCAATTTCTCTAACAACATGCCCCTTTGCTGGTCCCCCAATAGAAGGATTACATGGCATAAATGCAACCATATCCAAGTTAATCGTGATTAATAATGTCTGACATCCCATTCTAGCAGCAGCTAATGCTGCTTCACATCCAGCATGACCAGCTCCGATAACAATAACATCATAATCACCAGCTTGATACCCCATTATTAAACCCTCCTATCATTTTATATTTATCCATTTATATTTATTTACCCAGGCAAAATTGGGAAAAAATTTGATCAATTAAAGATTCACTCACTGAATCTCCAATCACTTCACCTAAATCTTCCCAAGCATTTCTAATATCAATTTGAAGCATGTCAATTGGAATCTCACCTGATCCTCTTAATGCTTCCTCTAATGATCTCTTTGCTTTATTTAAAAGATGAATGTGTCTTACATTACTTACATAAGAAGAATCTGTAGACTCAATTTTTCCATCAAAAAACATGTTAGCAATGACATTCTCTAAATCGGATTGCCCTTGTTCATTTTTAATAGACATTTTAACAATCTGTTCTTTAGAAAATTGATTCGTCAACTGCTTTAATTCAATTTTGTTAGGTAAATCTGTTTTATTTAAAACGACTATAACCTGCTTATTTTCAACCTCATGAAATAACTTCAATTCATCATCATGTATAGGTTCATTTTGATTGATTACAAATAAGACTAATTCCGCTTCTTTTAACGATTCTTTAGATCTTTCAACCCCAATTTTTTCAACAATATCACTAGTCTCTCGCAAACCCGCCGTATCTAATAATTTTAATGGAACTCCACCAACTGTAACATATTCTTCAATCACATCTCTTGTCGTTCCAGGAATATCGGTAACAATGGCTTTATTTTCTCTTGCTAATAAATTTAATAAAGAAGATTTGCCCACATTGGGTCTGCCAATAATAGCTGTTACAATTCCCTCTCTCAAAATTTTTCCCTGATTTGCATTTTTTAATAATTCATCAATAGTTGAAATTGCTTGTTCACATTTATCTGTAATATAAGCGTAAGTAAGATCCTCAACATCATGTTCAGGATAATCAATATTCACTTCAATATGAGCCATTAATTCAATAAGTAAGTTTCTTAAATTCACAATTTTATCTGATAATGAACCTTCTACTTGTTTCATGGCAACAGAATAAGCACGATCTGACTTAGAGCGAATGAGATCAATCACTGCCTCGGCTTGTGTTAAATCAATTCGACCGTTTAAAAAAGCCCTTTTAGTAAACTCTCCAGGTTCTGCTAAGCGAGCTCCATTTAGCAACAATAACTCCAATGTTTTTTTAACTGCTATTAAACCGCCATGACAACTAATTTCAACGATATTTTCTTTTGTAAAAGATCTTGGGGCTAACATCACAGTTAATAAAACCTCATCCACTTTTAACCCTGTTTCAGATTCTTTTATGAAGCCATACTGCACAGTATGAGTTTTCATATCGGAACATTTCTGTTTTGCATAAAAAATGGTATCCGCTATGGAAACGGCTTCGGGACCACTAATACGGATCATTGCAATTCCACCTTCACCAAGCGGTGTTGAAATGGCCGCAATTGTATCGGAAATCATGAACACACCTCTTTATCCCGTAATATTACCTTTTATCAATTTATCATTCATATATTCACTTGCAAACTTTAAAATTATATTATCTTCTTCAATTCAAACTCAATTAAAATGGTACAATTAAATATTTGAATTACTTGCTCAAATGGTAAAAAAGCAATGGCTCATTACATGAAATAATAAACCATTGCAGAAAATATATATCCATAATTTAATCAAAGAAAATTTCTCATTTTAAAGTAACTACCACATACCTATTAGGTTCTTTTCCTTCACTTTTAGTATTTATTTTAGGATGTTCCTGCAAATACGTATGGATAATTTTACGATCCTGTGGTGGCATTGGCTCAAGAGAAACATCTCTTTTATACCTAATCACTCGGTCAGCAATTTTACCAGCCAATTGCTCAAGTGTATTCTTCCTTTTTTCGCGAAAGTTTTCTGCATCAAGTAAAACTCTATGGTATGAATTAGAATATCGATTGGCTACAATATTAATTAAATACTGTAATGAATCCAATGTTTGCCCTCTTCTACCAATTAAAATACCGACTTCTGATCCAGTAAGATTAATAAATTTTCCTTCATCTTGCTTTTGCCCAATTTCAACGCTGACATCTAACTTCATCTTGTCCACAATATCTTTTAAAAATTCAAAGGCTTCATCAACGACATCAGAAATATACTCTAACTCAACCTTTGCATCCTTAGAACCGATTAAACCCAAAAATCCTTTTGTAGGTTCCTCAAGAATATGTACCTTAACTTTGTCTTCTGTTGTATTCAATTGCGCTAAACCAGATTGAACAGCATCTTCAATCGTTTTACCAGTTACAGAAATTTTTTTCACTTAGAAAGACCTCCCTCTTTTGGAGCCTTACTTTTTTTGTTTCCGTATATAAAATAAGATTGAATAATTGTAAATATATTACCATACACCCAGTATAAAGGTAAGGCGGATGGGAATGTTAATGCCATTACAAATATTAATACAGGGAAGATCATCATAATCCCTTGCATACCTGCCATTTGGTTACTCATTTGAGCCGACATCATCTTACTTTGAAGATATGTTGTTATTGCAGCTAATATAGGTAAAATATATGGGTCTCTTTCACCTAATTGCAACCATAAAAATGTACTGTTACTAATTAAATCATTTCTCATGATTGCATTATATAAAGCGATTAGAATAGGCATTTGCACAATAAGTGGTAAACAACCTGCCAATGGATTTATCCCATGTTTTTGGAACAATCTCATGGTTTCTTCCTGCTGCTTTTTCGGATCTGTTTTATATTTTTCTTTTAATTTTTTTATTTCAGGTTGTATTTCTTGCATTTGTTTGGAACTGCGAATCTGTTTTAAAGTAAGTGGCAAAATCAAAAATCTTATAATAATCGTTACGATAAGAATAGATATACCATAGTTACTATAAGGTAGATCTGCAAACCAATCTAAAGTAAATGAAAGAGGGTAAACAAAATACTTATCCCAAAACCCGTTACTAGGATTAATGGGGTCCTCCATACTACATCCAGCTAGCAAAACTGTTAAAGATAACAATACAAGAAGTAATGGCAAACGACGTGACAAAATTAAATTCCTCCTAACCTACTACCCACATCTTAATAAGTTTCAATATAAACTATATCATAGTTTAATAAACAAATAAACAAGACCAATTCACTTGGTAGCTTCAGCTATTTTAAATATAGTAATTAGATCTAGAAAGGATTATATATGAGAATCTTCCTTCTAATTTCCTCTAGCTTTTTTCTTTAATAAAGATGATTTACGTAAGACATGTAAGATACTTTTTTCCATTTGATAATAATCCATATGAATTGCGGGTTTTCGAACAATAATAATGAAATCATGCCGAGAGTCTACTTTATCTGCATGATGCCTTACAATTTCTTTAATCATTCTGCGCATACGATTTCTAACTACGGCATTTCCTATTTTTTTACTTACGGAAATACCTAATCGAAAATGATGAATTGAATTTTGTTTATAATAAACCACAAACTGGTGATTCGCGGTAGATTTCCCATAACGATATATGAAATTAAAATCTTCCTTCTTTTTTAGACGAAATTTATTTTCCATATTTAACGCTCCATATATCATCATTTCATGTAGAAATGTAATCTAAATGTTAATATTTTTCACACTTCAATCCATATTTAAACCAAAAAAGAAAAAGACCACAGTAAGTGGTCATCTCAATACTTTACTCAATCCTATTTCATTTATCATAGTGATAAGTAAAGTTCATTTTACGCACTTAAAATTTTTCTACCCTTTCTACGACGAGCAGTTAAAACTTTGCGTCCATTTTTTGAATTCATTCTTTTACGGAATCCATGCACTTTTTTACGCTTTCTTGTGTTTGGTTGAAAAGTTGGTTTCATTTATCGCACCCCCTTAAGGAATTGCATTTCGCATAATAATCCTTATACATTAAATCATTTTGTTTTCAAAAAGTCAACTTTAACATTTTTTGTTTTCTTTTACTTTACTTATTTTATTAACATGTGGGCAAAGTAAAGAAATAATTCTTTATGAAAACCTCATCTGATCAAATATTTCTTTATGTGGATATAAAAAAGCAACTTTTGAAAATTGTCGATTCATCAACAATATAAGAACATTTTGTCGCTATGTAAATAAAAAAATATGCACAGGATGTGCACTTGTGGATAATATTCAGAAATTGATTGAAATATAAAGATTTATTTGCTATGATGAAAATGCTCTATCTTGTGGATATGTCCTAAAAACCATACCATTTATCAACATTCTGTGGATATAGTTGTGAACAACTTATATATTTGTGAATATTTTATCCCTAGAATGGATTTTTTTGTGGGTAAAATAAGTTTTTCGACATAATAAGAGCTCTCCTCTTATAAAATTATAAAAAATGATTATCCACAATTAAATTTCAATACTTGTATAAATTTAATACATTAACCATTGTTCGTTTTTCATAAATTAGTGGAAACATAATATATGCAATCATCAAATTATTCTTTACAACAACTCTTCCATAAAAGATTTTTTAAGGGTTAAAGGAGTGAACGCATTCATGGAAGATTATCCTGATCAGCTTTGGCAAGAAATTTTATCCATATTACAAACAAAAGTGAGTAAACCTAGTTACGATACTTGGTTAAAATCAACAAAAGTAAAAGTATTTAATGAATCCGTATTGTTGGTTTGCGCACCTAATATGTTTGCAAAGGAGTGGCTGGAAAATCGCTACATAAAATTAATTAGCAACGCGGTTTATGAAAGTACTGGCCGTAAAGTAGAGGTAAAAATAGTGATTGAAGACGAGGAAGTCATTCCTGACGTTTTACCTGTGCCGAAAAAAAAGACAAAACAAAATATTACAACAAATGAAGAGTCTTTACCACCAATGCTGAATGCTAAATATACATTTGATACGTTTGTCATTGGTTCTGGAAATCGATTTGCACATGCTGCCTCCTTAGCTGTAGCTGAAGCACCAGCAAAAGCCTATAATCCTTTATTTTTATATGGTGGAGTTGGATTGGGAAAAACTCATTTAATGCATGCAATTGGACATTATATTATTGAACATCACCCTAAAACCAAAGTACTATACATTTCATCTGAAAAATTTACCAATGAGTTTATTAATGCTATTCGCGATAATCGTGGAGAATCTTTTAGAAATAAATATAGAAACATCGATATATTATTAATTGATGATATTCAATTCTTAGCAGGTAAAGAACAAACACAGGAAGAATTTTTCCATACATTTAATGCACTACATGAAGAATCAAAGCAAATTATTATATCTAGTGATCGACCACCTAAAGAAATTCCAACACTAGAAGAAAGACTTCGTTCTAGATTTGAATGGGGACTTATTACAGATATTCAACCTCCAGATTTAGAAACAAGAATTGCCATACTTAGAAAAAAAGCAAAAGCTGAAAATTTAGATGTGCCAAATGAAGCAATGGTATATATAGCAAATCAGATTGATACTAACATTAGAGAACTTGAAGGTGCATTAATACGAGTTGTAGCCTACTCTTCACTAATAAACGAAGATATATCAGCAGAGTTAGCTAGAAATGCATTAAAAGATATCATACCGTCCAGTCGTCCAAGAGTCATTACTGTAGAAGATATTCAAAAAATAACTGGAGCACACTACGGTTTAAATATTGAAGATTTTAAAGCTAGAAAAAGAACAAAATCACTAGCATTTCCAAGACAAATCGCTATGTACTTGTCAAGGGAACTTACAGACTTATCCCTTCCTAAAATAGGAGAAGCCTTTGGTGGAAGAGATCATACAACTGTAATACATGCTTATGATAAAATTTCAAAATCATTAAAAAGTGATCAGGAACTATATAAAGTTGTCCACAATATCACAAGTAAAATTAAAAACCCTTCATAATATCATCAGCCTATGCACAATTTACTCACATGTGAATAGGCTGAAAAATTGTACACAAAACCAGGTTATCCACATATTCAGTGTCCCTACTACTTATACTAAAAAATAATTAAAATATAATATTATAAATACTATTTTTTTTAAAAAAATTATATCTTACACATTCACTAAATTTATACTTGAAATAAATGATTAATATAAGATCAGAAAAATTAGTTTGGAGATGGCAATATGGAATTTAAAATCTTAAAAAATAAACTGCATGAGTCCATTCAACATGTTTCAAAAGCAATAACCAACAGAACAACAATCCCCATTTTAAGTGGGATAAAGATTGATGCTCATGATGAAGAGGTTATTTTAACAGCAAGTGATACAGAAATTTCAATACAAAGTTTCATTCCTAAAGAAGAAAAAGAAAATCAAATTATCGAAATAAAAAAAGAAGGCAGTGTAGTATTACCTGCTAAGTTTTTTGTAGAAATTATAAGAAAACTACCAGGGGAATATGTAGAAATTGAAGTAAATTCACAATTTCAAACCATCATTAAATCAGGAACATCAGAGCTTCAAATCATTGGTCTTGACCCAGAAGAATATCCTGTACTCCCATCTGTGGAAGAAAACAATTCGATCATGTTAGCAAGTGATTTATTAAAATCCATGATTAAACAAACTTCTTTTGCAATATCAACCAATGAAAGCACACCGATTTTAACAGGGATTTTATGGAGTGTTTCCAATGAAAACTTAAAATTTGTTGCTACCGATCGCCATCGTTTAGCAAGCAGAGAAATTTCGAATATAGATATGAACTTAGATTTAAACCTTCAAAACATTGTTATTTCGGGAAAAACGTTGAATGAATTAAATAAATTATTACCTGATCAAAATAATATGATTCACATTGTATTTGCCAATAATCAAGTATTATTTAAAATTGATTCGATATTATTTTATACTCGAATATTAGATGGAATTTATCCAGATACTTCAAAAATCATTCCACAAGTATTCAAAACAGAAATTAAAGTACCAACGAAGATGTTTTTAGAAGCAATCGATCGTGCTTATTTATTATCAAAAGAAAATCAAACAAATATTGTTAAAATGATTGTTAAAGATCATGAGAAAATTGAAATTACATCAAGTTTAACTTCCTTAGGTAAAATAACAGAACAAGTAAAAGCAGAAAAAATTGAAGGAGAATTAATACAAATATCTTTTAACTCCAAGTATATGCTAGATGCCTTAAAAGTGATCGACAGCGATCATATTCAAATTGGTATTACAGGCACAATGAGTCCTATTATTATTAAACCTAGTGACAATACCAACATGCTCCATCTAATTTTACCTTATCGCACAACAAACTGATAAAAACAAAGACGATTTGAAAGGATAAATCAGAATGGAAATCATAAAAATTAAAGACGAATATATTACATTAGGGCAATTTTTGAAATTAACAAATCATATTTCTACTGGAGGACAAGCTAAACCATTTTTACAAGAAAATAAAATATACATCAATGGATCTCTTGATAATAGAAGAGGTAGAAAAATCGTTCCAGGCGATGAAGTGAAAATCAATGAATCTGGGGATTACAAAGTGATGAATTTGTAACTCAGGAGGAATCTTTTTGTTTTTAAAAAAACTAACTTTAAACAATTATCGCAACTATCAATCTATAGAGATTAATCTTGATCATAATATCAATATATTTATAGGTCCAAATGCACAAGGAAAAACGAATTTACTAGAAGCTATTTACGTTATGGCTCTAACCAAATCCCATCGCACAAACACCGATAAAGAATTAATTGGATGGGGTAGTGATGAAACAACATTATATTGTGAGATTGAAAAAAAATATGGAAATAATAAATTAGAAATTCATCTTTCTCAAAAAGGGAAAAAAGTAAAGGTGAATGGTCTTGAGCAAAGAAAGCTTAGTGATTTTATTGGGGTATTAAATGTCGTCATGTTTGCACCTGAAGATTTAGAAATTGTAAAAGGATCACCTAAAATACGCCGTAGATTTATTGATATGGAATTAGGTCAAGTTCATCCCAGTTATATTTATGATTTACAGCAATATCAAAAAATATTAAATCAAAGGAATAATTTATTAAAGCAGCATCATAGTGCAGAGGACAAGCGTTTAAACGATTTATTAACAATTTGGGATCAACAATTCGTGCAGTTTGGTATTAAAATCATCAAAAAACGTCAACACTTTATAAAAAAATTACAAATATGGACTGAACAAATTCATTCAAGTATTACAAATGGGAAGGAGAATTTAAAAGTAATTTACAAACCTTCATTTGAATTTGAACAATTTGATGATGAAACTGTTTTATTTAATCAATTTATGTTAAAGTTAACAAAGATGCGAGAACAGGAAATAAAGAGGGGAGTCACCCTGATAGGGCCACATCGTGATGATCTTCTTTTTTTAATTAATGATAAAGAGGTTCAAACATTCGGATCCCAAGGTCAACAAAGAACAACAGCATTATCTATAAAACTTGCAGAAATTGAACTCATACACGAAGAAGTTGGTGAATATCCTCTTCTTCTATTAGACGATGTATTGTCAGAACTTGATCAATATCGTCAAACACAACTCATTGAAACTTTTCAAGACAAAGTTCAAACCTTTATTACTACTACAGGTATTGAAAGTGTGAATTTATCTAAACTAAATGAAGCCAAATTATTTCATGTGTTAGAAGGCACAGTGACTGTTTAGGATTGGAGTGATGAGGTTGTTTATTCACCTTGGAGGAGATAAGATTCTAAAGGCATCCGAGTTAGTTGCTATATTTGATTTATCCATTGATAAATCATTTGTTGTTTTAGAACCTTTTATCAATCATTTTACATTACTAAATAGAGTTGAAAAGATATCTAAAGAAAAACCAAAATCACTGATCATTTCAACTACAAAAATATATTATTCACCCATTTCTTCTGCAACATTAAAAAAAAGAGCAAATTTTTTACATATTTAAGTTGTTTTTTATTCTACACAAGTAGGTGAAGCAAAATGTCATTGAATCAACCACAAAATACGTATGATGAAAATCAAATTCAAGTACTAGAAGGTCTTGAAGCTGTAAGAAAAAGACCTGGGATGTATATCGGTTCAACTGGAGTGAAAGGACTTCACCATTTAGTATGGGAAGTTGTTGATAACAGTATTGATGAAGCTATGGCAGGGTTTTGTACAAAGATAGACGTTATCGTTAATGAAGATAACAGTATTACCGTAAAGGATAATGGACGAGGTATACCTGTCGGTGAACATCCAAAAATGAAACGTCCGGCTTTAGAAGTTGTTATGACGGTATTGCATGCTGGAGGTAAGTTTGGTGGTGAAGGATACAAGGTTTCTGGAGGGTTACACGGTGTAGGTGTATCAGTCGTGAATGCACTTTCCAAATCAGTCATAGTGCAAGTTAGAAGAGACGGTAAAATACATCAACAAGAATATCGTTACGGTGTTCCTCAATATGATTTAAAGATCGTTGGTGAAACAGAAGAAACGGGGACCCAAACTACTTTCGTACCAGATGATGAAATTTTTAAAGAAACCACAATATATGATTACGATATTTTACAATCTCGAATTCGTGAACTAGCATTTTTAAACAAAGGCATTGAAATCAATTTAATAGATAAACGTACTGATAAAGAAAATTCTTATAAATATGACGGTGGAATTATTTCGTTTGTTGAATATCTAAATCGAAATCGAGAACCAATACATGAACCGCCTATTTACGTTGAAGGTGGAAAAGATCACATTAATGTTGAGATTTCCCTTCAGTATAACGATGGTTATAGTGAAAATATTTATTCGTTCGCCAATAATATCAATACTCACGAAGGTGGGACACATGAGTCAGGTTTTAAAAGTGCGTTAACTAGAATTTTAAATAACTATGCTAAAAAAAATCAATTATTAAAAAACAATGATGCTAATTTCTCTGGAGATGATGTTCGTGAAGGAATCACAGCCATTATTTCCGTGAAAATTCCTGAACCTCAGTTTGAAGGACAAACTAAAACTAAACTAGGTAACGGTGAGGCGAGAAGTATTGTTGAATCTGTTTTTTCTGAAAAGTTGTCTGAGTTTCTAGAAGAAAATCCTTCAATTGCCAAACAAATTATTGAAAAATCACTTCAAGCTGCTAGAGCAAGAGAAGCTGCACGAAAGGCAAGAGAAGCCACTAGACGAAAAAGTGCATTGGAGGTTAGTTCCTTACCAGGTAAATTAGCAGATTGCTCCTCCAAAGATGCTTCCATTAGTGAGTTGTATATCGTTGAGGGAGATTCTGCGGGGGGTTCAGCCAAACAAGGAAGAGACCGACATTTTCAAGCGATACTGCCTTTACGAGGAAAAATACTAAATGTTGAAAAAGCAAGGTTAGATAGAATTTTAGGAAATGCAGAGATTCGCGCTATTATTACCGCGCTAGGTACAGGGATTGGTGAAGAATTTAATATAGAAAAAGCTAGGTATCATAAAATCATTATCATGACTGATGCCGATGTAGATGGTGCACATATACGCACATTACTATTGACTTTTTTATATCGATATATGAGACCTGTTATAGAATCAGGGTACATCTATATCGCACAACCTCCTTTATTTAAAATAGAAAAAGGAAAAGTCATTCAATACGCGTATAATGACACTCAGAAGAATGAGATCATTGAGAAATTAAGCGGTAAAGTAAACATTCAACGTTACAAAGGTCTTGGAGAGATGGATGCTGGACAATTGTGGGAAACAACGATGGATCCAGAAAGTCGAACATTATTACAAGTAACAATTGAAGATGCAATGGACGCGGACGCTGTATTTGATACATTAATGGGAGACAATGTAGAACCAAGAAGAGATTTTATACAACAACATGCTAAGTATGTTAGTAATATAGATATCTAAAATTAGGAAGTTATGGTGAGAACATGGCTGATGAAATACGTTCAAATGTAGAAAATAGGGATATTCGTACAGAAATGCAAACCTCCTTTATGGATTATGCGATGAGTATTATTGTAAGCCGAGCCTTACCAGACGTAAGGGATGGTTTAAAACCTGTTCATAGAAGAATATTATATGCAATGTCTGAACTGGGGATGTCACCTGACAAACCTTTTAAAAAATCTGCTCGTATAGTTGGTGAGGTTTTAGGTAAATACCATCCACATGGAGATTCCGCTGTTTATGAAACTATGGTGAGGATGGCACAGGACTTTTCACTTCGGTATATGCTAATTGAAGGACATGGAAACTTTGGTTCTATTGATGGAGATTCTGCTGCAGCCCAACGTTATACAGAAGCACGGCTTTCAAAAATAGCAATGGAAATGTTAAGAGATATCAATAAAGAAACCGTAGATTATGCTGACAATTATGATGGTGAAGAAAAAGAACCTGTTGTTTTACCAGCTCGTTTTCCAACTTTATTAGTAAATGGAGTTTCAGGAATTGCTGTAGGAATGGCTACAAACATTCCACCTCATAACCTTGGTGAAGTGATTGATGGTGTACTGGAATTAATTAAAAATCCTGATCTAACTCCAATAGATTTAATGGAGTATATAAACGGTCCTGATTTTCCTACAGGTGGTTATATTTTAGGAAGACAAGGAATTAGACAAGCTTACACAACAGGTCGTGGCTCAGTTACTATGAGAGCAAAGGCAGAAATTGAAGAGAATGAGAGTACAAATAAAGCAAAAATCATTATAAACGAATTACCATATCAAGTCATAAAAGCAAGATTAATAGAAAAAATTGCTGAGTTAGTTAGAGAGAAAAAAATAGAAGGTATTACTGATCTTAGAGATGAGTCAGATCGAAATGGAATGAGAATCGTAATAGAACTTCGCAGAGATGTAAACCCTCATGTTATTCTCAATAACTTATATAAACAAACGTCTATGCAGATTAATTTTGGTGTAAATATGTTGGCTTTAGTTAATGGTGAACCAAAAGTTTTAAATATTAAAGATATTTTACATCACTATATTCAGCATCAAATAGAAGTAATTGAAAGACGAACGCAATTTGATTTAAAGAAAGCAGAAGCAAGAGCGCACATTTTAGAAGGATTGCGAATTGCGTTAGATCATTTAGACAAAGTGATTGCATTAATTCGTTCCTCCAGAACAACAGAAGAAGCTAGAGAAGGCTTAATGACTCAATTTGACTTGAGTCATGAGCAGTCTCAAGCCATTTTGGATATGCGTCTCCAACGTTTAACAGGCTTAGAAAGAGATAAAATTGAAGACGAGTATCAGGAACTTTTAAAGAAAATTGCAGAATTACGTGCAATATTAGCTGATGAGCAATTGGTGTTAAACATTATTAGTGAAGAATTATTAGAAATTAAAAATAAATTTGGAGATGAAAGACGCTCCGAGATTATAGCTGGTGATTTAGATATTCTAGATGAAGATCTAATCCCACAAGAAGATGTTCTTATTTCTATCTCACATACTGGTTATATTAAACGAATACCTGTTACAACTTATCGCAGCCAAAAAAGAGGCGGTAGAGGTGTAATTGGAATGGGAACAAAAGATGATGATTTTGTTGAACATCTGTTTGCAACCAATACCCACCATTATTTAATGTTTTTCACCAATAAAGGAAAGGTATATCGTTTGAAGGGATATGAAATTCCTGAACAAAGCAGGACTTCGAAAGGAACACCGATTATTAACTTAATGCAAATTGAACCTGGTGAATATGTGAATGCTGTATTCCCGATTGAAAGCTTTGAAAGTGATCACCACCTATTCTTCGCTACGAAAAAAGGGATTGTAAAGAAAACGAATATTGAAGAATATAAAAATATTCGTAAAGGTGGGCTCATTGCGATTACCATTCGTGAAGACGATGAACTAATTGGAGTAAAACTTACAGATGGGAATCAAGAGATTATAATGGGTACTGAGCAAGGAATGTCCATTCGTTTCTCTGAAAAAGATGTTCGTACTATGGGGCGTTCAGCTTCAGGTGTAAAAGGAATAACGATTTCAGAAAATGATCAAGTCATTGATATGGATGTTGTAGATGATGACAATGATGTATTGATTGTCACAGCAAAAGGTTACGGTAAAAGAACTCCAATGTCTGAATACCGATCTCAAACTAGAGGTGGTAAAGGTATAAAAACAATCAATGTAACCGACAAAAATGGTTCAGTGGTTGGTTTGAAAATTGTCCATAATGATGAGGATTTAATGATTATCACTTCTCTTGGTACCATCATACGTACAAGTATGTCAGAGATTTCAACAATGGGTAGGAACACTCAGGGTGTTAGATTGATTAATATCAGAGAAGAAGACCAAGTAGCTACGGTAACTCAGGTCGAAAAAAGTGAAGAAAATGAAGAAGTTGATTCAGAAGCAACGGAATAAAAGGTTTTAATATAGCTTA
This sequence comes from Chengkuizengella sp. SCS-71B, assembly GCF_040100845.1. Taxonomy (NCBI): domain Bacteria; kingdom Bacillati; phylum Bacillota; class Bacilli; order Caryophanales; family Paenibacillaceae; genus Chengkuizengella; species Chengkuizengella sp. SCS-71B. The sequence goes on along the minus strand of NZ_JAZHSH010000001.1, from coordinate 128,195 downwards.
AGAAGTTTAAAAAACAAAGGACAGAATATTTATTTATTCTGTCCTTAAAGTCAGTTAAGGGGTGTTGAATTTTAATGAAAAGAGTAGGTGTATCGCAAATACAACAGGGAGATCAATTAGTAGAAGATGTGACTACAATGCTAGGTGGAACTTTATTTCATAAGGGGACTATTTTACGAGATAGAGAGATTGAGATTTTAACTGCATTTTTAGTGAATAACGTGGTTGTAGAAATGGAACAAGATGAAGAGATAAACGATGAGGAATTATCCATACTCAATAATGAATTGACATATGAATATCAAGAGGTATTTTCTTTTATTAAAAAAGTGTTTTTGAATGTTCACTCTGACAACATACCCTTATTAGAAGTGCGCACAAAGTTAGAGTCACTCATTTCCTTAATTGATCAATATGATATTTTATCATTTGCACCACCAATAACAGATTCTACAGATTATTTTATTCATAAAAGCATCAAAGTAAGTATGACCTCTTATTTACTAGCTAAATGGAGTAATTTACCTCAAAGAGAATGGATTCAAGTTAGTATTTCAGGGTTACTTCATGATATAGGGAATACAAAAATTGATCCTGCTATATTACATAAGTCAGGGAGATTAATTTCCGAGGAGATTCAAGAGATTAAAAAACATACTATTCATGGATATCATATCCTTAAAGATGTCACTGGGATTAATGAAGGAGTAAAGTTAGCAGCTCTTCAACATCACGAAAAAAGTGATGGCAGCGGGTATCCCTTGGGTTCTGATAAAAACAAAATACATCTATATGCGAAAATTGTAGCAGTAGCAGATATATTTCATGCAATGACTAGTAATAAGAACTATAAAGAAAAGATTTCACCATATCTAGCATTAGAGGAAATTCAAAAGTTGTCCTTTGGGAAATTGGATCCTAGCTTGGTCCATACCTTTATCAAAAAACTAACTGAATTTCAAAGTGGGAGTATAGTAAAGTTAAATAATAAAATGATTGGGGAAATCGTCTTTTTTGATCAAAACAATCCAACAAGGCCTTGGGTTAATGTAGAAGGACAAATTATTAATTTAGATCAAGAACGTGATTTGTATATTGAACAATATTTAAAGAAAAATAAGTGACTTGGTTTAATAAAAATGTAATAGACTAAAATATAGTAAAATACATAATAAGCACAAAATAATAGGTAGATTGTAATTTTTTAAAAAAATTCTTGCATTAACTCATTCATTCGTGGTATATTTATCAAGTCGCCGCTGAGACGGCAGATACAAATAAAAAAACCTTGACAACAATCGGGTAAATGTTATACAATGATTTAGTCGCCATAAAACAAATAGCGACAAAAAAGTAAAACAACTTGCACCTTGAAAACTGAATAACGAGTGAACTTACGGAGACTTGAAATTTTTCAGGAATCCAAACAAATAGCTCAAAAGTTTTAAACTTTTGGGAACCCGGATATAACATGTAACAAAGAATGAGCCAAGCGCTCTAACATAGTTGTAATCGAGAGATTGCAACCTTTAATGGAGAGTTTGATCCTGGCTCAGGACGAACGCTGGCGGCGTGCCTAATACATGCAAGTCGAACGAAGAGATTAAAAAGCTTGCTTTTTAATGTTCTTAGTGGCGGACGGGTGAGTAACACGTAGGTAACCTGCCTATAAGCCTGGGATAACTAGTGGAAACATTAGCTAATACCGGATAAGGTCATTTGATCGCATGATGAGATGAAGAAAGAGGGTGTAAGCTCTCGCTTAGAGATGGACCTGCGGCGCATTAGCTAGTTGGTGAGGTAAGGGCTCACCAAGGCGACGATGCGTAGCCGACCTGAGAGGGTGATCGGCCACACTGGGACTGAGACACGGCCCAGACTCCTACGGGAGGCAGCAGTAGGGAATCTTCCGCAATGGACGAAAGTCTGACGGAGCAACGCCGCGTGAGTGAAGAAGGTTTTCGGATCGTAAAGCTCTGTTGCCAGGGAAGAGAAGGCAGATGTTAACTGCATTTGCTTAGACGGTACCTGAGAAGAAAGCCCCGGCTAACTACGTGCCAGCAGCCGCGGTAATACGTAGGGGGCAAGCGTTGTCCGGAATTATTGGGCGTAAAGGGCGCGCAGGCGGCCCATTAAGTCTGGTGTTTAAACTCGGAGCTCAACTCCGAGTCGCACTGGAAACTGGTGAGCTTGAGTGCAGAAGAGGAGAGTGGAATTCCACGTGTAGCGGTGAAATGCGTAGAGATGTGGAGGAACACCAGTGGCGAAGGCGACTCTCTGGTCTGTAACTGACGCTGAGGCGCGAAAGCGTGGGGAGCGAACAGGATTAGATACCCTGGTAGTCCACGCCGTAAACGATGAATGCTAGGTGTTAGGGGTTTCGATACCCTTGGTGCCGAAGTTAACACATTAAGCATTCCGCCTGGGGAGTACGGTCGCAAGACTGAAACTCAAAGGAATTGACGGGGACCCGCACAAGCAGTGGAGTATGTGGTTTAATTCGAAGCAACGCGAAGAACCTTACCAGGTCTTGACATCCCTTTGAACGCTGTAGAGATATGGCTTTCCTTCGGGACAGAGGAGACAGGTGGTGCATGGTTGTCGTCAGCTCGTGTCGTGAGATGTTGGGTTAAGTCCCGCAACGAGCGCAACCCTTAATCTTAGTTGCCAGCAAGTGAAGTTGGGCACTCTAAGGTGACTGCCGGTGACAAACCGGAGGAAGGTGGGGATGACGTCAAATCATCATGCCCCTTATGACCTGGGCTACACACGTACTACAATGGTCGGTACAAAGGGCAGCGAAGCCGCGAGGTGGAGCCAATCCCAACAAAGCCGATCTCAGTTCGGATTGCAGGCTGCAACTCGCCTGCATGAAGTCGGAATTGCTAGTAATCGCGGATCAGCATGCCGCGGTGAATACGTTCCCGGGTCTTGTACACACCGCCCGTCACACCACGAGAGTTTACAACACCCGAAGTCGGTGAGGTAACCCCTTGGGGAGCCAGCCGCCGAAGGTGGGGTAGATGATTGGGGTGAAGTCGTAACAAGGTAGCCGTATCGGAAGGTGCGGCTGGATCACCTCCTTTCTATGGAGAAAATAGTTCACTCGTTTTCAGTTTTGAGAGTGCAAGCTCTCAAAGTAAGAATTGTTCCTTGAAAACTAGATAGCGAAAGCAAAGAAGCATTAATTAGCAAATGGAATTCTCAATTATGAGTGATCATATAAAACATCGAACTTAATGGTTAAGCTATTAAGAGCACACGGAGGATGCCTAGGCGCTAGGAGCCGAAGAAGGACGTGGCGAACAACGAAATGCCTCGGGGAGTCGTAAGCAGACCTCGATCCGGGGATGTCCGAATGGGGGAACCCACGTACTGTAATAGGTACGTACCCTAGACTGAATACATAGGTCTAGCGGAGGCAGACCAGGGGAACTGAAACATCTAAGTACCCTGAGGAAGAGAAAACAAAAGTGATTCCGTCAGTAGCGGCGAGCGAACGCGGATTAGCCCAAACCAACAGGCTTGCCTGTTGGGGTTGTGGGACACTCCACATGGAGTTACAAAGGAATGATTTAGGTGAAGCGTCTGGAAAGGCGAACCAAAGAGGGTAAAAGTCCTGTAACTAAAAAATCATTCTCTCCGGAGTGGATCCCGAGTAGTGCGGGGCACGTGAAACCCCGTATGAATCTGGCAGGACCATCTGCCAAGGCTAAATACTCCCTAGCGACCGATAGTGAAGCAGTACCGTGAGGGAAAGGTGAAAAGGACCCCGGGAGGGGAGTGAAATAGAACCTGAAACCGTGTGCTTACAAGAAGTCAGAGCCCGTTTAATGGGTGATGGCGTGCCTTTTGTAGAATGAACCGGCGAGTTACGTTAGCATGCAAGGTTAAAGTGAAGAGCTGGAGCCGCAGCGAAAGCGAGTCTGAATAGGGCGGTATGAGTATGTTGACGTAGACCCGAAACCGTGTGATCTACCCCTGTCCAGGGTGAAGGTGAGGTAACACTCACTGGAGGCCCGAACCCACTTATGTTGAAAAATGAGGGGATGAGGTGGGGGTAGCGGAGAAATTCCAATCGAACTCGGAAATAGCTGGTTCTCCCCGAAATAGCTTTAGGGCTAGCCTTGGGGGTGAGTCGTGGAGGTAGAGCACTGATTGGGTGCGGGGCCCGTCAAGGGTTACCAAGCTCAGTCAAACTCCGAATGCCATAGACTTTAAACCCCAGGAGTCAGACGGTGAGTGCTAAGATCCATCGTCAAAAGGGAAACAGCCCAGACCATCAGCTAAGGTCCCCAAGTGTGTGTTAAGTGGGAAAGGATGTGGAGTTGCACAGACAACCAGGATGTTGGCTTAGAAGCAGCCACCATTGAAAGAGTGCGTAATAGCTCACTGGTCGAGTGACTCTGCGCCGAAAATGTAACGGGGCTAAACACACCACCGAAGCTATGGCTTGATACAATGGTATCAGGGGTAGGGGAGCGTTGTGTATGGATTGAAGGTATACCGTAAGGAGTGCTGGACTGTACACAAGTGAGAATGCCGGTATAAGTAACGAAAAGACAAGTGAGAATCTTGTCCGCCGAAAGCCCAAGGTTTCCTGAGGAAGGCTCGTCCGCTCAGGGTAAGTCGGGACCTAAGGTGAGGCCGAAAGGCGTAATCGAAGGACAACAGGTTGAAATTCCTGTACCACCGTAAACCGTTATGAGCAATTGGGGTGACGCAGAAGGGAACAGTTGCAGACTGATGGATAAGTCTGTTCAAGCAGTAAGGCTGGTGTGTAGGCAAATCCGCACACTGATAAGGCTGAGCTGTGATGAGGAGGGAAAATTGTAGTACCGAAGAACTCGCACTCATGCTGCCAAGAAAAGCCTCTAGCCAGGTGAAGGTGCCCGTACCGCAAACCGACACAGGTAGGCGAGAAGAGAATTCTAAGGCGCGCGGAAGAACTCTCGTTAAGGAACTCGGCAAAATGACCCCGTAACTTCGGGAGAAGGGGTGCTCCGTTAGGGTGTATAGCCCGAGGGAGCCGCAGTGAAAAGGCCCAAGCGACTGTTTAGCAAAAACACAGGTCTGTGCGAAGCCGTAAGGCGAAGTATACGGGCTGACGCCTGCCCGGTGCTGGAAGGTTAAGGGGAATGGTTAGCCGTTTTAGGCGAAGCTATGAACCGAAGCCCCAGTAAACGGCGGCCGTAACTATAACGGTCCTAAGGTAGCGAAATTCCTTGTCAGGTAAATTCTGACCCGCACGAATGGCGTAACGATTTGGGCGCTGTCTCAACGAGAGATCCGGTGAAATTTTAATACCAGTGAAGATGCTGGTTACCCGCGACAAGACGGAAAGACCCCATGGAGCTTTACTACAACCTGATATTGAACTGGGGTACGATTTGTACAGGATAGGTGGGAGCCTTGGAAGCTGGTGCGCAAGCATCGGTGGAGGCGCCCTTGGGATACCACCCTGATCGTATTCGAGTTCTAACCTAGGCCCTTGAATCAGGGTCGGGGACCGTGTCAGGCGGGTAGTTTGACTGGGGCGGTCGCCTCCTAAAGCGTAACGGAGGCGCCCTAAGGTTCCCTCAGAATGGTTGGAAATCATTCGAAGAGTGCAAAGGCATAAGGGAGCTTGACTGCAAGACGTACAGGTCGAGCAGGGACGAAAGTCGGGCTTAGTGATCCGGTGGTACCGAATGGAAGGGCCATCGCTCAACGGATAAAAGCTACCCTGGGGATAACAGGCTTATCTCCCCCAAGAGTCCACATCGACGGGGAGGTTTGGCACCTCGATGTCGGCTCATCGCATCCTGGGGCTGAAGTAGGTCCCAAGGGTTGGGCTGTTCGCCCATTAAAGCGGTACGCGAGCTGGGTTCAGAACGTCGTGAGACAGTTCGGTCCCTATCTGTCGTGGGCGTAGGAAATTTGAGAGGAGCTGTCCTTAGTACGAGAGGACCGGGATGGACGTACCGCTGGTGTACCAGTTGTTTCGCCAGAAGCATAGCTGGGTAGCCAAGTACGGAAGGGATAAGCGCTGAAAGCATCTAAGCGTGAAGCCCCCCTCAAGATGAGATTTCCCAATTTAGTAAGACCCCTTGAAGACGACGAGGTTGATAGGTTCGGGGTGGAAGTGCAGCAATGCATGGAGCTGACGAATACTAATCGGTCGAGGGCTTATCCAAGATATACCCCAAAAAGTGGAGATTAACCTTTACAGGTGAATTCGAGTACTTTTTCGGGTACCCCGAGCAAACATTGCTTAGGGAAAAGATTCCATGCTTATCTTTGTTTCGCATCTAGTTTTTCAATTCAAGGATGAATTGATGTCGACGTTGGTCACATGGATGTGTCCGAACTTAGTCGACCTTCATTAATTATTTACACGTTTGGTGATGATGGCGGAGGGGTACCACGCGTTCCCATACCGAACACGACCGTTAAGCCCTCCAGCGCCGATGGTACTTGGACCGCAAGGTCCTGGGAGAGTAGGACGTTGCCAAGCTAACCAAAGACACTGTAGTGATACTTTCACTATGGTGTCTTTTTTGTTATTGGAGTAAAACTATCCATCTTCATGTTGGCTTAATGCTCGGCAAATGGTATAGGATTAATCTACAACCTATCTGAAGGATTACATCTAAGATCGACCATATCCGTGTGGTCAACGATGCATCAAATCATCCTGATTTGAAAAGATCTTGACATTAAAAATGCCATTTTGTTATGATATGTAACAATACTTACGGGAAGGTATTTAATTTTAAGGAGGATTTTATAATCGTGTGGGAAACAAAGTTTGCAAAAGAAGGCTTAACCTTTGATGATGTATTGCTAATACCATCTAAGTCAGAGGTTTTTGGAAAAGAAATTGATATTAAAACTAAACTTGGACCTATTCAGCTCAATATACCATTTATAAGCTCAGCAATGGATACAGTGACAGAATCTAAGTTAGCTATTGCTATTGCTAGAGAAGGTGGTATAGGGGTTATTCATAAAAATATGTCAATCGATAAACAAGCTTTAGAAGTTGATCGAGTCAAACGTTCTGAAAGTGGAGTCATTACCAATCCTTTCTCTTTAACACCAGATCATCATGTCTATGATGCGGAAGAATTAATGAGCAAGTATAGAATTTCTGGAGTTCCAATTGTAGATGAATCAAATAAACTGGTTGGAATTTTAACGAATCGTGATTTGAGATTTGTTCATGATTATTCTATTAAAATTAGTGAAGTGATGACAAAGGAAGATTTAGTCACAGCACCAGTTGGAACAACACTTCAGGATGCAGAAGTATTGTTGCAGAAACATAAAATTGAAAAGCTACCTCTAGTTGACAATCATAACGTCTTAAAGGGTCTTATAACGATAAAAGACATTGAGAAAGCCATTCAATTCCCTTACGCTGGGAAAGATAAACAAGGCAGATTATTATGTGCTGCTGCTGTTGGTGTTTCAAGTGATGTGAAGGAGAGAACGGCTGCTTTAGTCGAAGCTGGAATTGATCTGATTGTAGTGGATTCCGCTCATGGTCAGCATATTAATATATTAAACACAGTGAAAGAAATTCGTCAGAAGTATCCTGAACTGCCTATTTGTGCAGGTAACGTAGCCACAGGTCAAGGAACTAAGGATTTAATCGAAGCAGGAGCTACTATGGTAAAAGTAGGTATTGGTCCAGGTTCGATCTGTACAACACGTGTAATTGCTGGGATTGGAGTCCCTCAAATTACAGCAGTTTATGATTGTGCTACGGTGGCTAGAGAATACAATGTGCCTATCATTGCAGATGGGGGACTAAAGTATTCAGGCGATATTGTAAAAGCACTTGCAGCAGGTGCTAGTGCTGTGATGATAGGTAGTTTGTTTGCTGGTACAGAAGAAAGTCCAGGAGAATCAGAAATTTTCCAAGGAAGAAGATTTAAAGTCTATCGTGGTATGGGTTCATTAGGTGCTATGAAAGAGGGGAGTAAAGATCGATACTTCCAAGAAAATGAAAGCAAACTAGTTCCAGAAGGTATTGAAGGACGTGTTGCATATAAAGGACCATTAGCAGATACAATATATCAACTTATTGGCGGATTGCGTTCAGGTATGGGATATTGTGGTACACCAAGCATAGAAGAGTTAAAAAACAATGCACAGTTTATTAAAATAACAGGGGCAGGACTAAGAGAAAGCCATCCTCATGATGTACAGATTACGAAAGAAGCTCCAAATTATTCACTTTAAAATACTATGATAGTTAATTAAAAAAGAGAGAAAAGTATCTCAACCATAAATTACCGTTATATTCTTTTAGACAGGGCATTGTACCTGTCTTTTTTTGTGCATATCCATATGATACAATGAAAAAGATGTAGAAAAATGCTTATGGGGGAAGTGACACATTTGAAATCGTTAGTACTTAAAAAAATTGAAATTTATTTATGTTTATCCTTAATGTTAAATCTTTTTGTGTTGTCTATGTTTTCAGGATCTGCGTCCTATGCTGAAGAAAATACTCAACCACCACTAAATATTAATGCAGCATCATCTATTTTGATCGAAGCAAGCACTGGACAAGTGTTATACCAGAACAACGCAAGCGTAGCCTTACCTCCTGCAAGCATGGCAAAAATGATGACAGAATACTTAGTATTAGAAAGTATTAAAGAAGGTAAAATTCAGTGGGAAGATTCAGTATCCATTTCTTCTAATGCTGATGCAATACCAGGATCAGGTGCATTATTAGCACAAGGTGATACTTATACAGTTGAAGATTTATTTAGATACATGGCAATTTATTCAGGGAATGATGGTGCAGTAGCATTAGCTGAATTTATTGCGGGATCAGAAGAGAACTTTGTGAATATGATGAATCAGAAGGCAAAAGAAATGGGCATGTCTGACGCAGCATATTTTGCGAATGCAACAGGTCTGCCCAATGAAGAATTAAAAGAATTAGCTCCTACAACAGGCAAAACTATTTTATCTGCTAAGGATTTAGCTAAATTAGCAAGAAGAATTGTGTTAGATTTCCCAGAAACATTAGAAGTGTCAAGCACTCCAAAAGCTTATTTAAGAAAAGGGGATAACAGTACACGCCAATTTGATAATTGGAACTGGATGCTTGAAGGTTGGAAATCTTATAATAATAACTTTAGCAGCATTGCTTATGAAGGTTTAGACGGTTTAAAAACTGGTTCTACAACAGAGGCTGGATTTTGTTTTACAGGGACGGCTGAACGTGATGGTATTCGATTAATTAGTGTTGTAATGAATGCTGAATCAAAGCCAGCCCGTTTTGAAGAAACAAGAAAGCTCATGGATTATGGTTTTAACAATTTTGAAATTAAAACGGTAGTTGCTGCAAAAAGTGAATTGGATGACATTAAAACAGTTCCTGTAAAAAAAGGGGTTGAATTGGAAGTTGCGATCCAAACTGAATCTGGCATGGAATTAGTTGTTGAAAAAGGTGAATCCATGGAGAATATTCAATTTGAAACTACAATACTTCCTGAAGAAGATTTGATTGCTCCTATTCAACAAGGTGAAGTAGTAGGAACATTAAAAGTAAAATATGATAAGTTATCTGAACCTTTTGAAGGTACGATTAATCTAATCGCTGCAGAGGATGTAGAAAAGGCAAGCTGGTTTAGACTTTTACTAAGAGCAATTAAAGACTTTTTTGCAGATATTTTTGAAGGAATAAAAGGTATTTTTTAATCAATTAAACAAATATAAATAATCTGTTTAGTTGTATAATGAGAAGGCTTAAGGTAAAATTATTTTTTAGAGATTTATGTTAATTTTATTATTTATATATATTGGGAGGAAAGAATATGGAAACAGGTACATCACGTGTTAAAAGAGGTATGGCAGATATGCAAAAGGGTGGCGTCATTATGGACGTTATGAATGCAGAGCAAGCAAAAATAGCAGAAGCTGCTGGAGCATCAGCAGTTATGGCATTAGAACGAGTACCATCTGATATTCGTGCAGCTGGCGGAGTAGCTAGAATGGCGGATCCAACAGTTATGGAGGAAGTCATGAAGGTTGTTTCTATACCAGTTATGGCGAAATCTCGTATTGGACATTTTGTTGAAGCAAAAATGTTAGAAGCAATGGGAGTAGATTATATTGATGAAAGTGAAGTACTGACTCCTGCCGATGAAGTATTCCATATTCAAAAAGGTGAATTCACTGTACCATTCGTTTGTGGAGCTAGAGATTTAGGGGAAGCGCTAAGACGTATTGGAGAAGGTGCATCCATGATTCGAACAAAGGGTGAACCAGGAACAGGAAATATTGTTGAAGCTGTTCGTCATATGAGAATGATGGTTTCACAAATACGTAAAGTTCAAAATATGTCAAAAGATGAATTAATGACAGAAGCTAAAAATTTAGGTGCTCCTTATGAGTTAATCCTTGAAGTACATGAAACAGGCAAACTTCCTGTTGTTAATTTTGCTGCAGGTGGTGTTGCAACTCCAGCTGATGCTGCTCTAATGATGCATCTTGGCTCAGACGGTGTATTTGTAGGTTCAGGTATATTTAAATCAGATAATCCTGAAAAGTTTGCAAAAGCGATTGTAGAAGCGACTACACATTATACTGATTATGAATTGTTAGTAAAAGTATCTAAAGATCTTGGTACTCCTATGAAGGGAATCGAAATTTCAAAACTTGATAAATCAGAAAGAATGCAAGAACGCGGTTGGTAATTAACACTTTATTTTTTTTCATGCAAGAAAGAAGGGACAGCTGTGAAAATAGGTGTACTTGCTCTCCAGGGAGCAGTAAAAGAACATTTGAAAATGATAGAAGATGCCGGTGCAGAAGCGATTGTCATTAAAACAGCAGATCAATGTGATGAGATTGATGGAATCATCATTCCAGGTGGGGAGAGTACAACAATTGGTCGTTTAATGAAATTATATGGTTTTATTGAGAAGTTAAATGAGTTCTCTAAACAAAGAAAACCTATTTTTGGTACATGTGCCGGTATGATTTTACTTGCTAAAGAAGTTGTGGGAAAAAGCGAGAATCATTTAGGGTTAATGGATATGAAAGTAGCTAGAAATGCTTTTGGGCGTCAAAGAGAAAGTTTTGAAGCTGACTTACCAATTAAAGGTCTTGAATCACCACTTAGAGCGGTATTTATTCGCGCTCCTTTAATTGAAAAAGTAGGTTCAGAGGTTGAAGTGCTTTCAGAATATAACGGAAAAATTGTAGCAGCTAGACAGGGGCACCTATTAGCTGCTTCCTTTCATCCAGAACTTACGGATGATTTTCGTTTGCATAGCTATTTTATTAATATGGTGAAACAATTTTCCTTAGTGAAGTAAATGCTATTTGTGGAAGGAAGGGTTTTTTTGTTAGATATTAAACGATTTAGAAATGATCTTGAAACAGTAGAGACTGCATTGAAACATCGTGGTCATCCACTGGATGACTTGGGTAGTTTTACGGAATTAGATATTAAACGAAGAGAGTTGCTTCAGCAAGTTGAACAGTTGAAAAACCAACGCAATGTTGTTTCACAAGATGTTGCAAAGAAGAAAAAAGCTGGGGAAAATGCTGATGATCTCATCAAAGAAATGAGAGAGGTTTCTGATCAAATTAAAACGTTAGATGAAGAGTTAAGAGGAATTGAGTCACAACTAGAGCAACTCTTATTAACGTTACCCAATATTCTACATGACTCCGTTCCGGTTGGAGAAGATGAAGATGATAATGTAGAGATACGTAAATGGGGGGATATTCCAACATTTGATTTTGAACCACAGGCTCATTGGGATATTGCTACCAAACTTGATATAGTAAACTTTGAAGCAGGTGCTAAAGTATCTGGTTCTAGATTTTTATTTTATAAAGGTTTAGGTGCCCGATTGGAACGCGCTCTAATCAACTTTATGATGGATTTACATTGTACGGAGCATGGATATGAAGAAATGTTACCACCAATGGTTGTGAATCGCGACAGCATGGTTGGTTCTGGGCAATTACCTAAGTTTGAAGAAGATGCATTTAAGTTAGAAAATGATGAATACTTTTTGACTCCTACTGCTGAAGTACCTGTAGTGAACTTTTATAGAGAAGAAATTTTGTCAGCAGATGATCTTCCTAAAAATTATGTAGCCTATAGTGCTTGCTTTAGGTCTGAGGCTGGCTCAGCAGGTAGAGACACAAGAGGTTTAATTCGTTTACATCAATTTAATAAGGTAGAATTATTAAAGTTTGTTAAACCAGAGGATTCTTACGATGAGCTTGAAAAGCTCACAGAGAACGCAGAGAAAGTTTTACAGCTTCTTAAATTGCCATATCGTATTTTATCTTTATGTACAGGAGATATCGGTTTTACAGCGGCTAAAACCTACGATTTAGAAGTGTGGTTGCCACAAAGTAATATGTACCGTGAAATTTCTTCATGTAGCAACTGTGAAGATTATCAAGCTAGAAGAGCTGGTATTCGCTTCCGTAGGGATCATAAATCCAAACCAGAATTTGTTCATACATTAAATGGTTCTGGTTTAGCGATTGGCAGAACAGTTGCTGCCATATTAGAAAATTATCAGCAGTCAGACGGTACTGTAAAAATTCCAGAAGTACTTCAACCATACATGAATCATGTAAGTGAAATTTCTATAAAATAAGACTTGCATTTAGTAAAAGATCTGTGTTACAATACTTCTTGTGACGCAAGGAGAGGTGGTCGAGCGGCTTAAGGCACTGGTCTTGAAAACCAGCGAAGGGGGGACTCTTCCGTGGGTTCAAATCCCACCCTCTCCGCCATATATTTCACAAATATCAAGTATCTAATGGATGCTTGTTTTTTTTTGTTTTTTTGAATAAATGATCCTCTGTTATCGCAAATTAATGAAGCGGAGGTGTAAATATGGACAATGAAGCACTAACGATCAATTCAGAGCAGCTTTTACAAAATTGGCAAAGTACATTACCGACAATATTAAATAAAACAGATTCAGTGGATGTTAGTTTAGATAATGCAAATTCTAATGCTTTAAACATTCATATTTCAACAGCAGGTCATGCCATGTACACGTTTGATTTTAGATGTATTTATGAGGACGAAAGAAAAGTAGATGTTTCATTAATTGATGTTGAGCAAAATAATAAAGCAATTGATGAGCATAATGAAGTGATTCAAACGTTGGCAGAAGATTATGTTAGGCATATCCATGAATGTGCTCAAACATTACAAACTATAACACAATCCTAATACCCCAAAAAGTGAGGAAAGCTTTGAAGAATAGATCCGAATACTTTTACTTCTATAAAGGAGGATTCAAATTCAAATGTCTAATGAACGTTTAACACCAGAGAATCCACACCAATATACAGAGCGTAAATTAGATCAAGTAAAGGATGCAAAGGGTGAAGCCTTATCTGGTTCAAAAAAAGCAAAAAATAAAAATCATTCCAGAGCTAATCACGGAGAAGGATTTGGAGGAGTTTAAAAACGAGTAGGAGGGGGTGACTTAACCCCCATCTTCTCACACCACATTACCGTTCGGTACACGGCGGTTCATGTTATATTCCAATGTATTGGTGGATTGACCTTCAACCCCAGTAGATCGATTTAATTACACTACAGAAGATTTGAAAAAAAAGAAATAGGGTAACCTTTAGAAGGAGGTTGCCCTATTTTATTAATATATGTAATATAAAATTTAATTATTGTGAAGCTAAATCTGAGTTTTTGCTCATTATTTCTATTGATTTAAAGTCATTTTGTAGCTTATCTAGCTCCTCATCTTTAATAACTACATAAGGATTTTGCCAACTACCTTCAAAAGGTACTGTGATAATGGAATCACTAGATATACCATAAAAATCTTTTACTAGCTTTAACATTTTAGTTTTGTTCATATCTGTTTTAAAATTTTCAGTAACAATATCTAATAAATCAAAAACTTGATTGATATTTTCCCAGCTTGCAATTTTGTCTAACGTTGCTTGAATGACCTCCTGTTGTCTTCTGCTCCGATCAAAATCACTGGAATAAAAAGCTTCTCCCCGATTATCTTGGCGAAATCTTGCAAAGTTAAGTGCATTTTGGCCATTTAATATTTGTTGTCCTTGGCTAAGATGAATACTTGTATTATCTACAGAGTCGTCATATTGCATATCACGATCTACATAAATATCTATCCCGCCTACTGCATCCACTAAAGAAACAACCGTTTGGAAATTAACTAAAAAAGAATAATCAATTTCAATATCTAGTAATTGCTCCACTTCATCTCTTAACACAACCATTCCTGAACTTATGTATTCTTCTGGAAGTTTGGCATGATTTACAGTAATTCTTTCGCCAGATAAAATAGATGGGTCTTTTTTACTATTAATATAAGTATGTTGATATCCATCGCTAAAAGTGGAATTTATTTTAACATACTCAGGGTTGTAATCTCTATATGAAGTAAGTTTTAAAAGTTGACCATCAAATTTAACTCTTGTATCTCTTGGGATTGAAACTAGTTTTACTGATTTATTTTGAGGAATTATATGAGCAACAATAATGGAATCTGTATTTAATGTAAAAGGATCTACACGAAAATCAATTCCTATTAAAAGAGCATAAAAATCCTCTGGTTTTTCTTTTTCTTCTTCTTTGTTTGACGTAGTTGTTATTGTGGACTCTTCTGTTGGTTTAACAATTTGATCAAATTCTGGAACAGTAATTTCAGTATCATTTAAACTTGTATTCACCCTGTACAAAATACTTATAAAAACAACTAAAAAAATACTAGCTCCTATTAGCAGACTCTTTTTTAACATGTAAACACCTCATAAGTTATACGACAATAAGTATGTAAAAGTTGCATTATATGACAATTTTTTTTTTCTTAAATATGATAAGAAAAGTGAAACCTGGAATAAAAATATGGGTATAAATATATATTGCTTTTATGGCTTATTTTGTTTTATGATAAGGAAGGTTTTTATTAAAAGGGGGAGAAATTGGATGAAAAGAAAAATATTTTTAATTGCAACAACTATGTTACTTATGTTTACAGTCGTTCTTAGTGGTTGTGGAGAGAAACCAGGTCCGAAGGACTTGTTAAAAGATGCAAGTGAAAAATCATTAGAGATGAAATCCTATTCTTTTGATGGGAATGTGAAATTAAGTTTGAACATACCGGAAGAAGCTATGGCAGCAGCACCAGAAATGGCGATGTTTGCAGGTATGTTCCAAGATATTAATATGAATATGACGGGTGTTTATCAACAAGATCCAATGAAAATGGAAATGGTGATGGATTTAGAAATACCTGGAGATATGAGTTTTAATATAAGTCTACCGATGATAATGGAAGAAGAGAGAATGTTAATTAAAGTACCTTCGATTCCATTTGTGCCTATGCCACAAGAAGTAACGGGTAAGTTTATTGAAATTGATTATAATGAACTAGCTGAAATGTCAGAAGGAGAAGTAACACCATTTAATTACGGAGATCTTCAGAAACAAAATGAACTTATCATGGAAATATCTCAAATAATGTTTAAACATTTTGATGAGGAAGAATACTTTACTTTAGTTGAAGATGCAGATCTTCCAGAAGGTACCGATGTAAAAAAAGCAGTTGAAATTAAAATCACTGATGAGAAATTTGAAAAAGCTATGTTAACTTTTATGGATGATGCACTTCCAGAGATACTGGATTTATTAGCTGATCCAAAATGGTCTGAGGTTACACAAATAGAATCAACAGATTTAGAACAAATTAGAGAAGAATTAGCTAATGGAAAAAGTGAATTCGTTGCATTTCTAGAAGATGAACAAAATACTTTAAAAGTTAATGATTTTTCATTCTTAAATGGAATCAATGATGATAACTATATTTCTTACCAAGCGTTAAAAATGGATGTAGATGCTATCACTGATGGGCAAGCAGTTAACATTGTAGTTGATATGTCATTAGGTATGGATCAAATTAACGAAAATCCGGAGTTTACAGTGGAAGTATCCAATGAGAATATCATTAAATTACAGGAATTAGAGGAAATTATGAATTCTGCATATGAAACATTTGAAGAAACTCCAGAACTAGGTGAATTCGATATTGAAGGACTTGAAGAATTAGATCTTACTGATGAAGAAATCGAAGCGCTTTTAGAAGAAGCTACGTCTAACTAATTAAAAGTATATAAATAAAATTTTCCCATTGGATGATTAATCTGATGGGAATTTTTATATACTATAAGATTTATAAAACCCAGAATATGTAAATGAATAAAATAATGAGATTAATAACTTTTATTTAATTTACATGCCAAACTATTCAAATATGGTTCTTTCATTCACACTATGTTTAATCTTATCTTAGAGATAAATCTTAGTAAAAGCCCTATATTATAAAGTATTATTCTATTTTAGTCATATAGAA
This sequence comes from Chengkuizengella sp. SCS-71B, assembly GCF_040100845.1. Classification (NCBI taxonomy): domain Bacteria; kingdom Bacillati; phylum Bacillota; class Bacilli; order Caryophanales; family Paenibacillaceae; genus Chengkuizengella; species Chengkuizengella sp. SCS-71B. Next base: position 111,801 of record NZ_JAZHSH010000001.1, on the reverse strand, counting down.
ACTATTCGTGAATTTTTATTTGTATTAAAAAACATAATCATGTTTAAATATGCAATAAAAAATATAAATGTGAAATTCTTTTTACAATTTTATGAAAAATATGGTAAAATAGACATGTATAATAGTTGGTTTATATATGGGCGGTGGGCTACAACCCTGAAAGGGGGTGAGGCCAAATGGAGATTTGCAATCTTTTGATCAATATTGGAAGGTTAATTATCTCATTTCTTGAATTCCGCAGAAAACGGAAAAAGAGACCGCCCTCATGCCAATAGGTTGCGGTCTATTCGTTCAATATCGTTATCCTACCGCCTTGTTAGACGGCTATTGTACTTCCAACCGTGGGTGCTGTAACACCTGCGGTTTTTTCTTTTTTCTCAACTTTCTTTATTATACTTTTTCAAGAAAAAAATGTAAATGGTTAAATATCAATTATTTTGTGTTTTTTTTTATGAAAATACAACCTGTTTGTTCACACAATATCATCATATGATAATTAGCTTGTATTTATTATATTATTTACATAAGCTATATGTAATAAACGTAATACAAATTACTCTCATGTAGTTTATTAAAATAGTAATATAAAATACATTATGATAAGATCAGAATGGTGATAATTATGAGCATACAAAACAATATTTCAAGCATAGAAATAAAAGATACAAAACAAATAATCATGACAATCAAACCTGAATTTAGTGATATTGGATTACAGGAGTTTAAATCAGCAGACCCCGAGGGGAGTCTTATCAAATGGTTTGATCAAGGAATCGGGCTTATTCAATTGAGTGTAGGTTTTAACAGGTTGACAGAGCATTTTCGTTTTCAAAAGCCGATTTATATTCAGCACATGTCTCCAGTACATAAAGAGGTACAGTTAACTCAAACTGAAGAGGATTTGCAAGTTATACATAAACATGTGAGTCAAATCTCCTCCCTATTAGATAAGAATAAAAGCTTTTCTGTTCAAACACGTTTGATTGATCCTTCAATGGAACGACCTTACAAAAGGTTCGATGTGAACAAATTTGTTTCTACAAAGGTTCAAGAAATGGGTTATACATTACATATTCAAAAACCTGAGCAGATTATTTCTATCGCATTTTATGAATCACAAGTCTATATAGGAATTTCAACATCTGAAGCAAATTTAAGTGATTGGTCAGGTGGACAACATCGGTTTGCACAAGAAGAAGGTCAAATATCTAGAGCTGAATTTAAGTTGCTTGAAGCAATGGATGTATTTGATATTCATTTCCCTGAGAACTGTGTAGCACTTGATTTGGGAGCGGCACCTGGGGGATGGACACGGGTATTGTTGCAACGTAATGCTAAGGTATATGCTGTAGATCCAGCTAATCTCGATCGATCTTTGAAAAAACATCCGAAAGTAAAACATTTTAAAGAAACAGCGCAAGTCTTTTTCACTCGCGATGAAAGCACTAAATTTGATGTGGTCGTGAATGACATGAAAATGGACACCTTTGAGTCGGTAGAATTAATGGGAGAAGCCAAAAAGCTACTAAAATCAAATAGCTTGATGATTTTGACATTAAAATTACCCAAAAAAAACATGAAAAAAAGGGTAGATCAAGCTATATCTACGCTAGAAAAATGGTTTGAAATTAAAGGTGTAAAACAATTGTTCCATAATCGTTCTGAAGTTACTGTATATATGAAAAATAAATCATAATAATTAGTAAAAATAAAAAACTGGTTTCCGATATAAGGATTCCAGTTTTTTAATATTTGTCGTTAATTCATTATTGAGGGTTAGATTCATCACCTTTATATCCTTTATCTCTCTTTAAATCTTCATGCTTGCGATCCTCATGTTTTTGATGTAGCTGCTGTGCATGGAAGCTGTTGACTGGATTTTCATCTAAATCCTCAACTACATTTTCTAAATTTTTATCTAAATTGGATTTCTGTTTTGTCACTTTAAAACCTCCACTACAAATTTTCATAGTTCTTAGTATAGAGTGGATTAGCATTGATTTTTTTATACATTATTATTTTCTTAATCTCTTAAAGAACTTTTTTAATAAATCACTGCACTCTTCTTGCAACACACCTGTAACGACTTCTGTTTGGTGATTAAAACGGTCTTCTTGCAGTAGATTCATTAAAGTACCAGCACAACCCGCTTTTGGATCGGAGGCACCATATATAACTTGTTTCACTCTGGATTGTACTATCGCACCCGCGCACATCGCACAAGGCTCTAATGTAACATATAGGGAACAATCTAATAATCGCCAAGCTTGCAAATAATCACTTGCTTCTCTAATGGCTATCATTTCAGCGTGAGCAGTGGAATCAAAGCTTGTTTCTCTTAAGTTATGTCCTCTGCCAATAATTTTATTTTTCCACACCACTACGGCTCCAATAGGGACTTCATTTTTGGATTCAGCAATTTTTGCTTCTTTGATTGCCTCTAACATAAAATGATGATGATGATCTGTATTTATTAACATGTGAATACCTCAATTCTGCTGGTCGGTTATGAACGTTTGTTCACAGGTTGTGGATAATGTTGTGGACAACCACTGGATAGAATGTAAAAATTGTGAATAAAATAATCAGTGTTGTGTATATTTTAATGGAAAGCTAAAGTTAAAATCAAATATTAATATTCTTGACTTAGAGTTAACTTTAACCCTTATAATTAAATTCAAAAGTAAAAAGTATAGAAAACATGTGGCATAACAAACTGGAAAAGGACAAACTGACACATAGTAATTAATAAAAGCAACCGAGAAGAATCATTAAATATTTTCTTGATATAAAAAACTGATCAAAAGGATGATATTAATATGGAATTTAAGTCAACTATGCATGAACAATATGCAAAATCACTTTTATACAGATGGTACATTTTTTACGAACGAGAACGAACAGAACAAACATTAGACAATCAATTATCAATTTTAGATCATGATTTTAAAGTGAAAAGGGACGGTGAAGTATTAAATAAAGAACAGTATATACATTATGAGAATCAAAGACCACTAAATCAAAAAAACGCTCATTCTGTACAAAAAATTACCTTTACTCAAGTGGAAGAGAATAAATCAAGTTTAGTGGCAGATATCATTTATCAAAATGAAAATAAAGAAGGAAAAGTTACAAGCTATAAAGTTCATTACGATACAATTTTAATTTTAAAAGAGGATAAATGGTACTTCTCAGAAATTAAAATTGGTTCAATTGAAATGATGAATCATATGTCTGAATTTAAGGATACTTATGCAGAAAATAGAGTTAAAAGTTTAATACATTATTATTTATCTTTAATGGAAAAATTAGATGGGGATGCATCTCCTTTTCAAGATATCTTTTATAAAGATTTTTATATGAAAGTGCCAAGCACAGATGATCCTATTACGAATATAGACCAGTTTGAAAGTTGGCTCTCTATTTCTAAAAACATTAAGGTAAGTACTCATTTAGTCGAGAACTTAGTAATTAAGTCCCTCCACTCAAATGAATATCATGTTACTATGGATTTTAATTGGCAAGCATTAACTAAATCTGATAAAATGCTCAAAACCAAATCTCATCAGGAATGGGAAATAGTAGATACTAATGAAACATTCCCAAGATTAAAAAAAATTATTATATCAGGAATAAAACCATTGAATGAATTGCAAAGATAGCTAAACTAGTGAACTCGTTTAAGCAAAGCTTAAACATCGTGAAATCAGATGGAGACTCTACTCCGCCTGATTAGGGAGAAGCCACACCTATACGTAATAAAAAAAAGAAAGAAGGATGAACAATGACAAAACAAATTGCAGTAATTACAGGAACATCTACAGGTCTCGGTCTGGCATTAACAGAAAAATTAGCAAATGAAGGCTGGAAGGTCTATGCGACAATGAGAAATTTAGAAAAAGGGCAATCTGTTCGAGATTTGCAACAATCAGGTTTAAGTATTGAATTATTGCAGTTAGATGTACAGTCACAAGAATCAGTTGATCAAGCCATTCAAAAGGTAATAGATCAAGAAGGACAAATTGACTTATTAGTGAATAATGCGGGAATTGGTTATATTAAAACAACCGAACAATCTACTGAAAAAGAATATATCAATGTATTTGATATTAATACGTTTGGTGCAATTCGCTGTACAAAAGCTGTTCTTCCATACATGCGTGAGAGAAAACAGGGAAAAGTTGTAGCAATTTCATCAGTAGGTGGTTTAGTGGGACAACCATTAAATGAAATTTACTGTGCAACGAAGTTTGCTTTGGAAGGTTACTATGAGAGCCTAGCTACTTATGTAACTCCGTATTTCGGAGTGGAGTTCATGATTGTTGAACCTGGTGGAATTTCATCTGAATTCGCAAATAGTGTTCTTGAGGGTATGGCTAGTAACGGTGGTTTCTATAAGGATGATTTTGAACCAGTTGTAAATGATTATATGGGAACAAGAACAGATCGATCAGATAATATTTATCAAACACCTTCAGAAGTTGCAGAAGTCGTCCTAGCTCAATTTAATACGAATCCACTTCCTCTAAGGATTAGAACATCAGAGTGGGCCGAACGTTTTTGCCAGTATAAAACAAAAGAAGATCCAACGGGTTTGATTCAAACAAAAGAAGTTGTAAAACAAATGTTGGGAAAATAACAAAACATAGGATAGATCAAATAAAGATATAATTTTAAATAAAGAACTACAATTTAGATAATTACTATAAAATGTCCTTTACAGAGAATACATTTTAATTATCTAGTAGTTCTTTTATTTTTTTATTCCATCATTATAAAAACTATTTTTTAAAAAAATAATCTTAAAATTCTAGAAGAATTAAGTTTCTTTCACAATGTATATTTGTTTTTCTATGTCATTTATTTAGTTATTTTTCAGTATAAACCAAATCCCTAAATCTTTCCTTCCATGGGGAAACAGCATCTAGTGTTTCAAACACCTCATCGAATTTATGAATATAAAGCGTTTGTATTACTCTAGCGTATTCAATGCATCCCGAGTCTTTAATGATCTGATTGATCTCGTCTTTTTTTGTAAGGAATTCTTCTTTAGTTACCTCACCTTCATAATATTGTTTGAAAATTGGAAATTCATCGTTATGTTTTAACAAATATAATACCGGTAGTGTTTTTTTTCTATGTAGTAAATCGTTTTTATGATCTGTTATAAATATATCGTTTATATCGTTTTCTAACTGATGGATAATACCAGAGATTGATGCTAATTCATCTAATTTTGTAAAATTTGATTCGTAATTTTTTTCAGTAGATGAATAACCCAAGTAACAAGCCAATCTAATTAATGAGCTGGATTTTTTCTCAAGCATAAAGAAATATTCTTCTTCGGTAGATATAGTGTTTTGGATATCTAATTGTTGACCTTGAATAGATTGAGTAATAAGTTGATTGACTTTACTAATTGACAAAGCTGTAGGTTTGTCCTCAAATATTGTATTTAGTTCTGCAATTGAACTCAACACAATTGTTAATATGATATTAAACATGTAATCCTTAGGATATTGCATCCATGGTTTAGTTAAATGATCTTGATCTTGAATATCATCTAAAATATCTGAGGCTAAAAATATCATTTCTGTAATAGCAGCCACTTTATAAATATGATCAGACTTTCCACCAAACATTCTGTGACTATATAGGGTCAGTTTTGACCAATGCAGATCATATTTAGTTTGTTCTTTTATGAATGATAACACTAAATCTTTTAATTCTGATACATGATCATATTGAGAAATCATCTTGTTCATTTCTTTATGTATTTCTGTTAGCATGAATCAGTACTGTCCCCCCTCGTTAATTGTTCTGTGTTTTCATTTGAACGAATTTTTCTATTGCTTGAACTTTTGTCTTCACATTTAACTTTCCATATATTTTTTTTAAATAATTATCTACAGAACGTTTACTAAGATGGATTTCATCTGCAACTTGTTCATGTGTAGCCCCTTTAACTATAAGGGTCATAATTTTAATCTCATCATCATTTAATTTGCTTTCAATAGGATTATGGTTTATACTCATCATCCTCATTTGATGGTACATAGAAAAAGGCAACATCGTATGCCCGTCTAAAATACAATTAACCATATTCATAATTGTGGTTTCACTTGATTCTTTAGATATAATCCCACATACTTTTAATTCAATTAATTTATTAGTGAGATCCGTAATATCGATTCCAGAGAAAATGATGATCAATGTACATGGAAATTTTTTTCTAATTTGTTCGGCAATTTCAACACCTGTCATATCAGGGAGACGGTAATCTAAAAAGACAATTTCGGGTTGATGTAATGCCATCATCTCTAAACATTGTTTACCATTATAAGCCATGTCAATGACTTGAATAAATTCATTTTTTTCTAGTAAATTTTTTGTAGCTTTTGCAACTAAAGGATGGTCATCTACGATTAAAACATTTTTTTTATTTGTATTCATGCTGATTTCTCCTCCTTATTTGGCAGGGTAATCCAAAATTTAGCCCCTTTACCGATACTAGATTCAACCTTTAATTTACCGTTTAAATATAGAACACGACTTTTGATTTGTTCCATTCCCATTCCTGATTTTAGAGTGTCTTGTTCTTTATTTGATTGTTCATTAAATCCGATTCCGTTATCTTCAAATTGAAGTTGTATTTCATGATTCATCGTCTGAAGAGATATATTTACTTTTGTAGCCTGTGCATGTTTTTTTGTATTTGTAATCATTTCTTGGATCATTCGAAAAATATGACTTTTAAAATCCATATTTCTTTCTTCAATTTGGTATTCGTCCTCTACACTAAACTCAATTTCAAATGTATTCATCGCCGATTCTAGTTGAATTAGCTTTCTTATAGCATGAATTAGCCCTGCTTCTTGTAGTAAATAAGGATGCAACTCAAAACAGCTTTGTCGCAAGTTGACGTTGATAATTTCTACATAACTAACTATATTTTTAATTTCATTTGCATGTTTATGATTTAAATCTTTATTTTCTATTAAACAATTTAATCTTCTTTTTAAGAAAAATAAATCTTGCATCGTAGTATCATGGAGATCAGTTGCTATTCGTACACGTTCTTTTTCTTGCAATTCAAACATAAATTTACGAAACCATAAAAATTCATTTGCTGTTTTTTCATCAGGAATATGTACGGCTAACTGCTCTAGTTTCATCGTTAGTTTACGTATTAAATAGAGATTTTCTAAATTAACGGCCAAGTAAGTTATGATTAAGTTTATCCATTGGCTTTCTTCCATTCCAATCACTGTATTTGTTTTCTTCTTTGTTAATACTAAGTAACTTGTGTATTCCTCGTGGTCTGTAATTTCAAAACATATGTAGTCATGATCAACTTCATTCGTTTCTATCATTTTTGTTGCTTTGTTTAAATCGATATCTCCCTCGCTTATGGTTTCAATTGAATCATTATATTTAAATATAATCGCTCCACCAAACACATTCATTGTGTTAACAATATCCACGAGTGTAATATCTTTTAATTCATGAAAACTAGATATGGATCTAAGATTTTGTGATATTTTTTTAAGTGCATTATTTAAATGATATCTCTTAGGAAAAATAATTCGTTGAAATTTCGTAGTAAGGTATTCAAAAGAGTATAGTAATAATGATAATATAAAAGTAGTAATGATAAAACTGACTATGTAATGTGAGCTTAATAGGCTATTAACATAAGTAAGTTCGTTAGAAAATACTATAATTCCACTTGGGATGATTGAGATTATAATAGTGAACAAATATCTTCGTATTAAAATATCAATGTCGTAGAGCTTTTTTGATAAAAGTAGATAAGCAAATGATATGGGAAATAATAGTCCAAACCAACAAGTATAAGTTGTACTAATCCATTGTTCACCATACAATAAATCAGGTAAAAATGAGAAAAAGCTAAATGGAAAAACTGAAATAAAAAGGGATATCCAAATCGTTTTAATAAGTGTTGAAGTATATGTCTTTTCTTTTTTATGTTTAAAATAAATTATAGTTAGCAGTGTAAAATTTGCTAAAATACCAAATAAGAAAATTAACATTGTAGTAGTTCTACTTATGTTGAGGGTAGTATCAATAGTAAAAAAAAATGGGAAACTTAAAAATTGAACGGTGAATGTAATAAATACAAAAATATATAGATATTTGAGTAATCTATTGGAAAGCTCTATAGCTGTTTTCTCATTAAATAATTTTATTAGGAAATGTAAAAATAAAATTGGTATTAACATTAACAATGAATAATTTATTATTTTACCTAGAATGTCTCCACGACTTGAAGCCCCTAAACTAATAAAAATAAGTGCAAGTGACATAAAAATTACAGAGAGCATTTTTGCAGAAGGTGAGTTAGTTATATTTTTATATAGGATAAAAGCAATGAAATAACAAAGAATAAAACTAACCAATAACAATGTATCGAAAATATCTAATAAAGAAGTGGTATTAACTTCAATTTGTAATTCAGTATCATTTCTAGATATTAATATGGTTTTAAAATCGACAAGAACCTCATTGTTATTAGAAATAAAATAGTTATTTACTGCTATATGATCTATTTCAAGGATAGTATCACCTATTTGTAAACCTAGTTCATTAGTAAAACTATCGATTCTGTATACTGACCAAATATTTTCTTCAGATTCACTAACAAAAATTGAATAATTTGGATATTGAATTATTAAATATAAAAACCAAATTTGAATAATTAAGAATAAAAAAAACAAACTTCTATATAAAAAATTTCTCTTCACCTTTATACCTCCTTTAAAATAATGTATTGAGTAAAGATTTGATGTTGATATATTATAAAAGTATTAGTAATATAAAGTAAATAATAAGAAGTAGAAAGTGAAGTGAAAATATGAAGTCAGTAAAATGGTCTTCAGATTTACAAAATATTATTAAACGTTTAAAGAGAATGGAATTAGATAAAATGAATATAACTATATCTGAATTAAAACTACCAAAAAATGAAATACAATCAATAAGAAATATACTTTTAAAAGATTCGGAAAAGAAAAAAGAAGGTTTTCCTTGGTAATAACTAGCTTATTAATATTATATTTAAAGAAATATAATATTAATCGTAGCTTTAATTATAAGGGAAATTAATAATTAATTTTACTCCATTTCCTCTAGTTGTTATAAATTTCATATCTCCATTTAAGTCATTAACTCTATAGCGAATTTGCTCCAAACCAATTCCCTTCAATTCAGTTGGTTTGCTTTTTATTAGGTTAGTATCAAAGCCAATCCCATCATCCTTATAAATTAAAGATTGTGTATGATCAATCGCTCTAAGGTCTATATTCACAACAGATGCTTCGGCATGTTTTTTTGTATTATTAATAAGCTCTTGAATTATACGAAAAACATGTTGTTTTACTTCCATTTTACTATTTTCTATTTTATCAGCATTCTTAGTTGTAAATTTAATAATAAAATTATTCATTGCTTTTTCTTGATCTACTAATTGCTCAACTGCTTTAATTAAACCTGTTTCTTTAATTAAGTAAGGGTTAAGCTCAAAAAAGTTTTGTCTTAAACCTACATTTATCATGTCTACATAATTAACGATATTTTTCAGTTCTTGATTTACTTCTTTAGATGTACTTTTTTCGACATATATAGATATTCTTCTCCGTAATAATAATAAATCCTGCAAGGTTGAATCATGTAAGTCAATAGAAATATGAAATCTTTCTTTTTCTTGTAGTTCAAAAGAATATTTTCTAATAAAATATATATTTTCTAAACTAACTTTCATATAGGAAATAATAAGATCCATCCACTGTGTTTCTTCTAATCCAAGTTTGGAGTTGTTTTTTTTCTTCGTAAGTACCAAATAACTTGTATATTCTTGATGTAGATTTATTTGAAATATAGAATATTCAGGAGATTCTTCATTTAACGAAGTTGAATCTAATAATTTTTCCACTTCCTTAACATTAATTTTACCTACAAGAATGGTTTCAGCTTTATCCTTATATTTTAATACAATAACTCCTCCACTTACTTGAAACAGGTCGATAATATCTGTTAATATTTGGTCTTTTAAATCATGAAAGTTTGTAATAGAAGTAAGTTTTTTAAGAATATGATCCAATGATTTTTGATAACCACGTTTATGTGGGAATATGGTGTTTTCTAACTTTAAAAGGATATACTTTATTGAAAACAATGATAAAAATAAGGTGATTAAAGTACAAATAAAAGCTATTACTACATTTTGTATTGTAATTTTTAGGTCAAATATAATTGATATGAAAATCACGATCAAAATACTAGGTATAATAGAAAAAACAAGTGTGAATATTATTCTTTTTATAACAACTTCAATATCTAAAATTTGTTTTGAAAGAATTAGATAAGCAAATGTTGTAGGAAAGAAAAAGAAGAAGAAGACTGTATAAAATGGATTAACCCAATGTGCTCCAAATAGTAGGTCAGGTAAAAATGAAAGCAAACTAAATGGGGCTGAAGTAATAAATAAACAAAACCAAATGATTTTAATTAATGTAGAGGTATAACTCTCTTCCTTGCGATATTTAAAGTAAATGGTTAACAAATATATAAAGTTTATTAGTAATCCTAATAAAAAAAATATCATTGCAAAGTTCTTTGTTACAATATAAAAGTAGTATGAATATGGAGTGTAAAAAAAATCAAATAATTGAAAGAGAAAAACTAATATTATAACAAGATATAAATATTTAAAAATTTTTGTGGGTGTTTGTTGTACTTCAGTTTTTTCTTTAATTAGTACAAATAAGAACTGTAAAAATAAGATAGGAATAGTCATTGTGCTAGAAACAACTACTATTTTTGCAAGTATGTCTGCCCTCGTAGAAGCATTAACTGCAATAAATGTCAGACCACTGGTAAAAAATAAAAATGACAAGAATCTTGCAGATTTTAATTGGGGCATCCTTATCATTAGTAGAATAGCTTGAAAATAACAAAAAACACCACACATAAAAGGTATTAAGCCATTAAGAGCATAGCTAGAGATTTGACTAGCTTTAACTTCAAAAACACGATCATTTCTTGATAATAACAAATGATCAAATTGTCTTACAATTTTCCACTTTTGAATAGAATAGTGTTCACTAGCCTCCTCATGATTTACTTGTAAGACTTTATCCCCAATCTGAATACCATTTAAAGATTCTATATTTTTAATCCGTACATTTGAAATGATCCATTGATTATTATCATTTTTTTCTACTTCAATACCAGTATAAGGATATTTAATGGTCAGAAAAACAAACCAACATTGAATAGCAATAAATATTGTAATTAATATTGTGATTAATAGCTTTTTATTCAACTGGATAGTCCCCATTTCTGTTCCTCTTCTATTGGAAACGTCATATGAATTTGAACGCCTTTATCTACATTGGACTTTATTTTTAATTTGCCATTTAAATCTATGACACGATATCGAATATGATCTAGACCTGATTCAGATCGTTTAGTAGAATGCTTAGCTTTCTTTTTAACATCTAGACCAATTCCATTATCTTCATATATTAATCGAAACATTGTTTCTTTTGTTTTAAAAGTAATATTTACTGTATTTGCTTGAGCATGTTTTATGGTGTTATTAAGAAGTTCTTGTATGATACGAAATAGTTGCCGTTTTTCTTCCATACTATAATTCTCAATTTCATTGATTTCTAAAAAGTTAATTTCTAGATCATGGATTAGCTGAAGTTGATCAATAAGTTTATGGATAGCATGATTTAATCCCATATCCTGAATTGTATATGGATATAATTCAAAGCACCCTTGCCTTAAACTTAAGTTGATGATATCTATATAATCTAAAAGGTTAGTAATTTCTTTTTTCTCTTCTTTAGTTATGCTTTTATTGCCTGCTACTGCTCCTAATCTTCGTTTTAAGAAGAATAAATCCTGCATCGTAGAATCGTGTAGGTCTGTAGCAATTCTAAACCTTTCTTTTTCTTGTAATTCAAAGCGTAATTTACGTAAATAATAAATATTTTCTAAACAAATTTTTAAGTAGGAGCAAATTAGAAAAAGCCACTGTTTTTCCTCTAGTCCTAACACAGTATTGTTTGTTTTTTTTGTTAACACTAAATAACTTGTGTATTCTTTATGACGATTAATTTCATAACTAGTATAGAAGGGATGTTCATCTAAATTTTTTGGAGTTTTTAATAAGTTTTTAATTTCTTCTACATCAATTGTCCCTTTACTGATTGATTCGTAATTATTTTTATAAATTAAAATAATAGCGGCACCATGTACTTTATATAATTGAATAATATCTGGTAATATAATGGATTTAAATTCATGGAAATTAGTGATTGTCCCTAACTTTTCAACAATCAGATTTAGCTTCATTTTTAAATTATGTTTTTTTGGATAAATCCATTTTTCAAATTTATTTGTAATATAACGTGTTAAAGCTAAGGTTAAAAATAAAATAAAGGAAGTTGTTATAAGAGCTAAGGTTAATTGTTTTGAAGACAAATCAGGTTTAAATAAATACATAATCATAGTAATAATGAAAGCACTAGGAAGAAGTGAAAAACAAATGATAAATAAAATTCTACGAGTGATGACATTTAAATCATATATTTGTTTAGTAATAATTAAATACGAAAATGAAAAAGGAAAAAAAAGTATAAACCAAGTAGTATAAATTGGTTCCATGATGGCATTACCTGTAATTATAAATGGTAGATAAGAAAAAATGCTAAGGGGTGCAAATGATAAAAACAACGATACCCATATAGATTTAATTAAAGTGGAAGCATATGATTTCTCTTTTCGATAAGAAAAATATAGTTTTGTCAATATTAAAAATATAGATAGCAAACCAAACAAAAGATAACAAATTACCAAAAATCCAATTATGTCATATATAAAATATATTGCAGATGAATCAGTAAAAAAGAAAAGTTGTGGGAGTATAGTGAACAAAATAAGGATTGTTAGTAATTTAGTAAATCTTATAGATATGATTACATCTGCCTTCTCTTTTAAAAAAACATATAAAAAATTTAAAAATAATATTGGTAGAAACATGACTAACGTATAAATAAATATCAATCCAAGTACTTCCCCACGACTAGAAGCCCCTGTGCTAATAAATGCCATAGCAATTACCACATGAAGATAGGATAAGTGTTTTGCAGACTCATGATGGGATGAATATTTGTAAAGTAAAAATATTAAAAGAAAGGAAAGAAGTAAACTAAAAAGAGGTAATATATCATAAGTAGTTACGCTTGGAAATGTATGATTAAGCACCTCCACTTTTTCACCATCACGCAATACTAAAACTTGTTTAAATTGTTCCAATCCATGAAATTTATAAATAGAAGCGTGTTTGTTAACATTTTTATGATCCACTTCTAAGATGATATCCCCAACCTTTAATCCTACATCAACACTTTCACTTTCAAATCTCTCAATTACCCATTCATTTTGTTCTGTTTTATCTAATATAACACCAGTATAAGGATAACTAAAAGTAATATAAATAAACCAGACTTGTGCTATGAAGACTAAACATATTAATAATGTAATAATAGATTTTTTGTGCATGAATAGACCTCCATAACTATAAATAAATATTCATTGTAATATATTTTTTAAAATTTAATAAACTATAATAATAAACTCAAATAGGCAGTCTTCTGGTAAAGGTTGTAATTCTTATTATATTGGATATACAAGTTAATGAAAGTTAATTACGCAAAGTTTGCATTTTAATGAAACAGGTTTACGCTGAATTTTCCTCCTACTTTACTTATAATTACCATTAACAGGGATTAATTTGAAGCACACAATCAATTGTTAATTTTTATTTCTTTGAGGGAGGATGACATGACAATGCATAACTTAAGTGATCTACGTTTAATTGAATGTTTTTTAGAGGCTAAGGAATTTAATTTAGATCGGAAATTTATTTGCCTTCTGTACGAAGAAATAAAAAGAAGAAATATCGACATTCATGATGAGGTGTGCGTTTAAAAATTAATTTTTGTTTTACCAGCAAGGAGTATCTCCCATAGATGAAGATGGAGCGACTGAGGGAATCGCTTCATCTTCTATTTTTTTGTCTTTTTATATGTATTGGGTATATTGTTCACTTTTATAGGATGAGTAAAGATGACAATACACTTTGACTACTATATAATAGTGGAAGTGATTTTGTGGGTTGCTTATAAATTGAATGGAGTTGACATAGATGGCTTTAAAAGCAGGAATTGTTGGATTACCTAACGTTGGTAAATCCACACTATTTAACGCAATTACGCAAGCTGGTGCGGAATCAGCAAATTACCCATTTTGTACGATTGATCCAAATGTAGGTGTGGTAGAAGTACCTGATGAAAGATTACACAAACTAACAGAACTTGTTAACCCGAAGAAGGTAGTTCCAACAGCATTTGAATTTGTAGACATTGCAGGGTTAGTAAAAGGAGCAAGTAAAGGTGAAGGTTTAGGAAATAAATTTCTTGCCAATATCCGTGAGGTAGATTCGATAGTGCATGTTGTTCGCTGTTTTCAGGATGAAAATATTACTCATGTATCTGGAACGATTGATCCAATCAGTGATATTGAAACGATAAATTTGGAATTAATTTTAGCAGACATTGAGTCTGTGGAACGTAAAATTGAACGTTCACGTAAAAATATGAAAGGTGGGAATAAGCAGTACGCAGCTGAAGTAGAATGTTTAGAAAAAGTAAAAGCTGTTTTATATGAAGATAAACCCGCCAGAAGTTTAGAATTAACCGATGATGAGAAATTGTTGATTCGTGACCTTCATTTATTAACAATGAAACCTGTATTATTTGCTACAAATGTAGGTGAAGATGAAGTTGGTCAAGAAGATAATGAATTTGTAATCAAAGTGAAAGAGCTGGCAGAACAAGAAGGTGCTGAAGTAGTGGTGATCAGTGCCAAGGTTGAATCTGAAATTGCTGAACTCGAAGGCGAAGACAAAGAGATGTTTTTAGAAGAGCTTGGGATTACTGAATCAGGATTAGATCGCTTAATTAAAGCTGCATATAAACTGTTAGGGTTAGATACTTATTTTACAGCAGGTGAACAAGAGGTTAGAGCTTGGACCATTCGTCAAGGGACAAGAGCGCCACAAGCAGCAGGTGTTATTCATACGGATTTTGAAAGAGGCTTTATTCGTGCAGAAGTTGTTGCTTATGATGATTTAATAGCTTGTGGTTCCATGGGAGCAGCTCGTGAAAAAGGGTTGTTAGGATTAGAAGGAAAAGAGTACGTTGTCAAAGATGGGGATATTATGCACTTTAGGTTTAATGTGTAAGTTGACATCCTGAACCCAATTTAATAAAATTTTTAGAATAAATAGATAAATTATTGCTTTTATTTTTTATTTTTCGTGAATAGATTTTTAATACGCTCAAAAAGGGGTGGACATTATGCTAGATCGACTCCAGTCTTTGGCTGATCGTTATGAGAAACTAAGTGAATTATTATGTGATCCAGATGTAGCCAATGATGCGAAAAGATTAAGAGAATTGTCTAAAGAACAATCTGATTTACAAGAAGTGTATGAAGCATACACTGAATATAAATCTGTTATAGAACAATATGATGAAGCCAAGTCCATGATCAATGAAAAACTAGATGATGAAATGCGTGATTTAGTTAAAATGGAGCTTGACGAATCTTCAACTAGAAAAACAGAGTTAGAAGAAAAGATTCAAATTCTTTTGCTTCCTAAAGATCCTAATGATGATAAAAATGTCATTGTAGAAATACGTGGCGCAGCTGGTGGGGATGAAGCTGCGTTATTCGCAGGAGATCTTTATCGGATGTACTCAAGATATGCTGACTTACAAGGGTGGAAGACAGAAATACTTGAAGCTAATGTTAATGATTTAGGTGGATTTAAAGAAATTATATTTATGGTAAAAGGAAAAGGTGCATATAGCAAATTGAAGTTTGAAAGTGGTGCACACCGTGTTCAGAGAGTTCCAACGACTGAATCTGGTGGACGTATTCATACTTCTACAGCTACAGTTGGTGTGTTACCTGAAGCGGAAGACGTTGAAGTAGATATTAAGGACAGTGATATTCGAGTGGATACATTTTGTTCAAGTGGAGCGGGTGGGCAGTCCGTTAATACAACGAAATCTGCTGTTCGTGTTACCCATGTGCCTACTGGCATCGTAGCAACCTGTCAGGATGGTAAATCACAAAACTCAAATAAAGAAATGGCTTTGCAAGTGTTAAGAGCTAGAATTTATGATAAAATTCAACAAGAAGAACAAGCGAAATATGCAGATGAGCGTAAAAGTAAGGTTGGAACAGGTGATCGTAGTGAAAGAATTCGCACTTATAATTTTCCTCAAAGTCGTGTAACAGATCATCGGATTGGTTTAACTTTGCATAAGTTGGATCAAGTTTTGTCGGGTGAAATAGAAGAGGTTGTTGCTGCTCTTACTGTAGAAGCACAAGCGGAATTAATGGAAAATGAGGAAGGTTAATATGAGTCAACAAATGTCCGTTAGAGAAGCCTTTTTAGAGGCTTCTTCTTTTTTAAAGGAAACAGATAGTAAAAATACTCAAGACCCTTCACAAGTTTGCAGATGGATGTTAGAAGCGTTGTTAGATTGGAAGCACAATGATTTCTATTTACGTTGGCACGAACCTTTTCCACATAATAAAAGACAGAAGTGGAAGGACATGTTGAACAGAAAAGCAGAGGGAGAACCTGTTCAATATATTATAGGCAATCAAGAATTTTTTGGATTAACCTTTAAGGTTACCCATTCAGTATTAATTCCTCGCCCAGAAACGGAAATCCTAGTTGAGAAAATGATGCAAGAATGTAGACAAATGTGGCAAGACAGCAAACCTGTTATAGCAGATATTGGTACAGGGAGCGGTATCATTCCTATCACTCTAGCAGTACATAACCCTTCGTGGGAGTTGATAGCTGTCGACATATCAGATCAGGCGATTGAGGTTGCGAAACAAAATGCCATAAAAAACAATGTTATGAATCAGATAGAATTTGTACAGGGTGACTTGTTGCATCCACTTATTGAAAATAAAAGAGAGGTTGATGTCTTAATTTCTAATCCTCCTTACATCCCATCAAAGGATATGAAGGATTTACAGATAGAAGTAAAGGATTTTGAACCTTTAAATGCATTGGATGGCGGCGGAGATGGACTTTATTTTTACGATAAAATGATAAGACAATTAAGTGATTTGCCTGTTTATCCAAAGATCGTAGGACTTGAAGTTGGACAAGGTCAAGCAAAACAAGTAGCTGAATGGTTACAGTCATTGAATCAATGGAATGAAGTTTATGTCGTAAAAGATTTAGCGGGTATAGGAAGGCATGTAGTAGCAGTCAATCATAAAATGTAAACATCTTATGCACAAAACTTAAACTTTAAGCGATCCTATTTACAAAAAGTCAAAAGAACGCAGAAAAGAGTATTACCTCTACACCGCGTCCGTAAAATGTTATCAGCTCAAAGGTGAGCTCCCATTATATTAAAGGTTTAAATTTTATGATTGCAAAGCATAATCTGCAGATTTTATTGCATGTATCTTAGTCGTATCAAACACTGGAACGTTTATATCTTCTTCATTTATTAACATAGTGATCTCAGTACATCCAAGAATGA
Organism: Chengkuizengella sp. SCS-71B; assembly: GCF_040100845.1. Lineage (NCBI taxonomy): Bacteria > Bacillati > Bacillota > Bacilli > Caryophanales > Paenibacillaceae > Chengkuizengella > Chengkuizengella sp. SCS-71B. Next base: position 94,123 of record NZ_JAZHSH010000001.1, on the reverse strand, counting down.
TTCCTTCAGCACCATTATTAATAAGTTTTTTAATAATATCTAAGTATTGTTTTTTGGAGTATTCATCTACTTTTCCTAAACAAAGTTCATTGTAAATCGTATCATGAACTATTTTTCTATCTGTTTCACTTGGAACTAGGACTTCTAAGTCATAATTAGATAGTTTGTCTTTATAAAAACTATGCTCCATTGTAAAGTTTGTGGCTAATAAACCTACTTTTTTTATACCTGCTGATTTAATCTGTTCACCAGTAATGTCTGCAATATGCAATAAAGGAATTGAAATGGAATCCTGTACTTCAGGTGCCATTTTATGCATTGTATTTGTACAAATGACTAGGAAATCAGCACCACCTTTTTCTAATTGTTTAGCTGCATTGATAAGTTCCGTTGTTGCTTCTTCCCATTTTCCTTCATATTGCAAATCTTTAAACATTTGAAAATCTACAGAATACAACATACTTTTTGCAGAATGAAGACCACCTAACTTTTCTTTAACTCTTTCGTTTATTAGTTTGTAATAAATTGCAGATGACTCCCAACTCAAACCACCAAGTAACCCTATTGTTTTCATCCATTTTCCTCCTCAAAAAATTAATGATTTTAATCAAAATAAAATGATATTTGATTTACTCCTCGTGTTCTTGAAGTTCCATCAATTTATAAACATTTTGTAAAGGTCCTATCCAATTTTGTTTCATAATGCTTGCCGCTTTTTCTTTATCATGATTAAGAAAGGCATCAATAATTAACCTGTGTTCATTGATGGAATCTTCCTGTGATAACAATTCTTGTGCTAAAAATAAATACTTCAATCGGCGAACATGAAGGTCCATAATCGAACAAAAATGAGTAATATAGGAGTTATCAGCTAGTTCAATAATAAAATTATGAAATTGTTCATCTGTTTCCATCGCTTTATATGGTTCTTTTAATTGAATGGCTAATTCAAACTGATGATTGATTTCTTTTAGCTCTTCGATTTTTTCAACCGATATGGTTTCTGCTATTTCCTCTGCTGCTAAAGCATGTAATGTGGCTAGAGGAGGAAAAATTTTTTTGACATCTTCCTTTGTGACTGTTGTTACTTTAGTTTCTTTGCCAGGACGCATTTCGATGAGTCCTTGCGTTTCAAGCAACAATAAGGCTTCTCTTACTGGCGTCCTGCTAATGCCTAATGCTTCGGAAATTTCGGCATCGTATATTTTTTCACCTGGTTCTAGAGTACCCTCTATGATCCATCTTTGTATTTGATTCAGTGCCCTTTCCTTAGCAGTGATTCTTGACGGAGAAGTAAAATTCTTAGGTATTGGCATCGAACTAACACCTCCATTTTCTCTATTATATGCAATATATCGCATATATATATTTATGTCAATTGAGAAATGAGCTAATTTTATCTATCAAATTTTAATAGATTCAGAGGTTTAACTCCTTCTTTCAATGGACAAACTAAATGATAGATTATACACAAAGGGAGCGAATTTCTTATGTTAAAACCCTCCAAATGGAAATCATATATTTATCTTTGTTTTGTCCTTATTATGTTATTTATGAATTGGGAGTATCAGCAGGCTCATGCAACTTTAATTGAAAACACAATTCCAGAACAATCCATTCGCTTAAGAATATTAGCGAATTCAGACTCACCTCGTGATCAGTGGATTAAAGGGGAGATTCGTAATGAAATTGTGAACTATATGAATGATTGGGTGATTAAACCTAATCAAATTACGGATGCTAGAGCAATGGTCATGTCCCATATGAATCAAATAGAAGCACTTGTAGGAAAGGTATTACAAGATAACGGTTTTGGAGAATCTTATTCTGTTGAGTTAGGACAATTTGATTTTCCTACAAAAATGTATGGGAATAAAGTGTACCCTGCTGGAGTTTATGAAGCTCTCCGTGTCATTGTAGGTGCAGGACAAGGGCAGAATTGGTGGTGTGTTCTTTTTCCACCTTTATGTTTTGTTGATATAACAACTGGGGAAGCCATAACACAAGAAGATGTAAATAAAAATCAGGAAGAAGTGAAAATAAACAGTAATTTAGAAACAGTAGAACAACAACCGGAAACTCGTTTTTTTCTCTGGGATTTAATAGTTAGTATTACAAACTCTATTAAAGGGGTATTTGCTTAAATGGCAACATACAAAGTATAATTCTATATTATATTTACTTAATTAAGAGGACACTATAAGCCATGAAAACAATCTATTGGAATTTAAATAAGGGAATAATTGGAGAAGAGGATGCTCTTGTTATTGAAGAAGCGGCATCAGAACTAAAAAAGGGAAATCTCATCGCTTTTCCAACGGAAACTGTTTATGGATTAGGTGCGGATGCTACGTCTAATATTGCAGTAAACAATATATTCCAAGCTAAAGGTAGACCATCTGATAATCCACTCATCGTGCACATTTCAAATAAAAAACAATTACATGATTTAGTGGAATCTGTTAGTGATAAGGTAGAACAGGTTATGGATCGTTTTTGGCCTGGACCCTTAACCATTATTTTTCGACTAAAAAAGGATGCTAATCTCTCCAACAAAGTAACTGCAGGATTAGACACGGTTGCGATTAGAATGCCAGATCACCCTATCGCTTTGGAATTAATTGAAAAAGCCAATTGCCCTATTGCAGCACCTAGTGCAAATCGTTCAGGTAAGCCAAGCCCAACAGAAGCAAAACATGTGAAAGAGGATCTAGATGAACGAATTAGAGGAATTATCGATGGTGGTGCAACAGGAGTAGGGATAGAATCTACTGTGATACAAATGGAAGAGGATCATATTTATATTTTACGACCAGGAAGTATTACCAAATCACAGTTGCAAGAAATTACTCCTCTTGTTGAATTTTCATATGAAAAAGAAAATCTAGACAAATCATCTATTCATGAACAAATACCTCGTTCACCAGGTATTAAATATAAGCACTATGCTCCTAATGGGTTATTAACCGTTGTAAAAGGAGAAAACAAACAAAAAGTGAAGCAAACCATTCAGTCAGCAATTGATGAAGCAAAAGAGCAAGGTGAAAAAACAGGTATTCTCACTTTTATAGAAAGTAAAAAAGAATACAATGCAGATTTGGTTCTAACTTATGGCAGTCGAAGCCGAATAGATGAAACTGCACATGATTTATACGCAGCTTTAAGAATGTTTGATAAAAATAAAGTAACAATTATATTTGCTGAAGCTTGTTCTGAAGAAGGGATGGGACTAGCTGTCATGAATCGCTTGATGAAAGCATCTGGAAATCAGGTGGTACAAGTATAGCATGTTTCACTTCATGTCCGCATATTGTTTATAGAATAGTGGACATGGGGGAGATAACATGACAGCCGTTTCAGTTGAATTAGGCCAATTTATAACAATTCTAATCATGGCAATTGCATTAGGAATGGATGCTTTTTCTTTAGGCGTAGGAATTGGAATGAGGGGAATTAGGTTATTAGATATTTTAAAAATTAGTATGATCGTTGGCTTTTTTCACATCATGATGCCGCTTATGGGGATATTTACTGGTAAATATGTGAGTACGATTTTAGGTGATGTTGCTTTAATTGCAGGTGGTACTTTACTTGTATTATTAGGTTTGCATATGTTATATAGTTCTATAAGGGGGGAGAAATTTCAGGCTTTTGATCACAGCACTTTGTGGGGAATATTAATATTTTCATTAAGTGTGAGTATTGATTCATTTTCGGTAGGCATATCCCTTGGTTTATTTTCCTCAGATATCATACTAACGGTATTATTATTTGGTATATTTGGAGGGACATTATCTATTTTAGGATTATTATTAGGGAGATCTATTTCTGTAAGTTTAGGTGAATATGGCGAGGCAATAGGTGGAATTATTTTGTTAGCTTTTGGAATAAAATTTTTAATATAAAATACGACTAAGCAAGTTAAAACCGACTAGGAAGGACGATTTTCTTTTATGAAACATATCTTATTTGTTTGTACTGGAAATACTTGTCGAAGCCCCATGGCAGAAGGTATTTTTGCTGGATTAGTTCAGAGAGAAGGTTTAGATATAGAAATACGTTCAGCTGGAGTATTTGCTATGGACAATCACGCCATTTCTGAAAATGCTGCAAAAATATTAGAGGAAAAAGGCTTATCAAATAATATTATATCTAATAAAGTTACAGATGAGTGGGTGAATTGGGCAGATTATATTTTTGCGATGACGATGAATCATAAGCGCCACATCATAGAATACTACCCACAAGCAGTGGAAAAAACGTTTACATTAAAAGAGTATGTTGAAGATAATATAGAAGTGATGGACCGTATCGTAGAAAGAGAAAAATTAATAGCTGATCTACAAATGAAGTTATCTTTAGGTCAAGAAATACCCGACTATTTAAAACAACAATTGCTGGAGTTGGAATCAGATTTACCCGACTATGATATAGCTGACCCCTTTGGAGGAACGATTGTTGATTATAAAATGGTAGCAGAGGAAATTGAAGAGTATTTGAATAAACTTTTAATTAAATTGAAAAAGGGTTAAATAAGGAACAGTTATTCCGCAAAATGCAATTCAGTCATTAGAAATTTAGGACCCATTATGTTGCATTATGCGGTTGTAATTGTCAAATAATTACGCTATTATAACATTATACGTGAAGAATTCGGTGTAACTGGCGGCAAAGTGGAAATTACCACAATGGAGCACCGAGTAATACGGCCGGTCGCCTGGGCAGGAGCATAGACATTTATGTCTGCTGCTCTTTTTTTGCACTTTGAGGATCTCATACACCCTATCATTCACGAACTTTTGATAAAGGAGAACGATCATAATGAAAATAGCAATTGGTGCGGATCATGGTGGATACAATCTCAAAAATGACATTAAAAATTTTATCATCAAGCTTGGTCATGAAGTGATAGATGTAGGTTGTGATTGTTCTGATTCAGTTGATTATCCTGACTATGCGATTCCAGTTTGCGAGAAAGTATTGAATGGTGATGCAGACAAAGGAATCTTAATATGTGGAACGGGTATTGGCATGTCTATTGCAGCAAATAAATATCCAGGCATTCGTTGTGCGTTAGTTCATGATACATTTTCCGCAAAAGCAACAAGAGAACATAACGATACCAATGTTCTTGCTATGGGAGAAAGAGTGATCGGACCTGGATTAGCATTAGATATAGTGAAAATATGGATTGAAACAGAATTTTCTAACGAAGAAAGACATGTGAATCGAATTAAAAAAATGAATGCAATAGAAAAGCAAGCCACTATACATCCTTAATGATTAGGGTGAAGTGCACACTGAATAAGAAACACTCATCAACTATGGTGGTGAAAATTTAAATGAATAAACTTGAGAAAATGAGTAAACAGGTTGAGGAAATAACGAGACAGCTCATAACAGAGGGGAACATTAAACCTCAACAAATTATTGTTATAGGAACGAGTACCAGTGAAGTATTAGGTCAGCACATCGGAACGTCAGGTGCTGAGATGGTGGCTTCAGAAATTTTTAAAGGTATTCAAGCCGTTCAAAAGGATTTGGATTTTTATGTTGCCTTTCAATGCTGTGAACATTTAAATAGAGCTCTTGTTGTTGAAAGAGAGGTTGTACAACAATATGTTCTTGAAGAGGTTTCCGTAATACCTGTTGCAAAAGCTGGTGGATCGATGGCCACTTTTGCATATCAACATTTCAAAAATCCTGTAATAGTTGAAAAAATCAAAGCACATGCTGGAATAGATATTGGAGAAACTTTAATTGGTATGCATTTGAAGCAAGTAGCAGTTCCTTTGCGACCTACTTATCGTGAAATTGGAAAAGCGCGTGTAAATATGGCGATTACTCGTCCAAAATTAATTGGCGGACAAAGAGCTGTATATGAAATAAATAACAACACTAATCGTTGTAAATAAAATATTAAGGGGATGTTAAGAGGATGGAAAATTTACGCGGTCAAGATCCAGAGGTTTTAAAAGCATTAAATTTAGAATTACGCAGACAACGAGATAATATAGAGTTAATTGCTTCAGAAAACATTGTCACTCCAGCAGTTATGGAAGCAATGGGTACAGTATTGACCAATAAATACGCGGAAGGGTATCCAAGCAAACGTTATTATGGTGGCTGTGAACATGTTGATATCGTTGAAGATATTGCAAGAGATCGTGCTAAACAAATTTTTGGTGCTGAACATGCTAATGTTCAACCCCATTCTGGTGCTCAGGCTAATATGGCTGTCTACTTAGCAGCTTTAAAACCTGGTGATACAGTGCTTGGCATGAACTTAGCGCACGGAGGCCATTTAACACATGGCAGCCCAGTAAATGCTTCAGGAATTTTATATAACTTTGTAGCTTATGGTGTGAGTGAAGAAAATTTTATGATTGATTATGATGAAGTGCGTAAATTAGCATTTAAACATAGACCAAGAATGATCGTTGCAGGTGCAAGTGCATATCCTAGAATCATTGATTTTGAAACATTAGGTAAAATTGCAAATGAAGTTGGTGCATTAATGATGGTGGATATGGCGCATATTGCAGGACTAGTAGCTGCAGGGCTTCATCCAAATCCAGTTCCCCATTCTCATTTTGTAACAACAACAACGCATAAAACTTTAAGAGGACCTAGAGGTGGTCTGATTCTTTGTAAAGAACCTTGGGCAAGAGCAATAGATAAAGCTGTTTTCCCTGGTTCACAAGGTGGTCCATTAATGCACGTTATTGCTTCTAAGGCAGTTGCTTTTGGTGAAGCTCTTCAACCTGAATTCAAAACTTACTCAGAAAATGTTGTGAAAAACGCTGCGATCTTAGCTGAAAGCTTACAAGCTGAAGGACTAAACATTATTTCAGGTGGAACAGATAATCATTTAATTTTAGTAGATACTCGTAATTTAGATATTACTGGTAAGGTTGCTGAGAAAGTATTAGATGAAGTTCATATTACAGTCAACAAAAATGCGATTCCTTTTGACCCAACGAGCCCATTTGTAACAAGCGGTATTCGCATAGGAACACCAGCTGTAACAACAAGAGGGATGGATGGGGAAGCAATGAAATCCATTGCCAAAATCATGGCGATGACGTTGAAAAACCCTGAAGATGAGACTCTGTTAGAAAAAGCTCGAGGTTTAGTAAAAGAGTTAACTGCTAAGTATCCATTGTATGAAGGTTTGACTTATTAATTGAATATATAATTTAGCTAGTCCAATATTAGTTTTAATTTTTCAATATGATGCAGGAAAACCTCATTGAAATTATAGAGGTGGGCCGCAAAAAAATTATAGGATAAAAAGTTTAAGTTATAGTTTAGGTGTTGGTTGTAAGAACCAGCACCTTTTTGTGCTTTAAGAGAGTGGGTTTTATAAGTTTTAAATTTTAAGTTTTAAGTTTCCCCCAAAAGAGTGAAGTATCTCTAAAATGTTATGTCCTTTCCTTTTCGGGGACTTCAGAATTTAAAAGAAGTATTCGATTTTGATATAAATAAAATTAGCCAAAGCAGATCGTTTAAAATAAAGGGAAATTGTGGTCTTATATGATGAAAGGAAAGCTCCTTCAAGTAAATAGAGGAAATTAAAGGTCTTATTTTCGATATTTATACTTCAAGATACAACAAAATAACCATTATTAATTGAAATAAGACCACTAAATACCGTTAATTTCAATAAATGTAGTAAAACAACATAAATAAGACCACCAAATACCTCTAATTTTTAAGCCTCCTAATTATAATTACCGTCTAACCCAAGTATCCTCTCTCCTATATTTCTAGAGAGTTATGATGTTTAACATTGAATATAATTCAAATAATTAAATAAAACTTGAATTATATTCAAGTTAAGTGTATTATTAAGATATACATAAAAATTGAGAATTATTTTTCAATAATTAATTAAAGCAATCCACTGAAAGGGGTTATGGTTGTGACTGATAAAATCTTAAATCTTACACTTAACAAGTTAGATTCATTAGAATCGGAAACAAAAGCAATACGAAAGGATTTGCAAACTGAAACAAAGTCAATTCAAAACGAACTGAGTATAGAGATAGGAACAGTAAAGAATGAAATGAAAGAAATGAGAAATGAGTTTCAATCAGAAATAAAATTTTTACATATTGAAATGAGTGAAATGCGATCTGGTATATCTGAAATAAAACAAAGTGTGTATCGTTTAGAAGAAAGCCAACCCAAAGATATTAATGCTTTGTTTAAAAATAATTCAATAAATGTTGAATCTTATAACCATCAAATTGGCGTACTTAATAAACGTTTGTTTCAAACAGAAAGTCATATAGAGGAATTATTCAAATCATACAAATAAATATTTGGTGGTAAAAGTTTTGATAAAACAAATCACACTTTAAAACATGCTGGATGGTTGAATCTAGGATGTTTTTTTGTGATTGGGAAAAGATAACAAACATATGAGGTGTAACAACAAGAACAAAATGTTATAATAGTTAAGGTTTGAAGAGGTATGCCTTTATTCGCTTATGACAGTTTGAATAATTTGATCTATAAGTTTAGATGAAATATAGACTGTAAATATGGAATAAAGAAATTGATTTTTTATTTTCAGGAGGGATAGGAATTAATGGGAAAGGTATTTGTATGTGACCATCCTTTGATCCAACATAAACTAACTTTTATTCGAGACAAAGAAACGAAAACAAAAGACTTCCGTCAATTAGTTGATGAAGTTGCCATGTTAATGGCTTATGAGATTACTAGGGATTTATCTCTAAAAGAAGTAGAGGTTCAAACCCCTGTTGCAACCGCAAATTGTAAAGTGATATCTGGGAGAATGCTTGGTTTAGTTCCAATACTTCGTGCTGGATTAGGTATGACAGACGGTATTTTAAAACTACATCCAACAGCGAAGGTAGGTCATGTAGGTTTATATCGTGATCCTGAATCATTGCAGCCAGTTGAATATTACACTAAATTACCAACTGATGTTCAAGAAAGAGAGCTAATTGTCATTGATCCAATGCTTGCTACTGGAGGATCGGCGAATGCGGCAATACAAGTATTAAAAAACAATGATTGCAGTCAAATGAAGTTAATGTGTTTAATTGCCTCTCCAGAAGGTGTTCAAGCAGTGCAAGAAGCACATCCTGACGTAGATATCTATGTTGCTGCAATCGATAGTCATCTAAATGAAAAAGGTTATATCATTCCTGGATTAGGGGATGCAGGAGATCGCTTATTTGGAACAAAGTAACGTTAAAGGATGATAGCTGAATGGATAAGCTAAAAGTACTTACAATATTCGGGGTTAGACCTGAAGCTATTAAAATGGCTCCACTCGTGTTAGAGTTACAAAAACATACTGATTTAATCGACTCAAAGGTATGTGTAACAGCACAACATAGAGAAATGTTAGACCAAGTATTAGATGTATTTAATATTCAACCGGCTTATGATCTTGATGTGATGAAAGATCGACAAACGCTGAATGAGATTACAATACGTGTTTTACAAGGCTTAGAATCAGTGCTTCAAGAAGCGAAACCAGATTTAGTTTTAGTGCATGGTGACACACTAACTACATTTTTAGCTAGTTATGCTGCTTTTTTACAACAAATTAAAGTAGGTCATGTGGAAGCAGGATTGAGAACTTGGAATAAACAGAATCCTTATCCTGAAGAAATGAATCGTCAGCTCACAGGCGTGATTGCTGACCTTCATTTTGCACCTACAAATTGGTCATCTAATAACTTATTTAAGGAAAATAAATCTGAACAGAACATTTATATTACTGGGAATACGGCGACTGATGTTTTTCAATATACTGTAAGAGAGGATTTCACTCATCCTGTATTATCTTGGGCTAAAGGAAAGAGATTAATATTAATGACAGCACATCGAAGAGAATCTTTAGGTGAGCCTCATCGACAAATTTTTAATGCCATTCGAAGAATCGTGGATGAATTTGAAGATGTTGCCGTAGTTTATCCAGTGCATTTGAACCCTGCTGTAAGGGAGCCTGCTAATGAAATATTAGGCGAACACCCTAGAATTAAACTCATTGATCCGTTAGATGTTGTTGAGTTACACAATTTTTATAATCATACTCATATGATATTAACCGATTCAGGTGGGTTACAAGAGGAAGCTCCTTCCTTTGGGATTCCTGTTTTAGTAATAAGAGAAACAACGGAGCGTCCTGAAGGAGTTGAGGCAGGAACGTTAGAGTTAGTCGGAACTGATGAAGAAGACGTTTATCAAAGGACGAAGGAGTTACTAGTAGATATTCAAAAATATGAAAAAATGAGTCGTACCGCAAATCCATATGGTGACGGTAAAGCCTCAAAAAGAATTGTACAATCCATCTTGCATCATTTTGGAAAAAAGAATGAAAAACCGGAACCATTTTCAACGTAAAAAGGTTACAGCATACAGTTGCACTGTATAGTTTTTAAACTTGAAAACCCTTTAATATCAAGGGTATCGCCGTTTTGTTCACGAAATGTTTGAATTTTACCCAATTGACAAACAATGCTTCGCTTCGTTAAAATAAATGGGGATTTAAATAGGGGAAATGTATAATGAGCAATTCAAATCCTAAAGATAATCCATGGAAAGCCGTTGCGTTAGTCAGTGCGATTGGATTAGATATGGTTGTCTGTATGTTTGCCGGTTATGGCCTTGGAACTCTAGCAACAAAATATTTAGACGATAATCCTATATGGATCGTTGTTGGTATTATGATAGGGTTTGTTGTGGGGGTCATAAGCATTATGATGATCATTAAAAAGTACACGGGGGGCTCAAATGAATAATTTGTCGACCCTAACAAAAAACGCTTACAAAATAACTTTGTATGTATTAGCCGTTTGTTTTGTAACGTGGGCACTGTTGCCTGATTATCGAGTTTATATTGCAGGATTGATTTTGGGTATTATTGTTAGTTTAATCAATGCAAGATATTTACAGTGGAAAATAGAACTGATGTCTGAAGTTGCCATTAAGAAAGTTAAACGCAGAGTAAATGATGGATTCATGACAAGAGCATCACTCGCTTTAATTGCGGTGGTTATTTCTTTCAAGTTCGAACAACACATTGCGTTTTCTACTACATTAGCTGGATTATTTTTTGTGCAATTAGTAACACTATTACTGGGCATTATTTCTATTAAAAACAGCAAATAAATGGATTAACAGAAGGGGGGGAAAATGACAAGATGCATGAATCACCGATGATTAAATTGTTTGGAATACCTTTTGATCTTTCCAATTTGATTATGATTACAATCACATGTTTGATTGTTTTTATTATTGCTTTATTAGGAACTCGAAAATTGTCTGTTGAAAATCCAGGGAAAATGCAAAATTTTCTTGAGTGGGTGGTTGAATTCATACATAATATGGTCGCCAGCACGATGGATATGAAACAAGGAAAAAGTTTCATCATGTTAGGGATTACTTTAATTATGTATATTTTTGTAGCCAACATGTTAGGCCTTCCGTTTGCTTTGTCCTTTCATTTTCACGAAGCTCCGACATTTTTCGGCATTCCAATTTCTCCAGATTTATATGCACAAGCGGCACATGCAGATGACGTATCACTACTCTTTTGGAAATCACCAACAGCTAGTATGAGTGCTACTATGGGGTTAGCTTTAATTGTAATTGTAATGGTACATTATTTAGGAGTTACTAGAAATACTAAAAATTACTTCAAACATTACATTGATCCAGTCCCAGCGTTTTTTCCGCTCCACATAATTGAAAAAGTTTCACAATTATTAACTCTTGGTTTGCGTTTATTTGGTAATATTTATGCTGGTGAGGTCTTAATTGGAGTAATTTTAATGACGGCTTCGGCAGGTGTATTTGCAGGTATTGCAGGAATGGTTCCATTAATCGTATGGCAAGCCTTCAGTATATTTGTTGGTACAATCCAAGCTTTTGTATTTACCATCTTAACAATGGTGTATATTTCACAAAGTATCGCTAAAGATCATTAATGAATCTAACTCAGCAACCTGCTGAGATCAGATTATAGATTTTATTAAAAGTAATAAAAATAATTTATTTAATATTTAAGGAGGATTTTTCATGGAGTTTATAGCAGCAGCAATTGCGATTGGTTTAGGTGCACTAGGTGCAGGTATTGGTAATGGTTTAATCGTTGGACGTACAGTAGAAGGGATTTCTCGTCAACCAGAACTTCGCGGGACTTTACAAACAACAATGTTTATCGGTATCGGTTTAGTTGAGGCACTACCAGTTATTTCTCTTGTATTTGCATTATTGTTTGTATTTGTTTTATAAGGTAACAATTATATTTCAAGTTCGGCGGGGATGGTATAAGCCTCCACGCCTTCATTTTGTCAGATTAAGATGTATGAATCTCTGAGAAGGGAGTGACTAAAGTTGAGTATAGATGGATCTATAGTTTTTCAAATTATTGCGTTTGGTATTTTGTTTTGGTTACTAAGCAAATTTGCATTCGGACCATTAATGTCCGTTATGGAAAAGCGTAAAGAGCATGTATTAGACGAAATGCGTACGGCAGAAACTAATCGTGCAGAAGCAGACAAACTTCTAAAAGAACAAGAGGCGTCCATGCAACAAACTCGTCAGGAAGCATATCAAATTATTGAGCAAGCGAAACAAACGAGTGCGAGACAAGCTGAAGAAATCGTTGAAGAAGCGAAGACAACAGCGGCGAAGTTAAAAGAGGATGCGCTTAAAGATATTGAAAACGAAAAATCAAAAGCAGCTCAGACGTTGCGTGCACAAGTAGGAGCAATGTCCATTATGATTGCTTCCAAAATTATCGAGCAAAAGCTTGATGAAAAATCACAACAACAATTAGTTGACAAATACCTGAAAGAGGTAGGAGGAAAACTATGAGCAGCGACACATTAGTAGGAAAAAGATACGCTAAAGCACTTTTTGAAGTTGCTCGAGAACAAAATGTAATTGTAGAAGTGGAAAGAGAATTAAAATCAATTGTGCAATTTATAGAAGTGGATAAGGATTTTAATAAATTTATTTCCCATCCGAATATTGGAGTGGACAAAAAGAAAGAAGTAATCAGCAATGCTTTTCAAGGAAAAGTATCTGAAATTGTACTTCATACGGTCCAGCTTCTTTTTGAAAGAGGAAGAGGTTCAATCTTAGCAGCGATTTATGGATATTATGTTGGGGTTGCCAATGAATTTCTAGGTCAGGCAGATGCGGTGGTATATACACCTTCTAAGTTGTCTGATGATGAATTAAAAGAAGTTGAAGAACGTTTTGGCAAATTAACAGGCAAACAGATCAACGCTTCAAATGAAGTTGATCCAGACCTTTTAGGTGGATTAAAAGTTCGCATAGGCGACCGTTTATATGATGGCAGCTTAGTAAGCAAACTAGCTGCACTTGAAAAGGAATTAAAACAGCAAGCAATATAGTTAGGGGTGAGGTTCATTGAGTATCAGACCTGAAGAAATCAGTACGTTGATAAAAAAACAAATTGAAAATTATAAATCTGAACTTCAAGTGGTTGATGTAGGTACTGTTATCCAGGTGGGTGACGGTATAGCTCGTGCTCACGGTCTTGAAAATGTCATGGCTGGTGAATTATTAGAATTCTCTAATGGCGTTATGGGTATGGCTCTTAACCTTGAAGAAGATAATGTTGGTATCGTAATCCTAGGACCTTACACGGATATCCGTGAAGGAGATCAAGTAAAACGTACAGGCCGTATTATGGAGGTTCCTGTAGGTGATGCATTACTTGGACGTGTTGTAAATCCGTTAGGACAGCCAGTAGATGGTAAAGGACCTATTGAAACGAAAGAATTTAGACCAATAGAATCCCCAGCGCCGGGTGTTATTGATCGTAAATCAGTACATGAGCCGATGCAAACGGGAATTAAAGCGATTGACTCCATGGTTCCAATTGGGCGTGGACAGCGTGAGTTAATTATCGGTGACCGCCAAACAGGTAAAACAACAATAGCTATCGATACAATCATTAACCAAAAAGAGAATGATATGATCTGTATCTACGTAGCAATTGGTCAGAAGCAATCCACAGTTGCAGGTGTTGTAGAAACACTTCGTAAAAATGGTGCTTTAGATTACACAATCGTTGTTACAGCAGGTGCATCTGAACCAGCTCCATTATTATTCCTAGCACCTTATACAGGTTGTACAATGGGTGAGCATTTCATGTATCAAGGTAAACACGTATTAGTTATTTATGATGATTTAACTAAACAAGCATCAGCTTACCGTGAGTTATCCTTGTTATTAAGAAGACCTCCAGGTCGTGAAGCTTTCCCAGGGGATGTATTCTACTTGCATTCTCGTTTATTAGAAAGAGCAGCAAAATTGAATGATGATCTCGGTGGAGGTTCATTAACTGCTCTTCCATTTATCGAAACACAAGCAAGTGATGTATCAGCATATATTCCAACAAACGTTATCTCCATTACGGATGGACAGATCTTCCTAGAAGCTGATTTGTTCCATGCAGGACAACGTCCAGCGATTAACGTCGGTATTTCAGTATCCCGTGTTGGTGGTTCTGCGCAAGTTAAAGCTATGAGAAAAGTAGCAGGGACATTACGTTTAGACCTTGCACAATATAGAGAGCTAGCTGCTTTCGCTCAATTTGGTTCAGATCTTGATAAATCTACCCAAGCTCGATTAAATCGAGGGGAACGTACAGTTGAAATCTTGAAACAAGGTGTTAATCAGCCGTTGCCAGTTGAGAAGCAGGTAGTGAGCATTTATTCAGCTGTAAAAGGTTTCTTAGATGATATTGAAGTGAAGGATATAACAAGGTTTGAAGCAGAATTCTTATCCTATATGGATGCGAATCAGTCAGATATTCTAAAAACAATTAAAACAACTGGTCAATTATCAGACGAAACTGAAGAAGCACTAAATAAAGCGATTGAAACCTTCAAAAAAGGTTTTGCTGGATCTGTATAGTCCTTCTGATAAGAAGTAGAGTGTGTTTTTTCAAATAGCCTATAAGGTAGGTGAACTAAATGGCTAAAGGTATGCGTGATATAAAACGCCAAATCAGTGGTTTCCAAAATACGAAACAAATTACAAAAGCAATGGAAATGGTAGCTGCTTCAGGGTTAAGAAAAGCACAAGAAAATGCTGAAGCTGCCAGACCGTATTCAGATAAAATAAAAGAAGTAATTTCTAACATTGCTTCTGCAACAAAAAATTTAAAGCATCCGATGTTGGAAAGCCGAGAAGTGAAAAAGACGGGTTATCTAGTGATTACTTCTGACCGTGGTTTAGCAGGAGGTTATAATGCGAATCTTTTGCGTATGGTCATGAACACAATACAACAAAAACACAGCTCTACAGATGACTACTCTATTTTTGTGATCGGTCGAAAAGGTCGAGATTATTTCAAAAGAAGAAATATGCCGATTGTGTCTCAAGTTACAGGGTTACCTGATAATCCTCAGTACTTAGACATTCAAGAAATTGCTAAAACTGCAGTGCAGAACTTTAGTGATGGTTTATACGATGAGTTATATTTAGCATATAACGAATTTGTGAATCCAATTACACAAATTCCTGTAGAAAAACGTCTTTTACCATTAAGTGATATTTCTGAATCCAGTGGTAATTCTGCTCTATATGAATATGAGCCTTCTGCAGAGGAAGTGTTGGATGTATTATTGCCTAAATATGCTGAAACTTTGATCTATAGTGCAGTATTGGAAGGTAAAGCAAGTGAGTTTGGTGCCAGAATGACCGCAATGGGTAATGCAACGAACAATGCTACTGACTTAATTGCTAGTCTTAATCTTGTATATAACCGTGCACGTCAAGCTGCAATTACACAAGAAATATCTGAGATTATTGCTGGAGCGAACGCTCAGGGATAATGAAAATAAATGCACTAACTTTTGAAAATCTTAAGGAGGTAAAAGCATGAACAAAGGACGCGTTTTACAGGTAATGGGTCCCGTAGTTGATATTGAATTTGAACGCGGAAACCTGCCTGAAATTCTAAATGCTGTTACAATAGAAAAAAAAGCGGAGTCCTCTGGAGAAAAGGATATCAATTTAACTGTAGAAGTTTCTCTTCATCTTGGTGATAATGTAGCACGTTGTGTTGCTATGTCTTCTACAGACGGTTTAGTTCGTGGAACTGAAGCTGTTGATACAGGTAATCCTATTTCTGTTCCAGTGGGCGATGCTGCATTAGGTCGTATTTTAAATGTGCTGGGAGAACCAATTGATAATGCTGGTGAAATTAAAACAAAAGCATCAAGCCCAATTCATAGACCTGCACCTGAATTTACAGAGCTTTCTGTAGAAGAAGAAATTTTGGAAACAGGAATTAAAGTTATTGATTTAATTGCCCCTTATGCTAAAGGTGGTAAAATTGGGTTGTTTGGTGGAGCCGGTGTTGGTAAAACTGTTACAATCCAGGAATTAATCAATAATATCGCACAGGAGCACGGTGGTATTTCAGTATTTGCCGGTGTTGGTGAGCGTACTCGTGAAGGAAACGACCTTTATCATGAGATGAAGGACGCAGGCGTTCTTCCAAAAACAACAATGGTATTTGGACAGATGAATGAGCCTCCTGGTGCTCGTCAGCGTGTTGCACTAACAGGATTGACAATGGCTGAGCATTACCGTGATCAAGAAGGAAAAGATGTACTTTTATTCGTTGATAACATCTTCCGTTTCACACAAGCAGGTTCTGAGGTGTCCGCATTACTCGGACGTATGCCATCAGCGGTTGGTTACCAACCAACGCTCGCGACTGAAATGGGTCAATTGCAAGAGCGTATTGCTTCAACGAAGAAAGGTTCTGTAACTTCTATTCAAGCGGTTTATGTACCAGCCGATGATTATACAGATCCAGCTCCTGCAACTACATTTGCTCACTTGGATGCTACAACAAACTTGGAGCGTAAAATTGCTGAGTTAGGGATTTTCCCAGCGGTAGATCCATTAGCATCAAGTTCTCGTATTCTTACTCCTGAGATTGTTGGAGAAGAGCATTATGAGGTTGCTCAAGGAGTTAAGCAAATTTTGCAACGTTACAAAGAGCTTCAAGATATTATAGCCATCTTAGGTATGGATGAATTATCCGAAGAAGATAAAGTAACAGTACAACGTGCGAGAAAAGTTCAAAGGTTCTTATCACAAAACTTCCACGTTGCTGAGCAGTTTACTGGACAAAAGGGACAATATGTTCCTGTTAAAGATACAGTTCGTAGTTTTAAAGAAATTTTGGATGGTAAACATGATGATTTACCAGAAGCAGCTTTCTTGTATGTAGGTACAATTGAAGAAGCTGTAGAAAAAGCCAAAACTTTATAATAGGGTTGATTTAAAAATCCTAAGTTTCTAAAAATGAAACTTGTAGGAGGAAGTTATGAGTACTTTTACATTAGAAATCGTAACACCTGAGAGAAAAGTTTATTCTCAGGACGTGAATATGATTGTCGTTAAAGGTGTGGAAGGTGAACTAGGTATTTTACCCAATCACATTCCACTAGTCACAGCTTTAAAAGTTGCACCGTTGAAGGTAAAAAATGGAAACGATGAAGAGGTCATCGCGGTACATGGTGGCTTTATGGAAGTAAGTAAAGAAAAAGTGGTTATTCTTGCTGATGTTGCAGAACGTGCAGGAGAAATTGATGTTGAACGTGCTCAAGCCGCTAAGGAACGCGCAGAAAGAAGATTGGCTGATAAAAAGGCTGATTATGATTTTCGTCGTGCTGAGATGGCTTTGCAAAAAGCGATCAATCGAATCAGTTCCACTGACAAGCAATTTTAAAAATGTTGAATTAAAAACTGTCGTACATGATATGTCGGCAGTTTTTTTCTATAGGATAAGTAAGTATATATTATTGTGATATTTTACATGATTGATCACAAAATGTTTATTAATATCATAGTTTATAAAGAAATTAACTACTTTAACATAGATGGTTGTGAAATACATCACATTTTATAATCACTATAAGAAATACAATAGTTGATTTTTTAATAAAAAACATATGAGGTTATGTATTATATTTAATTTTGAAGCAAATATTTTTGTTTGAAAATATACTGTTTGTACATGATAAATAGATAACAGCTTTAAATTTCTGAATGTCCATGACCAGTAATGGATAATCCAGTGATTACCAACAATAGTTTGCTTAAAAAAAATACATTAATTGTACAATAGACTTCGATGGAAGCTTTTGTTATAATGTTCACGACATTTATTATTGAAATTAAAAATGTCTATAAGAAAAACTTATAAATTGGACTTCATTGAATGGAGGGACTAAGCCGATGGAAACATACATCAATAACTATGTTATCGTCGCTATTTTTATTGCGCTCGGTATCTTCTTACCCGTGGCAGCGCTTACGTTTGGTCGGTTTTTAAGACCTAATAATCCAACGAAAGAGAAGTACACCACTTATGAGAGTGGAAACGAACCTGTTGGTGCAGGTCAAATTCGTTTCAACATTCGTTATTATTTATTTGCTCTAATGTTTGTTATCTTTGATGTTGAAACTGTCTTTTTATATCCATGGGCAGTTGCTTATGACAAATTAGGACTTTTTGCTTTAGTTGAAATGTTGATTTTCGTATCATTATTAGTTGTAGGATTAGCTTACGCTTGGAAAAAGAAGGTGTTGCAATGGAACTCGATTTAGCAAAGATTTCACCAGAAGAACAAGAGGAATTGGAACGTAACGTATTTATGGGTACCTTAGAGCAGTTAAAGGCATGGGCGAGAAGTAATTCCTTATGGCCACTTACTTTTGGCTTAGCTTGTTGTGCCATTGAAATGATGGGAACTGGTGCATCACATTATGATTTAGATCGTTTTGGAGTTATATTCCGTACCTCTCCAAGACAATCAGATGTCATGATTGTATCCGGTACAGTAACTAAAAAAATGGCTCCTCTATTACGACGTTTATATGATCAAATGCCTGAACCGAAATGGGTCATTGCGATGGGTTCATGCGCTACGGCAGGAGGTCCATATATTAAATCTTATTCTGTAGTCAAAGGGGTAGACCAAATTGTTCCTGTAGATGTATATATTCCAGGCTGCCCTCCTAATCCAGCTGCTTTAATTTATGGAATAAATAAATTACAAGAAAAGATAAAATATGAAGCAAAAACGGGGAAAAGGGTGACAGAGGTATGAGTGATCAAAAACAAGTTACTGAAATGGACCCTAAAGAAGCAAAAAAGGAAATTGAGCAAACTGAAGCAGTAGAAGTTGTAGAACCTTTACCAAATCAAGATAGATTAGATCGCTTGGTTGAGTTCATAAAAACAAATGTATCAGAAGATGCAGTTGAAGAAGCTTATATCAATGAGCTAGATAGGAACTTGCCATGCATTGTAATTGGAAGTGTTTATTGGGATAAAACTGCTATGTTGCTTAAAGAGTCAGAAACACCAAAGCTTAATTATTTACGTAATATTACTGGTATAGATTATGAGACACATTTTGAGGTAGTTTATTATTTACTTTCGATGTCTTCAGACAACCAATACGATATTTGCATTAAGGTCAAAGCAGATAGAAAAGATCCTTCTATCCCATCAGTCACACCTGTATGGAATGCGGCGAACTGGAATGAAAGAGAAGTCTATGATTTGTTAGGTATTCAATTTCCGGGTCATCCTAATTTAACAAGGATCATGATGCCTGATGATTGGGAAGGGCATCCTTTAAGAAAAGACTATGAACCGATAGATCCGGAGGTGTAACAAACCAGATGATACGTACAGAAGAATTACTATTAAATGTTGGACCACAGCATCCGAGTACACATGGTGTTTTTAGAATTATCGTAAAGTTAGACGGAGAAGTCATTACAGAAGCAACACCTGTAATCGGATATTTACATAGAGGTACTGAGAAACTAGCTGAAAATTTAACTTACACTCAAGTTATTCCCTATACAGATAGAATGGACTATGTCTCTGCTATGACAAACAATTACGTGTTATGTCATGCAGTTGAAACGTTGATGGACCTTGAAATTCCTGAAAGAGCAGAGTTTTTACGTTTAATTGTTATGGAGTTGCAGCGCATTGCTAGCCATTTAGTATGGTGGGGAACTTATTTATTAGACATCGGTGCTATGAGTCCTTTTCTTTATGCTTTTAGAGAAAGGGAAATGATCATAAATATGTTTAATGAATTATGTGGTGCTCGACTTACTTATTTCTACATGAGAGTAGGCGGTGTGAAATGGGATGCTCCTGAAGGCTGGATTGATAAAGTCCGTGATTTCATACCATACATGAGAGAAAAGTTAGATGAATATGAGCAGTTAGTAAGTGGAAACGAAATCTTTTTAGCTAGAGTTAAAGGTATTGGCAAATATGATGCACAAACTGCAATTGATTATGGCCTTAGTGGTGCTAATTTAAGATCCACAGGGGTAAAGTTTGATCTTCGTAAAAACCAGCCATATAGTATATATGATCGTTTTGAGTTTGATGTTCCTGTTCAAACAGAAGGGGACTGTTATGCTAGATACTTAGTGCGATTTGAAGAAATTAAACAAAGTTTGCGTATTTTGGAACAAGCTGTAGAACAGTTTCCTGAAGATGGGAAAATAATGGCCAAAGTACCACGAGTAATTAGACCTCCAGAAGGTGAAGTTTATACACGTATTGAATCTCCAAGAGGAGAAATTGGTTGTCATATTGTATCTAAGAAAAAACCACAACCTTATCGTTTGAAGTTTAGAAGACCTTCATTTGTAAATCTGCAAATTTTACCTAAGTTACTAGTAGGTGAAACCATGACAAATTTAGTGACGATTCTTGGTGGTGTTGATATTGTATTAGGGGAGGTAGATGGCTAATGGATCTGCTCCAGGAACTAACATTATCTAGTTTTAGTTGGTTTTTATTATGGGCTACTGTTCTTCTTTTAGTGGTGCTTGGTTTTGTAACCTATGCCATTTATTTTGAACGTAAAGTTATTGGTTGGATTCAATTGAGAAAAGGACCAAACCGTGTTGGACCATTAGGTTTATTTCAAACTGTTGCAGATGTATTGAAGCTGTTAATTAAAGAGGATACGATTCCAAATAAGGCAGATCGATTTCTATTTATCTTAGCTCCTGTTATTACGTTTGTACCCGCGTTTATAGTGCTGGCAACGATTCCTTACACTGCAAAATTGCAATTTGCAGATTTGAATGTAGGGTTATTATATTATTTTGCTTTATCCAGTATTTCAACTATAGGGATATTACTTGGTGGATGGGCTTCAAATAACAAATATTCATTATTAGGTGGCATGCGTTCAGCTGCTCAAATGATTAGTTATGAAGTCCCTTTAGTCATGTCTGTTGTCGGTGTCATTCTTTTAAGTGGCAGTTTAAGTTTAAATACCATCGTAGAAGGTCAAGCGGGAGGTTTTTGGAACTGGAATGTTCTTCCCCAGATCGTTGGATTTATCATATTTATCATAGCAGCAGTATCAGAGTTAAACCGTACTCCATTTGATTTGCCAGAGGCAGAATCAGAATTAGTTGCCGGTTATCATGTGGAATACAGTGGTTTTAGATTTGCTTTCTTTATGCTAGCTGAATATGTTTATGTATATGCCATTGCAGCACTAACGACAATTTTATTCTTAGGTGGCTGGCATTCTCCGTTGCCATTTCTAAATTTTATCCCAGGGATAATATGGTTTATTTTAAAATTTTCATCCATCGTATTTTTCCTATTTTGGATTCGTGCAACGCTGCCAAGAATAAGAGTAGATCATTTAATGTCGTTAGGTTGGAAGGTTTTATTACCATTGGCTTTGGTTAATATATTTGTAACGACAATTATTATAGAAATTATTAAATAATGCTACTATTGAAGTGAGGTGAAACCGTTGAAAGGTATAGTTAAAGGAATGGGTGTTACCTTAAGAAATCTTACGAAGAAAAAAATAACTTATCAATATCCTGATGTTCCTTTACAGATGCCCGATCGTTTTCGAGGTGTGCAGCATTTTGATCCTGAAAAATGTATCGTGTGTAATCAGTGTATGAATATATGCCCTACAGACTGTATTGATCTTATAGGGAAGAAAAATCCTGATCCTGAGAAAAAAGGAAAGGTAATTGACACTTACGATATCAACTTTGAAATTTGTATTTTATGTGATTTATGTACAGAAGTTTGTCCTACAGAGGCCATTGTTATGACGAATAATTTTGAATTAGCAACCTATAGTCGGGATGATCTGTTTAAAAATATGGATTGGTTAAATGATAATAATACAAATGTTAGAAAAGAAAACAGCATTAATTTGCAACCAAAATCCATCCCATCAAAGGCGAAGAAGGAGGAAAAGTAGCTTATGCTGGAGAATTTTATAGATTTCATATTGAATGGAAAAAATGTATTATTTATTATTTTTTCCATGCTCATTATTATAGGTGCAGTTTTTTTAATTAATCTCCAAAGAGTTGTCCACATGGTTATAGCTCTTGCTACTACTTTTATTAGTCTTGCAGGTTTATACGTTATGCTTGATGCCGAGTTTCTAGCCTTTGTACAAGTTTTAATTTATGCAGGTGCAATGACGATTTTAATGATTTTTGGAATTATGATGACGAAACATGAAAAGCAAAATGAAGAGCCGAAGAGAGTATTACATAACGTACTCTTGTTAGTTGGGAGCATCGGTTTTTTTGTTATTTTATATTTAGCGATTCAGGATGCAGCTTTTCCAATTCAAGAATTTACTTCTACTGAAGACAATACAAAAATGATAGGAATTGAGCTTTTTACTTGGCATGTGATTCCTTTTGAATTGGTATCTGTGTTATTGACGGTCGCTTTCATCGGAGCCATCGTTGTGGCTAAAAGGGAGGAGGATTAAACAACATGATTTCTTCTTATCTTACATTAGCTGCTGTGTTGTTTGTGATCGGTCTCTATGGTGCACTGTCAAAAAAGAATGCGGTTATCGTATTATTATGTATTGAATTGATGTTAAACGCAGTAAATCTTAATTTGATTGCTTTTGCGAAATTTGGAATCAATCCTTCCTTAAAAGGGCAAATTTTTTCTTTGTTTAATATCACGATTGCTGCAGCTGAAGCCGCAGTAGGTATAGCCATTTTAATTGCATTGTATCGAAATAAAGCAACAGCAAATGTTACTGAAATGAATTCATTGAAAAAATAACTACCTTTTTGAACAAGAATAAATACTTAAGGAAAGGAAGGGTACTATGGAATCGGTATTCTCTCAATTAGCTTGGCTTATACCACTCTTTCCATTGATTGCTTTTGTTATACTGGTTGCAATCGGTAAGCAAGGAAACAAATGGAGTGCCTATATCAGCACTGGAGCTGCGCTACTCTCATTTATATTCGCCTTTTTAGTTTTACTTGAACGTCTGAATGGTACGATGGATGCTTACACTTGGAAAGAGTTTGATTGGCTGTCATTTGGTGATATCTCTATTCGATTAGGATTTGAAATTAACAATTTAAATGCGATGATGTTAATCGTTGTCACCCTAGTCAGTTTATTAGTCAATTTATATTCAAAAGCATATATGAAGGATGATCATAGAATTTCGGTTTTTTATAGTTATATTTCATTATTTACATTTTCAATGTTAGGACTTGTAATATCGGTAAACTTACTTGAATTATATATTTTCTGGGAACTTGTAGGTGTTTGTTCTTTTTTACTTATTGGATTTTGGTATGAAAAAGAGTCAGCTAAAGCTGCGGCGAAAAAAGCCTTTATTGTTACCAGAATTGGAGATGTTGGATTATTTATTGCCATCTTAATGTTGTTCTGGTATATGCCAAATCATTCTTTAGATTTTACAGATATACATAATGCGTTTAGTACAAATAGCATTCCAATTGAAGCTTGGGTTATTACTACAATCGCAATTTTAATATTTGTAGGGGCAATGGGAAAATCAGGTCAATTTCCGTTACATACTTGGTTACCGGATGCGATGGAAGGCCCTACACCTATTAGTGCTTTAATTCATGCGGCTACAATGGTTGCTGCAGGTGTGTATTTAATTGCACGTACTTATGATATTTTCCTAGCATCACCTATTGCAATGGAGGTTGTAGCTTATGTAGGTGGTTTTACTGCGATATTTGCAGCAACGATTGCAATCGCTCAAAATGATTTTAAACGTATTCTGGCTTATTCTACTGTCAGTCAACTAGGGTATATGATCATGGCTCTTGGAATAGGAGCTTATACAGCCGGAGTATTCCATTTAATGACACATGCATTTTTTAAAGCACTTCTATTCCTCGGTGCAGGTAGTGTATTACATGCTTTGCATAAACAAGATATAAGAGAAATGGGCGGTATTTGGAAATCGATGAAAGTAACCACGGTCACTTTTGCTATCGGGGCATTAGCTTTATCAGGAATTTTCCCGTTATCAGGTTTTTGGTCCAAAGATGCAATTTTAACAGAAGCGTATCATGACAACATGATTTTGTTTATTATTGGAATCACTGCAGCATTTTTCACTGCATTTTATATGACTAGATTGTTTAAGGTTGCTTTTCTGGGAAGTAATCGTTCTTCTGTTACCCCCAAAGAGTCACCTATTGTGATGACGTTACCACTAATTGTTTTATGCGTTTTAGCTGTTATTTCAGGTTTTCTATTTACACCGTTTAATTCTTGGTTAGGTGAATGGTTAACGGGTGATGTAGTCGAAGAACATACGAATTGGATTGTCATGATTTTATCTACCTTAGTAGCTGTTGCAGGTATTGTAATAGGTTGGATCGTGTTTAGTGAAAAATCAGTTTCTCAAAATGAAAATTCAAGAAACTGGGCTTATCATTTACTAGCCAATCGATATTATATAGACGAGATATATGAATGGACCATTGTGAAACCATTACGTGTATTGGGTCTTATCCTAAACACAATTGATCGATTTATAGTGGATGGATTAGTTAAATTAACAGCCAATATTGTTTTGGCAACTGGTAGAGCGAGTACTAGGGTCCAGAATGGACAAATACAAACTTATGGTTTAGTGACATTGCTTGGATTTATTATTATTATCGCAGCTATGCTTGGAAGGAGGTATTTTTAAATGTTAGAACATCTGCCTTTACTCTCCTTAATTACATTTTCTCCTTTGATAGGAATATTGATTATTTTGTTTATTCCAAGCAAAAAAGGGAAAGCGATTAGATGGATTGCTATAGCTACAACGATATTCACATTAATTTTGTCAGCCTTATTATATATTGAGTTTGATAATACCTCTTCTGGCATGCAATTTACAGAAGAGAAGAAATTTTTAGAAATTCCATTAAATAGTGAATTGATATCACCATCTGGTGCTCCAGAAGTAGATTATGCTTACGAATTTAAGTATTTAATGGGTGTGGATGGATTATCATTATCATTAGCATTTTTAACTGCTTTGGTCTGTGCAATGGCTGCACTTGCTTCTGTATACATCAAAAAAAGATGGAAGACTTTTTATATACTGTTCTTAATTCTTGAATTAGGTATATTGGGTGTTTTCTTCGCAAAAGATTTAATGTTGTTTTTTATCTTCTTTGAAATCACTTTAATTCCTATGTTTTTCTTAATTGGAATATGGGGTTACAAAGATCGAGAGCGAGCTGCAAATAAGTTTTTAATTTACAATGGTGTTGGTTCTGCTATCATGTTGATAGCCATATTGATACTAATTAATTCTGCAGGTTTTTATTTTGACGAAGCTGCTAATTTATTGAGATATACATCTGATGTAGGTGTCATATTTGATCAGTTAAATAATCCACAAGCCTTTGTGAATATTGAAGGGGCTATATTTTATTTGAGCGAGAATATGAGGTGGTTTATTTTCATTATGCTGCTTGTGGCATTTGGAATTAAATTACCGATTTTCCCGTTCCATACTTGGATGTTAAGGGTACATACAGAAGCACCTCCATCCATTGTTATGATTCACTCTGGTTTACTGTTAAAAATGGGTGCATATGGACTTATTCGTTTTGGGGTTGTATTATTTCCAGAACAAGCAAAAGAATGGGCTTATGTTTTAGCTGTTTTAGGAATAATTAATATTTTGTATGGTGCCATATTAGCATTTGTACAAAATGAATTTAGATTAATTTTAGCTTATTCAAGTATAAGTCATATGGGTATTGTACTTCTTGGTATTGCAGCCTTTAATGTGGTTGGTATGCAAGGAGCAATATATCAATTAGTTTCACATGGTTTGATATCCGCTTTAATGTTCTTAATTGTCGGTAGTATTTACGAACGAACCCAAACTACAAAACTTGATGAATTGGGTGGTTTAGCTAAGTCTATTCCATTTATAAGTGGTATTTTGTTAATTGCAGGTATGGCTTCATTGGGATTACCAGGTTTATCAGGTTTCATTAGTGAGTTTTTAGCCTTTGTAGGATTGTTTGATACGATGCCTATCGTTACTGTAATAGGTACACTTGGAATTGTATTAACTGCTGTTTATGTGTTGCGAGGGGTATTGAAAATGACATTTGGATCATTGCCAGCACAATATACCAAGATGAATGAGGCAAGATTAATTGAAGCCGTTCCAATGATTGCTTTGGTTGCTTTTATTCTTCTTCTAGGGATATATCCAGCTGTTTTAATTGAACCAATGCAAGAAACGATTCTAAGCATAATCTCGAAGATGGGGGGTTAACCAATGGAGGAACGTCTTCATTTATCTGATTTAGTATATTTATCACCAGAGCTCACTTTAGTCATCGCTGCAGTTATCATATCGGTCTTAGATTTGATATTACCTAACAAGGTAAATCGTACGATATTAGGATGGTTATCGATTATTTCTCTAATGATTTCAACCGCATTTGTCATTCATTATATGCGATTGTTAAATCTTTCAGAGGACCCACTAGTTCCTGTACAATTATTAAATTTAAGTTATCGAGTAGACGATTTTGCAAATTTATTTAAACTGATATTCCTTGTCGGAACAATCTTCATTCTCTTCATGAGTATTGGCTCCATTAAAAAGGAAGACATTCATCACAGAGGAGAATATTATTATTTATTTTTACCTGCGACATTAGGCGCTATGATTATGGCATCCTCAGGAGACTTAATTACTTTGTATGTAGGTCTTGAGTTGCTCAGTATCACTTCTTATATTATGGTAGGAATAAGGAAAGGGAATACGAAAACAAATGAAGCCTCGTTTAAATATATCGTCGTTGGAGGTATAGCTTCAGCATTTATACTATACGGTATGTCATTTTTATATGGTCTGTCCGGTAGTACAAATTTAAATGAAATCAATCAAGCATTGCAATTCAGTGATAGTTCCTTTGAGTTGATGATCTTTGTTAGTTTCATGTTAATCATTGCAGGATTAGGGACTAAAATTGCTGCAGCGCCTTTTCATACGTGGGCAGCAGATGTATATCAAGGAGCAGCAACACCTGTAACCGCATATTTAGCTACAGTTTCCAAAGCGGCTGGTTTTGCGATGTTATTTAGATTGGTATATTTAGTTTATTACGGAGTTGGGGGACAAGAGCAGAGCCCAATCTTTTTGGACCTGTTTATGATCATTTTAATCATTGCTGCTACTGCAATGATTTTAGGGAATGCACTAGCTTTAAAACAACGAAATGTGAAACGTCTTTTAGCTTATTCAGGTGTAGCGAATGCAGGATACTTATTAGTTCCTATTGGAATTGGTTTACATAGTCAAGTTCCGCATTCATCTAATTTTTCTGAACTGTATTTTTATTTAATAGCCTATTTGTTTATGAATCTTGGCGCATTTGCAGTGTTGATGGCAATTGAGAGGACTACAGGTAATGATGAGCTAAAAGGGTTTGCAGGTCTATATTATAGGGCACCATATACAGCATTTGCAGTTGTGATCCTTCTTCTATCCCTAGCTGGGCTACCTGTTACAGGAGGGTTTATCGGTAAAGTATTTATTTTACTAGCTGCACTGCAAGTTAAAGCCTATTGGTTAGCAATCGTTATGATTCTTACCAGTGTTATATCCTTTTATTATTATTTTTCTATTATTCGTCAAATGTTTATGCGAACAAATTTTGAAGCAGGTTCGAACAAGTTGAAACTAACAGCTCCTATATGTATTACAATATGGATCAGCACTGTGGTTACCATTATTCTTGGATTCTTTCCTCAATATGTTTTAAGCTACATTAACAACATCTTTACAATAGGGACAGATTTTTTTATCAGATAGTAAGGAGTAAGGTTTATCATATGTCTTCCATAAAAATACGAAATAGTGGAGAATTTGACGGCATCATATGTGTCGTTAATAAATGATTTCTTACACTTCTCATATTATTTTCACCTCTCATATTATCAAGTTATGATTTTGAAAAGTATAACTTGATGATGTAGGGGTGATTTTTTTATTTCTATAAAAAATACTTCCATTATTCATCCAGAATTATTTTCCAGTTGAGTAAATAAAAAATATAGAAAGATTTACTTTATTATTAATATAAAACATGATAGATTTAGTTTATAGATTATAAATATAAAACAAAGGATAGGGACAATCATGAAAAAATATATAACAAATGCATTTGTAATAGTCTCTTTTCTATTTGCAACATTAGTCATACAAACTATACATACCCAGAACCACATTTATGCGCAATCATCTGAATATCACATTGATCAAAGTTGGATTATTAAATGGATTGATGAAAAGGATGAGCAGCTTTTATCAATAAGTGAAGTGGTAGGACAATATACTGACTTTAACATTAGTGTATTAAGACCGAATCAAGGTGAAAACATACATTTATGGTTGTCTAGTTTAAATAACTCTCCACATGTTGAGTATTTTCAGTTAAACCATACAGTTGAAGTATTCTCTGCGCCAAATGATGAGTTTATATCTCAACAATCTTATTTGAGCAATATTGGTGCTGTTGAAGCATGGGATATTGCAAATGAAAATACTGCGATAAAAATAGCAGTTGTTGATACAGGAGTTGATTTGCATCATCCCGATTTAGTAGACAATTTAGTAGAAGGTGTAAATATACTAGATAGAAGTCTTCCTCCGCAAGATGATAATGGACACGGAACAAATGTGGCTGGTATTGTAGCTGCTACAGGGAATAATGTAATTGGTGTTTCAGGTATACTATGGGATACCCAAATTATGCCTATTAAAGCATTAGATGAACAAGGGTTAGGCAATGAATCCGATATTGGAGAAGGTATTCGATATGCGGTGGAGAATGGGGCGAAAATAGTAATAATGTCGTTGGGCTTACATAGTGCTTCACCATATTTACAGGAAATTGTTCAATATGCAGAGGATAATGGAGTATTAATTGTAGCAGCATCTGGTAATGATGGTCAGCGGTCGATTCGATATCCAGCAGCGTATCCTTCTGTTCTAGCTGTTGGTGGATTGAAAAACGATAACAGCATTGTTGAATACTCAAATTTTGGGCAAGAGATTGATGTGGTAGCACCTGTAAATGTATATACGACAGGTCTTGATGGAAGTTATACATCTAATAATGGGACTTCTATGGCCGCGCCTCAAGTTGCAGCAGCAGCAGCACTAATCTGGTCACAATATCCTGAATTAGAACCTTCTCAAATTAGGAACTTAATTCGACAAACTGCAGAAGATGTTCATGACATCGGTTGGGATGAGTACACTGGTTATGGGTTGTTAAGAATTGATTCTGCTTTGATTGATCCAGCTATTGAAGATATTTATGAAGATAATAATAGTAAAGATAAGTCTAAACCTCTTCAAATGGACGCTATGATGACAGGTGTACTAACAGGTGAAAACGATGAGGATTGGTTTTATTTAGAAAGTTTATATGATGGAAGTTTAAAATTTGAATTTGAATCAACTTTAACTGACGATGTTGATGTAACGGATGTTGAATTGCTTTATCATTTTAATGGAGAAATTATAATATATGATTTATCACAGTCTGTAAAATTACCAGTAAAAAAAGATCAAAAAAGTTATATTCAATTAAGGTATAGAGACCAGACTGATCATGAATTATTGTCATATGAATTTACTTCTCAATTTGTAATCGCGGCTGATTTATATGAAGATAATGATACTCAAGATAAAGCGTTTGTTTTACCGGAAACGGGAGAATACATTTTGGGTACATTCCATCAAGTTAACGATAAAGATTGGTATGTTCTAGAAGTCGTCCAAGAAGGTAATTTAAAAATTGAACTCTCTACTGATACGAATCGAATGGATTTACAATTAATACTACAAAAACCAGATGGCACTTCTTTTTCCATAGATAGAGGTAATGCTGGAGAAGATGAATTTTATTCTTCTGATTCTGTATTACCTGGGAAATATTATTTTCAAGTACAGAACTATGAGGAAGAGGGTATGAACTCTTTACCTATTATAGGGAATTATTATTTGCAAATAAATTATCTTCCTACATTTGTTGATGTAAATGAACCTAATGATAAAGCATATCAAACTACAAAACTAAATTTGAATACTGAATTAAATGGAGTTTTTGAACATGGTACAGACGAAGACTGGTTTTCATTTAGAATTGAGGAAACAAGCGACATTAGTATTGATTTAGATCATTTGCCAAAAGATAGAAACGTAACATTAAGTGTGTTAAATTCGACACAGAGCTTAGTGTTTCTAACTACAAACGAAGGAAAAACGAACATCAATAAACATTTAAACGGATTGTCTGCCGGAACTTATTATGTCAAACTTGTATCTGATCAGGCTTTTGATTATCAAATGTATACATTAAAAGTTACAGAGCGAAATATTGATACAGTCTTTACAGATGTTGAAACACATTGGGCAAAAGAGGAAATTAAAGAACTTTGGGAGCGAGGAATAGTTAACGGGGTTGATGGACGTTTTCTTCCAAATGAGAATATTACACGAGCCGAAGCAATCACTATGGTAGTTAGGGCAATGGAGCTGAATGGTGAAGAACCTGCATCATCACCATTTATAGATATATCTAGTGAAAATTGGGCATATAAACCAATTTTCTTAGCTAGTCAAGCTGGTTTAATTAATGGTTATACAGATGGAACGTTTGCTCCGAACGACAATTTAAGCAGAGTTGAAGCAGCAAAAATAATAGCAAACGCTCTTGGTAAAGAAGGTGTGGAAGGTGAAAATCCTTTTAAGGATATACCTCAAGGGTATTGGGCATCTGGTGTATTAACTCAATTAAAATTGGATGGAATTATTAGTGGTTATAGTGATGGCACATTTAGGCCTCAAAATGAGACAAGCCGTGCTGAATTTGCTACATTAATATATAACTTATTATTAGAGTGAGTAGGAGATGTAATGCTTCATGTTGATGGAGGCAATTGTAAACAACATTACGAATATAGTTATTGTATTGTTAAGTATTTTATTGTGCTGGAAAGTGCTTCAATCTTTTCGATTTGATATTTTCATGAAAAACCCGAATAGTTTTGAAGCCAAATTATTAAAAGTTATCATTACAATTGTGATTGGTAATCAGCTGGGAAATTTTATCATTCAATATTATAACTGGTCTCTAGCAATAAAATATTTATTTCAATGAGTGTAGCAGAATAACATTGGCGGGAAATGTGAACAATGTTAAATAAATGATTACTCGAACAAACAAAACAGGAAATAAAAGTTAGTTGTAACAAATTGGATAGTAGTGTAAAATTGAAAAGATTGCAGACTATATTATTGATGCGCGGAGGCCTAATAATGGAAAAAATAATCGTCCGCGGAGGCATACCATTATCTGGTAAAGTCAAAATAAGCGGTGCCAAAAACGCTGTATTACCTATTATAGCTGCCTCAATTTTAGCAAAGGATGGAGTAAGTGTAATTCATGATGTTCCTCCTCTTGATGATGTTCTTACCATAGCTAAAGTGTTAGAGGCAATGGGGATAAATATTCAGTTTGAGAATGAAGTTTTAAAAGTTGATGCCAAAGAAGTAAAAGCACATGAAGCACCTTACGAACTGGTACGAAAAATGAGAGCGTCTTTTTTAGTTGCTGGTTCTTTATTGGGTCGTGAGGGTTATGCTAAAATCTCCTTACCTGGAGGATGTGCGATTGGTACTCGTCCAATAGATCAACATTTAAAAGGTTTTGAAGCCATGGGTGCTCAGATTGAATTCGGGCAAGGTTTTATCGAAGCAAGATCTAAAGGTAGATTAAAAGGTGCTAAAATATATCTAGATGTTCCTAGTGTTGGAGCGACAGAAAATATTATGATGGCTGCCACACTAGCTGATGGTACGACAATTATTGAAAATGCGGCCAAGGAACCAGAAATTGTCGATTTAGCAAACTTTTTAAATGGAATGGGAGCGAAGGTTCGAGGCGCAGGAACAGGAATGATTAGAATAGAAGGTGTACAACAGTTATCAGGTGTTGATCATACTGTGATCCCTGATCGTATTGAAGCTGGTACATACATGATTGCAGCAGCTATAACTGGAGGAAGCATTTTTATTGAAGGTGCAATTGGGGACCATTTAACACCTGTTATTTCAAAGTTGGAAGAAATGGGGGTCACTATTCTTATCAACGAAAAAGGAATTGGAGTTTCTGCCTCATCTACATTAAAAGCAGTTGACTTGAAAACATTACCATATCCAGGATTTCCGACAGATATGCAATCTCAAATGATGAGCTTATTAATGATTTCAGATGGTACAAGTATTGTCTCTGAGTCTTTATTTGAAAATCGCTTCATGCATGTTTCTGAATTTAAACGAATGAATGCCAAAATTAAAGTAGAAGGACAGACAGCAGTAGTAACTGGCAATACTAAATTAATTGGCTCAAAGGTCAATGCTACAGATTTAAGAGCAGGTGCAGCGTTAATTCTAGCAGGATTAGCAGCTGAAGGGGAGACAATAATCTCTGAAATTCATCACATTGATCGTGGATATGTAAATGTAACTAAGAAATTAAAACAATTAGGTGCAGATATTGGCAGGGTGCAATATCTAGAAAATGAGGAAGTACAAGAACATAATACAAAAATTGAACGAGTACTGCCGATTCAACCTACATTGGCATAATAATACATTCATAATCTAACTATTATATTTATAAAAGTCACCATTAGGTGGCTTTTTTTGCGTACAATTTTCAATTTTCGCTAATCTTTTAGTGTTGTTTTTGATTTAGAGCTGAATTAATTTGGCTATTGAAGTTCTATTCTATAGTTTTAATTTATATATTATATTAATTATGCTTCCCGAGAGAATGATAACCTAAGGAGGTTTTTTATGGCGAGTATTCAGCAGTACCTAAGCAAATTTAGTTCTAATAAAATAGATAATAGTGAAATGTTAATTAATAAGGAAGTAGAAAAAGCTAAAAATGATTGGATTGCAGCAGGAGAAAGGTTTAATTACGCTGTTGATAAAGACGAGATTGATTTTGCTATATTTTCATTGGAAGCAGCGGAAAAAAGGTATGAAATGTTAATAAGACAGGCTAAGGATTTACAGATTACTAAGTTGAAGAAATTAAAAGCGGGGGATTAGAATGGGGTTTATATCTTACTTAATCATAGTATTTGTTGTTTTTGCACTTATTCTGGGAATAAGAAACTATCAGAAGGTTTCAAAATGGATGAATTATGTATTAATAAATATCATTACTTCTGCTATTTTTATTTATATTATCAATTTAATAGTAGAAGGGGATATTTTACCGATGAATTCAGTAGTTCTCATTACAAGTGGTCTTTTGGGGGTCCCAGGTTTGTTAGGAGTTATGGGTATAAAATTTTTAATCATATGAAATTAGTTATCCATTTTCTTTCGGAATAAAATTATACATATATATAGTATTTAAAACGAACTTTAATTTGCCATTAATCGTAAGTTAAGCATAGAGATTAGAAAGATTTTATGTTCTGCTAGAAAAAAAATAAAAGGTGTTGACATGATAGTTTTATATGTGTTATATTTATCAAGTCGCCGCTGAGATGGGCGATAAAAACAAAAGAAAATGCTTGATAATAAGGCATTCTTTGCACCTTGAAAACTGAATAACGAGTGAACTTACGGAGACTTGAAATTTTTCAGGAATCCAAACAAATAGCTCAAAAGTTTTAAACTTTTGGGAACCCGTTCATAAACCTAAAAAAGTGAAGTGAAGCTCAGTAGAGTATTCCGATTACTTTTTCAGGGAACCGAAAAAATAGTAACAAGAGAATGAGCCAAGCGCTCTAAAATAGTTGTGATCGAGAGATTACAACCTTTAATGGAGAGTTTGATCCTGGCTCAGGACGAACGCTGGCGGCGTGCCTAATACATGCAAGTCGAACGAAGAGATTAAAAAGCTTGCTTTTTAATGTTCTTAGTGGCGGACGGGTGAGTAACACGTAGGTAACCTGCCTATAAGCCTGGGATAACTAGTGGAAACATTAGCTAATACCGGATAAGGTCGTTTCATCGCATGATGAGATGAAGAAAGAGGGTGTAAGCTCTCGCTTAGAGATGGACCTGCGGCGCATTAGCTAGTTGGTGAGGTAAGGGCTCACCAAGGCGACGATGCGTAGCCGACCTGAGAGGGTGATCGGCCACACTGGGACTGAGACACGGCCCAGACTCCTACGGGAGGCAGCAGTAGGGAATCTTCCGCAATGGACGAAAGTCTGACGGAGCAACGCCGCGTGAGTGAAGAAGGTTTTCGGATCGTAAAGCTCTGTTGCCAGGGAAGAGAAGGCAGATGTTAACTGCATTTGCTTAGACGGTACCTGAGAAGAAAGCCCCGGCTAACTACGTGCCAGCAGCCGCGGTAATACGTAGGGGGCAAGCGTTGTCCGGAATTATTGGGCGTAAAGGGCGCGCAGGCGGCCCATTAAGTCTGGTGTTTAAACTCGGAGCTCAACTCCGAGTCGCACTGGAAACTGGTGAGCTTGAGTGCAGAAGAGGAGAGTGGAATTCCACGTGTAGCGGTGAAATGCGTAGAGATGTGGAGGAACACCAGTGGCGAAGGCGACTCTCTGGTCTGTAACTGACGCTGAGGCGCGAAAGCGTGGGGAGCGAACAGGATTAGATACCCTGGTAGTCCACGCCGTAAACGATGAATGCTAGGTGTTAGGGGTTTCGATACCCTTGGTGCCGAAGTTAACACATTAAGCATTCCGCCTGGGGAGTACGGTCGCAAGACTGAAACTCAAAGGAATTGACGGGGACCCGCACAAGCAGTGGAGTATGTGGTTTAATTCGAAGCAACGCGAAGAACCTTACCAGGTCTTGACATCCCTTTGAACGCTGTAGAGATATGGCTTTCCTTCGGGACAGAGGAGACAGGTGGTGCATGGTTGTCGTCAGCTCGTGTCGTGAGATGTTGGGTTAAGTCCCGCAACGAGCGCAACCCTTAATCTTAGTTGCCAGCAAGTGAAGTTGGGCACTCTAAGGTGACTGCCGGTGACAAACCGGAGGAAGGTGGGGATGACGTCAAATCATCATGCCCCTTATGACCTGGGCTACACACGTACTACAATGGTCGGTACAAAGGGCAGCGAAGCCGCGAGGTGGAGCCAATCCCAACAAAGCCGATCTCAGTTCGGATTGCAGGCTGCAACTCGCCTGCATGAAGTCGGAATTGCTAGTAATCGCGGATCAGCATGCCGCGGTGAATACGTTCCCGGGTCTTGTACACACCGCCCGTCACACCACGAGAGTTTACAACACCCGAAGTCGGTGAGGTAACCCCTTGGGGAGCCAGCCGCCGAAGGTGGGGTAGATGATTGGGGTGAAGTCGTAACAAGGTAGCCGTATCGGAAGGTGCGGCTGGATCACCTCCTTTCTATGGAGAATACAGTTCACTCGTTTTCAGTTTTGAGAGTGCAAGGCACTCTATACATTCGTTTGGTGATGATGGCGGAGGGGTACCACGCGTTCCCATACCGAACACGACCGTTAAGCCCTCCAGCGCCGATGGTACTTGGACCGCAAGGTCCTGGGAGAGTAGGACGTTGCCAAGCGGTACGGGCCCTTAGCTCAGCTGGTTAGAGCGCACCCCTGATAAGGGTGAGGTCGGTGGTTCGAGTCCACTAGGGCCCACCACAAACGTACCGAATAAATAAAACGAATAAAATACCACATCATACTATCCCTTAAACATATGGGACGTGCTCCTCGCAGCACACCATTACCTTTTTGGGTTTAAATTATGGGGCCATAGCTCAGCTGGGAGAGCGCCTGCTTTGCACGCAGGAGGTCAGCGGTTCGATCCCGCTTGGCTCCACCATAGAGGCAAAAACTTCAAGAAATGGTTTGAAAAAACGGTTGACTGAAGAAAAGCAGATGTGGTAAGATATTTTTTGTCGCAAAAAACACCACAAAGGTGGATCAAGCGACTGATGTTCCTTGAAAACTAGATAGCGAAAGCAAAGAAGCATTAATTAGCAAATGGAATTCTCAATTATGAGTGATCATATAAAACATCGAACTTAATGGTTAAGCTATTAAGAGCACACGGAGGATGCCTAGGCGCTAGGAGCCGAAGAAGGACGTGGCGAACAACGAAATGCCTCGGGGAGTCGTAAGCAGACCTCGATCCGGGGATGTCCGAATGGGGGAACCCACGTACTGTAATAGGTACGTACCCTAGACTGAATACATAGGTCTAGCGGAGGCAGACCAGGGGAACTGAAACATCTAAGTACCCTGAGGAAGAGAAAACAAAAGTGATTCCGTCAGTAGCGGCGAGCGAACGCGGATTAGCCCAAACCAACAGGCTTGCCTGTTGGGGTTGTGGGACACTCCACATGGAGTTACAAAGGAATGATTTAGGTGAAGCGTCTGGAAAGGCGAACCAAAGAGGGTAAAAGTCCTGTAACTAAAAAATCATTCTCTCCGGAGTGGATCCCGAGTAGTGCGGGGCACGTGAAACCCCGTATGAATCTGGCAGGACCATCTGCCAAGGCTAAATACTCCCTAGCGACCGATAGTGAAGCAGTACCGTGAGGGAAAGGTGAAAAGGACCCCGGGAGGGGAGTGAAATAGAACCTGAAACCGTGTGCTTACAAGAAGTCAGAGCCCGTTTAATGGGTGATGGCGTGCCTTTTGTAGAATGAACCGGCGAGTTACGTTAGCATGCAAGGTTAAAGTGAAGAGCTGGAGCCGCAGCGAAAGCGAGTCTGAATAGGGCGGTATGAGTATGTTGACGTAGACCCGAAACCGTGTGATCTACCCCTGTCCAGGGTGAAGGTGAGGTAACACTCACTGGAGGCCCGAACCCACTTATGTTGAAAAATGAGGGGATGAGGTGGGGGTAGCGGAGAAATTCCAATCGAACTCGGAAATAGCTGGTTCTCCCCGAAATAGCTTTAGGGCTAGCCTTGGGGGTGAGTCGTGGAGGTAGAGCACTGATTGGGTGCGGGGCCCGTCAAGGGTTACCAAGCTCAGTCAAACTCCGAATGCCATAGACTTTAAACCCCAGGAGTCAGACGGTGAGTGCTAAGATCCATCGTCAAAAGGGAAACAGCCCAGACCATCAGCTAAGGTCCCCAAGTGTGTGTTAAGTGGGAAAGGATGTGGAGTTGCACAGACAACCAGGATGTTGGCTTAGAAGCAGCCACCATTGAAAGAGTGCGTAATAGCTCACTGGTCGAGTGACTCTGCGCCGAAAATGTAACGGGGCTAAACACACCACCGAAGCTATGGCTTGATACAATGGTATCAGGGGTAGGGGAGCGTTGTGTATGGATTGAAGGTATACCGTAAGGAGTGCTGGACTGTACACAAGTGAGAATGCCGGTATAAGTAACGAAAAGACAAGTGAGAATCTTGTCCGCCGAAAGCCCAAGGTTTCCTGAGGAAGGCTCGTCCGCTCAGGGTAAGTCGGGACCTAAGGTGAGGCCGAAAGGCGTAATCGAAGGACAACAGGTTGAAATTCCTGTACCACCGTAAACCGTTATGAGCAATTGGGGTGACGCAGAAGGGAACAGTTGCAGACTGATGGATAAGTCTGTTCAAGCAGTAAGGCTGGTGTGTAGGCAAATCCGCACACTGATAAGGCTGAGCTGTGATGAGGAGGGAAAATTGTAGTACCGAAGAACTCGCACTCATGCTGCCAAGAAAAGCCTCTAGCCAGGTGAAGGTGCCCGTACCGCAAACCGACACAGGTAGGCGAGAAGAGAATTCTAAGGCGCGCGGAAGAACTCTCGTTAAGGAACTCGGCAAAATGACCCCGTAACTTCGGGAGAAGGGGTGCTCCGTTAGGGTGTATAGCCCGAGGGAGCCGCAGTGAAAAGGCCCAAGCGACTGTTTAGCAAAAACACAGGTCTGTGCGAAGCCGTAAGGCGAAGTATACGGGCTGACGCCTGCCCGGTGCTGGAAGGTTAAGGGGAATGGTTAGCCGTTTTAGGCGAAGCTATGAACCGAAGCCCCAGTAAACGGCGGCCGTAACTATAACGGTCCTAAGGTAGCGAAATTCCTTGTCAGGTAAATTCTGACCCGCACGAATGGCGTAACGATTTGGGCGCTGTCTCAACGAGAGATCCGGTGAAATTTTAATACCAGTGAAGATGCTGGTTACCCGCGACAAGACGGAAAGACCCCATGGAGCTTTACTACAACCTGATATTGAACTGGGGTACGATTTGTACAGGATAGGTGGGAGCCTTGGAAGCTGGTGCGCAAGCATCGGTGGAGGCGCCCTTGGGATACCACCCTGATCGTATTCGAGTTCTAACCTAGGCCCTTGAATCAGGGTCGGGGACCGTGTCAGGCGGGTAGTTTGACTGGGGCGGTCGCCTCCTAAAGCGTAACGGAGGCGCCCTAAGGTTCCCTCAGAATGGTTGGAAATCATTCGAAGAGTGCAAAGGCATAAGGGAGCTTGACTGCAAGACGTACAGGTCGAGCAGGGACGAAAGTCGGGCTTAGTGATCCGGTGGTACCGAATGGAAGGGCCATCGCTCAACGGATAAAAGCTACCCTGGGGATAACAGGCTTATCTCCCCCAAGAGTCCACATCGACGGGGAGGTTTGGCACCTCGATGTCGGCTCATCGCATCCTGGGGCTGAAGTAGGTCCCAAGGGTTGGGCTGTTCGCCCATTAAAGCGGTACGCGAGCTGGGTTCAGAACGTCGTGAGACAGTTCGGTCCCTATCTGTCGTGGGCGTAGGAAATTTGAGAGGAGCTGTCCTTAGTACGAGAGGACCGGGATGGACGTACCGCTGGTGTACCAGTTGTTTCGCCAGAAGCATAGCTGGGTAGCCAAGTACGGAAGGGATAAGCGCTGAAAGCATCTAAGCGTGAAGCCCCCCTCAAGATGAGATTTCCCAATTTAGTAAGACCCCTTGAAGACGACGAGGTTGATAGGTTCGGGGTGGAAGTGCAGCAATGCATGGAGCTGACGAATACTAATCGGTCGAGGGCTTATCCAAAAATATTCAAAATAAAGATTCCAAGCTTATCTTTGTTTCGCATCTAGTTTTTCAATTCAAGGATGAATTGATGTCGACGTTGGTCACATGGATGTGTCCGAACTTGGTCGACCTTCATTAATTATTTATACGTTTGGTGATGATGGCGGAGGGGTACCACGCGTTCCCATACCGAACACGACCGTTAAGCCCTCCAGCGCCGATGGTACTTGGACCGCAAGGTCCTGGGAGAGTAGGACGTTGCCAAGCTAACCAAAGACACTGTAGTGATACTTTTACTATGGTGTCTTTTTTTGTTTACAAGTATTTAAGTGTATAATTTTTACACCTTTTAATTTTAATGTACATATAATAACGAATATTAAAACACAATATCGGTATATTTTTTGAAAATATTTTTTCTAAGATTAATTTAGAAGTTTAAGAGGATAGATAATGTGGCATAATGATAGAAAAAACAAGGGTGGGAAGTCTATGGAGAGTAAGTTAGACTATACCTGTATAGTATGTGATCAACAAAATAAGAATGGCATCAAGATATGCACTGAATTTATATGTAATCGTTGTGAATCTGAAATTATACGCACAGATGTAAACGATGCAAAGTATTCATTTTATATTAAAAAGTTAAGAAGAATATGGTATAAAAATATTATTTGATTACAAGTTTTTAAATTTAAGAGGCGTATCTAAGTAATAAGTGACCGTCCCACATTTGGCGGTTTTTTTTTGACGTATTGGATGATATTATTAATATAAATTATGATAATATAGTGAATGGCAAGTTTTAATACATGGGGGGTTATGCTTGAAAATGGATCAACATAAAGCTCCTTTATTTGATATGTTGAAACAATATCACATGGGGCAACATGCTAGTTTTCATGTGCCTGGTCACAAATTTGGATTAGATTTGAATAAAGATGAACGATATTATTTTGAACAGATTATGAAGATTGATTATACTGAGATAACCGGCCTAGATGATCTTCATGATCCTCAAAGTATTATTAAAGCTGCTTTGGAACTTGCTGCAGATTGTTTTGGAGCAGAGCAAAGTTATTTTTTGATAAACGGTAGTACTGTAGGGAATCTTGCCATGATTTTATCTGTATGTGAACGAGAGGATATTATTATCGTACAAAGAAATGTACATAAATCTATTATTAATGGTCTTGTATTAGCGGAAGCCAAGGCTGTGTTTCTACCCCCTAATATAGACCCCAAAACGGGTCTTGATTTAGGTGTGTCTATAAATAAATTACAAGAAGCATTAGTTCAGTATCCAGATGCCAAGGCTGTGCTTCTAACGAATCCAAATTATTATGGTATCGGGATGAAATTGAAAAGGTTAGTTGATTTAGTACATGGATATCACATTCCTATATTAATTGATGAAGCCCATGGGGCTCATTATGGATTTCATCCTAAATTACCTGATTCGTCATTATCCTGTGGTGTAGATGCTGTTGTTCAATCCACTCATAAGATGTTAACATCGATGACAATGAGTGGTATGCTTCATGTTCAAGGAAATATGATAAACAGAGAGAGGTTACATCGATTTTTAACCATGCTACAAAGCTCTAGTCCATCGTATCCTTTAATGGCTTCACTAGATATCAGTCGCAGATGGATAAGCACCAAGGGTAGAGAGAGTCTTTCCAAGGTGCAATCGATTATTTTAACCTTTAAAAAGGAAATGGAAATATTGAGCTGGTTTGAGATTATGGATATTACACAAGATTTTGGAAAGGATTATACCCAAGACCCTTTTAAAATATTAATACATGACCTTACAGAAACTTTATCGGGTTATGATTTGCAAGCATCTCTAGAAATACGCGGCTGCATGATTGAGATGGCGGATCCAAAGTTTATATTAATTGTTTGCAGCGCTTCCACAATAGAAGATGATATGAACAAGCTCTTAAAGGCATTAAAGGATATATCAGTTCATTTCAATTTGAAAAAGAAGGAACTGGGTAAAAACATAACGAATATATGTAATGAAATGGCCATTACAAACTTAAGTCCACCTGTGAAAATGGAAAATCACTTTGAAAATACAAAAGTAGTAAGTTTAGATGAAGCATTGAACTCCAGATCTGCTGAGTTGATTATTCCCTATCCTCCAGGAATTCCTCTGCTTTATCAAGGTGAAACTATTACAAATGAAATGATATTGAAAATAAAACAATATATAGATTCAGGAGCTCATTTTCAAGGATCGAAAAAAATAGTTAATCATAAAATTTCAATTTTAAATTAACCATACAAAAATTCAGTCAACAAGGAGGTTTGTTGTGAACGGTTTATTTATAACATTCGAAGG
Organism: Chengkuizengella sp. SCS-71B; assembly: GCF_040100845.1. Lineage (NCBI taxonomy): Bacteria > Bacillati > Bacillota > Bacilli > Caryophanales > Paenibacillaceae > Chengkuizengella > Chengkuizengella sp. SCS-71B. Next base: position 52,370 of record NZ_JAZHSH010000001.1, on the reverse strand, counting down.
TCCAGATGGTTCGGGTAAAACCACTCAAATACAACAACTATCTAATACATTAATCAAACTCGGTTATGATGTGATTACAACAAGAGAACCGGGAGGAACAAGAATCAGTGATCTATTGAGGAACATACTCTTATCAACAGAATATAAAGAAATGAAAGATCAAACAGAAGTGCTCTTATATGCTGCTTCTAGATCACAGCATGTACATGAGGTTATTATTCCAGCATTACAGCAAAATAAAATAGTATTGTGTGATCGTTATATTGATGCGAGCATAGCTTATCAATCTGTTGGATTGGGAATTGACCAAAAAACAATTAAAGGGATTAATCACTTTGCAAGCTCTGGATTACAACCGACAAGAACGTATATGATGGATGTAAGCGTGAAGGAAAGTAAGACTAGATTATCACAGAGGATAAATAAAAAGGGTGAAATCATTTTAGATCGTATAGAACAAAAAGCCCATGACTATCATAAAAAGGTAAGAGAGGGTTTTTTAGAAATTGCAAATGAAAATCCAGACAGAGTATACTTAATCAATGCGAATCAACCTATTGATGTTATATCAGAAGAAATATTAAAGGATATGACTATATTATTAGCAAATAGTAATAAATAATCCTCACAATGCTTTTTAGGGTGAACCATGACTATGATGAAAACCATTAGTAGTTTAATCTATTTTAAAGTATAATAGTAGGAGGGATTAAAATGAAATTAATTATTGCAGTAGTGCAAGATAAGGATAGTAACCGATTGTCTAACGCATTAATTAAATCAAACTTTCGAGCGACAAAATTAGCAAGTACCGGTGGATTTTTAAAAGCGGGTAATACCACTTTTATGATTGGCGTAGAAGATGAAAAAATAGATGAAGCTATTGGTGTCATAAAATCAAACTGCAAGGTGAGGGATCAGTTAGTATCGTCAGTTTCCCCTGTCGGAGGAACAACGGATTCATATATCCCATTTCCAATTGAAGTACAGGTAGGAGGAGCTGCAGTATTTGTTCTTCCTGTGGAAAAATTTGAACATTTTTAAAGGTAGGTAAAAGGAATTGAAGATAAACTCTGGATTACGTTCCTTACAAAAAAATGTGTTGCTTACAGATCAAGCAAACCAAAATTCAATAACGATGAAAAATTTTTCTGAAACGTTACAACACCAAGAACGATTTGCATCAAGTCAACAATTAAAACAAGCCATTCTTCAAATAGAAATACAAGGTAAGCGATTATCAAAATCCATGACCGTTCGTGAATTGTTTGCCTATAAGAAACTTGTAAAACAATTTATGGATGAGTCTGTTCGAAATGGAATTCAGCTTAATAATAAAATAGGTAAGGATCGGCGCGGAAGAGGGAGAAGATATAAACTATTAGAAGAAGTCGATCAATCGTTGTTAGAAATGACAGACGATTTATTAAAAAGTGAACAAGGTAGAATTGAAATATTGCACAAAGTAGGGGAAATACGTGGGATGTTGATCAATATATTATTTTAATGGGAATGTTAAGGGGATATATCATGTCTTTTGATGAAATCATAAATCAAAACAAGGTGAAAAAGAAACTTCAGAATGGATTAAGGATGAATAAAATCTCTCATGCTTATTTATTTACAGGACCTTCAGGTACAGGGAAAAGAAAAATGGCCTTGAATTTTGCAAAGGCTATTTTTTGTATTCATAATAAAGTTGATGCCTGTGATCAGTGCATTGAATGTAAAAAGTTTGAACATGGGAACCATCCCCAGCTTCGTCTTATAGAACCAGATGGAAATCATATAAAAATAGAACAAATTAGAGATCTACAAAAAGATTTTTCATATAAAATGAATGGAAATCAGCAGAAAATATATATATTATTTCAAGCTGATCGATTAACAACGCAAGCAGCAAACAGTTTACTTAAATTTTTAGAAGAACCTCAGTCCAACGTGATCGCTATTTTAATTTCAGATAATGGACATGCTATTCTACCAACCATTCGATCACGTTCGCAATGGATATCTTTCCAGCCACAATCCCCATACAAGATGGCTGATCAATTAATTTCAGAAGGATTTTCGAGAGAGTTAGTATACAGCAGTGTACATTTAACATCTGGACTGGAAGAAGCTAGAGAGCTTATCCAATTAAATTCGTTTGCAGAAATTAGAGGCATAATGATACAATTAGCTAAGGAAAGTTTAAATAAGTTTTCCCTTGCGAGCATTACAGCACAACAAAAAATATTTAAATCCAACCTTACAGACGAGCTGAATTTACTTTTAGATTTATTTATACTTTGGTTTAAAGATATCATTCAAATACAAAGCGGTCGAAAGGACAGACTTGTTTTTGAAGACCAGCTTACATGGTTAGAAAAAAATGCATTTACACGTCAGATGAATGATTGGGTTCAATGTATGGAGATTACAGTAAATACAAAAAAGAAACTTCGATTTAATGTAAATCCTCAGTTAGCTCTTGATCAATTTATGATCCAAATTAAGGGGGGTTGAAATGTACTCAGTGATTGGGGTTCGCTTTAAAAAAGCGGGCAAGATTTATTATTTTGATCCAACGAATCATCCCGTACAAAAAGATGATCATGTGATTGTAGAAACAGCACGGGGCATAGAATACGGGACAGTAGTCATTGGGGAAAAACAGGTTGATGAGTCAGATATTGTACTTCCCCTGAAGAAAGTGATTCGTATAGCGAAATCAGTGGATGTTAGAGTGATGGAAAATAATAAAAAAGATGCTAAAGAGGCTTTTTATGTTTGTTTAGATAAAATTAATCAACATCAATTATATATGAAATTAATTGATGTAGAATATACGTTTGATAGAAATAAAATCATATTTTACTTTACAGCTGAAGGAAGAGTAGATTTTCGAGAGCTAGTTAAAGATTTGGCGAGTATTTTTAAAACACGTATTGAATTAAGGCAAATTGGTGTAAGGGATGAGGCCAAGATGTTAGGAGGTATTGGCCCTTGTGGAAGAACTTTATGCTGTTCAACATGGCTGGGGGATTTTGAACCAGTCTCCATCAAAATGGCAAAAGACCAAAGACTTTCCTTAAATCCAACCAAAATTTCTGGACTATGTGGTAGACTCATGTGTTGTTTAAAGTTTGAACACGATCAATACGAAAGCGCCAAAAATGACCTGCCTAAAGTTGGAAGTTTTGTGATTACCTCATTGGGAGAAGGAAAGGTTATTTCCATTAATCCAGAAAAAAGTTCAGTACAAGTTAAAATTTTTGAAATGGAAAAAGTGAAGGAATTATCCCTTGAAGATGTTGTAGAACAAGAATGAATAAATGCAGTTTTTTTAAACTGAGGTGGAATTGTGGAGAATAAGGATATCTATGCACAGGCCAATGAACTAGAACAGCATTTAGGCGATATATATAAAGATATTGGCAAAATGAAAAAAAAACTTGTACAATTGTTGGAGGAAAATAAACGTTTAAGTTTAGAAAATCAGCAGTTGAGAAGTATGTTGAAAAAAGACCAGCCTGATACAGATAAAATACAAGAGGAAAATCCTCCTTCTCCAGTTATCGGTGAAGGTTATGATAATTTAGCTCGTTTGTATTATGAAGGATTTCATATTTGTAATGTATATTATGGACATCTTCGAACAGAAGGTGACTGCCTCTTTTGCTTATCATTTTTAAACAAATAGAATTATAAGTTATTTAAACCGCAGGGGACATCCTGCGGTTTTACAAATTTAAAATAATATGGGTAAATTAAAAAGGAACTGATTATGAAAGAAAACATACCTTTAATGGAGCACGAAAGAATTGATGACTTATTAACACAAGATTTAAAGATTATACAAAGTGATAAGGTTTTTAGTTTTTCAATGGATGCCGTATTACTAGGACGTTTTTGCTCTGTTCCTATCAGGGGGAATATTTTAGATTTATGTTCTGGTAACGGTGTGATCCCATTATTGTTATCTACAAGGACAAAAGCACAGATCACTGCAGTTGAGATTCAAAAAAAATTAGCGGATATGGCTGCAAGAAATATAAAAATGAATGATTTATCAGATCAAATTTCTATCATTCAAGCTGATTTAAAATTAGTACATACTCAACTGGGATATGGGGGTTTTGATCTGGTTACAGTAAACCCACCCTATCTTCCAGCATATTCTGGAAAACAAAATGAAAATGAATTTATTGCTAATGCACGACATGAAATTTTATGTACATTAGAAGATGTTATTTCAGCTTGCAATAAACTTGTGAAGAGTGGGGGCAAGGTGGGTCTGGTACATCGTGCATCTAGATTAGCGGATATTATTGTTTTAATGAGGCAGTACAACATTGAACCGAAACGAATTCGATTTGTACATCCTAGAATAGGTGAAGAAGCGAATATGGTGCTTGTAGAGGGAATTAGGAATGGAAAAGCGGATATGCATATATTAGATCCTTTGATTGTTTATGATGATCACAATCAATATTGCAATGAGTTGATGGAAATATATTATGGAGATGCTGCAAAATGAATATACAAAAAAGCTTTTTAAAAGATGAAACAAATAAAGGATGCCTATACTTAGTAGGTACTCCCATTGGGAATTTAGAGGATATTTCTTATAGAGCTCTTAGAATATTAAAAGAAGTGAATTGTATTGCTTGTGAAGATACAAGACAAACGAGGAAACTTCTTTCTCATTTTCAGATTTCAACACGTAGTATTAGTTACCATGAGCATAATAAACATGCAAGCGGTAAAGAAATTATACGTCTTATTGAGCAGGGCAAAGACATTGCATTGGTCAGTGATGCTGGTTTACCTGTTATCTCTGATCCTGGAAATGAGCTAGTACAATTAGCCATACTATCCAATCTTTCAGTGATTCCTATTCCTGGTGCAAATGCTGCGTTATCCGCTCTAATCATCTCAGGATTAGATACAGATCAATTTATGTTTTTTGGATTTTTACCTCGTAATAAAAAAGATAAAAAAGAAAAAATTCAAGAATTGTTAGAAACTACAGGATCTATTATTTTTTATGAGTCTCCGCATCGATTATTAAATACACTTCATTTAATGTTAGAAGTGTGGGGAAATCGTCGTATCTCTATTGCAAGAGAAATAACTAAAAAATATGAAGAAATCATCAGAGGAACATTAGAAGAATGTATCAGTTATATGGATGATATGAAAGTTCAAGGAGAATATTGCATCGTTGTAGAAGGGAATATTAAAAAAGTAGAAGGAAAAGATGAGTTATGGTGGAGTTTATTATCCATTCAAGAACATCTGGAATATTACATCAATCAGGATTTTGATAAGAAGGAAGCAATGAAAAAAGTCGCGGTAGATCGCAAGGTATCTAAGAGGGATATATATAATCATCTCCTTTAAGAAAAAAATCCTGCCGTTATGATTATATTATATATATAACGGCAGGAGACAAAGGAGATATGAAAAGGTTAGAATTAACTAAATCTTATTCTATTATATACTAAATAATTTCTTTTGTCACTGAATTATCTTTTTTGCTTGAATTAAAAATTTCAATTAGTTCAGGAATAATTTCTTTGCTGATCATTTTACCTTTGAAATAAACTAAATCATTTGCATTACCCGTAAAAATACATGCAGGTTCATATTTTTTTAACATGACCTTTTCCCCATCAACATATATTTCTAGCGCGTCTTTCTCTGCAATGCCTAAAGTTCTACGTAGTTCAATTGGAATAACTACACGACCTAATTCATCAACTTTTCTAACAATACCTGTGGATTTCATAAATTCATTCCCCTCTCTTTTATTAAAAAACGCCAATTTTCGACAATATTTTCATTCCCTTATGATACTAATGTTTGCCAAATTAGTCAATACTTCTTTAATTAAAAATTATAAATTTCTAAATAATGTATAATATTTTATATTTATGCAACGAATCTTAATTTCAGGACGAAAAGTGAGTTTTTTATGTATTTAAATTCATGGTCTGCCTTTATATAAAATCGACAAATCACCATTAGTTTTTGATGAATTATGTCGAATAATATTTATGTGTTATAATGTTTTATTTCATTTTCCCATAAAATTATGTAGACTATGGACTAGGATAAATGAAGGGAGTTAAACGATGTTAATAGATACGCACGTACATTTAAATGCAGAACAATTTAATGAAGATCGAGAACAAGTAATTGAACGAGCTAGGCAAAACGGAGTTTCAATAATGATCAATGTGGGTTTCAACCGTGAAACGATCCCGGAAACGATAGAGCTTGCAGAAAAATATGAGTTTATATATGCGGTTGTTGGATGGCACCCAACAGATGCAATCCATATGATTCCTGAAGACTTAAATTGGATAGAATCACTATGCAATCACAAAAAGGTAGTAGCTGTAGGTGAAATAGGATTAGATTATTATTGGGATACTTCCCCAAAAGATATCCAACAAAAAGTTTTTAGACAACAAATCAGACTAGCACGTAAAGTGAATAAACCTATCGTGATTCATAATAGAGACGCACATCAAGATGTTGTAAATATTTTAGCCGAAGAAAATGCTGCTGAAGTAGGTGGAGTAATGCATTGTTATTCTGGGAGCTGGGAAATTGCCAAGAAGTGTTTGGATATGAACTTTTACATATCTTTTGGGGGACCAGTTACTTTTAAAAATGCAAAACAGCCAAAAGAAGTGCTAAAAAATGTACCTTTAGACAGGTTATTGGTAGAAACAGACTGTCCTTATTTAACTCCTCATCCTTATCGAGGAAAAAGAAATGAAACTTCATATGTTAAATATGTAGCAGAGGCAGCAGCGGAATTAAAGGGATTATCATTTGATGAAATAGCACGAATCACAACGAATAATGCTAAAAAATGTTTTCAAATATAATGTGTTATTCGCATTAAGCAGTTAAATAGAGATAATTAGTGTAAAACTTAAGATTAGAGGATTAAAACATTTCATTTTCATGAAATTTACTGTTTTATTCCTCTAATCTTTTCTTTTTGAGGTTTTACATTTTTAGGATAAGTTAAGTATGATCTTAAATAAACAATTATAAAAGTTTAATATATTTTTCCAAATACCATAAGAATTATTTTTTTCTAAATTGCATAATAATTATTATTTTCACATTTTTTTAAATTTTTGAAATACAAAGGTTTTAAGGGGGAATTGGATGAGAGTCCGTAATAAAAAAACTCTCACATCTTTACTAGCTTCTGGATTAATTACGGCTGTTATTATCTTATGTTGGGTTTTATATGGTTTTAATTCAAAGGAAATTTATTTAGTCATTAACGATGAGGAGAAGATTGTTCAAACAAAAGAGGATGTATTGGAAGATTTATTAGTAGAACAGCAAATCATGATTAATGCACATGATGAAATTTCAAAACGACTAGATGCTATTTTAATAGATCAGGATAAAATTATGATTAATTACGCAGTTCCTGTATTGATAAAAGCAGATGGCCAAAGTGAAGTGGTGTATACGACAGCTGATACTGTAAAACAAGTAATTGAGGAACAAAAGATTGAATTGGATCCTCTAGATGAAGTATCTACTTCTCTAGATAGTAAAGTAATGGAAAGTTTAGAAATAAAAATCACAAGAATTGAAACAGCTGTTGAAGCTGTACAATCACCCATTAATTATGATGTTGTTACGATAGAAGACCCAACATTATTAGAAGGTAAGGAGGTCATTGTACAAGAAGGCAGTGAGGGAGTATTGCTTACAAAAACAGAAAAAGTAATGAAAGATGGTAAGATCATATCAGAGGAAGTTGTTCAGGAAGTTGTTCAAATTGAAAGTAAAAATCAAATTTTAGCAAAGGGTACTTTAAAGCCTATTGCAAAATTAACAAGTTCTTCACCAGATGTTGCTGAAATTACAGTGGAAGGCAACACATTTGGTTATAAAAAAGTACTAAATAATGTAAAATTAACAGCTTATGATGCTGGATTCAAATCTACTGGTAAATCTAAAGGACATCCTCAATATGGTATTACTTATACAGGAACAACCGTGAAGGAAGGTCATACGGTGGCTGTAGATCCAAACGTCATTCCACTAGGATGGTGGATTTATATCGAAGGTTTTGGCTTCAGAAGAGCAGAGGATATAGGTGGTGCGGTAAAAGGTAAAAAGGTAGATATTTATTTTGATGATGCGAATTATGTTGAAGCTTTTGGCACAAAGAGGGGTTATACAGTTTATGTAATTGGTCCTGAAAAACCATAATATTCAACGTAAATATCGAATTAAGGCCCCAAAGTTATTGGGGTCTATTCATTATTCCATGATTTAACATTATGATTTATTTAACCTTATTCAATTATACAATGACATAAGTATCCTTGTTTATGGAAACAGATATCATATATACTTGGATGAGAGTAAACAGAAGGGATTAAAAAGATGATTAAGGAAATGATTGTGGTTGAAGGGAAAGACGATACCACTGCTATTCAGAGAGCGGTTGAAGCTGACACAATTGAAACAGGTGGATCAGCGATTAATAAAGAAGTGATTCAAAGGATACAATTAGCTCAGGAACGAAGAGGTGTGATTATTTTTACTGATCCTGATCATGCAGGTGAACGAATTCGTAAAATCATTTCGTCCAAAGTAAAAGGATGTAAACATGCTTTCCTGACTAGAGAAGAGGCTAGCTATAAAGATGATATTGGGGTTGAGAATGCTTCAATTCAAGCTATAAAATCGGCACTTGAAAATGCAAAAATAGAGTTTATGGATATAGAAGAACAAATATCTTGGCAGGACCTTATGGATGCGGGTCTGATCATCCATCCTCAAGCTGCGAAAAGAAGGACGGAGTTGGGTAAAATATTAGGGATTGGATATTGCAACGGGAAACAATTTTATAAAAGATGCAAAATGTTTCAAATTACAAAAATAGAATTTACGAATGGGTTACAACAAATTAAGTTAAAGGATTGAATGAAAACATATGGACAACACTTATTTTGATAGAATTTCATTACCTAAAAATACAAAAGAAATAATAAAGAGGTATGGTTTTTCATTTAAAAAGAGTTTAGGTCAAAATTTTTTAATTGATCAAAATATTCTAGAAAAGATAGTAAATGTAGCAGAGTTGGATAAAAATAAAGGTGCTTTGGAAATTGGTCCAGGCATTGGTGCATTAACGCAATCGTTAGCACTCTCAGCAGGAAAAGTCACTGCAATTGAATTAGATCAGCGGTTAATTCCTATATTAAATGATTTACTTCAGTCTTATGATAATGTTGAAGTCATTCATGGTGACGTGCTAAAGATAGACTTGAACAATATTTTTAAAGAACATTTTAAAGATCAAACAGAAGTAAGTGTTGTTGCTAATTTACCTTATTATGTGACTACTCCAATCATAATGGCTTTGTTGGAAAAACAATTGCCTATAGAAAATATTGTAGTTATGATTCAAAAGGAAGTTGCAGAAAGAATGGTTGCTTTACCGGGAGGTAAAGATTACGGCAGTTTAAGTATTGCAGTCCAATATTATTGTGAAGCAGAGATGGTGTTAACTGTTCCACATACGGTTTTTATTCCACAACCGAATGTTGATTCGGCAGTGATTAGATTGAAGAGGCGCAGGGAACCCATTGTACAAGTGGAGGATAGTATATTTTTTTTCAAGGTAGTACAGGCCAGTTTTGGACAAAGAAGAAAAACAATAATTAACAATTTAATCTCTAATCTTTTTACTAAGGATGATAAACAAAAGTTAATCTCCATATTGCAATCTGCTGACATTGATCCCTCTAGACGTGGTGAAACATTAAGCATAGAAGAATATGCAAGGTTGAGCAATGTTCTTTTAAAAGTATAATTTAGCCTTTGTCCTATAGGCATAAAATCATTCCCCTTATTTATACACAAAAATAACATCTGCTCCATAGTATAGATGAGGAGGGGTGAGATGATGAATCGAGGAGATTTAGTAACTAGAAAGTCTTATGGCGAAGATGTTGTATTTGAAATTATAGATATTAACAGACAAAATGCATTTTTAAGTGGAGTTGAATATCGATTGGTAGCAGACTCTCCTATTATGGATTTAAATAAAGTGATTGATTACCGCTCAACCAAAGATTATATGAGATCACATACTAAAGTGCAGCAAACACAACGATTGATCGAGCGATATAGAAGGGTCCAGCAAGAGACGAATTTGCATATCTTAGGTGGGCAAGATAAGGAAGAGGAATTAAAATCATACTTTGAAGTGCCAGGGAAAGTGCTTCATTTGGACGGTGACTCACGTTACTTAACTAAAAGCCTAGATCTATACAACAAGCTGCGAGTTCCAGTAGAAGGACATTATTTTCGTGAGAAAGATATGCCTGAACAATTGTATGATCTTTTACCTACAGTGAAACCAGATATATTAGTGATAACTGGGCATGATAGTATGATTAAAAATCGCAGAAACAGGGATGATTATAGTTTAGATAGTTACAAAAATTCTCGAAATTTTGCTAAAGCAGTGAAAATAGCTAGAGAATATGAAAAAAATAAAGATACGCTTATGATTGTTGCAGGTGCTTGTCAATCACATTTTGAAGCTCTTTTACAAGCAGGTGCTAACTTTGCCAGTTCTCCACAACGAATATTAATCCACGCCCTAGATCCAGTTCAAATTGCATCTAAAATTTCCTATACCTCTATTAAAGATACTGTGAATATGTCAGATGTAATTAGTTATACGATTAGCGGTATAAAAGGAATAGGTGGTATTGAATCTAGAGGCAGCTATAGAATTGGGCTTCCTAATATTAAAAACAGTGAAAATAATCATTGACAATAACTTTGTTTCACTGATATAATTGTTTAATTTGACATTCCACAACCCTTTAGATATAATGGACTTGAAAGAGGTGGTAGTTGGACATGTCAAAAAATTCATTGTCAGAAATAAAACGCAGCTTGGAGACCCATGTTGGGGCTAAAATAATGTTAAAAGCAAATGGTGGACGAAAGAAAACCATTGAAAGAACAGGTGTGTTAGAAGAAACCTACCCTTCTGTATTTATTGTTAAATTAGATCAGGAACAACATGCCTTTAAAAGAGTGTCTTATTCCTATGCTGACATTTTAACGGAATCTGTAGAAGTTACTGTATGCAATGATGAGGGACAAGTTAAAATTACTTACATTGAACATTAACATGTAACACATGCATAGTATATATGATTAATTATCAGCAAAACCTGTAAAGGTTTTGTTTTTTTTTGTACTTTTATTAAATATTTGATGCAGTCTAACATATGAGGATATTTCCTTTATATCCACAGTATCTTATGAGCCCATTTGTCACATACTATCCTTACATACAAGAAGTTTGTATCTTTTATTTATAAGGAAGATGAATGGTTACTAAAATGTCTAACTTTATGAAAAGGGGGGAATTATAATGGGTCGAAGACGAAGAGGAAATGTCATGTCAGAACAATTTAAATATGAACTTGCAAAAGATCTTGGTTTTTATGAAACGGTACAACGTGAAGGTTGGGGAGGCATAAAAACAAAAGATGCTGGAAACATGGTAAAAAGAGCCATACAAATAGCTGAGCAGGTTTCTACTAAACAATCATAATATTGATAAATTAAAACTAAAGCGCTTGCTTTAGTTTTTTAGTTTTCTCGTAATCGATCCCCTCGCTGGCATCCTTCTAATCTCGGCCAAGAATTAAAACGCATCATTCATGCATAGTGCTTTTTATAAAATCATTTGTTATATTATATAGAGTAATATAACTAAGTTTAATTAACTCAGTAGAGGCACTTAAAGAATGGTACACTTATTGTAATTGAAGAAGGTGTTTTAATGAAAATATATGAAAAAGCTCCGGCTAAAATTAACTTATCATTAGATGTGCTAAGAAAAAGAGAGGACGGTTACCATGAAGTTGAGATGATTATGACAATGGTAGACCTTGCAGACCGGTTGGAGATGGCTGAATTATCAAGAGATACCATTATCATTACCAGTCAAGCCGGTTATATTCCTCTAGATGAGAAAAATTTAGCATTTCAAGCTGCGCGTTTAATAAAAGAAAAGTACGATGTGAAGAAGGGTGTCTATATTCATTTAGATAAAAAAATACCTGTTTCTGCAGGCTTAGCTGGTGGGAGTAGTGATGCTGCAGCCACGCTCAGAGGGTTAAATAGATTATGGGAGTTAAATATTTCAACAAATGATTTAAAAAAAGTAGCAGAGGAACTAGGTTCAGACGTCCCTTTTTGTATAGAAGGCGGTACGGCAATAGCAAGGGGAAGGGGAGAAAAATTAGAGAAGATATCATCTCCTCCTCAATGTTGGGTTATTCTTGCTAAACCTCCCATTAATGTGTCAACACCTGATGTATATAGAAGATTAAATGTAAATAAAATTAATAAACATCCTGAAACGGAAGTCTTAAAAAAAGCAATTGAGAACAAGGATTTTCAGCACATTTGTCGTTCCCTTGGCAACGTTTTAGAAGAAGTCACCATTCCGATGTATCCTCAAATTAGTCAATTAAAAGAGGTCATGCTTCGTTTGGGTGCTGAAGGAGTTTTAATGTCCGGCAGTGGGCCGACAGTGTTTGGTCTTGTTTCTAAACAATCAAAAGTAAAAAAAATATATAATGGTTTACGTGGCTTTTGCAACAACGTATATGTGGTCAGAATATTAACATAGGTTTATTATTTTAGTAAAAACACGTATAATAATGATATATTTAAAATTAATATTCGGTTTATACAGGAAGGGATGTTATGAGGAAGTTAAAAAGAAGTGCGAGATTGGTTGAAATGACCCAATATTTATTAATCCACCCCCATTTACTCATCCCATTAACCACCTTTGCAGAAAGATATAACGCTGCCAAATCGTCGGTGAGCGAAGATCTTGCAATTATCAAAGAGGTGTTTGAATCAGAAGGTTTGGGTAGACTCCATACTTTAGCTGGGGCTGCAGGAGGAGTGAAATACATCCCCCAAATTCCTAAAGACTTATCTCTTGAAATGATAAAGAAGATTTGTCAACTTCTCGAGGAACCAGGACGAATTTTGCCGGGCGGGTATTTATATATGTCTGATATATTAGGACAACCTGTATACATAAATGAAATTGGAAAGATGTTTGCATCTATATTTTCAAACTTAGAAATTGATGTGATTATGACCGTTGAGACAAAAGGGATTCCCTTAGCTTATGCGGTTGCTTCCTATTTAAACATACCAGTTGTAATTGTAAGAAGAGACAATAAAGTGACGGAAGGTTCTGCTGTAAGTATTAATTATGTTTCTGGATCTAATAAAAAAATAAGAATGATGACTCTTTCCAGAAGAGCTTTGAATGAACAATCAAAAGTATTAATTATTGATGATTTTATGAAAGCGGGCGGAACCGTTCAAGGAATGAAGGATTTATTGGAAGAATTTAATGCCAAAGTTGTTGGTGTAGGTGTTTTTGTTGAATCAAGGGAAAAGGGTTACGAAGAAAATTTAATTACAGATTATGTTTCACTTGCTAAAATAACAAGCGTTGAATTAAAATCCAAAAAAATCTCTGTTTGCCCTGGCAATTATTTTGAAAATAATAAAGGAGATTATGATATACCATGACAATACAATTTGTACATACTGATTCTGCACCAAAGGCAATAGGACCTTATTCTCAAGCTGTAAAAGTGGAACGTTTTATTTATACCTCTGGCCAAATCCCTCTTGATGTGAATGGAAACATTGTAGAAGGTGGTATTAAAGAGCAGACTCATCAAGTGTTTAAAAATTTAGAAGCCGTTTTACAGGAAGCAGGGGCATCATTTCAAAACGTTGTAAAAGCGACTGTGTTTTTAAAAGACATGAATTTTTTCATAGATGTGAATGAAATTTATGCATCTTATTTTGGCGATCACAAGCCTGCTCGTTCAGCCGTAGAAGTTGCAAGACTTCCAAAGGATGTATTGGTGGAAATAGAGTTGGTTGTCTATGTATAAAATTATTTCATAAAATAATGGATTAATAACCATTATTTTATGAAATTTACATTTTTTATGGGAGATTTATGTTTTTGTCACAAAAACTTTAAAATTTTTAGAAAAAAAGAAGGAATTTTCATAGATTTGTGGAAGTATTAACCAAGTCTTTTTAATAAAAGGTGGTGAACACAAGTGCAAATTACTGATGTAAGACTCCGCCGAGTTAATTCCGAAGGAAGAATGAAGGCGATTGCATCGATCACTATTGATAACGAATTTGTTGTTCATGATATTCGAGTTATCGAGGGGAACAATGGGATGTTTGTAGCGATGCCAAGCAAAAGAACCCCGGATGGAGAGTTTAGAGATATTGCTCATCCAATATCTTCACCGACTCGTGAGAAGATTCAGCTAGCAGTATTAGAAGAATATGACAATGCTTCTTCAGAGGAAGATGGAGTAATTGAAGAGGGAGCATAAGAACAAAGTGAAAAGAGAGCTTAATGCTCTCTTTTCACTTTATCAACATACATAGCTTTGTATGTTATCATGAATATAGGAAAAACGTTTGTAACATTCAAGTTGTTAAATATTTATCTTATTTTCATATTCTATTTGGTTCTTTTTTGTATAATATAAACCGATTAACAAAATTTGTTTTTGGGACATGAAAATAAGGTAACAAAGATAATAAAAATTAATACTTATAGTATAAATGCAAAGTAAAGGAAGGGTTTTAGATTTGGAACTTTTATCAATTGTATTGGCAGCTGGCAAAGGCACAAGAATGAAGTCAAAATTACATAAATTATTACATCCTGTTTGTGGGAAACCGATGGTAGGGCACGTGATAGATGTATTGAAGGGAATAGATTGTAAAAGAATTGTTACTGTAATTGGACATGAAGGGGAAGCAATACGATCTTATTTAGGTGATGAAGTTGAATATGTGGTTCAAGAGAAGCAACTAGGCACTGGTCATGCTGTGTTGCAGGCAAAATCTTTATTGGAGAACGAAGAGGGAGTTACGCTCATTATTAATGGAGACGGACCATTAATCACAGCCGAATCACTAACTAAATTAATAGAAGTTCATAAAGATACAAACGCAGCAGCGACTATATTAACTGCAGAATTGGATAACCCTCATGGTTATGGCAGAATTGTAAGAGGGGACAATCAATATGTTACACGTATTGTTGAGCAAAAAGATTGTTCTACAGAGGAAAATGAAATAAAAGAAATAAATACTGGTACGTATTGTGTAAACAATAAGAAACTTTTTCAGGCCTTGAATCAAGTAACAAATCATAATGCCCAAGAGGAGTATTATTTAACAGATATTATTGGCATATTAAAACAACAGAACGAAAAGATTGAAGGTTATGTTTTAAAAGATTCAAATGAATCTTTTGGGATTAATGATCGTGTTCAGTTAGCACAAGCAGAAAAAATTATGAGAGATCGCATTCTTCAACAACATATGAGAAATGGAGTTACCGTTATTGATCCTGTGAATACCTATGTTGAGGCAGAGGTCACGATTGGAATGGATACCACACTATTGCCAGGGGCAAGAATAACAGCAAATAGTCATATTGGTTCCTCCTGTATCATAGGTCCGAACTCTGAAATACAAAACACAACAGTTGGCGATTATGTTACAATAAAACAATCTGTAGTAGTTGAATCTTCAATTGAAAGTCACACTAATATAGGACCATTTGCCTACTTAAGACCAGGCTCTAAGATTGGTGAACATGTAAAAATCGGTGATTTTGTAGAAATAAAAAATGCAACCATTGACCATCATAGTAAGATATCTCATTTAAGTTACGTTGGTGATGCAAAAGTGGGAAAAAATGTGAATATTGGATGCGGTGTAGTGACCGTAAATTATGATGGTTATCGCAAACATATAACAGAAATCGCGGATGAGGCATTTATAGGTAGCAATGCTAACTTAATTGCACCTATTAAAATTGGAAGAGGCAGTTATGTTGTTGCTGGTTCCACATTAACAGAGGATGTGGATGAAGACAGTGTTGCTATTGCGAGAGTAAAGCAAACGACAAAAAAAGGATACGCTAACAAGTTAAAAAATCGTATTAAAAATAAAACTAACAATTAAAATGAGGTATAAAAGCGTGAAATGGATCGTAGGATTAGGTAATCCTGGTAAATTATATGAAAACACAAAACACAATCTTGGGTTTATGATCATCGACCGATTTGCTGCATTAAATGATATTAAAATCTCTAAGAATAAATGTAAATCATTAATAGGGGAGGGAAATATAAAAGGTCAAAAAGTAGTGTTAATTAAACCGATGACATATATGAACCTTTCAGGTGAAGCGGTAAGAGCTTACATGGATTATTATCAAGTAGACATAGAAGATATGATTGTTGTATATGATGATTTAGATACAGAATTTGGGAAAATGAGATTGAGATATAAAGGTAGCGCCGGCGGAAATAACGGTGTTAAATCCATAATTGAACATACGGGTACTCAATCTTTTAATCGAATAAGAGTAGGTATCTCACGCCCTCCTAAAGGGTATTCTGTTTCTGACTATGTCCTATCTAACTTTAATAAAAATGAATTGGAGATTTTGAATGAAATGATCTCAAAATCTTGTAATGCATTAACACATGCACTAGAAGAACCATTTGAAAAAACGATGGCAAAGTTTAATTAACTGAATTTGGCTAAAAACATAAACAGTTGAACATACTGATAATAATTCACATGTCGGGAGGCATTATGATTTATGTCAGTAAAATATATTTGTCGTCACTGTCAAACCAAAATAGGTGAGATTTCAAACGGGGAAGTAAATGAAATGCGTCTAGGATTTCATTTGTTAACTCCTGAAGAAAGAAATGATATGGTTTCATACAATCAGCATGGTGATATCACCGTTAAAGTAGTGTGTGATTATTGTAAAGAAGCACTAGATAAAAATCCAGAGCTATCATTAATATCCAATCCATTGCAATAGATTCACTTTTTATGGATAATATGAACATTGACTAAACTGGTTTTATAGTCTTAGCAGGTTTTAGCTGAGGCTTCTTTTAGTGTGAGGGGGGTAGAATTTGAAAAGAATTATTCAATCATTTACTGAAGATACCAACGTACAGTCTATCATTAATGGAATACACTCTAATATGAAAGAGCAGCTCGTATCAGGTTTGGTTGGTTCTTCAAGACAAATGGTATTAGCCGCAATGTATTCAGAAATGAATAAACCTATGATGATAGTGACACATAATCTATTTCAAGCACAGAAAATATACGAAGATCTTAAAGAGTGCTTTTCGGATTCTGATCTTCTTTTATATCCTGCAAACGAGTTGACTCTAACAGAATCCGCTGTTGCAAGTCCGGAAATGATTGCGCAAAGGCTTGAGGTATTATCAAGATGCTCGCTTGGTTTTAGAGGTATTCTTATTTCACCTTATGCTGGAATTAGAAAGTTCCTTCCAACACCAGAAGCAATGAAGGATGCCCATATTCAATTGGGAGTGGGAGAGGAACTGGATCTAGAAGTATTTAAAAAACAAATGACTTTACTAGGTTACGAAAGAGTAGAGCGAGTTGAAGCTAAAGGGGATATGAGTATTCGTGGTGGTATTATCGATTTTTATCCCATGACTTCTTTGACTCCTTTTCGCATTGAATTATTTGATGAAGAAATCGATTCTATAAGGTCATTTGATATATCTGATCAGAGATCCATAGAAAAAGTATCCTCGATTGTGATTACTCCTTGTGAGGAGTTAATTGCAGAAGAACACAGATTTCAGAATGCAGCTCAACATGCAAAAAGTGTACTAGATGAATATTTAAACAAAATAAATGATTCGCAACTAAAGGAAAAAATTTCCTCATCGATTACTAGTGAAATAGATTCTTTAAAGAATGAATCTTATTTTAAAGATATTTACAAATACAGTACATTCATTTATCCAGAACGAAAAACTTTGTTGGATTATATGCCAGAAGACTCACTCATCGTAGTCGATGAGCCTTTACGTTTGTTTGAAACTGTGAAACAAATCGAGAAAGATGAAGCAGAATCCATTACAACTCTACTAGAACATGGACGGACTATTCCTGCTTTTGCTCTTGCCGCAGAATATAATACCATTATGAAATCCAAGCCGTTCCCAATGGTTTATTTCTCTTTGTTTTTAAGGCAGATTCCTCATGCTCATCCGCAAAATATTGTTAATTTTACCTGCCGTCCTATGCAGAATTTCCATGGTCAAATGAATGTTTTAAAATCAGAAATTGAACGTTGGAAAAAAGCAGGGACAGAGGTAGTGATTCTAGCAAATGGTGAGGAAAGAATTGAAAAGGTTAGGCGAGTTTTGGGGGATTATCATATTGAAGAACCCAGTATTACGAACCATAATCTAACAAGTGGATTTGAGTTTCCTTCTGCACATCTTGCTGTTATTACAGAAGAGGAAATGTTTAACAAAAAACATCGAAAAATTAGAAAAACGAATAAAAGGGTTGAAAATGCAGAAAAAATTAAAAGTTACTTAGATTTAAAACTAGGTGACTATGTTGTTCATGTCAATCATGGGATTGGAAAATATGTAGGTATTGGCACATTAGAGATTAACGGAATTCATAAAGATTATATTCATATTATGTACGCAAATGATGATAAGCTTTCCATACCGATTGATCAACTTGATCTTGTACAAAAATATGTGAGTTCTGAAGATAAAGAGCCAAAGTTATACAAACTAGGGGGTACAGAATGGGCAAAAGCAAAAAATAAGGCTCGTACTTCCGTTAAAGATATAGCAGATGACCTCATTAAGCTGTATGCAGCAAGACAAGAGTCTGAAGGTTATAGTTTTAATAAAGATACTACATATCAGGCAGACTTTGAAAGTATGTTTCCTTATGAGGAAACCGCAGATCAACTAAAGTCCATTCAAGAAATAAAAGCGGATATGGAAAAAAGACAACCAATGGATCGGTTATTGTGTGGTGATGTTGGATATGGTAAAACTGAAGTGGCGATTCGTGCAGCATTTAAAGCTGCAATGGAAGGAAAACAAGTGGCTATTTTAGTTCCTACAACCATTTTAGCACATCAGCATTTTGAAACTTTTCAAGAGCGATTTAACGGATATCCAATTAAAATTGATGTGTTAAGTCGTTTTAGAAGCAGAAAAGAGCAAAAGGAAACGATGAAAGGTATAAAAAATGCAACAGTAGATGTTGTCATCGGTACACATCGTTTATTATCTGCAGATATTGTATTTAAAGATTTGGGTCTACTTATCGTAGATGAGGAGCAGCGATTTGGCGTATCCCATAAAGAAAAATTGAAACGATTAAAAACCAATGTAGACGTATTGACCTTAACTGCCACACCAATTCCAAGAACTCTACATATGTCAATGCTGGGTGTTAGGGATTTATCTGTTATAGAAACACCTCCTGAGAATAGATTTCCTGTACAGACTTATGTTGTGGAACATAGTCATACGCTTGTCAGAGAAGCCATTGAAAGAGAATTAGCGAGGAATGGACAAGTATATTATTTATTTAATCGTGTGCAAGGTATTTCTCAAATGGCTGAACAAATATCTGCTCTTGTTCCAGACGCTAGAGTTACGGTTAGTCATGGCAAAATGTCAGAACAAGAATTGGAAAAAACAATTCTGGATTTTCTAGATGGTGAATATGATGTGCTTGTGAGCACTTCCATTATAGAAACGGGTGTAGATATTCCAAATGTAAATACGTTGATTGTCCATGATGCAGATAAGATGGGATTATCACAACTCTATCAATTAAGAGGAAGAGTTGGCCGATCCAATAGAGTGGCCTATGCTTATTTGACCTATCAAAGAGATAAGGTTCTGAATGAAGTGGCTGAAAAAAGATTGCAAGCAATTAAGGAATTTACTGAGCTTGGATCAGGATTTAAAATTGCAATGAGAGATCTTTCCATTCGTGGAGCAGGAAATTTATTAGGAGCAGAACAACATGGATTTATCGCTTCCGTTGGATTTGATTTATATTCGCAAATGTTAGCGGATGAAATTTCTAAGAAAAAAGCCGCGTTGCATGGCGATGTGATCGAACCTGTGAGGGAAATCATTACACAAATTGATATTGGAATTGATGCTTATATTCCACCAGAGTATATTTATGATAGTATGCAAAAAATTGAAATTTACAAAAAAGTAGCATCAATGCGGGAGTTAGACGAAGTGAATGATCTGTACGACGAGCTTGTAGACCGTTTTGGTGACATTCCGGATGCGGTTTCTAATTTACTGGAAGTAGCTAAGCTAAAAGCGTATGGATTAATGTACTCCATTGCTTCTATTACTAGAAAGAATGATGATATCGTGATGCAGATGGATGATTCGCAAAATGGCAAAATTGATGGACAAAAACTGTTTAAATTAAGTTCACAGTATCAGGGTAAAATTAAACTTATCCCTGGACAAAAAATACAAATTGTTATAAAAGGAAAAGGACTCGAGTCTGATCAAATTCTAGATTTGATGGAACAATTTTTGGTAAAATATAAAGAAGTGTTTAAAAATAAGGAGGAACTACAAAATGCAGCAAGGTAAATTAAAATGGATGACAGGGTTATTACTTTCCTTATCACTAGTATTAATCATTAGTGCATGTGGACAAGACGATAATGAAAAAAATGATACAAGTGAAGATAACGGAAGCACGGACCAAGTAGAAACATTTGATCCAACAAAGGATAAAAATAACGTAGCAGAATATGAAGGCGGGGAAATAACTTTAGAGGAGTATAATGATTTTATAGGTGTAATGAAGTTATTATATACACCTGAATATGTAGATCAACTTCAGTCAACACCAGGTTTTAGTGACAATTTAGTTAAGCAGCTAATTGCCTTTGAATTATTGGGTGAAGAGGCAGATGAAGAAACGAAAAAGGAACAACAAACAATATCAGAAACAAATTTAGAAGAATTCAAATCACAATATGAAGTTACAAATGGAGAAGGTTCGTGGAATACTGGATTAAAAGATGCAGGTATAGAAGAGGAAGATTTTAAAAATTTTATTTATATCTCTAACATTTCTCAGGAAGTGCTAAGAAAAGATATTTCTGAGAAGGAAGTGAAAGCGGAGTATGATCGTATTTTAAAAGATAATCCAACTCAGTGGGTTGAAGCTACTGTAAGTCATATATTGGTTAAAACGAACGATCCTGGAACAGGGGAAGAAATCCGGACTGAAGAAGAAGCTCTGGAAATTATGGATGAGATTAAAGCAAAGTTGGATGAAGGGGAAGATTTTGGAGCATTAGCTAAAGAATATTCAGAGGATGAAGGCTCCAAAAATAATGGTGGTACTTACGAAAATGCAAATATCAATAATTGGGTGGAAGAGTTTAAACTCGCAGCTGCTGCACAGCCCATTGGTGAAATTGGGGAGCCAGTAAAAACCGTTTATGGTTATCACATTATTAAAGTAGATAATCGTACGGAATTGTCCTTTGACGACGTGAAAGAAGGACTCATTACAAGTTTAGTACAACAGGAGCTTCAAGATTATAGTACAACAGAGGTTTCTGATCTCATTACCGGGGTAAGTATTCCATAGGTTATTAGTAAAAGAAGTCTCAGAACAGTATGTAAGGAAGATCTTTTTGTTTGGATGAGTGATGTCCTCATTTTAACAAGAAAAGATCTTCCTTTTTTATAACTTAAGAATTGATAAGTTTTTCAAATTCTAAGTATCAACAAAAGCTACCAGTGAACCAAAAATGATCATATTTTGTTAACTTTTTGTGTATAAGAATTTGGGAGAAGATGAATACTATGGACGTAAACCCAACACAAAAGATATCCAGTTTAAATAAAATCTTCCGTGAAAGTGAGGCATCATGAACATGAAAGCAACTGGAATTGTTCGTCGCATAGATGATCTAGGCAGAGTTGTGATACCAAAGGAAATTCGTCGTACTTTAAGAATTAGAGAAGGAGATCCATTAGAGATTTTTGTTGATCGAGATGGTGAGGTCATATTAAAGAAATACTCACCAATAGGGGAATTGGGTGATTTTGCACGGGAATATGCTGAATCTCTGTTTGAAAGTACAAATCATATTGCAATCATTTCTGATCGCGATACGATCATCTCAGTCTCAGGTGGAGCAAAAAAAGATTATTTGGAAAAGCGTATTGGTTCATTACTTGAAGAAAGCATGGAACAGCGTAAAACAATTTTCCATGATACAACTGGAGAATATGAAGTATGTAAGGATATGCGAGAAAACTTTTCCTCCATTGTTATCTCTCCAATTGTTACAGGCGGCGATCCAATTGGAACAGTCATTTTAGCAAGTAAAGAAGATGATTCAAAAATGAGTGATATGGAAGTCAAAATGGTTGAAACGGCAGCTGGGTTTCTAGGCAAACAAATTGAACATTAATGTGTCATTAAATTAGTGAAAGCTTCCCACTTATGTTGGAAGCTTTTTCTTTTTTCCTATATAATATATGATGTTTAAAAAGTTGATTATTCACTAAGGATATTTATAGTTAGGAGAAAGAAATGCCAAGATCCACTTTACTTAGAGGTGTGACCATATTAGGAGCAGCGGCTATTATATCCAAGCTACTTGGTACACTTCAAAAAATTCCAATGCAAAATATAGGTGGAGATGAGGCATTTGGTATTTATAGTGCAGTATTTCCTATATATACTTTGATTATTTTTCTAGCTACAGCAGGTTTTCCAGTTGCTATTTCAAAATTTGTCTCTGAAAGTCTGGAAAGAAATGATGAAGCAGAAGCGGTTAAAATTTTAAAAGTATCCAGTATTATTTTATTTTTATCTGGATTGCTCTTTTTTTCACTTCTATTTTTTGGAGCACCTGTCATTGCAAAAGCAATAGATAATATGCATACCGTAAAAGCTATTCAAAGCATTTCTTTTGCTTTGTTATTTGTACCCATAATGTCAGCAATAAGAGGTTATTTTCAAGGTAAACAAAACATGTTACCTACAGCTATTTCTTTACTTACTGAGCAAACTATACGTGTTATCACAATGATTGTTTTATTATTGCTTTTTACCTCTCGAGGCTATTCTAATGAGTCGATTGCGGCAGGAGCAACTTTTGGTTCAACAGTGGGTGCTTTAGCCGGGTTAATGGTTATCATCGTGATATGGACTATAGAAAAAAATAATCTTCAAATAGATTATACTACAACTAAATCCAATTCCAATTCTGTTGGGAAGATTAGTAAAAAACTCATGGGTTATGCAATACCTGTGTGCTTAGGTGCTATTGTCGTGCCATTTCTGGGTATAGTTGACTCCTTTACAATACCAAGATTGATAAGAGTATTTCATGGTTTAAATGAATCACAGGCAATAGAGCAATTTGGCATTTATGCCCGTGGACTAACATTAGTACAATTGGTTTCTATGATTTTCAGCTCTATATCCGTTGCACTTGTGCCTCTGATGGCACAATATAAGCTACAAGGTCAGTTCGATAAAATGAAGATACATACTGAATTATCAATTCGTATTACTTGGCTAATTGGAATTGCTGCATCTTTTGGGTTGTTTTTTTGTATTAAACCTATTTCCACTATGCTATTTGAAAATGAATTGGGAACGTTAAATGCCTCCATCTTATCCTTTACGATTGTATTTAGTGTGTTAAATATTATTTCTACAAGTATTTTACAAGGTATAGGGTCTCCAGTAATTCCTGCTGTCAATCTTTTGATTGCAGCGATAATAAAGATCTTGTTAAACGTTCTATTTGTTGCAGTCTGGGGGATTGAAGGGGCTGCATTATCAACAGTACTAGCTTTTCTTGTTGCAAGTATTTTAAATTTGATAACATTAAGAAGAAAAACGAAGTTTTCATTCAATTTATCAAATTATTTGCTGAAACCAGTTCTTTCTATTTTTTTGATGGGTGTAACCATCTATCTTATTAATGTTGGGTTTCAGTTTGTTTTTTCACACGTCCTAATGGAGTTAGGACACCGCTTGAATGCTACAGTGATCTCATTATTATCTGTGTTTTTTGGTGCGTTGGTTTATTTATTAAGTCTTTTTATTACAACCGCAATTAGTGAGGATGATTTGAACCATATGCCAAGTTTAGGTAATAAAATTAGAACATTGCTCGTTAAAATTAAATTTAGGAAGTGAAACTATGCCCTTGTCTATCACCATTGTTGGTTTAGGATCAGGAGATGAGAATCAACTTAGCTTAGGGATTTGGAGGAAAATTGAACTATCTGAGCAACTTTATTTAAGAACGAAACATCATCCAGTTGTGCATTTTTTAGAAGAAAATAAAATTAGTTTCCATTCCTTTGATCACCTATATGAATCTTTTGATTCCTTCCCTGAAGTATATGATGCCATTGTTAAGGAACTAATAAAGACTGTTTTAACTAACAAAAAAGATGTTGTATATGCTGTTCCAGGGCACCCTATGATTGCAGAATCTACCGTTCAATTATTAAAAAAACAATGTGAGGAGTTTGCAATAGAACTACATATTTTAGGTGGGGAGAGCTTTCTTGACCAATCTTTTTTAAGGTTTGGTTTCGATCCAATCGACGGATTCCAATTGTTGGATGCCACCAATCTGAAATCTTCGATGCTACAACCACAACTACATACCATCATTGCACAAATTTATGATTCTTTTGTGGCTTCAGATGTGAAATTAACTTTAATGGAGATTTACCCAGACGATTATGAAGTAGTAGTTGGTCATGCGTTAGGTGTTGAAGGGCAAGAGGAGATTCGTAAAATTCCTTTGTATGAATTAGATCATGATCAAACGTACGGTAACCTATCCCTCATTTGGGTACCGTCCAGTTCTGATGAAAAGTTGCTCAATCAAAGTTTTGATCGATTGCGTGAAATTGTAAATATACTAAGGAGTCCTGAAGGATGCCCTTGGGATAGGGAGCAAACTCATCAAAGCATAAGGAAAAATTTAATTGAAGAAACCTATGAGGTAATAGAAACGATTGATGAGCAAGATCCTGAAGCCATGTGTGAAGAGCTTGGTGACCTATTAATGCAGGTAATGTTGCATGCACAAATGGAAGATGAGTTAGGCAGTTTTACGATTGAAGATGTAGTTTCAGGATTAAATGAGAAGTTGATACGTAGACACCCTCATGTTTTTGGAAATACTTCAGCCAGCAATTCAGAAGAAGCTTTGCAAAATTGGGATCAGATGAAAACAGAAGAGAAGAAGAGAAAAGGGTTGGATGTTGAAAACTTATCCCTATTATCAGGTATACCCAGTGGTTTGCCAAGCTTGATGAAAGCGGTGGAGTATCAAAAAAGAGCGGCAAAAGTTGGATTTGATTGGGAGACGATTGATCAAGTATTTGATAAAGTAGCTGAAGAGATTAACGAGCTAAAAGAAGAGATTCAAACTTCTAATGAAGCAGATCGCAAAAAAGAGGAGCTTGGTGATGTATTGTTTTCTTTAATCAACTTATCTCGTTTTTTAAAAATTGATCCTGATGAGGCCATTAGTTTGGCAAATCAAAAGTTTTTTTACAGATTTTCCTATATTGAGAAGGAAATACGTTTAAGAGGGGAAGAAATTGACAAGACTAGTATACAAGTAATGGAAGAAATTTGGCAAAAAGCAAAATCAAAAGGTTTAAAAAAATAGTCCAATAGTAGTATATTTAAAAAAAATATACTTTTCAGCAGGATTTTCCTTAAAAATAAAGAAATAGTTAAACCGGGAAAGGTTATCTTTCAAAAAAAATGATATACCGTATAATATTAGGAGGTTTCTTAAAATGAACAAAGCTGATTTAGTGAGTAATATTTCAGAAAAAAGTGGATTATCAAAAAAAGATGTTGAAACAGTTCTTAATGGATTTCTTGGAGAAGTAACAAGTGCCTTAACAGCTGGAGATAAAGTACAACTTATTGGATTTGGTACGTTTGAAACTCGTAAACGTGCAGGTCGTGTAGGTCGTAATCCTCAAACAGGTAAGGAAATTACAATTCCTGAGACTGTAGTCCCAGCATTTAAGGCGGGTAACAAACTTAAAGAAGCCGTAAAATAATGCGGTTAGACAAATTTCTTAAAGTTTCCCGACTCATAAAACGTCGAACAATCGCTAAAGAGGTAACTGATCAGGGAAGAGTATGGATCAATGGTAAAGTTGCTAAAGCAAGCAGTTCGATAAGAGAGAATGATGAGTTAACTATTCATTTTGGGCAAAAAACAGTGACAGTTCGTATTCATAAAATTTCGGAAACATCTCGAAAAGATGAAGCGAGTGAAATGTATACTGTTTTAAAAGAAGAAATGAACAAATCTAAAGATGGTATATTTTAAGAGAAAGAGACTGATTATTTAATTAGTCTCTTTTTTAGGTGCGTTCTTAGATGGTTTACCTTTGTCTTTACTTTTGTGGGTTATTTTAGTTGTTCTAAAATTGAGCTTTGTCCCATAAGGTAATGATAGAAGGGGGGTACATGCTATGAAAGAGCAAACGGGACAAAAAAGACAAGAAATAAAAATGCTAAATAGAAAACTTCTTGAAATATCTGGAGTGAAAAACGTAGAGAGTTTTGATAGTCAGGAGTTTTTGTTGGATACAGAATATGGTTTTTTAACTGTGACAGGGGAAGACTTGCATATTAAAAACTTAAATTTAGAGCAAGGTTTAGTTGCAATAGAAGGAAGAGTGAATACAACCGCATATTTAGACGCTACAAGCTCAAAACCTAGAGGCTTTATTAGCAAGTTATTCAAGTGAGTCTTTCTTCTCAGTTTATTTCCCTGTTGACGATGATAATAAGTGGTATGATGTTAGGAATTATATATGATATATACCGCGTTGTAGCGTCTCAATTTCATTTTCGTCGATGGCTCATTTCGTCTTTAGATATTGTATATTGGATACTATCTACTTTGTTTGTCTTCAGAATGTTGTATTTAAGTAATTCAGGAGAAGTTCGTTTATACGTATTTCTTGGACTAACGCTCGGAATCTTCTTTCACTATGTTTATTTTAGTCCATTAACGATTAAAATAGTAATATTAATGATTGGATGGATGAAAGCACTTATTCGTTTTGTAAAAAAATTATTTTCTATTATTATCATCATTCCTCTTAAGATGATATATAGGTGTACACTCATTTTGTTAGGTATTATTATGGCTATCTCTATTTTCCTTTGCAAATTTATGTTACAATTGTTGTATCCAATTTGGAGGGTTTTAAACTGGTTGCTAAAACCATTTAAAGCAAATATACTAAAATGGCTACATCCTATTATAAAAAGATTTACAAGGCGATAAAATGTATGAATCAGGAGGATTCTAGATGAATGGACGTCAGGCTCAGGAAATAAAACCAAACATTGGATTTAGAAGGCGATTCAAGTTATTGATGGTAATTTTAATTTCTTTTATGAGCTGGGCGACAATGACAATATGGAATCAAGTTCAGGTATTGGATGAAAAAAATGAACAGCGTATCCTTCTTGATGAGGAATTAACTGAAACACAAAAATTAAATGATCAATATCATAATGAAATCACACGTTTACAGGATCCTGAATATATTGAACAAAGAGTTAGAAAAGATTTACAAATGACACAAGAAGGTGAAACGCTTTTAATACTAACTAAGTGAATTAAATGGAAGTAATGAGTTATTGACTAGATATACTCTGAATACTATAATACTACTGATAGTACCTACGAATAAAATGTTTACATTTGATCTGTTATTTAAAAATGGTGATGTATTAAACGATAACTGAAAGGTCACCAACAGGTGGTTTTCTTATATTTTTAAGGGAGGAACAATTTATTTTATGTCAATTGAAGTAGGCACCAAGTTGCAGGGAAAAGTTACTGGTATAACAAATTTTGGAGCTTTTGTGGAATTATCTGAGGGAGTCACTGGACTAGTACACATTTCAGAAATTGCAGATAATTTCGTGAAAAGTGTGAGTGATCATCTAAAAGTAGATGATGTTGTAACTGTGAAAGTGATTGAAGTGAAGGATGGTAAAATTGGACTATCTATTCGAAAGGCTGTAGATAAACCCTCACAACCACAGAGAGGTGCACAAAGGGGTCCACAGCAGAGAGGTGCTAGATCTAAACCTAAAAAATTAAATCTTTCCTTTGAAGATCAAATGGTAAAGTTTTTAAAAGACAGTGAAGAACGCATGTCTTCTTTAAATCAAAAGAAAAATGACAGACGAGGAAGAAAAGGAGCTAAACGCTCTTAATCATATAAATGGAAAAGTGCTGATCAAAGCACTTTTTTTTATTTTTTTGTAAAAATTAAATTCCAATTTGTGGTTTTTTTATTATTATCGACACAAATATTTAATAAAATGGCGTTTATGATGGATTAATTTGCAACTATACAGGAGTCTGATATGAAACCAGGTCTTTTTTGTCGGTTTTTTTTTTGAAACTACTACCTCATTTTGACAAACTTTCTAGTAGATACCTAATATACTAGAGACACTTATCTCTATATAGGTGGTGCAAAAAGTATGAAATTAATTCCTCCGGTTCAGTTGAAATCTAGAAAGTATAACATGATCAAAACGTCATTTTATAAAATGACGCTGGAAAATTCCCTAATGCAGCTTCTTAAAAATCAAAAAACAACGATATTACTTTTAGTGATGGCATTTTTATTAGGACGTTCGGTTATTCTAGAGCAATTTTCCCCCTTTGCTATTTCATATTTTGGTGTTCTCTATTATTTGCGTAGAGACTTAGTTTATTGGACAGGCCTTTGTTTAAGCATTGGTGCAATATCATCATCCTTTATGATCTCAAATGCTATTATTGTGCAAATGTTGGTTTTCTATTTTTTACAAATGGGGTTTGAAAAATTAGAAAAAAGGGATTTATCATATGCCCCTATCATCATATTTTTAACCAGCTTTTTTGTTCATGCATTTTATTTATTTTTGTTTAAAGGATTTACATGGTATGGAGGAATGTCCGTTATTGTAGAGTCTGTGTTAAGTTTTATTTTAACACTGATTTTTATACAAGCGGTGTCTATATTCACATTGACTAAAAAAAAGTATCAATTAAAAAACGAAGAAGTGATTTGTCTTACTATATTAATTGCTTCTGTTCTTACAGGGGCGGTTGGATGGTTTATTGCAGATATTTCAGTTGAGCAAGTATTGTCCAGATATCTCGTTTTATTATTCGCATTGGTTGGCGGAGCTTCATTAGGTGCATCTATTGGGGTCGTTTCAGGTATTATACTTAGCTTAGCAAATATAAATGCTGTTCATCAAATTAGCCTATTAGCTTTTTCTGGATTATTAGCAGGTTTAGTAAAGGAGGGAAATAAGCTAGCAGTGGCTATAGGAATGTTGTTAGGTACTTCAATATTAGCAATGTACAATAGCCAACAAACTGAAATTTTAGTGTCCATTTGGCAAACATTAGCTGCAATCGTACTGTTTTTATTAACACCGAAAAGTTTTATTCAAACCATTGCGAAATATGTACCTGGTACAAAAGAACATGTTAAAACACAGGTTGACTATGCTAAAAAAGTAAGAGAGTTAACAGCTCAAAGAGTAGGGCAATTTTCTGAAACATTTCGACAGTTATCCAGTAGTTTTGTGCAACTAGGTGAAAATGATATCAATAAAGGTAATGATGAGCAGATAGGAATGATGTTAGATTCTGTTTTCCAACGAACATGTACGACTTGCTGGAGGCAAAAACAGTGCTGGGAAGGGAAGTTCAATAGAACTTATAATTATATGAATGATATGTTGGCGCAAATAGAAGGTAATCCTAATATTGGGAAAAGAGACATCCCTATAGAATGGAAAAATAGCTGCATAAAAACAGAACAAATGTTAGAAGTCATGAAAAACCATTATGATATGTTAAAACAAGATGTACGATGGAAGCAACAGATTCAAGATAGTCGACAGATTGTTGCAGACCAACTTATAGGTGTCTCACAAGTGATGGAGGATTTGGCTGATGAAATTAAAAGAGAGGGTCAAGAATTAAACTTGCAAGAGGAACAAATCCGCCAAGCCTTAGAGGAGTTAGGACTATCCATCTATAGTGTGGATATCATAAGCTTGGATCAAGGTAATGTGGATATTGAAATGGTACATCAATATACAAACGGTTTTGACGAAAGCCGTAAAATCATAGCCCCTCTTTTATCAAATATATTGGGAGAAAATATAGCTGTGTTAAAAGAGGAGTTAGTGAAGGAAGGTTATCATGTAGTTACCTTTGCATCTGCTAAACAATATGAAGTGATTACAGGTGCAACAGAAGTTGCAAAAGGAGGGGAATTGCTCTCAGGTGATAATTACAGCATTTCTGAGTTGGGGATTGGGAAGTTTGCCGTTTCCATAAGTGATGGAATGGGGAATGGAATACGCGCACATAAAGAAAGTAGAACCGCTCTAAGTATTCTTGAACAATTGCTTCAGTCAGGTATGGATGAAAAGATTGCAATTAAATCAGTGAATTCTGTACTGTTTTTAAGATCCTCTGATGAAATGTTTGCAACCATTGATTTGGCATTAATTGATTTATATACTGCAAAAACCACATTTTTAAAAATTGGATCTACTCCTAGTTTCATTAAACGAGGAGATGAAGTGATAACGATATCTGAAAATAACTTACCTGTAGGTATTTTACATGAAATTGATGTTGATATAATAGAAATGCAAATGCAACCCAATGATATTATCATTATGATGAGTGATGGAATTTACGATGCGCCTGGATTAGCTAACAATAAAGAGCTTTGGATGAAACGAAATATACAAAACATGCAGACGGACGATCCCCAAGATATAGCGGATTGTTTATTCGAGGCGATTGTTCGCCAAAATCATGGAGAGATACTTGATGATATGACCGTAGTTGTAGCTAGACTTGATCAGCATGTACCTGAATGGTCTACATTTCGTTGGACGGGTCAAACACAAATTGAGAGACCTTCAAAAACAGTAGGATAATTGGATAATTGTTTCTGGTTGTTATTAAAAAAGGTTTTAATCCTTCAATAAATGGGAATAATAGAAAATAATATTTTTGTTTCTATTAATCTATTAGTTTGGAGGTTTTGATATTATGGTACAACAAATTATTGTCATAACAGATGGGTGTTCAAATGTAGGGTTAGATCCAGTGACGGCAGCAGCTCAAGCTCGTGAGGAAAATATCGTTGTTAATGTAATAGGGGTTGTAGACGAGGGAGATTTTGGACTGCGCGGTACGAGAGAAATTGAAGATATGGCTAAATCCGGAGGTGGATTAAGTAAAATTGTTAATTCCAAACAATTATCTCAAACCGTTCAAATGATGACTCGTAAAACGGTCGTACATACGATACAGCAAGTTGTGAATGAAGAATTGCAGCATATCATAGGATCAACAACCTCATTAGAAAACTTGCATCCTGATCAACGTGAAAAGGTAGTAGATGTAATAGAAGATTTGGAAGAAAATATGTCTTTACGGGTAGTATTACTTATAGATGCTAGTGCCAGTATGAAACCTAAAATTAATGCAGTTGAAGATGCAGTTCATGATTTAATGTTAAGTTTACAAGCTAGAAAAGGTAGAAGTGAGGTTTCTTTGTTCCATTTTCCTGGGTCAAAAAATAAAAATGAACCTGCGGAGATGGATTTGGATTGGTCCACTGAATTTGCAATAATGAAACGTTTATTTTATAAAATAAATATGAGGGGTGCAACGCCCACAGGTCCTGCTCTATTAAAAGTTATTAAATATATGATCGACAAACATTCAGAAGATGAAGTGAAAATGTTGAATGAAACTAAAGATGTACATAAAAAGGGTGCGATGTTAAGTGATTACATCGTATAAATCAACAAATAGTCTTGTTTTACATCGGGGATTTAAACTCCAAGGAAAGTGGAATAAAAAAATTTATTGTATAGAATGTTTGCTTGGAGAAGGTACAAGTGGTAAAGTCTATTTAGTAAACCATGATCAGAAAGTATCTGCCATCAAGATTGGTTTGGACGACATAAGTCTTCAGTCTGAAATTAATGTATTAAAAAAAATAAATAAAAAGCTTGAACCAGAAAAGGAAATCTTTATAGATTCTGATGATTTTGAGTTGAATGGTGAGGTTTACCCTTATTATGTTATGAAATATATTGAAGGGTTGAATGCAAAATTATTTTTAAATTCAAATGGACATCAGTGGATTCACTTAGTAGGGTTGAATATTTTAAATCAATTACAAGTATTACATCAAATGGATTTCATATTTGGTGATTTAAAAGTTGAAAATGTAATTGTTTCTGAGTTTGGTAAAGTGACATTGATAGATTATGGGGGAGTGACACCAAAAGGACACTCCATAAAGCAATTTACAGAAATATATGATCGAGGGCACTGGTTAGCTGGGACAAGAAAAGCAGACGAAGCTTATGATATTTTTTCCTTTGCTATTTTATGTTTGATTTTGACCGGAGCCATTTCCAATTCAAATATAGTTTCGAAGGAAAAAAACGGTGCTTATTTATTAAGAAGAGCTAAAATGAATCCTTATTGTAAACATATGATCCCCTTTTTTGAAAAAGCGATAAACGGAAAATTTTCATCAACAAGACGTGCTCTTGAAGAATGGAAAAAACTAATGTATGGTGATGGTTTTGAAAATTCATACTCAATTGAATTACCATGGTTAAAACCTGCATTGGCTTCTTCCATTTTTGTGTTAGTTGTGACTGTTTATTTTAGTTTTATTTACTAGTACATGATTAAACAATAGTGAAAGTCAACGACACGCCATAACATCAGTGAAGAGGAGCGAACATATGGAGTTAGTTCAAAACGTTGAGAATCTCATTAAAGAAAACCATTTGTTTGAAGTTGGTGAAAGGATCATCGTTGCTTTATCGGGTGGTCCTGATTCAATGGCTTTGCTTCATATTTTACATACTCTTTCATCGAATTGGAATTTTAAGTTAATCGCAGTGCATATCAATCATCAGTTTCGAGGGATTGAGGCAGATCAAGAAGAAACCTTAGTTCAACAGTGGTGTAATGAGTTACAAGTTCCTTGTGAAATTGGAAAAATAGATGTTCCTGCTTATATTGAACAAACAGGAAAAAATGCACAAGTTGCGGCTAGGGAAAAGAGATATGAATTTTTATATCAAATTGCAGAACAATACAGTTCAAGTAAAATAACTTTAGCACATCATGCTGATGATCAAGCAGAGACAATATTGATGAGATTGATACGTGGTACAGGACCAGAAGGATTAACTGGCATTTCTATGAGAAGGATGGAAAATAGAATGCAATTTATTCGTCCTTTGTTACGTATATACAAATCAGAAATCCTTTCATATTGTCATCAAAACCAATTAAAATATACTCAAGATAGTAGCAATCTACAGAAAAAGTATTTCAGAAATGAAATTAGATTAGATGTAATCCCATACTTAAAGAAATATAATCATAAGTTGGAACAATCCTTAAATCGTCTGTCTGATATGATGACTGAAGAACAAAGTTATTTGGAGCAGGAGACGGATAAATACTTTAAGAAAATCATAAAGAAAAATAACTACGGTTTTTATTTTTCTAGAAAGACTTTTATTTCCCTACACATTGCTTTACAAAGAAGACTGATTAAACTAATATTAAGTTATCTTTGTTCTGGGCACTATTCATTTGAATACAAAACGATAGAAATTTGCCGCGTCGCAATAGAACAAAATCGTACATCCACAATGCATCTCGATATTAGTGAACAGATTTTTTTTATTAGAGAATATGATCAAGTTGAGTTTTCAAATCAAAAGAAAATACAAGAAAATTTATCATTCAGTTATAAGGTTGAGGAGAATACAACTCAACTTGAAGTGTTTGAAGCAAACCTATTATTTGAGTTTGCAGCTGAATCAGCTTCAAAAAGCGACTTAGATTCTCTCATAAAAGGCCAATCAAATACGGAAGTGATTTTTGATATGAATCAACTTATTTTCCCTTTATCTATTCGAAATCGGAAACCAGGAGATCGAATCAAATTAAAAGGGTTAAATGGAACTAAAAAAGTAAAAGATATTTTCATTGATGAAAAAATTCCACCTTCCATGAGAGAGAAAATTCCATTATTGGTTGATGCTAAGCAGCAAGTGCTATGGATTCCTGGTATTCGTGTTTCCAGCCATGCAGAAATGGAAGAAAAGACTTCACGTATTTTACATATTCAATACAAAAATTCCATACTTTAATTTAGGAGGTCAGTTTTTTGCATAACGATATAAAACAGACATTATACAGCGAAGAGCAAATTCAAGAAAAAATTAATGAGCTAGGTCAATTGATTACTAGAGATTTTAAAGGGAAAAACCCATTAGTGATCTGTGTTTTAAAAGGTGCTTTTATTTTTATGTCAGACTTAGTTAAAAAAATAGACATCCCTCTGGAAATTGATTTTATGGCGGTTTCTAGTTATGGTCAGTCTACCAAATCATCAGGCGTTGTGAAAATTATTAAAGATTTAGACGTGCCTGTTGAAGGTAGAGATGTGCTTATTGTAGAGGATATTATTGACAGTGGTTTAACTTTAAGTTATTTAGTAGATGTTCTAAAAGGCAGAAATGCTTCCTCTACAACTATCGTGACTTTGTTTGATAAACCAGGAGGAAGAACCGTAGATCTAGAGGTTGACTATAAAGGCTTTATATTACCTAATGAGTTTGTTGTTGGATATGGTTTGGATTATGCTGAGAAATATCGCAATCTTCCTTATATAGGAATATTAAAAAATGAAGTTTATTCACACTCTTAATGACGTAGTTCAATAAGGCCTTTGAACACCACTTAATGGCTAAGTTGTGAATGAAAGTTAGGATATGTTAAAATAGATAATGTGCTTTGTAGAGGAGGTAGGGGATGAAAAATCGATTCATTCGCAACACTGGATTTTATTTATTAGTTTTTTTAATTATTATTGGTATTGTTCGATTTATTAGTGGTCAAAACGAACAGGTGGAGGTTTTGAACTACTCTCAATTTGAAGAGCAATTATTAGATAATAATATTCTAGAGGTTTCTTCACAATTTGATGGTTATACTACGAATTTAGAAGGGACATTTGTTAATCCTATAAGTGAAACAGGATCTATAAATTTTCAGCTTTATGGTCCAGACACCGATGCACTTGATGAGTTGTTGAAACAGCATACAGAGGTTGAGTACAAACCGATGGAAACACCAAGCGTATGGGTGACATTGTTGACATCACTTATCCCGTTTGTCATTATCTTTGTTATATTTTTCTTCTTGCTTAATCAAGCTCAGGGTAGCGGCGGCAAAGTGATGAACTTTGGTAAAAGCAAAGCCCGTTTATATAATGACGAAAAGAAAAAGGTAACTTTTAATGATGTAGCTGGCGCAGATGAGGAAAAACAAGAACTTGTAGAAGTTGTTGAATTTCTAAAAGATCCAAGAAAGTTTTCAAATTTAGGAGCAAGAATTCCAAAGGGACTTTTATTAGTTGGACCACCAGGGACAGGTAAAACGTTATTAGCGCGTGCTGTTGCTGGAGAAGCAGGTGTTCCATTCTTCTCTATAAGTGGTTCAGATTTTGTGGAAATGTTTGTAGGTGTTGGTGCATCTCGCGTACGTGATTTATTTGAAAATGCAAAGAAAAATGCGCCATGCATTATCTTTATTGATGAAATTGATGCTGTTGGTAGACAACGTGGAGCAGGTTTAGGTGGAGGTCATGATGAACGTGAACAAACCTTAAATCAACTTCTTGTTGAGATGGATGGTTTTGGGGCAAACGAAGGAATTATTATCGTTGCAGCAACCAATAGACCAGACATATTAGATCCTGCACTTTTACGTCCTGGACGTTTTGATAGACAGATTACTGTAGACCGTCCTGATGTAAGAGGACGTGAAGCTGTCTTAAAGGTACATGCTCGCAATAAACCTATTTCAAACGATGTTAATTTAGAAACATTGGCTCGTTATACTACAGGATTTACAGGAGCCGATCTAGAAAATTTATTAAACGAAGCTGCTCTTATTGCAGCTAGAAGAAATCGTAAAGATATCAGTATGAGTGAATTGGATGAAGCATTTGATCGTGTAGTTGTAGGTACCCAAAAGAAAAGCCGTGTGATTAGCGAAAAAGAAAAACGTACCATTGCATATCATGAAGCAGGGCATACTATCATTGGTTATTTTGTTCGAAATGCTGACATAATGCATAAAGTTACGATTGTTCCAAGAGGACGTGCTGGTGGTTATGCCATGATGATCCCTAAAGATGGGGAAGATCGTATGCTGAATACAAAGAATGAACTTTTAGATAGAGTTACTGGATTGCTTGGTGGAAGGGTTGCAGAAGAATTATTTATAGGTGAAGTAGGTACAGGAGCTTATGATGATTTCAAAAAAGCAACAGGTATCGTTAGAGCAATGGTTATGGAATACGGAATGAGTAAACTAGGTCCAATGCAATTTGGTCAAACACAAGGACAAGTGTTTTTAGGAAGAGATATTGGTCATGAGCAGAACTATAGTGATGCTATAGCATATGAAATTGATCAAGAGATGCAAACAATGATTCAAGAGCGATATGATCAAGCAAAAGAAATTTTAACCAAACATGAAGATAAAGTACATCTTATCGCAAAATCATTATTGAATTTAGAAACATTAGATAAAGATCAAATTACTGAAATTATAGAAGAAGGGAAAATTCTTGAGCGAAAACCTGGTGAACATAAAGATGTACAGGTCAATGCTAGTCCTAAAGTAAGTGATGACGATGTTAAAGTCAACATTCAAAAACAGGATGACCAAGATGACGCTAATAAACTTAAATTTGATAAAAATAATGATGAAAAAGACGATACAGATGGCAAAGCATAAAAATAAATAAGTTAGTTCTATTAATCAAAATCCGGAGTGTATTGAACACTTCCGGATTTTTCTTGCCCAATTTTGGTTGACATCACGATTTATGTTGTGTAAATTAGTTGAAAAATTTGATTTAGTAAAGTAACATGGTTTTAAACATAATAAATTAAAAGCACTCGTATTTATATGTTCATTTTTTCACAAAGTCATTTAGAGGGGTGGATTAATAATGGAAGCTTTGGCTTTAGAGAGAAAAGCAGAACGAAATCAGCAGTTGAAAGAAAGACTGCTCGAACTAAAACAGGAAAAAAACGCCATTATATTAGCACATTATTATCAACGCGATGAAATACAAGAAGTAGCAGATTTTCGTGGAGATTCATTTTTATTAGCACAGAAAGCCGCTGAGACAGATGCAGATGTCATTGTTTTTTGTGGTGTCCATTTTATGGGTGAAAGTGCTAAAATATTAGCTCCAGATAAAACAGTCATTATACCTGATGAAAGAGCAGGTTGTCCTATGGCTGATATGGTTAATGTAGAGGGATTGCGTGAATTAAAACGTAAACATCCTAATGCAACAGTGGTAACTTATATTAATTCCTCAGCTGAAATCAAAGCTGAAACTGACATATGCTGTACTTCTGCAAACGCAGTGAAAGTAATTCAGTCTTTAGACTCCGATGAAATTATTTGGGTACCTGATAAAAACTTAGGCCATTATGTGTCCCAATTTACGGACAAAAAGATGATCCTTTGGGAAGGGTATTGCAACACTCACGATATGTTAACTGTCAGAGATGTAGAAGAAATGAAAGCTAAATATCCTAATGCAGAGTTTGTAGTACACCCAGAGTGCAGGCCAGAAGTCGTGGAGATTGCAGACTTTGTGGGCAGCACGACAGGGATTTTGAAATATTGTAAAGAATCTGATAGTCAAGAATTTATCGTTGGTACAGAGGACGGCACAGGTTATCAGCTTCGTAAGGACAGTCCTAATAAAAAATTCCATTTTGCAACGAAGTTTTTAGTTTGTCCTAATATGAAAGTGAATAATTTAAAAAAATTAGTGCGTTCCTTAGAGGATATGAAACCACAAATTTATGTTCCGCCTCACATTGCAGAGAAAGCAAAATTATCATTAGAGCGTATGTTAGAAGTTAAATAATAGTCCATTTTATAATGGCTCAGAGCCCCGCAAAAGTAATAGTCGAAAAACAGCCACGTCCATGTGTCTAAATTCGACACCAGTTCATCCACGACGAACTGGGGATCACATCACTTTTGTGGGTGTTCTTTTTATATGCACTAATCTATGTAGAAGAAAACAGGTGATGAAGAGTGATACCTCAATATTTGATTGATTTTTCAATAGATGAATTACCACATATACATACAGATGTTATCGTGATTGGTTCAGGGATTGCAGGTTTATTTACAGCGATCAAAGCAAGTAAAGACAATGATGTTATTATGATTACGAAAAAAACATTATTAGACAGTAATACTCGATATGCTCAAGGCGGGATAGCAGCTGTTATGAATGAAAAAGATTCCCCTGCTTATCATAGACAAGACACACTAATTGCAGGGGCAGGTTTATGTTCCACAGAAGCAGTGAACGTTCTTGTACATGAAGGGCCTGATGGTGTGAAAGATCTGATGAAGCTGGGAACTCAATTTGATGAAGAAGATGGTGAAATTGCCCTCACGAAGGAAGGGGCTCATAGTCAAAGACGTATATTACATGCGTATGGGGATGCAACAGGTGCTGAAATTGTACGTGCCTTATCGGAGCAAGTCAGAGATAGGGAGAACATTGAAATGTGGGATGACCATTTTGTTATTGATTTGATTACAAACGATGGGGAATGCTGTGGTGCACTCATACAAAAATCTGATGGTGAACGTGTTTATGTACAGGGAAAAGCAGTAGTTCTATGTACAGGAGGCTCTGGACAGCTTTTTCGATACACAACAAATCCAACTATTGCAACAGGTGATGGTATAGCCATGGCGTATCGAGCAGGGGCGCTGATTAAAGATATGGAATTTATACAATTTCATCCAACTGCTTTATATTACCCAGGTGCACCCCGTTTTTTAATATCTGAAGCAGTTAGAGGCGAAGGTGCTGTATTAAGAAACATTAAAGGTGAGCGTTTTATGGATCAATATCATACTCAGCTAGAGCTGGCACCTCGTGATGTAGTAGCTAGAGCAATTGTAAGTGAAATGGCAAAGACGAATTCTACCTTTGTTTATTTAGATATTTCTCATGAATCTCCTGATAAGGTGAAACATCGTTTCCCAACCATTTATCAATTTTGCTTAGATTATGGATTGGATTTAACGGTTGATTGGATCCCTGTGGCACCTGCTGCACATTACATGATGGGTGGAGTGAAAACAGACTTAAATGGAGAAACTTCTGTCAAAAGGTTATTTGCCTGTGGGGAAGTATCTTCAACTGGCGTTCATGGAGCAAATCGTTTAGCAAGCAATTCACTATCTGAAGCGATTGTTTTTGGAAGAAGAATTGTAAATCAAATCAATCAACTTGCTTCTTTGAAACAGGTACCTGAAGTAAAAGTGGAATTTGATCGCAAACATAATACCCAGGCTATGGTTGAAAGGCGATTAAAGCTGCAAAAAATTATGCTTAGGTACGTCGGTCTAGAAAGATCACTAAAAGGATTAGATAAAGGGCTTGTAGAATTGAAGCGACAATTGCCTGTGTTTGAATCACATCTTACGAAGTTAGAGGAGTTTGAATTTGTTAACTTATTAATCTGTGCATTGTTAACTACAGAAGGAGCAAAAGTAAGAGAAGAAAGCCGTGGTGCACATTATAGAGAGGATTTCCCTGAAAGAGATGAAATTGTATGGCGTAAACATATATTGCATCATCGTGATCAAGGTATAGTAGAGGAGTGTATTGAACATGATTGAAGGAAGTATGGAAGAAATAAAGGAAAATATTAAAGACTGGTTGAAGGAAGACATAGGTACAGGAGATGTGACAAGTATATCTACTATCCCGGTTGAACATCAATCTATTGGGTTCATTCATGCGAAAGAAAGTGGAGTGCTGGCAGGTTTGCCAATTGCGAAACTAGTCTTCGAAATTGTAAATCCAAACATCAAATTTAATGAAAAAGCAATAGAGGGTTCCTTTTTAAATAAGGGTGATACCATCGTAACAGTAGAAGGAAACACGAGGAACATATTAATGGGTGAAAGGATAGCCCTTAACTTATTGCAACGCCTTTCTGGAATAGCGACCAAAACAAATTCCTTTGTCAAAGAATTAAGTGGCTTACCCGTTAAAATTGCTGATACAAGGAAAACGACACCTGGTCATCGCATATTAGAAAAATATGCGGTTAAAGTTGGTGGTGGGTACAATCATCGGCTAGGTTTGTATGATGCAGTTATGATTAAAGACAATCATATAAAGGCAACAGGCAGTGTGAAGAATGCAATTGAATCAGCAAGAAATCAAATCCCTCATACGATGAAAATTGAGGTGGAAATTGAATCGTTGGATCAAATAAAAGAAGCGTTAGCTGCAGATATAATATTGCTGGATAATATGTCTATTGAACATATGACGAAAAGTGTAAAATTAATAAAAGAGCAATCTTCTCATGTTATTGTGGAAGCATCAGGAGGAGTAACCCTTAATACTGTAAGAGAAATTGCCTTAACTGGAGTGGATGTTATCTCAGTTGGGGGATTAACGACTTCAATCCAGAACATAGACATTAGTTTAGATTTAAATGAAAAGAAGGTGACTACGTTTTGATTCTTGTTATAGATGTTGGAAATACCAATATTGTGTTAGGTGTATATGAAGGTAAAAAATTATTACATCATTGGAGACTGAGTACAAATCGTTCAGCTACCGTTGATGAATATGGCATTATGATACATAATTTATTTCATCATGCAAAAATTGAAAAAGAACAGATTGAAGGGATAATTATTTCCTCTGTAGTCCCTCCATTAATGTACGTTTTGGAAACATTATGTACAAAATACTTAAGTAAAGAGCCAATTATTGTAGGTCCTGGCATCAAAACAGGGTTAAATATTCGTTATGAAAATCCTAGGGAGGTAGGGGCAGATCGAATCGTTAACTCCGTTGCAGGGATTGAGTTATATGGTGCTCCACTAATTATCGTAGATTTTGGAACAGCAACAACATTTGATTATATTGATGAAAAATCTCAGTATATCGGAGGTTTAATCTCACCTGGTATTGGGATTTCTACTGAAGCGCTGTATCAAAAAGCAGCTAAGTTACCTAGAATTGAGCTAGTTAAACCTAAACATGTTGTTGGCAGGAATATGGTGAGCTCCATGCAGGCGGGTATCATATTTGGGTATGCTGGTCAGGTTGATGGAATTGTGGAAAGAATCCAAGAAGAATTTACAACAAAACCAAATATCATCGCAACGGGGGGATTAGCAGAATTAATTTCTAATGAGTCTAAAACAATTCAACGTACTAATCCTCTCTTAACATTAGAAGGATTAAGAATTATTTATGAACGTAATGAAATGCCATCTTCATCTTAGGAGGAATAAACAAAATGAATGATTATCTTATTCGTGGTA
The DNA here is from genome assembly GCF_040100845.1 of Chengkuizengella sp. SCS-71B. NCBI lineage: Bacteria > Bacillati > Bacillota > Bacilli > Caryophanales > Paenibacillaceae > Chengkuizengella > Chengkuizengella sp. SCS-71B. The sequence continues at coordinate 10,780 of NZ_JAZHSH010000001.1, read as the reverse complement.
CAGCTATGGACGGGAAAGTACGTGCATTTGCTGTTCATACTACAAATCTTGTTGAGGAGCTTCGTCAAAGGCAGGAGTCATGGCCTACTGCTACGGCAGCATTAGGAAGGGCTGCTTCTGTAGGAGTTATGATGGGTGCAATGCTTAAAAATGAAGAAAAGCTGACGATTCAAATCAAAGGGAATGGTCCGATGGGTCAGATTGTCGTTGATGCCAATGCTCATGGAGAAGTACGTGCTTATGCAGATCATCCACATGTCCATTTGCCAAGCAATGCTCAAAATAAATTAGACGTTTCAGGTGCAGTAGGTAGAGAAGGTTCGATTTATATTATTAAGGATTTAGGGTTAAAGGAACCTTATAGAGGGAGCATCCCTATTATTTCAGGTGAATTAGGAGAAGATTTCACGTACTATTTTGCGAAATCAGAACAAACCCCTTCAGCTGTTTCTGTAGGAGTTTTAGTTGATCAGGATACATCAGTTAGAAAAGCAGGTGGTTTCATCATACAGCTGATGCCAGGATTAAGTGATGAGGAAATTACGAACATAGAACAAAGTTTTAGTCAAATTAAACCAGTGACAGAATTGTTAGAAGAGAACAAGACATTAGAGCAAATTTTACAAGAGGTTCTCCCTTCTGTTCAGATCATGGATCAAATGGATGTGAAATTTAGATGCCAATGCAGTAGGGAAAAAGTAACAGATACTTTAGTTAGTTTAGGAAAAGCTGAAATAAATAAAATTATTACTGAAGATGGACAAGCCGAGGTTGTATGTCATTTTTGCAATGAAAAATATCAATTTGATGCAGAGGACTTACAAAAATTAATTTTAAAAATGGACAGGTAATTCATATTGACATTTATAATATGAATTGGTACTATTATTTTATAAAACCTACTAATTTAGTCGGAAATAACATTTAAATATATTTATTTATGCAATAATTAGAAAAAACGGGAGGGAAAATAATGTCTAAAATTGTTAATAACATTACAGAGGTAATTGGTAACACACCTTTAGTTCGTTTAAGCAGAGTTGTTCCTGAGGATAGTGCAGAAATTTATGTAAAGTTAGAATTTCAAAACCCAGGAGCAAGTGTTAAAGACCGTATTGCAATTAACATGATTGAAACAGCCGAAAAAGAAGGATTATTAAAATCAGGCGATACGATTATTGAACCGACAAGTGGAAATACAGGTATAGGTTTAGCCATGGTAGCGGCAGCTAAAGGTTACAAAGCTATCCTTGTTATGCCTGAAACGATGAGTATGGAAAGACGTAACTTATTACGTGCATATGGTGCGGAGTTAGTTCTGACTCCTGGTCCAGAAGGTATGAAGGGTGCTATCAAACGCGCTGAAGAGATTCAAGCTGAGAATCCTAATTACTTTATGCCTCAGCAGTTTAACAATCAAGCAAACGTACAAATTCATGTGAAAACCACAGGTCCTGAAATTGTAGAAGCCATTCATTCTCTTGATGGAGGAGGATTAGATGCCTTTATTTCAGGAATTGGTACAGGTGGAACGATTACTGGTGCGGGTCAAGTATTAAAGGAAAACTTCCCAGATGTAAAAATAGTAGCAGTTGAACCTGCGGCATCTCCTATACTGTCTGGAGGTAAACCAGGACCTCATAAAATCCAAGGTATAGGAGCAGGTTTTGTTCCAGAAATTTTAAATACAAATATTTATGATGAAGTGATTACAGTTGAGAATGAACAAGCTTTTGAAACTTCTCGTGAAGTGGCAAAAGCCGAAGGTATTCTTGGTGGTATTTCTTCTGGCGCAGCGATTTATGCAGCACTTGAAGTCGCAAAAAAACTAGGCAAAGGTAAGAGAGTCGTTGCAGTTGTTCCAAGTAATGGTGAGCGTTATTTAAGCACTCCACTATATCAATTCGAATAATTGTAATCACCCCAAAAACCCTATAACCTGTTTAAATTAAATCTTCTCGGCGCTGAAAACGGAATTTATTAAACGTCGATTGAAAACTATAAAATCATTTATCATCTGGTCCTTCGAAAGAGGGACTTTTTATTTTAATTTATTTCAGATATACTTAGTAATCAATATGATTAATAATGAGTTAAAAAAAATTAAACAAACTCGGGGGTATTCATCGTGATATTAACCTCTTTAGAGCAGTGGAAGCATTGGACAAATGAATATACGATGCTCCCATATATACAAGCATTCCCTTTACCTAGTGTTGATGTGATTTCTTGGGAAAAAGCTTGGGAGAATTGTTCAGATCATGCATTTGTATTAGAAAGCGGCAAGACCGGGCAATATTCCTTTTTAGGATTACAGCCTTTTTCAACTATATTTGGCAGCGATAATAAAGGCATCATTTCTGATGAAAATAACAATAAAATTCACGTTCAAGGCAAACCTTTGGATTTAGTAAAAAACTGGATGCGCGGTTATGCTTCTCCTAAAGTAGAAGGGGCTCCAAAATTTGTTGGAGGCTGTGTTGGTTATTGGAGTTATGATGTTATTCGCTCAATAGAAAAAATACCAAATCTTTCAAAAGAGGAATTAGAACTTCCAGATTATTATTTTATGATGATAGATGAGTTATGGATTATAGATCAGGTTAATCAATGTCTGTATTGTGCAGTCCATCTTCCTGTTGCAGATAAGCATATAAACGAGGATATGCTTCATTATCAATTTTTAAAGGCTAAAGAAAAAGTGGAACATATGAAAAAAAAGTGGGATGATATCGTAAATATAAACGATCTCCACCCATCTCATCAAAGACAGAGGATATTTCAAAATTCAGTAGAACAAGATCAACTTCACATCGATGTAGAATCCATAGAAGGAGTTGAGAAAGCCTTTGCAAAAGATGAGTATATGGAAGCAGTTAAAAAAATTCAACAATACATATCCCAAGGGGATGTTTTTCAAGTAAATCTTTCACTACGGCAAAGCAGACGATTAAATAGTTCTCCAGAAGAACTTTATGAATGGCTGCGACTGTTGAATCCTTCACCATATATGAGTTTTTTGAAATGTCCTGATTTTCATCTTGTATCCGCATCTCCGGAGTTATTAGTTAAACTTGAGGATGATATTGTAAGTACAAGACCAATAGCAGGTACAAGACGCAGAGGGAATAACAATGCAGAAGACAAGAAACTGGCAGAAGAACTGATATTGAATGAGAAAGAACGCGCAGAACATGTTATGTTAGTGGATTTAGAAAGAAATGATCTAGGTCGAATTTCTAAATTTGGTTCGGTGAAAGTTACAGATTTTATGGAAATAGAATACTATTCGCATGTCATGCATATCGTTTCAGAGGTACACGGTGAATTAGTTGAAGGCAAAGACGGGTACGACGTTATTGCAGCAACATTTCCTGGTGGAACTATAACCGGAGCACCAAAAATTCGAACGATGGAAATCATTGAAGAATTAGAACCAGTTAGGAGAGGTCCATATACAGGGTCCATTGGTTGGATTGACTACAATGGGAATATGGAATTTAATATTATAATACGTACTTTAGTTGTTTTAGATCAGATCGGTTATATACAAGCAGGGGCTGGTATTGTCATTGATTCTGATCCCTATAGAGAATATAAGGAAAGTTTAAATAAAGCGAAAGCATTATGGAAAGCGATTCAATACAGTGAATTAATCCATCAAGTGTAAAAGGGGGCGCATTTGGTATGATACTTGTCATTGATAATTATGATTCATTTACTTACAATTTGGTACAGTATTTAGGTGAAATTGGACAAGAGGTTCTTGTTCATAGAAATGATGAAATTGACATTTCAAAAATAGAACAGTTGCAACCTGATCATATTTTAATTTCTCCAGGACCGTGTACACCTAATGAAGCGGGAGTCAGTTTGAGTTTAATTGATCATTTCAAAGGAAAGATCCCTATATTGGGAGTGTGTTTAGGCCATCAAGCGATTGGGCAAGTTTTTGGTGGAGAAGTGATTAAAGCTGAACAACTTATGCATGGTAAAACCTCTCCGATTTTTCATGATGGCAAAACGATATTTGAAGATATTCCATCTCCTTACACAGCAACGAGATATCATTCTTTAATTGTTCGTAGAGAGTCACTACCGGATTGTTTGGAGATTAGTGCTGAAACAGAAGCGGGTGAGATTATGGGATTAAGGCATAAGGAATATAACATCGAAGGGGTACAATTTCACCCTGAGTCAATTATTACAGACCATGGTTTACAACTATTAAACAATTTCATCTCCCGAAAAAATGCAAAGAGAGAACAGACAAATGAAAGTTAGTATAAATGATACAATACTTGACGAAAAGGAGGCCGTGATATCTATATTTGATCACGGTTTTCTTTACGGTATGGGTTTATTTGAAACGTTTCGGACTTATCAAGGAAAACCTTTTTTAATAGAACAACATTTAAATCGTTTAGAAAAAAGCTGTAAAATGATTGGTGTGAATTGGGTCCATGACAAACATCGTGTTTTACAACAAATTGAAAAATTGCTTAAAATAAATCAACTAGAAGATGGATATATACGTTATACCATTACAGCAGGAGAGGGCCACTTAGGATTACCTTTAGATGAATATTCCAATTACAATGAGATCATTTATATGAAAGCTCTACCTGTTATAAACGAGGATTTATATCAAAAAGGAAAAGCAATTCAGCTATTAAATATTAAACGAAATACTCCAGAGGCAGACATACGCTTAAAATCACTTCATTATATGAATAATATTTTAGCAAAAAAAGAAATGAATGAAACGGCTACAGATAAAAAAGCAGAGGGACTATTTTTAACTGCTGAAGGGTATTTAGCAGAAGGTATTGTAAGTAATGTTTTTTTCGTTCGTGACCAGGATTGTTACACTCCATCCATAGATACTGGAATTTTACCAGGAGTTACAAGAGCTTATGTAATTGAATGGTTAGAAAAGATAGGCATTCAAGTCATTGAAGGAAGGTTTTTATGGGAGGATTTAATGACTGCTGATGAGATATTTATAACCAATTCTATTCAAGAAATCGTACCAATAACAGCACTATATGATTTACAAGGTGAAAAGTTTAACGTAGGGTCAGGAAGAGTTGGTTCCAAGACAAGGGATTGGATTGAAAAATATAGATCAGCTATAGGAGGATACAAATGAGACAGAATTTATTTATATCTAGATCAAGACCCCACACTGGTTTTCGAAAATTAAATTGTAAGAACCGATCAATAACATTGGGAGAAAAAACGCTAATCATGGGTATCTTAAATGTAACCCCGGATTCTTTTTCTGATGGTGGGAAGTATATAAGTGAAGAAACAGCAGTAGAAAGAGCATTGAAGATGATTGAAGAGGGAGCGGATATCATTGATGTGGGTGGGGAATCTACAAGACCTAACGCCGAGACAGTTGATGTAAATGAAGAATTACAACGAGTCATTCCAATTATAAAAGTACTAAAGGATGTGATTCAAGTTCCCATCTCTATCGATACATACAAAGCTGAGGTTGCTGAGAAAGCCTTAACCGCTGGAGCGAATATTGTGAATGATGTATGGGGTCTAAAAAAAGATAGGAATATGGCTTCTGTTATTGCTAAACATCAATGTCCAGTCATCATCATGCATAATCGAGAGGAAAAAGGATACGATCATTTTATTCAGGACGTTATTTTTGATTTAAATGAAAGCATAAACATTGCTCATCAAGCAGGAATAAAAAATGAGCAGATTATTTTAGACCCAGGCATCGGATTTGCAAAGACTCTTGATGAAAATTTAATCTTAATGAATCATCTAAGTGAAATTGTTGCAATGGGATATCCTGTCTTATTAGGTACATCAAGAAAGTCTATGATTCGAAATGTATTGGATTTACCTTCTAATGATGTTATAGAAGGTACAGCGACTACTATTGTTTATGGAATGATGCAAGGGTGTCAAATCGTTCGTGTCCATGATATTAAAGAAATGAAACGAGTGGCAACGATGACGGATGCAATGTTGTTAAAAAGTGATTGAAATATAATGAGGGGAGTTTTAAAATTGGATAAAATGATAATGGAAAAAATGGAGTTTTACGGTTACCATGGGGTTTTTCCTGAAGAAAGGAAATTAGGTCAGAAATTTTACATAGACACTACTCTTTTTTTTGATTTACAATCAGCAGGAAAGAGTGATGATTTAAATCAAACCATTAATTATGCAGAAGTTTACGATGTGATTAAAGGAATTGTGGAAGGACGTTCATATCAACTTATTGAGGCTTTAGCAGAAAATATTGCATCTATAGTGTTGAAAACTTATACTAAGATCAACGAAATTACAGTGAAGGTAACTAAACCTAATCCACCTTTTGATATACACTTTTCAGGTGTTGCTGTTGAAATCCATCGAAAGAACGTGTAAACATGAATGAAGACAATAGGAAGAGTATTGCATATATAGGGTTAGGGTCAAACATAGGTGAGCGAGAAACTTATCTTAAAGATGCGGTACAACAATTAAATAAAAGCCCTATAAAAGTGATAGGATGTTCAAATATATATGAAACTGATCCTGTAGGGTATACAGATCAGAATGCTTTTTTAAATATGGTTGTTTTGGTTACAACCACGTTTTCTCCCAAACAATTACTAAATCAATTAACAGTAATTGAAAAATCATTATTAAGACAAAGAGTAATTCATTGGGGGCCAAGGACCATTGACTTAGATTTATTGTTATATGACAATGTTCAAATAAACACAGACCAACTTATTGTTCCTCATCCACGGATGAATGAAAGGTTGTTTGTACTTATCCCACTCTTGGATGTGATTCAAGCAGAAGAAGAAAGACAACAAATTCAAAGTACAGTGGATCAATTAATGGAACTTGAGAGTGAGAGAGAAGGAGTAAGACTTTGGAAAAGAACCGAGTGGCTCAACGTATTAGAGCTTTCAGAAAATTAAAGGGTTACACTCAAACTGAACTTGCGGTTAAAGTAGGTATTTCAATTAGTAAATTAGGCTCTATTGAACGAGGATCCATTAAACCTGATGAAAAAACAATTCAACTAATATCAGAAGCATTGTACATCGATGCTGAAGAATTAAAAAGTGAAGATTAAATTGAAAGGAATAAAGAAATGTTGCAAATTGGAAATATCCAAACCAAAAATAATGTCGTGCTAGCTCCTATGGCAGGAGTTTGTAATCCAGCATTTCGATTAATTGCAAAAGAATTTGGTGTTGGATTAGTATGTGCTGAAATGGTAAGTGATAAAGCGATTTTACATGGAAATGAAAGAACGATGCAAATGTTGTTTGTCGATGATAGAGAAAAACCTCTTAGTTTACAAATTTTTGGAGGGGATAAACATTCACTCGTTGAAGCTGCAAAGGTCGTTGATCAAAATACGAATGCTGATATTATAGATATCAACATGGGATGTCCAGTACCTAAAATTACGAAATGTGACGCAGGTGCTAAATGGCTGTTAGATCCATCTAAAATAGAAGAGATGGTTTCTGCTGTTGTATCAGCAGTATCTAAACCAGTTACTGTAAAAATGAGAATGGGATGGGATGATGAACATATATTTGCTGTTAAAAATGCACAAGCTGTGGAGCGTGCAGGTGGTAAAGCTGTAGCTGTTCATGGAAGAACAAGGCAGCAATTGTATACTGGCAAAGCGAATTGGGATATTATAAAAGAAGTCAAACAATCGGTACAAATCCCAGTAATCGGAAATGGTGATGTGTTTACACCTGAAGATGCAAAACATTTGCTTGATTACACTGGATGTGACGGTGTTATGATTGGTAGAGCAGCGTTAGGAAATCCATGGATGCTTTATCGCACGATTCATTACTTAACGAATGGAGAACTATTGCCTGAACCTGATGTAAATGAAAAAATGCGCATCGCGTTGTTGCATTTAGATCGTTTAGTTGATTTAAAGGGCGAGAATGTTGCTGTAAGAGAAATGCGTAAACATATGGCTTGGTATTTAAAAGGATTACGTGGTTCTGCAAAAGTCAAAGATGAAATTATGTCTGAAACGACAAGAGATGGAATGAAAAATATTTTTAAAAATTTTGTTGAATCTCAACAGCAAAAAAGTGAGAACGTAGATAATAATGTCGTAATTCATTAGATTTATCTAAATAAGCAACCCTTTATTGACTTTTTAACATCCTTACCATATAATCAACCATTAGAATAAAATATGAAACAACCCTTGAATTAAAGAGTCATCATGAATCTGTCATCATGGGCTGAAACTTTAATATATTAAAATAGAGCAATTTCTATTTGCTGGTTGAAGCAAATATGAAAAATACTTAAATGACAGGAGATTTCAATATGTCTGATAAAGAAGTAATTCTTACCCCAGAGGGTTTAAAAAAGCTAGAGGATGAATTGGAAAATTTAAAATCCGTAAAACGTAGAGAGGTTGCGGAAAGAATTAAGGTAGCTATCGGATACGGAGACATTAGTGAGAACTCTGAATATGAAGATGCTAAAAATGAGCAAGCATTTATTGAAGGGCGAGTAATTACACTTGAAAAAATGCTTCGTAATGCACGTATTATTAATAACGATGATGTAGGTACTGATAAAGTAAACATCGGTTCTCGAGTGGTTCTAAAGGACGTTGAGTATGGAGATGAGGTTGAATATGCTATCGTTGGAACGGCAGAATCTGACCCTTCTCAAAATAAAATATCCAATGAAAGCCCTGTAGGGAAAGCGATTCTAGGTAAAGAAAAAGGATCGGTTGTAGATGTAAATGTACCTGCTGGCGTGATACAATATAAAATCATTGATATCATGAAATAGTTTATTCATTATTCCCATCTACAAAAAAGCTTCCGATGATTGCTTCCTATGGAAGCTTTTTTGTGTAATATTGTTGTGAAAGCTAAAGGAGTGGAGTTATAAGTGAGCCAAGAATTAGAACTAAATGAGTTGTTACAAATACGCCGGAATAAGTTAGATGAACTTAGAAATTTAGGAATAGATCCATTTGGTGGTAAGTTTGAACGTACACATACAGCCAATGAAATTATTTCTGATTATTCCGAGTTTACAAAAGAAGATTTGCAAGAGAAAAAAGCGGAAGTCATTATTGCAGGTCGTATTATGCAAAAAAGAGGTATGGGTAAAGCTGGTTTTGCTCATATTCAGGATATTTCTGGTAAGATTCAGATTTATGTTCGTAAAGATACAGTTGAGGAAAATCAATTTGAAGCTTACAAGATGTTGGATATTGGAGACATTGTTGGGGTGAAAGGGTTTGTTTTTAAAACAAAAACAGGAGAGATCTCTGTTAAGGCAACGGAAGTTACAGTTCTTTCTAAATCTTTATACCCATTACCTGAAAAGTTTCATGGGCTTAAAGATGTAGAACTGAGATATCGTCAAAGATATGTAGATCTAATTATGAATCAGGATGTACAAGAAACATTTATCCTTCGTTCAAAAATCATTCAATCTATGCGTGAATATTTAAACCAACAATCTTTCTTAGAAGTAGAGACTCCAACACTTCATACTATTGCAGGAGGTGCAGCTGCACGCCCGTTTATTACTCATCATAATGCATTGGACATGCAATTATATATGAGAATTGCAATTGAATTGCATCTTAAAAGATTAATTGTAGGTGGGTTGGAGAAAGTTTACGAAATAGGACGAGTATACCGAAATGAAGGAATATCTACACGTCATAACCCAGAGTTCACTATGTTGGAGCTTTACGAAGCTTATGCAAACTTCGAAGATATCATGCAATTAACAGAGGAAATGATCGGGCATATAGCTGAACAAGTTTTAGGTAATAAAGTAGTTGACTATCAGGGAGTTAAAGTTGATCTAGGTGCTCCATGGAAAAGAATTTCAATGGTAGATGCGATTAAAGATGTAATGGGTGTAGATTTCAGTGTCCAGATGACGGATGAGGAAGCACATCAGCTTGCCAAAAAGCACAATGTTAAAGTAGATCCTACGATGGCATATGGACATATTGTGAATGAATTCTTTGAAACGTTTGTTGAAGAGACGTTGATTCAACCTACATTTATTTATGGACACCCTGTAGAAATTTCACCATTAGCTAAAAAGAATGAAGCGGATCCTAGATTTACAGATCGTTTTGAATTGTTTATCGTTGCTAGAGAACATGCGAATGCTTTTACTGAGTTAAACGATCCAATAGATCAAAGGGAAAGATTTGAGTCTCAAATAAAAGAACGTGAGCAAGGAAATGACGAAGCTCATATGATGGATGATGATTTTATAAGAGCTTTAGAATATGGAATGCCGCCTACAGGTGGGTTAGGAATTGGAATGGATCGACTTGTTATGTTATTAACTGATTCACCATCTATACGTGACGTATTATTATTTCCAACGATGAAAGAAAAATAGTATTTAACCGACAAAAGCTTTGAGTGGGGCCAGGGATTTTAATAATGATCCCCAAAAGTGACAGAATGCTTTAAATGAATGGTTTTATACCATCCATTATTATCTAATCTTTAGCATAAAATGTTCTCACTTTTTAGTGGGAACATTTTTTTAAAAAAAGTACTTGCATTATATAAAAGGATCATGTTATATTATTAAAGTCGCCGCTGAGACGGACGACAAAACAAAAGAAAATGCTTGATAATAAGGCATTCTTTGCACCTTGAAAACTGAATAACGAGTGAACTTACGGAGACTTGAAATTTTTCAGGAATCCAAACAAATAGCTCAAAAGTTTTAAACTTTTGGGAACCCGGATATAACATGTAAC